>NZ_PUGF01000009.1 GCF_002976435.1 Solimicrobium silvestre | reverse complement strand
TCCAAACCAATCATTTTTACGGTAGTATCCATTTCGGACTCCTTCTCTTGATTGTCGCTTGCCAGCCCACCTGGCTCGCTAGGCACATTATGATGCCGTTTTCAGGAGGGTGGAGTCCATTTCATTAAGGTGTATTTCGTAGGGCGCAATGGGCTTCATCTATTGCGCCGCATGTTAGGTGGGCAAGATCGGCGCAATGCGCTACGCATATTGGCACCCTACTTTATATTTTTATTTACCGTAAATTGATTTTCGAATGTCAGCAGTGTAGAACCTCGACCGTCAACTATGGGCACAACAGAATCAATACGGCAGGTTGGGCTGGAGTTTTATCAGCCCAACGTTTTTTAAATCATGAATAAAATAATTTGAATACTGAATAATTCAAATTTTTAACGCACTAACGTTTTTTGTTGCAACGTGTTGGGCTGAAAGATGGGCGCTATTCGGGACGTGGGACTGAAATGGAATTCAAACCTTTTGGAACTGAAATCTATTTTGACTACGAAGATCGTCAAGCCAGTGAGGATTGGCCTGATGTTGATCCAGGAACTTCACCAGCCTTTTAGGTAGCAAAGAAGTCTAGTAAAGTTTTAATATGACAGTTGTCGGCAGCACATACGAGACATTCGTGAATGGGCTCAAAAACAGCCAGTTTGTAATTAATAGCAATAAAAAACATATGTTAAGCAGACGGTTTCAAGTTGCAGCCTTATTAGATGCGTACCTAAGCAGTTAGGCGACAACACTTCCGTCATAAAATATTAAAGGAGTTAACCATGTCAAAGCTGCGTGTAGAGTGCTTCTCAATGTCTGTTGATGGATTCTGTGCCGGACCGAACCAAAGCCTTGAAAATCCGCTCGGTGTTGGTGGAATGGGTCTGCACGAATGGGCTTTCCCTACCAGGACATTCCAGAAAATGCACGGAAATGGGGATGGCACAACTGGCATCGATGATGATTATTGCGCTCGAGGATTCAGTAACATCGGCGCATGGATTTTAGGTCGCAACATGTTCGGGCCGGTTCGTGGACCTTGGCCAGACATGAGTTGGAAAGGTTGGTGGGGCGACAACCCCCCATACCACACACCAGTTTTTGTGCTGACTCAGCATCCGCGCGAATCTATCACAATGGAAGGTGGTACTGTTTTTCACTTCGTCACAGACGGCATTCTCATCGCGCTGGAACGTGCAAAAGAAGCGGCGATGGGAATGGATGTTCGGGTTGGCGGTGGCGTAGCCACGGTTCAACAATACCTACGCGCCGGGTTGGTCGACGAGATGCATATTGCTATCGCGCCAATCCTGCTCGGTAGCGGGGAGAGCTTGTTCTCCAACATTGACATGCCTTCACTTGGGTACCAGTGCTCCGAACACGTGAGCTCACCGAATGCCATGCACGTGATTCTTAAGAAGAAAACATAGGGTTATTAATGAAATTCTATTGTTGTTCTAAAATTCAATTGTTTGAATCTCTGTCGTCACCCAGCACAAAACTGCCACTGAAACTGCTATGCAAATTGCACTTAAAACTTGAATTTACGATCCACTTAAAAAACGCGTAATGTCGGTTGAGCTAATGGCCGCAATGCGAAGGTCAGGAGTCTGCCAGAATATTGGATGACTGACTCCTGACGGCACTAACCGTCGTTGATAAGTAATCCTGTTTGCGGACAGAACACTTTAGCAAACTTACCTTTGTTAGGAATATCGATGCTAAATAGCAGTCGTTGTACGGCACCGGGTTAGTTCGTTCATTTCCCAAATTGTTTTTTTGTCGATTTGGCGCAATCATCTTTTTGAACGCCATTCAGAGCATCACATTTTTTGATCGCCGCAATGTAGTTGGTAGCCAGTCTGTCGTCATTTGGAGAAGATGTTGCCTCTCCAATTTTTTTTACTGCAGCGGCATTTTGTTTTTCTGCGACCATCGTCGCCTCGGCGTCTTTGACGCATTCTTCTCTTGGATTGCCGTGCCGGCTTTCGCACATAGCTTTTTTGACTTCAAAATTGACATCGGCAATATCGATGCGTGCAATAAAACGCGCCTCGGGTGTGTCTTTGTACACTGCGGTAGCATTCGATTCAGTTTGAGTTTGTGCTGCTTTCGCCTGCGCGACACAGAGATTTTTAGCGATGTCGGCCATGCGGTCGCATCGCGCACGCGCCAGTTTGTAGTCTGATTCGGCTTTTTCAGTCGTTGCGATATATCTGGCTTTCGGGTTCGTGCTTGCAGAAAATACAGGAACGGAAAATTGAAGAACAGCTATTGTCAGCATCAGTCCGAAAATATTCCTCATAATTTACTTTCAGATATGGTTGAGATTGGGCGTATTGGGAACACTGATTGAACTTTGTCAATTGCTATCAGCCCGATATTTTTACGCCGATTGATCGCGTTTGTCAGTTCGATAACGCACGGAGCTATAAGTTTTTTTACATAGCTGCTATCGGCATCTGGGTACAATCGGCACAGTCAGTCGCTCGATGGACGTTCAGATTTGAACTAATGAATTTTAATGCATAGCACTGAAAAAATTATTCCGCTTTTACCCTACGAAATGCCCGTGTTAATTTTGGCGTCTCGTTCTTTAACTCCGTAATTGCTCGCTGCAGATCCTCAGCGTTACGGCGCCAGTTTTCAGAATCGTTTCGCGCATCCGATAGCTGCGTGCCGATATCGGCTAGTTGCACCTGTGCGATTTTTAAATCATTAGCTATTACGTCACGACCAGCAAGTGCCGACTGCAGCTTGCCCTCCACTATCCCCGTGTTTTGTCGAATGTCGCCAAGCTGAGCCTGCAAGTTAGTAATTTCGGACTGCATACGCTCGTTGAGCTGAGCCGCTGTGGTGCGGGTGGTATCCAAATCCTTTTGCAATTTGGAACTCGTGCTGCGCTCCCGGTCAATTTCAAGTAAGGCGCGTATTTCTGATGCCCTAACTCTTTCATCGGCCAATTGTGCGGCTGCGCGCAATTTCTCCAATTCAGCCGTGAAATCCCTGCGGGCATCGACTAACAGTTGTTGCTGAGCGAGATTATCGGTTCTGGATTGATGCAATTGCAGCTCTAAACTGGCATTTGTCGCCATAGCTGCCGCCAAGTCTTGATTAAGCACGCTGATGCGGTTATGCGCCGCGTTGAGTTCACCTTCGGCTTTTTCTAACGCCTCACGCGTTATGCGGCTTTCAGTTTCTGCGGTTTCGGCTGTAGCTTTGGCTTCGGTGACTTGCGCTTGGGCTTCGCTGCGGTACGTTGCAAGTGAGTCATTGGCAAGCGTTTGCGCTGATACCCACAAAGTAGCGGTTAATTCACCGGCCGCGGTTTTTAGCGCATCTGGCAGATCGGGATGTTCAATTCTGACCCTGCTCTTTTCGCGCATATCTTCCCAAAATTTGCCCAAGGCTTCGGCTGGCGCAGACATGCTGCCTTTACGCACCAATTGATAAAGCTTATTTGCCGTCGGTGTTATGCCATAGCGGAAAAACAGCAAAGCACAAACTTCCCGATACAACTCCTGCGTTTGTTGAAACTGCTCGCGCAGCAGTTCAATATCGGCAAGAAGCTGTTTTTCATTGGCAATTGATGTTTCCATGCTAACTTTCAGTTAAAAATATCAGTTAATAATACTACGTATTACGTTAAATATCTAATTAACTAAAATTAAAATATGACATTATTCTTTTAATGTCGATTAAAATGATGATCCTGTTAAATTGTGCATTCGAGAATCTATGTCGCAAGAAAAATCCTTATTGATCGCCGCTATGTCGCCAGTTACTTTGGATAATGTCTTTTTATCGACTGATTTGGATGGAACGTACGGAAGTAATCGTGCCGTCGGCAATCGCTCACAAATCGCGGCCAATAATGACATTGAAGCAATTAAAGCCTGGTTAGCGCGGTTCACAGATACCAAAACCACGTTTGATAATTACCGCAAGGAAGCTGAACGCCTATTACTTTGGTCAACAATTCAGCAGCAAAAATCGCTCTCATCGCTAACTCACGAAGATTTACTGCTTTATCAGCATTTTTTAGAAGATCCACAGCCCGCATCAAGATGGATCATGCGCGATAGCCGTAAATTTGCTCGCGCCAATCCGGAGTGGCGTCCTTTTGCCGGACCGCTCTCCCCCACCAGCCAGCGACAAGCGATTGTTATTCTAAATACGTTATTTTCCTGGCTGGTCAATGCAGGTTATTTGGCTGGCAATCCGCTTTCATTGTCGCGGCAGCGTGCACGCAAGGCCAAGCCGCGGATAACGCGCTATCTGGATGAGGGGTTGTGGCTGGATGTGAAGCAAACCATTGAATTGCTACCCAAGGAAACAAGCCGGGAGCGTGAACATTATTATCGATTGCGTTGGTTATTTTCTGTGCTGTATCTATGCGGCCTGCGTATTTCAGAAGTGGTTGAAAATAATATGGGCTGTTTCTTTTGCCGGCGCACCAAAGAAGGTGAAGAGAATTGGTGGCTAGAAATTTTGGGTAAAGGGGAAAAGTTACGCTTAGTCCCAGCTACGAGTGAGTTGATGATGGAATTGGCCCGTTATCGCCGTGAAAAGGGTTTAACGCCCCTGCCCTTAGCCGGTGAAATTCACCCTCTTTTGTTACCGATTGGTGAGCAGCGCCGCCAAATGACGCGTGGTGCCGTGCATGCCATCGTAAAACAGGTGTTCAAAGATACGTCGGATCGAATCAGACTGCGTGGCGATGACTGTAACGCGTTGGCAGATCGGGTAATGGCTGCGTCAGCGCATTGGTTGCGGCATACAGCAGGTTCTCATATGGCAAATAAGGATGTGGATTTACGCCATGTGCGCGACAATTTAGGGCATGAATCACTGAGCACCACCAGTCATTATTTACATTCAACTGATGATGCACGGCATAGAGAGACGGAAGCTCTACATAAGATTGAATGGTAACAATTGGCAATGGACATTAGGCATTGGCTTCATAAAACGAATGATCACATAACCATCGTGATCATTCGTCAGCTGCAAGAATCTACCAATAAATCAGCAATGCTCAACTGCCCGTCATTGGCGCGGTTGTATGTGATGCCATATCTAGCGGTTTGCGGAAACGAAGAATGAATTGATCGGTTTTGCCACGAATAGATGGATCAAAAACCGCCACACTGTGCGAATCGGCAGGGTTACGTAATGCCATTGATTCACCGTCTAAAATAAAACCGGCCGCAGTCACTTCCTTCACCACAAGTGCTCTATCAATACGATGCAACTTAGCAATAGAAGCGTCATCCAGCCCGGCGGCACCGGCATGATCAAGCACAACATATAGCCCACCCGGTTTCAGTGCATCGAAAACTGCTTTATTTAGCTGAGCAGTGGCGTCTGCGCCGCCCGCAATATGAACATCATGATAATTCTGCGAAGTCCAAACCAAATCAACCTTTACCGGCACATTCATTTGCACGCCATTGGAAATCGCATCATGCACATTGGTGTGTCCAGGCTCAACAGAAACTGACGGCGGTAAAGAACGTCCCTTAAACTTGTCGATCAAAAATTGAGGCATAACTGCATATACCGCCCCTTGCGTCCCCACTGCTGCGCTAAAGATACGGGTGAAATAACCTTTGCCTGGAATATAGTCAATAACTAGCTGCCCGGGTTTTACCTGCGCAAATTCAAGCATCTCTGCAGGCTTACGATCAGTATCGCGCGCCTTATCTTCCGCGGGACGCGAAACTTCGGTGTTGATGGCGCCATCTTTCACTACATCTGTCGCACGCGCCTGATTAATTGACATTAACAACGTAATTACAAAACAAAGCACGAAAAGTAAATTGTGCTTAGACAAATTGAACAGTAATTTCATGGGTCAAATCCTCAATAGTTGTGTTGGTTGCTTTAATTCACTTCTCAAGATTACTCAACAGCAAGCCTTCGTCACTCAGAACTGTGTCATAAAAGTGCAAATCCAAGCAGTTCTGGTGCGTTAGCATGATGAGGATAGAACACTGAATTCATCAAAGCAAGCCAACATTAATTACGATTTGTAATCAATCATTGATCCATATCACCTAATCGCCCGCGATAAAGACCGGCAACCAAATCAGAGTTCGTCACCATTCCAACTAAGTGATGTTCAGCATTAATAATAGGAATATGCCTGAGACCCTTATGCGAAAACAGATCAACTAGCTCGGTAATATGCATGCTGTCGAAAGCAGTATGCACAACCGGCGTCATTATTTGTCCAATGACCTCGGGTTGCTCCGAGTGAGCGCGACCAACGTGACGCAAAAATTGACGCATCTTGGTAGCGAAATTTTGATATCTATCCAGGCCAGCATGCTGCATGAAATCTACCAACGTTACGATTCCAATTACACGCCGCGCAGGGTCGATCACCGGTAATGCCTTGATATTGTGCCGATGCAGTAATTCCCAGGCATGTTGCAAATCGGTACTAAATTCAACGCTAATTACGTCACGCGACATAATATCGGCGCAGGTTATTTCACCGAACCGACGTCGATAAGCGTGCATCTCAGTTTGTATTAGCAAGGACTCCAAGTCATCGCGACTAACGTCAAGAATCTGATTGTATTGAGTCAGTACGTAATCTAAATCGGTGGAAGTAAACCCTAGTCTTTCATTAGACTGCCGATCTGCCGTGCGATGCGTATTGCCGTGCTCTATGACGCGATGTGGGTAGACATGCTTAGTTAAATTATTAAATATCAAGGCAACTGCCAGCAACAATAAAGAATTAATTCCGATAGGTGCCAATACAAATCGATAACCTTCTGCATGAATTAATGGCCCGCCCAATACCGCGGTAAGTGCTACGGCGCCGCTTGGCGGATGCACGCATCGCAACACCATCATGGCACCGATTGATGCTGCAACTGCCAGCGATGCGGCCAACATTGGGTCATTAATCCATTGCGCGCAAGTGACGCCTAGTGCTGCCGAAACCAAGTTGCCGCCGATCAATGCCCAAGGTTGTGCCAGCGGGCTAGATGGCAACGCAAACAACAGTACAGCGGAAGCCCCCATCGGAGCAACAAGCAATGGCAACGGGGCTGTAGCACCATATAACCAGCGAGCAACTAAACCCGTCAATAAAATTCCAAACAATGCGCCGCTACAGGCGCGTAATCGCTCCAAATTATTGATAGCAGTCGGTTTCGGTATAAAACCGTGTAACCAATGTATTGTTTTATTCACACAACCTCCTCATGCTTTATTTTTTATAAAACGCATTTTTTAAGCAAAACTAAGCAATCAGTCGCTCCCGTTTTTGTTCTTCATCAAAAAATAGCTGCGATGGCTTGATTAAGTCGCTGCGACTAATAATGCCAATTACACGCCGGTCTTTAAGGTTGTTCACTACCGGTAAGCGTTCAAGTTGCAGCGTAGCCATTCGTGCGGCAGCAACTCGACACGTTTCTGTGGGTAATGCGAAATGGACGTTAGTTTGTTGCTGTGCGTCGAATAGGTGGATTAACGAGCTGCTTTCATCCGCAAGTTGTTTAAGACTGCTGCGCTCGATCATGCCAATTAACCGCTGATCATCATCAACTACCGGATAGCTGCGATGGCTTTGTTGGGCCCCAAAAAACTGATCTAATGCGGCCGCGATGGAAAGTTGTGCAGAAATCGTTGTGACAACATGACTCATCACTTCATCAACATGCTGCCGCTCCATTGGATCAACGCCATATTCACGATAAATATGATAGCCCCGGCGTGAGATTTTTTCGGTCATGATGGAACGCTTCATAGTCAGTACCGTAAAGCCATACGCCACGCCGGTTGTGAGTAACAGCGGTAATAAAGCATTCACGTCTTGCGTTAGCCCGAATGCAAATACGGCAGCAGTAAGCGGTGCACCTAACACCCCCGCTAATACCGCGGCCATGCAGACCAGCGGCCATAAATGCACATCACCACCCGGCAGCCACGGCGCAAGTACCGTCCCTAATCCTGCGCCAATAATTAATAACGGCGCTAACACACCACCAGAAGTACCAGAGCCCAGCGCGATAACCCACATGACAGATTTAGCTAGCAATAAACCCAGCGCAACCTGTAGCAGCAAATGGTTATTCAGTAAATCACCAATAACGTCGTAACCGACGCCTAACGCACGCGGCTCAAAATAACCACCAATACCAACTACCAAGCCACCCAACGCAGGCCACCACATCCAATGCACCGGCAGCTTATGAAAAGCATCTTCAACCCGGTACAACATCGTCGACATTAATGCCGATAATGCACCGCCCAAAAGACCGGCAATAACGCAGGAGAACAAGGCGAGCAGACCAACTGCGGGAGTTTGCAATGGGAACAAAGGGCCGGAATCCAATAATAAAGGGCGAGTAAATCCAGCCACGGAACAAGCCACAATTACGGGCAACAGGCTACGTGGGCGTAATTCAAACAGGAGCAATTCCACAGCCAACAGTACCGCTGCAATGGGCGTGCCAAATACCGCTGTCATGCCTGCGGTCGCACCAGCTACGAGTAAGGTCTTGCGTTCAGCTGCAGTCAGATGAAAGTGTTGTGCAATTAAGGAGCCAATTGCGCCGCCCGTCATAATAATCGGGCCTTCTGCGCCAAATGGGCCGCCACTACCAATCACAATGCCGGACGATATGGGCTTCAGGATGGCGACTTTGGCCGACATTTTACTTTTGCCAAATAAGATTGCTTCGATTGCTTCTGGAATGCCATGTCCGCGAATTTTTTCAGAACCAAACCGTGCGATCAGCCCAACAATTAAACCACCCAGTACCGGGAGGCAAATAACCCAGGCACCCAGATGATGATTGGCCGGTGAACGCGTTACAAATGAAAACGCCTGATAAAAGAATAAATTCGTGAACAAGCGGATTAAGTTGAGCAATAACCAGGCCGCTAGTGTGCCACAAGCACCAATCGCAATGGCGATGCATGAGATTTTTAGCAGACGTTTGTCGTTTGAAAAATCGCGTTTGTGTTGATTCAAATAAGAAGACATGGTGTAACTTTTAACTATTGATGGTGGGAATTCTAAAAATACCCGATAAGGTGGCGAGTTCGTTGCGATGCAATTCGGCCAGTTTGGCTAAGCATCGCTCACCGGCCGGAAGCAAGTGAATGTTGACCTGACGCCGATCTACTTCGCTGGTGCGCCGCTCTATCAACTCAAGTTTTTCGCAGCGAGTTACCAATGCGACGACACTGTGATGTTGTGATTGCAGTCGCTCGGCGAGTTCGCCAATATTGGCCCAATCGCGCCCGGCGATACCCTTTACATGCAACAACAATAAATACTGCTGCGGTGTGACGCCCTCACTTTGGGCGGCTTCTTCACTAAACCGCAGAAATTTTCTAAGTTGATAACGGAAGGTAGATAACGCCTCAAAATCTTGCTTGGATAAGTCTTTGGATGAGTTTTTCATATGCTGGGAATGCTGAAAAGAAAGCGAATATATCACAATACGATATATTTCGTAGAGGCATCGTTTAAGTCCGCAAAAATATCGTATTGCAGTCGGAGTGCGCTCGACTAAACTTCAATAGCATATGAATACAATTTCAAGTCAAAAGTGACTAAAAAGTGATGGGAATTGATAAATAAGCGCCAAATTAACCGAGTCTGATTTCAATACAGATTAGTAAAAACAGCTAATTTCCGCTATACCTAATTCTGAACGTGTCTAAAACGTAAAAAAGTAACATTGATGGCAAGCAACGCCGAATCGCTAACAAACTACCGATTTTCTAATTGAAGCAATCGACATGCATTCAGTCCGGGCTCATCTTACAAACATTTTTTTGGTAGCCATTTCGATCACGCTCATCATTTTTGGTGGATATGGGTATTACAAGTTATCGCGCGAATTAAACGCAAACTTTACCCAACAAAAGCAGAATACACTCACTCGCTTGACCATCAGCCTCCCCTTGCCTATGTGGGATTTCAATACAGAGCTCACTACGAATTTGGTCGAGTCAGAAATGCTGTCGCCGGAAGTGAGTGCAATTCAGGTCTTCGATTTAAAATCCAATCTATTTGCAAGTGCTTCACGCGACAAAAAGGGCCGAATTGTCAGCGTGGTTGATCTCGATAAGGTAGAAGGCATTCCCATTGAAGCGGATCTTTATCATCAACTAGCCGATCACAGCGCGGAACCGGCTCTTCCACAAAATAAAATAGGTAGCGTGGTGATTTATTTTACGCGCCATCGCATTGATGAATTGTTGCGATCTAACGCCTTGCATAGTATTTTTGAAATTCTGGTGATTGATGCGTTGTTAATATTTACGCTGCGGTTCAGCTTGCGTCTGGTCTTTACCCCGCTCGGTCAATTACGCGACGCATTAATGGAATTAGCAGAGCATGGCGGTGAAGATGTGGAGGAACTACCGGAAACGCAAAAAAACGAAATTGGTGAAGTTATTCAATGTTTTAATCAAACGCAACGCAAATTTAAACACGTAATCGAACATCTGCGCCAAGCAGAAGAAGCGACGCGCGCTGAAGCGGTTAAAGCTGATCTGGCTTATGTGGCACTCAAAGCGGCGCAGGAAACCATGTTGCAGACAGAAAAGTTGGCAAGCCTTGGCGGCATGGTCGCCGGAGTCGCGCATGAAATCAATACACCGGTCGGCATTACCCTAACGTCAGCCTCGGTGCTCAAGGAAGCGACCGATCATTTGAATAAAGCCATGGCAGATGGTGCAATGAAAAAATCGGAGATCGTCGCCTACACCACGACCGCAGGCGAATGCGCCCGTTTAATTATGAAGAATGCAGAACGTGCTTCACATCTGATTAACAGTTTTAAGCAGGTTGCCAGCGATCAAACCAGCGAGCAGCGACGTGAATATGAACTCAGTGCTTACATTGATGAAGTCATGTCCAGCCTGCGCCCCACATTACGCCTGAACCAGGTACAGGTTAACGTTAATTGCCCTACTCCAATTGCTATCGATGGCTTTCCGGGCGCAATGGCGCAAGTCTTGACCAATCTGACCATGAACGCCATCACACACGCATTTACTGAGCGCGGTCAAGGAGTGATTAATATTACGGCCAACCAAGTCGGGGAAACCGTCAATTTGACGTTTGCAGATAATGGCGTTGGTATCCCTCAAGCAAATATCGGGAAAATATTCGATTTATTTTTCACAACCCAACGCGCTACTGGCGGCACCGGCTTAGGGTTAAATATTGTCCACAATATTCTTTACAAGCAATTTGGCGGCTCCATTTCGGTCAGCAGTGAAGCGGGTAAAGGTAGTTGTTTTTTTATGCATTTTCCGCGCGTTATTGCTTAATGGCGCTGAATAAAAGTTTGTCTGGCAGATTAAATAGAAATGTATTGAATGATGGCTTGTCACTTACAACTTTTACCAAACTTTATTCAAAAAATTACTAAAATGCTCTAAATAGGGCATATACAACGGTTAAATAAAACGATAACTTCATCTAAATGCTATTCCGCAACAGTTAATAATCTATTTGGATTTATAGGACGACTACTTGGTTTGCTTGGATGTGAGCGCGCATTTTATGTTCGTTTTCCAAACATAGCCTGACTTTCTTTTACCGGAGAATTGTTATGGACAGACTTGAAGCCTTTCGCAGTATTGCAGCACAAGCCAGCCGGGGAGAAATAACGCTCTCGACCAACATCAATGCCACGTTAAAAGTGAAGCAAATGCTGGATGACCCGGACGCCCATTTAGCCGGCGCAACCAAACTTGTGCTCGCTGATCCGCTCTTCTCTGCCCGTACAGTGTCCATCGCCAATTCTGCGGCATACAACCGCTCCGGCACAAAAATCAATAATGTCACTACGGCGGTGATGCGCCTGGGCTTCGGTACGTTGCGATCTCTTGCCGCCTCGCTCATCGTTCGCCAGATGAATAATGGGCTAACTAATCCAATCATCAAGCAAAAATCGGCCGAACTCTGGGAACACACCGCATGTGTTGCTGCTTTAGCGCAAGTCATAGCCCGGCGCATGACGCGAGTTGACCCGGATGCAGCGTTATTCGCTGGCATTGTGCATGAAGTGGGCGGGTTTTATTTGTTATCGCGAGCGGAAGAGTTCCCCGGCTTGCTTGATGGCGAGCTCGAGGGATGGGTGGAATATGGTGAAAAAATTATTGGCAGAGGAGTGCTAAAAGCGCTCGATATACCGGAAACAATTTGCGAGGCAATTGAGCAGGTTTGGAACGGCGTTGGCGCGCAACCGCCTGTGACCTTAGGTGACGTTCTCATTCTGGCGAACGACTTAGCCACCACTTTATCCCCCTTGCAACCAGCATCCGAGGTAGCAATTCATGATGCCGATACGAAAGTTGACTTCAATGTAGGTGATGAGACCTTGAGCTCAATCCTTGACGACGCAACGGAGCAGATCGAGTCGCTGAGAGAAGCGTTGCTTGGTTAAGAACATCAAACCCACCCAATTTCCTGTTTATAAAAGCTCAAAATGCCCTATTTAGGGCATATCCAATGGATTAAATACTCGTTAGAATCTTTCGCTGATGTAAATAAGCAACTAATTAAATGCGGTTGGGCTAATACTGCACCAGCCCTACGATTTGTGACCGGCTCAGCGGATGATCATGACTATCGCCAGTCAGCCAAATCTGGTGCTACCTTCGCAATATATTCGTGCAACCATTCGTCAACAATGGCGCAAACCCGCGTCGCAAATCACAGTTGGACTCACTGAGGAAATTATCAGATGGAATTAGCACATTCAATTGACGTTACCGAAAAGATCAACGCCATACGGCGAGCTAAGGCCCTAGCCGAAATTGAGTGGCCAATGTCCATCTTAACGCAGGTGATCGGCTTGTTTTTTATGATCGCAATACCGATTATTTGCGTGTGGGCCAGCATTGCTAGTAAGGTCGCGCTTCCCTGGTATAGCTCTATTTTTTTAATGTTACCTGCAATAATTTTTATCGCCGGAATGTTGATGATTACCCAGCGCCGCCAAGAAGCACTGACAGAACTGGTGAAGCAAGAACGTAAGAAATAATGTGCGGCATTGGTGACTGACAGATTTGGCTAGCACCCCACCCAAGCTCGCGAGCTGTTTTGCTTGGCATGTCACTCTTAACCGAGACTGAACTCTATGGTGGTAAGGATACATATCCGCAGCAAAAAAATATTAAAATAGCAAAATATGACACTAAGGCGACGGTCATGCAGACCACCAATATATGTCCAATTCAATGGTAAATCCAACGTTCGATTACCGTTTTGATTCTACAAACCTGAGAATAAAGTGTGGATTCGACACACATTCCGGACCTTCGTCTGTAGGCGCTGATTTTGCAAACTAAGATTTTACTGCCTGACTTGGGCTATTCAACTATTCAAGTGAAGGTTCAAAAATATGAAAATACTTTCGGCATTTGTTGCAGTAATTTCTGGCATCGTCCTTGGCAATCTAATTATCTACGTTTCAGGATATTTAGCCGCAATAGCCATTCCTAGAGAATATTTTTTATGGTTTGGTAAGCCGCATATTACGATGGCTTTAATCATTTATGACGCAATCGTCATGGGACTCCCAAGAGTGATCATTGCCACAATCTGGTGCGTTTGCACCATTCTTGTGTTCCGCAAAAAATATTTACTATTGATAACAGCGTGGTGCTTTGGTGGTTATGTTTTGACGCAGGCATATTGGGATTGGAAATTTGACTTTGGTATCAATTACCCAACATTATTTATTCAACAGCCGTGGGCTATCCTGAGCATAATCGCAGCTCCATGCGGAATTTTATTTGCCGGAATTTTCTTTTATAAATCCCATCATGCTAATTATTTGTCACCTTAACAGGTAACATTCGGCACGTTGCGGGCACAACTTTCAAGAACGCGCGTAAGTACAAAATTCATCACCTACAACAAAGTTAGATACTAAATATGAGACTTATTTTTATCCTGATATTCACAATATTAGTTGCAGGATGTGACTTTACCTTTCCAGGAGCAGATGAAAAATTTGGTCAGCAAAATTTTGTCTCTGCAGTTTCATTAATCGAGCTTCATAAAACAAGAAATGGCGTTTATCCAGAAAGTCTCAAGGATTTGAAATACCTTGGGGATTGGGATGGCATTTGGCTGTCGGCTGTTCGATATGAAAAAGCAGGAAAGGGCTACAACTTATTTGTGGAAAGAGGCTGGGCAGGCAAGCCACATCTTGAATTTCCAATCGGATTCAAGCAAGGTCTTGGTCTGCAAGATAGTAATGTAGCGTGGATTTCAAAATAAGTACTGGGCTATTGAGTACTATCGGCACTATATAGATAGTCCGTTTCATTTTTAGTTGATTTAGCCAGGTCGTTCTTGAATCCAGTCGGTCGGATGCGCGGCCAATTTTCTTCAATTGTTGATGAAAATGCCCTAAATAGGGCATATCTTAAAATCAGAATGTTCGATAGTATTCCTCGGCTGAAACTAAATTGGCTAAAGCTCAGCACGCAAGAAAACCAACCAAACCGATTTTGAGAAAACAATGAAATTTCTTGTATCTGTCCTAGCTTGTGTCTTGTTTCAATCAGGTTCCGCGAACGCAGCCACACCGTCATATTTGGAAAATCACGCGACCTCATCAGAAGATTTCAGTTCGATCACAAAGCTCATCGGTGATTTTGGAACGGCGATCAAAACAAAGAATCCCAAATTGCTTTCGACTTTGGTCTTAAATAACAAGGTCTTGTTCATGTCGCCATGGCCCGTGGAAGATATAAAGGAAGCGCAAAACGGATGGGATACGACATTTGATGGGACATACCCAGACGGGTACAGCACATTTGTCAAACTATTGAAAACCGAGAAATCCCCGATAGAAGAGAAATTTTATAACGTCAAGATTACTCAGGACGACAATTTGGCCTGGGTGATGTCTGACTTTGAATTCATGAAAGAAGGCGTCACGCTCAATCACGGCGTTAAAGTCTGGCAATTGATGAAATCGGTGGATGGAAACTGGAAGATCCTATCGGTGGTTTGGTCTAGCAAAGGCAAGCCGTCCCAATAGCGGTGTAGGGAACGGCTTATGACAGGTTCGATCCTGCAGTGCGATTTTTGCGGGAGAATTACCCGAATACCTTCCGGGATAAACCTGAAAACACTGGCTGAAATTTTGTTAGGGCCGTAGATACTGGTTTGAAAACCCGGCATCTATTTTTTTAACTCGAATCTATCTACCGTAGCTAGGGCGATTCGGCCAGTAGGAGGAACTAAAGTGCGAAAATTGACAGCCAACCTTTTTATTTCGCTCGATGGCGTCGTCGAAGCGCCAAGTACTTTTATGCGCCCGGACCTATATGGCGACATCCCTGAAGAATATATTGCCGAACAAGATACCGTTCTTATGGGGCGGAAGATATACGAAGAATGGTCACAATTCTGGCCTGACTCGAAAATTGAGCCGTTTGCATCCTTTATCAACAAGCACCCGAAGATTGTTGTAAGTAGCACTTTACGCAATTTGGAATGGCGTAATTCAACGCTACTGGATGGTGACCTCGAAGGAGCCGTAAGAAAACTCAAAGCTCAACCAGGCAAGACGATCGGTGTACATGGCATTAGTTTAATTCAATCATTGTTGCTAGCTGGCTTAGTAGATGAATTGCACTTAACACTGGTTCCTGCCATTGCAGGACGTGGACGAAGATTGCTTGACCACCAAGGCGCTGCGATACAACTAGATCTGCAGAATTCACGTAGCACTCCTAGAGGATTAGAGTGTTTGGTTTATGCAGTAAGGCGATAGAATAACGCGATTGGCAGGAATTTCATTTCTCGGACTACACCTGTAAATGAATGACCGCACTCGAAAATCCTATCTGGCGGCATCGAGCACAACAGGGGCAGTCGCCTCATAAAATCAATGTCTATCAACTGGCGGTGATTTGCCAGTTAATTAAGTTAAATTTATCAAATAGCAACCAAAAATGTAAATGGGGAGATTTTAAGTTTTGATTCGATCTGGCACTTTCATTTAGACACTTTTTTTGGCACGACCGATTTAGCGCGAACCGCCTTTTTCTTGCTAACGGCCACATCACTATCCAAATCCAGCACATGTGCAACCCGTTGCAAGCGCCCTTCTTTTTCCGCACTAATCGGCCCGCTTAATTCGAGCAGTTCACGCGCCAATTTCAGTGCGCGATGACGTTCGGCTGGCTTTGGAAGCAGCACCGTTAAACCTGACAATGCCCGCTGTTCGTCCATTCGCACCAAAAAAGTTTGCTGCTTAATGGTCGCTTTTAATTGTTGCAAGCTCACGGTTTTGTCGAGTCCGATTTCAAGCATCAAGCGCCGGATGCCATTAAAAGGACGTTCATCGATCACCCCATTACCACTGGCGACAAAGATTAATAAGCGCAGGAAGCCGGTTTCTACGCTGCCTTGTTCAAACCAGCATTCATGCTCAGCGCGCCGTTGGCGCATTTTTTCGTCTTGCTCATCGTTTGAACGGTGTCTGGTTCCCTCTTCCTGGTTGTATCCACTCATGCTTGCAACTAGCGGCGATTCGTAAATGGCTTTGAATAGTTTTTCGTAACCGGCATCGCGCTTGTCACGATAACTGTCCCAGGAGTTGCGTATTGCCTCGGCAGTTTTTTGTTCCGCTTTTAGCCAAGGATTATCGGCGGCAATGGGCTTGCGTTGGGCGCGCACCATATCTGCTAGTGGTTTTAATGCTTTTAACATCGGATTGGAGTCCGAAATGAGCGAACGTTCTAATCTGGCCGAATTCAGGTTCCGCAAACATGTTGCTGTCAGTTCACTGGAAAACATTTTCACAAAAGGAGACATGAATTTGTCATACATGGACTGGTTCAATTCAGCCACGTGCCGCACCAATTCAAAGGCCTTCTCACCTTCGCGCCCATCGCCTAACGCCAGAATATCCGCGACGTCACGCGGCTCGAATCGGATCACGTGTTTATCATCGCCAAAGGATAATCCCGGCATATCTGGGGTTGTGTCCCGGATGATCGCCTCGTATAAGCCAGGCGGCAGGACGTCGATTAAATCAAGCGCGCTGGCAAATTCACTGTGTTCGCGATTTGCCACGCCGGAAGAGACAAAAATGCCGAGGTGCCCTATTTGCTCATGAAGAAAATAGACAATAGTTTGTTCGTTGTCGCGAATTTCATCTGCACTGTCATATAAATCAGGTATCCAGTTCAAGGCCTGTTGCGGCGGCGTAATGTTGTCACCCCACGACGCAAAAACGACGATGGGCGAGCGAATATTGCGCAGATTCACTGTTTCGCCGTCGATCGTTATCTCGCCTGCGCTCAGGCGGTTTCCAACAAACAAATTTTGCGATATCCATTCCATTTCCTCTTTATTTAACAGGAAATGCCCGCCCCACCAGCGTTCAAATTCAAGATAACGTTCCTTTTCGGTATCAATATTGGCGTACAAGCCATAAAGCTTGCTCCAATGCGTGTTGCCAGGATCTAATTTTTCGAAATTATTGACCAGATTGGCACCATCAAACTTCCCATTACCTAAATCACCAGCAAACGAGGCAGCCCAAGTTCCACCCAATAAACCGCCCATATACCGCATCGGATTCTTGCCTTCGACGCCTGCCCAATAGGAAATCGGCGAGCCGGCCAGTAGGATTGGACCAACCGAGTTCGGCGCAAGAGCAGCCAATATCATCAACGCCCATCCGCCTTGGCAATTACCGATGACGAATGGTTTGCCGGGCGCATGTGGATGTCGCTCGTTGACTTTGTCAAGAAACAGGCGCTCAGCATTGGTTACACACTCTATCGTTTGCCCTTCCACCGGATGCGGGAAGAACATTACGAAATAGCAAGGATGACCGGCTTTAAGTGCGATGCCGATTTCACTGTCCATTTTAAAACCGCCAATACCCGGGCCATGTCCAGCGCGTGGGTCGATCACGACAAACGGACGTTTATTCAAGTCAGTTGGAATGCAACCAGCCGGTGGCAGTATCGCAGCCAGCGCGTAATTTGCGGCGCGCGTGAATTTGCGCGCATCAAGAATAATTTGGTAATCAAACACCAGCACTGGCGGTTTGCCGGATTGTTCATGCTCGATATAGTCATTACCGCGCTCGCGCAAGGCATCCCAGAACAGCAATGTACGCTGGGCGGTATCAGTCCAATAGTCGAAAGCCGATGTATTTAGTGAGTTTAAAGTAGGGATTGGAACATCAGAAGAAAGCATGGGCATGTGGCACTCCCAGAGGATAAATCGCGTGAATATCAAGACACAGCAATGTGTCATTTCACTATAGCAGTAATTTTATTTATTGATACACCACGCGATTTTCTTTTATTTTATTCAAATAAATCAATTACTTGCAATTCAAATCAAATGTGATTTGTAATCATGTAATTTCAATCCTTATATTACCATCAGCCAAATCAGAATACAGTTTGTGTGTGCTCAAATGCGAGTTACGTATTCAACTGCCTATTGGCTAGCAACAAATTCACCCTGATTTCTTCGCCCCCTTGCCAACAGGCGTCGGTGAACGCCCGCGGCAGGACTTTGGACTCAAGGCAAATCGTTAGAATGCAGTACCGCGCGTTGCGATAAGCCGGTGTTTAACATTTAAATTTTTTCAAGCTGTGAATCTGCTTTTAGTGCGCAGCGTAGATACGCACGTCTGGATCGGACGCTAACAGCGGTTTCAAACTAACCACCACGTCGTTGGTAAAGAGCGCGCTGTGGAGATAAGCGTTGGCGTTTTCTCTCGTATCAAAACCGTGCTGTACCTGAACGTCTTCATCCCGTATCAACAGTTCTTTAGACTTAGCGCCTGGTACCTGTTCCAAGAACGCACTTTTGAACTTGCTATAAATTGCGGCTGCTGCTGGACGGTTGATTGGTGCAATGTTCAGGCTGATTTGCAAATAAATCATGGTATTTCCTTTATATGTCGTTGATGAATGTATTTTTCACTTCATTTGCTACTTCATTTACTAACTCTCGCAAACGTGGTGTTCGCTTAAGAAGTAGGATATTCTTTTGTGAACTTATTTAAAAATTGTCATTCAACATGCCACTCATTCAATAAATCTATTAATAAACCATGAATTTGAATCAACTTCGTTTTGCCCATGCCGTCGCCACTACAGGCTCATTTACTGCCGCTGCCGCAGAATGCTTTGTCACTCAGCCGACTTTATCGAATGGAATTGCTCAGTTTGAAGAGGAATTAGGCGAGCGCCTGTTCGTCCGCACCACACGAAAAGTGACGCTAACAGCATTCGGCATTCATATTCTGCCTTGTATTATTGATGTGCTAAGCGCACAGGCTACGCTGGTGCATCAGGCTCAGGCATTTCTTCAGCCGGAAAAACGTTTGATACGAATAGGCACCTCACCGCTCATTAACGCGAATTTGCTTGGTTTGATGATCGAACCGTTTCAGCGTGAAAACCCCGCTGTTGATGTAGTGCTGCGCGAAATGAATATGGAAGACCTGTATCGCATGTTGGATAGCGATCAGCTAGATTTTGTTTTTGGGATTACCAATACCCACAAAGGGAGCTGGGATAGCACTTTTTTGTACCAGGAACCGCTACTTTTTATTCCCCGGCTGGCGGAACTGCACAAGTCTCCACATGCGCAATCGGTGCAATTTAAAGATATTTCCGACGAAACCTATGTGATGGTCCCGGACGGCTGCGGCCTGTCACGTGCTACTCGAGCGCTGTTTCGCAGTCATCGTCGCAAACTGAACGAGTATGCAGGCCAAGCCATGAGTTATCAGGTGCTGGAAGAATGGGCCATGCTTGGCATCGGTGCGGCAATTTTGCCTAAGTCCAAAGTGTCGGACAAGACCCAGCATGCGCTTCCCATCACGGATAAAGCCGGGGTGGATGTGGTACTGGATTTTCAGGCAATCTGGTCGCGAAAAGGCTTGCAGCTGCCGCATTTATTTGCATTTTCCAATCATCTCAGCCAAGTGGTTCCCGCCGTAGTTGCGGGGCTTGGGCTAGGTATGAAAAATGAAAGTCAAGCCAGCTATCAATCCAATTAAATCAATTGGTTAATGAACTAACTTAATTTAATAAATTAAGTTAGTTATTGGGTGAGCTATTAGAAATTGGCGTGTAGACGAAGGCTATAAACCGACACTGGGCCACGATCTTGGTTGTAGGCCGGATTAGCAATATATTGATAATCGACGCTCGCTGTTGCAGTGGAACTGAATTGCATCGAGTAAAACATTTCCACTATTTTTTCTGGTGCATAGTTCAAATTGCCATCACCAATCAACAAACCTAAGCCTCCGGCAGTAAAGTATTTTTGAGCATCACCAGAAATCCGGTTCATTACAACAGCGATTCCAATCGTGTCATTCTCACGAGCCCAAGTCCCCCCTTTTATCGATAAGCCAGCCGAAATGGATTGGTTAATATCGCTAAATTCATAAGTTTCTTTGTCACCCCGATTAGCACTAAGGCGCGCAAAAGCGCCTATATCGCTTGATATTTCCTGTTCCATATTCAGAGCAACACCAGCGCGAGAGCTGTAACGACGCACTAAAGCAACGTCTGGCGTTGAATTCGTTGCTTGCCCAAGCGCAACCGCATCTTGGTAGCTAGCCATTCGTCCCTGGTTAATCCAGGTGAGTAGTTTGATTTTCCCTGGATGGCCTAACCACTGATGCCTTGCTTCAACTTCCAGGTTGGTGGAATTTTCTCCAAAGTTGATACGGGTAATTTTCCCGTTTGGCTCAGATGACAATTGAAAAAATCCCGCCCGTAAGGTCCACCAATCTTGGTTCCATTCGGCGGCCGCACCAAAGGTAAAGCCCCATGGATCCGCCGCATAATCATAAGAACCAGCTTCAAAAATAGACCAGTTTAAAAAGTCGGCGCGTGGATCGTGCGCATAACTGTTGGTATCAAAAATATCAACTACCGAAAATTTACCGACGGTAAGCGTGACATTGTTCGATGTTTGGCTGCCAGCTAACTGATTCGGCGCAGCGGCAATCGCTTCGTTTGTGCCATCTAAGGCAATTATCTGGCGTACGAATAATTTGGGGAAGCGTAAATAAGGTGTATTGGCACCAATTTTGTAAGCGCCGCCACTGGGAAAGCCAGCCACTCCAAGCGTATTGTCAAAACCAAAGCCTTGATCAACTTCAGGGTTAAGCCATACTTCTGCGCCACTCCACAAACGTAATCCAAGGAACAGTGTGGTGTCGGTAGTTTCTTCCATCCCACCATGTGGGTTCAAGCTATTGGTACCGCTGTAGGGTGCGATGAAGTCAGAATGTTTTTGGGTGATGTTGGTTGCTTGCCAGTGTATTGCCCAAGCTTCACTGTCTGGGATAAGTAGCTCAGTTGCTGGAGGAACAGTGGTGGCATTTGACGACGTGGTGTCAACTGCGTGGGCCAAATCACTCGATAAAACAGTCAAGCTAAAACAAACGGCCAACATTGCCGCCATATTGGGAGATATTTTTTTAATATTGAACATGTTCGCTTGTTTTAGGCTGAGCAAGAAATAAAATTTATAGTTTAAATTCAATTACTTAAATAAGTAATTGAATGTTTTAAACTAAATAGCTTGTTTAATGATGGTGGGACCAATCGCTATCTGCCGAATTGATAAACGAGGTCACGGCATCTGCCTGACCTGTAGCGTGGCGATGTAATTCACCGCATTTGCAAATGCCTTGATAAGGCTGAATGTGGGAGCATGCGGAAACTTTTTGCAAAAACACCTGTACCGGTTTTGCGCATTTTTTGCATTTAAAGGTCAAAATTCGTGCTGGTTTGTTCATGTTTCTTCTTTCTTTATTTACTCTTAGTTGCTAATAAATTTGCTGTTAAGCGCCATAACGAAGTTATTTCTGCGGCTCTGGCGGTATGTAACGGATCGGTCTGATCAACTACTTTAGGGTGCGTTGGCTTCACGTCAATGCGTTCGGCCACCTGCAAACCGGCTTGCTCTATCCACAGCAATAATTCTGCACGGGTACGAAGTCCTAAGTGCTCGGCAAAGTCGGAAAGTAATAACCACCCTTCCCCATTTACGTCCAAATGCTCGGCTAAACCCGCTAAAAAGCCTTTTAACATGCGGCTTTCCGGATCGAAAATAGCGTATTCAATCGGTGAACTAGGACGCGCAGGAACCCACGGTGGATTACAAACGATGAGTGGTGCTTTGCCCTCTGGAAACAAGTCGACTGAAGTCAGTTGCACCTGATTCAAAAAGCCGAGCCGTTGCAGGTTTTCTTGCGCGCACGCTAAAGCGCGTGGATCTTGGTCGGTTGCAATAACGCGCTGCACGCCGCGTTTAGCTAGTACGGCAGCCAGCACACCAGTCCCTGTACCAATATCAAACGCGAGTTGCGTGTTAGGCAATACGGCATTCGCAACCAGGCCGATGTATTCGCCACGCACCGGAGAAAAAACGCCGTAATGTGGATGAATATTGGCTTCCAGTTCAGGAATCGCTACACCTTTTTTGCGCCATTCATGCGCGCCAATCAAGCCTTGCAGTTCACGTAAAGAAACGATGGAGTTCGGCGTTGCTTCAGTCAGCTTTCCATAAGCTTCGGTACAGGCATCCAGCACGTTGGGCGCACGTTTTAGGGGAATTGTGTAATCAGAATTCAGGGGGATTAATACCATCGCCAAAATTCGGGCGCGTTGCGATTGAGCTTGTCGGTGCAAATTAAATACTTGCGCCGATGTCGGCTCAACAGCTTCTTTTGCCGCTTTACGTGGTTTTTTATCTGGGCGATCACAGCGTCGCGCTAAGGCTTGTAATAATTGGCGGGCATTTTGAAAGTCGCCCTGCCATAACAGGCCACAACCTTCGCACGCCAATTTGTAGGCACTATCTGCCGTTAATGTGTCATCGGCAACAATGAATTTTTTGGGCGCAGTAACTCCATTTTCGGCGCGCCAGACAATGTGCTGCGTTTGTTGGGCGTCTTGCCATTGGAGAATTTCGTGGATCGGTTTCATTATTTGTCGGCCTGACGGCTCGTAAGTTGCTGCGATTAAAGTAAATTATTTCTTGGTTCAATGTATTGGTGAATCTGAGACTAAATCAGCCTTCCCGATTACGCATCCAATCCGCTGTTTCATAAAAAGACTGTAGCAAACGATCACGAAGTTTTTCTTCTATTTGCATGTCTTGCATCGCTGTACACATACAGATGAGCCATTGATTACGTTCAGAAATACCAATTTGATAGGGTAAATGGCGTGCGCGCAAGCGCGGATGTCCAAACTGTTCAATATACAAATCCGGCCCGCCCATCCAGCCGCTTAAAAACCAGAATAATTTATCGCGTGAGCCAGATAAGGGTGTTGGATGCAATTTTAAAATGCCGTTAAAATCCGCTTCCAACGACATCAAGTCATAAAACCGGTCGACCAGTTCGCGTAGTTTTTCTGCCCCGCCAATTTGTTCGTAAAGAGTACTGCTGTCACTATGTTGAGTCATTGAATCAGAGATAAGTTAAATAGATATAAAAGAAATTTTGCAAAAAATGAGGCAACTTTCATGCTTCGCGCAGGCTTAATAATGGCGGTTGCCGCAATATATGCCGCAAACCTAGCCAGCCGCCAATTAAGGCACACAGTGCTCCTGCGACTAAACCAAACAGCCATAATACCGGGCTTGGATGGAAAGCAAATTCAAACACTTGATGTGCCAACACCCAGCCGATTGCTGCCGCGCCACTTGCTGCCAGCAAGCCGGCCAAACTACCCAGCAAGCCATATTCTATCCATTGCGCTTGGGAAAGTTGCTTTTTGGATGCGCCTAACGCACGCAATAAACTGGCTTCTTGCAAGCGTTGTTGCTGGGAACTTTGTAGCGCCGCATACAACACCAGTAAACCGCAAGCCAAGGTAAATAAGAATAAAAATTGCACAGCAGCGACAACCTGATCCAACACGTGCTGCAACTGAAGCAGCACCGCGCCGGTATCAACAATGGTTAAATTCGGGTAGTCACGTGATAATTCGGCGATTAACCCCGGTTGATTGGCAGGCAGATGGAAAGCCGTAATAAAAGTTTGCGGCAAGCCAACGGCGCTTTTGGGATTGATAATCACAAAGAAATTGACTTGCATCGAGCCCCAGTCCAATTTACGGATGCTGGTAATATCCACGTCCATTTGCTGCCCCGCTACATCAAAGCGCAATTTATCACCTAGTTTTAAGCGCAGCGTTTTGGCGATGCCCTCTTCTACAGATGCTTCTGGCTTGTCGCCGGAAAACCATTGACCGGAAATTAAGCGGTTATGGCTTTGCATTTGGGCCATTGTTGACAGGTTAAATTCACGCTCAATCATGCGCTTGGCGTTGTCGGCTTCAAAATCTTTAGCACTAATTGATGTGGCATTTACGGCAATTAAACGGCCACGTATCATCGGATAGAGCGCAGGATTGTCTACTTTGTGTTGAGCAAGCAGCGCAGCAATCGGTTCTTTTTGTTCCGGCAAAATGTTAATAATGAATTGATTTGGTGCGTTAGCCGGCGTTGCCTGCTGCCAGGCAGACAGCAAATCGGCGCGTATAGCAGTCAGCAACAATAAAGCCATTAGCCCCAAGGACAAGGCCACGACTTGGACGATGCTCGCAACCGGACGGCGTTGCAATGCGTTAATGGCGAAGCGCCAAGCCGGAAAATGAAACCAGCCTCGCATGAGTTTCATCGCGCGTAAAAAAGCCCAGGCACATACTGCAAAAACGAGCATGCCGACTAAAAATCCCAGCAAGGTAAAGCCCGCTAATTTAACGTTGCCGGTTTGCCAGACCAGCAAAATCGCAAACATGACGACACCAATCAGATAGGCGAAGATGGTATGCGCTTGGGGCGTACCGGTTTCGCGCCGCACCATCAAGTTATGTGGAACATTGCGCAGTTGCAAAATAGGTGGAATGGCGAAACCGATCAACAACAACATGCCGATCGCAATCCCCTGCAATGCCGGTAATACAGAGGGTTCCGGTAAAGTGGTACTGATAAAACTGCCCAACCAGATGAGTAAGGCTAAATGTCCAAAGTAGCCCAACGCTGCGCCAAGTAAGCTGGCGACGAGTCCTAGCGTAAAAAATTCAATCAAAAACAATGTTGTGACTTGTGTTTGCGTCATGCCCAGGCAACGCAACATGGCGCAAGCATCAATATGGCGTAACATAAAACGGCGTGCAGCCAAGGCAATCGCTAATGCGGCCAGCATCGCTGATAGCAAGCTAACTAAGGATAAGAATTGTTTGGCTCGGTCTAGCGTAGAGCTCATTTCTGGCCGGCCAGTTTCCAGCGATTCTAAATTCACGCCTTTTAACTGCTGGCTTTCAATCATTTTTACCAGTGTCTTTTGCGTTGCACTGACTTGCTTGGCGGCGCCCGATAACATCAGCCGATAAGTTACCCGTGAGCCAGGCTGGATTAAGTTAGTTGCGGCTAAATCGCTTTCCGCCAACATCACTCGAGGAGCAAAATTAATGAAGGCTGAACCGCGATCGGGTTCGTTTTGGATCAAATGGCTGACGGTGAAAAATTGGTCACCTAGTTTAAGGCGTTGTCCGAGTTGGGTGTTTAGCGCAGTTAATACGGCTTGATCAACCCAGACCGTGCCCGATGCGGGAATCTGCTGCTGAGCAATACCGCTGTCTAAAGTAAGGTGACCGCGCAACGGATATTGAGCTGAAACTGATTTAACGGACACTAATTTGCTGAGTGACTCATCATTATTCACAGCCATGCTGACAAAGCTGGCGGTTTCGGCTTGTTGTAAGCCTTTGGTTGGCTCCCGCAGATTGTTACCGATCGGTGCGTCAGAGCTAATCACCAAATCAGCGCCCAACAATTGATTGGCATCGCGTTGCAAACCGCTGCTAACCCGATCAACAAAAAAGCCGACGGAACTGAGCGCACCGACGGCAATCACTAAAGCGATTAACAGAAAATGTAATTCACCGGCACGCCAATCGCGCCAAGTCATGCGTAGGGATTGCAGTAACATGGTTATCCTAAAAGGGACAGCTAGCTTCGGTGAATTTCAACGAGTTTCAGGAAAGCTCTAAGGCTTGCTTGAAATCAGATAACAAATCGGCAGGATCTTCAATGCCAACGGAAACACGAATCAACGACTCGGCAATACCCATTGCAGCACGACGTTCGGCACCCATTTCAAAGAAAATGGTGTGTGCTACAGGAATAATCAAGGTGCGATTATCGCCCAGGTGGGTTGCGGAGATGGCAATTTTTAGGTGATTTAAAAAATCAAAACAGTCGATATCGGCGTTTAATTCAAAACTAAAAATAGAACCCTGCGCTTTGAATAATTCACTTGCCAAACCATGTTGAGGGTGATTTTTCAGGCCAGGATAATAGACTGCTGCTACTTTTGGATGTGCGGCCAACATTTCTGTTAGCTGACTAGTATTGCTACATTGACGATCAATTCGGAGTGCCATAGTTTCGGCACCGATGGCAATTTGATGTGCCGCATCGGGCGACAAACAAGCGCCAAAATCACGTAAAGATTTAGCGCGCAACTGGGCAATTCCCCATTGCTGCACCGCTTGCTTTTGAAAGTTGACTGCTATATTCGGATAGTTACGCCAGTCATACGCGCCAGTATCGGTAATACAGCCGCCCAAGACATCACCATGCCCTGATATTGCTTTAGTTAAAGAATTAATCACCAGACCTGCGCCAACAGCTTTAGGGCGGAACAGATAAGGCGAAGTCATGGTGTTATCCACCACAAATAGAATTCCACGTGCCTGACAAAGTGCGCCAATTTGAGCCAAATCAACAACTTGGGTACGTGGATTAGCGATGGTTTCTACAAACACCATGCGCGTTGCCTTCGTTATGGCCGCTTCGACATTAGCAACATTAGTGGCATCAACAAAGCTGACCTCAACACCCAAATTAGCTGCTGTTTGCCATAAATTACTGGTATTGCCAAACAAAAAAGCCGACGAAACAACGTGGTCTCCCGACTTTAATAACGCTAACGGTAGCGCGCCGATGGCTGCCATACCACTGGCAAAACACAGGCTGGCTACGCCGTCTTCCATTTTTGTGAGCTTGTCTTCTAACGCTGTTACGGTCGGATTCCCCTGTCTACCATAACGGTAACCACTTTTTTTGCCTTGAAACACCTCAGCCAACTCACGCGCATCGGAATACCCGTAGGTCACCGCGGTGTGAATCGGCTTATGAACAGAACCATGTTCAATTAAACTCTGGCGATCATTATGCAAAATCGTGGTGGTGAATCCGGCCATAGGAACTATTCGCCTTTAGCTAAATTTAAATTTAATTGTGAAGGTACGCCATCTTCAGTCATCGAATTCGGGCTATTGCGCGCAGCTTCCAATCTATCCAAATAATCACGGGTAATATCGCCAGTAATGTATTCGCCGTCAAAACAAGACGCTTCCAAGCTAGTAAGACGTGGATTCACATCAGCAATTGCGCGACGCATGGCTGATACTTCCTGGTAGACCAATGCATCGGCCGTAATTTCACGGCAGATTTCTTCATTACTGCGGCCATAGGCAATCAACTCTTGACGGGTTGGCATATCAATACCGTACACATTCGGGAATTTAACCGGAGGTGCTGCAGAAGCAAAAATAACCCGGGTTGCGCCGGATTCACGGGCCATTTGAACGATTTCACGACTAGTTGTGCCGCGTACAATGGAGTCATCCACCAGCAATACCGATTTGCCTTTAAATTCAGAACCGATTGCGTTGAGTTTCTGACGTACCGATTTACGACGTGACACATTACCCGGCATGATAAACGTACGGCCAATGTAGCGGTTTTTAATAAAACCTTCGCGATAATCCAGGTTCAATTTAAGCGCTAATTGCATTGCCGATGGGCGCGATGTATCAGGGATCGGCATAACCACGTCAATGGCACCGGAAGCCATATGATGACGCACTTGTTCTGCCAAGTATTCGCCCATTTTAAGACGCGTCGCATACACCGAAGCACCGTCGATTATTGAATCCGGACGTGCCAAGTAGACATACTCAAAGGCACACGGATTAAGACTAGGATTTTCAGCACATTGTTGACTGTACAGTTTGTGATCTTCATCAATAAAGATCGCTTCACCAGGTTCAACATCGCGGACAAATCTAAAGCCCAAACCTTCCAAGGCAACAGATTCGCTGGCGATCATGTATTCATCGCCTTTGTCTGTTTCCAATACGCCAAGGCATAAAGGGCGAATACCGTAAGGATCGCGGAACGCTAACAAACCGAAACCGGCAATTTGCGCAACCACCGCATAAGCACCACGTACCCGGTTATGCAAGCGTGCAATTGCACCAAACAGAGTTGCCGGATCTAACGAGTAGGAACTGGTAGCTTGTTGAATTTCATGCGCTAACACATTCAATAACACTTCCGAATCGGAATCGGTATTGATGTGGCGACGATCATTTTTGAACAGTTCAATTTTCAACTGTTCAGCATTGGTCAGGTTACCGTTATGCGCCAACGTAATGCCGAATGGGGCATTCACATAAAACGGTTGTGCCTCTTCTTCGCTGGTTGATCCAGCGGTTGGGTAACGCACATGACCGATACCGACATTGCCCGGTAAAGAACGCATATTGCGAGTACGGAAAACATCTCGCACCAAGCCATTTGCTTTATGCATAGCAAACGAACTGCTGTGATTGGTTGCGATACCTGCAGCATCTTGACCACGATGCTGCAACAATAACAGTGCATCGTAAATCACTTGGTTGACCATACTATTTGAAACTACGCCGACTATCCCACACATGGTGGACTCCTAAAACAATGAATTAAAAATTGACATACCGTGCAAATGAGCCCGGCAATAATGGTTTAACGACCAATGCCGCTGTTTCTACAGTTGGCCTAAAAAATGCTTCTCGCCAAAATGCTTGTTGCGGTAGATTTGTCATTCCGCACACAAACGTTAAAGCCAACACAATCACGCAACCGCGCGCTGCGCCAAATAAGCTACCTAAACTTCTATCCACCGACTTTAATCCGCTCGCTGTAATGATGCTGTCGAGTGCCATTGTCAATAACCACATTAGCAAACGTACGCCAATGAACAAGGAAACAAATGCCGTTATCAGTCGGATTGATTGTTCGGTCAGTGGGATGAATTCAGCTAGTTGTGCACCATAAGCGTTAGCAACCAAGAAAGCGATTACCCAACTGGCGAGGGATAAAATTTCCTTTAACAGGCCGCGCATGGTACTGATGATGATTGATGTAATTAATATAAATAAAACCAGGTAATCGAATAAAGTCATACAAATAATGTCGTTACACTACAGGGGAACCAACTTACCGGTTAATCCTAATTTCTCCAATTGCGTTTTAACTTTATCAGCAGCGTCTTTATCAGAAAAAGGGCCGATTCTTACGCGAATTTTATCGCCAGAATCAGTCGCTACTTTTTGAGTAAAGGATTTGAACCCTGCAGACGTTAATTTGCTTTGTAATTCATTTACTTTTTCTTGGGTCGCAAACGCGCCAACCTGTACGACAATACGAGACGTTACGGCAGTTGCTTTAGCGCTAGTGTCAGCACCACCTAAAATGGCCATCGCTCGAGCTGATTCATCGGCGCTGGTGACGTGCGAATCGGAAGGTTTAGGGTCGGCTTTAAAGTCAGCTTTAGATTCGGCTTTAGGTTTGGCTGCCGCCTCTTTCTTAGCAACCATTTCACTGGAATGCGCTGTTTCAACTTTGGCTTCGGCCTTAGTTTCAATCTTCGGTTCTGGCTTGCTTGTTTTAGGCGCGGCTTCCGCCACAGTCGTTACAGGTGTAATTGTTCTTGTATCTGGCGCAGCTTTAGCAACTGGCGGCACTGACGGCTGTTTAGGTGCTGTAGGTGCTGGTATCGGCGTGTCAACTTGTAGCCCATTCTGGACAATCTCTTCTTTCGGATCCAGAGAAGCGACCGTTGCATCCTTAGATGGAATTTGTATAACGATGTTTTTATTTAATGGCTTAGGTTCTGAATCAAGCACCATAGGCAAACCAATAACTACTGCTAACACCATGGCAATGGCACCGATTAAACGGCGTCGAGCCCGTTTTTTTTCAGGCACCAACTGCTCATTTTGTGCATCTGTGTGTCGCGTATCTGATTTACGGCTTTTTGATTTAGCGGGTGTGGCATCAGCCGTTCCAGCTAAAGCTTCGGCAACGGAAGTCACTTCGGGTTGTTTTTTACTAAAAATTGAAAACAAGCTCATGCGTAATTTCAGTTTAATTAATGATTAAAATACAGAATTAAAAACAACGTCGTAACCAGCCATTTTCAGCGTCATTGCTGCTCATTTCGTTGCTGAATTACACCCGCAACAGTTAAGAATGAGCCGAAAACCACTATTCTATCATTTTCCCCTGCTTTACTTACGGCATAAGTGTAGGCGGAAGCTGGATTTTCAAAGCATTGAATACTATGATCCTTGTCATTTACAACATTTTGCTCAGTTAATAGGCTCTGAATGTGCTCCGCCGTAGCGCCACGAGGCAGCGGCAGGTCTGTTAAGCACCAGTGATCTATCTGATTTTTTAACTGACTGATAACACCTGCAATATCTTTATCTTGCATCGCTCCAAATACTGCATAGGTGTAAGCATGAAAACCCATATTATCCAGGTTTTGATGCAAAGTAGCCGCCGCATGAGGATTATGCGCCACATCCAAAACCACAGCCGGCACCCCTGGCAGCACTTGGAATCTGCCTGGCAAATCAACCATCACCAAGCCACTACGAACTTCCTGCGCACCTAATGGCAAACGGGTGCGAAGAGCTTCTAATGCCGCTAATGCCGCAGACGCATTTAATAACTGGTTTGCACCACGCAAGCTCGGATATGCGAGTGAATGACGGCGATGCTGACGACCGGCAAAATTCCATTGCTGCTTATCGCCAGAATAATTAAAGTCACGATTAAATAACCATAAATCTGCGCCGATTTTATTCGCATGTTCGATGAGTGAAAGCGGTGCAGCTGGGTCAGAGCAAATGGCTGTACGCCCTGCCCGGAAAATCCCTGCTTTTTCAAATCCAATCGCTTCCCGGGTGTCGCCTAAATATTCAACATGATCAATATCAACGCTGGTGATGATGGCGACATCCGCATCAAATATATTCACCGCGTCTAAACGACCACCTAAACCGACTTCTAATATCACGACATCGAGTTTTGCATCGGCAAAGATTTTTACGCAAGCCAGCATAGTGAATTCAAAATAGCTCAATGATGTATCTTGCTTCGCTTCTTCTACTTGTTCAAAAGCGCTAACGAATTCAGCATCCGCAACGGATACACCATTGATTCTGGCCCGTTCATTAAAATGAATTAAATGCGGTGACGTGTACAAGCCGACTTTATAGCCGCCTTGCATTAAGATTGATTCCAACATCGCACAGGTAGAACCTTTGCCGTTAGTGCCCCCGACAATAATAACCGGGCATTCAAATTGAATGCCCAAACGATCGCGAACGGAGCCTACACGCTGCAGGCCAAGTTCGATGACAGTTGGATGTGCGGTTTCTAAATGAGCTAACCAGTCGGCTAAAGTAGACAGAGATGTGGTGTTGATATTTGTCATTATTTTAAAGATGTAATGAAAAAACCACGGCGCACCGTGGTTTTATTTGGTACTAAGCTGGCTTATGCCACCGCTTCTGCAGGCTGACTTTGTAATAAAGCGAGTAATTTAGCGATTTCTTCACGCATTTTACGGCGATCTACAATCATATCAATCGCACCCTTAGTCAATAAAAACTCAGAGCGCTGAAACCCTTCCGGCAATTTTTCGCGCACGGTATTTTCAATCACGCGTGCACCGGCAAAGCCGATTAACGCTTTAGGTTCAGCCATGACGACATCGCCCATGAAGGCAAACGAAGCCGAAACACCGCCAGTAGTCGGATCAGTTAATACCGAAATAAACGGCAATTTTTTCTCGGACAGTTTGGTCAGCATCGCGGTTGTTTTAGCCATCTGCATTAACGACAACAAGCCTTCTTGCATACGTGCGCCACCAGTCGCGGTGATGCAGATGAATGGAACTTTTTGTTCTAATGCCGCTTGAGCGCCACGCACAAAACGTTCACCAACGACAGAACCCATCGAACCAGCCATGAAGCCGAATTCAAAACAGGCAACAACGACAGGCATACTCATAATAGAGCCGCCAATTACAACTAACGCGTCGGTTTCGCCAGTGGATTCCATAGCAGCTTTTAAGCGGTCAGGATATTTTTTACTGTCTTTGAATTTCAAGGTGTCGACTGGCAAAGTTTCTTGGCCAATTTCATAATGGCCGCCAACGTCTAACAAGCTATCCAAACGTTCACGTGCACTAATCCGCATGTGGTGGCTGCATTTAGGGCAGACATGCAAATTCACTTCCAAATCGGAGCGATACAAAACCGCTTCGCAAGAAGGACACTTAACCCACAGTCCTTCAGGGATGGACTTGCGCGTACCAGCATCATTACGTTGAATTCGTGGTGGCAGTAATTTTTCTAACCAACTCATTTTTCTCTCCTCTTTACTAGCTGCATCCTATGAATGCAGCCATGGTCAATTTATTGATTCATTGCTTGCCGCACAGTGCTTAAAAAATCCTGTACCGATGTAAGCATTAAATCCGGTGCAAGGTTTGCATCATGCGTTTCAATCTCTTGAATAATCCGGCTACCGATAACAACGGCATCGGCAACATGAGAAATTAATTTAGCCGTAGCCGCATCGCGAACTCCAAAACCAACTGCTACCGGCACCTGCACATGTTGCTTAATCTTAGGCAACATCCGATTAACTTCACTTAAATCAATTGCATTATTTCCGGTGACGCCTTTTAGCGAAACATAATACACATACCCGCTGGCAATTTGAGCAACCTGCGCTATGCGCTGGTCAGTCGATGTTGGTGCCAACAAAAAGATTACATCCAAGCCGTGTTTTTTCATACAAGCCGCATATGCAACACATTCTTCTGGAGGGTAATCTACTACCAGCACGCCATCTACGCCAGCATTTGCTGACTCAGAAACAAATAATTCTATTCCCATGCGCTCAATAGGATTGGCGTATCCCATTAATACTACCGGTGTTATTTTATTACTCGCACGGAATTCACGAACGCATTGTAATACATCAATTAGTCCAACACCATGCTTTAAAGCACGTTCTGAAGCACGTTGAATCACCGGACCATCAGCCATTGGGTCGGAAAATGGTACGCCGAGCTCGATAATGTCTGCTCCGCCGCGTACTAAAGCATGCATTAATTGCACGGTTATCGCTGGACTTGGATCGCCGGCGGTGATAAATGGTATCAAGCCTTTACGGCCATTTTTTGCCAATTCGGCAAAAGTATTTTTAATTCTGGACATGATGATTTCTCCTTGGAGTTAAAGTTTAATACCGGCTTGTTGAGCAACGGTATGCATATCTTTATCACCACGTCCGGATAAATTAACCAGCAATAATTTATCTTTTGCTAAAGTTGCCGCTAATTTGGTCGCATAGGCAATCGCATGACTTGATTCCAATGCAGGAATAATCCCTTCTATCCGACAGCAATCATGGAAGGCCTTCAGTGCCTCCTGGTCGGTAATCGTGACATATTGCGCCCGACCCGAATCTTTAAGCCATGCGTGTTCTGGGCCTACGCCGGGGTAATCCAGGCCAGCTGAAACCGAATGAGTTTCAATTACCTGTCCATTTTTGTCTTGCAGCAAGTAAGTACGGTTGCCATGTAACACGCCAGGTGAGCCAGCAGTCAGTGACGCTGCATGACGACCGGTTTCCAGACCATCTCCAGCCGCTTCAACACCGATTAATTGCACATCGGCGTAGTCGATATAGGGATGAAAAATACCCATGGCATTCGAACCACCACCGACACAAGCAATTACCGCATCTGGTTGCCGGCCAGTCATTTCCGGCATTTGCACCAGACATTCATTACCAATCACAACTTGAAAATCCCTGACCATTTTAGGATAAGGGTGCGGACCAGCCACGGTGCCTATGATGTAAAAGGTATTGTCAACATTGGCAACCCAATCGCGCATCGCTTCATTGAGCGCATCTTTAAGTGTTTTAGAACCAGAATCAACAGGCACAACAGTCGCGCCCAACAACTTCATGCGATACACGTTTTGCGCTTGTCTGGCTACGTCTTCCGAGCCCATATATACCACGCACTCCAAACCGAATCGTGCGCAAATAGTGGCTGTTGCTACGCCGTGCTGCCCTGCCCCGGTTTCGGCAATCACTCGTGGCTTACCCATGCGTTTAGCCAATAAGGCTTGGCCAATTACATTATTGATTTTGTGCGCGCCGGTATGATTAAGATCTTCGCGCTTCAAATAAATTTGTGCACCACCTAACTCTGAAGACCAGCGTTTAGCGTGATAAATGGGGGATGGGCGACCGACGAAGTGCTTTAACTCGCTATGATATTCAGCAAGAAATTCAGCATCTTGCGAGTAATACGCATACGCGTCCGTTAACTGATTGAGCGCATGACTTAATGTTTCGGAAACAAAGCTACCGCCGTAGATACCGAAATGTCCACGCTCATCTGGTAGTTGGTAATGCGGGGAGGTAGCGGCAGTAGCTGTATTAGACGGATTTTGATTGGGATTCATATTGGAGGGCATATTCGTTCTCAGGTAAATTAGTGTCGGCCATTTGCACCGCTTTTACAAAAGCGCGCATTTTAGCCGGATCTTTAATACCCTTAGCCAACTCAACACCACTGCTGATGTCAACGGCCCAAGGGCGTAGTTGAACCACTGCGCCACTGACATTGTGCGCGGTTAAGCCACCACTTAAAACGACCCGAGGTGCGAGTTCTTTTGGGATAACTGACCAATCGAATACCTTTCCACTACCACCGAAACTATCTACGAAGGAATCTAATAATAACCCGCTAAACCAGGGACTGCTAACCCGGTAGAGCGTTTCGCATTGTAACAAATCATCGGCACACATGTCATCTTTAACCCGCAAAGCACGAATAAATGGGCGCTGTGCAGCTTGGGCTATAGCATGACATTGCTCTGGAGTTTCATCGCCGTGAAACTGCAATACATTCACTGGAGCAACAGCCAATACCGCCAGCACTTGCTCGACAGTGGCATTCACAAACAAACCTACCGATGTGACAAACGGCGGCAGCAAGGCAATTAATTCACGTGCCTGCTCTGCGCTGACAAGGCGTGGGCTTTTGGGATAAAACACAAAACCCAGGGCATGTGCGCCCAATTGTAGTGCGACCTGTACGTCTTTTTTTCTCGTTAACCCACAAATTTTGATACGCGTAACCATGCACTCGCCCCTGTTAAGCAAACCAATTTAAGGAAGAAATTTGCTGAGGTAAATTCCATTTTGGATCGTAATCAACTTTAGCCAGATATAAACCATCCGGCATGAATGTCGGGGCGGAAATGCTGCGGTCAGCTGTTTGCAGCACCTCCTGCATCCATTCTGGCTCATATTTGCCCACACCGACAGCTATCAAGCTGCCGACTATATTTCTAACCATATGGTGCAAAAATGCACTCGCACGTAAAGTTAAGAAGATAAAGTTACCTTGGCGTTGAAGAGTAATTTCATGCATCGTTTTAACCGGCGATTTTGCTTGGCAGGTAGTTGCCCGAAACGCGGAAAAATCATGCTCACCAACCAAATACTGAGCAGCATCCTGCATTTTCTGTTCATCTAATGGGCGAAAAACCCAGCCGACCCGGCCAGAAAGTAACGGCGATCTCACAGGATGATTGTATAAAACATAGTGGTATGTGCGCGCCCTGGCACTGAATCGCGCATGAAACTCCAATTCAGGCTCACTGGCTTGAGCGATTTCGCTAGACCAGCGCACCGCAATAGACTCAGGTAAATGGGCATTGACACCACGCACCCAGGAAGTAAGCGAGCGATCAATATCCGTATCAAAATGCACAACTTGCTCTAAAGCATGAACGCCAGCATCGGTTCTTCCAGCACATGACACTTTAACCGGCTGCGTAGCAATGCTTTGCAGTGCCTTTTCAAGCATATCTTGCACGGTCTGACCATTGGGCTGAGATTGCCAGCCGAGCCAAGGTCTGCCGTCATATTGAACGCCTAATACTATCCGTTTCAATTGCATTCCTAAGTAAAAATAATGGCAGCACTATAAAGCAAAACGGGCGCTTAGCATCATGCCGCGCCCGTTTTTTATGTTGCTGCCTGACTAAAGTCAGTCATACCAGCACCTACCAGCAATTAAGCCATTTCATGCATCATCGCTTTTGCACGAGCGATTTGCTCTGGATTTCCGCCTTTAAGAACTTCATCCAATAATTCGCGGGCACCGTCTTTATCACCAATTTCTTGATAAGCAACCGCCAAATCTAATTTCGTCGCCATTTCTGCGCTATATTCAGCCTCCGAAACTATTTCAACAGGAGCTTGAGGTGCTGCATCATGTTTAGATTCAACAGGGCTTGCTTGCGCAAAACTTGGCTCTGCATGATGCGCCTCAGTCGCCACTTTAGGCAATTCCAAATCGATGTCTGACAAATCAAAATCAAATGATGGCGCAGCTTGTTCAGGCTGATGTGATGTTGGCATTTCCAGCATCGACATATCATCATCGTGATGCGTATGCGTTTCAACCTGCACTACCTCTTCTGGCTTAGATTTCGGAATATCAAAATCAAAATCCAACGCGGCAAAATCCATTCCAATTTCTTCAGCGTCAGGCTGAACATGCGCTGCTGGAGCAGTTTTAGTTGGAATCATTGGTATGATTTCTTCAGCAGGAGTTTCTGGTGGCAAAGCCACAGCAAAGTCGGCCATGTCAAAACTTTCCTTGGCTTCATGAGCAGGCATAGCGATGGTTGGCGCATCTTCCTTGACCGGAGTCGATGAGAACGAGGATTTGAACTCATTTTCTGGGACAGCTGCAGTCGTCAAACCAAGGTCAAAATCCAAACCATCATCTAATTCATCCGTTCTATGCGTCCGATCATTAATATCACCGAGCATTAAGGAATGACTGCTATCGTGTTTGGCTGAAATTGAATCCAACATTTGTTGCGATAAAGAATTACCTAACAACGCTTCAGGATCAAGACTTTCAATCGGCAACGTTGATGCACCTAACACCGATGAATGCTCAGCAGCAAGGCCGCCTGCATACAATGGGTTTTGTGGGTCGATAATGATACCCAAAGAAGCCGCTTGCGCCCAATCTGCGCCAGCACCACCTGTCATACCATAAAGCTCACTGGCTACGGTTTCAAAGGTACGGGTATCTTTACGATGAGCGTATATTTCTAACAGCTTAACGCGCACTGCCTGACGATCTGGCTGGGTACGCAAAGCCTCTTTTAGAATCTCTTCCGCTTGCTCATCACGGCCATAGGCAATATACACATCTGCTTCTGCTACCGGATCAACTTCATTCGCATCCAACTGACTGGCGGAAGGCGCAAAGTTAGAGTTAAAGACGCTGTTATTGGTATCAACACTTTGACCACCAGTAGAGCCAAATAAGGAATTGGCCTTCATGCTGGAACCAGTCAAAATACTTTCATCATCAAAATGCTCAGGCTTTTTCTTGCGCTTACTAGAGTAAATTCCGGCTACTCCAAGCAACGCTAACACACCTGCTCCATATGGCAAATACTTCAGCCAGCCGTCAAAGAATCCTGGTGTTGGCTCAGGTACTGGTGCAGCTTGCACGCGCGGACGAACAGGCTTGTGCGCTGGCATAGATGCTGGAACACTAGCTTCAATAGCTGGCAAAGATGCTGGCGCAGATGCTGTTGTAGGCGCTGGCGCTAGTGCTGGTGTTGAAGCAGAATGATCTGGCTCAACATTTTTCACAGGAGCGGCTACTGGAGCGGTTTTATTTTTAAGATCAAGTATGCTTTGCAGTTTCGCCGTATTTTGCTCTAACTCTTTAACACGCGCATTGGCCACATCAAGTGCTTTTTGTTTCGCAATCTTATCTTCTTCCAGCGCTTTTTTATCAGCCTGATCTTGCATTTGAGCCTTAGATAATTTTAGTTTATCTTTGGACTCATTTATTGGCGTTGGAGCCTCAGTCACCTTGGCTGTAATTTTTCCGCTGTCAGTTTTTTTGGTCTCAACCGCTTTTTCAGGTTGAGCCTGTGCTACTTGATTAGCAACCTTATTGCGATAAGTATTGAAGTCAACAGATTGAGCCAAAATAATTTTTTTGGCTTCAGATTGCGATGTACGCTCAACCTCAGCAGTGTCAGGAATACTTAAAATACGGCCTGAACGCAACAAGTTCATGTTGTCGTTAATAAAAGCCGATGAATTATTGCGATGCAATGCAACCAACATCTGATCTAAAGAAACACCCTGAGGTTTAAATTTATCTGCAATTTTACCTAAGGTATCGCCTGCTTTAATCTGGTAGCTTGCGCCCTTATCACCTGCCGGACCCGCATTTTTATTCACAACAACATTGGAGGCATGTTCTGCCGATTTTGCCGTTGTAGTTGTGGAGCTTGGCGTGATTGGCGTTGATGTAAGACTGGATCTGGAAGCCGAACCTGAACTAACACTAGTTGCAGAGTTATTTGCCTGCATTTCAAGCGGGTCAATCAGCATGGTGTATTCGCGGATTAACTTACCACTACTTGAATTTAATTCTAATAGGATTTCTACAAATGGCTCATTGACTGATTGCGTTGAAGTAACCAATACAAAATGTCGAGAGCCACGCTCTTCAACTGCAAAGCGTAACGACAATAAATTGGAATTAAAATCGATGTTAGCTTGCTTGAAAGCTTCAGCACTGGCTAATTTGGGAACCAAGTTACCAGCATCGTCTTGAGTGACCGAAGTCAGTTCAATTTCAGCTCGCAATGGCTGTCCAAGCGCAGAGAGGACAGTTAACTTGCCCAAACCTGCTGCGTCTGCTCCCGAATAGATCAGACACGAAGAAGCTAACGCTAAACTAAACGTTTTAACACCCATTGAAGCGAATCTTGCGTATTTTTTCGGTTGCATATTCTGTGGCATAAGATTGATTGAGGGTATAACCGAACTGGCGGCAAACTCAAGAGATGCAATAGGATTATTAAACAGCTATGTTGTGTAGCATGCTTTTCCTATTTGCTTGTCTCCAAATAATTATTCTGCTTTTCACATTAACATCAGGAACTTAGCCTTGCAAGTTTATCTTGTTTGCTAGCAATATCAATGATGCAGAAGCAACACTTATGACATAATGTTACCCTGCGACAATTGTTGTGTGAAACATGATTATATGACGCACTTTTAGATAGGAACAGTTATATTGTCAAAAAGGGACTGAAACGTCCCTTTTTTCATCTTTAATTGCAAATTAATCCACCAATATCCGCAACATACGCCGCAAAGGCTCCGCCGCACCCCAAAGCAATTGGTCACCAACAGTAAATGCCGATAGATAATCACCGCCCATTTGTAACTTTCGTAACCGTCCAACAGGAATTGTCATGCTGCCAGTAACTGCTGCCGGCGTTAATTCGCGCATAGATGCTTCACGGGTATTTTCAACTACCTTAACCCATTGATTGTTTTGCGCAATAATGTCTGCCAGTTCATTTAACGGCACATCTTGCTTAAGCTTGATAGTCAATGCCTGAGAATGACAACGCATAGCACCAACTCGTATGCACAAACCATCAACAGGAATCGCAGTTTTATTGAAACCGGCACCGCGTCCTAAAATTTTATTGGTTTCTGCGCCAGCCTTCCATTCTTCTTTGGAGCTACCATCACCTAAATCTTTATCTATCCAGGGGATTAAGTTGCCAGCCAATGGGACACCAAATTGTTTGGTGTCTTCAGCCGTAAATGCATGTTGCTGAGCCAGCACTTGGCGATCAATCTCTAAGATTGCCGAGCTAGGGTTATCCAATAAGGATTTCACAGAAGCATTAATTTGACCAAACTGAGTAAGCAATTCACGCATATGTTGCGCGCCGCCACCAGAGGCCGCTTGATAGGTCATGCTGGTGACCCACTCCACCATATCATGCTCAAATAAACCGCCCAACCCCATTAACATGCATGAAACTGTGCAATTGCCGCCGATGTAATTCTTAATGCCGCGTGACAAGCCAGATTTGATTACGTCGGAATTGACTGGGTCCAAAATAATGATCGCGTCGTCATTCATGCGCAAAGTAGATGCCGCATCGATCCAATAGCCGTTCCAGCCGCTAGCACGCAGTTGCGGGAAAATTTCAGAAGTGTAGTCACCACCTTGGCAGGTAATGATAATGTCGCATTTCTTTAATGCAGCAATATCATTTGCGTCTTGCAATGACGTCTCGTTCTTAGCCATGCTCGGCGCTTTACCACCTGCATTGGAAGTCGAAAAAAAGACTGGCTCAATATGCGCAAAATCGCCCTCTTCCTGCATGCGCTGCAACAAAACCGAACCTACCATGCCACGCCAACCAACTAAACCAACTAATTTCATTTTTTTCCCGCTTTCGTTAACTATTTATTGTGCTTGCTGTATTCATTTTGACTTTTCAGGTGAGCGCTCGTACCACTGCATTACCCATTTCTTCCGTTCCTACTTTCGTGGTGCCTGGCTCATAAATATCCGGGGTACGCAAACCTTGTGCTAACACTTTTTTAACCGCTGTTTCAATTCGATCCGCTTGTTCTGGTTTCGCCAAGGTAAAGCGCAACATCATCGCAGCAGAAAGAATGGTGGCCAATGGATTAGCGATTCCTTTACCGGCAATATCAGGTGCTGAGCCGTGCGATGGCTCATAAAGACCTTTGTTGTTGGCGTCTAATGACGCCGAAGGCAACATGCCGATAGAGCCTGTTAACATTGCGGCCGCATCCGATAAAATATCACCAAACATATTGCCTGTCACGATCACATCAAACTTTTTCGGTGCGCGGATTAATTGCATTGAAGCATTATCAATATACATATGATCCAAAGCGACATCTGGATATTCCTGATGTACTTCGGTCACAATGTCTTTCCAGAACTGGAAAGTTTCCAGCACATTGGCTTTATCGACACTAGTTAAACGCTTATCGCGTTTTTGCGCGGCCTGAAAAGCCACATGAGCAATGCGGCGGATTTCAGTTTCCGCGTAACGCATCGTATCAAAACCTTCACGCTCTCCAATAAATGCACCATCAGTTGCGATACGCACGCCACGCGGTTGACCAAAGTAGACATCACCGGTTAATTCACGAATAATTAAAATATCTAAACCCGAGACGATTTCAGGCTTCAAAGTCGAAGCACCGGCTAATTCAGGGTATAAAATGGCCGGTCGCAAATTAGCAAATAAATTCAGATGCTTACGCAATCCTAAAATAGCTTGCTCAGGACGCAAAGCACGTTCCAGCGTGTCGTATTTCCAATCGCCCACTGCGCCCAACAATATTGCATCAGCTTGCTTTGCCAAAGTTAGCGTTGCTTCAGGCAATGGATGCCCGTGTGCAGCATAACCAGCGCCGCCAACTGGCGCAGTTTCCATTTCAAATGATTCGCCCAATACGTTCAATACATTAACGGCTTGCGCAACGATTTCTGGTCCAATGCCGTCACCCGGCAAGATAGCTATTTTCATTATTTTAATTGGGTAAAAGATTAAATTGTGTTAGCCAACCAAGGTTGACTAGCTAAATGACGTGCTTCAAATTCGCGGATTTTGTCAGCTGAGCGCAAAGTCAGCGCAATATCATCCAGGCCATTAAGCAAGCAATGTTTACGGAACGCCTCGATCTCAAATTCAAAATGACGGTCAGCGCTTGCCGTAGAAATCACTTGATTCTCTAAATCAATTTGTAATTGAAAACCGATAAACGCATTAGTTTCGTTAAACAAAGCATCGATAGTCGCTTCGGGCAACACAATCGGCAGCAAACCATTTTTAAAACAGTTGTTGTAAAAAATATCGGCATAACTTGGCGCAATGACGGCGCGAAACCCAAATTGCTGCAACGCCCAAGGAGCATGCTCACGCGAAGATCCACAACCAAAATTTTTACGCGTCAATAAAATTGATGCGCCTTGATAGCGCGCCTGATTCAGTACAAATTCTGGATTAAGCGGGCGATGACTGTTGTCGATGCCAGGTTCGCCATGATCTAAATAGCGCCATTCATCAAACAAGTTGGGACCAAAGCCCGTGCGGTGTATCGACTTTAAAAACTGCTTGGGAATAATGGCATCGGTGTCGACATTTGCTCTGTCTAACGGTGCCACAATTCCTTTATGTACAATAAATTTATCCATGCTGACAGCTCTTCCAATACATTTCAGTCGCTATTAATTATTCGTTTTTTTGGCAGCCGCATTTTCCATTGATTGCCCTGCATTTTTCACATCTTTGCCAAAACCTTCAATAGTGTTACATGCAGATAAAACAGTGATTGCCAAGACAGCCAAACAACATAGTGCAAATTTTTTCATGATCATAGTCCGATATTTAAATATTAGTTACGCAAAGTACGCACATCAACAAAATGGCCGGCGATACCTGCTGCCGCCGCCATTGCAGGGGAAACCAGATGCGTGCGTCCGCCCTGCCCCTGGCGGCCCTCAAAATTACGGTTTGAAGTGGAAGCGCAACGCTCGCCCGGCTCTAAGCGGTCGGCATTCATCGCTAAACACATTGAACAACCCGGTTCGCGCCACTCAAAACCGGCATCTTTGAAGATCCGGTCCAAGCCTTCGCGTTCGGCCTGCTCTTTCACCAAACCAGAACCTGGTACCACCATCGCCAATTTTACATTTGAGGCGCGATATTTACCACGTACAACTGAAGCCGCAGCGCGTAAATCTTCAATCCGTGAATTGGTGCACGAGCCGATGAAAACTTTATCAATCCGGATATCGGTGATCGCGGTATTCGGTTTTAATGCCATATACGCTAACGCTTTTTCAATTGCGTCACGTTTAGTCGCATCTTTTTCTTGGTCCGGATCTGGAATACGTCCATCTATGGACAACACCATTTCCGGCGATGTACCCCAGGTTACTTGCGGCTTGATTTCGGCAGCATTTAAATGAATCACCAAATCAAATGGCGCACCTGCATCGGTATGTAAGGTGCGCCAGTATGATACCGCTTGCTCCCAATGCGGACCAACTGGCGAATAAGGGCGGCCTTTCACGTAATCAATAGTCGTATCATCCACCGCAATCATGCCCGCTCTAGCTCCGGCCTCAATCGCCATATTGCATACGGTCATGCGCCCTTCCATCGACAAACTACGGATTGCGGAACCGGCAAATTCAATTGCATAACCGGTGCCACCAGCCGTGCCGATTTTGCCGATAATGGCGAGCACTACATCTTTAGCAGTGACGCCCAACGGCAACGCGCCATCAACCTGCACTAGCATGGCTTTTGATTTTTGCGTGATCAGTGTCTGGGTTGCCAGCACATGCTCGACTTCAGACGTGCCGATACCATGTGCCAAACAGCCGAAAGCGCCGTGCGTAGAAGTATGTGAATCGCCGCAAACAACCGTCATTCCCGGTAAAGTTGCACCTTGCTCAGGACCGATGACGTGCACAATTCCCTGGCGCTTATCATTCATGCCAAAGTAAGTTAAGCCGTATTGTTTGGTGTTAGCGTCCAGCGTTTCAACTTGTAGACGGGAAGTTGGGTCAGCGATACCATTGATGCGATTAGTAGTGGGTACATTATGATCAGCAACCACTAAATTGGCTGAAACGCGCCACGGTGCGCGGCCGGTCAGGCGCAAACCGTCAAATGCCTGGGGACTGGTTACTTCATGTAATAAATGGCGATCTATGTACAGGATTGTCGTGCCATCGGGTTCTGCGTGAACTGCATGGGATTCCCACAATTTATCGTAGAGCGTTTTCAACATAATTCTAGCTACCTGATTGACGTATTTATTGGAGCGTTTGATTATGCCATAATTGCGCGCTGCAATCATAAGCCCGCGAGCAACAGTCTGTAAGAATTCCAACTATTCTTTGCTTAAGATTAATTGGATCCAAATATAAACTTGTATTGACGCGAACGTAAAGCAATGCTCCGCATAAAATACAGTTGGATATGGCAAGTTCTAAATCCAAAACTTTGCACCATAAATCAAATAAATTTAAGCAGAATTAAGCAAAAAACCAATACTCCCTCAATTCTTTAAAATATTTAACGCATTACATGCCTCTTAGCATGGTGAAAATCAATTTTTTGACAGTATATTTATCGCCTAGTGTATTTATTGAGCTATAGCTAAGAAATATTAATTTCACACTACTGTATTCTCAAATAAAAATTTGAACTATTTTTCACACTGCTGTAGTTATTTCTTTGCATAATTCTCCAGTCAGGCTATTTGTTCTTGCCTTACGCGCGTTGTAGATGTTACAAATGCCGGGCTGGCGCATTTCTAAGCAAATTTTCAACTTTCAACATCTTACTTATTAATCAACATAACCCGATCAGGAGTTTGATTATGAGCACAGTTCGCGAACTAACCTTTTACCATTGCCCAAATACCCGCTCCACAGGCGTGCTGACCTTGCTGGAAGAACTGGCCGCCGAATACCATCTTTACGTTTTAAATATGAAAGAAGGTGAGCAAAGAAAGCCGGCGTTTTTAGCAATTAATCCAATGGGAAAAGTGCCCACACTTAAACACGGCGAAGCGATTATTACTGAACAATCAGCGGTGTATTTATATCTGGCAGATCTATACCCGGACGCCGGTCTTGCGCCGAAAATTGACGATCCGCTGCGCGGCCCATATTTACGCTGGATGGTATATTACAGCTCGTGTTTTGAGCCAGCGATTGTTGATCGCTCACAAAAGCGTGAACCAGTTCCACAGAGTATGTCGCCCTACGGTGATTTTGAGACCATGTATAAAACCTTAACGGACCAACTCAGCAAAGGGCATTACTTACTAGGCGATAGATTCACCGCAGTTGACGTGTTGTGGGGAACGGCACTCACCTGGATAACCAAATTCCAGCTGGTGCCATTACTGCCCGTAGTTAAAACGTATATTGATCGGATTAACGCACGCCCGGCTGTGGCTTGGGCGCGTGCTAAAGATGCTGAATTGATCGCAACGTTTGAGTAAGTTGCAATTGAGCTTTAGGCAGCAGCAAAACTTTCCCAAACTAGTTAATGCTGCGCCCAAATCATCTACACTCCGGACAAATGCGCTGCTAATCGCTTAGCCATTTGCTGCGCCAGCTCGTCCTGACGCGCTTCTACCATCACACGAATTAACGGCTCGGTGCCGGATGCACGAATTAACACCCGTCCATTTTTGCCCAATTCTGCTTCCACAAGTGCCTTATCCGCCACCATCGCTGCATTTTTTTGCCAGTCTGTTCCAGCAACCACCCGGACATTCACTAAGGCCTGCGGAAACATACTGATGCCAGTAAAAAATTCCGGCAATGTTTTGTTATGACGGCGCAATGCAGACAGCACCTGTAACGCTGAAATGATGCCGTCGCCTGTGCTGTGCTGATCTAAGCAGAGTAAATGCCCGGAACCTTCACCACCTAAAATCCAACCACGTTCACGCATCAACTCCAACACGTAACGGTCACCGACTTTAGCGCGCGCAAACGGCACACCCAATTCTTCAAACGCCACTTCTAACGCCATATTGGTCATTAAAGTACCCACTACGCCGGATAAACTACCCTGCGCAAGACGATCAGTCGCCATTAAATACAGTAATTCGTCACCGTTATAAACGCGACCGGTGGCGTCCGTCATCATTAAACGATCTGCATCGCCATCCAATGCAATACCTAAATCGGCATGATGATGTTGCACCGCTTGCGATAATGCCGCAGTGTCCGTAGCACCGACCTGATCGTTAATGTTAATGCCGTTGGGCTGATTGCCGATTGCAATCACTTCCGCGCCGAGTTCATGCAAGACGTGCGGCGCAATGTGGTATGCCGCACCGTGTGCGCAGTCGACCACAATTTTTAAGCCACGCAAATCCAACTCATTCGGGAAACTGCTTTTACAAAACTCAATGTAACGCCCTGGCGCATCGTCTAAACGGCGCGCTTTACCCAATTTTTCGGAAGGAACACAGTGCATTTCCAACTCTAAATTAGCCTCAATTTCCAACTCAACCTGATCCGGTAATTTAGTGCCTTGGGCGGAAAAAAACTTAATGCCGTTATCGTCAAAAGGATTATGTGAAGCGGAAATAACTACACCAGCATTCAACCGTAAAGCACGAGTTAAATAAGCGATAGCTGGCGTAGGCATTGGCCCAGCCAACACCACATCGACTCCGGCTGCGGCAAAACCCGCTTGTAAAGCAGCTTCCAGCATGTAGCCAGATATACGAGTATCTTTACCGATTAACACCGTTGGACGATTTGATTCTTGATGGCTGACTTGCGCCAGCACTTTTCCAGCGGCATAACCTAGGCGCATCACAAAATCAGGCGTTATTGGCGCTGCGCCCACTTTTCCGCGTATTCCATCGGTGCCAAAATATTTTCTTTTCATTGCTCTATTCCCTGCTGGTTTATATTTTTAATGGAGTTCCAGATTGTTAACGCATCAATTGTTTCTGCCACATCATGCACGCGCACAATCTGAGCGCCGTGCGCCACTGCCGTAATGGCTGCACCGATACTGGCGGCTAATCGCAGCTCTACTGGCTTGCCAGTCAGCGCACCTAGCATAGATTTACGCGATAAGCCGGCTAAAACGGGCAAACTAAAACGCTCTGAGAATAATTTTTGCTGTCGTAAAAGAGTGAGATTATGAGGCAAACTTTTGCCAAAACCAAATCCCACATCTAATAACAGCCTATTTTTTTCGATGCGATGCTGTTGCATTGTGCGGATGCGCTCAGCAAAAAAATCGCTGACTTCGGTAATCACATCATCGTACTGCGGCTGATCTTGCATCGTTTGCGGAGTGTTTTGCATATGCATAATACATAACGCACAATCACTATTGGCAACGGCTTCTAAAGCACCTTCAGCACGAAAACCATGTACGTCATTAATCATATCTACGCCAGCCAATTGCGCTTCGCGCATCACTTCCGGTTTATAGGTATCAATTGAGAGTGGAATGCCGCAATCGCGCAGTGCATAAATGATAGGCATAACGCGTTGCAATTCCAGCTCCAGGCTAACCGGTTTGGCACCGGGCCGGGTCGACTCTCCACCGATATCAATAATATCAACACCGGCATTAATCATAGCTTCGGCACGATCTAACAGAAAATTCAAATCAGCATTTTCTGATCCATCCGAAAAAGAATCAGGTGTAACGTTGAGTATTCCCATTACCAAAGGTCGTGCATCTTTACCTATTAAGGGAAAGCGATAGCGGCCACATTGTAAATATTTTTCCATTCAGATTTCTAATTCTTGTTTTGAGAGATAAAAAAAGGGTGAGAAATATTCCCACCCTTTTTAAATAAACACCAAAATCTAGCTTAAGCCGTAGCAGTCACACTAGGTGCAATGCCATCACCGGAACTTGGTTTTCTGACCGAGCCACTAACCTTAGGAGGACGTGGTTCAATGCCTTGCATGATATCGCCAATCTGGTCGGCATCAATGGTTTCCCAATCGAGCAAGGCTTTAGTCATGGCTTCCACTTTATCGCGATTTTCTTCTAACAATTGGCGCGACTGCGCGTATTGAGTATCAAGAATACGGCGAATTTCAGCATCAACAGTTTGCTGAGTCGCTTCAGAAATAGTTTTTGACGCACCACCAAAATAACCTTCTTGCTGACTATCTTCGTACACCATCACGCCTAATTTTTCGGACATACCAAAACGCGTCACCATGGCACGTGCCAATTTAGTTGCACGTGAAAAATCGTTAGATGCACCAGTCGACATTTGACCGACAAAAATTTCTTCGGCAATCCGACCACCAAATAAAATAGTAATTTCGCCAAGCATTTTATCTTTGTAGCCACTAATCTGATCATGTTCAGGCAACTGCCAAGTTAAGCCAAGCGCATTACCACGCGGCATAATAGTGACTTTATGAACCGGATCAGCTTTGGGCAGCAAACTCGCCACCACAGCGTGGCCAGATTCGTGGTACGCAGTATTGCGGCGCTCATCTTCACGCATTACCATCGATTTACGCTCAGGGCCCATGTAGATTTTGTCTTTAGCATCTTCAAAATCCTGCATCTCTACCAACCGTTTATTGCGGCGAGCAGCAAACAAAGCTGATTCATTTACCAGATTAGCTAAATCAGCACCCGAAAAACCAGGTGTACCGCGCGCTAAAATATCAGCTTTAACGTCTGGGGCAATTGGTACTTTACGCATGTGAACATTCAGAATCTGCTCACGACCACGAATATCTGGCAAGCCTACCGTCACCTGACGATCAAAACGACCTGGGCGCAGCAAGGCTTTATCTAATACATCGGCACGGTTAGTTGCCGCAATAACGATCACGCCAGAATTTGGTTCAAAGCCATCCATCTCAACCAGCATTTGATTCAAGGTTTGTTCGCGTTCGTCATTACCGCCGCCCATACCGGCACCACGATGGCGACCAACTGCGTCAATTTCATCGATAAAGATAATACATGGTGCATGTTTTTTTGCATTTTCAAACATATCGCGCACGCGAGAAGCACCAACACCGACAAACATTTCTACGAAATCAGAACCGGAAATAGTAAAGAAAGGTACTTTAGCTTCACCGGCGATCGCACGTGCCAGTAAAGTTTTACCAGTACCCGGAGGGCCAACCATTAATACGCCGCGTGGAATACGACCACCGAGTTTTTGGAATTTAGTAGGATCGCGCAAGAATTCAACCACTTCCTGCACTTCTTCTTTGGCTTCATCGCAACCTGCAACGTCGGCAAAACTCACGTTATTAGTGGTTTCATCCAGCATCCGTGCTTTAGATTTACCGAAGGAGAATGCGCCACCTTTACCGCCGCCTTGCATTTGGCGCATAAAAAATATCCACACACCGATCAGTAACAACATCGGTCCATAAGACATTAATAATTGAATTAACAGCGAAGGCTCTTCAGCGCGCTTGATGTCAAATTTAATTCCGCTGCTGACTAAATCACCAATTAAGCCTCGGTCTAAGGCCGTTGCTGTAGTTTTAACTTTGTTACCGTCTTGCGTAACTGCTGTGATATTTCCATCTTCTATGACGACTTCTTTGAGTTGCTTAGATTTCACCTGATCCAAAAAATCAGAATAAGCAATTGGCGCGGCACCAGCACTAAGGCCTTTGCCATCGAATTGCTTAAAAACCATGAACAAAACCATGGCAACAACAACCCAAATGGCTGCTTTAGAAAACATATTATTCACAAAAACTCCTTAGACACGAATGGCGTCAACTACACAAATTAATGCACCCAGGTATTACCCAGGTTCTAAAATCACTGAATCAGAATGCGGCAAGTATACTAATTGACATATAGTGGCGGCTTATTATTTATCAAGTGTTAGCTGGCAATATTCAACACTTATTTCAAACCACGTCCCAAAATAAATATTTCTGACGATTTATCCCTGCTAGCTTTAGGTTTTTTTGATGAAACCACCTTAAATTCGCTTTTAAATCGATCCCAAACCGTATTGTAAGCAGGCCCGTGGAAGCATTTTACCAATAATGAGCCAGTTGGTTTGAGATGCGCCTTAGAAAATTCAATGGCGAGCTCAATAATATCTTCCATCCGCGCCGCATCTGCAGTTGGAATCCCGGATAAATTCGGTGCCATATCCGATAATACTAGATCTACCTTGCGTCCTAACAGGCGAGTTTCAAGCAAATCAAGTATTTCTTGTTCGCGGAAATCACCAAGTAAAAATTGTACATCGGCAATTGGTTCCATAGGTAACATATCTAAAGCAAAAATTTCGCCTAAAATACCGCCACCTGCTTTACCAGCCAATTTATTCCGTACATATTGCGACCAACTACCTGGAGTTGCTCCCAAATCAACAATAATTTGACCCGGTTTGATTAATTTTTCTGCTTCATCTATTTCTTTTAGTTTATATACAGCCCTTGCACGATAGCCTTCTCGTTGCGCTAATTTTACATAAGGATCATTTATATGATCATGTAACCAGTTTTGATTGAATTTATTCTTAGCCATTCGCGTAAAATAGTGCCTTTAGAGGAAATAGTGAAACCATGTTAAAACTTACTGCAATCGAACGTAGCGCTTTGCGCTCAGAGGCTCATGCCTTAAATCCTATCGTATTAATCGGCGAAGCCGGTCTGTCTGAAGCCGTCATGAAAGAAATCGATAATGGATTAAATTCCCACGGCTTGATCAAAGTGCGTGTGTTTGGTGATGATCGTGAAGCCCGCCTTGCTATGTATGAAACTATCTGTACGACATTAAAAGCGGCTCCAATTCAGCATATTGGCAAACTTTTTGTTCTGTTCCGTCCAAAGTTGGAAGGCTCCGTTGAAAAAGTATTGCGTAAAACAGGCGGCGGCTTGCGCGAAGTAACTATCGTCAAACCAAGTCCTAGCGGTCAAAAACGCCCTACTGTTTCCAAAGTTATGCTTAAAGGGAATGAACGGGTTACTCAAGGTGGCAATATTAAACGTGCTAAACCGCGTCAAGCCAGTGCTAAAAAATCAGCATTGAAAAGTTCGTAAAATCTAAAAGTATCCAATTGCTTTGAGGTTGCCGTCGTTACTTTAACGCAATGCAACCTCAACGTTCTTGTTCAAATGCTCCAATACCAGCATAGCACCTAGAACGCTTTGCATCAGATAAAACCCGCTTGAGATGGCATGCAACATGCCAAACTGCCATTTATTATCCGGATTAGTTAATCCAGCCGCGCGTAATTCGGCCATAAACGGATGCAAGACAAAATAACCTAATATCGTACATAGCAGCATGCCGAGCACCAGTTTCGGTAAGCGTTTGCGCTGATACAACGCAATACCCAACAACAGCAGCGCACAAACTACCGACAAACAGGCTTCAACATAAAATAACTGCCCAGCAATTGTGCCTGCCAGGCTTGAGTCGGTAAGCGTCTTGAATAAGGTGGGCGCGACCAAGTAGCCAATAGTCCATAGGCTACCAACCCACGCCGTGGTGATTAATAATTGCGCCCGATCCCAAGCCGTAGTCATTGAATTTTACGCATTAATATTAAATATAGCGGACATCAATAACTTCATACTCACGCACACCGGCGGGCGCTTGTACTGCGATGATATCGCCAGCATACTTGCCAATTAAAGCACGTGCGATTGGCGAGGTAATAGAGACTTTCTTTTCTTTTAAATCTGCCTCATCTTCACCAACGATTTGATAGGTAACTTTTTCACCGGTTTCCAAATCATCCAAATCCACTGTCGAAGCAAAAACAATACGGCCTTCTGCATCCAGGGTTGCTGGGTCGATGATCTGTGCGGAGCTTAATTTACCTTCCAGATCGGCAATACGACCCTCAACAAAACTTTGGCGCTCTTTAGCTGCATCATACTCAGCATTTTCTGACAAATCGCCATGCGAACGTGCTTCGGCAATCGCACTGATTACAGCGTGTCTTTCACGCGTTTTTAATTGATGAAGCTCTTGCTTTAACAGCTCGGCTCCGAATTTAGTTAGAGGTACTGTACTCATCGTATTTCTTTAAGTGAAAACCACAGAGCTCATTTATAAAGCACTGAAACAAAGTGCCAAATAAATAAGCTCTGTGGTTGTTATATCAAACTAGGCGAAAAACCTACCAACGCTTAGTGTAAAGTTTTATGCAAACCTTGTAAATCATATACGTGCAATTCATCTAAATGACGCATACCTTCTACTGCAGCTTCCGCACCGGCAATCGTGGTAAAAGTCGTTACTCGCGCGGCCAAGGAAGATACGCGGATCGCGCCGCTGTCTTGAATCGCTGAACGTTTTTCTTCTACGGTATTAATCACCAGGGCAATTTCACGATTGATGATCATATCAACAATATGTGGACGCCCTTCACTCTTTTTATTGACTGGAGTGACTGGTACGCCAGCTGCGCTGATTTGAGCTGCAGTGCCTTTCGTTGCCAAAATAGTAAAGCCCATTTTAACTAAATTTGCTGCCACTTTAACTGCACGTGGTTTGTCGTTGTTTTTGACGCTAAGGAACACTTTACCTGCTTTAGGCAAATGAACGCCAGCACCCAACTGCGACTTAACGAACGCTTCGCCAAAGGTTTTACCCACACCCATGACTTCACCGGTCGATTTCATTTCCGGCCCTAAAATCGTATCAACGCCAGGGAATTTAACAAACGGGAATACCGCTTCTTTAACACTGTAGTAAGAAGGAACGACTTCGTTGATAATTCCTTGGGAATCCAGCGATTGTCCAGCCATGCAACGCGCTGCAATTTTTGCTAATTGCAAACCGGTTACCTTAGAAACAAATGGCACCGTACGTGAAGCGCGTGGATTGACTTCCAGCACAAACACGACATCTTTACCTTCAGCCTGTTGAATTGCAAACTGCACATTCATCAAACCAACCACGTTCAGGCCTTTAGCCATTAACGACGTTTGACGTTTCAGTTCAGCTATAGTCTCGGCAGAAAGTGAATACGGAGGCAATGAGCAAGCTGAGTCACCGGAATGCACGCCAGCCTGTTCGATATGCTCCATTACGCCGCCAATAAAGGTGCGTTCGCCGTCAGACAAACAATCTACGTCGACTTCAATTGCGTCATTCAAGAAGCGGTCTAACAGCACTGGCGAGTCATGTGAAACCTTGACCGCTTCGCGCATGTAACGCTCTAAATCACGTTGTTCATGCACGATTTCCATCGCTCGTCCGCCCAAAACATAAGAAGGACGTACGACCAGCGGGTAACCGATTTCAGCAGCCAAACGCAATGCATCTTCTTCAGTGCGCGCAGTTCGATTCGGCGGTTGACGCAAATTCAATTCATGCAACAATTTTTGAAAACGTTCACGATCTTCAGCTGCATCAATCATGTCTGGCGAAGTGCCAATAATCGGCACGCCATTCGCTTCCAGATCTAAGGCCAATTTCAACGGGGTCTGACCACCGTATTGCACAATCACGCCGATTGGTTTTTCTTTGGCGACAATTTCCAATACGTCTTCCAAAGTGACTGGCTCAAAATACAAACGATCGGAAGTATCGTAATCGGTTGAAACGGTTTCTGGATTACAGTTGACCATAATCGTTTCATAGCCGTCTTCACGCATTGCCAAGGCAGCGTGTACGCAGCAGTAATCAAACTCAATCCCTTGCCCAATCCGATTTGGCCCGCCGCCCAACACCATAATTTTTTTATTATTGGTTGGCAGCGATTCGCACTCTTCCTCGTAGGTTGAATACATGTACGCAGTTTTGGTTGCAAATTCTGCCGCACAGGTATCAACCCGTTTATAGACTGGGAAAATATTCAGGGAATGACGGTATTCACGTACTTCTTTATCCGTGGTGTGCAACAGTTTCGCCAAACGGCGATCTGCAAAACCTTTTTGCTTTAAGCGGAATAAGATGTTTTTATCCAACTGCTCAAGTTTTTGCGTTTCAAGCCACAGTTCAATATCAACAATGTCTTTAATCTGCGCTAAGAACCAAGGATCAATATGAGTTAATTGATGTACTTCTTCCAAGCTGAAGCCTTGTGCAAACGCGTCACCAACGTACCAGATACGCTCAGGTCCAGGCTCGCCCAATTCTTCTTTAATTACTTCGTGATCGCGGGTTTTTTCATTCAAACCATCAACACCGACTTCCAAACCGCGCAAGGCTTTTTGGAACGATTCCTGGAAAGTGCGGCCAATCGCCATCACCTCACCAACGGATTTCATTTGAGTCGTTAAATGATCATTCGCTTGCGGGAATTTTTCAAAAGTGAAACGTGGAATTTTAGTAACCACGTAATCAATGGTTGGCTCAAATGAGGCCGGCGTAGCGCTTCCGGTAATATCATTGCGCAATTCATTGAGTGTGTAACCTACCGCCAGTTTGGCTGCAATTTTAGCAATCGGGAAACCGGTTGCCTTGGATGCCAATGCGGAAGAACGGGAAACACGTGGATTCATTTCAATGACGATCATACGGCCATCCGCCGGATTAATCGCGTATTGCACGTTCGATCCGCCGGTATCTACGCCGATTTCACGCAACACTGCAATCGAAGCGTTACGCATGATCTGATACTCTTTATCTGTCAACGTTTGCGCTGGCGCTACGGTGATCGAATCACCAGTATGCACGCCCATCGGATCCAGATTTTCAATCGAGCAAACAATGATGCAGTTGTCGGCTGAATCGCGGACGACTTCCATCTCAAACTCTTTCCAGCCAATCAATGATTCTTCAATCAATAATTCTGAGGTTGGTGACGCTTCCAGGCCGCGTTTGCAGATGGTTTCGAATTCTTCTTCGTTGTAAGCAATCCCGCCGCCAGTTCCACCCATCGTAAATGAAGGACGAATAATCACTGGGAAACCTAAAGTTCTTTGTACAGCCCAAGATTCTTCCAGTGTGTGCGCTACATCGGAACGTGCCGAACCCAAACCGATTTTGGTCATGGCAGCTTTAAACTTGGAACGATCTTCGGCCTTATCAATTGCTTCCGGTGATGCGCCGATTAATTCACAGCTATATTTTTCCAGTACACCATGGCGGTGCAAATCTAACGCGCAATTCAGTGCAGTTTGACCGCCCATGGTTGGCAAAATCGCATCTGGACGCTCTTTGGCGATAATGCGCTCAACTACTTGCCATGTAATTGGCTCGATGTACGTTACATCGGCCATTTCAGGGTCAGTCATGATCGTGGCAGGATTACTGTTCACCAAAATGACTTTATAACCCTCTTCACGCAAGGCTTTACAAGCTTGTGCACCAGAATAATCGAACTCACAGGCCTGGCCGATAATGATCGGACCAGCGCCAATAATCAGAATACTTTTTATATCACTACGTTTAGGCATTTTTATTTTTCTCCGAATTCATCAGCGCAATGAAGCGATCAAACAAAGGGGCAATTTCATGCGGACCTGGCGAAGCTTCCGGATGACCCTGGAAGCAAAATGCTGGTTTGTCAGTACGCTCGAAGCCTTGCAATGAACCGTCAAACAAAGACACATGCGTAACTTTGCAGTTGGCCGGCAAAGTCGCTTCATCAACTGCAAAACCGTGGTTTTGTGAAGTGATGAATACTTCCTTAGTTACCAGATCTTGTACCGGATGATTCGCGCCGTGGTGGCCGAATTTCATCTTCAAGGTTTTAGCGCCCGAAGCTATCCCCATAATTTGGTGTCCTAAACAGATACCAAAAGTAGGAATGCCGCGCTCAATCAATTCTTTTGCTGCATCAATTGCATAAGTACATGGTTCAGGATCACCAGGGCCATTCGACAGGAACACACCATCTGGATTCAACGCCAGCACTTCTGCCGCAGTGGTTTCTGCTGGCATTACCGTAACGCGGCAACCGCGCTCTGCTAACATCCGCAAAATATTACGCTTCACGCCGAAATCAAATGCGACCACGTGAAATTTTGGAGTAATTTGTGTGCCGTAACCTTCGCCAAGCACCCATTCCGTTTCACGCCATTCGTAGGTTTTTTTGGTTGAGACAACTTTCGCCAAATCCATGCCCGCCAAACCGGCAAACGATTGCGCGAGTTGAACCGCTTTTTGCGCATCATCGCCAACTAAAATGGCGCCGCATTGTGCACCTTTTTCACGCAAAATACGCGTCAGCTTGCGAGTATCTATGCCAGCTATCGCAACAATATTTTGTGCTTTTAAATATGCGGCTAAGTTTTGCTCTGACCTGAAATTAGAAACCAGCAGAGGTAAGTCTTTGATGATTAAACCCGCTACCTGGCATTTGTCGGATTCATTGTCTTCCGAATTAATGCCGGTGTTGCCGATATGCGGATAAGTCAGCGTAACAATCTGCTGGCAATAACTTGGGTCGGTTAATATTTCCTGATAGCCGGTCATGGCGGTATTGAAAACAACTTCGCCAATGGTGCTGCCTGTAGCACCAATTGAATAACCATGAAACAACGTGCCGTCAGAGAGTGCAAGAATGGCTGGAGAATCTAAGCCGGAACATAAGGACTGCGGTAGGGACTGCGAAAGTGGCAGCAAGGGTAACTCCTGAGTTGTTACCGCCGCTGCGACCTGTCTGCTAGAGTTGCGCACAATCAATGCCCGGAACTGAGGGCAATGTGCAGCTTACTTAGAAGATGTGAATGAAGGTATGCGCTATGCGGCGGGAATTAAGTTAGATAAACCCTACAAGTATAGAGCAAAACAGCCTTTCCAGCCAGCTACTTATGATGATTTTAGGCGGGCGCAGGCGACTTTACGCCCATTTAATTAAGATAATTTCAATACTATTCTGAAGCGATGTCTTATTTTTAAGAAAATATCATCAATTAGTTGCAAATTAATTGCATTGGCGAAAGAACTATTTCACAATACCCTTGTCTTAGACAGTGGCTTTTTTGCCAAACCGAACACGAATTCCACATTTACTCTTAAAATAATATTTGGAGCTATTTAATGAAGCAACTTACCAAACGCTTTGCCCTGAGCGCGATTGTTCTGGCCTTATCCAGCGCCAGCCTGTACGCCGCAACTCCTGCCACAGCTGAAACTACCTCTTCTGTTGCTGCCCTACCATCAGGCATAGAAAAAGCAAACATCGACGGCACTGTGCGCATTCAAGATGATTTTTATCGTCATGTGAATGGCACTTGGTTAAAAACTACTGAGATTCCTGCTGACAAATCACGCTGGGGTTCATTTAATGTCTTGGCCGATGCAGTTCTGCCGCAAATGCAAGGCATTATTGAAACTTTATCCAAAGATCCTAATATTGCACCTGGTACTGATGCGCAAAAAGTCAGTGATTTATATGCCAGTTATATGGACACTACTACCATCGATGCGCTTGGCCTGAAGCCACTCGATGCAACTTTTGCACAAATTGATGCTGTTTCCGACAAAAATCAAATCCCAACCTTAATCGCGTATTTAAACCGTGTCGGCATTACAGCGCCATACGGTTTCGGTATACACCAAGACGCTAAAGATTCGACAAAATATATTGTTGACCTTGGTCAAAGCGGCTTAGGTTTGCCTGATCGTGATTATTATTTAAAAGATGACGACGCCAAGCTGAAAAGCGCACGCGACGCATACCAAAAACACATAGAAAAAATGTTGGGCATGGCTGGCGACGCTAAAGCCGCTGACAGCGCAGCCGCTATCATTAAACTGGAAACCGCTTTAGCTCAGGTTCAATGGAGCAAAGTTGAGCAACGTGACCCAGTTAAAGGCTACAACAAAATTGAATTGGCTAAGTTAAATGCACTTACGCCAGATCATGATTTCCTGTCCTATTTAAAAGCAGTTGGCGTTGACGGCAAAATCACTTATGTGATTGTTTCCCAACCTAGTTATTTCACTGGCTTTGCCAAAGTAATGCAAGATACTCCGTTGGCAACATGGAAAACCTACTTTAAATGGCACGCATTATCAGACAACTCTTCTTTACTGCCAGCTAATTTCGCAGACGAACACTTTGCGTTTTACAGCACTACATTGCGCGGAGTCCCACAACAGGAAGTACGTTGGAAACGCGGCGTAAGAATGGCTGATGGCGATATGGGCGAAGCATTGGGTAAAATCTATGTGTCCAAATATTTCCCGCCTGAATACAAAGCCAGAATGGAAAAATTGGTTGATAACTTGTTAGCTGCGTACAAGCAAAGCGTGACCAAGTTGGACTGGATGAGCCCAGCGACTAAAAAAGAAGCCCAAGCAAAATTGGCTACTTTCATGCCAAAAATCGGTTATCCATCCAAGTGGCGCGACTATTCAGCGTTGACCATCAAAAAAGATGATTTGATTGGTAACAGCATGCGTGCAAATGAATTTGCTACGCAGTTTGAAATCAACAAACTCGGTCAACCAATTGACCGCGCTGAATGGGGCATGACGCCGCAAACAGTGAATGCTTATTACAACCCAGAGTTGAATGAAATCGTCTTCCCTGCAGCGATTTTACAACCACCGTTCTTCAATGCAAATGCAGACGATGCGGTGAATTACGGTGCAATCGGTGCGGTAATTGGTCATGAAATCAGCCACGGCTTTGATGATCAAGGCAGCCAATACGATGAAAAAGGTAATTTGCGTGATTGGTGGACTAAGCAAGATCACAAAAAATTTGCTGCAAAAACCGCCGCACTGGTTAAGCAATACAACTCATTCAGCCCGTTACCTGGTTATTTTGTGAACGGCGAACTAACTTTGGGTGAAAACATTGCTGATAACTCCGGTTTGGCGATTGCATTCAAAGCCTACAAAATCTCATTGAACGGCAAACCAGCGCCGGTGATTGATGGCTTTACAGGTGAGCAGCGTTTCTACATGGGCTTTGGTCAAGTTTGGCAAAGCAAATCACGCGATGCAGCAACCTTGGTTCAGATCAAAACTGACCCACATTCCCCTGCTGAATTCCGTGGTAATGGCACAGTCCAGAACCAACCTGAGTTCTACAAAGCATTTGATGTGAAAAAAGGCGACAAAATGTACGTTGCGCCTGCAAACCGTGTGATTATCTGGTAATAATTATCGAACAATTGAACGTTAGCTAAGTACGACAAAAAGGCGGCCTAAAAAGCCGCCTTTTTTTGATTTTGCAACGTAGTTTGGGTAGATCGTGCAGTGGAAAATATTTGCTAAATTCGTTTCACACAATCAAACCTGAATGAACGATATCAGTTTTGCGAATTACTAAAAAAATGCCTTATTTAGTTTTCGCCAGTAATTTCTGAACCATTGCATGCGCCTTCTCTGCTGCAAGCTCAGGAGATTCCAAGGGATATAAATGCCCGCCTTCTATCCAGTCAAAATTTTCACCGACCAGTTTTTTTGTGTGAAATAGCCCAGCCTGACTGCACTCTTGCGATGTTGTCCCGCAAATAAAGCCGATCGGAACTGGGTAAGGTTGCGCGCAAAATCGATTAATGGCATGTGGCAAGGAACAATAAATTGCTGTTTCAACATCCCGTTTAAATCGCAATGTCACGCCTTCTGAATGCAGCTCAGTACCAAAACTAATGTAGTCGCACAAAACTTGCTCAGGCCAGATGGCAAACATATCCTTGCTGGCAAAATGCTGGAATGCTGCTTCTTTACTCGGCCAAATTTCACGCCGCTTTAAAGAGAATTTTGCTGGGGGAAATTTAACGGCGACATTAAGGCTTTTTGCGACGTGCAACACTTTGGCACGCCAACCTGCAACTACCGGCGAATCCAGCATCACCACGCAGCGCACTAACTCCGGCCGCATTTTTGCCACCATTAAACTCAACATACCGCCTAGCGAATGTCCGAGCAGGATTATTGGCTTATTGTGACGCGCGTGGCTTACTTCTAAGCTGGCAATTAATTCCTTACATAATTCCGGCCAGCAATCGGTAACTGGATAGGCCGGATTGTGGCCGTGCATTTCCAAAGCACGAATTTGGTAATTGCTTTGTAGTTGATCCAAAAACACCTTGTAAGTACCCGTTGGAAAACTATTTCCGTGTACAAAATGAATCAGTGGCAAGGAATTATCGGAGGTGGCTTGCAGCCAATATGGCGTGTCAGAAACGGGCATGAGTAAATTTTTGTGGCGCTGGAAAGCTGACAGTATTGCCGAAATAAAGATATGCTGCCGCCAATTGTCAGGTTTTAGATGTATTACTCGAATCTAAGTTTGATATCCGCCGCACTTGCATTTGCTCAAACGCATCAGCAATCCGTTGTATGTACGGGTTTTTATGCGCCAAAAGGCCATCGCTCGCTACGCGATGTACCAACATGGTCGCATTGGCTTCAAAAATAAACACTTGTCCGTCAGGCAGTAACGCAAAGTCGATACCGGCATAGTCCAAATTAAGGCGCTGACCAATTTGGACTAATGCCGCCATTGCAGGCTCGCCCAATACAGCCGCAGTATTTTGCAAAAATAGCTTTTCTTCTGCAATTTTCCACGCGTTACTCACCATGTCAGCCGAATGATAATGCACCATCCATTCGTTTGAGATCGCTAAGTGATAAGCAAAAGGCTGCTTGTCGACATAAATAATCCGATATTTTCTGAAGTAGCCATCAGCGCTGCGGCAATCAATAAAACTGCTTAAATAGTGCGCCGAATCTGTGCTTTGCAAGGCGGTTAAAGTTGCTACCAGATCATCGCAGCGCACCAAACCCTGACCGCCGTGGCTTCCTGCTGGGCGCACTAAAACGGGAAAGTGTATATCGCCATTAACTATGTTCGCTTGCAACTGTTCTGCTGAAACAGGTTCAGCTTCCATTCGAACACACGGCGCGACGACCACGTTTTCCAATCCTGTCATTAATTCGCTCAACAGATGGCGCTGAGTACGGGCAACCAACGTCGGTAAATTTAAAATCGGACGCTGACAAGTCTGGATAAAGCGATCTAATCTCTCTGCCAATGGTGCCGCAACATCAGGCTCGCCAATCGCGTTAAAGGCTAAATCATAGGGCGGTAACTGCGCATCTTCAGTTACATCGGCGTAATCAATAATGTATTTAATGCGCTGGCTGGTTTCCGCCGACAACAATACTTCGTAGGGAATATTTCCTTGAGTACGACCCACGCATAAAATCAATAATTGACGCACTGGATTCACGACAGGGTCAATAAACACCCGTTGAATCTGGTAGGCGCGGGCTCGGCACACCTCCGCTTCGGCATGGCGGCCAAAGTGTAAATGAATTACCACTAAATTTTGATAGGCCGCAGCCAAGTTGGGATCAAGTGTTAATACAATCTGATACCAGCGTTCGGCAATTGCGTAATCGCCCTTCATAAAGTAACCGGTTGCAACCAAGTAGAGTTGCCATGCAGCGTTATTACCATCATCGGTTAAGTATGCGTCGATAGCTTTGGCAGCAATTAAATGCGCCAACGCGCCAAGCTCATCGCCCTGCTGATGCTTTCTATCAAACATCAGTCTATGTAAGTCCACATTTAGCGGTTTTTGGGCAACAGCTAATTCCAAATCAGCAAGAGATAAGGAAGAAAAGGGAGCAGAAAATTCTGGTTCGGGAATGGCCGTCATTGCATTACCCTAAGTTGTGTTGGTAACCGACAATATAATCCTTAGTTGTAACTTAATTTCAACCAAGGATCAAATTTAATAGCGATCAGCACTCAATGTTGGATGCCAATACCGTGCATCCGTAACGCGGTATTCCTCAAAACTCACTTCAGCACCAAACTTGAGCGTAATAGCACCGGCATCATCATTTCTTAAGCGCGTAATGCCAAAATCAGCATAACGCTGCCAAACCGAAGATTTCGGGTGGCGGTAACGGTTATGGTATCCAAGTTGGAAAATGGCTAGTTGCGGATTAACTTCACGTAAAAATTCTGTGGTGGAAGAAGTACCGCTGCCATGATGCGGCGCAAGTAGCACGGTAGCTGATAACTTTTCTGGGATGCTATTGACCAGCTGATCTTCTTGAATCGCTTCAATATCGCCTGCCAATAACAGCGAATGAGCACCGTTGGTAATTTTTAAGGTGCATGATTTAGCGTTCGGCTTCCATTTATCACTGGTATAAATCACCGCGGGTGGATGCAGCACTTCAAATTGAACGCCATCCCATTCCCATGATTGTCCAGCTAAACAAGTGATGTGCTGCGACTGTTGTTGCGCTGTTTGCACTATCGTGCTGTCCAACGCCAGAGAACTTGCCACCCAATTTATCTTCAGTTGCTGCATCAAAGACAAGGCACCACCGGAATGATCGCTGTCGTTGTGGCTAATCATCAAACCGTCTAACTGGTTAATACCGCGCATTTTCAAATACGGATAAATTACCCGACTCCCTGCATCCGACTCTGGCGAATAGGACGGGCCGGTATCGTATAACAAACGATGTCTCTCAGTTTCAATCAATAGCGCCATCCCCTGCCCCACATCTAACGCTGTCACTTTGAATTCACCAGGTGCTGGAAAATTACTGCTGTTTAAGCACAAAGGTAGCCATGCCAACAAGCCCGCCCAACGCAACGGCCAGCCTTTTGGTGCCAGACACCAAAAGGTGCCGGCAAACGCACATAAAAACATCCAGACTTCAGGGCGTGGCGCTTGCCATACAGCCCAGGAAAGTTGGCTTAACCAACCTAAAAAAGAAATTAAATACTGCAAAATAAAATTGGTCAGCACCAAAACCCAAGTGCCTATCGGTGCCGGAAGGACGCTACCCAATAAAGCGAAGGGCGTTACCAGCAAACTGACTATAGGAATCGCGACCGCATTGGCGATCGGGCTGACGATGGATACCTGATTAAACAGCAGCATCGTCAGCGGCACTAAACCAAGGGTAATTGCATATTGGATAGTTGAAGCTTGTCGAATATGCTGAAAAAATTTGCTAGCTCGAATGGAAGGTTTGGGCGATAGACTGAATTGTTCAACCGCCTTCATCTCACGTCGCCCTAAGCTGACAAAAAATATGATGCCAACAGCACTAAACGACAACCAAAACCCCGGCCACAATACCGCCCACGGATCAACCAGTAACACTAGGGCCAAAGCCAGACACAGCACATTGCTGACACTTGTTACCCGATCCATCCACAAGGCCAGAGCCAGTACAGCAATCATAATTAAAGTACGTTGCGCTGGCACGCCAAAACCTGCCAAGGCGACATAAATTAGCGCCATCAAAAAGCCCGACAAAGCTGCTGCTTTATGCGCCGGTAAAATTAAGGGTAATTGGTAACGGGTAAAAAATGATTTGCGCCATAGATAAAACATCAGGTTCGCACACATCCCGGACAGCATGGTGACATGCAAGCCAGAGATGGAAATGAGGTGACTAATACCGGTTCGGGCAAACACTTGCCAGTCGCTTTGCCTTATGGCACCTTGCTCGCCGATCACCAATGCAACCAGCACTGGCGCATAAGGCTGATTAGGTAATGCGCTTAAAATACGATTGCGCAGTTTTCCGCGTGCCCATTCTATGCAATTTTTTACGCTAAACGCAAAGCTATTTAGTTGTTGATTTTTAATCGCATTGTTACGATCATTTCTGACGGTACCCGTCGCGTCCAAGCCCTGCTCTAATAACCAGACTTCATAATCGAAACCATAAGGATTAGCTAACCCATGCGGTCTGCGCAAACGTACATTCAACTGCCAGCGTTCACCGGCTTGTAATGGCGTTGTTGATTGTGTTTTGACTTGAGGATTAGAACGTTGAAAAGAATTTGCTTCGTACCAGCTGAGTAGTACTTTGTCAGGCATGTGAGCGGAGTTCACATTAGGGGTGAGAACCCGTTCAATTGAAAACTGAAAACGCTGTCCATAATCAGATTGACTCGGCAAACTACTGATAACGCCGACTACTGCAATGTCTTGTTCTTCTATTTCTGGCGCTAATCGGGTAGATAAAGCAACAATGGCAAAGCCACTCGCCCAAACCCAGCCGGACAACCCACCCACCAGCAACATGAACAAGTTGCATAAGGCAGCCCTGTGCACCCAACGCAATGAAAGAAAAATTAGTACAGCCACACATATTAACGCCGCTAAAGCAGGCCATTCCCACAAACTGCGCTGCTGTTGTAGCAGTAAAACTCCTAAAACAAAGCCGATAATTGTGCTGCGCATCAGCTAGGCGGCGGTAGAGCCAACAGGCGCGGCAATACCGCAGACGCATTGGCACAGGTTGCACTGGCTAATTCATCCAAAGAAATGCCACGTAACTGTGCGAGTACTTCGGCTATTTGCGGTAGTTGTTCAGGTGAATTTTGACCGGCTTCCAACCAATTCGGCGGAATATCCGGTGCATCGGTTTCCAGCACGATGCTGGAAAGTGGCAACGTACTGGCCAAACGACGAATCTGCAATGCACGGGTGTAAGTCATAGCGCCACCAAAGCCCAATTTAAATCCTAATTTAATTAGCATGTCAGCTTGTTGCTGGCTGCCATTAAATGCGTGAGCGATGCCGCCTGGAACGCCAATTTGACGTAAATATTTTAAAATCTGATCCACTGAACGGCGTACATGCAGCAATACCGGCAAACCAAAATCCTTGGCTATGCGTAGTTGTTCACGGTAAAAATAAGCCTGTTTTTCGCGCATTTCAGGGGTGCATAATTCAGCCACAAAAAAATCCAGACCAATTTCACCTATCGCCACAAAATGCGGATCAGACATCGCGCGTTCAACCGAGGTACGTAAAAACTGTAAATCGGCCTCTTCTGCCTTTGGTACAAAGATAGGATGAATTCCCAGCGCATAACCGCCAAACTGGCCTAAATTTGCCACACTGGCAAAATTTGCCCGACATACCGCCGGTACGACAATACTACGCACCCCGCGTTGCTTGGCTCTCAATGCAACTTGTGCGCCAGTGCCATTAAATTCGGGTGCATCTAGATGACAGTGTGTATCTATCCACATAACTTTTCATGCCTTGATTGGGTTGAACCACTAACGACGAAGTATATAACGAGGTTCATTTTATTCATGTCATTTCCCTATTAATTACCCAATATCAGTCGCGTAAATTTGTTGCTATGTCAATGAGTTCGCTTTGATTTGTTGAGTAAAAAATAAAATAATTCTTGCGAATGATAATCATTCTCATTAAAATGCGTTTCCATTTGCAGAAAATGTAAAAAAATAAAAGCATCGCAATAACTTATATAGGAAGTAATCAATGCCAAGTATCGCCAACTCAATCCATACGCCTGCTTATTTTTTACCACCGCACTTAACATTACGCCCTATCGCCCTGGCACTGACGTTAGCGCTATCAGTTACCGCACCTGCTATAGCGTTTGCACAGCAAATCAACTCCACAGACACAGAAACTAAATTACCGGAAGTGTTGGTGCTATCAAACAGCGAACAACAACCGACTGAAAAAACTGACGACTACACCGTCAGCAAAAGTAATACAGCAACCAAACTTGATCTGTCGCTACGCGAAACACCGCAATCGGTGTCAGTCACCACTAGCACCAAAATGAACGACTTCAAGCTAGATAATATTAATCAAGTGCTGGCCGGCACCACTGGCGTCACTGTCGAAAAAGTGGAAACCGATCGTACTTATTACACGGCACGCGGTTTCGATATCATCAATTTTCAATATGATGGTGTTGGCGTACCACTAGTATTCGGCAACCAAAACGGTGATCTGGATACCGCGATCTATGATCGCGTTGAAGTAGTGCGCGGTGCCAACGGGTTGATGTCTTCAACCGGAAACCCATCGGCCACGGTCAATTTTGTGCGTAAGCGCCCAACTTATGATTTTCAAGCATCAGGCGATGTTAGTTACGGTTCTTGGGATACCCGCCGCATTGACGCCGATGTGTCCGGTGCCCTGAATAGTGAAAAAACCGTGGCAGCTCGCTTTGTTGTTGCGCAGCAAGATGGCAACTCGTATTTGGATCGCTATAAACCAAGTAAATCCGTGCTCTACGGCGTAATCGAAGCCAATTTGAGCGATAACACCTTATTGACGGTCGGACACAATTACCAAAAAAATGATTCGGAAGGGGCGATGTGGGGAGCTTTGCCTATGTATTACAGCAATGGCGCACCGACCAATTACGGCGTAAACACCAACACCTCGGCCAACTGGTCTTATTGGGATTCTGAGGAACAACGTACTTTTGCCGAATTAAACCATCATTTCAGTAACGACTGGCAATGGAAAACGACGCTTAGTTATAATCGTTTGAGCACCGACGGCAAATTATTCTATGTGTACGGCACACCAGTTCAAAGTACCGGGCTAGGCTTGTACAGCTACCCGTCAATGTATGATTCTGAAAACAAACAAACATTGCTCGACAGCTACGGCACAGGCAAATACACATTAGGCGGGCGTCAGCATGACCTTACCTTTGGTGCTAGCTGGTCGCGGTCAACACTGGATGATATCTCCCATTACGGTCAAGGCGTAGGTACCCCGCTGACTGCAACAGGCGCATTTGACGGCAGCTATCCAGAGCCGAGTTTTAATGCTTCGACCGCTGGCAGCACCTACACCGACAAACGCCAGAGCGCCTATGCAGCGACCCGACTTAACTTGGCCGACGATTGGAAACTACTGATCGGTGCCAACTATACCGATGCGCAAAGTACCGGTATTGCATACGGCATTAGCCACCAAACCAGCGCCAGTGCCACTACTCCCTATACAGGTCTGGTATACGACCTGAACAAGAGCGTATCTGCTTATGCAAGCTATACCGAAATTTTCAATCCGCAATACCAGACCAATGCCAGCGGTGCAACGCTAGCGCCTGTTACGGGAAAAAGTTATGAGCTCGGGTTAAAAAGCGATTTGATTGACCGCAAACTCAACGCATCTGCGGCCCTGTTCCGCGTGGAGCAGCAAAATGCCGCCGAACAGGCTGGCTATATCGGCACTACGGCTTATTACCGTGGAATCAATGCGAATTCAGAAGGTGTAGAAATGGAGCTCTCTGGCGAGTTGGCTAAAGGTTGGCAAGCAAACCTCGGTTATACAGCAATGACTATTAAGGATCAGGATGGTAATCCGGCCAGAACCTATGTACCGAAAACGCTACTGCGCATGGCAACCACGTACCAAGTACCGCAGCTGGAAAAGCTGAAAATTGGCGCGAGTTTCAACTGGCAAGGTAAGACCAGCTATGTGCAGAGCGCGCCAACCAATACGACTACCCAGCAAGGGTATGGATTGCTGAACTTGATGATGCGTTACGACATCAGCAAACAACTCAGTGTCAGCGCCAATATCAATAACGTCACGAATCAAAAATATATTTCCAGCCTGTACTGGTCGCAAGCTTATTATGGCGCCCCAATTAACGGCAGCATTTCGCTTAACTGGAAATATTAAGGTCCGCTGACTATGTCTATTCGTCCCCTGTTTGTCATCTTGCACCGCTGGTTTGGTTTGGCGGCAGCCCTCTTCTTGTTTATTGCTGGTGCTACCGGTGCCTTCATATCTTGGGATCATGAGCTGGATGCCTGGCTCAATCCGCAATTATTTAAAGCGCATAGTGCCAAGCAATTACCTGGAATGGAAGCCCTACCCGGTTTAGCGTTGGCAAATCAGGTAGAGGCGCAGGATAAACGTCTACGCGTCACTTACGTATTAACGGAAAGTGACGCAGCTCATACCAGCATGATGATGGTGGAAGGTCGTACTGATCCCGCAACCAAGCGGCCATTTGCGTTGGGCTTCAATCAGATCGCTGTCGACCCAGTCACAGCGGAGATACAAGGCAAGCGCATGTGGGGCGCATTATCCCTGGACAGAGAAAATTTACTCCCGTTTCTATATAAGCTCCATTACACGATGTTTCTTCCTGACGTCGGCGGTATTGAGCTAGGCATCTGGCTGATGGGCATCATCGGTGTAATTTGGGCGTTCGACTGCTTCATTGCCTTATGGTTATCATTCCCAAATTGGCGCAGTTGGCGCAAATCATTTGTTTTCCGCTGGCAACAAGGCGGACATAAATTAAATTTCGATGTGCATCGTTCCGGCGGGGTATGGCTGTGGATTTTACTGTTGATTCTGGCCGTTACTTCCGTCTCGATGAATCTTGAGCGTCCGCTGATACGACCTATCATTCAATTTTTTTCGCCACTGACACCTGATATCTTTGATAGCCGGAAACCTCTCGCGCCAGAACATACCGTTGAAGCCAGTTTTAGCCGCGAGCAGGTCGTGGAACTGGCTGCCGACGAAGGTCGACGACGAGGTTGGTCATTACCTGTTGGCGGTATTTTTTATTCATCCGAGTTCGGTGTCTATGGCGTCGGTTTTTTCAACGCGGGCAATGATCATGGCGATATTGGATTAGGCAACACTTGGCTCTATTTTGACGCCGATAACGGCCAACTGGCTGGCAGTAAAATTCCAGGCACTGGCAGCGCTGGAGATTTATTCTTGCAGGCACAATTCCCCTTGCATTCAGGACGTATTCTCGGCCTGACCGGACGCATACTGATCTCGATTATGGGTATCGCGGTCGCACTTCTTAGCGCTACGGGGGTAATAATTTGGGCTAGAAAACGACGAGCCAGGTTATTAAGCGCCCGCCAGCGAGTGAATTAAACTCAGCAAAGTCGCATTCCGTTTGCTAATATCAATGAGTTATCTCGTCTAAAACAGGGTAATTAGAAAACTTACTTCTATGACACGCTCAACCGATTCCAAGCTATTGCTTTCTTTAACTAAGTTGATTGAAAAACCAGAGATCAAGGCTTTCCAATGCTCGCTAATTCAAACGCTGAACGATATCATCTCTGCCGATTCGATCACCCTTTATGAAATGCATACTCTCAAGAAATTATCTAAAGCTCAAGCTGAAGATTTTTTAGTCAGAGTTGGTTACGATGACAGGTTAGAAAAAGACCTGCCAGCACCAATGCGGTTCAGTGACGAAGCGCAATTTTTGATGGCCTATGAACGTCGCGATGTTGTGATAGAGCAAATCGGTGATCAGGAAAATTCCTTGTTTCGCTGTATTTATCCTATCCTCGGCATTAAAGGTGTGACGGAGTTTCTCGCTATCGATTGTAAAAAGTTGATTAAACAGGAGCAGGAACTCGCAACCAGATTCATTGGGTTTTATCGTAATTATCTAGCACTGCTCAATGATAACCAGCGCGACCATCTTACCGGCTTATTAAATCGAAAATCATTCGACGACAAGATGATGCAGATCATCATTTCGCTGGGAACAGGGAGTAAACGTAACGCTGACAAAGCCCAGTATTGCCTTGCCCTGTTTGATATTGATCACTTTAAACGGGTCAATGATACTTACGGACATCTGGTGGGGGACGAAGTTTTATTACACTTCTCTCAATGCATCAGCGAAACGTTTCGCGAGTATGACTTGCTGTTCCGAGTTGGAGGGGAAGAGTTTGTGGCGGTAATTCGCAACGTCAACGCAAAAACCGCCGAGTTCATCATGGAACGTTTTCGACACGTGATAGAGGCCTATCATTTCCCCCAGGTTGGACATGTCACGGTGAGCATCGGCTCCACCTTTATTGCGCCATCTGACTTGCCTGTCACTATTATGGATAGAGCGGACAAAGCTCTTTATTACGCAAAAGAGCATGGCCGCAATCAGTCAGTGATTTTCGAACAATTAGTGGCTTCAGGAAAATTGCAGGTGGATATAACTGAAAGTGATATTGATTTGTTTTGAGCTATTTCAACCACACCCGTAATTTTTTAATGAAGCGTTTCAACAACCTGATTACTGGCAAGATCAAGTTTGACTATGCTCAAATCTTCATTTAATACGTAGGCGAACTTGCTATCGTGAGTAAATACAATCGCTTGCCGAGGTTGTTTAAAGCCATTCACGGTGGCAGTCACTGTTTGCGACGCTAAGGAAATCACCGACAAGGTGTTATCTGCCAAGTTACCGGAATAAAGGGAATGCTCGTCTGGCGTTAGTGCTGCTCCATACGGATCTTTACCAACGGGAATTGTTGCAATAATCTGGCGTTTGGCAATATCCACCACTGCAATACTGTTGCTACCACTGTTGGCGGCGAACAGTTGCTTTCCATCATGCGTAATGGAAATGGCGCGAATTTTATTAAACCCGGTTATCTCTGCCACGATCTTATTGCTTTGCGTGTCCACCAAGGTAATCTTGTCACCTAGAAAATTCGTGACGAACAGCGTATCACCTGAAGAATTGAGTCGTACGCCTTGGCGCGGTTGAGCAAAACCGGTAATGACTGCCTTGGGGCGATTAGTTGTCAGATCAAAGTTGGTCACGGTGCTAGCGGCTTCATTATTCACATACAACGTCTGCCCGTCTCGACTAATGGTGGTTCCGAACGCACCTGCTCCCGCCGGTAAAGTAGCCAGTTCTTGCAGTGATGCAGTATCGATTTTTTTAATCTGCCCCAAGCTGCTATCCGACACATAGAATGATTTTCCTGATGGGTCGAAGACGATATTGCGCGGAGTGACGTAGCCATGTAATACAGCACGTACCTTGCCTGAATTGAGATCATAGACGACAACATCTGGGCGCTCGCTGTAAGAGGCTACCGCAATAGTTTCGTCGGGACTGATTGCCAGGGAGTTGTTATGAATTGCGCCGTCAAAGGTCCAGCGGGGTTCGGCGGCAGATGTGACACCGACACTAGCTAACGTTGCGACGAAAATACCCAGGATACTAAATATACGTTTAAGTGCGTTCATGGCAGACTCCGGTGAATAATATAGTTCGGTTTGAAATGACTATACGGAGCATCTGACTAGCAGTAAAACAAGTTGTTTGACTAGGATTAAGCAATAAAATAGGTAGAAAAATCTCCTGCACTAAAAGTACAGAAGATTTAAGCTCACAAACTCAACGCTTATTCAGCATCCGGCAACTTCAACATACCAGTGTGATAGTTGTATTCATACATTTCACCGTAACGGCCCCACTCCACCGCCACTTCCAACATCTGCTTAGCTTCTTCTGCGGACAAGAATTCTTCCAGCAAATTGAGGAACGGTTCTTTGCGGATTTCACCTGATTTTTCTTGTTTCAGGCTGTGATGAATACGTGCAGCCAACGGTACATTTTCTAACAATTGCTGACCGAATAAATGCTTACGGAAAGCTTGATCGGCCTGGCAATAACGTTGACCGAGGCTGGTTAAATGAATGTCGCCGTGCTCGATATGAACTAAACCAATCAAACGTAACGCTTCATAGACAGGGAACAAATCATCATCTGATAAACCGGCTTCTTCGGCCAGTTTAGGTAAATCGGCGCGGCCATTAAATGGCTCATCGGCCAGCATTTCCAGCAAGCCTTCCATTTGACTGATTTCAGCTTCCGGTAAGCGGAACGCTTGATTTTGAGCGCTGCTTTGACCGCTGAAATCGGACTCGACCGGCGTGGTCGTCATTTGGGTGTACACCTCGTCAATCAAGGCGCGCACTTCCGGTGAATCTTCTGAACGGTCGCGCGGTAAAGAGACTTTAATTTCTGCGCGGACCCGGCCTGGATCGCTAGAAAAAATCAAGATACGGTCCGCCATCATGACGGCTTCTTCAATGTTATGCGAAACGATCAAAATACCCTTCATCGGGGTTTTTTTACTTTCCCATAATTCCAGCATATCGTTACGCAGCGTTTCGCCGGTTAATACGTCCAAAGCGGAAAACGCTTCGTCCATCAACAATACATCCGGCTTCATAACCAAGGCACGGGCGATCCCAACCCGCTGTTTCATACCACCCGATAATTCGCGAGGCAAAGCGCCTTCAAAACCGGCCAGCCCGATCATTTCAATGGCGGCTTCCGCTTGTTCTGCGCGGATCTCTTTAGGGATTCCTTGCGCTTCCAAACCTAATTCCACGTTTTGCTGAACGGTCAGCCAAGGAAATAAGGCGAACGACTGAAACACCATCGCAATGCCGCGTGCCGGTCCAAACAATTGCTGTCCACGATAAATAACCTGGCCTTTATCGGCAGGTAACAGACCGGCCATAATCCGCAATAAAGTCGATTTTCCCGAACCGGATTTACCTAACAAGGCGACGATTTCACCTTCTTTTAAAGTGAAATCCACACCTTCCAATACAACTCGTTCCGAACCATCGGCGGTCCGGAAATTTTTACTGACGCCGCTCAAGTTAATCAGTGCTTGATTCGCTGGTGTATTCGTTGGTTGTTTCGCTGATTGATCCATTGCCTAGCCTTCACTATTTAAACTTTTAGAAACTCATTTTTTCTTCAGCGATCCGATATAACTTACGCCAGATAAAGCGGTTACACGCGATCACAAAAAAGCACATCACAGAAATACCCAGAGCCACCCGCGGGAAATCACCGGTAGCTGTTACCTGGGCAATATAGCTACCCAAGCCCGTCGCGGTCAGCGTATTGTTACCCCAAGTAACGTATTCGGACACGATACTGGCATTCCATGAACCGCCAGAAGCGGTAATTGCGCCGGTTACAAAACTAGGGAAAACTGCTGGCAGCAAGAACCGTTTCCAACGCATCCAGCCAGACAAGCCAAAATTATCAGCGGCATACACTAATTCAGTCGGAATAATACTAGCGCCAGCAATCACGTTAAACAAGATGTACCACTGGGTACCGAACACCATTAACGGGGTGAGCCAAATGTCAGGATTGAGATGATATTTAACCAGCACAATCACCACTAAAGGGAACATGAAGTTGGCTGGAAATGCCGCCATAAATTGCGCTATCGGTTGCAGGCGTTCAGTGTATTTAGGATTCAAACCAATCCAAACACCAATCGGCACCCAAACCAATGACGCCAACGTGATCATGATCGTCACCCGCAACAACGTCAGGAAACCATACCAAAATACTCTTAGCACTTCGCCCCAACCTACCGCGCTGTGAATGTACGAGCCGATTTCCCAGCAGGCAAACATCACCAGTGCGGCAATCACGGCGTCACTGACGCGTTCAAAAGTCGGATTAATCCGTTGCGGGCGCGCCATGATGGAAGTGCCGTCGTAGTTTCTTCTGAACAGCAATAAACCGCGCTCAAAGTATTCGATCAATCGTGCAGTAACACCCTGAACTGCATTGGTGCGTCGCAATAAGGTCAAAAACCACGATTCTTGTCCGCCTTGGTCGCCGGTTTGTTCGTATTTGAATTTATTCGCCCAAGCAATCAACGGCCGGAACAACAATTGGTCGTACATTAAAATACCGAGCAACATCGCACCAATTGCCCAACCCATTGCTGAATAGTTTTCCTGATTAATCGCATAGGCAATATAGGAACCAATGCCCGGCAATTGAATATTGTGATTGGATACGGTGATGGTTTCGCAAGCGACCACAAAAAACCAGCCGCCCGACATCGACATCATCATGTTCCACAACAACGCTGGCATGGCGAAAGGTAACTCCAAACGCCAGAACCGCTGCCAAGAAGAAAGATGGAAAATACGTGCCGCTTCGCGTAAATCGGATGGCACGGTGCGCATGGATTGGTACATGCTAAACGCCATATTCCAAGCTTGCGAGGTAAAAATTGCAAAAATCGCTGCGCATTCCACACCAAGCAAACTACCTGGAAACAACGCGATAAAACCGGTCACGGTAATGGTTAAAAAACCCAACACAGGTATCGATTGCAAAATATCCAAGGCTGGCACCATGATTTTTTCCGCCAGCCGATAACGCCCAGCCAACGCGGCAAATACAAAGCTAAAGATCAGGGATAACAATAGCGCTGTCATCATGCGCAAAGTGGTGCGCAATAAGTAATACGGCAAATACCACGGATCTAGCGTGATCTCTAATGGCATTCCAACCTGATACGGGGTCGCCATTTGCGACGCGCCAAATGCCAGGAAAAACAAGATTCCGATAATGATGGGCAAAGCCATCCAGTCCCAGCGATTCGGCTGGTGAGATGCGGAATTATTACGTTGCCATGCCTGGCCGTTGAATTGGGAATGTTCCATCGTATGAACTACTTTGCTGAAATCGGTCTATTGAGGGGCAGATTGCTGAATGGGAGATCAGTATTTAAGAGCTGCGCAATTATCCACTTTTTCACTGCACTTCGGAGCAATAATTTTTAAAAAACAACTTCTTTATGGCTAGTAATGTCGCATGATGTTCCTTGATCCATCAATGGATACCCGCCTATGCGGGGCTGACGCTGCTGTTTTTTTGACGTCAGAAGTAAAAAATGTACTGACAATCAACAAATGTCGACTTGTGATTAATAAGTAAAGCCGCATCACAAATCGCACCTCAAATTAATGAAATTCATTATAAAGTTGCCGTGTGACATAGAAATGACTGGCTAAATTGTGCTACTCAGCAATAACGCCCTACTCCGCCCAAAACACGTATTTAAATTCCACATTAAAACATTCCAACGTAGTAATTGGCGTTAAATCTCCTATCCTTCAGTGTGACTTAAGCTGCTTGGCCGCTTGCTTGATGCAATAAATTTAATGTCGAATTAACTCTCAACCAATCAAAAACTATCTGTTGATGAAAATTCTCATACCCATATCAGAATATCAAACCCATCGCACTTTGCTGCTGGGAACATTCGGCTTGGGTATCGCAGCACTGCTACTTAATTCCATCTTGTCTTTATATGTTGGCGACCAGACGCTTTTTATAAATATTGCCTGGTATACCGGGCTAGGAATTAGCGGCGCACTCTTTGCCGCGATTGCGGCCTATCTACTATTGCGCTTAGATGTTTTAAAAGAAGGTAGTAGCTTTAACATCCAAATTGCGGTTGCCTTGCTTGTTATGGGCTACCTGGATGCCTTGCATTCATTGCAACCCGCCGGATCGGTTTTCATTTTGCTGCACGGCCTTTCCGATGCCCTTGGCGGCCTACTATTTGCTGCCATTTTGCTACCCAGCGTGCTGCTTGAAAATAAGTTATTACGTAAGAATTTGGGTATTTTCATCCTCATTAGCATCGTTTTACTGAGCATCGCGGTAATTTTATTCCCACACCGCTTTCCAGAGATTGCGCTGGGAGGCGACTTAACCGCCTTGCTAAATGTCGGCGGTGGATGCCTGTTTTTAGCCGCGTCAGTGAAGCTGCTGGTTTGTTTCTATAACAATAAAAAATCAGCCGATTTATATTTATGCCTGCAATGCGTAATTTTTGGCCTGTCAGCGATATTGATCGAATATTCAACACCCTGGAATTTACAGTGGTGGATCTTGCACGGCGTGCGGATGATCGGCTACTCGGCGGGTTTGTTATTAATTAATTCAATGTTAAATCTGACGATGGCATTGAAAACCGATCTGGACTCCCGCCTTAATAAAAAACTAATCCGCGACAGCGATGCCCTGCTGGCAACGTTAAATGATCACGCCATTATTTCTATCACTGACCGCGCCGGTCACATCATTGAAGTCAACGATGCATTTTGCACAATTAGCGGCTATTCGCGCCAAGAACTGCTAGGTAAAAACCACCGCATCATTAACTCAGGCGTGCAAGATACGGCGTTTTGGCGCGCCATGTGGAAAACTATTTCTGAAAACAAATCATGGCGTGGCGAAGTCTGTAACAAGGATAAAAACAACACGTTATATTGGGTAGATCTTCTCATTGCTCCGTTTGTCGATGAGCATGGCCAGATTGAAAAATATAGCGCTATTCATACCGATATTACCGCCAGCAAAAACGCCACCTTAATGCTGGAAGGCACGCTGCGCGACAGTAAAGCATTGCAAAGCACATTAAATATGCATTCGATTATTTCTATCGCCAACCGAGCCGGAAATATTATCGACGTCAACGACGCTTTTTGCAAAATCAGCGGCTATTCACGACAAGAACTCATTGGCAAAAACCATCGCATTATTAATTCGGGACTACAAGATACGGCATTTTGGATGGCGATGTGGAATGACATTTCCAAAGGTATTCCATGGCACGGTGAAGTCTGCAACCGGACTAAAAAAGGTTCTTTATATTGGGTAGATACCGTCATCGCGCCGATTGTTGATCAAAACGGTCGAATAGAAAAATATATTTCTATATTCAACGATATTAGCGCCAGCAAAATCTCGGCGCTGAATTTTGAATCAGTACTGCGTGACAGTACTGCGCTGTTAAGTACCCTTAATCTGCATTCGATTATTTCTATTGCTAACCGCGCTGGAAACATAATCCAGGTCAACGACGCATTTTGCCGGATTAGCGGCTATTCACGCCAAGAACTGATGGGTAAAAATCATCGGATCGTTAATTCGGGAGTCCAGTCAGCCGATTTTTGGACGACCATGTGGAATAGCATCTCTAACGGCACCCCTTGGCGCGGCGAAGTCTGCAATCGCGCCAAAGATGGCTCTTTGTATTGGGTTGATACAGTGATTGCGCCGTTTGTGGACAAAGACGGCCTGATTGAAAAGTATATTTCGATCCGCACCGATATTTCAGCCAGTAAAAATGCGGCGTTAAATCTTGAAAACGCCTTGCGTGACAGCAGCGCGTTACTGAGTACACTGAATTTACACGCCATCGTTTCTATCGCCAACCGTGCCGGCACGATCACTGAAATTAATGATGCCTTCTGCAAAATTAGCGGTTACTCGCGCCAGGAGTTACTGGGGCAAAACCACCGTATTGTTAACTCCGGCACACACCCGCCTGAGTTTTGGCACGACATGTGGCGCACCATTTCGGTCGGTAAGCCTTGGCGCGGCCAGGTATGTAATTGCGCTAAGAATGGCTCCTGTTATTGGGTCGACACTTTTATTGCGCCGTTCATGGATGAATTTGGGCAAATAGAAAAATACATCTCCATACGCACCGACATTACCGCCAGCAAACTCGCCGAAGAAGCGCTGCGCTGGAATGAGTCACTGTTGCAGATGATGTCTAATTCATCGCCACTGGCGTTCCTGGTCGTGGATATTCGCAGCGATAAAATCCTTTATTTCAACCTGCGCTTCTGCACAATTTGGGGCATTGAACACTTGGCAGATGCCATGCGCCGTGGTGAATTAAAGCACAATGACATCGCACCGGATTGTCTGGCCGTTGTAGCAGACCCGATCAGCTATACGGAATCATGCTGGCCTTTGCAGGACGAATATAACCAAATTGTGATTGAAGATGAAATCCTGTTTAAAAATGATCGGGTGGTACGCCGTTTTTCAACCCAAATCCGCGATTCCGCCGATACGTATTTTGGGCGTTTTTATATATTTGAAGAAGTTACCGAAAGCAAACGGGTTGAGCGCGCGTTGTCCAGCGCGACCGAATCAGAGAAAAATGCGCTAAATGCATTGCGCATTAGCGAAGAACGTATCAAATTTGCGCTGGAAGGCAGTGGCGACGGCGTTTGGGATTGGGATATTAAGCAAGGCAAAGTACAGCTATCTAAGCGCTGGAAAGAAATGTTGGGATATCAAGAGTCCGATATCGGCGATGACATTAGCGAATGGTCGAGCCGACTGCATCCTGATGACATGCAACGGGTGATGGCTGACGTGCAGAAAAATCTGGATAATAAAAGTGGCAGTTTCTCTAATGAACATAGAATGCGCTGCAAAGACGGCCAGTACCTGTGGGTTTTAGATCGTGGCATGGTAGTTCAACGCGACAGTCAAGGTGCGCCATTACGCATGGTCGGTACCCATACCGATATTACGACGCAAAAACAAGCCGAAGACGCCTTAAAGCAAGCCAGCGAAACGGCACTTGCCGCCTCCCTTGCCAAGAGCCAGTTTCTGGCAAATATGAGCCATGAACTACGTACTCCAATGAATACCGTCTTAGGTATGTTGACCTTGTTGCGTAAAACGGAACTCTCTTCAGCACAGACCGACTATGCGGTGAAGAGTGATACTGCAGCGCGTTCCTTGCTTGATCTGCTCAATGAAATTCTTGATTTTTCCAAGATTGAAGCGGGCAAGATGTCGCTTGATTGTCATTCATTTAGTTTAGAGCAGTTGATGCTTAATTTATCCGACATCCTGGCGAACAGCGTCGGTGAAAAGCCGCTCGAAGTCATGTTTGACATTGATCCAACCATACCCGGTAATTTATTTGGTGACGCAATGCGCTTGCAACAGGTATTGGTTAACTTAAGCAGTAACGCCATTAAGTTCACTGAACGTGGGCAGGTGGTCGTTTCGGTAAGCGTAGTGCGACAAAACTCAGCTAAAGTCACCTTGAAATTTTGCGTGCTTGATTCAGGAATTGGCATTGCGTTCAAAAATCAAACCGATATTTTCAAAGGATTTATACAGGCCGAAGCATCGACCACGCGCCGCTTTGGTGGCACTGGCTTGGGTTTGGCAATTAGCCAGCATTTTGTCGAACTCATGGGTGGAAAAATTGAATTGGAAAGTAGCCTTGGGCATGGCAGCCGGTTTTATTTCTCTATTTCACTGCCTATCATCAATAACGTTGATGTTCCCGAGCAAAATCAAACTGCCCCCCACCGCAGATTTGATGTGCGTTCTAATCACAAACAAACTTCACCCGCCACGCTAACCAATAACACAGTCAAACGATTACAAGGCATGCGCGTGCTGGTGGCGGAAGATAACCTGAATAACCAACAGGTAGTGCGCGAATTGCTGGAATGTGAGGGCGCAATTATCCAGATTGCGAATAACGGGCAGGAAGTTATTTATGCCATTACGGAGGCCCACATACCGTTTGATCTGGTGTTGATGGATCTGCAAATGCCGGTAATGGATGGATTTACAGCCACCACTAAAATTCGTATCAATTTAGGTATGCAAAATCTGCCCATTATCGCCATGACAGCCAACGCCATGGCGTCTGACCGTGAAGCCTGCTTGGCTGCAGGAATGAATAACCATGTAGGAAAACCGTTCGACCTCAACCATTTAGTTAATATTTTGCTTAAGCATACCGGCCGCCAAGAAACGGTTGATGTGGAGATGACGCAAAAAATTAGTATTTTCACGTCCAAACAGGTGTTTACCAAACCAGCGATAGATGCGGCTGCTGCAGCGAATGTCGACCTGACCACCGCCTTTAACAGGATCGGTAACAAATCTGACGTGTACCTGCGCATGTTGCGTACTTTTATGAGCGATGTAACGTTGATGCCGGAGAAGTTTCATCGGCATCTGATCGCTGGAGAATATAACCAGCTCCGCAGTGCATTTCATACACTAAAAGGTTTGACTGGCGCATTAGGCATCAACTCGTTGATGACTGCCGCAGGCTATGCCGAGCTCCAATTTGGCGGTACGTTAAGTGTTTCAGAAGCCGAGTCGATCGTGAAGCAAGTCTGTAATGCCATCAGCTCTTGTTCGTCAAATTTGGCGATGCTGTTAAAGGCCTTACAAGCCATGCAGAATGAGACTGACGCCGTGACTAAGCGCATGGCCGGCGTACCAAAAAAATTGTCATCGAATGAATTAATCAGTGTTTTGCAAACCATGTCGGAGCGATTAAAAAATTCCGACATGGCAGCGCTTGAATCCATGAATTTATTACGAAAAAATGCCAACTATGGCGAATTATTATCACCTATCGATGAGGCGATTAATGCCTTGAATTTTGAAAAAGCATTTCAACTTTGCACCTCCTTGCTAGAGAACCTCTCAAAATGATCAACACTCCTATCGACACGTTTTCAGCTAGTGCGCAGACAGGCTCAACAATGAACCGGCAACGGTTACTGATTGTCGACGACCAGCCGTTAAATATTCAAACGCTATACGAACTTTTTTCCGCAAACTATCAAATTTTTATGGCAACCAGTGGCGAGCAAGCGCTGAGTTTGTGTCAAAGCAAGTTGCCCGATCTGATCATACTGGATGTGGAAATGCCGGACATGGATGGCTATGAAGTTTGTCGGAGGCTCAAAGCAGACGTACATACCAGCAATATTCCAGTTATTTTTATTACCGGTCACCATAATGAAGCAGAAGAAACCAAGGGGCTCGATACCGGTGCTGTCGATTTTATTTCAAAGCCGATTAACCCCAGAATTGTGCATGCCCGAGTCAAAAACCAGCTCATGCTCAAAGCGCAATCCGATATGCTGCGCGATTGGGTGTATATCGACGGTCTGACTGGCGTAAAAAATCGCCGCTATTTTGACGAGCGCCTGAATGCCGAATGGGGGCGCGCCATACGTCATAATTCAGAACTCAGCATTATCATCATCGATGTGGATTTTTTTAAACTGTATAACGATTGTTATGGCCATTTAATGGGTGATGACTGTTTGCGGCTGGTCGCCAACAAACTCAACAGTTGTATTAACCGTTCCGTCGATTTAATGGCGCGTTATGGTGGCGAAGAATTTGTCTGCCTGCTTCCGGACACTAATCTGGCAGGCGCGATGACGGTGGCAGAACAGCTCCGGCAAGAAGTGATATCACTACAAATACCGCATGCCGTATCTAAAGCGGCACCCTTTTTAACGATCAGTTTGGGGGTATGTACCAAGCAAAGTATGATGGTGGACTCAGCGACTTCAATATTGACGCAAGCCGATGCAGAGCTTTATCTGGCGAAGAATCAGGGAAGAAATCACGTCTGCGGTAAGGTCATGAGCTAACCGCCATGAGTTAGGGTTAGCCGGGCCGGGTTGACTCGCATTCACCAACTGCGCATATGGTAAGACTTCACCCGGGTTAATTGCACAAAGCCCAAATAACTGGAAGAAACCCCGCGACCGCTTTGTTTTACGCCACTCCAGGCTAAGGCCGGGTCATGATAATCACAGCGATTCATCAACCAGGTTCCGGTTTGCACCTGCGCACCGATCTGCATTGCCGCTGTAATATCCTGAGTAAATACGGAAGCACTCAAGCCATAATGGCTGTCATTCATCAGTTCAATTGCCTGCTCATCCGTTTGTACCGGCATTACGCCAAATACCGGGCCAAAACAATCTTCTTGCATGATCTTCATTTGATGATCGGCATTCGCTAAAATTTGCGGTGCCATGTAAGGAGTATTGATATTATCGAGTGCAAATTTATGGATATCGATCAAACATTTTGCCCCCATACTCATCGACTGCCCGACTATTTCACGCACCGTAGTAGCTGCAGATAATCGCACCAAGGGGCCTAAGGTAGTAGATGCATTTAAGGGATTTCCTAATACATATTTTTCAACCTCGACCACCGCCCGGTCTAAAAATTCCTGATAACGCGAAGCATGAACATACACCCGTTGCACTCCGCTGCACGATTGGCCGGAATTAAACATCGCGCCCTCGACCACTGCATCGACCGTTTTTTCTAAATCGGCATCGGCACGAATATAGGTAGGATCAACCCCGCTCAACTCCAACCCAAGCCCAATACAGCGTCCCAATTCAATTTGCTCCACCATTAAAGCGCTGCTGCTATTACCGATGAAGCACAGATAATCGATCTCAGGCGCTTTCATGATCAGCCGGGTATCGGCGTGGGTCGTATGCACATATTGCAAAACTCCATCTGGAACACCGGCATCATGAAACGCTTCCACCAGCCGCTCCGATACCAGCGGTGTTTGCGAGGAATGGCGCAAAACCACGGTATTCCCCGCCAGCAAAGCAGTAATTAAGCTATTTACGCAGGTAAGCAAGGGGAAATTCCACGGCGCGATGATGAACACAATGCCATGCGGTTCACGCCGCATTAAACGCTGCATACCACTGACCGGAGCTGGCATCACATCCGCGAGTGCCGCTGGAGCAATGGAAATTAAATGCAGGGCGCAGTCTTGAAAGGCGTTGATCTCGCTGGGCGTATAGCGAATTGGCCGCCCCATTTGACGGGTAATTTCTTCAGCGATACCGGCTCTGGCCGTTACCAACTCAGCCACTGCATTTTGAACATGCTGGCAACGGTCAGCTAAGGAAAGTTGCCGCCATTTACGCTGTGCAAAGGTCGCTTTAGCCAAAACTGCCTGGATTTCAGAACTGGTCGCGCAGCGACGCTGAACAACAATGCTGCCGTCTATCGGACTAATAGTGCTGATGTCTTTAAGCATAATTACCCCTTATTGCGAGGTTTTGCGACACGAAGGCGTGATTGTAATAGGGCTACGCAAAATTGTTCCGGCAAGGCGAGCCGACGTAGATAGTACTTTAGTACAGCAAGGAGAGCACAACGCAGCTGGAGCGGTTTTGCGTAGCCCTATTTAAAACTTTAGGATACAAAATACTAATAAGCAATAATATTTTGACTATAAAAAGTATGTCAATAAATCCAGCCGAGCTCGGCTGGATCCAGTGCGAGCGCCACTCCCTCGGCCCTCAACACTGATACCTACACGGTATGGTTTAAAAAACAATTCAGAATAATTATCTTTTTATATACTCTTGATTACACCAACACGCACGCCCCAGATCGCAATACAACCGCAAAGGTAACTAGCCTCGCGCTCAATCACCAAGCACGGCTGGAGTCAATTGTCGCTGTGAGTACGCCGTGTCTTAATCAAACCAGCTAGTTAACCATACAAAGGTCGTCATGAACCATTCACCACCACACCTAAATCAACCACCCGGCCAGTCTGACTGGCGCATATGGCTATCCATCGTCTTCTTGGGCATCGGCGCTTTCACCATCGTCACCACCGAGCTGGCGCCAATTGGCCTGCTATCGGCGATCGCCCAAGACATCGGACGCAGCGAGTCCGCAATCGGCCTGACAGTTACCTTGTACGCCTGGATCGGCGCTTTCAGTGCACTGCTGGCTGCGATTGCCCTTGGCCGTATTCCGCGCAAACCACTGTTGATCGGCTTGATGCTATGTCTTGCGCTGTCGAATGGTGCAGCTATGACGGCGGACGGCTTTGGCCTGCTGCTGGCGGCGCGAGCCTGCGGTGCCGTCGCACACGGCTTGTTCTGGGCCGTTATTGCCGCATCAGCTGCACAAATCGCGCCGCCTCGACACGTAGGCCTGGCCATGTCGATCGTGTTCGGTGGCGTCTCAGCGGCGAGCGTGCTGGGCGTCCCACTGGCCACCCTGATCGGCCAAGAAAGCAATTGGCGCATCGCCTTTGGCGCCGTTGGCGCACTGAGCTTGCTGACCGCGCTCGGAATGCTAGCGGTGCTACCGCGCTTGGAACAAAACCAGGTCAAGGACACCCGCGCAGCATTGGGTTCGGTCCTGCGCCGCATGGATCTGTGTAGCATCTACGTCGCCACAGCGTTTGCCGTGACCGCCCACTTTGCCGCGTTCACCTTCATTGAGCCGTTCCTACGCGAAGCACCGGGCATGCAGGCCACCATGGTAATTGCCTTGCTGTTTGGCTTTGGCACCTCTGGCCTAGCCGCCAACTTCCTGACCGGAATCTTCATTGATCGCTACCTGCGAGCCCTCCTACTGTTGGCCCTGGCACTGATGACGCTGTCCCTTTTCGCGCTTGGCATCTGGGGCACGCAGATCAGCGTGGCAGGCGTCGGCGCCATGCTGATCCTGTGGGGTGCATCGATATCGACCATTTTCGTCGGCTTCCAGACCTGGATCCTTCGCACCGCTGGTGCGGCGGCCATGCCAGCATCCGCGGTGTACGTCGCCATTTTCAACGCCGCCATCGGCAGCGGTGCCATGATCGGCGCCTGGGTGCAGAGCCACAGCGGTTTTGCGGCCGTAATGATGGTCGGCGGCTTGGGCGGCGCTGCGTCGATCTTGGTGGTGACGGCTCTCGGCAGCCATACCTCCATTCCGCAATCGGAGCTACAGCCATGACTGCCCCTCTCCGTAGCATCAGCGAGACGACGCTGCGCGGCCAGCGCTTAATGGACACGCTAGAACCCGGCCTTTCCGTGCGCGTCGGCGACAGGCTTTCCGAGCTAGATCCTGGACTGGAGCGCCTCGTGACCGACTACGCATTTGGCGACGTACTAAGCCGTCCCGGGCTCGACATCAAGACTCGCGAGATGCTGACCGTGGCGGCGCTCACGGCCATGGGCAACGCGCCCGGCCAGCTCGAACTGCATATGCGCGGCGCCCTGAACGTTGGCGTAACCCGGGCTAAACTGTTGGAAATCGTTATCCAGATGGCGCTGTATGCTGGCCTGCCGGCGTGCATGAATGGCGTTACGGCCTACCGCGCGGTGCTGGCCGCCGCCGACCAGAACAAGTGAATCCACCCGAAGCATTTACCTCCCTGACTTTAAAGAGACACCATATGACAAACGATACTAACAACAGCGCAGCGCAGGCCCTGCCGGTCCGCATAATCGGCAGCAGCCTGGCCGTATCGGCGCTTGGATTTGGCGCCATGGGCATGAGCGAATTCTACGGGCCCTCCGACGACATCGCCTCCATCAAGCTTCTACACGAGGTCGCCGAACGCGGCGTTACCTTGATTGACACGGCCGACCTGTATGGCCGTGGCCATAACGAACTGCTAATCGGCGAATTTCTGCGCGCACGGCGCACGCTATACAACGCGGGTGGACTCAAGATCGCCACCAAGTGTGGCATCGAACGGACGACGGGCGGCACGCCGCCACGGCGCATCAACAACTCGCCTGAGTACATCCGGAGCTGCTGCGAAGCTTCGCTCAAGCGGCTCGATGTCGACTGTATTGATCTGTACTACATTCACCGGGTCGATCCAGCAATCCCCATTGAGGACACGATGGATTGCCTCGCCGGGCTTGTTCAAGAAGGCAAGATTGCCCAAGTCGGCCTGTGCGAAGTATCGGCAAACACATTGGGGCGGGCGCACCGAATTCACCCAGTGGCCGCGTTGCAGACCGAATATTCTCTGTGGAGCCGCGAGGTCGAAGACGAGATCCTGCCCATGACGCAAGCATTGGGGATCGGATTCATCGCCTATTCGCCACTGGGACGCGGATTTCTCACTGGATGCCTGACCCAGACCGACACGCTGGCCGAAGGTGATTTCCGTCGCGCCAACCCGCGCTTCCAGGGCGACAACATGATCCATAACCTGATCTTGCTCGACACCATGCGGGATATGGCCGCACGCTACGGCGCGACGCCCGGGCAAGTTGCGCTCTGCTGGCTGCTGGCACAAGGCGACAACATCGTGCCGATTCCCGGTACACGCCGCTCGGCATACTTGGCCGAAAACCTCGGCGCCGCCAGTCTTACACTTGCCAGCGCCGACCTGGCGTTGCTGAGCGAGACCATGACGCCTCACGCTGTACACGGAGCGCGCTACAGCAGTGAAGGCATGCAGGGAATCAACGCCTGAGGGAGTGATAGACGGTCAAGACGGCTTGTCGGCTAGAATCGCCCGTATGGTTTCGACCTTGAGGCGTACCGCCGGCCGCGCTTCGCTCGCTCGCGAGATGACCTGCATGTCGATCGACAGTCGCCGCGCGAGTTTGGGCTGCAGCACGCGGTAAACCACGCCGATGTGCGAGGTGGCCTGCATCGATTGTGGACACAGGGCTACCCCCTCACCTGCCGCCACCGAGGCCAGCAGTATCGTGAAATCCTTCGGTTCGAGGCGCCGCGGTGCCGTGTAGCCTAAGCCCTTGAAGATACGCTCGCACTTGTCGTAGAAAGCGGGATTGTCGCTGCGCGACGACCAGAACAGCGGCGTTCCACCCAGTTCCGCCAAGTCCACCTCGGTCTTCTCGACAGCAGGGTGGGATGCAGGCAGTACGACGATCATCGGTTCGTGGCCGACGATCTCGACTGTCAAGTCGGCGGTCAGGGTGACGATATCGCCAACGATCGCGATGTCAAGCGCGCCGCTGCGAACTCGCTCGACTAGATGCTTGGACCAGGCGCGCTCCAGCGGGCGCCCGCCAGTAAAAGCCGGGTCAGTAACGAGGGCATTCAGCTGGGGAATCAGCCTGTAGTTGATCACACTGGTCAGGCCGATACGCACGACATCAGCGCAGACATCGTGAAAGTGCTCCTTGACTCCAGCGATGGCCAGGTCCAACCCCATCAAGAATTTGTACGCTTCTTCCTTAAACACTTCGCCGGCTGTCGTCAGACTCACACGGTGGGTATCGCGGTGAATCAGCTGCACCCGCAGCATATCTTCAAGCGCCTTGATCTGGCGCGACAACGGCGGCTGCGACATGTTCAACAGCTCCGCGGCACGACGAAAATTGAGCTCCTGCGCGACCGCAAGGAAGCATTGCAATGTTCTGGTGCTGGGTAAGTGCTTGGACAACATGAGCATAAAATTCCTCCGGAACCGGTTGGTCGCTAGCCATGGCGACGCAACGCGCTCACCACACGCAGCGAAACATTGTCTATTATTCCATCTTTGCAGCGGGCTTGCTCGACAGCGGTAAAGGTTTGCGAATAATGTTTTATAAGGACTATCTAAACCAACCTGCAACGCAATATCAAATACGCCTATAATCGCAGCCTCTGTTGATTACTTCCTTTTACCGCGATACGCTATGAAAAACGGCACTCTCTACCTGCTCCCAAATACTCTCGGCATTGCCCATCCAAGCCAGCCGTTGTTTGACGTTATTCCTGTTGAAGTTCAAAAAATCACGGCCAATCTGGCCTATTTTGTTGCTGAAAATGCCAAAACTACCCGAGCTTTTTTAAAGCTGGTGAATAGCAATTTCCCGCTAGCCAAACCGCTACAAGAAATTCAAATCAGTGAATTAAATGTCAATACCAAAGAAAGCGCATTGCCTGATTTATTAAGCCCTTTGTTGCAGGGTCATGATGTCGGTTTAATTTCTGAAGCCGGGGTTCCAGCAGTCGCAGATCCAGGTGCAAATTTAGTTAAGTTAGCGCATCAGTGCGGCATTAAAGTACGTCCTATGGTTGGCCCTTCTTCGTTGCTATTGGCGGTGATGGCAAGTGGCTTAAACGGGCAAAGTTTTGCGTTTAATGGCTATTTACCGACCGATGCAGCACTGCGCAGCAAGCGGCTTCAAGAATTAGAATTACGCTCACGCAAAGACAAGCAAACACAACTTTTTATTGAAACGCCGTACCGAAATGCAGCTTTACTTGAAGCCTTCTGCCAGAGCTGCAATCCTGCGACAGAACTTTGTGTTGCGACTGATTTAAGTTTAGAAACCGAACAGATTCAAACCTTGCCGGTTTCACAGTGGAAAGCCTTGTTAGCCAAAGGGAAAATGCCTGACTTTAATAAAAAACCGACAGTTTTTTTGTTTTTGGCGTAAAAAAAACCCGTTGAATTCAACGGGTTTTCATCTTTAATACTTAATTAGGCTTCAATTCCCTGACTACCCAAATACTCTTCATAAGTTCCGTTGAAATCAACGATTTCCTTCTCTTTAATTTCCAGGATACGGGTCGCCAAGCTCGACACAAATTCACGATCGTGCGACACAAATATCAGCGTACCGGCATATTTTTCCAGCGCGATGTTAAGTGACTCAATCGATTCCATATCCATATGGTTGGTCGGCTCATCAAGCAACAGCACGTTATGACGGCCCAACATTAATTTACCGTACATCATCCGACCTTTTTCACCGCCGGATAATACTTTGACCGATTTTTTAACGTCGTCACCGCTAAATAACAAGCGGCCTAAAATGGAACGTACTGCTTGATCATCATCGCCTTCGCCAGTCCAGTCGCCCATCCAGTCAGTCAGAATTTTACCGTTGGCGAATTCTTCGGTTGGATCTTGCGGCATATAGCCCGGATTAGCATTTTCTGCCCATTTCACCAAACCGGTATCAGGGCTCAAGCCAGCCAACTCACCGCCAAGGCAACGCAAAAAGGTGGTTTTACCCGCACCGTTGGCACCGATAATCGCGATTCGTTCACCGGCTTCAATAGCTAAGCTGATATTTTTAAACAGGGTACGATCATATGATTTGGTAATGCTCTGCACTTCCATAGCCAGGCGATGCAGTTTTTTCTCACCTTCAAAACGGATATACGGATTTTGACGGCTAGACGGTTTAAGGTCTTCAATCTTGATTTTGTCGATTTGTTTAGCACGTGAAGTAGCTTGACGCGCTTTCGATTTATTCGCCGAGAAACGACGCACAAAGTCTTGCAACTCAGCGACTTTATCTTTGGCTTTGGCATTGTTCGATAATTGCTGAGCACGCGCTTGCGAAGAGGCCAACATGTATTCGTCGTAATTACCTGGATATACCTTCAATGTCCCATAGTCCATATCGGCCATATGCGTACAGACCTGATTCAAGAAATGGCGATCATGGGAAATGATAATCATCGTGGAATTACGCTGATTTAACACGTTTTCTAACCAGCGAATGGTGTTGATGTCCAAGTTATTGGTTGGTTCATCGAGCAATAAAATGTCAGGATTAGAAAACAGCGCCTGCGCCAATAAAACCCGTAATTTCCAACCCGGTGCAATCTCGCTCATTGGGCCTTGATGCTGGGCTATTTCAATCCCTGCACCCATTAACAATTCACTGGCGCGGGATTCCGCGGTGTAACCGTCGTATTCGGCAAACTTCGCTTCCAAATCGGCCGCGCGCATGTAGTCGTCATCGGTCGCTTCCGGATTGGCGTACAGCGCATCGCGCTCGGTCATGGCGGCCCACATTTCTACGTGCCCCATCATGACCACATCCAACACCCGCATTTCTTCAAAGGCAAATTGATTTTGCCCGAGCTTACCCAAGCGCTCGCCCGGATCAAGCATGACAGTGCCGGAGCTTTGCTCCAGATCGCCGCCCAAAATTTTCATGAAGGTGGATTTTCCGCAACCATTCGCGCCGATTAAGCCGTAACGATTGCCATCGCCAAATTTAACAGAGATGTTTTCAAACAGTGGCTTGGCGCCGAACTGGATGGTGATATTTGCGGTGGAGAGCACGTAGTACCTTTTGCGAGTAAGAATTTAACCGGGCATTATACCAGCAACACCATCTTATTAGAGTCGTAGCATAGGCAAATATTGCCCGTGCGTTACCTTTGATTAAGAATATCCTCGAAGAATATTTATTGGAGTCCGGCAGTAAATCAACCGTTTTGGAGTGATAAATGAGGATATTTCTCAAACTGCAGCGTAAATCCGTTTACATCACTAGTTAAGCTGATTTGTGCGCCGATTGGGAATGTCGCTTTATTTGGGCAATGTCCAAATGGCAAACCGGTAATAATTGGAATGGAAATTTTGCTACGAATAAAATCCAGCATTGCGTTGAAGTCGTAGCCGTTATCGTACTCAGAAGCGCAGTAATTGGTGAAATGCCCAAGCACCAGCGCTTTTTGGTTCGCCAATATCCCCGCATGGTGAAGTTGCAATAACATCCGCTCAACCCGGTACGGGTTTTCATTAACGTCTTCAACAAACAAAATTCCGCCTTCAATTTTCGGCATAAACGAACTGCCGACCAAATGCGCCAGCATCGCCAGATTACCGCCCCAAAATTTACCTTGCGCATGCACCGTTGGGTTGCCCTCAACTACCACATTAAGGTGATAATTGGCTGTTGTCAGACAATCCTTAAAATACTGAAATGAAGATTCATACAGTTGCTCCTGACCAAAATCGTCGTACAACATCGGGCCAGCAAAACTGATCGCGCCTGTTTTGGCCAACATCCCCAGATGGAACGCAGTGAAGTCACTAAAGCCGACAAATAATTTGCCACTGTTCGCCAAACGTTGAAAATCAATATCATCTAACAAGCGCGACAAACCATAACCACCGCGTAACGCCAAAACTACATCCACTTCCGGATCTTCAGCTGCGCTGTAAAGCTGCGCCAGACGAGTAGCATCATCAGCAGAAAAGCGCTGATATTTAGAATTTGGATCAACCAGGTTTTTAATTTTCCAGCCGCGCTCTTGAAGCCGCGCAATCGCACGTGGCACATAATCTGGATTTGGTGCGTAGGCAGAAGGCCCGATAATGGCAATGGTTGGCATTGAACTTTGACTAGGTAATGGTTGATTTTTTCTGTAGGCGGCGCTGCGCAAAAAAACTACTCAACATATTACTGCACTCTTCGGCCAATACGCCACCCGTTAAGCTGGTGTGATGATTGAGTTTTTCTTGCTCAAACAAATTAAACACGGAACCCGCAACGCCGGTTTTAGGATCAGTCGCGCCAAATATTACGCGGCTTAAGCGAGCATGTAACATAGCGCCTGCGCACATGGCGCAAGGTTCCAACGTTACATACAGATCACATCCGGGTAGCCGGTAATTTTGCAATTCCACACCGGCAGCGCGCAATGCCTGCATTTCTGCATGAGCACTTGGGTCATGAAGGCCGATCGGATGATTAAAACCACTGGCAATCACCACGCCATCTTTCACCAATACGGCACCGACTGGCACTTCACCGGCACTCGCCGCTAATTCAGCCTGAGCAATTGCCAAGCGCATAAAATGCGCATCTTGATCAACTAAGTCAGTCAATGGATTAATCACTGAATCAGTCACGAATACTTGAGTCATTAATCTCAGCCCAGCAATTAGGCGTTTCGTACAGAGTAACTTTTTGCAATGCCAAAGCACGGCCGTAACGGTTGTGATACACCTCTTTGAGCATATCAAAAGCAATTTGGGCTAAGTTTTCTACCGTTGGAACCCGGTCAACCACGACGGTTTTATGACCTGGCAAGGTGTGTAAAAAGTCTTTGACCACAGCATCTTTTTCATACACCAAAAATGCATGATCCCAAAGGCTGACTAAGTGCTCGTGCGCCAAAGCTTTAATGTCGGAGAAATCCATAATCATGCCGTTGTCGGAAGCACCGTCTTGCTTGACCACTTCACCAACTAAGGTGATGAGCAAGGTGTAGCGATGCCCATGCAAATTACGGCACTGGCTATTATGATCAGGAATCCGATGTCCGGCATCGAATTCAATTTTACGTGTGATGGTGAGCATAAGTTGTTGGAATTAAGGTATTTGTAAGAGTTTATGAGTTTGTAAGCTTAATTTCCAATGCGGATGGAGTTTGCAGTAGTTCACCGCTTTACGTAAATTTTCCGCTTGCAAAGGGCCATCCATGGCTTGCACAAAAAAATGCTTGAAGTCGAGTTGCTCATACTTTTGCATATCTTGGCCCGTTTGTGGAATCACCACTTTCAATTCATCGCCTTTAAAAACGATTAATTCCGCACCCATTTTTGGGCTGACACAGACCCAGTCTATGCCTTCCGGTACCGCGATGGTACCGTTAGTTTCTATCGCAATTTCAAAACCGGCCGCATGTATCGCATTAATTAAAACCGCATCCAACTGCATTAACGGCTCACCGCCGGTAAACACAACGTATTTATTAGCAGGATACGCCGCTGGCCATAAACCATTAATCACATCAGCCAATTCTTCGGCCTGTTTAAATTTACCGCCTAATTCGCCGTCGGTGCCAACAAAATCGGTATCGCAAAACTGGCAGATAGCCTTGGCGCGATCAACTTCCCTGCCCGACCATAAATTACAACCAGCAAAACGACAAAATACCGCAGGACGCCCAGCATGATTGCCTTCGCCTTGCAAAGTGTAGAAAATTTCTTTAACGCTGTAGGTCAATGCAGAACTCGCAAAAAAACGGATAAATAAAAGTTTGGCAGAAAGTGGGAAAGAACCGGTACTTCTGACTAAGATGGATGCGTGTGCATTTTTGTGCTTCACAGCCTGCCATTATATCATTTATAGCTATTATTATTGTTCAAGCACAAACCTGAACGGCATAAAAAAAACGCTGCGAAAATCGGCAGCGTTTTTTAGTCATGAAGTAAAACTAATTACACACGTTTTTTGTATTCGTTGGTACGTGTATCAATTTCAATCATGTCGTCTTGTGCAACAAACAACGGCACTTGAACTGTGAAGAGATTGCCGGTGGCATTTTCAATCTTAGCTTCTTTCAACACGTTACCTGAAGTGTTGCCCTTAACTGCTGGCTCGGAGTACACCACTTGACGAACGATTGTTGTCGGCAATTCAACTGAAATTGCTTTACCGTCGTAGAAAACTGCTTCGCATTCCATACCGTCTTTCAGGTAGTTCAATGCATCGCCCAGGTTTTCGCCTTCAATTTCATATTGATTGTAGTCAGTGTCCATAAACACAAACAATGGATCTGCGAAGTAAGAATAAGTTACTTCTTTTTTATCCAGAACGATCACGTCAAAACTCTCGCTGCCTTTGAAAACGTTTTCCAGAGGGCTACCGGTCAACAGGTTTTTCATCTTCCATTTGAAAGTGAAACCTGTGCGGCTTGAACCATTGATATCAATCCTTAAAACGATCATTGGATTACCATCAACCATAATGATATTGCCGACTTTAATTTCTTTTGCTGGTTTCATAGCGAGTATATGTAAAAAGAGTAAATTATATAAAATAGGATTTACGCAATTCTGCGTAAATCCCTTAAAAATCACCTGTCGCCTACTAACAGCAATGTCGCAAGCTTACGGTCGATTGAATTTTGGAATGCGTTTTGAAATGCGTTAAAATTTAGCCGCAAATTGTAACCCGTTTTCGCATAATGACGACTAAATTCCGTCAATAAACTTCAGTAAATTTGCAGTAAAGTTACCATTTGCCAACATATTTTGCTGCCAATCCGATGTTAGTGCCGCAATTTTAGGCAAATCAGCCTGTAACAAGAGCCAGGTTGAAGCTAGCTCATGAGGGCTTACCACTCCCTTTACTGCATTCCAATTGAGCGACATATCGACTAAACTTTGCGTCTTTGCCTTATATCGTTGCAGAAACGCATTCAATTTAACGTGATGTAAATCGTTGTCTTGTGGATAAATATGCCAGATAAAAGGCTGCCCTGCCCATTGCGCGCGCACGAAAGAGTCCTCTCCGCGCACAAAATTAAGATCGCAAGCCCACAGCAATTTATCGTAGTCAGACTGCGGAACAAAAGGCATTACTCGCACAGTCAATGCGCCACGGGTCGCAGTAGCGCCAGCTTTCGCAGATTGCCCTAAAAACAGTTGCACGGCATCAGCGGCAACGCCTTCTGGCACCAAACAAGTAACCGCCGTAGCACCACATTCCCAAGCATTAAATAATGCTGCAACCGGTGCTTGCGGATAACAAAATAGAGAAACTTTGAGCGACGTCATCTCAGCTGCCGTTACGCCGAACTGCCCAAGAAAAGCCGTCATTGCTGCAGGATCTTGCTGAAACTTCTGACGCTGTAGCGTCAAATTAGACTCAATCAGCAAACCACCAGTCAACTCTGTAAAGCCGGGATAGAAAAAATATTTTTTCAAAGGCAGCGACGGATGTGATGAGGGTAATCTATGACAACCTTCCACCCACTGCTCAGCAGTCAAACCTTCCAGATTAATCCATGCCGGTTTTACTGCCCGCTGCGCCATCGCCAAAATATAGACCGGGGGGATATCACAACCGAAAAATTCAATCACGATATCAGTCACATCATCGGCAGCAAACACACCGTCTTGATTAAGCCAATGCCGCACAATGATCGTACCTATGTGCTGCACATCGCAATTGATTACGACCTCCGGGCAAATGCGCTGAAAACTGACTAAATCATCCACCCACAGCGTAACCGCAATACCATGCTCGCGCTCCAGCTGCAACGCCAGACGCCAGCAGATGCCGATATCCCCGTAGTTATCTATTACTTTGCAAAATAGTGCTAACGATCTTGCCTGATGATTTTTTTGATGCATAACTGATGAACTATTAATCTACCAATAAAAAGCCCGCGCTACACAACTGTGAGGCGGGCTGTAATGAACTTACCTACTGCTATCGACTATTTTATTCCCACTCTATTGTTAATAGGGGGATTTTCACTAAGCCCAGTAACGCTTTCAGGAATTATTCTACTGCCGATACCATTAAAAATACCATGTTGAAAATTTTCAATGCTTTAAATGAAAAAAACCCCACACCAAATTAGAATAACTCGCTTGGTATGGGGCGAATACTAATTTATTGCTGACAGCTGGTCAATGAGCAATTGCACTAAAAGAACCCCACCGGATCAAGCATCCGATCCTTGCCTTGCTACAATGAAACCTTTGCGGAACCATAGAATCCATTCGCGCCGTATAAGTTACGCATTGACGGACCTAGGAACCGCAAATATCAAATATTTCAAGGCTCTCAGGTCTAAATACAATGCTTTAAACCATGACCTCTTCATTTTCTGGCAAATTCAATTCGAACAGCTAGTTTGAATCACTTCAATCCCCGAACTAAAAAATTGTGCAAATGTTTGCACATAAGGCCAGCATAATTTATGAAAATCCCTTATTCGAACAATAAACTTTAAGTGCGCTGTGTAAAACAATATTCTGCTCTGCATTGAAACTATAAGTATCAGACCGCGGTTCCCTATGCTTATAAAAGACATATCCATTGCTGCCCATATTTCCAATTATCGATCTTTCAAATAAGTCAGAAAAAATTGCTCTCGGGATAATATCATTACAATTTTCTTCAAAAATTGTGCACGCCTGAGCATAAGTAATACTATTTGAAAAGGATTGTTTACATGCTGTTGATATTGATCCAATTGCATTGAAGATATTTAATATTTCATCCTGATAGTAAAAACAGTGGAGTTCATTTTTTAATTCATTCACGATTTCTTCACAATAAATACCAATAAGCTGATGAATATCATTCCTTACTAATGGAAACCTATATTTGTGATTTTGCAATGGAGCAAAAAAGAGTATGAGATCTCTAGGACGAAAGAACGTATGATCAAGAATGTATTTAAAACTTGTTTTTGGTGCGCTTTCAGCTGGAAAACTTTTATCGAATGGGTCATTTACTAAACTGAGCCATGGGTCGACTTCATTAACTACTAGATGTTCGACCGAGAATGCATATTTTATTCTTTCATTCAAGAATTTTCGGATATTTAATTCTGTTTCCGGGAATGATTTATGGTATTCATCTTGGTACCAATTTATAGAAGCTGAATAAGATGAAAATATTTTTGCTGTATCTGCACTGGCGGTTGATGTAGATTTTGCTATGTCATCGCGCAGTAAAATTACAACCTTTGAATCCAAATTATTTTTTGCAAAAAACTGATTATTAATTTCCTTTGATACACGCAGTAAACTAATTATCGATTCTATGGAATTTTGATCTTTAGCATTAAAATTAATATCTAAATCATCAAAAAATAACAAATAGCTATTCCCGTTTTCTTTTTCATCCTTGCTTTGCAGGACTTTTAAAATTATTTCTTTTAGATGTGGAATAAGTTTGTAAAAAGGTGCGCGTGTCTGTTTTATTTCAACATCTTTTTTAAACTTTGAACTGAAGAAACGTTTCAAATATTCAATATTTATTTCAAATCCATCTTTTACTACCATTTCCTTTATTTCAGATCCTCTGATATCAATATATCCTGAATTTTTCTTTAGGAATTGACTTAGTAGCTGATATTCATCATTTTCATTTGCTGCCTGATTATCGGCAAATAATTTAAGAATATTGGTCAAAATCAACCAAGTGTAAAGATTCTCTCTTTCAATTTCATGTCCCGACTCCTTTCCAATTTGAACAATATGTTCGAGATTGAATTCACCTTGACGAATGAATTTGCAAAAGAGATTAGGTTCATCATCTGCCAAAAGAGAAATATATTCGGCGAAAGCACTCTTCCCCGCACCTTTTTTCCCGCAAATTATAAATTTCTCATTTTGCAATGCATCAATTAAATTATGATGATCTTGATAAACTTTAAGCAGTGGCATCCTTGATGTAGGCAGTGCTTCTGCTTCTGCTTCAGGAGATCCAAGAAAAATGCATTCAATGTTTTTTTGGGGCGAATTTTTTTGGGCAATGTGCTTAAAAACCATTGTTTTCCTCATTGTGCGAAGTGGAATGATATGATGTTACTAATTGCTGCAAAATTTAATTTCCATTTAGCAAGTTAATTGATTTTCCACTTTCTGGCAATAAATATATCTTCATTGAAATTTATTCCGTTACCCAATAAAAATAGCTATACTGTATAAAAACACAGTTAAGCTATGAACTCCCCTATTCCAACTTTATCCACTCCAGCCCGTATCGTGCTGTTTTCATCGCCGGTGTGCGCTGGATTCCCCTCACCTGCGACCGACTACGCGCAGCACAGTATTAATCTGAACGAGTACCTGATTTCCAATGCAAATGCCTCGTTTCTCTTCACAGTACGCGGTGAATCGATGTCGGGTATTGGCATTTATGACGGCGATACGCTGATTGTTGACCGCTCCATTACCCCTGCACATAACAATATCGTGATTGCGGTGGTTGATGAAGACTACACGGTCAAGCGTCTATATCAGCGCAACAACATAGTAAAGCTGCTCGCAGAAAACCCCGCCTTCCCACCTATTGAACTCAAAGACGGCCAAGAGCTGCGAATTTGGGGCGTGGCAACCTTCAATCTGCACAATCTACTCCGTGTGTAGTCATGGCCACCCTACCCCGCAGCATCGCTCTGGTCGATTGCAATAATTTTTATGTCAGTTGCGAGCGCGTGTTTCGGCCTGATCTGCAAAACAGGCCCGTGCTTGTACTGTCCAACAATGACGGGTGCGTAGTTTCTCGCAGCAATGAAGCGAAAGAATTTGGTATAAAAATGGCGGTGCCGGTGTTCCAGATTCGCGACCTGGTTAAACAACATGGCATTGCGGTGTTTTCGTCGAATTACGTGCTTTACGCCGATCTCAGCAACCGCGTTATGTCGATACTGCAGGAGTATTCGCCAGTGCAAGAGGTCTACAGCATTGATGAAACATTTTTGGATTTAACGGGTTTTACCGACATCAACGAACGCGCTTTGGCGATGCGCAACCAAGTTTTTCAGCACATAGGCATTCCAGTCTGTGTCGGCATTGGGCCAACCAAAACACTGGCAAAACTCGCTAATTTTGTAGCGAAACGCCACCCGCGCTCAAATGGTGTATGTAATTTCAATCGCTACTCACCAACGCAAATCAACAGCGTGCTGAACAATATCCCGGTCGACGAAGTTTGGGGTATAGGTCGCAAATTAAGTGCAACATTGGAATCACTCAATATAAATTGTGTAGCCCAGCTGCGCGATGCGAACGTGGCCAGCATGCGTGCGCGGTTTGGTGTAGTGATGGAAAAGACGATACGGGAATTACGCGGCGAATGCTGTATCGATTTGGAAGATGCTACGCCTGCTAAAAAGCAGATTATCAATAGTCGTTCATTTGGCCGATCAGTCACTGAAATAGATGACCTGCAGGACGCACTGGCGCACTTCGTGAGTAACGCCGCCAAGAAATTACGCGAACAAGAATCGATAACCGCGATGCTGCAGGTATTCATCCAGACCGACCGCTTCCGCACTGATCGGTCACAATACTGCCCCTGCGTATCGATCCCGCTCACCAGCCCGACCGCTAACACTATGAAGCTGCAGCATTGGGCGCTTGGCGGGTTAAAGTCGATTTACAAGACTGGATATCACTACAAAAAGGCTGGCGTCATCTTGAGTGAAATTAGTGCAGCATCGCACTGGCAGGGTGACCTATTTAGCTCCACCACCGAGAATTCAACGCTGATGCGCACACTAGATGCACTTAATGATCGCTATGGCAAAGGGACGGTGAAGATCAGCCAGGACGGATCGCGGCATTCGTGGAAGATGCGGCAGGAGAGTAAGTCACCGGAATACACGACCAACTGGCATGAATTACCAAGCTGTCATTAACGTTTATACTTTTAAAAAACAATGGCTAAGGACGCTCACCATGTGCGTAAATTTCATCACACCGTCTCACCAGCAACTTAAAACCCATTTTAAAGCGCCGATAGCGGCTAGCGCAGAATGGAAAACAGCGGTGTGGCAGGATTATGCTGCGCCGATTATCGTTGGCGATGAACATGAGCGGCAATCGCTATTGGGACTATACAGCATGATCCCCAAGAGTCATCTTCCGCCGGGAACCAAGCGTTTTTCCACTATGAATGCGCGTGCTGAAACGGTTGCCACATTGCGCAGTTATGCACAACCGTGGCGCGACGGCCAGCTCTGCTTAGTGCCAATGACAACGTTCTTTGAACCATGCTACGAATCTGGTAAAGCGGAGCGCTGGAAGATTGGCATGGCGGATGAATCACCGTTTGCAGTGGCTGGACTCTACCGATCCTGGACAGAGACGGACGGTGGCACATCCTTTTCGTTTACCCAACTCACGATCAATGCGGATGAACATCCGTTAATGCGACGTTTCCATAAACCGGGTGATGAGAAACGTTCGCTGGTGATCTTGCCGGAGTCAGCTTATGGTGATTGGTTGGGGTGTCGTGATTCAGAGCGGGCGAAGGCGTTTTTAAAACATTCTTCAAATGAGCACTTAGTTGCTTACCCAGTACCTAAAGTAGCTATTTCTAAACCTAAGAGCACTTCAAACTTAGGCTTATTTAATTGAATTTTAATTACTTAAAACACAGCTAAATTTAAACAGCTCGAGATAAATTCTTGTTGGTTTGACGTAAGTTATCCAAACGAGCGGCACGAGTTATGAGCCTCGCAATTTCAGCAGGCTGATGTAGTTTTCTTGTATTTGCTTTTAAAGCCACGGCAATATGAGGCAGAACTGAATTTCGCGGCACAACAAGGTTATCAGAGAATATAAATACTTCATTTCCCTTGTATGCCCGTGCAGCATTGTATTGAAGTTCGTAAAGAAATTTACGACGGTTTGCATAGTATCCTAAAATTTGAGCAACGCCATCATAGGATACAATCCATTTTTTATCACGTTGCTGCTGAATAATGCCAGCTATACGTTCATGATCGTTCGGTGCATAGTGGTTTAGGTATAATTTACTCGCTTTTTCAAAGTACGGTGGGTCACAATAGGTCAACGTGTTTTCTGGGAGAGTGGGTATATAGTCCGTGATGATTTGCTCAGCATCTAAATTCAAGAGTGTAATCGAATCACGGAAACCACCAATCAACTCAATCCTCCGAATAAGTTCATTTCGTGGGAATCGAGCATCTATTTTCCATTTCCCAGCTTGATCAAGACCTCCAATCACGCCTGCGGATAACACACCAGACCGATTTGTTCTATTCAAGTAAAACGTAGCGAACCCAACATCTAATTCTGAATGGTCATTGGGGTTTCGCATTATCTCGCGGTAATCCTTCCATTCCTCAACATTAAGTAATGCTCGCGAAATGCGGCGGCAAAATTCCTCGGTGTGCGTCAGAATTGAATTCCATAAAGCGTATATCGGCAGTGACGAATCATTGAGATGTATTTGATTAACGTGACCAGCGACTAGTAACTCCATTGCTACGCCAGCCCCACCAGCATAAGGTTCTACATAGTGACCGCCCTCTAGCCCGTTCGCTCTGATTATCTCAAGCACAAACGGCGTCAATTTTTGCTTGCCTCCGGGGTACCGAAGTGGTGTTTTATTTTGTGCCATAGTGTTATAAGTCAATTTCTGCCAGGTGGCTATTTATTCATCTCTATTAGCAACGGAAATACAGCAGCGAATGTTGTTGGAATCTGACTTGAATTAATTGCAAAAGTAGGGTGATGAACTAGTTGATTCAGTGAAGTAATCGACAGTATACCATCCGTCCGTCCAAGTTCAGTAGCTGGTCCGTGAAGCATCTTAAGCATCGTCTTATCTTTTTTGTTTTGAGTTAAGTGATTAATTATGTCTCGCAATACATCCATCAAAAACTTGTCGGATCCATCGGACTTCTTCACCGACAATCCAGATTGCGAGTGATCGTCACAATATGCTTTGGCTGATATTTCAAACATGCTGCGTAACAAAAAACAAAAGGCAATTGGATTATCCTTCAATTTCAGCTTTCCAGCTTCAATCCGTAACGTTGCAACTTTTGCGCGATTTTGCCCCATGATTTTTAAACTTTTAAGAGCGCGCTTAACTGATTTTTCATCCTCAAGCGGAGTAGCAATAACTTTACTATTACTAGGTTTTTTAACTACCAGCTGAGCATCTTTCGATTTATCATCACCTTCCGATTCGGCTGGATGTGTTGTCGTGTTCGCTGAGTCAACATCTACATTATTAGTATCTGGCGAAGCTCCTGAGTTGCCATCATCTTGCATATTATTAGATTCATCACCCCCTAATACACTAGAAACATCTTGTGAAGGAGGAAGGGGTATCCCAAATAATGTAGCAAAATCTTCAGAGCCACGGATCTTCGAAAAACCAAGTGTTTCAAGGCCAATGGCACGAATTATGTCATCCAGTGCTTTTTTATGCTCAATTTTAGGGTATTGTTTGGCGAGATCTAAACTCGAAGTTGATCCAAGTCTTGATGCGATTTTTTTTATTGCTTCATCCAGCACAGTCAAAGAATAATCGCCAGCCCAGCGATCCCGTTGTTCCTGTGTGTGATTTGTAGAGTGTATGAAAAATTTCTCAAGTAAATCTAGCCCAGCTTCGATACTGCCATTCATATCCCGGCTATGTCGCGCACGTGCCACAGCACTCCACGTATCACGCCCAGCCTTTATACCCTTACCATGTGTAAGCGTAATAATTTTATCGACAACAGCAGAATCCGTTTCACCGTAGACCGTACATGGAACGGCAGTATTGTCGACAATCCAATTGGAGGATAAACCTGCAATGCGCTTTACGATCTTAGGAGGTAAGTCAAGGTCAGCAGTATCAATTACTTTTAAGGCTATCTTTAAAGCCGCAATACGCCTATTCCCTTCTTTTACTACTTTGGTACCGTCAGACCTTTCCAATACAATTATATTTTCAGTCGGTAAATATCCATCATCAAGCAAACTTTCCATTAACCCCCAAAAAAAAGCTGGGCTTATTGAAATCATTGCATGAACTGCATTTTGTTCATTTGTCTGAATTACTGTTCTGAAATTAGCTAGGTCAATAACTAAATCTTTTACTGCAATTTGTTTGTTCGATGACATAGTTCCTCGTTATATATTTTTTCTTTCTATCCATAAGGCAATACCTTACAAAAAAAGAATCATCACGCATGTATGAAAAAAATGCAAGTTTATCTTAATATCAAACACTTACATTTAAAACCTGCGAATAACGAGGACAAATAAAGGACCATTTTAAAGCGAATACTAATGATTAAAACAACCCCACCGGATCAAGCGTCCGATCCCAGCTATAAATAATCACCTCCAACCTATCCACCGTTTTCACCCCACCACCTACGCAATATTTAATAGGTACCGCGTCCATTTCAAACTCAGCAAAAATGCGCCGGATATCGGGGTGATCGTTCAGGCTGACGATGGCCTTACCTTTTAAATTACGCAACACGCTTGCCATTTTTTCGTACTGTTCAGTCCCAAATTCCACGCCATAACCAGCGGTTTCCCAGTACGGTGGATCAAGGTAAAAGAAGGTATGCTCCCGGTCATACTTGATCATGCATTTATGCCAGTCCAGGTTCTCAATATACGACTGAGACAACCGTAAATGTGCGGCAGATAAACTTTCTTCTATCCGCAATAAATTAACTGCGGGTGCGGTTGTAGCGGTTCCCCAATTTTGGCCGGATACTTTGCCGCCGAAGGCATTGTGCTGCAGGTAGTAGAAACGGGCAGCTCGTTGGATATCTGTCAGCGTTTCTGGTGGCGTATCTTGCAGCCATTTGAATAGATCACGGCTGGATAATGCCCACTTGAATTGACGCACAAACTCTTCCAGATGGTTTTGAACTACACGGTAGAGATTCACCAGTTCGCCATTAATGTCATTAATGACTTCCACTTCCGCAGGCGGCCGCAAAAAGTAGAGTGCAGCACCGCCCGCAAATACTTCTACGTAACAAGAATGTGCGGGGAATTGTGGGATCAGTTGATCAGCCAAGCGACGCTTGCCACCCAACCACGGGATAATAGGTAATACCATAAAGTAAACTCTTTTATTGTTTTTTTATGCTAGTCTTTGCACGCCTCGCGAGGTGGCAGAGCCTTGCTTGATTTACTGGCAGAATCAGTGAATTGAGGTCAGTTTGATTGTTTCCGCAATCTTGCTGTCGCTCTGTCTTTTTTACAGATTGTAGATAAACATTGTAACTTTCTTAGTTATCCCCACACGAGATGAAAATCTTATTTCATCAGCAAAGGAAATAAAATGACTATTAAAATAGACGATCAATTTCGCCAATTCAACGTGTCAATGTCGACATATCCTTATCAGTAAATTGTGGTCTTGCTGTTGCATTACTGGATGGACTTTTAGCTGGTAAAAGAGCCATGCGCAGGCAAGGAGTGCCTGCTGAAATTTATGCACGAGTTCTAGCCGATGCCACGTCGCGAAGAGCATCTGACTGGAAATAAATAATCAACCGGCTTAAAATCTAGCCGGTTGAATTAAAAATTATTCCCCCAATCCATTCTCTCGAATAAAAGCTTGAGCTGCCCTGCCCGTTGCGGCGACTTGCTCAGACTCAAAGATCAATTGCTTAACAGCTCTGTCCATTTCTTCTGAAAGTACCCTGCCTCCGGTATCGGCTGCAGCGCCGCTAGTGGCGCTTTGGGTGTCGGTTTGTCCGGAAGTAGCACCACAGAACTGGGAGCCGATGCGCAACCGACGAGAATCGTTAAGTGCAGTAGTAAGGCGGCTAATTTCATCATCATGTACTTTCTGAATAGTGCTGCTGATAGTGGTCTGTTGCGTTTTTAATTGTGAGTTTTCAGCGTCTCGTTGTTCCTGCTTGATTTTTGCTAATTGAGTTTGTACTACTTTGTCGCTATTCCATTGTCGCTGCACAAAACTCCTGCCATGAAATTCAAAGAATAGACTCGCAGCAATCAGCACCAACGCACTCACCCACCACGGCATATTCATAACTCCCCCAAACACAATTTACGCTCAAATTCGCGCCGGTTGACCAGACCCTGCACCCGCTGTTTGCCGACGTACACCCAGCGACGCAAGCCGTCGCAAGCGGCGGCATAATCGCCACGATTGAGTGGGCCGACCACGGTGTTTTTTGAATTGCAAAATGCATTCACACCGACATTACTAGCAAACAGCGTGAAAGCATTGACCTGGTGCTGTTTAAGCGGCACCTCCACGCATTCCAACATGCCGTTTAAGTGTTTAACGATGTCTTGATTACGGAAATCAGTGCATTCTTGCGGGGTGTAAATCCGGTTTATATCGACGTTGCCGGTGTGTCCGTCGCATACAGTGGGTATCCCGGCCAGATCAAAATACGGTTGTGTAATGACCTTTCCGGAGCTTTCCCATTGCACGAAACCGGCAGTCATGACGGCGGTAATAATACCGATGTAAATCCTATTTTTGAGGTTCATAGTAGTGTCCTTATTTTTGACTGATGCCTGCTTTTACCGCCAATACCACACCCCATGTGGCCAGCCCTAAACTGATAATGGCGGCCACCGGCTTGGCGATTTGCCCAATCCAACCCAGCACCTTGAATGCGCCTTTTACGCTATCAAATACGATAATAATTTCTGCAGTGTTGTCTTCGGTGCGGCGGCACACTTTCATGTTTTCGGCTAGGCCGTCTTCCAGTGAACCAACCCACTTGCAAAGCGATGCCCATTCATCTGGACTTGGTGAACGAGGGAGAGAGTTGCCGTAGTCGTCTTGCATGTTATTACTCCTTTATTTTTTAACCTTGGCAACTACTTCATAGACCAATTCCGCGCCGGCGAACGCGTTAATTGCTACAGGTACAGGCATGGCTGGTTGCGATTGGCTTGGGATAGCTTCCGGCGCGACAGCAGTAATTGTTTTGTACAAAAATTCCAGAACGTTGTCGGTGAGCGCCGGTGCCTGTGCAATAGTGGTAGTGGTTTCCATGATGTGTAATTTTCCGTTGTCGCAGGCTGCTTCTGTCACATAGCCTCGCACGATCAATGACACGTATTTAGAGCGCATATCGACTGAGTAATGCTCAATACGGTGAAATGCGGCGGCTGAGCCTGTGTTGACTTCCTCAATCGATTTTGAGATACCTTTGATTGCCATGATTTATTTCCTTTTTTAAAGTTGTAGGACGAAAAAAAACACCCGAAGGTGTTTGGTTGATTTGAAAATCAGTTAAACCCAGTTAATTAAATCAATTTCAGCAATGGAAGTTGCTTGATGTATTTCTTGACGCAAGCGCTGACTCTTTTCATTCACTTCTGCCATTTGCTTATTGAGTGCCGTTCCCACATTAATCATGTCCGACGCAGTTAATGTAATAGTGCTGTTGTCTGCCAGTACCCAATCGATTGTAAAAACGGTACCGTCCAACTTGGCCTGTAGCGCTGTTTGCATGGCCAGCGGTATACGCTCTTTATCTGCCTGATAAACTGCGCCGTTGCAGATAAAATTGGCCGACTCCGCCAAATTGCGTTCATTCTTTATGCGATTCCATGCCTGTTCTTTTACCATGCTCAAATCACGCTGATCAACGAGTATTCGTTCAGGCATTTTCCAAATAAAACCTTCTGGCACATTGTTTTTAAGACTTAATTCAATGTCAGAATACAAGTGGATCAACCCGTTTTCGACAAAATGCGTATCGGGATTTCCATCACCCTCCACTACATCAACTCCATCCCGTTTGTATTCATGCATTTGCCCATCTGAGCAGGTTCCCCATTGAATAATTTCACCCGTTTTACTATCGTGCATTACATAATTAATCATCTTTTTACCTTTATTGCTACTAAACTTGTTTGTCTTCCAGTCATCTCTCCGGCGTGGCTCACCCTACACACATATCGACCGGGTGGCGCATAAAAGACAGAGACAATAGACTCACTAGAAAAAATAGATTTACCGTCTTTATAAACAGTTAGACGGCGTGTAGGGTTAGCTGAATGCATCATAAAAACAATGGGTGTTGTTCCATTTCTCGAAACATTTCCGGCACTAACATTGACTACGACCTCCGCACCACTTGCACTAACCGCCGTTTCTATCTCCGTGACAGAATTATCTTCAAGCTGATCCGTATTAATCACTTTCAGCTCATTAATCGTCAATTTACCGTTAATAATACTCATGCCCGGCGCATAAAGGTCACCGTTTGCCGTTGCCTGAAAATAGCGCCCGTTGTGCGCGTTACCTAACAACAGGCCACTTGAACTTAAATGAAATCCATTCCCGCCGTTGTTCGGCCATGCATAATTGCTGGTCGGATAGCCGCTACCACCATGAATAGTCGTTGAGTACAAATCACCTGCAGTAATGCGTCCAAGATTCGCGCTGATGGCGGAGAGGTCCGACACGGCAAGCCGATCAGCGGTAATTGTGCTGGTTTTAATCGCGCCACCATGTATTTGGGTGCCAATGCCAGGTGGTGACCACGGTGAAGGCAGAGTTTGGTTTGCGCCATTAGCAACCCCAATATAGGGCATGCAGAGAAACATCCACGAATCCCCTCCATACAACGTCCCATTTTTATATGTGATTAATCTACCTGCTACTGCGCCAGCTGGTGCTTGCCCTAGGATGAATAATCGTTTATAGCCGCTTAACGTCGTACCGCCATAAGCTTCTTCAGCATTGATCCATCCACCGTGTGTGAACCCAGCCCATGCTCCGTTAACATCAACCCAGCCAATAGCGATACTGATATGACAGCGATGAGCCCCGGTATAAATTGACATTTCGTAATAAGCACCTTGCACGATAGATACCGCTGGGGAAAGCACATATTGGTTGTCGTTTGGTGCTACTCCCCGTTGATTGACCGAAATGACATTCACACCGACCGGACGCCAGGCATCGCCAGCGCCATTAATGCTAAACGTGAACGGATTGATATAAAAATCAGTACCGCCTATATAACCATCCGGCAAAATTAACCCACCTGTTTCATACGTGGCAGTCAGCGACGCGTTATAGAGCAGGTTGCCGGATCCAACACCGGACTCAAACACATTGGCGGACAAACTTCCTGCTTTAATTTTATCGCCAGTGATAGCATTGGCTAATATCGAATCAGCAGTAACTGAACCATTAACCAGCAAGTTTCCATCGATACCAATTTGCGCCACACCGTTTTTAGATGTCACCACAAACGGCACCCGCTTTTGCACACCCGGCTGTACCACGGCAAAGCGATCTGCAAGGATGGTGAAGTCGCTTTGTGGTATGCCTTCAACAATCGTGGTGGCTAGGCCATAACCTGCCACATAACCATTGACGTCTGTTTTTACGGTGTATTGCGCTGATAGTCCATCGATGGACTTGGCTTGCGCCTGTACGCTTGCGATGTTGCCGTTGAGCTGTGTTTGTACAGTGAGTACTGTTGTGGCCACGGCACCTACAGCATCTTTTCTCGCCTCTTCCTCTTTAACGATTTGAGCAACGATGTCATTTGGATCAAACTCACCGATGGCGGTTATTTTGTCGCTTAACTCTTTAGTCAACATTGACTCAAGAATCGATCCAACATCAGGTAAAACACCAGCCACTGTTAATGGTATAGCAGTCGAGACGTTCAGATCATCTTTGCCCAAGGAATCGTAAGCGGCTGCACGAATGTAGTACTCATTCTTTTTATCTAACGCTTCCCCATCAGTGAATTTGGTTAGAGTCACGAAGCTATCAGCTCCGTCATAAATTTCATTTTCTGGTAATGCTGGACAGGCTGGATCGGTACTGATCCAGATAATAATTCCGGCAAAATCATCTTCTGGCGGTGGTGTGCAATTGAAATAACCCGCCCTAATGCCCTGATCTACCCGAATATTGACCAGTGCACCTATTTGTTTATTAGTGGCGATTAAGGAAGCTACCGCGCTTCCTGTACCAAATTTGCCCAAAGCTTTGATTCTGAATTCAACTGTTCGCCACGGCCCACCGTCTACTTTCATGTCGCCCACGGTATATTCAAAACGTGGCGTATCACCTACGTTAATAGTACGTACAACGATGGCAGGTTTACCAACGACGACTTGCGCACGGTAGGACGTTGCTCCTTTAACGTTATCCCATGCGATTTTTGCGGAGTTGGTGGTAAAGCCGCTTTCTAAGCGTAACCCGGTAATGTCGTCCAGCGGGGGCAATGTCGGTGTGACCGTAGCATTAAAAATAGCAGGTGGCGATTCTAATCCGGTGGATGAAATGGCCGACACTTTAAATTCATACTCGCTGGCTTCAACACTTTTAAAATCGATGCTGGGTGAACGGGTTTTGATGTCAGCCCAGGTTCCCAATGCTTTGCGCCAGAGCACACGATACACTGGAGAAAATCCCGTCCAGCTTAAGGTGGCGTTAGTTGCCACTACGCTATCATCGACCCAATAAGGGTGCGAAGTAAAGAGTAGGTTAGTCGGCGTGCTAGGTGCGCTTTCTAAGCCGGTATGTGGCCTTTCTTCAATACGGGTGCCATTATCGATATACTCAAATTTACCCGGTTCGTGCTGCAAGGCGGTAATCTCATAGGTCAAGCCGCCCTTTTCAATGATCGATAGAATTTTATAGGAGGGTGCAATCAGATCGATATTGTCGACTGACCAAATCGCCTGCGCTACCGGCAAGGTTGACCAATCACGTTGGACAGTGACAGTGTCGCCACTGATTGCCATGACTTTTCGCGTTTCTGTGATGCCGGTAGGTAAAATGACGGTGAAGTCATCGCCCACGGCAATTACTGGTGCTTTATCTAAGGTAACAGTGCGGCCAACGGCATGACGAAGTCGGCCAGCGTTACGACGCCCCATGCGGTGCGGATCAGCTATCCGTACAATTTGCCCGGGGCTGGATACCAAACCATCTAAACCAACTGAAAACGTGAGTGTGTCAGTTTCCAGCCTCGACGTAAGCAGCGCCCAATTTCCGGCGCGTTGCGCTTGGCCTTGGCTGGTGCAACCAAACGCAGTCATGCTGATCTTTTGCACGCCATACCGGGCAATGCCGTCATCGTCCTGCACATATTCAACACGGGCTTTGTAAAAATCAGCTGGGTCATTCCAGCTCACCAGCGCCACGGTATAACGGGTTCGTTGGCTACTGCCTACGCCGGTGAATTTGCCGTCGATGACGTTGGCGGCGGTGTAAATATAAGTCGGGTCGGTGGGTATATCGGCTGAAGTGATAATGCTGCCAGCTGCCCAATAACTAATACCCCGGAACAAGGACGCCAAGTCTTGCAGCACTTTGTAGGCTTCGGCGGCGGTCTGCAGGTAGAGGTTACAGGTAAAGCGCGGCTCAGTGCCGCCCAACCCATCTGGCACCTTGACGTCACAATAACGCCCAATCTGGTACAGGCTCCATTTGTCGATCGTGGACGCATCCAGCGTGTGGCCTAAGCCGTACCGGTCATTGAGTACCAGATCATAAAATACCCACGCCGGGTTATTGGTCCATGCCGGTTTAAAGGTGCCATCCCAAACGCCGGTATAGACGTGTGAGATGGGGTCGTAATTACTGGGTACTTTAATGATGCGGCCACGCAGATCGTAACTACGCGTGGGAATGCCTTGAAACTGGCTGGCGTCAATTTGTATGCCCACAATGGCAGACATGGGATAGCGTAATTTGACGTCGATGACTTCGGTCAGCGTGGAAATGAGGGTAGTGTCGGCAATGAGGGCGCTATTAGCGTTTGGAGTGGCGCGTGTGATGCGAATCACCCAGCCTGTTTTTGCAGGCGGCAATTCGATTCTGTGGCTACGCTCATAGCGTGAGGTAGTTTTACCGTCAAAAGTTTGGTTAATGACTGGCTTATAGCCGCCGCCATCGGTTGCCACGTCAATTTGATAGGCGATTTTATAGCCGTTGACATCGCCATTTTCTTTATCCATTTTACTGAGTGCGGCGACAGCCAAGCGTAGCCGGACGGCGGAAAGCTGGGTGTTGTTAATGGCGCGCACCCAAGGTGCTTCTGATCTTAACTCATGGCCGATGGTGATTTCATTTTCTACACCGGGAAACCCAGCAATGACGTCCTGATTCTGGGTGCCCGGCCTGAAGTCAGCAGTAACATCCCGAAAGTTAAACGTGCCATCCTGATTTTGCAATCGGGTGCCATCAAAGAAAATGGATTGCAAGCCGTTGACTAAGCCTTGAATTTCACCTTCTGATACCAGATCAAGCACTTTTGCGTAGGAAATACTGCGCAAGCTATCTCTGGTTTCTTTGCTCCCACTGCCGCCTCCACCACCTTTACCGCCGTACCCGATAATTTCCGACATTACACACCCTTTTGACGTAAAAAAACCCGCTCGCAGCGGGTTACTTAGTTGGTTGTTTTATTAAGCTAGGCTTTATCTTCTGAGTAAATTCCTGCTGAGATAACGGCAGAACCGACGATCATCCGTCCGTATAAAATTGGCACTGGGTTGCCTTGAGCCGTAGTGTTGACAGCACCATTGAAATTATAGGAAGCGGCGTTTGCCGGGTCATCTTTGCCGGATTGCCCTAGCTGCTGCGGTGAAAGCATTTGAACTACGCCGCCCAACATCATCCCAATACCCGCCTGAACCGCCCACGCTTGTCCGAAATAGGTACCAACAACAACCAACACCGCGCCAACAATCGTCTGCAGAATCCCGCCACGCTTCGCGCCCTGCAGTATTGGAGCTATGCGAATATCATTAGAACCGGTCGGTTGGTGTAAATCATCTTTACTGATGTTCTTTTTACCGATAAAAACGGCATAGACAATGCCACGCGCCTTACTCGTTAATAGCTCGCGCTCAAAGCCAGGCAACAACACGGACAGGGCTTTTACTGCTTCGCGCACGTTGGCCACGGCTAGCGTGTGCACGCGCCCAAATTGATTTCCTAGCTTGCCGTATAAGCGGATTGTTCTAAGTTGGTTCATGTTTCGTCCATAAAAAAAGCCAGCTCAAAGGCTGGCATAACTTAAATTAGTAATAGTTATTGAGGAATAATCGGCGCTATGTCACCGTTGTCACCCTCTAAGTACAAACGAAACCACTTAGTTTCACCGGAGCGTAAAAAAGTCTCTCTACCGTGCCCGCCACTATCTTTACCTAATCTACATAGTCCCTTGCTAGCAACACCATGCGCAAGAATATATTCACCGCTAGGTAAGTAAAATTCTGCCCTCTCACCAGCTTCAAATTTTGCTACCAGTTTTCCATTAATTAAAAGACTCGTCGTACAAGCTATCCCATAAATTCCGCTATCCCTAGTAACAAAGATATGAGCATCTGCAACTGATGATTTCATTTGATAAGCGTAAATATTTTCAGATTTGACCTGCTTTGCTTCACTTTGTAATGTCTGAGTTGTAGAACAAGCGCTCAATAAAGTAACCCAAAATAGGATGAAAATCTTTTCCATAATCTCGCCAATAATTAATAAAAAGATAATTATATCACTGACCTTGTTTCCGCCTCAAACAACCTGATTAATCTAAGCTGAATCATAAATCCCTTGCGCTGATGTGTATTGATGTGTATATTTATTATATGAACAGCGCAAACCTAATTAAGAAATTAAAACAGGATGGTTGGTATCTTGCCCACACAGTGGGATCACACAACCAATTTAAACATCCCACTAAACCGGGCAAAGTGACCGTGCCACACCCACGAAAAGATATTCAAATTGGTACGCTGAAAAGTATTTTTAAACAGGCCGGATGGCCTTGGAAACAGGACTAATATCATGCTATATCCTATCTATGTACACCTCGGCGATGACACTCATGCACACAGCGCCACCTTCCCCGATTTTCCCGGCTGCTTTTCTGCCGCCGACGAATTGAACGATTTACCTGCCGCAGTACAAGAAGCGGTTGAAGCGCATTTCAGCGATGGTGAAGAAGTACCTGCACCTTCTGACGTGACAACGTTGGCAGCCAATCCAGACTACCAAGGTGGCCTGTGGATGCTATTTGATATTGATCTTTCAAAAGTCAGCACAAAATCTATGCGCTTAAATATCACGCTACCTGAAAATTTAGTGCATGAAATTGACGCTTTCGCCAAAGCCCATCATATGACGCGATCAGGTTTTTTAGCACAGGCCGCTAATAAAGCAATGCAGCATTAACCAACATATCTGATGACGTTCCGCGTCACTTCTTGCCAATAACCGCCATAGACATCTCGGCTGGATAAATGACCATGTAAGTGATGCAGAATCAAACCATCGCCAATATAAATTGCAGCGTGATTTGGCACACCGTTAGTACTGCGGATCTGCATCAGAATCACATCACCTACTTGCATTTCAGCATTTGACTCAATCGATACAAAGCCCGCTTGTGGAAAGCCTTGTGTATATAAATCGCTTTTTCCGTCATTCCACCACTCATCAGCGCGACTAAACTGTTTTAATTCAATGCTTCGTGTTTGTTGATACCAATCACGAATAAGTGAATAACAGTCCAACACACCATGAAAGAATTGCCGACCGACTAGTGGTACCTGATAACCGCATGGCTCAATGGTTATTAATTCGCCAGCAGTTGGAATACCTTCAGTACCATCAACTCGGATGATGTGCCAGAGCACACCAGAAGCCTCACAGCTCACTTTATCTGCTTCGCTTGGACTTGCCGGTGCATCGGGATGTGAATGGACGACAGCGACGATTTCGCCCATCTCTTCAGCAACTGCATAGTCTTGAGCTGAAATAATAAAATGCTCGGTATCCGGTGCTAAATTTTTGCAAGGTAGATATTTTTCACGACCTCTTCGGATGATGATCAGGCCACACGCTTCACGTGGGTAGTCTGCTTCGGCGTGCCGCTTAATATCTGTTAGTGTTTTTGGTTTCACGACAGCATTCCTGCAGCAGGGAAGCTGCCAAAATTCAAAATGTTATTCTCACCAAAGCGTTTTTTACAGTCAGATAGCTTCCCGCCGCATCGATCAAGCGCACTGCTCGCAACCGGATTACCGTCTTTATCAAACATGGCAGCGCCGGTATAACCGCAATATGTGCCGCGATAACCACCCGTGCTAAGCCAGGTGCAGACATTGGCGACTATTTGGCGGCGCGGCAGTTGCGTTCCTTGAAAATTTAATGCGCTGGCCAATTCAAATTCAACCGCCTCACTGGTTTCACTGGTTTTTTGTTCGATAGTCCAGACATCAACCGGGAATTCTTGGCTTGGATCCGCGCTGGGATTACCTTCACTAAAATTAACCGCATCCAGATATTTACCAAGCGTTGTATGGCGCGTTAATTTGGCACCAACTAAATCATCAAAATGAATACAAAGCGCGGAGATAGCACCATCTACGTTACCAACTGCCAGTGTTGGCGCAGGCTGTTGAGCGCTGGTTCTGGCAAAGCCTTCAGCCAATATCGGCCATGCTGTGTACTCTTTGCCTTGCCATGTGATTGCGCCAATTTCTTGATAGCCGTGAAATTTAAGGTAGTTGCCACCGATTTGGGTGGCATCCAGCTCAAACAACACCACCACTTCACCTACCTCTAATAGTTGCGCGTCAGACTTAATCATGGTTGAAAGCTCTGTTCAAAAGTAACGGTTAATGTCCAAACATCGCCGCCGTTTGGAGTTATTTGATAATCGCCTGCTTGGACTAAAATTGACTTACTCAAAGGTGGAGTCCACTGGAAGGATTGAGCGCCTTTTAGTGAATCTAAAAACGCTTTAATTTCAATGATGACGTTGCTTTTTGCGATAAAGGACAAGGGCCATGATTCGGATTTATTGTTTATTCCGTCGGCTGCCGTCTGCGCGTAACCGTCGCCAAATGGTGCTTTAAGTACGCGGAATTGAGTGGATCCAGTGGTTTCACTAATTGGTTTCCATGTGAAAGTTTTCATTAGCCCGTTCCGTGTTTGAGGTTGTAGAGGGAGCCGCCCGGACGCTGTGCATCGCGAGTGCTTTTTCCAATCCGAGCATCCACAAAGTCTGCAAGCTCTTTGCCGAACTGTTGCATGCCGCTTGGTGCATCTACTTGGCTATTTCCGTCTTGCTGTACATAGACGTTGACTTGAATGCTGGAAGAGACGCTATTACCCACTCCTTGCGCTCTGACACCCAACTCACCACCTGACATGCGTGTTAGTGGCATGATCGCCTCTGGTCCGGCCTCACCCATTTGCCCCATATTGAAATTGGTAGGCTGATCTACGATACTGTTAGTAAACGCGCCGCCACTGGCAAACTTGGTAACTCCGCTATCAAATGCACCACCTTTGGCAAAGGCCTGCTTGCCGCCATCGAACGCACCGCCGTCGGCAAACATGCCCATAGTGGCTTTAATGGCTTTCATAGCCAACATCTTAATCATCATCTTAGCGATATCGGCAATCATTGATTTAGCAAAATCACCAAAAGTAGATTTACCTGTCATAGCAAAATCAACGATAGAATCGGTCATTCCGTCCATACCTTTGGTAAATAGGTTTTCAGTAAGGCTGGCTACATTGGAGGATTGATCCGCATAGTTTTCCAAGGCGGATTTAGCACCGTTTATCCAGTCACCTTCCAGCTCTTTAATAGCAATATTTTTATTCTGTGCCAAAGCAATTTCTTTTGCGTAGGTATCCTCAACAATAGCCAGGTGCTGCTGATATTCTTCCGCAGTGATTAAACCCTTAGTTTTATCCCGATCTAATCGCTGGGTAGCTTCTATTTTTTTATCATCAATTTTATTGGTGATATCAGCTTGTAAGCCAAAGTCAACGCCGCGCCCGATTTTGGAGATATCGCGCTGATTTTGTCGGTCGATTGCGGCCAGATAGTTATTAGCCGAGAATGTGGCATCATCGTAAGCACGTCTGGTTTTATCAATCGCTGCTGCTTCTGCGATTGAATTGATCTGAATATTTGTTACGGCATCTTCTCGTGACTTTAATAGCTTTGCCTGTGCATCCGCTATTTTTTTATCGTTTTCGATCTTTTCTTTGCCAATAAACTTTTCTGTCTGCAAGCGAGCAATTTCAGCCTGCAATGATTTTTCTTGAGCTTCTTTGTTTAAGTTAATAAAACTAAGTTTAGAAAGATAATAATCACGGTCTGCCACTAAACCGGCAGCACGTCGGGCTTGCATGATTTTTTCTGCATTGGCATAAGTACTGATTAGTGCATCGGTAGATTGCCGGATGTTGCGTAAATCTGCATCAAGTTGAGCTTTGGCTAGTTGGCCACTCTCACCAGTATTCGTTTTGATGACAAGACCAGATGTATCAAGCTTTGGGCTTTCCTTGACAGGCTTACTTGTTTTTTCATTTTTTTCCGGCATAACGCCTATGGACATTATTTTCTGCTGAAATTTATCCAGCTCTTTACGCGCCCGTTCTGCATCTTCTTTTACGGCGTTGCTGATCGCTTTAAAACCGGAGATATCACCATGTGCTAATGCGACGAGTTGCGCGGCAATGGCACCAATTTCACGTCCTACGCTAAGAAACACATAACCGACTTCTGAACCGACAACTGCCAAAGTTTGAAAAAGCACGATACCAATTTCTAACGCGCCATTCAGGTGGTCGGAAGCAACTGCCATGACTGTTTCATCCTCTGATAAATCAACAAACACCGAATGCAGAGAAGATAAAACTGGAATTGCATTGGCAACTAATTTTTGGCTAAGATTAGAGAAATTATTTTTTAAAATAATGATCGATTTATTAAAGTTATCCGTTGATGCAATTTGTTGCTCTGTCAGTTCGGTGTGGCGCTGACCTTTATCGGCTAAGTCATTTAAAAACGGCATCATTTCTGCGCCTGTTTGGCCAAATAAAGCAACAGCCACTGCGGTTTTTTCAGCACCATTTTTAAATCCCGCCATTGCTTTTGCAATAGCATCAATCTGTTCAACTGGCGATAGTGATTTGAATGTTTGAAAATCAAGACCGAGTGCTTTAATAGCAGCACCAGTCAATTTGGATTCATCGTCTGTTTTGGATAAGGCAGAGGTTAATTTAACAGATGCCGCAGCCACCCTATCCAAGGCAACACCCGACAAATCTGATGCCAACTTCAACGAAGAGACGCTTACTGCCGTATCACCGATTTTTTCAGAGATCCCTTGATAAACAGTGATCTGCTCTATCATGCGACCAGTTAGTGCATAAACAGCATAGGCCGCCGCTGTTGCAGCAGCTGCTACCGCGATAAAACCAGTTTTTAACGACTGCATATTTTGTGCTGATTTACGCTGGGATTTTGCCATTTTCAAGGCTGAATCCGCCGCTTTTAACTGCTGTGCAGTTGCTCCTTTTAGCTGCAGCTTATATAGCTCAACTTCACGTGTTGATTTACCTAACGTCGCATTCTGCGTTTGTAGACGCTTAACATAGTTATCAATGCTGCGAGAAGAACGTGCACTGGATTTTTCGTTTGCGTCACCCAAACTCGCAATGCTTTTTTTGGCGTCATCAATGCCAGCTTTTAGCTTACTGCTATCTGCACTTACTTGAATTACACCTGAACCAATGACTTCGCTCATTTTTGTTTCGCCCATAAAAAAAGCTCACCGTGGTGAGCTTGATTGGAAATTGTTTGTTAATTTCAACTAACGGATAGGTACTTTGAGAACGAACTTTAGATCTGGCTTTAAATCGCTCGAAGTTTCTAGAACTAAACCGATTTCGTCATTTCCCAATGCCGATATAGGATTTATCGTAACTTCACAACCTTTCAGTCCATCCCATGTCGTTTGAACAGTTCCAGGCACGACTACATCTTGTGACTTAAAACTCTTAATCGTCCATATTTTTTTGCAAATCTGGCTTGGCAGGTCAAATAATGCTTGGTATGAAGAATCAATTCGCCGAACTGGGTTAGCTATCGTAGTGGAATTTACCAGTTGAACTGTAGTGTCGTTAATGGCTTTTAGATCAGAGCCAATAGTCGGAATTTCTTGAGAATTAATTATGTACGTATCAAATTTAGAAAACGAAATACTTTTCGAAAAAGTGGCATTGCCGGCGACGTTAGCTGAAGCTGAAAAGACCCCAACACTTGCTCCAAGATTACTCGATAGGCTTGCCTCGCCTTGCAAAGATGATGCCCCCGCACTTGACGTCCAAATCGCCGGTATCATCCTTCCAGATGATACCTTTGTAGTATCAGGTGCATCAACGTATAGTCCATTTATTTCCCGCGACAAAGAATAGAGAACGCTAATTCTCTGTCGTCGGCTCAAGTTCCCACCGATATCGGGAGAAATTGCGAGCGCAATTGGAGAAAAAACTGATGCTTTAACTGCAAGCATAGATTTTTTAATTTCTAAAGCACTTTTCGCTGCCATAGCTGCGTCGCTGCCAGAAATTCCTCCGGCACTACTGATGGAGGAATTAAGGAATCCAGAACAATCCATTGCGTAGGCAAAATTATCGGCCTGCATATCCATATTACCAAGTGGATCGTAGTTGATATACGTTTCAGCACCAGTCAATGTAACTTGAATAGAAACTGACTGAGCATTTACGAACCACGCCGTATTCAAAACGGCCAAGACACCCTTCCCAGAATATTTGTCGACTTCTGATGTCATATTCCCCGACATTAAATTCTTTAGCTCCCCAGGAATGTAAGCTTTATCTTGCTTATCTAACTTCTTGATTAATGCCTTTGGCAACGAACATCCACTATTTTTGAAAAAACTGTTTAGTTCGTCGCTTAGATTAATTTCGTTTTTTTCTTTCTGTATATCAGCCGTAAAACTTTTTACAGTGACCGCAGCAGACGAAATATCGCAGAAAATCAAAAAAATTAGCAGTGCAGCTATTAGGCGATTCATATCCATCCCTGTCTACTTTATTAAGGTTTCTATAGCTTCTCGTTTGCATATAAAAAAGGCTATCCATAACTTCCAAAGGAAGTTAGATTTATCTTCACCGTTGCGCTTCCACAACGTATTAGGTGAAATATCCTATCAAAACCGTGAATGAATTCGCCCGGTCATCGGTCATAGGGACTCTATCAAGGGCTGATTATGGCTCCCCCCAAAGTTAAATGTAAGCCAAACTTTAGGGTTTAGTTCAATGATCTATTACATGAAAAATTTAAAATATGCACTCATCGCAAGAAAACTAAATCCTAAAAACAACAAAGCATGTTCGACCATAGTCATGCTGCGCTTACCAGTTTTCGCATCTTTATAGATTTCAGGAATTGACATTTTCAATCTTACAAATCTATCTTTATAATAAAATATATCACCGTACAACCCCGATAAAAAAATCAACAAAAAACCCATATTGAATAAGAAAAGTACTTTATCGTGAGTCGTTGTTAATGCACCCCAAACAAAATAGCAAAAAAAAAGTGCTTCAGCAAATAAGGTTAAGAGTTGAAATTTTTTCATAGTTGTTTCACACATGTTTGCTTCAAAACATTATCAAATTAGATTTGATATTTTTTACAGGATCGGTAGTGATGGGTATTTAATCAAGTTTACACCCGTACGTGCATATACTCCCGCCTACGCTATTCATTTCAGCCATATCCTGTGTAACGTTATAATCGCCGGGCGACGTTAGCGGTAAAATCGATCCCATTAACGAATCCATTTGTGTTTGCGCTTGAGCGCCAGCTGCAGTTGTTGGAGTAGTTTGACCAAAATTAGTCACCGTATTAACTACTGTCGCTACCGCCGATCCAATTGCACTGCCTAACGCGGGGTCATAAGTATTAATCAAACTATTGACCTGTGTACCTACCGCATAACCAACTCCATAAGCGACAATCAATCTAGAACCTGCAAATGCCGCGCTCTCATATAATGCTGATTCAACACTTAACGAACCAATAGTAGCAGTGCGAAACTCTAAATATATATCATAGAGACTCATATCCGCTGTTGGTGCTGGTCCAACCATCGGTGTAGCAATACCTCCCACTAGAGTAGCAGTAGGCGCTGATACACGAGGGATAGAATGTGCGTTTGCAATGGCAAGATTTGCGTAGAAATTAATAGGTAAGACACTTCCTTTTGGCGTCACATTAAATTCATCTCGAACGTCTTTTGATGCGTATTTTGCTACCGCTGAATATGTTAATTCATTACCAAAAGCACGACCAACTTTTACAAGATGTTGTGCATTAAGTTTCGAAGCGAGGATTTGTAATAATGCCGACGTATCACCCTGTTTTGCATCACCGTAAAAAGCGGCTAAATCTGCCATTTCCTGACTGCTCAGGTTCTCGATAATTTGATCAGCTTTTCCATTTATGAAATTCTGCTCAATAATATTTGAAAAACGAGCTTGAATTTCAGCAGGTGTATTTCCTTGAATCGACGGACGAGGAGTATTTGCAAAGGATAATGTTGCGGTACAGGCTAGAGCCGTGGCGAAAATAACTTTTAAAACTTTCATAAAGTCTCCTAAGTCAAGTTTGCTTATCACTAACAAAATGTTAGCTCAGGAACTTTAGCAGGCTAAAAAATGAAATGATATGCCCTATTTAGGGCATTTTGAAAACAATATGGGTTATTTTTGAAGGAGTGTAAATAGTTTTATGTATTCACGCATTTACATACTGTTGCACTTCTGATACTTCATATTTTACAATAACACTACTCACTTACATACGTCATAACTAATTACAAAATAGAAAGTCTATTAAGACGAAATAGACCGCATAAACTTAAGCGCTTCAACTTCCATCATCTGCAGCCCACTAAAAACCTCTTTTTTATCGTCAACTTCAAATAAATCCATCACTAACAAAACAGCAGCATAGTCCAAGCCGGTGACCCCATTCATCCCCACTTTCCACTGCGTAGACAGCGCAATAAAACAATTTACTGTTTGCACATTATCCGGCCAGACCTCTACATCAGGATGCGCTTCTGCAAGGGTTAATCCCAATGCGGATAGAGCAGATTCACTCGGCGGCACGGTATAGAGGAACCGTGCCGCCGCTGCTAGTTTTTTGCTTTACCGTCCACAAGCAACGCTACGTAACGCTGAAACGTTACCTGGGCTGCGCTGATGTAATTTTCTAAAAGAAGTTTTACGTTATCTTCATTGAATTTATCTTTTAAATCCCAGCCGCTTACCATATCCATAAATGAAACATGATCATCCACGCCAGTGCGAGTTTTAATAAATTCATCCAACTGGGTTTTGGTCCGGTGAATAAAAGTGACTTCAATCGTCACTAAACCATCACCTGCACTAGGAATTTCTACGGTTCCTTTAAATTCTGGTTTGGGTTGCAAGGTCAGCTTGGCCATAATTAATACCTCACTGGTTTGGATAATAATGCCAGCTTAACTTCCACTGTCATGATTTCGTTTGCGTCCATTTTGGGAGTGCTATTAACCGAGACATACGCGTTGTAAAGAATCACGACCTTGTTTGGCAATACCGCCCTTACGGCGCGTGGCAAAGTGTCTGCATCTGCTTGATCTGCCACTTTGCGTCCTGCATCGTCTGGATCGTCTGGAATCGTTATCGTTAAACCTGTTGCATTTTTAAACGTAGGAAGACGCCGTTGTTGCGATGTTTTATCGTTGAGAAGTTGGTAGTCTACATACTGCTGCTCACCACCTTCGCCACTAGCATTAAGTACTTCTGCGAATGGTTTCCAGTCAATTATTTTGCGAAATGAACCAGCGCCACCCGTGTCGGGAAAATCTTCCAGACTAGATGTATTGACACCGACTAACCCAAACGAGGCGGCGGTTGGAGTAATTACTTTAAAAACTTTGTCATTAATACTCTGCCAGGCGCTTTTGATTTCAACAAAATCCCCCCCCGCCTACGTATTTGCAGCAGAAAAAATGGCAATAGCAGCATTGCTAATCTTAGTTATCGGTACCGCTGCCGCATAGCTGCCAGCAATGGCAAATTCTGTTCCGTTAGGTACTGTTACACTCATTTGATAATCCTCTCAGTTGTAAAAAAAGCACCCGTAGGTGCTTGATGGTCAATGCCCGTAGGCGTATTACGTTGCTTAGGTTACATTCACCCAAAAGCTAAAATCTTGGCGCGTGCCTCTCAGCTTAGTTTCTTGATCAATTACAGCTATTGCTTCGCCGAGTACTGTTGTTTGGAGTTCTTGGGCTTGGCGTAATGCCTTGTCTGCCCGCTTGGATAGCTTTGCAGCTTCATCACGTGTTTTTGCCCAGACGTTAATTTGAAAACGGCTGTTGCGCTTGGTTGGTATTGCGCCATTTAGAAAATTAACTGATGCACCGCCTACTTGTTGGTAGGTGATATAGGGCGGCTTGGTTTGCTCAGGTGCTATATCAGGGTAGACGCGCTGATCAACTAGTGGATTAAGTGCGTTAGTAATGTGAGATTCAACGCTCATGATGCCCTCTTGTTAAGTGCTTCTCGCATACGATCCTGCCCCGCTTTGATGGCGTCACTGATGCGATCAAAAGCTGGACGAATGAATGGGTACGCTGGCGCACGTACGGTACCGAACTCAATCAAATGGCCGTGTGGTGCTCTGGTTTTATTCCAGCTAATTTCGTAAGTCACTTTTTGTTCTGTTGATTTATCTTTGGAGTGAACACGATAAATGGCGTCATAGAGCGTGCCAGATTTAGTGTGCTTGAGAGCATTGATTTTGGCTTCGTCATAGATAACTTTTGCCATGGCTGCTGCACCAGAAAACAATACTTTTTCACGTACTTTTGACTCAAACTTAGTGAGCACACCGAATAAATCGCCGCTCATTTCTATGTCGAAATTAGCCATTATTTACCTCTTTAGAACACATTAAATTCAGCCAGACATTGTCTTGCCCTAGTACCGCTTCGATGTTGTAGATGCTGTCTTTATGCAGCACACGCATGGCTGGCGTTATACCTGCACGGTATCGAATTATTATTTTTGTCTGCACAGTGTTTTGTACTGCAGCTGCCGCTATAAATTCACGTCCGTTAATGTCTGTAATGCCAGCCCATACGGTGGCTACCTCACTCCAGCCATCAATCGGTTGTCCTAGCGCGTCTTGCTTGGTTGACGCGGCCTGAATTGTGATGCGTCTGTTTAATTGGCCAGAATTCATTACAGCCCCGCAAAAATACGATAGCGATCCAGGCGCTTACGTGTGCCATAAGGTAACGATGTGATGCTGACGCCAGTGACGGTTTCACCACGATTTTTATACGCTTCATCTATCATTATTAATATTGCGTGCTGAATTGGCGCAACAATCACCAACGGGCAAGCCCCAGCTTTATTGTCCTGAACCGCTTGCGCCATAGCTACCTCGTTAATAAATAATTTTCGGTTTAGATATTCCTCGGCCTCTTGCCCAGCAGAATTGATGAGAAATTCCAAGAATTCGTCTGTATCAGAACTATCTATACTCGAATTCTGCTTTACAAGTTTCAGAGTGACGAACATTAGTTAGTTACCTTTCACATTCGTTTTTGGCTTGGCTTCGACTTTATCTTCAATTGCGCCCAATGATTTAGCAGCCTCAATTAATTCAGGTGGACACTCATCACCGGCCTGATATTCAACCGGGTAAATCTGGCCGTCCGGAACACCTAAAAATGGTTTTGTTAGCTTCATACTCACCTCATAAAAAAAGCACCCGAAGGTGCTTTGTTGATTAACACCTGCCGACGTTATGCTGAGATTTTCAGCGCTTTTAAGTAGTCAGGATTGAGCAAGCCGCCACCGACGCGCTTAGTGGTGTAGAACGAGACGAACGGTTTTTTAGTGAAGGGGTCACGCAGAACTCGCACACCCATGCGATCAATAATCATGTAGCCACGTTTAAAGTCACCAAACATAATTGGGATTGAGTTGGCGGCAATAGCGGGCATTCCCGCCACTTCTGTAATGCCATAGCCGTTGATGGTTGCTGGCTTACCGGCTGTAAATGAGGGCTGCCATAAATAATTACCCTGACCATCTTTTAACTTTCTGGCAGCGGTGATAGTGGATTTATTGGCAATCATGCTTGCGCCTGCTGTTAGGGCGGTCGGCAGTGATTCCGTCAGGTCGATTAAACTGTCTGCGGTGATGGTTGCCGCCGCATTGCTTTTGATCGTTTTAATATCGCCGTAGGGATGCTTATTGGCATTTACGCCGCCTGTGATGTAGGTGAGTAGTCCGCGTGGTTTTTTATCGCCACTGCCTGTCAAAAATGCGATGCCTTCCTGGTACGCAAATTCTGTTTCTACTTCACCGGCCAGCCACACCTCCAAATTAATCTCGCTGTCATCTAGCATTTGCTGCGTTGCTGCTGGATTTGCATAGAGTTCACCAGTTTCATATGCCAAGCTGGATAAGGTGGGCGTGCCTGTTTCTGGACGCTCTTCAGCCTCACCTACCCAACCTGAGGTGGCGCCACGATGGGCAAATAATTTACTAAATCCCGCATTACCAATGGTTTGGACAAAGCACAATTGGCGAAGCGGGGATACTTCGATTAAGCGATCTGTAATGGAGCGATCCCACTCTACGGGCGCTAAATAGCCTCCGTCACTTGCTGTGCCTTTGTTTAAGGCGGCTTGTACATCGCCTTTTTTGAAGTGGGCTGAGAAGGCGGCTGAATACTCTTTATCTTTCAGTCCTGCGCTTGCTCCACCGTTTAATTCGGCTGCGGCCATGCGGCTATTAGCGTCGTCAACTGCGCGTTGGAGATTAGCAATGTCGGCATTGATATTTTCTACTTTGAGAGCTTGCAGTGCGTCTGCACTTCCCTTTTTAATATCGTTGAGTTGGCGATCATTTTCCGCTTTAAAGTCGGCAAATGCTTTGTTTAAACTACCAATTAATGCGCTTACGTCAGTTTCTGCGCGAACAGACTGGATACCGCGTGCGATGGCTGTTTGTTTCATGTTGATTCTTTCATGGTTTGAAGGAGGGATTGCAACGATGCTGCTATGTCAGCGCTCGGCTTGACGGTGTTTTCAGCAGCGCCGGGCTTGCTGGAAAAGAGGGATTTAAGGGTGTCGCGCCGGACCGAGCGAGAATGCCCAGCACGTGCCATGGCTGCTTCAACCAAAGCTAGGTGTTTGGTGTTGCCTTGTGCTTTGGCGTTGTGGGTGATTTCGTCACGTTGCATCAGGCCAGTGGCAAAGCCTTGCTCTACTGCTTTGGATGCGTTGAGCCATGTTTCGGCATCCATAAGCTTGGCGGCTTCTTTGGCGCTGAGTCCTGAACGTGCAGCATAGACATCGGCCATGGCTTCATCGAACGGGGTTAGTGTTTCTGCGGCAGCTTTCAGGTCATGGCGATTACCTACGGCCACCGCCCATGCGTTATGGATCATTAAGAATGCGCCGTCACCCATTTGAATTTCATCACCGGCCATGGCGATAATGGAGGCGGCGGAAGCGGCTAGGCCGACGACCTTGATAGTGACTTTGGCTTTGTGTTCTCGCAGTAGGTTGTAGATGGCGACGCCTTCAAAAAAATCACCACCTGGTGAATTGATGTTGACGACAATTTCGCTGTTACCGACGTTGCGCAAAATACCGGACATGCGTGCTGCTGTCATACCGGAGCCATCCCACGATTCACCAATTTGTTCATAGATTGATATGCTGGTGGAGTTGTCGGTTGACGCACAGATTGTTGGTTCCCAACGTTCTAATGCGTCGGTACGCATATCGAATTGTGCGTTGCCGATTCGTGCTTCGGCGTTAATTTTTGGCAGGGTTAGTAGTGACATTTTTGTCCTTAATTAATGGGGTCCCTAGTTCGTCAGCGTGTTTGCTTTTATCTTTAGACATATCAAGTAATTCACGAACTTGATTGGCTGTCATGAAGGGCTGTTGTCCTCCGGAGCCAAGTGCTTTGGTGAAAAAATCGGCCTGGTCTTTTAACGTTCCACGTAATAAGGCGCGTTCGTTAAATTTAATAAAATACTTGCCGCATTCTTCCGGTGTTAGTAATGAACGTTCTGTAGCTTGCTCCCACACGGTGAACCAATGTTGTAGGCTGTATTGCACGAAGAAGATGCCTAGCTGCTCGATGCCGCTGCCCCATGATGTGTCGTCCATCATGAGGAGTGGTCTTGGCACGCCCATGGCCCGGGCTATTTCTTCGATCTGGTGATTGCGGTTTTCGATGTGCTGGGCATCGGCGGCTGTATTGGCAAATTGCTCTGCCTTTAAGCCTTCTTCCAAAATCATCCAGCGGCCTGCGTTGTCGGCACCGGCCTTGGCTTCGACCGACGCTTGTAATTTTGTGTAGGCTTCGTCGCTTAATTTGTCGGGTGATGAGAGTGCGCCGCCTGCCATGACGCCGTTTTTGAATAATCTAGCAGCAGCTTTTTCTGCCTGCAGTGCGATGCCGATGGCTTCTCTGGCCAGCTTGACACGCGATAAGCCAACGATACCGTCGTCTGATAAATCCCTTAAATGAAATATTTCTGACGCTGGGAGAATTAATGTTTCGCCGTTCTTGCGTTGATAGTGGTATTGCATGTTCCATTGGTCGTCAAGCTTGGGCGTTACCAATGCAGGATCAATGGGAATTAATTGGATGATTTGATCGCGTGACCGGATTATTCTTGCGTAAGCGTTGCCGTGTAAAAGTAGGCGCAACTGCATCAAGCTTTTAAATTCATAGGCGGTTTGCCACTGGTTAGGTCTTGATTTTAGTAGTCTGTATAACGGGTGCGTTGTGGCGTATTTTTTTTCGTCACCACGCTCAATCAGGTTCAATGGGAGCATGCCTATTGATTCTGAAATGAGCGTGACGCATCGGAGTAGTGCCATGTTTTGCAATGCTTTGCTGGCTGTGACGTAGGCACCGGATGCAGTGCCACCGCCATTACGCATGAAAGCGAGCAGATCGGGATCGTCGAGCCCATCAAATAACTGACCTACCGAGGCTTGGGGACGTGATTGCGCCTCCGGCGTGGTCTTTGCCCGGAACAGGTTTAATAGTTTCATTGTTTAAAGCATCCTTATGCCGCGTGTTTCATACACTGAGGGCGGTTTAACGGCTAGGCCGCGCATCGCACAGCCGATTGCCATTACGGCTGCGACCATGCCGTCAATGCGGCCTGTTGCACGCTCTTTCGCTAATTTGCGGTTACCTGCCGGGTCAGTCATTAATACGGCGTTGGCGGCATTCCATGTCATGACCGGATTGCCGTTGTGCATGAGCCGCTGATCTAGCAGCATGCTTTCAAATTCATCAATGGCGGGTGCCATGTCTTTAAAACCTTGGCCGAACGGTGTTAATGGTGGCAGTGCGACACCTTCACGGTCGACCATTTGCTGAAAATCTTCTAGGCGCCAGCGATCACAGGCTATTTCGCGCAGGTTGAACATGGCGGTTAATAGAGAGATTCTATTTAGAACTGCCAGCTTATCAATCGCTTTACCTGGTAGAGCCTCAAGGTGACCAGCATCACGCCATGCCAAATAGGGAACGCGATCTTTGTCGGCTTTGTCATGCAGCCCATCGCCCGGTAGCCAGAAATAAGGGATGATGCGCGTAACAGGATCATCTTCAGTGGGATCTAGCGCAACAACGAGCGCAGTTAAATCTGTGGTACTGGATAAATCTAACCCAGCTACACCACTGCGCCCGTAAAATTGTTCTAGGGGTATGAGCGGATTTTGTTCACAGATAAACCACGACTCGCTCGATATCCACGGTGAAATTGCTTCCGTCCACTCGCAAAAATTCAACCGGCGCACTAATGACTCTTTGGATGGCATGCCACGCGCTTGGGTTACTTGCTCGCGTAAATATTTAAGTCCGGGTATTCCGTCCTTTAAACTTGGATTGGCCTTGTACCAGCACTTTTCATCTTTAAACGGGTTGTCGCCTTCATCGATAGAGCAGATGTAAGCAAAAAAACTGTCGTCCTTTAACTGACCGGCACTAACTTTGGCACCGTAGTCGTGGTAATCCCAGCAGACTGTGCGCTTATCTGTACCTGAGTTAGTAATCATGAAAATAAGGGCTTGGCGGCGGCTCTTGGTACCAGCTCGCATCATTTCTACTGCGTGGGCGTTGCGGTGCTCGTGGATTTCATCCAGTAGTGCAATGTGTGGACGTGGCCCGGATTGCCCTTCGTCTGAGCTGATCGGCCTGAAGAATGATGCGCTGGCTTGATGGGCTAGATTCCATTCTTTGCCTTTTGAGCCACTGCGCTCTATTCGGCGGTTTAAGTGCGGCGACTGATCAACCATGGCCACGGCATCACGAAACAAAATTTGTGCCTGGTCTTTTTTGGTGGCAGCGGCGTAGACTTCTGCCCTTGATTCACCATCGGATGTCATGCCGTATAAACCTACCCCTGCCGCCAACGGTGACTTGCCACTTCCCTTTGCCGTTTCAACATAGGCAACACGGAAACGGCGGTAACCATCATCACCAATCCAGCCAAACAAGCTACCAACGATAAAGGCTTGCCAGTCCAACAGGATGAACGGCAAGCCTTCGTATTCACCTCCATTGAGGCAGAGGACATTTTCAAAGTAGCCAATTGCCCTTGCAGCTAGAGCCTTGTCCCATTTCAGCCCTCTGGCTGCGCCCGTTTTAATATCATCAATGTGGCGCTTGCACGCGGCGCGAATATGCTGGCCTGCGAGTATTTTTCCTGATACTACTTTCTTTGCATAGTCGGTTGCGCGGTCAGAAATACGCGGCGGCTTTATCTTCTCCACCAAACAAATCTCCCTGCGGCTGAATAGCTATACGTGTTCTTGCGGCTGGTGACATGCCGAACTGTTGGAATACTGCCATGGCTTGTTTGAAACTCATGCTCTGCACGATCATCCATGGGTTGAGGCTTTCGCCTTTTTCAAAACCGCCTCCCTTGACCAAATCTTCACCACTTTTTTCTGTTGATAATCGGAAGTTAGCGATGGCAACGCAGCCCTGAGATAGCAGCTCGATATCAACGTTGGTTAATAATTTCGCGGCAGATAAATGAGGCGCAAGTTCATTCCAAATAATTTTGGCGCGATTCGGTAGCCACTCTGGCGCAGTTAAATCTTGAAGATAAGTTGGGTCGGGTTCCTGCTTATTCATCCCACGCTTGCCAGCATTTCCACCAACAATTTTTAAAGCTGTCGGTTTTGGCGGCCTACCTGCCATAGTGATCTCCAAATGATTACCCCCCACCCTATCCATTTCGCGGGTATGCAAAGAAAGGTAGACTAGCGGTGTGGGAAAGTGAAGGTTGTGGACTTTTCATGCCCCCCTTCTGATTGAATTACTTGCGATTCCAGTGATGATTACAATCAAGCGGCTGTCCAGATAAATCACAACCTCTTAATGTTCCAGACTTTTCTAATTCTTGCTTTGCTCCGTCGTGGCAAGTTTTGCATAACGATTGCAAGTTAAGTGGATCGAAAAACAGAATTTCATTACCGCGATGCGGCTTAATGTGGTCGACAATGGTTGCAGCTACAACCCTGTTTAATTTCAAATGAAGTTCGCATAGAGGCTGACGTTGCAATTGATTCCAGCGCAACCGGAACCAATTTTTTCTACCGTATAAATTCTTATATGGGACTGCAGTCATGTGTCTTTAAATATTGCTCCGTAAACGCAAAAAGCCGCATCTCAATAAAGAGTGCGGCTAATATATTTGGCCTATCATATCGTTGATAGTGACAAATCTCTGGGCGACAAAAACTACCCAGTGAGCGAACTCTAACAGAACTCCGTGCGCGTTGCAAGGTTGTTGCGTAACTTTTTTTCAAGCTCCGCCCTTGCTGCCTCAAGCTCATTTAAATAATTCAACTGCGGATAGTTCCAAACTCTGCATACATTCATTGATCGCTGAATAGCCCATCGATGGCACCCAGTTAAGCTCATGATCATTGCTTCAGTTGCATCTGCAATTTCATTATCTCTGCGTGACTGGCTTGAGTCTGATTGATAAGTATCGTTACTACCATAACCATCATAATCAGATTTCAAACTGAAACGTTTTTGAATACCCAGATCCTTATCATCGACTTGCTTTGACTTAGCCCAAAGCCGCAAGCATAAATCCAACGGAGACTCTTCGATATAATTTACCGGAATAACTCTTGCAACCCTATTCATAAACTCCTCCGATCAAATAGGTGAATTCAAAGATCAACATCTCGCTACTGGCTATAAAAAGTTCTGTCATGATCAATTGGCTTTCAATTCTTTCTTTTATTCCAACTATCAACACTCTCAACACTACTGTCCATCTCTCTAAGCCTTATATTTATTAGGTTTATTGATAGTGTGGATAGTATGGATAGTTAAAAGTAAGTCAGAGAGTGATTTAGTGAGTGTTACCGTTTAAAAATTACATCCTCGCGCACACGCACACGTGGGGCTAAAAAAACTATCCACACTGTCCATACTGTCAACAAAGCCTTATTTCATGCGGGTTACGCGTGTGGATAGTTGTGTTGAGAGTGTTGAGGGTTAGGTCTGTTCGGACTGATCGTATACATGGCGGTACTTCTTCAAATACGTCTCAAACAGGTCAGAAGCATCGCCAACCCACTCGTTGAGTTTCTTGCCCTCTGGTGGCGTACCAACCAAATAAACAATTCTTTGCTTCACCACATTTCTCAGATCATATTTCACCGCTTTCCGCTTAACAGCACCGGCGGCCATTCGCTCAACCTTGCCGCCAAATTCGGTTTGTGTTGGCGGGAATCGCTCGTTATTTAAATTACTCCAGCGTAAAAAAGCGGCAAACAGTTGCATCGCAGAGCAACTAATAAATGGCAGTGGTAATACGCCTGCCTCCCACTCTCGATAAAATCGCTCTGGTGACGTCAAACCTAATGAAATTAAATTGCGTTTAGCAACAGTATCAATCGGCTTTGTGTGCGCGTTAAAATCGCTGCAATCGACTTGTAAAAGGTAATGATAAAACGCTTCTAACCCACCACTTCCAACCTGGTCGGCAATCGCCTTGTAATATTCCGCTTCGTGCTTTGGCGGGGTCCAGACAACCAAATACCTGCGGTCAGTTTTGTCCAAGGCAAGTGGCTGCAACTCATTGGACAGAAATACAAAATTGATGTGATTTGCTTCGCGGCGTTCCGGTAAATTTTTTGGATTGATATTGATTTCATCACCAGAAATCAAACTCTTTAATTTACCCTTCATCTGCCTTAACTCATTACGAGTAACCACCTCATCCGCCACAAAAAACAGCTTCTTGGATGCCCATTCATTAAACTGCGCTTCGAGCTGAGCATTACCGATAACACCACCATATTCACCATACAAATTACGCACCACCGTTTCCCAAAACAGATTTTTTCCTGAACCCTCATCGCCATGCATAATGATGGAAGTCGACATTTTTGCGCCGGGATGTTGCAACGGATAAGCAATCCACTTAATCACCCAATCGATTAACTCTTGCTGGTCGCCACATAAATGCGCAAGCAAATCTAAAATCAAACCGCACTCACCAGCCTGCGGTTCCAAATTAAAACCATTAAACATATTGACATGTGTTTCCAAATCCACCGTTTCAGTTGGATCAAACACTAAACAACGCGAATTGATCATTTTTCGATCACGGTTATTCAGCCAAAATTTGACCTGATCTGCCCCAAATGCATAGCGCAAATTGGGAATCAGAATCTGAATTCGCTCAACATCGTCCCACGCTGTATTCGTCCCATACAGCAGTGTGAAATGCTCCAGCAGATGATTAACACCATCCCAAAACGATTCACCACGCTCAACCAACTTCCGCTTGGCCTTCCCTTCCCCCGGCTGAACTGCATCAGGCGCAGGGATATCAGGCTTATTAGAAACCACTAAACTCAACTTACGTGTAGTGTGATTTTTTTGGTGTTCATCTTTGGGGGATTCATCCCCCAACCGTTGTTCCTCTCCGGTGGGGGAGGGAGGGGAGCCGGTCTCGCCCAATGCCGTCAGGTCGCTCGCCGTCACCAGCACGGCAGCCGACAACATCGCCCGAACATCACGGCCGTCCTCTATCGCATTGACGATATCCCAACCCTCCTCCACACCATCGGGAATTAGGACGATTTTGACCGTACACCCAATGGCAAACAGAATTGCAATCAGCTTTAACGTAGCTTTTGCCCCAGCTGCATCAGCATCCGACCACACAATCACGTTGCGTCCGGCCAGCGGTGTCCAATCATGTTTAGCAACCGCATTACTACCGCCACCCCAGCTAACCACATCCAATTGTGGAAAAGCCTTAAAGCCTGCATCTGCGCATTTCTCCCCTTCAGGAATAAGGACGAGGGCATCGTCACGCAATGGCGCAGTCAGGTATAGCGGACGAGGATCAGGAAAACCCATCCAGCGCCACTCACTGGCTCCGGTATTAGGATGCCGCGCATAAACACACGGATAAAATTCCTTACCGGGCTTACCATCCTTACCGACTTTAGATGTTTTAAAACGGTGCACCATGCCGAGTAAGTAACCCTGCTGATTCCTGTATGCCCACGATATTTCAGAACGGCCACGGACTAAATGCGCCACGGGTGCAACCGGCGCATCATCAGGTACAGGCAAAATAGGAACCCAAGCTGTACGCTTGTTTTTAATCAGCTCTGGTATTGCCGACACGCTCGTTTTTATAGGTGTAATAGCGGATTTAATGCGCGCGCTGGCAATATCAATCCCCAACTGACCGGCCACTTCTTTCATGGCCACGAGTTGAGAAATGCTGTTTATATAGGAGTAAAGCGAAATCAAATCGCCGCCAGTATCGCCCGATGCAAAATCTGACCAACGTCCAATCCGTTCACCAGCTATACACACTTTCATCGAACGCCCAGCTTCGCCTTCACGCGAACCTATGCACCACTCACGCCCTTCAAGTACGCCATTTGGAAGCCATCGCGTTAGCAATGCTTCGATTGAATATAAGGCAGCTTGCTTAACATGCTGAAAATCGTCACGACTCAATCTACCACCTCACCATTTGGTAACTTTCTAACGTCACCAAATAGCGATGGGATCAAAGAATAGTCATTAGATCCCGCTCGATATGGTTGCTTATTTTGCTTTAATTGCAGCGGTCTAAATGGTCGAATCGTGCGCGAGGGAGTTATTAATGTAGGGTTGGATACATCAAAATCCATGCTATCCGGCTCTACTAATTGTCTACGTCCACGCTCTGTAATCGTCCACATTTCAGCCTTCACAGTGGCCATGCGTTCACTGATAATGCGTCCGCATCGATTGATAATTCTGGTGCCATGAGTAGTACTGCTTTTGCCCTTTAATAAATCAAAAAATGCGCTCACATGCAAACACCCTTTCGGCTCACTAACCAACATCATCAGCACTTGATGCGCCACACTGTCGGCGCGTAGATTCAACTTCATTTTCAATTCACCCTTATCGCGAATACTTCAATTGCTTCCAAACCAAAATGTGGATGCGTGATATTTATTCGCTCATATCCCATCCAAGGCCGCTGGATAATTCGGCTAACATCCCCTGTTTTCGGGTAGCCTCGCTTGATAAATATTCGATCAAATGATTTACCACCCAGCCGCTTTTCCCATTTGTGACATGATCTGAATTCATGCGTTTTAGTACCCGCTTTAATTTGGTCAAAATATTCACCTTTTAAATGTAAATGCAAATCAGCCATAGAGATTTTCCTAAATTCCGTCACTCAAACGACAGCTGTTCTACACAACTAATCTCATTTAAATTGGATCTGGCCAAAATCAAAATCGCGTCCATTTTGTCCGCTGGATAGCACTTCATTTCAACCGGCACCACCTTCAAACCAAGCACCGCCGCTATTTTGGCAAAGCGCTCCAGGTCGCCGTCTTTCATTTTTGAAATGGTGGACTCGTGAACGCCAATTCCATTAGCGACCGTTGACTGCCCCACTGATGCAAGGCGACTCAAGATAATGGCGTGGTTCTTGCGTGATCTTTCTACGTCTTCTGCTGATAATGGATTCATGGTTTTTAAGTGACGGCTTTCAATTTAAAGTGTTGCAAATGGCTATCATTTGGTTCAATATAATTCTTTGAGGCATTTTTTAAGCTCTTGAATTCTTAGATGCCGGTGTGGACACTACCTTGCTGCCGAGCACCTCAGGCGGTAGATGCTTTCTAGCAATTGCGGCTTGAACTCGATCCTGAAGACGCAATGGCAAAACATCTGGCCATTGCGAATAGGCTTGATATGTGATGCCGATCGCATCAGCTGCAGCGGTCGGTGTCCCTCCCAGCAATGTTGTAGCGTCAATTTTTTTCATGTGTAATTAAAGCATTCTTTAATTACAAAAGCAACCATGCTTTATGGAAATGAAAGTAATCTTTAATAATGAAAACTTATGGTGATCGACTTACTGAGTCGTTGCGGATAGCGCAAAAAGAGAGGCAAGAGCTAGCGGATGGAATAGGCGTGAGCGTACAAGCTATTGGTCAAGTCCTTGCAGGAAAGACTAAAGCTCTGACCGCTGAAAACTCAGCATACGCTGCAAAATTCCTGAATGTTGATGCATTTTGGCTCGCCACTGGTCATGGAAGTAGTACCACGAAAGTGAACGAGGCAACGTGGCCATTTAAAATAAGACTAGAAGCATTTCTTGCCTTACCTTTAGATGAAAGGCAGAGAATTGAAGATTATTTAGAATTTAGCGTCAATAAATGGCACGCGACCCAAGACGTAAAAAGTCTTAAAGCGTCATAAAAATCGTCCTACAGCAATAATTCTTCAGTTTCCTTTGAGTAGCAACTGGGAACTTATGAAAAGAAAATAAAGAAATCCGCCATGTGCGGATATTTTTTTGCTCATTTTTAAAGCATGCTTGCATTTGTAATTAAAGAATGCTTTAATGTCTATAAACATCCAGCCCGATTCCGTTGGTAATTTTAAAAGGCAAGTAAATGAAAAAACTCTACCCTTCCGAATTCATCCAGATTCGTCGCAGTTTACTGGAAAGAACAATTGCCGAGATTCGCGCCAATTACCCAAACAACGAACTATCAGACAATCAAAAAAATTCAAATGCTCGTGATTTCGTAGCGTGTGCCGTTGGATTGTTAGCCAATAGCGAGCCAGAAATAAGTAGCACGCTTGCGGCTGTAATTGGCATGAAACCACTCGATTAAATTTATTCATCGACTGAACACTTCTAATTTTTATCAACCAAGCGAGGAATCAAGATGGAATCAACTATACAAAACAGCCCTGTCCTAATTTATGGCGAACAAGGCTGTGGAAAAACCCGCCACGCAACTGCACTGGCAAAGGCGTTTAATAAATCAACTATCGTAGATGAGTTCATTGAGGGCGAAGGCATCGAACTCACTGAGCACGACATTGCTTTTACCAACGTTCGCCCAGTAAATCTGCCCTATATACCTTTTGCATTTGCGATGCTAAGTATTAGCCAACCGCAATCTTCAGAGCAGACAACACCGCCAACCGCTCTGAATACGCCGCCATCTTTGCCTTTGAATCAGTCGGAACACAGCCATCTGCATACAAGTAAATGCACTCAAGATCAGGCGAGTTTGAATGTGACATTTTCGCAGCCCGAATTGCCGTCAGCCCTTTAATCGTGCAAGCACTTGGGTGACCAACATAGTCAACCCAAGTGGCAACAGCAATACCAATCGGCTTATAAAGACGGTTCAAAACAATGTAACGGCCATCTGGTAGCAACTGAACACAGTACGGCAAATAAACACGACGAATATCTAAATCAATCATTGGAACTCCCATGAAAATATTTATTTTACAACAGTTAATGCGAGAGCCGACATGACGACCACTGACAAAGCCGTCGTCATCTACTGCGATCCAGGTTGCGACCGCAGTGGCTACGCCCTATCGCTGGCCAGGCACTATAAAAAAACCGCCATCATCGGCGGAGCATCGTGTCTAGAGTTTTCCGAGTTTCCATCCAATGCGCTGGTACTGACATCTGACGACACCATCCCCAGTGCCATCCCCTTCATCACAGCCGTCAATGACATGATGAAATGCGCTACTGGCCACATCAAAATCAAAGAACGGGAGAGCTAACATGAACCGCACATACTACTCAACACGCCGCAAATTCATTTGCTTCATATCAGACTGGCTCGGCACATTTTTACTCGCCCTAGTCGGCCTATTTGTCTGCTCCTACGTCGACAACCAGTACCAAGACGAAATCCTCTCTGCCTCTGTTGCTGAAGAAGCCCGGCAGCAAGTCGCCAAGGAAGCTAGCGAAGATCAACAAGCCAGATTACAACTCACGGCACAGGCTGAATATATGACGGGATTTGGAGCGGATTGATATGGCTAAACGAGCCCAACCAGACCGCGCCGCGCTGGAGATAGCGCACCGCCAGCTGTGCACCGATACACCGTTAGATGACATGCTGGCCAGTGCGGCATTGCGTCCCATTGTAGAAAACGTAGCACGTCGGCACATGGTACGCCGTGCCAAATTTGACGTAAAAAAACTGCAGGCGAATGACTTTGATTAATCATTAGGAGACAGGAATGGATAAGACACAAGCAACCGCCATGAAACGCTATACAAAATCCGCAATACAAGCCGAAAAACATCTCCGGGCGGCAGCTAACGCGCTGGCAGAAATGCACCACGCTTCCAAACCAGCCGGGATACCGATCAGAGGACTTGACGATACCAGGCTAACACTTCAAGAAAATTGCCGCGAATACGCAAATTTCTTAAATTCCGTTTTTACAAAGAAGGACAACTCATGAATACAACAACGCTTATCAATCGTAAAAAATTACTTGCTATGATTCCGTTATCAGATAGGGCGATCTTTGATATGGAAAAACGCGGTGAATTTCCACGCCGTATTGCACTCACCAGTCGCAATGTCGCCTGGGATTTGGGTGAAATTCAAGCGTGGATTGTGGAACGGAAATCATCTGGGGATCAAGCTAGGCGACCAGGCTTAACGCAGATGGTTGCTTCCGCTTGATTGTCCACTCATCGATCATATTAGCCCAATCCTGTAACATGGCCGTACGCTGTTCCCGATATTCGGCCTTGTTATAGACCGCCCTTACTCCCCTTTGTTCATGAGCAAGGCATTTTTCAATCCAATCGGTGTTATAGCCAGCTTCATGCAACAAGGTGCTGCCAGTCCTGCGTAAATCATGTGGGCCGAATTTTGGCAGCGCCTTGCCCTCCTTCTGCGCGAGTTTGTACGTCAACGACAAAACCTGATTGAGCGTGGCGCTACTCATAGGTAAATCGGAGTCATAACGCGATGGCAAAATATACTCAGATCCACCGGCAAAGGTTTTAAGAGCAATAAAAATATCCAACGCCTGTTGCGACAAATAGACATGATGCGGATTGCGACGCTTCATACGCTCTTTCGGTACGGTCCAGACTGCATCCGTAAAATTGATCTCGCTCCACGTTGCGTTAGTCAACTCACTTTTTCTCACCAGCGTCAACAAAAGCAATTTAGCCGCCGCACGAATCGACGGCGTTGTTCCGATGCGTTCCATGTACTGGTACATCAACCCTATTTCTTCCGGAGTTAAAGCACGATCACGTGGCTCAAACTTTGCAATGGTTGTTGGCCGCACCATATCAGCCGGATTTTCAACCTTCTGGCCGCGCTCAATCGCCCACCGGAATACTTGCATAACTACTTCACGGACATGTACCGCCGTTGCCGGCGCTCCGCGTTCCACAATGGAATCCGTCAGCGCACGCAAATCTTCATGCGTGAATTCGGCCAGTTTCTGATTGGCGAATTTAGGTTTTAATTCGCGCTCATAAATTGACTTACGCATATCGCGCGTAGAGTCGGCCATCTGGTAACCACGGAGCCATTTATCAGCCCAGGCACCGAATGTCTCTAGGTCTTTTATCCGCGCCTTGCCACGTGCTTTTTCTTTGGCTGGAGACTTCCCAGTTGAGATCAGTTTTTTAGCGTCATTAAGCTGCTCTCGCGCTTCCGATAGAGTTATCCCACCAGCCCCATACCGTCCAAACGTCAGTGTTTCCTGTCGTCCATTGATGGAGTAGTTATAGCGAAATGAAATTGACCCTGCCGGAGTAACGGCAACATAGAGCCCATCACGGTCATTTACTTTATACAGTTTGCCTTGCGGCTTTAAATTGCGAAGCTTGGTATCGGTTAACATGACATCCGTTCATATCGGTTATAAATACCATGATTTTTTCAGCCTATTTTTTATCAATTTAAATCATTAAAATCAATGTGTTAGATTATTTCAATACCATGCACAGTCAAAATGTAGCTTCATGGTATTGGTAGCGGCTCATGGTATAGGTTCAAATCATACCATTAACAATGCCACAATAAAAACCGTGCTTACGCAAACTTGCCACTGCTAGAAAACGCCAGATCAAATAGCAAAAAAGCCCGCAATCATGCGGGCTTCAGCGTGTTTATGTACTTCTAATTGCGAGTCAATGCTTGACGTTCTATCATTCCCACTCAATCGTCGCAGGTGGCTTACCGGAAATATCATACACAACGCGGTTAATACCACGTACTTCATTGATAATACGGTTCGACACTTTACCTAGCAATTCATGCGGCAAATGTGCCCACTGTGCAGTCATGAAATCCAATGTTTGAACCGCACGCAATGCCACGACATACTCATAAGTGCGACCATCGCCCATCACACCGACGGATTTCACCGGCAAAAATACGGCAAAAGCCTGGCTGGTCGCCTGATACCAATTTTGATCCGTACCTTCGACTGGCGTATTGCGCAATTCTTCAATGAAGATAGCATCCGCACGGCGCAGCAAATCAGCAAAATCCTGTTTAACTTCGCCTAAAATACGCACGCCCAAACCCGGACCAGGGAAAGGATGGCGATATACCATCGCCTCAGGCAAACCTAATGCCACACCTAATTTGCGCACTTCATCTTTAAATAACTCACGCAATGGCTCGAGCAATTTCAAATGCAAGGTTTCCGGCAAACCGCCCACGTTGTGGTGGCTCTTGATCGTGTGACCTTTTTTGCCTTTACCGGCACTTTCAATCACATCTGGATAAATAGTGCCTTGCGCTAACCATTTAGCATTTTTAATTTTGGCTGATTCAACCTGGAAAACTTCAACGAATTCACGACCGATGATTTTACGCTTTTGCTCAGGATCAGAAACACCGGCCAAATGCCCCATAAATTGTTGAGCCGCATCAATCCGAATAACTTTAACGCCTAAGTTTTCCGCAAACATTTCCATGACCATTTTGCCTTCATCCAAACGCAACAGGCCATGATCAACAAAAACGCAGGTCAACTGATTACCAATCGCACGATGAATTAAGGCCGCCGCAACGCTACTATCTACGCCGCCCGACAAACCTAAAATTACATCGTCCGAACCAACTTGAGCGCGAATTGCAGCAACCGCTTCGCTAATGTAATCCGGCATATTCCAGTCAGATTTACAGCCGCAAATTTCATGCACAAAACGACCTAATAAAGCTGCGCCTTGCACGGTGTGAGTTACTTCCGGATGGAATTGCACCGCGTAAAAACGGCGCTCTTCGTCTGCCATACCAGCGATAGGACAATTATCGGTGGATGCCATCAATTTAAAACCGACCGGCATACTATTTACTTTGTCGCCATGACTCATCCATACTTTGAGCATGCCATGACCTTCCGCTGTCGTGAAATCAGCGATGTCTTTTAATAAGTTGGTATGGCCACGGGCGCGTACTTCTGCATAGCCAAATTCACGTACCGTGCCGTTTTCTACCTGGCCGCCCAATTGAGCTGCCATGGTTTGCATTCCGTAGCAAATACCTAAAACTGGAACACCTAATTCAAAAACTGCTTGCGGAGCGCGTGGCGTTTCATCTTCAGTAACGCTATTTGGGCCACCAGACAAGATAATTCCTGCTGCACCATAGTTGCGAATAAATTCATCGCTCACATCATAGGGATAGACTTCAGAAAATACACCCGCATCACGAACGCGGCGTGCGATTAATTGAGTAACCTGTGAACCAAAATCAAGGATCAGAATTTTTGAATGCATGAAAGTAAATAAGCTAAATAAATGTTAAAAATAAAGTAAATGCGGAAGGAGGAGCTTTTAGAGCTTTGTTACGATCCAACCGGCACAGCATGAATTACCGAGTTATTACCGACCTTTTTCGCAGAGTGCAACGCTTGCTCAACCTGGCTCATTAATTCATCTGGACTCGCCGTAGTAAACACATCGGTTGAAACCGTGCCAACACAAACCGTAACATCTCTCGTTTTGTCATTAATAACTTCTGGATGCGCTAGCACAGTACTGCGAATTCGCTCCGTAATCGCTTGAATCACCACATGTGATGCGCCTGGCAAAACCACTAAAAATTCTTCTGTTCCATAACGCCCTAAAGCATCGAATGGGCGTATGCATGAACGCATCCGGCTAACCATTTTTATTAAAATGGCTTCAGAAGCATGTAGGCCGAATTCATTCTTCAAGTCAGCGTAATTATCAACACTAACCATGGCGAGTGACATTGGTTTAGCCGCAGCCCGACAGCGGATAACTTCAATTTCAAGTGAACGGACAATGGCCCCGCGATTCCAGGTGCCAAACATCGGATCTATCATGCTGTCGCGCCGCAACGAACGATTTTGTCTGACCATGTCATCGTGCGCGGCTTGCATAGAATCAAACTGCAATTCCTGCTCGACCAAGCCAGATAAATCATTGAGTAAAAACGTATCTTCTTCCTGATATTGACGTGCGACATAATCAATCAGGAAAATAGCGCCAACCACCGCGTTATTGTCGACTATCGGTTGCGACGCATAAAACCGAATATAAGGGGCGCCAACCACCCATGGATTGGTCGCCGTCTTTGGGTCTAAACGCGCATCATTAACAATCACAGGATCATGTGGGAAAGATAAAGAATCACAGAAGGCCGCCTCCAATGCAGCCATCGAGCGCTCACCCTTACCAAACCGAGCTGACACTTGTCCAAAACTAACAATACAATTTGCCACCCCAAATAAGCGTATCGCAATTCTTTCAATGCGAAGAATCCGATCTTCCTGAGGTGAAATTGCAAATGAAGCCACTCCCGTATTTGCTTCCTGATTAACAGCCGAAGTGCCAACAGGTGTCTTCATACGCGCTCCAGGGTTAGAAATACGGTTTAGCAAAATTAAGGTAATTACTCAGCGCGGTAGTTAGGTGCTTCTTTAGTAATTTGCACATCATGGACATGCGATTCACGCATACCAGCTGAAGTAATTTCAACAAATTCAGCCTTGTTATGTAAATCTTCAATCGTTGCGCAGCCACAGTAACCCATCGACTGCTTCACGCCGCCAACCAGTTGGAACAAGATGGCTAAAACGCTGCCTTTGTAAGCAACCCGACCTTCAATTCCTTCAGGTACCATTTTTTCTGTACTGGCATCGGCTTCCTGGAAGTAGCGATCTGCTGAGCCTGCCGCCATTGCGCCTAAACTACCCATGCCGCGATACGATTTATAGCTACGGCCTTGGAATAAAATCACTTCACCTGGCGCTTCTTCAGTACCGGCAAACATGCTACCCATCATGACAGTTGAAGCGCCAGCGGCCAATGCTTTAGAAACATCACCAGAATAACGCACGCCGCCATCGGCAATACATGGAACACCAGTGCCTTTTAAGGCATTTGCCACATTTGAAATGGCAGAAATTTGCGGCACACCAACACCGGCAACAATCCGGGTGGTGCAAATAGAACCAGGACCAATACCGACTTTAACGCCGTCAGCACCATGCTCGACCATTGCCAAGGCGGCCGCTGCGGTAGCAATATTGCCGCCAATAACGTCAACTTGCGGATAATTGGTTTTAATCCAGCGAATGCGATCCAACACACCTTTGGAATGTCCGTGCGCAGTATCAACTACCAACACGTCAACACCAGCTTTGACTAATAAATCAATCCGCTCGTCATTGTCAGGTCCAACGCCAACCGCAGCGCCAACTCGTAATTTTCCGTGAGTATCTTTAGAGGCAAACGGATGTTCAGTTGATTTTTGAATATCTTTTACTGTAATCAAGCCATGTAATTCAAAACCGGCATTAACAACCAACACGCGCTCTAAGCGGTGTTTGTTCATCAAGCGTTTCGCTTCTACTACGTCAGCATTTTCATCAACGTAGACTAATTTTTCACGCGGGGTCATTTTGTCGCGTACTTTGGCATCCAGTTCGCGCTCAAAGCGTAAATCACGGTTGGTAATAATGCCAACTACGACTTTGCCTTCCACAACCGGAAAACCGCTAATACCGTGTTGCTGCGAAAGCGCAATCACGTCACGAATTTTCATGTCGGGAGGAATAGTGATCGGATCACGTAACACACCGGATTCAAAACGTTTTACTTTAGCAACTTCGCTAGCTTGTTCTTTAGCAGTAAAATTTTTATGAATAATACCAATGCCACCCTCTTGCGCCATGGCAATAGCCAAGCGCGCTTCGGTAACGGTGTCCATTGCAGCGGACAACAAAGGTATGTTTAAAGTGATATTGCGTGTCAAACGCGTAGCAAGTGAAGTCTCTTTTGGGAGAATGTCTGAATAAGCTGGGACTAACAACACATCATCGAAAGTGAGTGCTTTTTGAAGGAGACGCATAGTATTTCCTATAGGCGCAAAACCGAATTATACAGAAAACCAATCGCACCGTCTTATTGCTTAAAAGATTTTTTAATTATTTTAAAAAAAAATTCAAATATGAAGGCTAAAGCGAAACTTAATTGACAGAAACGACAAAGCATGTCGAAATTGATGCTTTATCGCTGTTTAATCATTCTGTTTACAAGTGAATATTATGAAATTATCAATTCGTCACACGCTGATCGTTCTGGCCACCCTCGCCACAATCAGCACATCGGCATTAGCTCAGTATGTATGGTTAGATGAAAAAGGGAACAAACAATTTTCCGATCAACCACCACCAGCCTCTGTTCCTAAAAACAAGATTTTAAAGTTTTCGGGGAAAATAATCGACAATCAAGACTCATCGACTGATGCAGACAACAGCAAAGCTGGCACTACAAAGCCAGCCGATAGTTTGGCAGACAAAGAACTTGCGTTCAAAAAACGGCGTGATGAATTAGCCGCAAAAGAAAAAAAGGACGCCGATGAAGCCAAGGCCTCCGCTGCAAAAAGTGACAATTGCAAACGCATGCGCGAGTACAAGCAAAGCCTGGATTCGGGTCAACGGATAAGCCAAATGGATGCTACTGGTCAAAAAAGCTACATGACTGACGAAAAACGGGCGCAAGAGCAAACTCAACTTAGCCAAAACTTGAGTGATTGCGGCAACTAAAGATAGGGGTGAACTACTATTTTTTATTCGCCCTTCGATGTCGCGCCACCATTGGGTCGACTTGTAAAGGGCGATAAATTTCTACCCGGTCATGCTCCTTCAATACCGTATCCAGATTTTTAATCTTAGAATAAATTCCCACTTTCAACTGATTAATATCTATCCCAGGAATTTCATCCAATATGCCACTCAACGCAACGACTTGTTGAATGGTTGTTCCTGGCACTACGCTCAGCGTGCGAAGAAATTGTAATTGCGGTGTTATAAAGCACACCTGCACGGAGATATCACTTCCCATAAACACTTTCAGCCCTGCTACAAAACGCATCGACAAAGCTATTCGCTATTTTACTGAACACGGGGCCGATCAAATGCTCTAAAATCTTGCTGGAAAATTCGTAATGCAAGTCAAATTCAATTTTGCAGGCATTTTCGCGTAGCGCTTTAAAGTGCCAAGTACCATCCAAATGCTTAAATGGCCCGGAAATTAGCTTCATTTTCATTAAGGTAGGCGCAGAATTAGTGTTTTCTGTGGTAAAACTCTGATGCACTCCGTGAAAATTAATATTCAAGGTGGCGACTAAGCCCGTTTCACACCGTTGTAGTACTTGGACGCCACCGCACCAAGGCAAAAAGTGTGGATATTCTTCCACACCATCAACTAAAGCGAACATTTGTTCGGCGCTATATCCGACGAGAACTGATTTTTGCACTACTGCCATTTTTTATAAACCATATGTATGTGGATGAGGCTTTTCCTCTGATCCGAAATTTTACCTGACTTACCCGCTATGAGTATTGCTGATAATAAAAAAGCCTTTCACGATTATTTTATCGAAGAACAATTTGAAGCTGGTGTCGTTTTGCAAGGCTGGGAAGTCAAAGCAATCCGCGCTGGTCGCGTTCAGCTTAAAGAAGCCTATGTGATCGTCAAGAATGACGAGATTTTTCTGTTCGGTGCACATATAGGCGCGCTCCCGACCGCATCAACCCACATTAGCCCCGAAGCTCTACGCACCCGCAAGCTATTACTGAACAAATCAGAAATAAATAAGCTGGTGATCAAAGTTGAACGCGCTGGATACACCTTGGTGCCCGTCAATATGCACTTTAAAGGTGGCAGAATTAAGCTGCAAATCGGGCTTGCAAAGGGAAAGAAACAGTATGACAAGCGCGATACAGAAAAAGATCGCGATTGGCAACGTGAGCAGCAACAAATGATGAAAATTCATCGCCGATAAAAAAACGCTGCAGTAACTTACTGCAGCGTTTTTAATTTACATCAGCGTTTACTCAAACGCTATCTGGCCCTCTTTCACCAGCACATGCACCGTTTGTTTTGGTGCGTAGCGACCTTCCAAAATCAATTTGGACAAAGGGTTTTCGATCATTTGTTGAATGGCGCGTTTTAATGGCCTTGCACCATAAACCGGATCAAAACCCGCTTCGGCAATTTTCAATAACGCTTCATTATTAATTTCAAAGCCGATTTCCAGCTTTGCCAAGCGCCCTTGCAAAATACCCAGCTGGATTTTGGCAATAGAACCGATATTTTTAGCATCCAATGCGTGGAACACCACAATTTCATCAATCCGATTAATGAATTCAGGTCGGAAATGTTCTCGCACTTCAGCCATTACCGCCATTTTCACTAACGATGGTTCGCTTTCTTCCATCGCTTGAATGCGATGTGAACCCAGATTCGACGTCATCACAATGACGGTGTTTTTAAAGTCAACGGTACGTCCCTGCCCGTCTGTCATCCGGCCATCATCAAGCACTTGCAACAACACGTTGAATACATCGTGATGCGCCTTCTCTACTTCATCAAGCAAAATCACTGAATACGGCTTGCGTCGAACCGCTTCCGTCAGGTAACCGCCCTCTTCGTAGCCGACATAGCCCGGAGGCGCGCCGATTAAACGTGCCACGGAATGTTTTTCCATGAATTCGCTCATGTCGATGCGGATTAAGGCATCTTCACTATCAAACAAGAAGCCTGCCAACGCTTTGCATAACTCGGTTTTGCCGACGCCTGTTGGGCCTAAAAACAGGAAAGAGCCATATGGACGGGTGGTGTCGCTTAAACCTGCGCGAGAGCGACGAATCGCGTCAGAAACTGCCACAACAGCTTCATCTTGACCAACCAAACGTTGATGTAAGCGCTGTTCCATTTGCAGTAGTTTTTCACGCTCACCTGTCATCATCCTTGAAACAGGAATCCCAGTGGCGCGTGAAACTACTTCAGCAATCTCTTCAGCTCCGACTTGAGTGCGTAATAAACGCAGTTTCGGTGTTTTGCCATCGGCCTTTGCTTCACCTTTATCAATCTGCTTTTGCTGCGCCTCTAATTCAGGCAAACGACCGTACTGCAACTCAGACATGGCTTGCCAATCACCTTTGCGGCGGGCTTCTTCCATTTGCAAACGGGCTTTTTCAATCTCTTCTTTAATTAGCGTGCTACCTTGCACCGATGCTTTTTCCGCTTTCCAGATTTCTTCTAAATCGGCATATTCACGTTCCAGCTTAACAATTTCTTCGTCTAACAAGAGCAAGCGTTTTTTTGATCCGTCATCTTTCTCTTTTTTGATCGCCTCACGTTCAATTTTGAGTTGTATCGTGCGTCGATCAAGCTTATCCATCACCTCTGGGCGCGAATCAATTTCAATTTTAATTTTGGCGGCCGCTTCATCTATTAAATCAATCGCTTTATCAGGTAAAAACCGGTCAGTAATATAGCGATGTGATAATTCAGCCGCCGCAATAATTGCGGGATCCGTAATATCTACGCCATGATGCACTTCGTATTTTTCTTGCAAGCCCCGTAAAATCGCAATCGTCGCTTCTACGCTCGGCTCATCAACTAGCACTTTTTGAAAACGCCGTTCTAAGGCCGCATCTTTTTCCACATACTTACGGTATTCGTCTAAAGTCGTCGCGCCGACGCAATGCAATTCGCCACGCGCCAGTGCCGGCTTCAGCATGTTGCCAGCATCGATGGCACCTTCGGCTTTCCCTGCGCCGACCATCGTGTGCAATTCGTCAATGAACACAATCGTTTGCCCTTCGTCCAAGGCAATTTCCTTCAGCACCGATTTCAGGCGCTCTTCAAATTCACCGCGGTATTTGGCGCCAGCTAACAAAGAAGCCATATCCAGTGATAAAACTCGTTTTGACTTTAAGCTGTCGGGCACTTCACCGTTCACAATTCGTTGTGCCAAGCCCTCTACAATCGCGGTTTTTCCTACGCCTGGCTCACCGATTAGCACTGGGTTATTTTTACTACGGCGCTGCAAGATTTGAATAGTGCGACGAATTTCATCATCGCGCCCAATCACCGGATCTAATTTGCCTTTACGCGCCAATGCGGTTAAATCAACCGTGTATTTCTTCAACGCCTCGCGCTGGCCTTCAGCTTCTGGCGCATCCACTGCTGCACCGCCGCGCACGGCTTCTATCGCCGCTTTCATCGCGGTTTTATTTAAACCATGCTGGCGTGCCAATTGACCCGCTTCGGATTTATCGTCACAAAATGTGAGCAACACGATTTCTGACGCTAAAAACTGGTCACCGCGCTGCTGGGATTCTTTTTCAGCCAAATTAAATAAGGCAGATGATTCACGGCTCAATTGCACTTCACCGCCATGGCCTGAGATTTTGGCAAAACGCCCTAAAGCCGCATTCAGAGAGGTAGTTAATGCCGCCACGTTGACGCCAGCGCGTTGCAATATGGAGCTGGCCGACATATCATCATCGTCCAGCAAAGCCAGCAAAATATGCACGGGCTCGATATAAGCGTTGTCATGCCGCACAGCTAAACTTTGTGCATTAGCTAAAGCGGCTTGTAATTTTGTGGTCAGTTTGTCAAAACGCATGAAATTCCCCTAAACGATGTTGTCGATACTTGCCCTAGATTAGGTGTGTTTTTTATTTTGCAAGCGATTAACTTGATTCTAGGGGTGTTCAAATTAAATAGGATGATTAACATCAAATTTACATCAGTGACTCAAAAATAATCGCGCCACTTCCCAAATTATGAACATAAAAACAATAAATTCAATTCCAGAACTGTTGCAACACGCAGTCAAACTGCACCAACAGGGTGAGTTAGCGAGTGCGAAAAATCGGTATCAACAAATTTTGCAGATTAATCCGCATCAGTTTGAAGCGTTGCATTTTTTAGGTGTCATTGCCAAGCAAACCGGAAATCCCCTTGAAGCAATTTCATTAATATCAGCTGCCATTAACACGGTAACCACTGCCCTTAATGCCAACCACGCTAGTGCATTTTGTAATTTGGGGACGGCATTTCAAGATTGCGGGCAAACAGAACAAGCGCTTAAAAACTATCAACAGGCCATTCTTCTTAAGCCGGACTACTCCATTGCGCACAACAACCTAGGCAATACATTTAAAAATTGCGGCAAATTGGAGGCCGCCATTCACAGTTATGAAAACGCTCTGCATTACCACCCCAATTATCCAGATGCATACTACAACTGCGGCACGACTTACCAGCTTCAGCAACAATATACTAAGGCGCTAAATTGTTTTGAGCGTGCGATACAGCTAAAAACTAATTATCCAGCAGCCTATTTTGCGCGTGGTGTTGCATTTCAAAGTTTGTACGACTATGAATCAGCTCTCGTCAGCTATGATCAGGCGATTACACTGCAACCTGATTATAGTGAAGCATATTTAAATCGCGGGATAACACTCAACAAACTGCAACAATTTCAAGCAGCATTAGACAATTTTGAGCTAGCCATTCACTACCAGAAAAACTACGCCAAAGCGCATCATTACCGAGCTAATACGTTACGGCAGCTGATGCGTATCGAAGATGCGATTGAAGCGTATCAATGCGCATTGGAGCTTGGGGCTGACTCTCAGCAAATTACTTTTGCATTAGCGGCCCTTGGCGTCGGTGCTCCGCCATCTGCGCCACCGACCACCTATGTAAAAGAACTATTTGATCACTATGCAGAGCATTTCGATGTGCATTTAGTCGATGTTTTAAAATACGAAATGCCGCAAATAGTGGCCACCGCAATTGAAAAATATCGCATGCGAGATCAGCTTGATAGTTTAGATTTAGGATGTGGCACCGGGCTGTGTGGATCGTATTTACGTCCTTATTCTCGAACACTAACCGGCGTTGATTTATCGCAAAAAATGCTAGATAAGGCCAGTCAACTTAAGCATTATGACCAGTTAATTTGTACTGAAATAACTGAATTTTTAAGTGAAAAAATCGATAATTTCGATTTGGTTTGTGCTGCGGATGTACTGGTATATATCGGCGATTTATCTGGCGTGTTTAGCAGGGTTCATCAAGCTTTACGATCCGGTGGTTTATTTTGCTTTTCAGTTGAGGAAGCGGCGGAAGAAATTCAAGGCCATGACTTCATACTAAAAGCAACGAATCGTTATGCACATACAGAACAATATATTCGCCATTTAGCTAATCTATACGACTTTAAAATTCACGAAATTACCCAACAAGTTGCCCGGCAAGAAAATCAAAAAAATAGTAGCGCACTAGTTACGTTATTGAGCCGAGCTTAACCTATGGCTTAAGTAAAGAACAGGCATTGGGTTTATTATAAGAACCACCCAATTCAACTGGAGCCAGAATTTCCGGGGGCAAATTAGTGACAATCGCCTCATCTCCCACCCCAGCTAACGCCAGAAAAATTTTAGCTACATCAGCGTGAGCAATCATAGGTTCTTTCATTAACTGGCTTAAAATTTCTGTCGGCTTGCCTGTTTTCTGCATCGCTGAATTCCACAAAACAAATGACGTTGTGGTGCCATCCCTGAGCGTTGCTCTTGGCCCTAAATGGGTAGTCACACCATTATGATCACTAGGTAAATTTTCCCCATGGTCACTGCTATAAATTAAAAAAGAAGGTGCTTCGCTGGCATCTAGCAAAGCAGCTAAATCATTAATTACTTTAGCCGTATATTCCTCGGTTCGCTCATAGCGCAGATCAACTAAATCCTCATAAGAAAGCCCAGTTGGTTCTGCTGCAAATTGAGAGACCGGATAACGATCCTGATAGTCAAAGTGACTGCCATGCATGTGCAAAGCCATCGCATATGGAATACGTGATTGAGTACCATGATTAAGGATCGGGGCAGCAAAAGTTTTTGCGATAGGAACCAGTTGTTCATCGTATGAATCACTGACTGATGCGGAATGAGTGATTGTCCAATAATAATCATGGCCATGTTCGGTAAAAACGGACTTATCTTGATTGCTAATCCAAGCCGTTTTATAACCAGCAGCTTTTAATACCGCAAGCACCGATGGTGCTGTGCCAGATTCTGCATACTGACGTGGTGCTAAACCGGTCAACAACATCGGTACCGAACCAGCAGTACCATTGGCACCGGCGCAGGTGGTTGGCAGCCATACGCCTAAATGATTTTCAACGCGCTCATTGAGCGCTTTGGTCCAAGGGCCGCGTTGTTTTTGAGCTGGGCCTATACCGCCAGCTCTCATACTTTCGCCAATCACAAAAATGGCTAACCTTACATCCTTAGCCATCCGTGGAGCTACTGCCTTACGCCGTTCTGGAGCAACAGTCATAATATCGCCATACATAATCTGATCAACGCCTTCCCAGAGCAACCTAGTTGTCGTTCCTAATGTCGAAAAACTGGGATCAGAGGCAATAAATAACACGGGCAAATGCACGCCCGTTGCATTAGTCATAAACGAAATAAAAAACGGTGCAAGAGCTAGCACAAAAAGTACTTTACGACATTCTTGTGAAGCATCATTTAATACATGACTCTTTCGTGCTCGGAACATGAGCACGATACTCGCAATCAAAAGCAGGCTGCAAGCCACTGCAAACAGCAAAAAATTCGGCGTATTGATTGCCAATAGTGCAGCGCCACTAGCCTCTTGAGGCGAAGTTGAAATAGCTGCAACGGCGGCTTCCCATCCTGGACCTATACCATTGAGTGCAGCATAAGCTATCCACCAAAGTAAAACCGGTAGCAGAAGCAGACAGAGCCATTGAACTGCAATGAATAGCACTGGCGGTAAAATTGCCGGGAATAAACAAGCTGCCGCAGCCCAAAGTAGTGTTTGCCACGTACGTCCATTTCCATGTGAGCGCCATAACGCCAGGATAGTGGGTAAAAACAGCACTAACCAAAATAAAATACGTGCTATAGCACCGTTATTTTTTAATGTTTTGAATTTAAACACATTCCGCCTGATTTTTATAAAAGAAAACTCGGTACACTTTTTTTATTTACAATCATACTTATATATTGCACTCAAGCAAGCCATTATTACCAAAACCGAGCATAAAATGACCACTCTTCCTACCTACTTCATCTCGCACGGCGGCGGTCCTTGGCCATTCATGAAAACTGAATACGGACAAACTTACGCTAAATTAGAAGCCACCTTACAAGACATGCCACGTCAGCTTGGCGTAACGCCGAAAGCAATTTTAGTTATATCCGCTCATTGGGAAGAAGCTGAATTTACCGTGCAAGCCAACGCTACGCCCGGCATGATATATGACTATTCCGGCTTTCCTGAACACACCTACCACATCAGCTACCCTGCACCAGGCTCTCCCGAACTGGCTAAGCAAGTACAAGCATTGATTGAACAAGCGGGCTTTGCAGCCAAGTTAGATTTACAGCGTGGTTTTGATCATGGTACTTACTCGGCGCTCTTCCCTATTTATCCCAACGCCGATATTCCAATTGTGCAGCTGTCGTTAAAAGCACATTTAGATCCAGCCAGCCACATCGCGCTTGGCCGCGCCTTAGCACCATTGCGTCAACAGGGAATACTGATTATCGGCAGCGGCTTGAGTTACCATAATCTGCGTCAGTTTGGGCCCTCCGGATATGCTGCATCGCGTGAATTTGACGATTGGTTGCAAGACACATTAATTCAATCGGACTCGATTAGACGGGTCGAAAAGCTATTAGCATGGAGCCAGGCTCCATCAGCTCGTGCCGCCCATCCGCGTGAAGAGCATTTGCTGCCTTTAATGGTGGCGCTGGGTGCTGCGCAAGAAGACGTTGCTAGCTGTGTTTATCATGAAAATACGTTTATGGGTGGTCTGACAGTGTCTAGTTTTCGGTTTGGATAAATCAATGCAAGAAATACCATTCGATCACATTTCACGATTAAGGAAGCAAACTACTACCCTTGTTAGCGATCGTTTAAAATCAGATTTTTCGACATTATATAAATAATGCCCGATGTAAAATAACGGCTATATTGAGCAATACTAAAACGTATGCTACGGGTATGCTAAATCACAAATACTAATGTTGATTTTCACCTGTAGTCGGAAATATTGCCCGAGTATCGGCACCAATTACAACTCCCCGCACATCTGAAGCAAGACTCCCTGTTTGCAACCACTCTAACGGAATGTTCCACAGACTTTGCTCAAAACGGCTGTGAAAAAAAGCGAAATGACCAATCGCTTGTTGCGCAATCGATTCCGTGAAATGCGTAAATGTGTTGCAGGACTATTCCGAAAATAGCCTAACAAGCGCTCGATAGCGGACGTGAGCCGCCGATACCACGATAATCGTAGGTGATCACATCAAAACCGTTTTGGAATAAAAATGCAGCAAAGCAGAAGTAGTATTGACACCGCACCGATGTGGCAGGATTAATGATCGCGATCGGCCGGGCTTCTATCGGCTCTGAATGCCGCCATTCAAACCCGTTGATTGGATAGCCATCCGCCGCGTGAATTTTCAATGACACTGGAGCGCTGTTAAGTTAACTCTTGTTCATCTCTTTTAGATTTGACTGCTGGGCCGTTTTATTGGAAAAATGATAACCATAGATGGCTAACATGGTTATTTCAACGGATGTATTGCATAATTCGTTTCATTGAAACAGTTGAAACGCGGCGAAACTGCGTGGAACATTTTTTTAAAAACCCTCATGCGCCCCACTTCACCTCGCTCTGACCAATTCGACAAACCCGTTATCTGGACGGTATCCATCTCACGGCTATTCGATCTGTTTCGCGACATCATGCTGGAATACGCTGATGATGCTCACATCGAACCCATTCATCTCGGCTTTGAAGATGCTGTCAAAGTGCTCCGTGAACGGATGCAAACTGAGCGTTGCGACGCGATTATTGCCGCAGGGTCCAATGCCGCTTACCTAAAAAGCCGGCTACCGGTTCCCGTTATTATCGCCAAAGCGAGCGGCTTTGATGTGATGCAAGCATTAGCCCGTGCGCGCAAAATTAGCGCGGCGATTGGCATTATTACCTATCAACAAACCATGCCGGAACTGGCTGAATTTAAAACCACTTTCGGCTTTGACATCGCGCAGCGAACTTACAGTACCGAAGAAGATGCGCGCGCCCAGATTAATGAACTTAAAGCCGACGGAATTAAAGCCATCGTCGGAGCAGGTTTAGTGTCTGATTTGGCCGAAGAAGCGGGTTTAGCCGGAATATTTTTATATTCATCCAACTCAATCCGGCAAGCGTTTAACGATGCATTAGAAATCGCTAAATTTTCACGCTTGGAAGCTGGCCCGAGCTTGGCTAACCGCGACACATTACGAGCCCGACATGGGGTAGAAGCCTTACGCGGCGAATCTGAACTCATGCAACAGGTACGGCAAAACATTACGCTTTTTGCACGTTCAAATGCCAGCGTGTTAATTCAAGGCGCAACCGGTAGTGGTAAAGAGCTTGCCGCGCAAGCTACGCACCAAGCCAGCAGCCGCGCACGAGCACCTTTTGTAGCGGTAAATTGCGGAGCAATTGCCGAGTCTTTATTAGAAGCTGAGTTATTTGGTTACCAAGACAGCGCCTTTACTGGCGCACGGCGCGGCGGCCATGCGGGGCTAATTGAAACTGCGCAACGCGGCACACTTTTTTTGGACGAGATCGGCGAAATGCCGCTTACCTTACAAACCCGCTTGCTGCGTGTTTTAGAAGAACGCCAAGTGGTACGGGTAGGCGCAACTCGGCCGATTCCGGTAGATATCCGCATTATCAGTGCCACGCATTGTGATTTACTGGAAAAAATGGAATTAGGACAATTTCGACGTGATTTATATTACCGTTTAGCGGTATTGCAGCTGCGTTTACCTACTCTCTCAGCACGCTTGGAGGATTTGCTGAATCTGACCGAATGGTGTTTGAAAAATGCCTTGGCGAACCTGGGTGTAAAGCCGCATGCCAATCTGAGTGCGGAGGTGATTGCCTGCAGATCATTATTGGAAAGTTATGACTGGCCGGGTAATGTAAGGGAATTACGTAATGTGTGTGAACGGCTTGCCCTGTTTTTGTTGGCAGAACCACTACAGGCGCTCACACCACGGTTATTAATGCTGGCCATGCCGGAACTCAATACAAAATTACCACCACAACTTAGCCATCATTCCAATCATCAACAGCCTGAAGCCGATGCTGAACCTGACTTAAGCCGACAAAACTTAACTAACATTTTGCACAGCTTTAAAGGAAATCGCGCTGCGGCGGCAGCTCATTTAGGCATAAGTCGTACTACTCTTTGGCGCAAAATGAAGGAATGAAAGCGAGTATAAAATTTAAATACTCCTAGAAAATTGCCACAAAATAGACAATACTTTACCGAGGAAGCGCCGCCATGTGCTCCATTCTCCATTTCGTTAGTATTTAACTATTTTAGGTATTCTATGACGACCGAAACTAGCGATTTATTTTCATTGTTAATTGTTGATGACAGTCGAGTTTCACGGATGATGATTCGTGCTTTTGTACTGGACAAAAACCCAACATGGCAAATCACGGAAGCAAGCTCGGGCGATGAAGCAATGAAGTTAGTTGAGCAACATCGCTTTGATTTCTGCACAATGGACATCAACATGCCCGGCACACTTGGCACCGTCGCGACAGAACAAATTTTACTCAAATATCCACACATGCGAATTGCGGTTTTTTCAGCCAATATTCAAGAATGCCTGCGCACCCACGCAGCGAAACTTGGCGCCCGTTTTGTGGCAAAACCGGTTACTGAAAAATCCGTAGAGCAGGCAATCACGTTCTTTAAAAACGCTGACGGATAACCCAGGTGGATAAACTCACCGATCTGCAACTTGATGCACTTTCCGAAGTTTTTAATATCGGAGCCGGTCGCGCAGCTGCTTCGCTGAGCGAGATTGTTAATGAAGAAGTTAAACTTTCGGTTCCCGCCGTAGAAATTTGTAAAAGTGCGGATTTAAATGCTAAAGCATTATCCTTAGAGCAAACTCAATTCGGTGTTGTAAAGCAACAATTTAGCGGCACCTTTCAAGCGGAAGCCTCTCTATTACTAACAGAAGAGAACGCATTAGAAATTTTGCGCGACATGCTCGGTTCACAAATAAGCATTGAAGAATTAGCCGAATTTGAGCAAGAAGCGATGTGCGAATTAGGCAATATTATTTTGAATGCCTGCTTATCGGCTATGGCGGATATGCTAGATATCCAATTAGAAAGCTCACTGCCCACTTACAACATCTATAGTTCTGATGAAGTCATCAGCGACATTATCGAAACGCAAGATCATGGCTACGTCATGATTTTACACATCGACTTGGAAATTGAACGCCGCCAAATCAATGGCCGCTTGATTTTTTTATTTAGCTCATCGTCTTTAAGTATGCTACGCAGCAAAATAGATAATTTTTTGCAAAATATATGACAAAAGAGAACGTGCCGGCCATTCAGTTTGATTGGGCACAACTATTTGAAGCGCTCAATATAGGATTAATCCTGGTCGATGAACAAGGATGTGTATTACTTTGGAATGAATGGATTACCAAACATAGCGGAATACATAGCGATACGGTGATAAATAAAGCGCTCATCAACGCCTTTCCCGAGCCGCTAGCCGGTTCATTTATCGCAGCGATTAACCGAGCATTAAGCACAAAATTACCGGTGGTTTTATCCAATGCCTTACACAAATTTCCTTTGCCGCTATTTAACTTAAATGGTTCCGGCGAGCGTATCTCTCAATCGATTATTCTTAGCCCACTCAAAAACTTGCATGACCAAGGTAAGTTAATGTGCTTAATTCAGGTCAACGATTCGAGCACCTCCATTAAACGCGAGCAAATGCTGCGCGATCACTCTGAAACACATAAGAAAGACGCGACGACTGATCCATTAACCGGTATTTATAACCGTCGTTTTTTTGATGCTCACTACAAACTAGAAATAAGCCAGGCGCAACGCCAAAAAACAACCTTGTCACTCATCATGCTGGATATTGATTATTTCAAAAATTACAATGATCATTACGGACATCCGGCTGGTGACGCTGCCATTATCGCGGTTGCTAACTGCATCAAAAACAAACTGCAACGCAGCTCAGATATGGCAGCACGCTATGGCGGCGAAGAATTTATTGTTTTACTCCCCAACTCCACCTCTACCGCCGCACAATTATTCGCGGAAATCATACGGCAAGCTGTCTTTGATTTAAAAATACCGCACCTGAGCTCACTCACGGCGAAGCACCTCTCCGTCAGTATTGGCGTCTCAAGCTGCCCGCCAGGCATGATTGTCGACGCCGACACCTTCCTCAAAAATACTGACCTGGCTTTGTATGCAGCAAAACAAAAAGGCCGGAATCAAGTCCAATATCTGCCGCTTTAATCGCTAGCATAATTGCTCACCGGCTGTACAGCTGAACCCTCCCTAAAATAAACTTATGCAGTGAGCAGCAAACCATCAGCATTGCTTTTGATTCTGCCTTACAATTTGCGCTGCAAATCTGCGCAAGAATTTAGGTAGCGACGTACATAACAACGTACGCAAAAGAACAACACAACTAACCATTCATAGAAAATCCCCATGAAAGCTCCTAGCAGCATCAACACCTTAAAAGGTTTATTGCCGTTTCTACGTCCGTATCTCAAACAGTTTTATTTAGCCGGTTTAGCCTTGCTGGTAGCAGCGTCCGCTACCTTGGCAATTCCTTATGCGTTCCGTCAAATGATCGACATGGGTTTTAGCGGACAAGGTAGCATCAGCCATGTAGATGCCGCGTTTTTAGCCTTATTTGGCGTTGCCTGCGTACTCGCAATCGCTACGGCAGCACGCTTTTACATGGTTTCTTTATTAGGTGAACGCGTCACTGCCGACATTCGTACTGCTGTGTATGAACACGTGATTGAACAAAGCCCAGAATTTTTTGAAACGACCCGATCAGGCGAAGTATTGTCACGCCTAACTACCGACACGACATTAATTCAAGCCATGGTGGGGACCAGCATTTCCATGGCATTACGTAATACCTTATTATTTTTAGGCGGCTTGGTGATGTTGTTTATTACCAGCCCCAAATTATCCTCCATCATCATCGTGGCACTTGCTTTAGTCGTGCTGCCAATTGTTTTATTTGGCCGTCGGGTTCGTACTTTGTCGCGCGACTCGCAAGACCGCATTGCCGACGCATCTGCTTTAGCCGGTGAAATCCTCAACGCCATGCCGATCGTGCAAGCCTATACCCAAGAACCGCATGAAGCAGCACGCTTTAAATTATCAGTAGAAAACGCCTTTGCCACAGCCATGCGCCGCATTCGCGCCCGTTCACTACTAACAGTCGTCGCAATTTTGCTGGTATTTGGTGCCATTGTTTTCGTACTCTGGTTAGGCGCACATGCGGTAATGGATAAACGCATGACCGGCGGCGAACTTAGCCAATTTATTTTATATGCCACCATTGTGGCCGGCGCTGTTGGCGCACTTTCGGAAGTCATGGGCGACGCGCAACGTGCGGCGGGAGCCACCGAACGTTTATTAGAATTATTAGCCGCTAAAAGCAGTATTAGTGAACCGGCACAGCCAGTTGCGCTGCCACCGCGCTCCAGTAATGGTGCCACACTCACATTGAAAGACATCGGCTTTCATTACCCTTCACGCCCAAATACTGCAGCACTTTCACACCTATCGATTCAAGTCGCGGCGGGAGAAACTGTGGCCGTAGTTGGTTCATCCGGCGCAGGTAAAACCACCCTATTTCAGTTGTTATTACGTTTTTATGATCCGCAACAAGGTCAAATTAATCTGGATGGCATTAACATTCGTGACCTAAGCTTGCACACGCTGCGCGATACGATTGGTATTGTTCCACAAGACACCGTCATTTTTTCTGCTAACGCAATGGAAAATATTCGTTACGGACGTAGCGGCGCAAGCGATGCCGAAGTCATTAACGCTGCCAAAATGGCCGCGGCACATGAGTTTATTGAAAAACTGCCGGATGGCTACCAGTCATTTTTAGGCGAACGCGGCGTACGTTTATCGGGCGGACAGCGGCAACGTATTTCCATTGCCCGCGCCCTGTTAAAAAATCCTGCTTTGCTACTTCTGGACGAAGCTACCAGCGCGCTAGATGCCGAATCGGAACGCTTGGTACAAGGCGCATTAGTCACCGCAATGCAAGGCCGCACAACATTAATCATCGCGCACCGCTTGGCAACTGTGCAACGCGCTGACCGGATCTTGGTGATGGAACATGGCCACATTGTTGAAACTGGCACGCATAACAGCTTGGTTGCCGAAGGTGGTATTTACGCTAAATTGGCTGCATTGCAGTTTCAGACATTTGAGTCGTAAATCCACATAAAAGCACATTCAAAAATACAAAACCGCCCATGACTATGCAATGGGCGGTTTTTTATGGGATAAAAATTTTATAGCGAAATAAATGCCGCGTATACCAGCGCTACAGCAGCAATAACAGAACACGACGCACCAACTATATTCCCCAAATACACCAACTTACCTAAGCCAGTAGCATCAGAAGATAAGCCACGCTGACCGCAGATTGCGGCTAATGGTGTGGAAATACAAAAACCATACGCAGAAATAATTAACGCCACTGCTATTACCCAAGCAATTGCGGCCGACACGGCTAGAGCTGACAACACAGCGGCAATGGCAAACATCAGTGTTGCCCCAATGGGCAAACTCAGATGAGCGACTCGCCAGGAATTAATAATGTTTGCCGCAGCATTGTTTTTAATCGCTTTGGCATACGGTGCGCCCAATAATAAACCAAACAATAAAACTAATGATCCGTGAAAAATAAGCTGATGTGAAGAAGCCGGCATGTGTTGTACTTTCAAAACTAAAAAAGAATCCTAACAGAAAAGTACTAATTGACTGCCAGCCTCATTTCACTCTACCGATTTCAGGTTTTTATCGAGAAAAACTTCCACGTGTTTCCAAAAGTCGATATTGTTTTCCTCATGAATCCAACCGTGGCCTTCATCGGTATAAACGATCCACTCCACATTCTTATTGGTCTTTTTAACCGCATCACGAAATTCAGTTGCCTGAACGAGCGGTACGCGGTGATCTTGGACGCCATGTGCAATTAATAGGGGTTGCGTCAGTTTATCGGCATGATTTAATGGTGAATTTTCCTTAAACATCTCAGCATCAACACTTTGATCGCCAATCAAGGTCTTCATACTGTAATTGAGATTTTCCTGCGATGCGTCGCTTTCTGCCCGGTCAAACATCATATTGATATCTGTCACGCCTGCCCATTCAACACCACAACGGAAAATTTCCGGATTCTTGATCAAGCCCATTAAAGTCGCGTATCCGCCGTAACTTGCGCCCATAATGGCGGTCCGCTTAGAATCAGCCCAACCCTTCTGTGCGGCCCACTTTGCAGCATCGGCTAGATCATCTTGCATGGTTAGTCCCCATTGCTTCCAACCAGCCTTAAAGTGATCGAAACCAAAACCAGTACTACCACGGAATTCAGGTTGAATAACGACGTAACCACGTGAAGCAAGAAACTGCGCATCCTGTTCCCATTCCCATGATGATCCGCGCACATTCGGACCGCCATGCACCAGCACCACGGTTGGCATTGGTGCAGTGACATTACCTGGTGGCAGCGTGACGTAAACTGGAATCGACCTGCCGTCACGCGCCTGATAATGATAAAAATCACGCGTCCCCATTTGATCTGGATTGATATTTGGGTAAGCGCTCCCAATCCTGATCATGGCTCCAGTAGCTGTCGTATACAAGAAATATTGCTTAGGTTGACGATCTGACGTTGCCATTACCAATACGGCTGGTGAGTTTAGGCAGTCCGATCCGCAACGAACTGTATTAGAAGTTTGGGTAAGGATGTCATCCACTTTTTTTTGTATTTCTTTAAAATGGGGGTCCAGCCAAACTGTGGCTTTGGCATCGCCGTCATAATGAATGCCAAGTACTTTTTTCGCAACAAGATCAGTCTCCGGCCAACCGATAAAATCAAATCCGTCTATCGACAAAAACGGCTCACTAGCCATTTGCATTTTTTTGAGATCATATTTAAACAAGGCATCGTGGCCTTTGTAAGATGCACGTCCATACACACTTTCACTAGCCTCAAAAAATAACGGAGTAAATCGTTTGTCGTTATAACAGTCAGCATGCGCAATTTCAGTAAAGCTTTCTGAATCAGGTGCCCAATAAGAGGTAATGCATTGTCCTTCAAGTTTTGACAACGCTATGCGCGGCACGTCATTCGCATCGAGTTCCCAGTAATAAACATTACCTGGCTGTTTTCCCTTGTGTAAGGCGGTTAAACTACGCGTTTTTGTGTCTAAGCGGAATAAATAATGGCTTAGCACTTCAAAATGATTGTAAGTAATTTTACTAACGATGATATCGTCCGAACCATCATGCGTACTGCCAAAATAAGAGTAATCTGCGGTCAATGTTTTTTCAATGATATTGCTTCCGGTATTTTGCAGTTTATGTTTCCAATTTCCAGAAATCAAATGCGTCCTATTCGATCCGTCCAGATTCACCGCAAAAAGATCCAAATTGCCGATAAATTCGAGGCGCGTGCTCATCAGCGTAAAGCTAATTCGATTTTCATTGACCCAATTAAACGAAGTGATTTTATCGTCCGTGGCGGTTACGGGGACAGTCACTTTTTGCAGGTCAGAAGTATCACGTACAGCAATAACCTGACGACCATCTGGAAGTTTGGATAAAATAGCGATCGAATGACCATTCGGCGAAAGAATCGCCTGACGAATTTCAGGGTCTTTAAAAAAACTTTCAACACTCGGCAGGCTATCTGCACTCAATGCAAGATGGCAGCTTGGAATCAGAATCAGGGCACACAAAAAAGTAACTAGCGGATGTTTGTTCATTGGATGAATAAGTATCGTGAAGGTGCGAAAAGAAAACAGGGAAGTAACAGGCACATTTAAATGCCGAAAGGAATTATTACGTTTATGGACATAAAAGTGTGAAAAATATCATTAAAACAACCAAGAAATCAACAATATGTTACATAAATGAAACAATCACGATAAGTTAAATAAAATCAGGCTAAATTGTTTTGATATCAGCAAAAAATATACTATCTCAACTTGTGATTTTTCAACGTATCCAATGGCAATTAGAGTCACTAAAAACTAGTATTTTGACAATATATACATTACCAATAAGGCGTTATTTAAAATGCAATGCTAGATTATTCTCAAATTAAAAATGCCCATAAATATGCCAAACACAAATCGCAGTCACATTAAAAAACTAGAAGATTTACCCAATGTGGGCAAAGCTACTGCCGCTGATTTAAGGTTGCTAGGCATTGAACGAGCCGAACAATTACGCGGCCAAGATCCACACAACATGTATGTACGCTTGTGTGAGCTGACCGGCAAACGGCATGATCCATGTGTGCTGGATATGTTTATTGCCGTGGTTCAATATATGGAAGGTGGGCCAGAATTGCCATGGTGGGCGCATACGGAAGAGCGTAAAAAAAATTACAAAATCTAAGGAATGGAATGAGCTATCACAACATTATTCGATTTTGGTTTGAAGAAATTGACACTAAGCAGTGGTACAAGAAAGACTTGGCGTTTGATTTATTATTGCAACAAAAATTCGGGCAACTTCATCAAAGTGCCATCGCAGGAGAATTAGAGCATTGGCGTGCTAACGCTCAAGGCAGATTAGCTGAAATTATTATTCTAGATCAGTTTTCACGCAACTTGGGACGCAACACCCCGGCGGCTTTTACTTGCGATAGTCTGGCTTTATGTCTGGCGCAACACGCTGTTGCTGTCCACGCAGACCAGGAGTTAAATCCGATCCAGCGGGCATTTATCTACATGCCCTTTATGCATTCGGAATCCGTCTTAATTCATGAACAGGCATTGCAATTATTTGCCCAGCCGGGTTTAGAAAACAGCTTACATTTTGAGCAGCGGCATCGCGACATCATCCTGCGTTTTGGGCGCTATCCGCACCGCAATGCCATTTTGGGACGGGTTTCAACGCCCGAAGAAATTGAATTTTTAGAACAGCCGGGTTCGTCATTTTGAGGGCTAATTACGTCAACGTCGGCAAAACCAGTTTAGATAAATCAGGATGGCGGCAATGTTGCTGCAAAAATCCAAGCGCATTCACGGCACCTTGATTTACTTCTTCCCCAAAATCTTCCCGCTCAAACAAACACAGGCCATTACTCAATTCAAGTATTCCCTCCTCCAATTGATATTTATTCGCTGTCCCATGCTGAAACCGCATTGCTTGAAAACGCTCTTTTAAAATCACCGCCAATTCAATGTTGTGCGAAGCCGCGACAACCGGCGCCAATTTAGATAAAGCATGTAAAAACGAACTGGCGGCGGCGACTGATTCGATATGATTGGTGCCGCGAAAAATCTCATCAATTAAATACAAACCTCGACCAGAATTTTGCGCGCTATTGAGCAATTCTTTGGCACGCCGCAACTCGGCAATGTAATAGCTTTCGCCTCCCTGTAAATCATCTTGATTTTGCATGTTGGCATAAACCGGTAAATACGGAGCTCGTGCCTGTTTAGCGTAGCAAAAGCCAAAAGCGCGGGCCACAATCATATTTAGTCCTAAAGTGCGCATAAAAGTACTTTTACCACCCGCATTTTGCCCGGTGATTAACATCCCCGGCGCAGTTAAATTGACCGATATTGCCTGCGGGTTTTCTAACAAAGGATGAACTACTCCGTCAAAATGAAAAGTCTCTGCTTGCTGCCATTCCATCCATGTCGTGTACGGTACGCTTTGCAAATGCAGAACCAAAGCATAGGCCGCTTCAATTTCACCGAGTTGAACAAAGCTGGCGCGAATAAATTCACGGTGCAAACGATAATTTTGCATCGCTTTAAAATGATGTTTGATATTGGTCAGTAAAAACCAGTTGCCGTAGGCTTCAGTTTCTATTGATATAGAAGGTTTAGCGCTGATTTGTTTATGAATCAGCCGCGCCAAACGTTCTACATCCGCACTATTTTCACAGCCAGCAATGTGTATCTGGCATGGTTGTGCCAAGCGTTGCAGCGCATTCATCAAAGCACACACAGCGCCCCATTGCGAACGCCAAAGTACCATTTCACGATTAAACCGCGACTGCAAAGCCAAAATCAAGCTAAAGAACAAGGCCATTACAGCTAGCCCAAACACGGTTTGCGTAAATAGAAAGAAACCAAGTAATAAACCAAGCGGGATTAAAAAAACCGCCTTCGCCCAATATGGTGTATCAGAACCTTGTTCAGAAAAAAGCAGGCTACTTGCGTCGCCAGGAACCCTACGCAGTACGGCAGATGCAGCCGCAATTTGCTCCAGCACATCTGGTCGCAATTGCAGTTCACGGATACGTTTTTGCAGGGATAAAGAAGCACTTGCTTGCTGATGCGAGCGTAGTAATTTATACAGCGTTTGACGCGCAAAAATACTGACTGATGCACTGATTTTGCGTAGATAGGCATCCACCTGCAGATCACGCCATGTGGCGTCATCCATCTGGCGTGCATTGTGCAAGGTAATTTGATGGAAGGCAGCTATTTGTTCGAAGGTATATTCAGGAAATGCCGCGGGTTCTTTTTCTGGAAAGAATGAGCGAGAAATTTTAGCGGATTTACTTGCAGCGAAATTGAAAATGAAGCTGAACATGAAGTTATCCTAGCCCTGAGATGCCGGCTATATGTGACTTAATGCTCAGATTACAAGGTTAACCCAAGGCACTACGATCTATCCGATTACTCAAAATAACCGAAGTTGAAGTCTGCCGCACGCCCTCTAAATCACCAATTTGATCTAGTAACTTATCCAAATTTTCCGTGCTGGTGCAGCGTAACGTCATCATGTAATCAATCGCGCCGCTGACTGCACACAAGGTTTCTACTTCGGGCCATTGTTGCAACAATTTCACTAAAGCGGCAGAACTGCGCGGCTCTACCGACATGCCCACATAAGCACGCACACCTGATTGAAATAAAGTCTGATTTAACCTCACACCATACCCAGCAATAATGCCGCGCTGCTCTAACGCAGCAATTCTCGCGATGACAGTAGTACGCGCCATCGCAATTTTTTTGGCGATGACGGTAACAGGCATACGCGCATCATCCATCAATAACGAAAGTATTTGATTATCAATTTTATCTAAATTTGGTTTCATAGCCTTCTCTTACCTTTTACGCGCATATTTAATGAATAGTTCGTCATATTGTAGCGCAATACATCAGATTGACACTAGTTTGCTCTCTATTATCTGACACGAAAGCATTCTAAACTTCTGAGCAGCAGTAAATAACAAGCGTTTAAACGTTTAGAAAATATCAATCCCCTTCAGGAGACCCTACATGAAAACCAAATTAATTTTATTAGGCGCAGGCAAAATCGGCGATGCAATTTTAAATCTGTTGTCACATACCGGTGAATATCAAATCACTGTGGCTGATCGTGATACAGCTCGCCTTGATTACGTCACTAAAGCAGCGTTTCCTAATACTACCTGTGTGCAAATTGATTTGTCCGACAAACTTGCGGTAACTGAAATTATTCGCGGTCATCAAATCACTATGTCGGCCTGCCCGTATTTTTTAACGCCGATTATTGCGACTGCAGCTAAACAAGCCAAATCACATTATTTTGATTTAACGGAAGACGTTGAAAGCACACGTTTGGTTAAACAATTGGCAGAAAACGCCGAAACCGCGTTTGTTCCACAATGCGGCTTGGCACCAGGATTTATCTCTATCGTTGCCAATGACGTTGCAAAACGCTTTGACTCCTTGCGTGACGTGAGCATGCGAGTTGGCGCGTTGCCGACCTTCCCAAATAACGCCTTAAAATACAACCTGACCTGGAGCACCGACGGTTTAATTAACGAATATTGCAATCCATGCGAAGCAATTGTTGACGGCCAGTTACGTGAAACGTCACCACTGGAAGAATTGGAACATTTCTCTTTAGACGGTATTAATTACGAAGCATTTAACACTTCCGGCGGCTTAGGCACGCTGTGCGAAAGCCTGAAAGGTAAAGTACAAAACCTGAATTACAAAACCGTGCGTTACCCAGGTCACCGCGACATCGTCAAAATGCTGGTACGCGATCTGCAATTAGGCCAATTGGATCGTCGCCCGATTTTAAAAGAAGTGTTGGAAACAGCTATTCCAATCACCAAACAAGACGTGGTACTGGTCTTTGTCAGCGTATCCGGTATACGTGAAGGTCGCTTAGAACAAGAATCGTATGCTAAAAAAATCTATAGCCAAACCGTGAACGGTCAATTATTGTCAGCGATTCAGCTCACCACAGCGTCAGGTATTTGCGCCATGGTTGACATGCTGGTTCACGGCAAATTGCCACAAAGCGGCATGGTTCGCCAAGAAGAAGCCACCTTGGCTGACTTCCTTGCTAATCGCTTTGGACAATATTACGCTGCTTGATAAATGCAACTAAATTGATTACATTTGCACCCTCTCATTAACAGCTGAACATAACAGGTGAACACGATGAACAACATCAACGATTTGCTCAAGGAATTAGGCGTTGATCTAGCGCCTTATTCTGGCAACCAGATTCACAGCGTATCGCCAATTAACGGCCTCATTTTAGCCAGCTTACGTGCCGACAATAGCGCGCACGTTGCGTCCAAAATTGGCTCGGCACATGCCGCCTACTTACAATGGCGTGAAATTCCTGCGCCACGACGCGGTGAATTAGTGCGTTTATTTGGCGACGAATTACGTACGCACAAAGCTGCCTTAGGCCAATTAGTGACCTTAGAAGCCGGCAAAATTTTGCAAGAAGGCTTAGGCGAAGTACAAGAAATGATCGACATCTGCGACTTCGCGGTCGGATTGTCACGTCAACTATATGGCTTGACCATTGCGTCAGAGCGCCCAGGTCACCGCATGATGGAACAATGGCATCCGGTTGGTGTGGTTGGCGTTATTTCTGCGTTTAATTTCCCGGTCGCAGTTTGGGCATGGAATGCCGCACTGGCATTTGTCTGCGGGAACAGCGTGACGTGGAAACCGTCTGAAAAAACACCACTCACTGCCATTGCCATACATAGTTTGTTCATGAAAGCAGTTGCACGTTTTGGTAGCGATGCGCCTGCCGGTTTAGCCGAATTAATTATCGGCAATAGCGATGCCGGCATTGCCATGGTGGATGATCGCCGTGTTCCAGTAGTTAGTGCTACAGGTAGCACCCGAATGGGACGTGATGTTGCACAACGTTGTGCCACCCGTTTGTCTCGTACTATTTTGGAATTGGGCGGCAACAACGCAATGACCGTGGCACCAAGTGCAGATATTGAAATGGCACTGCGCGGCATTACTTTCTCTGCCGTTGGAACCGCTGGACAACGCTGCACAACCTTACGCCGTTTGTTTGTGCATGACAGCGTATATGACACCGTTGTGCCACGTCTGAAAAAAATCTATGCAGGTTTGCCAATTGGTAGCCCATTAGAAAAATCAACCTTAATCGGCCCACTGATTGATGCCAACGCGTTTAGCGCAATGCAAGAAGCGTTGAATACCGCCAAGTCAGAAAAAGGCAAAGTTTTTGGCGGAGAGCGTGCCAAAGTCGAAGGCTGTACCGATGGCTATTATGTGCATCCGGCGTTGGTAGAAATGCCGACTCAAACGGCATCAATGCATCATGAAACGTTTGCACCGATTTTATACATCGTACGCTATACCGATTTAGATCAAGCAATTGCCTGGAATAATGAAGTACCGCAAGGTTTATCTTCTTCCATATTTACTACTGATGTTCGTGAAGCTGAAAAGTTCATGTGCGACAGCGGCAGTGATTGTGGAATAGCCAACGTGAATATCGGCCCTTCCGGTGCCGAAATCGGTGGTGCATTTGGTGGCGAAAAAGACACCGGCGGCGGACGTGAATCCGGCTCTGACGCATGGAAAGCCTACATGCGCCGCTCTACCAATACCATCAACTACAGCCATTCTTTACCGCTAGCTCAGGGTATTAGCTTTGACTTTTAATCGTTAGATTATGATGCTGAACTTATCTTGCAGACATGCCTCATCGCTGCAAGGTAAGTTCAGGTACTTGGTTAGAATCGACTAAGTAGCCCTCCCTCATTCTTGCCCCACTCTCAGCAGCTAGACTGCGCAATTGAGCATCCACTGAACGCCATACTGGTCGGTCAGCTTTCCAAAGTAATCTTGTATATCGAGTTGCGGCGTGATGCGCATAGGCTCGGCATCGTGATTATCTGAAGCGAAAACAACACGCAGCAACTCCACGACCTGAACAAGCCCACATTCGGTGTAAAACGCACGTACCTGTTCACAAGAATCAGAAAAAAATAGTTGAATAGCTGCACTAGCACGCCCCTAAAAAACCATCAACGATTTAATCAGTTCGCCTGTCGAGCAAGCTTTTAAAGCTACCGTGCTACCTAGTTGACTAAAACCTTCCCATAATTTAGTGTTGATTTAATGAAACAAAAATTACATTTTCTGGTTGAAATCGTTACTTTTATTGCTGCTCATGCAATAATTTCCCATCACAAATTTTTCCTCTTTAGAAACAAATCTGACTCATTTTGACTACTCATCACCTTTAGGGATATGTAAATGAAGATTGTTTACCTTGTATTCATTGCCTGGCTGCTTACTGGTTGTGCAAGCCAATTAACAAAAACACCGCCAGTTAATGATTTGTTTCACGATGAAATGTTTGTAGCAGCCTCCATACCAATCAATGCCGCAGATGCACTTGCAATCTCCCAGCCGATGCGTGATTTTGCCCAAGCCAAACTCAGTCACAGACAAGGCCATCTCAATATGGAAGATAGGCGCAGGGCGTTGATTGAAGCTCTTTACAATGGCGGCGAGCTACACTTGGAATATGACTCTATTCTTACCCGCACGGCAGCAGAGTCCTTTGATGCAAAATCTGGTAATTGTTTGTCATTAGTGTTGATGACCGCCGCCATGGCGAAGGAATTACACTTACCGATACGCTATCAAACGGTGATTGGGGTGACGGATTGGAGTCGATCGGATAGTTTTTTTGTCGCCGTCGGCCATGTTAATTTACTGATGGATGAAATTCCGAAGGAAAGTAATATGAAGACCGTGGCGACACAAGCAATGCTGATTGATTTTCTGCCGCCGGAACAAGCAAATGTATTGGTAACGAGAGAAATTGAAGAAAAGACCGTGTTGGCCATGTATCTAAACAATCGAGCGGTCGAATCATTGATTCAGGGAAAAAACGATGATGCCTATTGGTGGGCACGTGAAGCGTTGTTACAAGACCGCGAATTTTTCAACGCCTATGTCACCTTAGGTGTTATCTATCGCACGGCACATCATCCGGAAATCGCTGAATTAATATTAGAGCGTGCTGCGATTAACGAACCTGACAACACAACTATATTAACCAATCAAATTTTAGTTCTTAAAGATCTGGGAAGAGTGCAAGAAGCCAAAGAAAAAGCGGCGCGTCTTTTAGAACTGGATCCGCATCCGCTCATGAGTTATTACTTTCAAGCCCAATCAGAAATGAGTGCAGGTCATTTTGAAAGCGCACGGCGCCTGTATGAAAAAGAAATTGCCCGCGACCCGGATCACCACGAATACGAACTAGGTCTGGCGCTCGTTTATTTTAATTTGCATGACAATGAAAATGCAATGAAACATTTAAAGCGTGCGATTGAACTCAGCCCATCAAAAAAGATGCGTGGGTTGTATGAGGAAAAACTGCAAAGGCTCAAAGCATTGGGTGTGAAGTAATCAGTGTGAAACAATACTAGGAGCTATTAATAGTGACTAATAAATACCCTCACCTTGCGCTGATCGTGGCTTTTTTCATGTTGTGCATGTCTGCGCAAGCCGTCACACGCGAAGAAGTCGTCGCAGGCGCAGAACTGTTATATCGCGCACGCATAGTCGAAGCTCAGTCCAAATTTCAACTGGATAATGACCCGGCCTTTCTGGCGCGCGTCCAACGCATCGCACTGGGTTTGATAGAACAGGCTAAGCGTGAACATCCCGTTACTGCCGCGCTAGATTGGGAGATTCACACAAGCGATGATCCTGAAGAAAGTGCTTTCTGTATGGCTGGCGGCAAGATGCTAGTCAGCCATAACTATGTAAACACCATGGATTTAAATAATGCCGAATTGGCGATGCTGCTTAGCCATGAAATTCAACACGCGGTGCTAGAACACAATCTAAAGGAATTTCAAGAGGCATTAAGGATAGAACCAAACCTGCAAAAATACTCTTTTCTTGCCTTGGAAGACGCGGTCGATCATGATGAAACGCTGATGGCCAAATTGAGCAAATTCAATGTCGAGCAAGAGAATCAGGCCGATTTAGAAGGTTTGCAGATGGCATGGCGAGCAGGCTGGCCAGCACTCAAGCTAGCTGGCTTTTTTCAAAAACTGGCACGGATCGACCCCATGGCCCATTTCGATAGCCTAGAACATCCAGCACCAGCACGGCGCTGGCAAGCAGCGCGGAAATTAGCCGAGGAACTTGATCAAATAAAGGCTCCCGCAGTGCCGATGAGGTAAATGGATAAGCAGTCAGACTTGGGGCGTGAGTTGACTTGTCCAACTCAAAGGATACAATACCGGGATCAGGCCATAGGTGAAAATATGAATACAGCAACATTGAATATACCGACCGGAGCTGCGCTAGAGCGCGAAATCGATAACGCCGAAGCGCAATTACATGACGAACTTATCCGGAAGACCATTAGTGAACGGATGGCGATCGCCAACGACCAACAAACCGTTTTCGTTACCCATGAGAATGCGTTTACAGCCTCCCAAGCCCGTCTGTTAAGCAAACTCGCTGGCAATTTCAATGCAAAGTAGTGTTGTTTGGTTGTCAGAAGCAATTGCAGAGAAAGACGATATCCTAAACTACATTGCTGAGCGCAATGTGTTAGCGGCATTAGGCATTGATACCCACATAAAACAGCAGGTCAGCCAACTTATTGAGTTTACCTTACTTGGCCGCAAAGGCCGTATTAGCGGCAGCTTCGAATTGGTTATTTCCAGTACGCCGTACCTTGTTGCGTATCAAGTGCAAGGTGATCAAGTGCAAATACTCCATGTTTTTCATGAACGCCGAAACTGCCCCCCGGAACATTAGTCATCTCAGCAAATCGGCGCAGCCAGCGAAAAATGACCACTCAAGCATTCCATAGCTTGGTAAAATCTCAGCTTCATCAATTGCTACTTTCCCCATGACACATCCTAACAATCCGCTGCAAGGCGTAACGCTTGAGCATATTCTGACTGAGTTAGTGAGAGTTTACGGCTGGGAAGAAATGGCTAAAGAAGTCAATATTCGCTGCTTTACCCATGAGCCAAGTGTTCAATCCAGTTTAAAGTTTTTACGCAGAACACCTTGGGCGCGTGACAAAGTCGAAGCCATGTATGTAGCAATTAAAAAAACTAACCCTTAAATAAAATGGGTTGACTGCCTTTTCTCCGGCGGACTGGCTGCTGGAGCAAACAGGGGCAACACAATCACAAAAGAAGTTCCGCCACTGGCCTGACTACTGACTTCAATCTGCCCGCCCAGCATTTTCCGCACAATATTATGCACAATATTCAGACCTAAACCAGTGCCACCACGCCCCAGTTTGGTGGTGAAAAACGGATCAAAAATGCGGTTTAAATGATGCTCGGGAATACCTTTGCCGTCATCAGAAAACTCTATCTTCACATTCTGATCTTGCTTGGCTGCAGTCAATGTCATATTGCCCTGCTTGTCTTCTTCAAAGGCATGCAAGATTGAATTGTTGATTAAATTGGTGACGATTTGCTCGATAGGGCCCGGAAAACTATCCATCGAAATATCCTCAGGAATAGAGATGGATAATTTGTACGGCGTTTTGCGCAACATCGGTATCATCAACGCGACCACTTCATTGACTACTTTGTGCAGCTTGAAGACACGCCGCTGCTCACTCGTCTGATCTACCGCAACTTGCTTGAAATTGCTGACTAATTCACTGGAACGGTTCAAGCCGCGAATTAAAATATCCATCCCGGTTTTACTGTCGTTCATATAGCGACTCAAACTTGAGCGGCGGATTGTGCCCTGCTCTACTTCTTCATATAACTCGACGCTACGGTCACGCAGCGTGGTGGCGACTGTTAAACAATTACCGATCGGGGTATTAATTTCATGCGCAACGACTGCCACGATATCCCCCAGTGCGGTCAGTTTTTCTGAACGCACTAATTCAGCTTGAGCTAACTGAAGATTGTGCATCGTATTCGCCAGATTTTTATTGGTTTCACCTAATTCCGCGGTGCGCTCTTCTACCCGTTTTTCCAGTTGATAATTTAATTCTTGCAGTGCCTGTTCCGCTTGCAGCTGCAACGTAATGTCGCGGGCGATACCAAGGAAACCGACTACTTTGCCGGCACCATCTTGCACTCTGGTAACGGTTAGCGAGACATTTAAGCGCTGACCATTTTTGCAAATATACGTCCAGTTTCTCGTTTCCGAACCTAGCTTGACGGGAATCAGGGTAAGCACCTCGGAAGTTTGCACTTCACGTCCAAACTGGCGGCTTAACTCCTTACTACGTTGCACTAATTCATACGTATCATGAATATCAAAGCGCATCGGCATACCAATTTGCTCCCTGGCACGATACCCCAACATCTTTTCAGCACCACGATTAAACATCTGCACGATGCCATTAACATCCGTAGAAATGATCGCTATCTCGGAAGCAGCATCCAGCACATAGTTTAATTGTCGGTTTGCATGTGCAACAGCGGCTTCAACTAATTTTCGGTCAGTGATATCGCGGCAGATAATCAAGACATGAGCAGCATTATCAATTTCCAACAAGGAAGCCGAGACCAATACATTAATTAAACTACCGTCTTTATGTTTAATGATGGTTTCGTAGTTGGTGAGTGAACCATTTCTGTTGAGCTGGTTTTGCCAATCTTTGCGCTGTGCTTTGGTGATGCCAAGTTCGACTTCATCAATGGTTTTTCCGACTAATTCGCTGTATGCATGGCCGGTCATGTTTTCAACACCGGCATTGGCATAAATAATGTACGCATCCGAAATACGGCTTAACAGCATAAAGTCAGGAACAGCATCAATTACCTTCAACATCCGCGCGGCGGTCTGGCGCTCGCTTTCTTCACTTTTCCTTAATGCCTGAATTTCATTTTTTAATGTTGTCGTCACCAGATTGATGGCAAAACCAACTCGTCCAATTTCATCATTACCAAGGTAATCAATCGAGACATCATAGTTACCTACTAAAATTTCGTTGGCCGCATTTTCGAGCATTTTCAAATGACGGCTTAGCCAGCCCATTAACAGAACAAAGAATGCGATGCTAAGAACAATCGCAATCAACGAAAGTACCAATGCTTTTTTGGCTAACTCAAATTGCGCCTGTTGTTTGAAAACAGTAGTTCCACCGTATAGCAAATGGGAATATTGCGGCGTAGTGAGCAGCATGGAATTGTAAAAGCTGGGAGTTTTCCACGGCAGGCTGCCAATAGCACTAATGGCGCTACTTAAGCTGGTCGTGCCGGACAATTCAGAACCTGGCCAGCCTTTTTTTAAGACAACGCGATCATTTTGATCAAAGAGTACAAAGTAAGTCAAACTGTCTTTGGTTTGGCATGCGTCCATCAGCGAAGCGACTACATCATCTTTTAAGTCAAAGCGGCGATGTTCAAACTGACTATTTAAACAAGTATTAAGTTGTTGTAGGCGATTTTGGGATATTTGGTCGAGATAATCGTTATTAATTTCAAAGTTAATGCCAGCAATAAACGCCAGAGCAATAATTTCCAGCAAGATACAACCAACAATGACTTTCCATTTAAGGGTAATTCTCATAGTGCTATCGTATACATGATGAAAAACCGGCCATAGTGCGCTGATTTATGTTTGAAAAAAGTAAGTTAGTTGGTTCTAGTCGCCTTACCTCGGCGAAAAATTCTAAAATGGATTTACTCAACATGGTTATAGCAAGATATGTTTCTTTTGTGGTTTTGCAAAGTACTAGTTCAATGAAAAAGCAACAAAACAGTTATTCACCGCATTGTTGCCATTGGTTACTACGCTTTGATGCTCACAAATGAAGCTTACTTACTGAAACATACCTACTCACGATAATTCTTGTTTCAGTATAGACATATCCAATTCATTTTCCCATTTTGACACAACAATAGTTGCAACACCATTGCCAATAAAATTAGTTAATGCCCGACATTCACTCATAAACCGGTCGATTCCTAAAATGAGTGCCATGCCAGTAATCGGTATTGTCGGGACTACCGCCAAAGTTGCTGCCAGGGTAATAAAGCCAGCGCCAGTAATACCTGATGCGCCTTTTGAAGTCAGCATCGCAACACCAAGTATAGTCAATTGCTGGGTCAAGGTGAGATCGGTATTAGTTGCCTGTGCAATAAATAGCGCGGCCATGGTCATGTAAATATTGGTGCCGTCCAAATTAAAGGAGTATCCAGTCGGCACGACCAAACCTACCACTGATTTTGCGCAACCGAGCCGTTGTAATTTTTCCATTAACAAAGGTAAGCCGCTCTCCGAGGAACTGGTGCCGAGCACAATCAGCAATTCTTCTTTGATATAAACCAAAAACCTCCAGATTGAAAATCCGGTTAATTTGGCGACAATACCCAGCACAACAAAGATAAATAAGCCGCAAGTCAGGTAAAAAGAACCCATTAATTTTGCTAATGGCAACAAGGAAGCGATGCCGTACTTGCTGATCGTAAATGCCATGGCACCAAAGGCTCCAATCGGTGCAGCCTTCATCAAAATACCGACGACTGCAAAGATGACCTTCGAGAGGTCATCAACCAAATGCAGAATCGGTTTTCCTTTTTCACCCAAAGTAGATAAGGCAAAACCAAACAGAATAGCGATTAGCAGCACCGGCAAAATATCCCCATGCGCAAAAGCGCCGACCAAGGTCTCGGGAATAATGTTCATAATGAATTCGACCGTGGTCGGCATTGCTTTTGTAGTGAATTGCGCAATACCGCTGGTATCTAGCGACGCTAAATTGGCATTAAAGCCGTCACCGGGACGTATTACATTGGCGACGATTAAGCCGATTAGTAAGGCGATTGAAGACAGCACTTCAAAATAAATCAAGGCCTTACCACCTACTCGCCCTACTTTTTTGATGTCTTGCATTCCCGCAATGCCGCTCACTACGGTGCAGAAAATAACTGGAGCAATGATCATTTTGATCAGCTTAATAAAGCCATCGCCTAACGGCTTTAATTCAACGCCAAAATGCGGTTGAAATACGCCGATTAAAATTCCGCAACAAATTGCAAACAAAACTTGGACATACAATATTTTATAGAAAGGTTTTTTCATTTTTAAAATTCTTTGATTAAAACTGATCGCGCTGATGGGGGGCTATGCGTTGACTATCTACGTACGTTCACAGCTTTTTATGCTCTATTGATATTGTCATTAATTTGCCTAAGAAGAACCACTAAAAATTCCCATAAAACAACACATATAACAAATTAATTCCTTTGCCATGTGACACGCGCAAGAATTTACGAAATTGCAGTTGAGAAAGCAATTACTTTAACGCTAAATAAAGAAGGAGGGAGTTTTAAATAATGGAAAATGGCAATATTATTTCCCCATTTAAGATTACAGTACTCTAGTATTTTTTTTAAAAACCATCGGAATGATTAATATCTAGCTTATGTATTAAATATACTGTCGAAAAATTTGTTTTTAATTGAAGGCAAACCCACTCAATAGGTGGAATATTTAAAAAAATATGGGGAGTATATGAAATACGCCCCATTTAGGTATCTTAATGCCTATTTATGCAATAGAAACTGGCATTGGAAATTGAATTGAAAAAGCGCTTCCCACACCGGAGGTCGATTCAATTGTTAATTGCGCCTTATGCCGCAACGCAACGTGCTTCACAATTGCCAAACCTAAACCAGTGCCTTGGGTTTCGCGTGAACGGCTTTTATCAACCCGGTAAAAACGTTCGGTTAAGCGCGATATATGCTCAGAACTAATACCAATTCCGCTATCTTTCACCATAAATTTCGGGCCTGCATCGGAATTAGTCCAGCTAATGGTGATCGTGCCGCCCACCGGGGTGTAGCGAACAGCATTAGAAACCAGGTTACCAAATGCACTGCGCAACTCATCAAAACTGCCCATCACATCCGGGCCTTCATTAATAAAGATTAATTCATGCTTGCCGACTGATAAACCGTGCATTTCCGATACAACCGACTCCAATAACTGCGTCATGTTGACGCGCTCCGGACGCACTGGAAAATCCACCGATTCAAGCCGCGTTAAAGTCAACATATCTTCCACCAAGCCTTGCATACGCTGCCCTTGCTCAGTCATCAACTTGATGTGCCCTGCCCTGATTTTACTATCCAGATCAGGTTGCATTGCGTTGATTTCCAAAAAGCCGTTAATCACGGTAAGCGGGGTACGTAACTCATGTGACGCATTGGCGATAAAGTCGCGCCGCATCATATCGATTCGTTCGCTTTCGGTAATGTCATGTGTGACTAAAATTTGGCGGCGATTTTCAAATTTAATAATGTGTAAAATTAATTTGCGGTCGCGGTGCGTGACAGTCAGCGGCTTGTCAAAACGGCCTAAAATAACGTAATCCATAAATTCCGGGCTACGAATCAGATTGGTTACCCGCATATTTTTATCTTTGCTCAGGCTCAATCCCAAATGTTGCTCAGCAACTGGATTGCACCACTCCAAAAACAAAACATCATCCATAATCACCACGCCATCGGGCAGCAAGGTCATGGCTTGTCTAAAACGAGCTAACCATTCCGAGAGTTCGGCCTGATTTTTTTCATCTTCACGACGCATCCGGTACAAGCGTGAAAAAATTTCTGTCCATGCGCCCCAACCGTCCGGTAATTTACTGCTATCAGGTTTATCCAGCCAAATTGAAAGCCTGTATAAATAGTGTAATTGCAGTCCAATTAATACCGCCAAGCCGCTACCAACCGCTATCGCGCACCACAAAATACCCCAAAAATAACCGACAACCAACGCGCCGCACACCACGATGAGAGTTCTTAAAATAGCGGGTACCCAAAATACAATTAACGGATTCATTAGTCTTCTTTATCTTCTTTATTTGATGATTTTGCTACTCTAGAACGAATAAAAAAGGTGCGCAAGGCTTTCCCCTCCACGCACCCCTTGCATCCCTATGCATCTTTTACGCAATTCAGCACATCTATTTTTCCGACAGCATATAGCCAACGCTACGCACCGTTTTGATCAGTGACTCCGATGTTTTAAGCACTTTCCGCAAACGCAGAACATGCACATCGACTGTGCGTTCTTCAATTACCACATGATCGCCCCACACTTTATCGAGCAACTGACTACGTGAAAAAACCCGGTCTGGATGCGCCAAAAAGAATTTAAGCAGTTTGAATTCAGCATGACCGATCTCAATGCGCTGATCATTCAACAATACCGAGCAGCTCACCGGATCTAACACAATCGGGCCAGCGGACAATACACCCTGCCCGTGTTCCGGTGCTTTGCGGCGCAATACAGTTTTGATGCGTGCGGTGAGTTCACGCGGTGAGAACGGTTTGGTGACATAGTCATCAGCACCATGATCCAAGCCAGCGATTTTATCCTCTTCCATACTTTTCGCGGTCAGCATGATAATAGGTAATGCACCAAATTGACGGTCTGCGCGAATTTTAGAAAGCAAGCGAATACCGCTTTGATCTGGCAACATCCAATCCAGCAGCACTAAATGCGGCATGCGCCGGGTAATGAAAGCCCAAGCATCTGCTGTGTTATTGACGGCATAGGTTTCCCAACCTGCCGCACGTAAAGTAAAGCTGACCAGCTCAACAATGGCCGGCTCGTCTTCCACAATCAATATCGTGGTTTTATCTAAGCTCATTTGATGTCCTGTTCAATTCACGCAAGATGTGTCGCAGCGTAATCCGTATGACGGATGTCTTTGCCTTCAACGATAAAGATCACGTGTTCGGCAATATTTTTAGCATGGTCGCCAATCCGTTCTATCGCTTTGGCTATCCATAAAGCATCCAGTGCGGCTGAAATGGTGCGCGGATCTTCCATCATGTACGTGATCAAATTACGCATAACGGCACGGAAATCCTGGTCAATAATCGCATCTTTGGCGATCAACTTAACGGCTTGTTTTTCATCCAGACGTGCTAACGCATCCAAGGCATCGTGCAGCATATTGCCGACTTGCGAAGCCAGGCCGCGTACTGCTTCGTAATCGTTAAATATCAACGCGCCACGCTGGGTATCTTTACCTTGCGCAATCCGCGCAATTTTACTGGCTTCGTCACCGATACGCTCTAAATCGGTAATAACTTTTACGGTCGCCATGACTGTACGCAAATCATTAGCGGCTGGCTGGCGCTTTAAGATTAAATGACGGCAAGCGTCATCTAAATCGACTTCCAGCTGATTAACACCTGCGTCCGCTTTAATAACACTGGCTGCTAATTCCACATTGCCGACTCTAAAACTCGCGATAGCGTCGTGGAATTGATTTTCTACCAATCCACCCATTAACAGTACTTTGGAACGTAAGGTTTCCAAGTCGGTGTCATATTGTCTGGAAGAGTGTTCGCCCGTCATTATTCATCCCCTAAAATTGTAATTTTTTACGCTTAATTATTAAACTGTTGATCGCGGCTAATCGTGATTAATTGTGACTTAGCCAAAGCGTCCGGTAATGTAATCCTGCGTTTCTTTTTTAACCGGATTCATAAATACCTGATCTGTCACGCCTGCTTCAACTAGCTCACCCAAATACATGTAGGCGGTGTAATCAGAGCAACGCGCCGCTTGCTGCATGTTGTGAGTAACAATCGCAATCGTGTAATCTTGCTTTAATTCGTTGATCAATTCTTCGATTTTAGCCGTTGAAATCGGGTCGAGCGCCGAAGTCGGTTCATCCAGCAACAGCACATCCGGTTTAACCGCAACGCCGCGTGCAATGCACAACCGCTGTTGTTGGCCGCCAGATAAACTCAAACCGCTTTTTGATAATTTATCCTTAACTTCGCTCCACAATGCCGCTTTATTCAAAGCCCATTCCACGCGCTCATTCATCTCGCCTTTGGACAGGTTTTCATACAGGCGCACACCGAACGCGATGTTGTCGTAAATCGACATCGGGAACGGGGTTGGCTTTTGAAATACCATGCCGATTTTAGCGCGCAGCATATTGATGTCTTGATCGGCATCTAAAATATTTTTATTGTTGTAGATAATATTTCCCTCAGCGCGCTGGCCCGGATATAAATCATACATACGGTTTAGGGTGCGCAGCAAAGTGGATTTACCACAGCCGGAAGGTCCGATAAAAGCGGTTACTTTTTTGTCTTTAATCGATAAATTAATGTTTTTAAGGCTTTGCGTTGCGCCGTAAAAAAAATTTAAACCTGATATTTGTATTGCAGATGGCAATGTTTCGTGCGCTATAGAATGTGCGGAAGAAGGCATTTAATAGTCCTGTGAATAAACTGTAAAGCAGCTATAAATAAGTGGCAAATAAGCTCTAAGGAAATTGAGCTTAACCTTGAATTTTTTGATTAAAAAGTGTGCGTGACAAAATATTTAAACCTAACACGCTCAAGGTAATAATCAAGGCACCGCCCCACGCCAGAGTGCGCCAATTTTCGTAAGGGCTCATCGCAAACTGATAGATCACTACCGGCAAATTCGCCATCGGTTTATTCATATCTGAATTATAAAACTGATTATTTAGAGCAGTAAATAACAAGGGGGCTGTTTCACCGGATATCCGAGCAACGGCTAACAACACGCCGGTAATGACGCCAGCCTTAACGGCGCGCAAACGCACCAGAATGGCGACTTTCCAACGTGGCGCGCCCAAGGCAAAAGCCGCTTCACGCAGGCTTCCAGGAACCAGTTGCAGCATATTATCGGTGGTACGAACGATGACCGGAATCGCAATCAATGAAATGGCAATACTGCCTGCCCAGCCTGAAAAATGATTCATGTTGGCGACATACAGCGCATACACAAACAAGCCGATCACAATCGACGGTGCCGACAACATAATATCGGTAACGAAGCGAGTTAATTGTGCAAACCAGTTTGCTTCGCCATATTCAGCCAGATACAACCCTGCCAGAATGCCGATTGGTGTGCAGATAACGGTCGCTACACCAACCATCATTGCGCTACCGACGATAGCATTTAATAAGCCACCACCATCGCTGCCTGGAGGAGGTGTTGATTCAGTAAGCATGCTTAAATTAAGTGAGCTAAAGCCTTTAATGAACAAGGTAAGCAAGATCCATAACAAGAAAAACACCCCGATCACCATCGCCAGGAAAGAAAGGCTAATGCCGATCCGATGTACCCATAAACGACGTTGATAAACTGCGTTATTGATTGGAGTTGACTTAGTTTCAACGGTTGTTAGTGTTGAGTGAGCATTCATTATTTTAAACCTTCACTTTTTTTCAAACCTAGCAACATTAATTTTGCCGCTGATAACACAATCAAGGTGATCACAAAAAGAATCAAACCTAAGGCATATAAAGAGGAAACATGTAACGGTGTATCAGCTTCAGCAAACTCATTCGCCAATGTTGAGGCGATGCTGTTACCCGCAGCAAATAAGGACCATGAAAGGCGGTTGGCATTTCCGATCAGGAAAGTAATTGCCATGGTTTCACCCAAAGCTCGGCCAAGTCCCAGCATCACGCCGCCGACGACACCAATTTTGGTATAAGGCAGCACCACTTTTCGGACCACTTCCCATTTTGTGCAGCCCAAACCGTAGGCCGATTCTTTTAGGATGTGCGGCACGACTTCAAACACATCGCGCATCACCGAGGCAATAAATGGAATAATCATGATGGCCAAAATAATTCCCGCAGCCAAAATACCGATACCGATCATAGGGCCTTGAAACAACTTCCCTATGCCGGGTAATTGACCTAACGTTGCCGCCAATACCGGTTGAATATATTTGGCAAAGAACGGTGCAAAAATAAACAGGCCCCACATGCCGTAAATAATGCTGGGCACACCTGCCAGCAATTCAACGGCGGTGCCTAACGGGCGTTTTAGCCAGGCTGGGCAAATTTCAGTGAGGAATAACGCAATACCAAAGCTGATCGGAAATGCGATCAGCAAGGCTATAAAAGAGGTGGCTAACGTGCCGACGATGGCGATCAATGCGCCGTATTTCTCATTGACCGGATCCCACTCGATGGTGGTGATAAAAGCGGGGCCAAATTCATGCAAGGCGGGCCATGCGCCGATCAGCAAGGAAACAATAATGCCTAATAAAACCAGCAATACGCTGAGTGCAAAACTAAGGGTGATTTTATGAAATATAAAATCACCCAACTTATGTGAACGCATTGGTAAATTCATCTTAGATTGCGAGGTTTCGACTGAAGACTTAACCGAAGTTTCAGTTGAAATTTGATTGATGGAGTCCGATGTCATATCAGGTGAACTATTCATAAGCATGAGAAAACCATTAAACCATTTTTTAAAATCCCAGCTTCTTGCAGAAAGAAGCTGGGATACACTTTTATGTTAATAAGTATTAGGAATTACCAGATACCAATTACCAGATTTGCTTACCAGCAGTATCTTTCAATTCTGCCTTCCAAGTTTCTTGAACCAGCTTAGTTACCGCACTTGGCATCGCAACGTAATCCAATTCAGCAGCCATTGCTTCGCCGTTCTTGAAAGCCCAGTCAAAGAACTTCAACACTTCACGGCCCTTAGTACTGTCAGCCTGCTGTTTGTACATCAAAATAAACGAGGCGCCAGTAATAGGCCAGCTAGCTTTACCAGTTTGATTGGTGAGCACAATGTTGTAGCCCGGCACTTTTGACCATTCAGCACCGGCAGCTGCCGCTTTAAATGAATCGTCACCCGGCTCTACAAAATTACCATCGCGATTTTTCAATTGCGCATAAATCATTTTGTTCTTTTTAACGTAGGCATATTCTACGTAACCGATCGTACCTTTGATATTCAGTACGCTGGCTGCTACGCCTTCATTGCCTTTACCGCCCAAACCAACTGGCCATTTAACAGCTGTACCTGAACCTATCGTTGATTTGAATTCTGCATTTACCTTAGACAAATAATCAGTCCACAGGAATGTAGAACCTGATCCATCAGAACGATGCACTACAGTAATATCTGTGGCTGGCAATTTAATATCTGGATTCAATGCAACGATTTCAGGTGCATTCCATTTGGTAATTTTGCCCAAATAAATTCCGGCAATAACATCACCGGTGAGCTTCATCTTGCCCGCAGCAATGCCGTCCAGATTGACTACCGGAACCAGCCCACCCATAATGGCTGGAAACTGAATTAGGCCCGCTGCATCTAATTCTTCAGCTTTCAGCGGCATATCTGATGCGCCAAAATCGACTGTTTTATTTTTGATTTGTTTGATACCTGCACCAGAACCAACTGATTGATAATTCAATCCATTGCCAGTTGCTTTCTTATAGGCATCGGCCCATTTTGCATAAATTGGATAAGGAAAAGTTGCACCAGCACCAGTCATATCTTCTGCATGCACTGCACTAGCTGCAAAAACTGAACTTGCACCAACTACAATAATGAGGCTTTTTATGAGTTTACTAATAGACATATTCGCTCCTTGATAATTTAATTCAACATTCATTTCCGATAACATAGGCGCACTTTACAGTCCATTTATGACATGCAGATGACAAACAGCAGTCCATTTTAGTGCTTGTCACAATTAGTTTCATAATATGGCACGCCCTCGCTAGAGAGCTTGATTAGAGGGGTAGATTACTAGTTACAGGTCAACATCGTTATTTTTAGTGTCATCTTAATGTCACAATTAAAATTTAGAATCTTTTAGCAACAATAGGTAAGGTCTACATGAGTACATCACATCTTGTTAATGCAAAATCAACACCAAAAGTAAAAAGTAAACGAAAATCGACCACCATACCCAAGACAACTGGACTGAAAAAATTGGCAAAGACTATAAAAACAAATGAAAGCTTAATTAGCTCGACAGCCTCGGCACCCTCCCCTGAAAAAAAAGCCGGTCAATTTTTAGATCGCGAAATATCTCAAATTTCCTTTAATTGGCGCGTATTGGCACAGGCCGAAGATAATAATGTGCCGCTACTCGAACGCTTACGTTATTTATGTATAGCCAGCAGTAACTTAGATGAGTTTTTTGAAGTACGGGTAGCTAGTCTGTTAGCCCATCAAGGCGAATCGACCAAACTGCACCCGCAATTAAAAGCGACGTTGGAACGCATCAGCATTGAAGCGCATCGCCTGGTTACACGCCAATATGAAGTATTAAATGAAGATGTATTGCCTCAATTGTCCTCACAAGGCGTACATTTATTACGCCATAATGATCGCAACCCGGCTCAGCGCGCATGGGTAAAAGCTTATTTTGAACGCGAAGTACGGCCACTATTAACTCCGATCGGACTCGATCCGGCTCACCCTTTCCCACAGGTAGTAAATAAAAGTTTAAATTTTATCGTTTCTCTGGCCGGCAAAGATGCATTCGGACGCGGCACTGCCATTGCGATTGTCAAAGCACCGCGCGTACTGCCACGGGTGATCCGTTTACCGGATGAATTAAGTCCAAAGGGCGGCGCCTCATTTTGCCTGCTCTCTTCCGTGATTCATGCCCATATTGATGACTTATTTAATGGCCGCGAAGTGGTCGCCTATTCACAATTCCGGGTGACGCGCGATAGCGATATGTGGGTCGATGAAGATGAGGTTAAAAATTTACGGGTTGCCTTGCAAGGTGAATTACAAGGCCGCCAATTTGGCGCAGCAGTCCGTTTAGAGGTGGCTAAAAATTGCCCACCTAATCTATCTAAATTTTTGCTGGAACAATTTAATCTACACCACAGCCGTTTATATGAGGTAAATGGCCCGGTTAATTTAGCGCGCTTGTCTGAAATCGGTGAACTGGTTAACCTGCCGGAATTACGTTTTACGCCGTTTTACGCCAATACCAGCACGCCCTATACGCAACCCGATGTGTTTGCCGCATTGCGCAAACAAGACATTTTATTGCATCACCCGTTTCAATCATTTCAAACCGTCATTGACTTTGTCCGCGATGCATCCGCTGACCCAGCTGTCGTCGCCATCAAACAAACCATCTACCGTACCGGAATGAATTCCGATTTAATGGAAGCCTTAATTAGTGCCGCACAAGCAGGCAAAGAGGTCACGGTTATTTTGGAGTTAATGGCGCGCTTTGATGAGGAAGCTAATATTAACTGGTCTGACCGTCTGCAACGCGCTGGCGCGCAAGTTGTTTATGGCGTAGTGGGGTTAAAAACGCATGCCAAACTCGCCTTAGTTATACGCCGTGAAGTTGGTCATCAATTACGCTGCTATGCCCATCTAGGGACCGGCAATTACCATCCGACCACCACCAAGTTTTACACGGACTTTGGCCTGCTCACGGCCAATCCAACAATTGCATCGGAAGTGAATGAAGTATTTATTCATTTAACCAGCTTAACCAAGCACAAAAAATTCCAGCATTTATGGTTAGCGCCATTTTCATTTCAAAACCAGCTTATCCGGGCGATACGCAACGAAGCACGCCTAGCCAGAGCAGGCAAACCCGGGCGCATTATCGCCAAAATGAATGCGTTACTCGATGAATCTGTGATTCGCGCTCTGTATGCTGCCTCGAATGATGGCGTAAAAATCGAACTGATCGTGCGCGGTGCTTGTGCATTAAGGCCGGGCGTACCGGGTTTATCTGAAAATATCAGCGTGCGTTCTATCATTGGCCGCTTCCTTGAACACAGCCGTATTTTTTACTTCCGCAATGACTTGGCGCATGACACCTATTTATCAAGTGCTGATTGGATGAATCGCAATTTATTCAGACGGATTGAAGTTGCCTTCCCGATTTTGGATAAAAACCTGAAAAAACGGGTCATGGAAGAAGGACTCATGCCCTACTTAAAAGACAATTGCAATGCTTGGCTATTGGATGAAGACGGCGAATATAAACTGCGTAAAAGCCGTGCCAAACCTTATGGTGCACAACAGTACCTAATGGATACGCTAGGCCAAACTGATTCTTAATTACGCAGCTAAAACCAAGAAGGGGGAAATTAATTGGATCTCATTTTATGGCGCCATGCGCACGCGGAAGCGCTAACCGAAGACATGCTGCATCGGGTTGATAGCGAACGTAAACTCACCCCTAAAGGCCAAAAACAAGCCGCTAAAATGGCGCTTTGGCTGGATAGCGTGCTTCCGCACAGCTGTAAAATTTTGGTTAGCCCCAGCCAACGCACAATGCAAACAGCCCTTGCCTTAGGCCGCAAGTTTAAAGTGGTGAGCGAAATTGGCACCGACAGTGATGCAGATCAGATTTTAGCGGCATGCAATTGGCCGAATAGCCGCGAACCAGTGCTAATTATCGGCCATCAGCCACATTTGGGTGACGTAGTAAGCAAGCTGATTCCTACGATTCAAGATTGCGCGATCCGCAAAGGGAATGTTTGGTGGATTAGCCAAAAAGACGCCGAAGATGCTCCTACGACGTTTTTAAAGGTGGTAATGACACCGGAGTTGGTGGTTAAGTAAATTCAAAAATAGTTATTCTCGCGTATTAATAGGGTGGGCATAGAATGCTCACCCTATTTTATTTACTCCGCTTTATCCTTCAAATAATGCCGCGAATAACGGCCATCCAAATTCTCTAGCGGTAGCAATAAAAACAAATCTGCACAATGGAAATCAGGATCCCAGGCAGGCTCACCACACACCCAGGCGCCAGCACGCAAATAACCTTTAAGCAACGGCGGAACATTTTTTTGAAAACTACCGTCTACTTCACCGCTTAGCGGAAAAGGGAGTATTGGCGTAACCCTATATTCTATCGGCGCCATTTCTTCCGGCTTCAGGCTGTTGAATAAGGCGTTAGCATTCATTCCGCCGTCTGCCAAGCTAATCGAAGCGCAACCGACTAAATAATTGCATTGCTCGCGCCGCATAAACGCTGCTAATCCAGCCCATAACATCATGATAACGGCGCCGCTGCGGTAATCAGGATGGATGCAAGCACGTCCGGCTTCGGCAATTTGATCGCGAATATGGGCAAAACGCGATAAATCGAATTCAGACTCAGAATAATAGCGTCCGATTTTGCGTGCCGAATGCGGGCCTAGAACCCGATAGGTACCGACAATTTTTAAGTTTTTGCTATCACGCACAATTAAATGGTCGCAATAGTCATCAAACTCGTCTTTATCTAAACCTTCCGGATTTTCTAAAGTAGATAAACCCATGGTTTCGATAAACACTTTATAGCGTAAGCGCTGAACTTCACGGACTTCTTCAGGGCTACTCGCTAAGCTTAAACTTAGTTTTGAAAAATTAGAATTTTGTTCAGATGTAGAGGTCAGTAATCGCATAGTGTGGCCTAGAATTTAGACCTGTATAGCGTAACTAACGAATACTTCAAGTTGATGACGAATTTATGTCGAATTGATGACAAATGAAAAGAGTAGGTCTTTTTAAAGCTATTCCTGCCTGAAAATAGCACTTTTTATATACACCCCTACCCCAACCTGTTTTTATGACCTATTCAATGTGTTTTAAGGTGATGAAAATCATAAAAACAGGCGGTATATTATTGGTTCAATAGCAATACTTAGAAAACCACGTAATTAACAATTAAATACCAAGTGTGGAAATTACGAAATAATCATTTCAAATCCAAACCATCCTGCGTCAAACTCAAAATCCGGTCACAGCGGCTCGCCAATTCCAGATCATGAGTCACGATCACAAAAGCAGTACCTGAACTGTGTGCTAAATCGAGCATTGCGTCAAAAATATGCTGGGCATTTTGCCGATCCAGATTACCGGTTGGCTCATCCGCCAAAACACAGGCTGGCTTAGTCACCAGAGCACGCGCCAATGCCACGCGCTGGCGTTCACCACCAGACAATTCTCCGGGAACATGACTAACCCGATGCCCCAGACCGACCTGCTCCAGCATCCGCTGTGCCTGACTCTGCGCTTGAGCGTGCGGCATGCGACGTATCATGAGCGGCATGGCGACGTTATCCAAAGCGGAAAATTCAGGCAACAAATGATGGAACTGATACACAAAACCAAGTGAGCTATTGCGCAAATTTCCGCGCTGCAATTCAGTCATTTTAGAAAAATCATTGCCCTGCAATTTTACCCAACCCGTACTCGCATTATCCAATCCACCCAGCACATGTAATAACGTAGATTTACCGGTACCTGAAGCACCTACGATGGCGACCCGCTCACCGCGCTTTACCTGCAAATTAACGCCCTGTAAAACCGGCACAGCAAATTCACCGTCACCATAGGTTTTACCTACGCCGGAACATTCCAGCACAATATCTAAATTCATCTTTTGTAGTTCACTCATAACGTAAAGCCTCAGCCGGTTTAACATTCGAAGCGCGCCAGCTCGGATAAATGGTAGACAACAGGGCAAACACTAACGCCATGCCGCCGATATAGCTCACGTCGTCCCAGTGCAGATCGGATGGAACGCTGGTGATAAAGTAAATGGCTTTATCAAGAAATTGCACACCAAATAAATGTTCGAAAAAACCCACCATCGCTGGAATATTTAACGCAACGATGACGCCCAAACCGACACCCAACAACGTTCCCAGCGTACCGACCATGCTGCCCTGAACCATAAAAATCTTCATGATGGAAGCTGGCGACGCGCCGAGAGTGCGCAAAATAGCGATATCGGCCTGCTTGTCACGCACCGTCATGACCAGCGTTGAGACCAGATTAAAGGCTGCCACCGCAATAATCAGCGTCAAAATAATAAACATCATGCGTTTTTCAACTTTAACTGCGGCAAAGTAATTACGGTTTTGTTGCGACCAATCGCGTAACAATAAATCGCCGCTTAAGCTCGTCGATAACTCAAGAGCAATCGCTGGCGCTTGCAATAAATCATCAACCCGTAATCTGACACCAGTGGGCGCGCTCAGGCGAAACAATTTTTCTGCATCGGTCATTTGCACAAACACCAGGGCAGAGTCATATTCGTAGGTTCCGGCTTCAAAAATACCGGTCACGGTAAATGACTTAAGGCGGGGTGTAACACCGGCTGGCGTTACCTGTCCTTGCGGCACTGCTAAAGTAATTTTGTCGCCCAGATGAGCGTCTAATGCCAGCGCCAAATCTTTACCGATCACAATATTAAATTCACCGCTCTGCAAGCTGGTAAAACTGCCTTGCTTGATTTTGCTGATCACTTCCGACACAGTAGGCTCTTGTTCAGGCAAAATCCCGCGCACTATGACACCGCGCATGCTGTCACTAATTATTAACGCCTGCCCTTCAACATAAGGAGCGGCCGCTTTAACGTGCTTATTGAGCAAAGTTTCGCGCGCAGTTTCCTGCCAGTCAGGCAGTACGCCGCCCGCGCCAGACACCTCGATGTGCGACACCACCGACAACATCCGGTCACGCACTTCTTTTTGAAAGCCATTCATCACAGACAGCACGATAATTAACGCAGCCACACCCAAACCGATGCCTGCCATTGAAATTAACGAGATAAAGGAAATGAAACTATTTCGTCCGCTGCGACGTCCGGCACGTGTATAACGTAGCCCAATCTGCCATTCATACGGCAGTTTTTTAAGAAAATTCAATATTGCCTCCCAAGAACAGCACGCAGTGTGCCATATAATGGCGGCATGAGTCATCCAGAAATTATCATCCCATTTAGCCTCCCCCCTGCTGAACACGCTAAAGACCTAGTGAAAATGCTAGCGTCTGAGTGCGGAACAGACGGTTTAGCCATGCTGCTATCACGCCATCAAACGCTTAAGCGCACGCATTTTGACGATTTTTCGCCCGAATTACCACATGAAACCTGGTTAACTAAAACGCAGCAACACAGCAATTTGCAACAGCAAGCCAGCACATTAGGCGTTGAACTGACGGCGGGACACTGGTTTATATTGAATCCCGTGCATTTGCATATCGCCAGAAACCATTTAGTGCTCACCGATTACCGGCAACTGGCGTTATCGGAACCAGATTCCATCCTGCTTTATCAAAAAGCCCAGGCACTATGCGAAGAAGTTGGCCTGGAGCTGGTCTATGGCAATGCCACTAGCTGGTTTTTACGCGCAAACGACTGGGCCGATTTCGCCACCTCCACCCCTGACGCAGCGTGCGGGCATAATATTGAAATTTGGTCCGCCAAGGGGCAAAAAGAACTCGCCTGGCGTAAATTGCAAAATGAAATTCAAATGGAATGGTTTATCCATCCGCTGCAAGAGCAACGTGAACGACGCGCTGAAAAAGTCGTTAACGGCTTGTGGTTATGGGGTGGCACAGCATTAAAAAATGGATTTAAAGCCGAGCAAATTAAACCGGCCAGCCCTGCACACAGTGTAGAAAACTTCATTCTTACACCGCAATTAACTGTACTGGATCAACTGAGCGCAGCGGCATTAGCAAACGATTGGGGTACTTGGGCAGCAGGAATGATAGAACTTGAACGCAGCTGGTTTAAACCGTTGTACACGGCATTAAAAGACCGCAAACTCAAGCAACTCCATCTGCATTTAAGTAACAGCAATACCTTATTAAGCGTACAAACTAGCGGCAACGCACTGCGTAAGTTTTGGTGTGTGCCAACTTTAAAGAATTTAATTGATACGAGCCGCGCTAGTTGAAGCTTGTTTGTGTTGCTGTTGAAGTTGCTTTTGAAGTGGCTTTTGATCTACCTCCCATTCTGACGCTGCCGGTTAATTGAGCTAAAAATGGATCAGAAAGGTTCGCTGTCTGAGCGCAGCGAGTTTCGAACTTTTCCCATTTTTAGCTCAATTAATCGGGAATTCAGCGGCAGTGGGTCGCCTTTTTTGGCTTACACTTTTTTGGCGAAGTGTATAGACGTGAGACATGGGTAACACCTGTATCAGGACATAGGTAACACTATTGGGCATCAAGAATGATGTCCAATCGGAGCCGCCATTATGACCTGGAATACAGCCAATACTATGGACTTACGTT
>NZ_PUGF01000067.1 GCF_002976435.1 Solimicrobium silvestre | reverse complement strand
CTTTGGATCGTATTCACTTGGCTACCGCTGACTTGGGTCAGTTGGTTACTGGTGCTGCCATAGCTGTATTGGGTGTTCGTTCCGCCATTGCCCATCGTGGTGCGGTTGCCGACGGCATCGTAGTTATAGCTAAAGCTGCTGGTGGCATTGATGGCACTATTTAACCGGTTTAACGCGTCGTAGGTGTAATTGACCGCCTGGGCTGGATCGGTTTGGGTGACTAACCGGCTACCGGCGTCGTAATTTAATATCCGGTTTTGTTGGTTGAGGCTGTAGCTGGTGGTACGGCCATCCAGATCGGTGGTGTACTTCACGGTGTTGCCGGTGCCGTTCACGTACGAGAGGACTTTGCCGGTCGGGGCGTACAGCACGTTGGTGACTACGTTAATGGTCGTGCCATTGTTGATGCTGGTGAGTTGCGTTACACGGCCTAAGGCATCGCGGGTGTAGATCAGTTGACGACCGCTCGGGTACATCACACTGGCTAATTGACTGGCGTTGTCATAGGTATAGCTGGTGGTGTAGG
>NZ_PUGF01000066.1 GCF_002976435.1 Solimicrobium silvestre | reverse complement strand
GAATTTGCGTTAACCGACTCAGTACGTCGTAGGTATAGGTCGTGGTTTGTCCTTTGGCATCGGTGCTGCTGGTCAGGTTACCGGCGGCGTCAAATAAGCGTTGGGTGGTGCCGGTATCGGGACTGGTGAGTGCCGTTTGGTTGCCCAGTCCATCGAGCTGATAGGTGGTCGTCAGTGATCTGGGATCGGTGACGCCAATCAACTGGCTTTGGCCGTTGTAGCTTAATTGGGTGAGGCCTTGGTTGGCGTCCGTGCCTTGCGTGCGACGATTTAAGCCATCGTAGGCATAGCGGGTGACGTTACCTAATGGGTCGGTCACCGTGGTCAGGTTGCCCATTGCGTCATAGGCGTAATGGGTGGTGGTGACTTGTGGTGTTTGTGCTCCGGCTAACCCAGACAAGCTCACTAGTCCCAGCGTCGCTAAGAGGGTTAGGGATCGGTTTAATTTACAACGACAGATAGGCGCCTGCATTATTGAGCTCCAGTGATTTGTTGAAGACGGTTTAGGGCATCCACCACGCGGCTGATCTG
>NZ_PUGF01000065.1 GCF_002976435.1 Solimicrobium silvestre | reverse complement strand
CGCCAGCACATGCAAACTCATTTCGGTGGCCACGTGTTTTAGCGTTCGCATTAGGAAGTGCTGCGTGCCCATCCAGAATTTGATCGTGCCGAAGGTGTGCTCAACTGTTTCGCGGCGGATGCGCATCGCTTGCGGGAAATGATCCAAACGGCGCTGCATTTCGTCTAGTACTGCTTCATTCTCCCAGCGTGATACGCGGCGTTGGGGACTTGGTGTGCATTGGCTTTTTAACGGACACGTTTTGCAGCCAGATGCCCAGTATTTATGTGAAGTTATTCCGCGTTCAACAACGGTCATGCGTTTAATTAGCTGTTGACCGGCTGGACAGCGATACACATCATTGCTCGCATCGTAGATGAAATCGTCTTTGCCGAAGCGTCCATCGGAGGTGGCATTCGATGTCACGCTCTTGGCGACAATCGCTTTGATATTAGCTTGGTCACAGGCCAGTATTTCTGTGTTCTTGTAATAGCCTCGATCACCGATAGCGGTGAGTTCTTTGACTCCCATTGCGTCCCGTGCTTGGGTAGCCATATTGAATAATTGATCGCGATCGTTGCCGTCGTTGCTCACTTCGTGTGCGACGATTAAATGGTGCTTGGTATCGACCGCGGTTTGTACGTTGTAGCCGACAATACCGCTGCCGCGCGTGCGCATCGAGCGTGCATCGGGATCGGTTTGGGATAATTGATTATCGGGTGCGTCGTCGAGCTGCTCTTTGATATGGGCAAGCTGTTTCATTTGCGTTTGGAGCTTGGCGATCTTTTGGTGTAGTCGCTCGGTACGTGCTTGTTTGATCTCCGGTTCGTGGCGATCTGCGGTGTCTAATTCGGTTAAGTATTGGTTGATGCTGGATTCAATTTCCTTCATCCGATAGTCGACTTTGCCCTTGGTAAAATTCTTGTCACGGTTATTCACCGCTTTGAATTTACTGCCGTCGATTGTTACCA
>NZ_PUGF01000064.1 GCF_002976435.1 Solimicrobium silvestre | reverse complement strand
CGCTTCATCAACGCTCCTTAACGTGGATTCGACTTTTTATATAACGCTTGAGAGGGATTTCTGTTTACATCGTTGAGTAATTTTTTAGGATTATTTTTGATGGCGAACAAGACTGCGTTTTGACACAGCCTCTGCCGTATCAGGCCCTTTGCACTACGTGAATTTCTCCAATGCTTCGTCATTCCATTCATGCCCACGTGTTGACCAGACATTGTTACTCGGAGCCGCAGGATAGCCGGTCAGACAATAGCCTTGTCTTTCATCAAAATCAAATACGGCATGAACACGATCATCGATTAACAACAGCGCCTTTTGAGAATCGGTTGACCAACCTATTTTTGCAACGCAATCCTTTCCACGCTCCATATCGCCGCCGATACTGTAAATGTGTAGAGCATCCTGAATTATTTGTTCCTTTAATACGGTATCCACAGCATAGAAATATCCAGTGCTTCCATCGTCCTCGAAAAAAACCGTAAAAGAGCCTTGTGGCGCATCACCTTCGACGACTGTTTCGTTCCCAAATTTGAATTTTTCTTCGGTGACAAACTGTATGGACCTTAACTTCGTCATATTAGTCCTCACAAGATTTACCGATCTGCTGAGCAAACGATTCAAATGATGGTGCAATTTCTATCAGCTCTTCTACTGACATGCCAACAGTTGGAACCATATAAACCGGACACTCATGGACTGACCGATTCAAAGGGAAAACGAAAACTTCACCGGCACCATTTCCACCGAAGGCAAAATATCCTGGCAAGAACGTAGACATCTGATATTGGTTCGTCGCAACCAGCGCCTCTTGAGTTGGATAAATAACGACCCAACCTGGGTCAATTCCGAGTTCGCAATCGATCCCATCGTGATCAAGCAAGAATTGAAAATAAGCATTCGGCAATGATGAATAGGCTGATCGCAGTTTTTCTATTTCGTTGACAATTGTGCTCATCGCTTAAGTATTCCAAAATTTGACCGCATAGTCGACTGTCTCGTTTGTGCCGAGGCCGTGTAAAAACAAGAATTCGCGCTGCGACCTAATTTTTCCATTCAAACGACTTTTTAAAGCCGCTCAAGACGCGTCAGTTTAATCGGAAATAGTCCTTTTGAGCATCCCATTTTTT
>NZ_PUGF01000063.1 GCF_002976435.1 Solimicrobium silvestre | reverse complement strand
TGGCGACCGCCGTTCCATCGCCGACATGCTGGATTTCCAGCATGTCGGTCATGCCATTACCCGTGAAATTACCCATCACCGTTTGGGTGTCCGCACTCCAATTGCCGTTCTGACTGAAGCCACTGCCTGTGCTATTCCACGTACTAATAGTCAAGCTGCCGTTTGCCGCGATTGAGGTTGCCACAATCGCGGCACGACCATCGCTATTGGCATTTGCCAGTTGGTATGTTGCTCCCTGTTGCCATGCTCCCAAGACGGAATCCACGCCCTGGGTATACGCACTTCCTTGCGCATTCGAATACCACACACTGGCGACCGCTTGACCTTGGGCGTTCTCCCAGATCTGCACCAAATCAGAACTACCAACACCCGTCGCATCACCGGCTAAAAATTGCTGGTTCAATTTCGGCGCACCTAGTGATACGCTAATCATCGCACCTGTACTTGGTATGAGCGCCTCGAAACTCACCGTACCGCTCGTATTTTCATAAACGATGCCCATCCCTTTTCCGGCGGTGTTGGGGTCGTTGCTTAAACTAAATTGCGCGTAGACGGTATTAATAGTCGCACTGGTAGATTTAAGTCCCGTCAAACCACTATTCACCGCGGCCAGTGCACCAGTGCTGCTGACGCTCACTTGGTCAAAACTGTAGTATGAAGTCGAATACGTCCAAGGTATCACCAACGACAGATGTCCTGTTCCACCAACGTCTTGCAAGGCAATCGGGGAAATAAATCCGCCGTTACCACCTTCAGGATCCGCCAGGCTAAGGCTGGCACCCTGCGTAAATCCGGCACCAGTCGATCCCGCAACCCAACGCGTTACCATCACGCTCTCGGTTCCTGTCGTTGACACTTCCATCAGATCCAACTCACCCGTTCCGGTCACATCGCCATATTGAAAGCTATTATTGGCTGACCAGCGGCCTAACGTCGTTTGATCTTCTTGCGTTAAACCCGTCGCGCCCACTACCCAGCGGGTGGCAACGGTCTGCCCATTCACATTTTGAATTTCAATCAGTGCATTGCCGGTTCCAGCGGATGTTTGCCCAAACTGATATAGCGTACCTGCCACCCATTTGCCCAGTACTGTCGACGGTCCCTGGGTATACCCGTTCTGCGCCGCAATCCATTCTGTGGCGACCGCCGTTCCATCGCCGACATGCTGGATTTCCAGCATGTCGGTCATGCCATTAC
>NZ_PUGF01000062.1 GCF_002976435.1 Solimicrobium silvestre | reverse complement strand
TGTTTAGACGTGGGACATAGGTAACGGGTGTATCCAGACATGGGTAACACATTTAAGCCGAATTAGTTGCAGCGCGCAAGTCGATTTTAAGAATCTTCTGGCGACAGTAAAATACATTAAATACACCATCCATCCCAACAATTGGTCTAATCGCAATCAGTTCATTACGCAACGCAGATGAGACTTTAATGGGGCGGTTTTGAAACTTGAACATCCCCTCCCAGCCCACCTTAATAACCACATCCCCAGGTAAATACTCCACCGGAGGTAAGATCCTGGGAAAGGTGAACGGACTTGGACGATAGCGTGTCATTGGCGTTCGCAATTGAATACCTTCATGCGGACGTTCCATATTGTAAATATGACGCCAACGATCAAAGGCGATTTGCGCTGCCGGAAGATCGTTAAAGTGGTTGCTATTGAGCACTTCCGCTTTGAGTGTGCGATGAAATCGCTCTATCTTGCCATTTGTTTGTGGGTGAGCTGGCTGGCTATGGCTGACTTGAATACCCAAACGAATCAACCACATCGTCAATTTCGTAATCGATTGTGTTGGTTGCTTTGGTGATCCCCACGGTGGGCCGTTATCGGCATTGATCCGTCGTGGCAACCCATAGCGCTCAAAGGTCGTGGTCAAAGCCGCCTGCACCGTATCGTGATTGGGGCGAGCGCAAGCGGCTAAGATCAGATTAAATCGGGAATGGTCGTCCAATAACGTTAATGGATAACAGGTTGCGTGCAAGGTCTCGAAATTACCTTTGAAGTCGATCTGCCAGAGTGCATTGGGTTCCTCGTGCTCAAAGCGTTTCCATGGTGTGTGTTGCTCGCTGGCTTCCGGCGTAATCAATCCATGTCGTCGCAATATATGCGTAACGGTGGCGGCATGCGGCAATTCGTTCTGCCCTAAATCTTCTAATCGCTGTCGAATCTTGCGTCCGCCCCAGCAGGGATGAGCATGACGTAGATCAACCACTAATTTCTCCAGGTGATCGGAGGAGTGATTGGGAGAGTGGTGAGGCCGTCGAGAGCGATCTTGCAACCCCTCTTCGCCTTGAACCGCATAGCGTTCGAGCCACTTGTAAGCGGTTTTAGGGCTGATACCAAAGCGACGACATAGCTCTCGTCGATTCGCACCTTCTTGCAGGGCAAGATGAATAAATTCTAAACGTAAGTCCATAGTATTGGCTGTATTCCAGGTCATAATGGCGGCTCCGATTGGACATCATTCTTGATGCCCAATAGTGTTACCTATGTCCTGATACAGGTGTTACCCATGTCTCACGTCTATACA
>NZ_PUGF01000061.1 GCF_002976435.1 Solimicrobium silvestre | reverse complement strand
TCAGTAGTGTCCCAACGTTTCTCATAGGAGAGACATCTGTTCTGGTTGATTTTCACCATCAGATAAATTTGATAGCGGCGTAAGTAGTTGATTTAAAGGTGTTGTTTCAAACATAGTCAAACTCAAGATTTGTAGAATTTCATAAAGGCTGTGAGGCAAATGCAACCGTTTTTTCACGATGGCGATAAGAACATAAGTTGCGACGGCAATCCATATTTGGGTTTTGACGGCGTTTTCGCTGGTGCCCAAAAAGGATTTGATGCGCAGATGTTGTTTGATCCATTTGAAGAACAATTCGACTTGCCAACGTTGCTTGTACAACGCGGCGATCAGCTCCGGTTTGAGTGCAAAATTGTTGGTCAAGAATATGACGCGTTTGCCGTTCTCGTCCTTGACGACAACGCGGCGCAACGTGCTTGGATAATCCTTGCTTGCGTAATACAACGGCAGCTCTCCAGTCTGGTCGCAAATGAGATTGGTGCTGGCTCGATCGACCGGATGGGAGTACCGGCGTTTGAATTTGGTGTTGCTCTTGGCTCGCGTCACAAAGAAAGCGTTCAGCTCGTGGAGCCGATGCAGTCGTTTGAAATCCAGATAGCCGCGATCCATCAGATAAAACGCACCTGGCTCGATAGCCAGGTCGTCCAGAATATTGACCTCGTGGGTCTTGCCATCGGTGATATGAATAAAGCTGGGAATAGAACCTCGCAGATCGAGCAGCGTATGCAATTTGATTGCGGCTTTGGTGGAGCGAAACGGCGCCCATGGATGCACGGACAAACACAGATCGATTGTGGTTGCATCGAAGGCATACACAGTGGCATCCAAATCGATGCCCATCGGTTCGTCGGCATACAGAGGTCGAGCCATCGCAATCAGATGCTGCGCAAAATCGGCATAAATCTGCCACGGACGAGTGGAATTCGCGTTCGACAGCGTGTTGCGAGAAATCGTTTCGCATCGAAATCCCATGTGATAAAGCCGGTGCGCTTGCGCCCGCAGATTGACTTCGATATCGCGCAGGGATTCTCGGTAGGTCAGCTGAGCGAATGCCATAGCGAAGAATTGATCCAGACAAGAAAAATTCTTGACCTTGTGTTCGCCCCGGTGCGCCGCAACGCATCGACGAAACGTGGTCAATGGCAGATAAGTCATGATCTGCGAAAAAACGAGTTTGCCATGATGCATAGGAGCCTTGAGCGGAAATCCGCAAAAAGCGCCTATTTTGCGCCTCGACGTTCAAATCGAGACCAAACAAATTCGTCGTTTTATGCAAGTAAATCATTAACTTACAAGCTCCTGGCGTGAGAACGTTGGGACACTACTGA
>NZ_PUGF01000060.1 GCF_002976435.1 Solimicrobium silvestre | reverse complement strand
GTTAATGTAATGGACGCCTCCCGCCCACAACGGCATCGCAATGTGCCAAAGTAGAGTTTCAACACACTACTTAAGTGAGGGGAAGCGTCATGGAAAATATTACTGCAATTGGACTGGATTTGGCAAAAAATGTATTTCAAGTACATGGTGCCAATGCACAAGGTAAAAAATTAGTTGTGAAGCGCTTAAAGAGATCCGAAATCTTAAGCTATTTTGCAACAATAAAACCTTGTTTAGTCGGAATGGAAGCGTGCGGCGGTGCACACCAGTGGGCAAGGCAATTGGAGCAATTAGGACATAAAGTAAAGTTAATGCCGCCGCAATTTGTGAAGGCTTTTGTGCAAGGAAATAAAACCGATGCACGGGATGCGGCAGCGATCTGCGAAGCAGCAAGTCGTGACAGCGTCCCTACTGTGGTTGTGCGCAGTCGGGAAAGCCAACAAACACAATCGCTACATCGAGTACGAGAAGGCTGGATGAAACAACGCGTAGCCACAGCAAATCAAATCAGAGGATTACTTGCTGAATTTGGTTACACGATAACGCCAGGTATGCGTCGTTTGTATAACGAAGTACGCGAATGGCAAGCCAAATCGGGAAATGAACTAGGCATATTAAGTGGGTTAATTGAAGAACTACTTGCTCATTTAAGGCAACTCGAAGAGCGGATAAGCAAGATTGATCAGCAAATTTTACGTGTGTATCACGAAAGCAGTGCCTGCAAATTAATCGAAAGTGTACCTGGTGTTGGCATCATGACGGCAACAGCGATTGTCGGAACATTTGGCAATGCCAGCATGTACACAACAGGACGTAAATTTGCATGTGCATTAGGATTGACCCCGCGTGAGCATAATAGCGGAGACAAGCACGTATTGTTAGGTATCAATAAGCGCGGAAATGGGTATATTCGAAAGTTGTTGGTGCATGGGGCGCGGTCGGTATTAAGGGCACGCACGGGGAAAGAAAAATACGCCGATGATTGGGCGGTGAAGCTGGCAGAGCGGCGTGGCCACAACAAAGCAGCTTGTGCGTTAGCAGCGAAAAACGCGCGACGCATTTGGGCCATGTTACAAAGTGGTGAAGTATTCCGTACCGAATATGCTTAAGCATAATCGGTACGGTTGAAGAGAAAAGCAGTAACTAGTTGAAGTTGAATGTGTAAAAAAGAAGAGTAAGGAACACCGACAGATTGCTAGAGCAATTTCAAGTGATGACAAGACAGGTCAGACCGGGATGGTCACAATTCGATTAGCCCAATGTACATAAAAGTACGATAGGTTGAATGAAAGATCATCAGCGTATTTCATCGTGCGTCAGCAGCTCATACAAAAGTAGCTGCGCTAAAGACCGAATGTATGGCTGCAATCGACTATGTCATGACATTATTTGCAAATTGTACTTGCAAGCGGGAGGCGTCCATGTATGGGCT
>NZ_PUGF01000059.1 GCF_002976435.1 Solimicrobium silvestre | reverse complement strand
GTATCTATGGACTCCACCCGTTTTGCAAGAAGAATTTGATTTCAACCAGTAGGTAAGCTTGCGTGTATCTATACGGCCTGATAGATGAGCGGTTTTTTGCTCTGGCCCTGATGTAATACGCGCGTCAGAATCCTGATAAGGTGACGGCCTCGAAGGGCCATACCGCGTTACGGATTCATCTGACGCCGGTCCGACCTGTTGGCATCAATCTTTCTTCAACCTCGCAAACTTGGTGTAGTTCTTACTGCAAATAGCACTCTAATTTATAAAAGAGAGGGGGCATTAATTCCTCATTAAGCCGGTCTGATCATGCTTTTTGACCAGACCGGAACATACTCACGATCATAAGCCAGTAAAGCCCATATTATTCGTGCCATTTTATTGGCCAGTGCTGTTACTGCAACGTTGTGGCCGCGACGCTCTTTCAACTTTGTCGCCCAACGCAACATCTTATCGGGCTTTTCGCCCGCCCAACGTAATGCGCTACGAGCGCCGTGAATCAACAGTGCGCGTAAATAGGCGTCGCCGCGTTTGGTGATACCGTATAAACGCTGCTTACCGCCGCTACTATGTTCACGCGGCACCAGGCCCAGATTGGCGGAGAAATCGCGCCCATTTCCAAAGTGGTGCGCATCGGCTACTGCCGCTAGTACCGCCGTGGCGACAACCTTTCCTACGCCAGGTATTTCCATTATCTTTGCAGCACGCGCATCTTCTTTAGCTGCCTGGTTCAATCGCGCGTCATAGACTTCTATGCGTGTATCTTTATCGTCAAGTTGTGTTTTGAGTTCTCTAAACGTGCTCATCGCTGAACCGGATAAGCCATTCTTGTCGTCGTTTAGCCATTTAGTGAAACCACTTAAAAACTTGGCTACACCCAATGGAAACACTTGGCCATATTCGTTGGCGAAGGCGCGCATGCGGCATATCGTTGCAGTACGTTCTTGCATCAATGCCTGTCTTGTCCGATGCAGCATTTGCAAATCTTGCTGTGCTTCTGTGTTGATCGGCACGGTCTTTGTCGCTGCCCGTGAACAGGCTTCAGCAATCGCTGCAGCATCATTGGTGTCATTTTTATTACCTGTCACGTAAGCACGAGTATGCTGTGCCGCGATTAGTTTTACTTTATGCCCCAGGCTGATCAATTTGCGAGCCCAATAATGCGACCCCGCACACGCTTCAATCCCGATGGTCGTCGCTGGAATATTAGCGAAGGTCGGCAACACCGCTTCACGCGCCAGCTTGTACTTCATCACTACTTTGCCATGGTCATTTTGGCCAACGGCTACGAACACATTTTTGGCAATATCCAAACCAATCATTTTTACGGTAGTATCCATTTCGGACTCCTTCTCTTGATTGTCGCTTGCCAGCCCACCTGGCTCGCTAGGCACATTATGATGCCGTTTTCAGGAGGGTGGAGTCCATTTCATTA
>NZ_PUGF01000058.1 GCF_002976435.1 Solimicrobium silvestre | reverse complement strand
TGAACTGCACCCCAAAAGTTGGACATCCGTCCAAACTTTTGGGGTGTTTTCATGAGTAAGTATTCAAAGCAATTCAAACTAGCCGTTGTTAAACGGTATCAGGAAGGTTCAACGGGTTATAAAGCCGTTGCTCATCAATACGAGATTAATCACTCGTTCGTGCGTAATTGGGTAAAGCAGTACGCGCTACACGGCGAAGCGGGGCTGGATAAAAAATTCAGTCATTACAGCGCAGAGTTCAAACTATCTGTACTTCAATATATGTGGGATAAGCAGCTTTCCTACCGCGAGACGGCGATCTTGTTTGATATTCGCAATTTGAATATTCTCAGCAATTGGGAACGCAGTTATCATAGTGGTGGCATTCAAGCCCTAATTCCACGTACCCGAGGACGCCCCAAAGCCATGTCGCCCCCAAAAAAAGTTCAGCCACAACCTGCCAAAACAGATGAGAGCCGCAGCCGCGAAGAATTGCTGGAAGAAGTGAATTATCTGCGTATGGAGAATGCCTATTTAAAAAAGTTGAAAGCCTTAGTTCAGGAGCAGGCACTGGAAGCGTCACTCAAAAAGCGCAAGTAGTCCAGGAACTAAGGCAGAACTATCCTATTGTTGGTTTGCTTAAGATTGCGGGAATGGCTCGCAGTACGTTTTACTATCAACAAAAAGCGTTGATGGTGAAGGATAAGTATGCCGATTTGAAGAAGCACATCCGCACAATTTACGCGCGTCATAAGGGGCGTTATGGATATCGTCGTATCACGGCGAGCATCAAGCAATTGGGTATCAATGTGAACCATAAAACCGTACAGCGGTTGATGGCAGAATTAGGGTTGAAATCATTGGTCAGAATCAAAAAATACCGTTCCTACAAAGGGAATGTCGGTCGTATCGCACCAAATCTATTGCAGCGCCAGTTTGTCGCTGAAAAGGCGAATCAGAAATGGGTGACGGATGTCACGGAATTTAATGTGGCAGGAGAAAAACTCTATTTATCGCCCATTTTGGATTTGTACAATGGCGAAATCATTGCCTATGAAACGTCCCGCAGACCTGTGTTCAAGATGGTCAGCGATATGCTCAAAAAAGCATGGGCCAAGCTCAAACCAGACGATAAACCAATGCTGCATTCAGACCAAGGCTGGCAATATCAAATGTCGGCTTACCAACGAATACTGGAGCAACGTCAAGTTGTACAAAGTATGTCGCGCAAAGGAAATTGCCTGGATAATGCGGCAATGGAAAGCTTCTTTGCAGTACTGAAGTCAGAATATTACTATCTGAATAAATTTAAAACCATTGAAGAGCTTGAAAAGGGATTGGCTAACTATATTCGCTACTATAATTACGACCGCATTAAACTGAAATTAAAAGGGCTGAGTCCTGTGCAATACAGAAATCAGCCCTCGGTAGCCTAGCAATTAATCTGTCCAACTAAATGGGGTCAGTTCA
>NZ_PUGF01000057.1 GCF_002976435.1 Solimicrobium silvestre | reverse complement strand
CATTTAAATCCCATAAAAAATTCAAAATTATTAACTTTTTATTTGCCAAACAGATATTTTTCACTCAGTGAATCAATGATCAAAAATACTCTGTTTATAGTGCATGCATAAGCGGGCAAGTTCAGTCAAGTCACCATTTTTATAAATACAAATAGTTATATTTATAAGTATTGTTATTATACCTACTTTAAAATGTAATTGTAAATTTTGAATGTTTTAGATGTTCGCAAGTTGAGGAAAACTAGTTCATGCCCCCTTGCCTGCCGCGCTTTGGTAGTTGTGATTCACCGTTTGTTTCTCATAATTAATACTGACGGTGACCGGGGTTCCAGCGCAAATTGGCGGGATGCACAGGCTGAGGCTGAAGCCGCCATTCTCTTGTTTGCTGTCGTAATTGCTTTGGTCTTGCAGCGTGACGATATTGAGGTTGTCTCCAATGTTAGCTTTGACTTTATCGGCCGCTAACTGTGCACCGATCAAGTTGGTGTCGTTGCCGCTCTTGATGCTGAGCTTATCGGTGGCCGTGATTTGCGTGTTGTCATATGTTGTTTCGCTACCGTTGGCGTGGCCTTTGGATTGGGATACGCTGATTTGGAAACTCAATCCGGTTTGCTGGCCGTTGGAGCCGAGCGTAGCACCGATTCCAGCGCTGGAGCCGCTGTTGCTGGATTGCAGATCGCTGGTGTTTTTGGCGGCGAGTAGGTTGATGTTATTGGCGGCATCTAAGGCGATATCGTTGGCTTGCAGTTTGGCACCTTCCATGCTGATGTCACCTTCTCGGGCGGTGATGTTGATCTCGCTGGCTTGCTCCGGGTACCGCGTGCCTGCGTCGCACTGTTGTTGCTGTCTTGCTGGCTTCTACTCACACCTAAATTGACGCTGACGCCGAACCCGTCGCCACTGTTTTGAGGGTTAGGTTTGAGTGATTCAGTAGTAGTTTCGGAGACCTTTCCACCATTTACTAATTTATAGGTGTCGTAGCCCGCTTTTAAGGCGAGTGCGCCTTTGAGGCGGTCGTTGTCGGTATTTTGTGCTTTGGTCACTTGATCGCCGATGCGGGTAATCACACTACCGATGGCACCGGCCAAGCTGCTGCCTAGTGTCACGCTCTTAGTTTCGGCGTGCGTTTGGCTGCTTGGCGTTGTTGACTGCTTGCAGGTCGACGGCGTTAGCGGCGATAGTCACCTTGTTTTTAGCTAATAATTCGGCTCCTTGGGTGAGGACGTTACCGCTGCCGATTCCCTTGTATTGCGCATCCAAACCGGCTTGTAAATTCAGGTTGCCGCGATTGGCGGAAATCAGGCAGGTACTTTGCTTTGCTGGGCGGTCGTGCCGTCGGCGTTTTGTTTGGCGTCGGTTTTACCGTAATTAGTGAAGCGACCGACATTGAGGCCGCCCATGATGCCGATGCTGGCAAGGCGCAATGAGTAGGGAATAAATAGCGAAGTGCATTGCACCGCATGTTGTGATCGCATTAATCGGTGCATGTTTATTCCCACGGTTTGCAATAAGATTTGATGATTCGACATTTTCCTATTTCATTAACATTTCATTCGGTACAATACGCATTGCTATTGACGCCCCCACGAGTACACCTTAATGAAATGGACTCCACCCTCCTGAAAACGGCATCATAATGTGCCTAGCGAGCCAGGTGGGCTGGCAAGCGACAATCAAGAGAAGGAGTCCGAAATGGATACTACCGTAAAAATGATTGGTTTGGA
>NZ_PUGF01000056.1 GCF_002976435.1 Solimicrobium silvestre | reverse complement strand
TCTGGAAAATTTTTTATTGAAACAGGGGAAGAGCCTTCTACAATTCCGCGCAAACCGTTACGGCATATAGGGAAAACGCCTCCGTGTACGGTAAAAGTGCGTCGGGCAGCTCACTTGATGCAGAGACCAATTTGCACTACAACTACTACAGGGACTACGACCCATCGACGGGGCGCTATGTGGAAAGTGATCCTATAGGACTAGGCGGTGGTATCAGTACTTATGGTTATGTAAGTGCGAATCCATTTTCGTATGTTGACCCGACCGGGCTTGTGGAGGTGCCTGGTTACATCCCCAATTCAAAGATTGTGTCTTTCGTTCGAGAAAAGGCGGCAGAACTTAATCTAGAATTGTCAAAGTGTTCGGATAAGGACATTTTAGACTTTGTCAAATACATTCCGAAATCGGTCGCAGACGATATCAATAAGTCTTGGGATAAGAGGCCTACTAAGGGCATATTTGGTGGCAGCCCAACACCTGAGCAGAGTAGAATTAATCGCGAGGAGTATCTAAAAGAACGCGCAATGATTGACCATGCCATGACCGATTTTCTGCAAAGCAAAAAAAGTAGAGGTGAACCATGTGGATGCAAACTTGGAGGAATGTAAATTGGATTGGATAATCGCATTTTTCACTTGCTGGTTCGGAATGCTATACGCTGCTGGCTCGATTTTGTCTATATTAATGGCATATTTAATATGCTATCCGCTAGGAACTAGTCAGATTTTGAAGAAGGTTGGAAATGCTCCGAAATTTGTTCGCTATGCCTTAGCAGTATGCTTTATTACGGCTGGCGTAATTTTGCTATATTTTGCTTATGGATCGACAGTATTTCAATATTATTTCAATATGGAAAAATATCCTGTGGAATTAATTCAGGATAGATAAAAGTTATCGGCGCATTGCGCCGTATAACACCGTCACGCGAAATAAAACATTGAATAATTAATTGCAAATCAAAAAAGTGTACCTAGGAAAATTTTATAAAAAACAGGGGAAGTGACTTCTTTAATTCTGCGCAAACCGTTACGGTATATAGGGAAAACGCCTCCATGTACGGTAAAAGTGCGTCGGGCAGCTCACTTGATGCAGAGACCAATCTCCACCAAAACTACTATCGAAATTACGACCCAAACAGTGGGCGTTATATCGAATCTGATCCGTTAGGCTTAGGTGGAGGAATTAGTACTTATGGCTATGTTGGCGGGAATCCTTTAAGTTTTGATGATCCTTTTGGATTGTGTATTACTCAAGCACAAGCTGATGCCATTTCTGCTGGGCTTGGTGGTTTTGTTGGTGGGTATATTGGCAGTGGTGGTAAATGGCAAGTCGGAGTGTTAACAGGAGTTGTTGGTGGGATTGCTGGTTATATCTCTTCAGATACAGGAATTTCTGGGAACGTTGTTGCAGGAACTGCTGGCGGAATAGGATATGCTGCTAAAGGTGGTGGTGGTGTTCCTGGAATAATAGGCAATGGTATCGCTGGATTTTTAATTAACGGGCTTGCAAGCACTGCTACTCAAACTGGAACTGAAAATACGTCAGGAGGTGCTCTTGGCGGTACAGTTGGAGGATTAATAACTGGTTTGCTAATGAAAGCTCCAATTGGAAATAATGTTAATCCCATATTGGGAGCTGGGTATGGATTTTTGGGAGGTTTAGCTGCAGGCCTTACTCAAGATTTTATAAATGACCTACTCAAATCTCAAATTTGTACTTGTGATAAGAAATAAGAGAATTTTTTATGTTTAAGTCGTTGTCAAATCGTACAAAATGGATACTATGCCTTTTGCTAATAATACTTTATGGCTTTGGCTTTAGAGAATTTTGGAATGTATTTTTATTCGATAAATTGATTGGATATTCAAAAGAAGTGAAATCAATTATTTTTGATATCGTTTTTTTTATACCTATGTTGGTTTTAATATTACAGTCAACAAAATACACCGATAAAAATACGAATGAAAATGTAAAGAAAAAAACTGTTGATGAGACTTATGGTTTTAAAGCGCTATGGATAGGCGCAATGCCTTTGTCGCGAGTATTTATATTTTTATTTATAAGCACAATCTTAGTAATATTTTTAGGGCAGGTTTTATTTTTAAATTTTGCGTCAAATGGTGTGGGACTGATCATAAGAAATAGTGCGTTTTATATAGCAATCTTTGGTCTGTATATATGCTCAGCGGTGGGCGCTTGGCGTAGTTCTAAAAAACACATTGGAAATAAATTATTGCCATTAGTCTTTAATGTAGGAATTATTTTATCTTTTGTGTTGATATTAACTGGATTGATTTTAAGTTTAATTGGCTTCCGTATATTTTAATTTGACTGTGCGGTTGGTATGTAGCTCGCATACAACGCAGTATCTATGGACTCCACCCGTTTTGCAAGAAGAATTTGATTTCAACCAGTAGGTAAGCTTGCGTGTATCTATACGGCCTGATAGATGAGCGGTTTTTTGCTCTGGCCCTGATGTAATACGCGCGTCA
>NZ_PUGF01000055.1 GCF_002976435.1 Solimicrobium silvestre | reverse complement strand
TGGTAACAATCGACGGCAGTAAATTCAAAGCGGTGAATAACCGTGACAAGAATTTTACCAAGGGCAAAGTCGACTATCGGATGAAGGAAATTGAATCCAGCATCAACCAATACTTAACCGAATTAGATACCGCAGATCGCCACGAACCGGAGATCAAACAAGCACGTACCGAGCGACTACACCAAAAGATCGCCAAGCTCCAAACGCAAATGAAACAGCTTGCCCATATCAAAGAGCAGCTCGACGACACACCCGATAATCAATTATCCCAAACCGATCCCGATGCACGCTCGATGCGCACACGCGGCAGCGGTATCGTCGGCTACAACGTACAAACCGCGGTCGATACCAAGCACCATTTAATCGTCGCACACGAAGTGAGCAACGACGGCAACGACCGCGATCAATTATTCAATATGGCGACCCAGGCACGGGACGCAATGGGAGTCAAAGAACTCACCGCTATCGGTGATCGTGGCTATTACAAGAACACCGAAATACTGGCCTGCGACCAAGCCAACATCAAAGCGATTGTCGCCAAGAGCGTGACATCGAATGCCACCTCCGATGGACGCTTCGGCAAAGACGATTTCATCTACGATGCGAGCAATGATGTGTATCGCTGTCCAGCCGGTCAACAGCTAATTAAACGCATGACCGTTGTTGAACGCGGAATAACTTCACATAAATACTGGGCATCTGGCTGCAAAACGTGTCCGTTAAAAAGCCAATGCACGCCAAGTCCCCAACGCCGCGTATCACGCTGGGAGAATGAAGCAGTACTAGATGAAATGCAGCGCCGTTTGGATCATTTCCCGCAAGCGATGCGCATCCGCCGCGAAACAGTTGAGCACACCTTCGGCACGATCAAATTCTGGATGGGCACGCAGCACTTCCTAATGCGAACGCTAAAACACGTGGCCACCGAAATGAGTTTGCATGTGCTGGCGTACAACATGAAGCGCATGATAAAAATTATCGGGATCGCACCATTAATGCAGGCGGTGCAGGGATGAGGTGGGATTTATACGTTAAATCAAGGCTAATTTAAACGCGAATTAGGCCGTTTTATGAATCGCGCTCAAAAAAATGGGATGCTCAAAAAGAATATTTCCGATTAAACTGACGCGTCGTAAGTTGCTTCCTAAGCCGGATTGAGCGCTAATAATTTAATTGCAGCGCGAATTCTTGTTTTTACACGGCCTCGGCACAAAACGGTCGGTGAAATGCTAGATGAATAACCCGTTTGACTAAAACGAATATCGATCATTTGGAATCCGAATGATTAAATTTTTTATAAAGTAGAAATATATATGCCCAGCTCCATTTTAAAGTTATCAGTAGTGTTCTTCATGTTTATTGCTTCCTCCCATTTGCTGGCAGCTGATATCTCAAAAGATAAAAAAAATATTCTTGTTAACTGTCATCCGACAGATTGTGTTGATGCAATTAAGGATCTGGATACAAATGAGCAGGAACAGATTATTGAGATAGTAAAAAAAATTAAATTTGGATTGGATGAAACTCAAATTTCAAAATATTATCCAAAAATACCCAATACAAGTACTCCACCTAAGCACGAATATGGGCAACAGCCTAACGACGTCTCTCATATGGCATCCTTTTATTTAGTGCAGCAAGAAAGTCTCACAAGTCCGATTGCAGGAATGACCACCTCACACATGGATGTTTTATTTGTGAATGGTGGAGCCACTCTTTTAAAAGTTTGGTCTAATAGAATGTGGCATTGCGTGTTTATCTATTTGAACAAATGACTATAGTGTCGACGGTGAGGGACTCTGCAAATTTGACTGACCGCAATGTAGCACCTCGACCGTCTCTTCCGGGCGTGATACGGTCAAAGTTGATTGGATAAAAATTAAATTATTGGGGTCAATATGAAAAGGACTGTCTTGTTTGCTGCAGTTTTTATATTTTGCAATGCAGACGCTGTAGTAACGACAATTGGCGATAAGAACTACTTAGTTTCCGTTCAGGGTACCAATAATAGTGGCTCAGGGGTAGAGCAAATGGTTGCAGCAACTAAAGAGGCGGTTGAGTTTTGCAAATCTAGATCGGGTCACTTTCAACTTATTAAATCAAATCGATTGGAACCTACATCTGAACAACCGCCATCTGCGCGGCTTGAATTCAGCTGTATTTCTGATGCACAGTTAATCAACATCCAATATGTCAAAAAAGTGATAGGTACAATTAAGAAAAACGTTGATTACGTTCCACCTAATAATCAACCACTCGAAAATGCAACATTAGAGATTAAAATCAATTTATTACCAGATGGGTCGTCAAACGGTGACCCGCAGGTGATAAAAACCTCAGGCAATACTAATTTTGATGAGGCCGTAAAACGCGGCATTAGCCACTCCTTCCCGTTTCCAGCTGATGAGTACGGTCATGTTCCAGCATCATTAACCATTCGCTATAGTTTGTTTTAACGTTGCCTTGTATCGAGCAGATGGCGCAAAGAATCGATGGGATTTGAATGACCGTTTTCTGCCCCGCAATCTGACGACTCAACACGGTATCTATGGACTCCACCCGTTTTGCAAGAAGAATTTGATTTCAACCAGTAGGTAAGCTTGCGTGTATCTATACGGCCTGATAGATGAGCGGTTTTTTGCTCTGGCCCTGATGTAATACGCGCGTCA
>NZ_PUGF01000054.1 GCF_002976435.1 Solimicrobium silvestre | reverse complement strand
CTCTTCGGTCACATAATCATCCAGCACCTCCGGCAGCAGCGTGCTTTGGGTGCGGTGCTCTCCTTGGATAAATCGCTTCATCAACGCTCCTTAACGTGGATTCGACTTTTTATATAACGCTTGAGAGATATTTCTGTTTACCTCGTTGACAGATTTTTTGAATTATTTTTTATTGCTTTTTAGGGTGCGTTTTTACACAGCCTCTGCCGGCAGCGAGCAGATGCCGACATACGGCATCGTCTCCTGTCCTGCGGATTGCGGTCATACCCAGCCGCCAAACAATAAATTAAAAAATTCAAAATAGCAATTCTTCTGTTCTATGGCGGCTCAGATCAGATTGCAGGCGTTGAGACTTTTCAGTGATTGCCAAGACGGTGCCCATAGTTGACGGTCGTGAATCTATGAAGCTGTCATTCAAAATGGTTTTGAGATTGAGATATTCAATTTACCCTGTACCTACCTTGCCGCTGTTTTTGGCACTCGGGCATGGATATTTAACTCGATATCGGGATTAATAGTATCGGGTAAAATTATTCGGATTTTTTTGGATGTGTCTGTATCCAAGCAATCCAAATAATCGCCTTCTGTAATTGTCATGTTCGGTGAAAGGTCTACTGCGTCCATGTACGCATGAACCCTGCAAGAAATGTCCACTTTGGTGCTTTCCTTTTGAATCATTCCGGCCCAATTCGGGAGATGAGCGTTTTTGGAAACGAGAATCGCAGCAGGGTCAAATGCGAAACCCTTTTGATGAATCTGATTGCCTGAGTACACCTCTATTCCAAAAAATTTCCACCCACACCTGCCGGGAATAAAGGCGTCTGTGTTGACTTTGAATTCGTATTCACCACCTTTAGTGGATGCGTCAATTGGCAAACTTACATAATACCCAGTAGTCACACCTTCGAACCAGTTGGATTTCCAATTGCAAGTTCCATCAGCAACCGGATATCCATGAATATTTGTTGCAGCCCAAGCTATTGCAAACTTTATGGGCACTCCATCCGGATTGGTGCCATGAATTTTCAGTACGCTATTGGCGTAAGCATTAATCTTAGGGTAATCAGCGTCACCCGGTTCGACGTTGCCACCAGTTGCGCAAGCGGTCAATGACGTAGATAACAGGATGATGGAAAACCAGTCCTTGAAATTAAAATACATTACAAATTTCCTGTCTCAATTGAGGGTCTGAGGGTCAGTTCTTGAATTACGACTTTCGCGAATTTCGTCGTGTTGGAATTCAAGAACTGACCCTCGCACCGGATGGGCTAATGTGCCGCAAGACGACATTTTTCAACTTTACCTACATGGAACCCAGTCAGGCAGAAGCTGGTGATACGGCATGTTTGGGGCTCGCCTCGCAGCTTCCTCCTTTAACCGGCGCTCTCGTCTAATTGGGCCACCAATCATTATGTTTGAATCATCACCCTCAAAGTCAACTCTTAGTCTTCCTGGAATATGATGAAAAGCGTCCCAGCCTGCGATGATTTCAAAATCCTGAATCTTCGGGTCTTCGACCCTTGTTTCACCAATTTCCTTGCCATCCATCCAAATTGTCACTATCAATGTCCCAACCGGCCACTGAACGACCGAAAGAGAATGAAGCAGTTCTTTATGAATTGCGCCAATTCCGAGAAGCTTCCAAGAACCTTTACGAAGCGCGGAACCAATTGATGAATACACGACATTGACCCTCGACATTACTGTGTTGGTAAGAATTTCTTCATTCGAGACGAGTTGCTTTGAACGAAATCGAAAGAAACCTACTTTCTTGCCTTGATCCACTTGGCCGTAATATATCCAATCGTGCTCACCAGCAATTGCATATAATGTTCCCGGCTTTAGACTACCCCGCGCATTTGGTGCTGGTGAAAACATAAAATAGTTCCCAATATTTTGTGACTCAATTTAAGTAAAGTATTTTTTCAATTGAAATTTCTGATGAGAGCTCCAGTTTTTAAGCCCGAATTGGACGATCCTTCGAATGTCGGTTTCGTGCCGGTATAAGCCGACACTCAATTCAATTTTAAATATCTTGTAGCATAATTAATCAATGCTTTTTTCTAAGTGAGAAGAACCCCAGCGCTCTAGTACCGGCCATTCCAAGAGAATAGTAGTCTCCGTGTATTTCCTCACTACTTATTGAGCCACCTAAACCTAAATATGCATCGCAAATTTCATTGCGACCAATAGTTAGCTTGTTATTCTCTATTTTGTACGACAGCCGATCAGATATTGGAAAGAAGCCATCATCTTTAGTTGTTGCGGACAAAACTTCGACGCGCAACCAGTTATCGCTAAGGCAGGAGTCCGCCTTCCTATTTGTAAACTTAATGCTTAGAACCGCGATGGGCTGGTGCTTTTGATCTTCCACTTGCAGAGCCCACTCTCCCTTTAGATCGGCTGAATATGCTGATACCGACCAATCAAACGTCATGGCAATAAAAAGCACACGGAATATTTGTAATATCAACGCGGAATCTCCCCTGATAAAAATAGGCTCTAAATAGACTCAAATACTGAACGGCGGCAATGTGTCGTATTAAGGCATTGCATTTGGTTCGTCATTATTCATCATTTTTCTTTGATCGCCTAAAAATGCTCGCTAACGATTGAATTAAAGGATCAAACTTCGGCCACACTTTTGTTCCCCTGGACTGTTCTGGCCAAAGTGAATAAGGTAATTTATTTATTGGTTGATTTGGAGGAGGATCAATCAACATATAAAAAAGCGGCCCAACAAACGGAACAGCAGTTAGAACCAAATACCCGGTTTTAACAATTGCCGTATCCGTTTGTCGGAAGATCCGATTCCACGAAAATCCGGTTAATACTAATGAAACAAAAATCGTTACGTAACCCATAGTTTAAATTTCTAGCAAATTTACAGTGACCGGCCCGGCGACCGTTTTGTGCCGAGGCCGTGTAAAAACAAGAATTCGCGCTGCGACCTAATTTTTCCATTCAAACGACTTTTTAAAGCCGCTCAAGACGCGTCAGTTTAATCGGAAATAGTCCTTTTGAGCATCCCATTTTTT
>NZ_PUGF01000053.1 GCF_002976435.1 Solimicrobium silvestre | reverse complement strand
ATTACTTGCTACATAGCTAAATGTACTTATTCCAGCATATAAACCAAACGGATCACTTTCTGCGTATCGACCCGTCGTAGGATCATAATCCCTGAAGTAGTTGTAATGAAGATTGGTCTCTGCATCATAATACTGCCCCGGATAGCGCAAGTTAAACGTAAACTGCCCTGCCCCAGTCACTTCCGTTTTCGGTGGTGTACTACCAAACGCTTCACCATCCCACTGCCACACCGTATTGCCATCCGAATCCGTAATCAAGCGCGGTGTATTGAGTTGATCGGCGTTGATGTAATAAATCTGCTCTGTTTTACTTCCACTACCTGCCGCCACGGCAATATTGACCGCCGCGCTGGTGGCGGTCAAGCCATTATTATCCGTCATTTGCGCCGTAATCTGATACGTGCCCGCGATCGCATTCGGTATCACAATACTATACGGTGGCTGGGTTACGGTTCCCATGAGTCCCGTGCCATTAAAGAACGCCACTTGCGTGATGGTGCCACTGCTGTCCGTTGCCGTTGCAGTTAATGTTAATGTCGCTGGTGCGGTGAGTGACTGAGCTGTCGTTGGGCTCGTTAAGGTAATCATCAACGGCGCTGGGGTTACTGTAAAGGACTGCGTCACTGGCGCTGCGGCGCTGTAGTTACTGCTTCCCACTTGATTCGCCGCAATCGTACATATCCCCGCACTCGCTAACGTCACCGTCGAACCCGACACCGTACACACCGGTGTGGTGCTGGAGGTGAAGCTGATCGCTAAAGCCGACGTACTCGTTGCAGATAAAACGAATGGCACCGCGCCAAACTGTTGATTTGCCGGTGCGTTGAAACTAATCGTTTGCGCTTCTTGGCCTACGCTAAATGATTGACTCACTTGGGGAGCGGCACTGTAGTTCGTATTGCCTGCCAGGTTGGCATTGATCGTACACGTTCCTGCTCCGACTAAGGTCACTGTTGAACCTGAAACGGTACAAACCGGTGTGGTGGCTGACGTGAATGCAACAGCTAAACCCGATGTGCTGGTCGCTGACATCGTCAATGGTGCTGCACCCAAAACTTGATTGGCTACCGCTGCAAACGTCACGGTCTGAGGACCTTGAATTACCGAGAACGATTGCGTCACTGGTGGCGCGGCCCAAATCGTGGGATTGCCCGGTTGCGTGGCTTCAATCGTGCACGTGCCTAAGGATACTAACGACACGTATTTACCGTAAGTGCTTGCCGATACGGTACACACCGACGGTGTTTGTGAAATATATGTCGGTGGCATGCCGGAGGTCGAGCTTGCCGTTAAGGTGACGGTATTCGGACTAAATGCTTGCGTCGGTACAGTGGGGAAAGTCAGTGTTTGCGAGCCGCGAATACTAAATGATTGGGCCACTTGTACTGCTGCACTAACATTAGCGTTACCGGCCTGATTGGCATTAATCGTACACGTGCCAATGCTGACTAATGTCACGGTGGAACCGGACACCGTACAGACTGGTGTGGTGGCAGAGGTGAATGCCACGGCTAAACCTGATGTGGACGTTGCTGAGATCGTATAAGGTGCCGTACCAGAATTTTGACCGGCTAACGGGGCAAACGTAATGCTCTGAGAAGCTTGAACCACCAAGAACGATTGCGTTACCGGTGGCGCAGCCCAAATCGTGGGATTGCCCGGTTGTGTTGCTTCAATCGTACACGTACCTAATGACACTAACGACACAAATTGACCATAATTACTTGCCGACACGGTACAGACCGACGGTGTTTGTGAAATATATGTCGGTGGCATGCCGGAGGTCGAGCTGGCCGCTAATGTGACGGTATTTAAGCTAAATGCTTGCGTTGGTACTGTTGGGAACGTCAGTGTTTGCGCACCGCGAATACTAAAGGATTGAGCCACTTGCGTTGCCGCACTAAAATTAGCATTGCCGGCCTGATTGGCATTAATCGTACACGTGCCAATACTGACTAAGGTCACGGTGGAACCGGACACCGTACACACCGCGCTTGTCGCAGAAGAAAATGCCACCGCTAAGCCTGACGTAGCCGTCGCTGATATCGTATAGGGTGCCGTACCAGAATTTTGACCGGCTAACGGGGCAAACGTAATACTCTGAGCGGCTTGCACCACCGAGAATGATTGCGTCACCGGCGGCGCGACAATCACATTCGGATTCCCCGGTTGCGTGGCTTCAATCGTACACGTGCCGACGGAAACTAACGACACGTATTTACCGTACATACTGGCCGACACAGTACAGACCGACGGCGTTTGTGACAGATAGGTCGGTGGCATGCCGGAGGTCGAACTGGCTGCTAACGTGACGGTATTTGGACTAAACGATTGCGTTGGCACGGTGGGAAACGTCAGTGTTTGCGCTTCTTGTGCAACAGTGAATGATTGCGCGACTTGCGCGGCAGCCACATAGGTCGCGTTACCCGCTTGATTGGCATCCAGCGTACAGGTTCCACCACCGAGTACGGTCACGGTGGAACCGGAAACGGTACAGACTGCGCTTGTCGCCGAAGAAAACGTGACCGCCAACCCTGACGTGCTGGTGGCCGACACGGTGAGCGGTGCCGCGCCAAACGTTTGATTGGCTAGCGCGGCAAACGTGATGGTTTGCGCTGTTTGCGCCATGACCGGCAGTGCTGTGAGTAAGCCGATTAAGACAGCTATCCCATATTTACTGATACTTTTTTTTATCACAACGATTCCCCTGGTGCGATCTGTGGTTGGCAGATCGCTTGTTTGTTTGTCGACGACTGATCTTGTTTGTTTATTTTTAGCTTGTTCGCTTAGTTTGCTTGTCCGCTTGCTGCGGTGTGCGCTAGTGCTGCGCCACCGCCACCGGGATATCGTTGAGGTAGATGTAATCTGCCCCCTTGGTTCCCGTGCTCTCGCCAATCAACTTACCACCCTGGTCGTAATTAAAAACCGTCGTGCCAGTCGGTGTCACTTTGAGAACCCGCTGTCCTAATGCATTGATTTTGTATTGCACCGATCCGATGGCGGTTTGTGCGCTGACCATCCGACCACGAGCATCGTAGGCAAACTGGTTATTAACGTTGTTGGTGATGCTGCCATTGGCGTCACTTTGGATCGTATTCACTTGGCTACCGCTGACTTGGGTCAGTTGGTTACTGGTGCTGCCATAGCTGTATTGGGTGTTCGTTCCGCCATTGCCCATCGTGGTGCGGTTGCCGACGGCATCGTAGTTAT
>NZ_PUGF01000052.1 GCF_002976435.1 Solimicrobium silvestre | reverse complement strand
CCGCAATCCATTCTGTGGCGACCGCCGTTCCATCGCCGACATGCTGGATTTCCAGCATGTCGGTCATGCCATTACCCGTGAAATTACCCATCACCGTTTGGGTGTCCGCACTCCAATTGCCGTTCTGACTGAAGCCACTGCCGGTGCTATACCATGCACTAATATTCAAGCTGCCGTTTGCCGCGATTGAAGTCGCCACAATCGCGGCACGACCATCACCATTCGCATTCGCCAGTTGGTACGCCGTACTTGGTTGCCATGCGCCCAGCACCGTAGTCGCACCTTGGGTATACGCAGTTCCTTGCGTATTTGAATACCACACACTGGCAACCGCCTGACCTTGAGAATTTTCCCAAATTTGCACTAAATCAGAACGGCCATTACCCGTCACATCACCGGCTAAGAATTGCTGGTTCAACTGTGGCGTACCCAGCGATACGCTAATCATCGCACCTGTACTTGGTATGAGCGCCTCGAAACTTACCGTACCGCTCGTATTTTCATAAACGATGCCCATCCCTTTTCCGGCGGTGTTGGGGTCATTGCTTAAATTGAATTGCGCGTAGACGGTACTAATAGTCGCACTGGTAGATCTAAGTCCAGTCAAACCGCTACTCACCGCAGCCAGTGCACCAGTGCTGCTGACGCTCACTTGGTCAAAACTGTAGTATGAAGTGGAATACGTCCACGGGATCACCAACGACAGGTATCCTGTGCCGCCGACATCTTGCAAGGCAATCGGGAAAATAAATCCGCCGTTACCACCTTCAGGGTCCGTCAGGTTTAGGCTGACGCCCTGCGTAAATCCGCTGCCAGTCGCTCCTGCAATCCAACGCGTCACAGTCACACTCTCGGTTCCTGTCGGCGCGACTTCCATCAGATCCAGTTCGCCCGTTCCGGTCAAATCGCCATATTGAAAGGTGTTGTTGGCCGACCAGATTCCCAATGTCGTTTGATCTTCTTGCGTTAGTCCCGACGCGTCTACTACCCAACGCGTCGCCACGGTTTGTCCATTCACATCCTGAAGGACAACCAGCGCATTGCCGATTCCGGCGGAGGTTTGACCAAACTGGTATTGCGTACCCGCCACCCATTGGCCCAGTACTGTCGACGATCCTTGGGTGTACCCACTCTGCGTCGCAATCCATTCTGTCGCAATCGCCGTGTCATCCGCCGCATGCTGGATTTCCAGCATGTCAGCCATGCCATTACCCGTAAAATTACCCATCACCGTTTGAGTGTCCGCACTCAAATTACCGTTCTGACCGAAGCCACTACCGGTGCTATACCACGTACTAATATTCAAGCTGCCGTTCGCGGCGATTGAGGTCGCCACAATCGCGGCACGACCATCGCTACTGACATTTGCCAACTGGTATGTTGCGCCCGCTTGCCATGCACCCAGCACCGTATTCGCTCCCTGGGTATACGCACTCCCTTGCGCATTCGAATACCACACACTCGCGACCGCCAGCCCCTGAGCGTTCTCCCAGATCTGCACTAAATCAGTACGCCCATTACCATCCACATCACCAGCTAAAAATTGTTGGTTCAACTGTGGCGTACCCAGTGATACGCTAATCATCGCACCCGTGCTCGGTATGACCGTGTTGAAACTCACCTTTCCGCTCGTATTTTCAAAAACGAAGCCCATCCCTTTTCCGCTGGTGTTGGGGTCATTACTTAAACTGAATTGAGCATAGACAGTGCTAATGGTCGAACCGACGTAATTCCATCTATTCAGGCCACTACTCACCGAGGTCAGTGTGCCAGCGCTGCCGACATTCACTTGATCAAACAAGTAGTAGTTACCAGATACTGTCCACGGTATCACCAACGACAGGTGTCCTGTTCCGCTGACATCTTGCAAGGCAATCGGCGAGAGAAATCCGCCGCCACCGGACGTATCCGTCAGGTTAAGGCTGGCACCTTGCGTAAATCCGGCACCAGTCGCCCCAGCAATCCAACGAGTCACCGTCACACTATCAGCTCCTGTCGACGACACTTCCATCAGATCCAGTTCGCCCGTCCCGGTCACGTCGCCATATTGGAAGCTATTATTCACTGACCAACGGCCTAACGTCGTTTGATCTGATTTCGTCAACCCCGTCGCGCCCACTGTCCAACGCGTGGCCACGGTTTGTCCATTCAAGTCCTGAATGACAACCAGCGAATTACCGGTTCCGGCGGATGTTTGCCCAAACTGGTATTGCATACCCACCACCCATTGCCCCAAAACCGTCGACGGTCCTTGGGTATAGCCGCTCTGTGTCGCTATCCATTCTGTGGCGATCGCCGTGCCGTCCGCTGCATGCCGGATTTCCAACATGTCAGTCATGCCGTTACCCGTGAAATTACCCATTACCGCTTGAGTGTCCGCAATCCAATTGCCGTTCTGGCTAAATCCTGTTCCGGTGCTATACCAGGTGCTCACGACGGCGCTGCCATTCGCAGCTATCCAGCTCGCCACGATGTCAGCGCGACCATCACCATTCGCATCCGCCAGTTGGTACGTTGCTCCCGGTTGCCATACACCCAACACCGTAGTCGCACCCTGGGTATACGCAGTTCCTTGCGCATTCGAATACCACACACTGGCGACAGCCTGACCCTGCCCGTTCTCCCAGATCTGCACTAAATCAGAACAGCCATTACCCGTCACATCACCAGCTAAAAATTGTTGGTTCAACTGTGGCGTACCCAGTGATACGCTAATCATCGCACCCGTGCTCGGTATGACCGTGTTGAAACTCACCTTTCCGCTCGTATTTTCAAAAACGAAGCCCATCCCTTTCCCGTTGGTGTTGGGGTCGTTACTTAAACTGAATTGCGCATAGACAGTGCTAATGGTCGAACCGACGTAATTCCATCTATTCAGACCACTGCTCACCGAGGTCAGTGTGCCAGCGTTACCGACATTCACTTGATCAAACAAGTAGTAGTTACCGGATACTGTCCACGGTATCACCAACGACAAGTATCCCGTCCCACTGACATCTTGCAAGGCAATCGGAGAAATAAATCCACCACCACCGGACGTATCCGTCAGGTTAAGGCTGGCACCTTGAGCAAATCCGGCACCAGTCGCCCCAGCAATCCAACGCGTCACCGTCACACTCTCGGTTCCTGTCGGCGCGACTTCCATTAGATCCAGTTCGCCTGTCCCGGTCACATCGCCGTATTGAAAGGCATTGCTGGCCGACCAGACGCCCAATGTCGTTTGATCTTCTTGCGTTAAACCCGTCGCGCCCACTACCCAGCGGGTGGCAACGGTCTGCCCATTCACATTTTGAATTTCAATCAGTGCATTGCCAGTTCCAGCGGATGTTTGCCCAAACTGATATAGCGTACCCGCCACCCATTTGCCCAGTACTGTCGACGGTCCCTGGGTATACCCGTTCTGCGCCGCAATCCATTCTGTGGCGACCGCCGTTCCATCGCCGACATGCTGGATTTCCAGCATGTCGGTCATGCCATTAC
>NZ_PUGF01000051.1 GCF_002976435.1 Solimicrobium silvestre | reverse complement strand
CCTACACCACCAGCTATACCTATGACAACGCCAGTCAATTAGCCAGTGTGATGTACCCGAGCGGTCGTCAACTGATCTACACCCGCGATGCCTTAGGCCGTGTAACGCAACTCACCAGCATCAACAACGGCACGACCATTAACATAGTCACCAACGTGCTGTACGCCCCGACCGGCAAAGTCCTCTCGTACGTGAACGGCACCGGCAACACCGTGAAGTACACCACCGACCTCGATGGCCGCACCACCAGCTACAGCCTGAATCAACAAAACCGGATATTAAATTACGACGCCGGTAGCCGGTTAGTCACCCAGACCGATCCAGCCCAAAACGTCACCTACACCTACGACGCCTTAAATCGTCTGAATAGTGCCATCAATGCCACCAGCAGTTTTAGCTACAGCTACGACCCGGTCGGCAACCGCACCACAATGGGCAATGGCGGAACGAACACGCAATACAGCTATGGCAGTACCAGCAACCAACTGACCCAAGTCAGCGGTAGCCAAGTGAATACGATTCAAAGTGACGCCAATGGCAGCATCACCAATAACGTCAATAACCAATTTGGTTACGACGCCCGTGGTCGGATGGTGAGCGCACAAACCGCCATCGGATCCGTGCAATACCAGATCAATGCGCTGGGACAGCGGGTGCTCAAAGTCACACCGAATGGCACGACGGTCTTTAATTACGACCAGAGTGGTAAGTTGATTGGTGAGAGCACGGGAACCAAGGGGGCAGATTACATCTACCTCAACGATATCCCGGTGGCGGTGGCGCAGCACTAGAGCGCACCGCAGCAAGCGGAATAAGCCAACCAGCTAACTAAGCTAAAAATAAACAAACAAGATCAGCCGTCGTCGACAAACAAATAAGCGATCTGCCCACAGCAGATCGCACCAGGGGAATTGATGTGATAAAGAGAAGAATAATAGGATGTTGGATGGCAGCCGTGCTGCTGGGTGTGCTAACGCAACAGCCAGCGATGGCCAGCACCAAGCAAACGATCACGTTTGCGGCCTTAGCCGGTAAAACGTATGGGGCGGCACCCTTTACGGTGTCCGCCAAGAGTAGCGCCGGTTTAACGGTGGCCTTCAGCTCGACCACCACCGCGGTGTGTACGGTTTCCGGTTCAACGGTGACGGTCGTGGCACCGGGCACCTGTACACTTGACGCGAATCAGGCAGGCAATACCACCTACAGTGCCGCGACCCAAGTTGCGCAATCGTTTGTGGTCGCCAAAGAAGCCCAAACGATCACGTTTGCAGCGTTGACCGGTAAGTCGTACGGCACCGCCCCGTTCACCGTGTCAGCAACGAGCAGTGCCAAGCTCGCGGCCACATTCACTTCCGCGACTACCGCAATCTGTACCGTATCCGGCAGCATCGTCACCTTGGTTGCTCCCGGCACCTGTACGATTGATGCCAATCAAGCCGGTAATGTCAATTACAACGCCGCTCCCCAAGTGGCCGAATCGTTTACGGTCACCAAAGGAACACAGACCATCACGTTTGCGGCGTTGACCGGTAAGTCGTATGGCACGGCACCCTTTACGGTGTCCGCCACCAGTAGTACCAACTTAGCCGTGGCGTTCACCTCAGCCACGACGTCAGTCTGTACTGTATCCGGCAGCACCGTCACGTTAGTTGCTCCCGGTACCTGTACGATCGATGCGAATCAAGCGGGTAATACCGATTACAGTGCAGCTCCTCAAGTTGCGCAATCGATGACGGTAGCGAAAGAAGCGCAAACGATTAGCTTTGCGACGTTAGCCGGTAAGACGTATGGTGCAGCACCCTTTGCGGTGTCCGCCACCAGCAGCGCCAACTTAGGCGTGGTGTTCACCTCAGCCACCACGTCAGTCTGTACCGTATCTGGCAGCACCGTCACCTTAGTCGCTCCGGGTACTTGCACCATTAATGCGAATCAGGCGGGCAATACCCTCTACAGTGCGGCAGCCCAGGTTGCCAACTCGTTGACGGTGGCAACCGAAGTGCAAACGATCACCTTTGCCGCCTTGGCCGGTAAACCCTACGGTGCAGCACCTTTTACGGTGTCCGCGACCAGCAGTGCCAACTTAGCGGTAGCGTTCACCTCAGCAACCACTTCCGTCTGTACCGTGTCGGGTTCAACGGTCACGTTACTTGCGGGTGGAACGTGTACGATCAATGCGAATCAGGTAGGGAATACGACCTACAGTGCGGCGCCTCAAGTAGCCAATTCCTTTGCCGTGACCACTGAAGCGCAAACGATTAGCTTTACCGCACCAGCTACTCAACAATTTGGTGCTGCTCTCTTCGCGTTGTCGGCAACGAGCAGCTCTGGTTTAGCGGTCAGTTTCATGTCCAGCACCACACCGGTGTGTACGGTATCCGGTTCGACGGTGACATTAGTGAGTGCGGGTACCTGTACGATCAATGCGAATCAAACGGGAAGCAGTAATTACAGCGCGGCGACGCAAGTCACCCAATCCTTCACTGTCACTGCTGAGGCACAAACGATTAGCTTTACCGCACCAGCTACTCAACAATTTGGTGCTGCTCCCTTCGCGTTGTCGGCAACGAGCAGCTCTGGTTTAGCGATTAGTTTCATGTCCAGCACCACACCGGTGTGTACGGTATCGGGTTCGATAGTGACATTAGTGAGTGCGGGAACGTGTACGATTACAGCGAACCAAGTGGGGAGCAGTAATTACAGCGCGGCGATGCAAGTCACGCAATCCTTCATTATCACTGCCGAAGCGCAAACGATTAACTTTGCGGCACCAGGGAATCAACAGTTTGGTGCTGCACCGTTTGCATTAACTGCCACGAGCAGCTCTGGTTTAGCAATTAGTTTTACTTCCAGCACCACACCGGTGTGTACGGTATCGGGTTCGACGGTGACGTTAGTGACTGCAGGGACGTGTACCATTGCAGCGGACCAAGCCGGTAGCAGTAACTTCAGCGCTGCTCCGGAAGTGAGTCAATCTTTTACGGTGACGGCAGAAGCGCAAACGATTAGTTTTACCGCACCTGCTAATCAACAGTTTGGCGCTGCACCGTTTGCATTAACTGTCACGAGCAGCTCTGGTTTAGCGGTCAGTTTGGCATCAACGACAACGCCAGTCTGTACGGTATTGGGTTCGACGGTGACGTTAGTCAGTGCGGGAACATGTACGATAGCCGCCAATCAAGTGGGAAGCAGTATTTATAGTCCAGCAACACCAGTAATGCAGTCTTTTACTGTGACTGCAGCGCCATTGGTGATCACGTTAACAAGTCCAACGACAGCACAATCACTCACCGCGCCAGCGGCATTGACATTAACCGCGACAGCGACCGATAGCAGTGGCACCATCACGCAAGTGGCGTTCTTTAATGGCATCGGATTAATGGGAACAGTCACCCAGCCACCGTATAGCATAGTGATACCGAATACGGTCGCCGGAAGTTACCAACTCACAGCGCAAGTGACGGATAGTAACGGTTTAATCGCAACCAGTACCCCGGTAAATATTACCGTGGCGGCAGGTAGTGGAAGTAAAACAGAACAAATCTATTACATCAATGCGGATCAATTGAACACGCCGAGACTCATCACCGACAGTGACGGAAACACCGTATGGAAATGGGACGGAGAAGCGTTTGGCAATACACCACCAACGGCTGAAACAACCGGAGCTGGACCGTTCACTTTTAATCTGAGGTTTCCGGGGCAGTACTATGATGCAGAGACCAATCTTCATTACAACTACTTCAGGGATTATGATCCTACGACGGGTCGATACGCAGAAAGTGATCCGTTTGGTTTATATGCTGGAATAAGTACATTTAGCTATGTAGCAAGTAAT
>NZ_PUGF01000050.1 GCF_002976435.1 Solimicrobium silvestre | reverse complement strand
GTAATGGATAAATGCCCTCTCTTTTTAAAAACGGTTTGACTACATATAAAGAGCGGAGCATTAGACTACGTTATTGATAAAAAGTTTCTTTGTGGTACATAATTATTTATCATATTTTTCATTTTTGCTTTATAGCTCCTCACTGTCTCCCAAACAAAATGACCCAACCTTTCACATTTTTACACTCGGAAGTATTAGCACAGCCAACCGCATTACGACTTGCCATTACGAACGCGTATCGACCTGACGAAGCACATGCCGTACAAACTTTATTAGATCAGCTGACCCCATTTGATCATGCGCCTATCCAGGTTTTAGCAAAAAAACTAGTGAAAGAGGTTAGGGAGCAACGTACTCGCGCTTCCGGAGTTGATGCGCTAATGCATGAATTTTCACTTTCTTCCGAAGAAGGCGTGGCATTAATGTGTTTGGCGGAAGCCTTATTACGCATTCCAGATCACCAAACAGTTGATCGTTTAATTGCTGACAAAATAAGTAAGGGCGACTGGCGCAAGCATTTAGGTGAATCACCTTCCTTATTCGTCAATGCGGCGACTTGGGGTTTATTGGTTACAGGAAAACTGGTTTCAACCAATAGCGAACGCGGATTAGCTTCGGCATTATCAAAACTCATTTCCAAAGGTGGCGAACCGTTAATCCGTAAAGGGGTTGATCTAGCAATGCGTATGTTGGGCAACCAATTCGTCACCGGACAAACAATTGAAGAAGCATTAAAAAATAGCCAGGAAAATGAAAAACGCGGCTATCGTTATTCCTACGACATGCTGGGCGAAGCGGCGCTCACGGCAAAAGATGCCGCTTTCTATTTTTCGGCGTATGAAACCGCGATACATGCGATCGGCCGTGCTGCCGCTGGCCGCGGGATTAAAAATGGCCCGGGAATTTCGGTTAAATTGTCCGCACTTCACCCACGTTATTCACGCGCGCAACGCAGCCGCGTTATGGAAGAATTATTACCTGGCTTAAAAAAATTACTAGTTCTGGCGAAACAGTACAACATTGGCTTTAATATTGACGCTGAAGAAGCCGACCGCCTGGAATTATCGCTAGATTTAATCGAAGCGCTGGCATTCGATGCTGATTTGGCTGGCTTTGAAGGTTTGGGAATTGTGATCCAGGCTTATCAAAAACGCTGCCCTTATGTACTCGATTTTTTAATCGATTTAGCGCGCCGTAGTAAGCAAAAATTTATGGTGCGTTTAGTGAAGGGCGCTTACTGGGATTCTGAAATTAAACGCGCCCAGGTTGATGGAATGAGCGGTTATCCGGTTTATACCCGCAAGGTGTATACCGACGTTTCTTATTTACTTTGTGCTCAAAAATTACTTGCTGCAACCGACGTTATTTATCCGCAATTTGCAACCCACAACGCGCTGACGTTAGCCACCATTTATACCTGGGCCGAGCAGCAAAAAATTACCGATTACGAATTCCAGTGCTTGCACGGCATGGGTGAAACCTTGTACGACAAAGTTGTTGGTGCCGATAAATTAAATCGTCCCTGCCGTATTTATGCGCCAGTCGGTTCACATGAAACGTTGTTGGCTTATTTAGTGCGTCGTTTACTTGAAAATGGTGCAAATTCATCGTTTGTAAATCAGATTGTCGATGAATCTATTTCTTTAGATTCTTTAGTAGAAAATCCAATTACGGTGGCTGAAAAATTAGCCGGCTTACCGCATTCTGGAATTCATTTACCGTTAAATTTATTTGGCCAGGAACGTAAAAATTCTGCCGGCTTTGATTTTTCAAATGAACAAAATCTTCGGGTGTTGTCGCATGAAATAACTCAATTCTCTTCGCATAAATGGCATGCAAAACCGCTGTTACATGGCATTGCTAATGCAACGACGAGTCATGTTATTACCAATCCTGCTTTGCATACCGATATTGTCGGGCATGTCATTGAAGCTAATAGTCATGATTTAGAAATTGCCTTGCAAGCGGCTGCTACCCATGCCAATGAATGGAATAAAACATTACCTAAAGATCGTGCAGCCTGCTTGAATAAAGCCGCTGATTTACTTGAGTCAAATCATGTTGAATTTATTGCTCTGGCAATTCGTGAAGCCGGTAAATCATTTCCGAATGCGGTCGCAGAAGTCCGCGAAGCGGTCGATTTTTTACGGTATTACGCTGCGCAAATTTTAGTGATCTCAACGACTAACGCTTTAGGTCCGGTCGTTTGTATTAGTCCTTGGAATTTCCCTTTAGCGATATTTTTAGGCGAAGTAAGCGCTGCATTAGCGGTTGGAAATGTTGTATTAGCTAAACCGGCAGAACAAACACCATTAATTGCTTTCCGCGCCATTCAATTACTGCATAAAGCGGGGATTCCAACCACTGCATTGCAATTTTTACCTGGTCGTGGCGAAACGGTCGGCGCTAAGTTAGTTGCTGATATTCGTGTTAAAGGTGTGATATTTACCGGCTCAACCGAAGTTGCCCAATTAATTAATCAAACATTGGCGAAACGCTCGGTTGCTGAACAATGCGAAATTCCTTTGATTGCTGAAACTGGCGGTCAAAACGCATTAATTGTTGATAGTAGTGCTTTACCTGAACAAGTTGTTCAGGACGTATTGAGTTCCGCGTTTGATAGTGCAGGGCAACGCTGTTCTGCATTGCGCGTGCTTTGTTTGCAGCACGATATTTTCGATAAAACCATGCAAATGCTGTATGGCGCAATGCAAGAATTACGTATCGGTAATCCTGATCGGCTTTCTATTGATATTGGCCCAGTGATCGATTTAGAAGCTAAAAATAAATTGTTATCCCATATCGATGAGCTACGTCCAAATGCGATTTCATTCCATCAGTTACCACTTTCTGAAGAATGCAATGAAGGACATTTTGTTGCGCCGACCGTAATCGAAATATCTTCTTTAGCCGCCTTAAAAAATGAAACATTTGGTCCTGTTTTGCATGTAATCCGTTATAAGCGCGATGAATTACCACAACTAATCGAACAAATTAATCAAACTGGTTATGGCTTAACGTTAGGCGTTCATTCACGAATTGATGAAACTATTCAATATGTGATTGAGCATGCGCATGTCGGCAATATTTATGTGAACCGGAATATTGTTGGTGCCGTGGTTGGTGTTCAACCGTTTGGCGGCGAAGGAAAATCTGGTACCGGCCCAAAAGCTGGCGGACCGTTGTATTTAAAACGCTTGCAACAACATAGCAATGATCAAATTCACGGCCACAGTGTATTTGAACGACCATCTTCCGATTTGCTGAATACGTTGCTCGTTTGGTTAAAAACTCACGGACATGAAAAACTCGCTGTATTTGCAGAACACTATGCATTAACGACACCACGAAAAATGAGTTTAGTTTTACCAGGACCGACTGGCGAGCGAAATACATTAGCGTTTGCACCACGAGGGCGAATTTTCTGTGCAGCAAGCAATGTGAATACATTGTTAAATCAACTTGCAGCAGTTCTTGCTACTGAAAATATTCCTGTTATGTCTAATGCAACCTTAAGCTTAATTCCTGCTAGTTTGCCTGATATTATTAAAAACGCTATTCAAGTTAGTGAAGTTGATGCGCTTCTTTCTCAGGTGGCTTTAATAGAAACATCATTGTTGGCGTCTTTAAGACCGGTGATTGCATTTCAGGAGGAATGGATAACCACGGTGGTTGAAACCTCTGAAAACGAAGTGGTGCCTCTCTGGAGGCTGTTAGCTGAGCGTGCAGTTTGTATTAATACGACTGCTGCAGGTGGAAATGCGAGTTTGATGACATTAAATAGTTAAATTTTTAATAATTAATATTAAAAGCATCCTTCGGGATGCTTTTTTTTCGACTGAAGCTTTATCGGTATGAAGACTCATTAGCTTGGTTTTAAACCTCCTAGAACGATTTTTTTATGTAATTCCCTATCAAGCCATGTTTTTATTTTTTAAATGCTTCTAAGGACTTTAAAAGCTTAATTTCTGTATTTGGTTTTGATTTTTAATTTTTTTTGAGAATGAAATTTTTACAGTTTTCCTTTTCTCTTTCTTTATTTAATAAGTATATATA
>NZ_PUGF01000049.1 GCF_002976435.1 Solimicrobium silvestre | reverse complement strand
CTCTTCGGTCACATAATCATCCAGCACCTCCGGCAGCAGCGTGCTTTGGGTGCGGTGCTCTCCTTGGATAAATCGCTTCATCAACGCTCCTTAACGTGGATTCGACTTTTTATATAACGCTTGAGAGATATTTCTGTTTACCTCGTTGACAGATTTTTTGAATTATTTTTTATTGCTTTTTAGGGTGCGTTTTTACACAGCCTCTGCCGACACCAAGCAGATGCCGACATACGGCACTGTCGCCTGTCCTGCGCATAGCGGGCACACACGGCCGGCAAACAATAAATTAAAAAAATCAAATTAGCAATTTTATTATTCTATGACTGCTGGGATCGGATTGCAGTCGTTGAGGCTTTTCAGTGGTTGCCAGGACGGTGCCCTATTCAGCCATACGGCTTTCCGGACACCGGACATTCAAATTGATCTGCGCAATTCATTTTCAAGCTTGCTAGATTTGATAGCTAAGCGATTTCGAGTTGCATCCAGCCGCCTGTTGAACTGCAAATTTTCGTTACCATCCTGGAGTCATTAGTGGCATTTCCGGTTCGCTCCAAAGCCCGCTTGCAAGCCCAAGAAAAGCTTCAGCTCGAACAAGCCGGTCAGCAAGTTTCGCTATATCTTCGGCGGCTTGGGTCTGATCTCCATTACGAACCCTCTCCCGCGCAACAAACTGCAACTTCATTCCTCGATTTGAACACGTTTCCGGAACAGAGTTAAACGCGAGTCTCAAAGCTGAAATCGCTTCATCGTGACGGCCATGATTTGCAAGAATTTTTGCACTTCGTAAAAAACCTGTATTTCGCTCACATTCATTCAATTTTCCCAACAAGGTCTCCGCATCTGCAAGTGAACGGAGCGAAAATATGGCTGCTGCCGTGGATATGGCATCGATCCGTTGGTTGTAGTTCATTTGAAAAGTGGCCATTTCCTGAACCTCGTCGGCGAGTATCCAGGCTTCGTCCAATTTGCCTGCGCTTACAAGTTGAATAGCATCTATCAGCATTGCGCGAGCGCGCTCACCGACATTGTCAATGTGGCTGATGGATTTTTTTGCAAGGATGTGTTTTTCCTTTTTCGCCGCAATTTCTGTGATGCGCAATAGTGCCTTATCCCGTAGGACTGACATTGATATTCCCTGCGCAGTCACTATTGCGGCTTCGATAGCGTTTGTCCGTGCCTGTGCTCCTGAGAGAGCGGATTGCGCCATATCATGCGGATAGCCAATCGGTAATGTAGACGCAAGCTTTTCTGCATTAGAAAGGTCATCATTGCCCGAAAAACCCTGCACGAGAAATGCCAGCGCTAAATCTCGATCACCGCATGCAGGTAAACTAGATGTCCGCTTCAGTTCTTCGGCATCGACACCTTTCTCATGCGACGTATCGTCCCGGTGCCTACAGTTTTTTCCCTGAAGGTCCACCAACCGGAATGCGTTCTTACGATCACCAGCTGTTGCTGCGTTGACTGCTATTTCATTTAATACAAATTCACGAGACATAATATGCAATGGATCTGTTGGCGTTCCAATCTGAATTGCGAAAGCTATGGCTTGGTCAAAAAATTCTCGGGCAAGATTTAATTTTCCCGCTCTTGTCGCTACAAGGGCGGTACTCCCTAGGACTTCGGCTTTGATTCCAACATCCTGTATGGAATTTATCGCGACCGAGGCGTCCGTAAATTTTTCTGCTGCGGCGTAGGAGCCAGCAACCAATCGCAACGCTTCATCGTGCCATTTCAGGTCCGCGTTCCTTTGCCATCCCTCACGTCGGTTTGCCAATTCGCCGATAGCCGTAATAGTTTGTTGGGCTTGGTCTAGGTTCCCAAGTAGAACTTGCTCGCGCGAAATTTGGAAAAGGCCATGCGCGTGGTTACTATCCATTGGGTCGCTGAAAATGATATCTACAGCCGCTGCCGCGTCACCTGCTACTACGTTGGCTGTTGCAAGACTCACATATGGACCATCCCCAACATGGTCTGACTTGGTCTTGAGCATAAAATCACGTGCTATTTTGAGGGTTTCACGCGCACCGCCTTCATCGCCCGCTTTAACTTGGTATTCAGCGATTTTCGTAAGTAGGTATTGGTGTTTAGCGATTTCAGACGGTTCGGCTTTCGAAGCGAGACTACCTGCTTCGCTCAGATACCGTGCCGCAATGGCATCCCGATCATTATTTGCTGATTGTGCTAGCGATGCCGTTGAAATGCACACAATCGAAACCACGGCTGTCGCAATTACCTTGGAAAGGTTCCCGCCACGTACCTTTAAAAAAACTGTGATGATCATCGCAAGCCATATTCGAACATTGTTCGCCTTGTTCTTTATCATTGTTGGAGGGTCGAAAGGAGTCGTCGACTAAAGCGTAGCGCCCCCCGCGTATCGTGGTGCGAAATTCTTGAAAATAAAACACCACTTCGGTGTCGCTAGTCAAGGTCGGGTTAGTGCCGGATTCAGCCTTATTTCATTTAGAACTAATAACTAACTCAGCCCCAAGCAGGTGAAGCATCTCCGCGCCATTCGGAAGCAATCTTATTTCACCTTTCGAAGCAGAACACTCACATACTATTCGAGCGCCAGCCTCAACTGCCGATTTTAGTACCCGTCGTTCGTTTTTCACCATCCCCCACAACCAAACCAGATGTGCATTGAGTGATTCATCGCTGCCAAGCGCGGATGACATGATAACTGTGCCATTCTCAATCTTTGAACCGGGGAGCTTGTCACAAACAATTCGAGCATGCTCGCCGGCAGCTATTACTTTTAGTATTGCCCGAGTCATTGTTTCCTCATAATTTTCATCTCAGATTCATTGTTGACTCGACTGTCGCGTTTGTGCCGACAACCGTCAATGACGTGGCTGTCACGATACCATATACATATCTCAGTAAGCCAGTTGTTACTGCACACGAATTGAACTACCGGCGAGGTCAAGATAAACTTTATACCGATCAAAAAACTCGCGTCCGATAATGCCGTCTGCATGAAATTTTTCTGGCATTTCCATGAGAATCGGCGAAAATTCTGAACCGGATAAAAGCGTCAATGAAATTTTGCGGCATTCCTCGCCTGGGTGAAAGTGAATGTTGCAATGTGTTGTTGATTCACTCTGTTCGACACTTTGACTTTTTACAATCGAAATCGTCGATGGCGAATCCAGTACCAGTCGATATGAGCGATTTGTGCTCCGCATCGCGACAATTACGCCTTCATGGCCGCGCTCAAATGGCAATATCGTCCAACCAACCACATCTGCAGGAATGCTCGTCTCGGCACTCCATATGATGATGCGCCCCCCGGAATAGTCGAACAGTACTTTCTTGTTTTCAAAGAACTGCAAACCAATTACGGACCTGTGTGGTGGTCCACTTGAACCTTCCGCAGTGATTCCCCATGGCGTATGCATGCGGCCGCGCGTTTGGCCAAAGTGCATACCATCGACCACAAGGTCTGCAATCAAGATTTCATCGTTCTCGACCACCTTGCCACTCAAGTCGAAGCTTTTGACGATTTTACCTGTTCGCGTCACCTCGGGGATGGCGCTTTCAATGTCCGGATCCAGATACAAGGCATCGGATGCGCCAGTGTCAAGTGTAAACTGCAAATCTCGACCATCGATATGCAGAGTCACAACCGGAATGTTCTGCTCGAATTTTAAAGGCAGAACGATCTTCTCCGCGCCTTGGCATAGACAGATGGGGGAAATTACAAGGAGTACAAAAAGATGACGAATTCGCTGAGCAGCTTGCATAGATTTCTATCTTCTAATTAAATCTCAAATAATGCCCCTAAGTCGGCAATGTGCAACCTGTCTTTTGAACGTAAACCGCCAACAATTCTGTTCAACATCCAGTACTTTTTTGAATGCAAGATTCCATGATTTTTATTATGGGGTCAGTCAGCGACCTTTGTTCTTTTGCTAGTCTCATGCGCAAAACAATTATGTTGGGGCCTTCAGACTCAGGGCTTAGCGCAGCGACACCGCGAATAGACTGGTCTGATTTTGCAAACATTCCGGTCCCGAAACCATCTAGATTGGCTGGAGTAGTAAATTCCACCATTCTGTCACTAACCTTATTTATTACATCTTGCGGATATGGTTTCGTTTCTATATTGGATTGTGTCAATTTTTCGTCTTTGACATATTGGATGAATTCCTTCATGACATCTGGAAAAAATCGAGCAGATATTTCGGCGACTTCAAATCGACCAGACGTTTCCCCATCTCGCCCCATAATGACCACCCCTTCCGCTGAGATAGGGTGAGGTGGGAAAGTTGCAGGAGGTGCAGTCGGTGTAACAATTAAAAATGACCCGTTAGAGCCATACCAGAGACGGCATTGCCATCCCTTTGGAGCGAAAGTGCCCGGACCAAATTCACCCCTGTAGTAAGCCAAGCGACTAGCAACCTTCGATTCGACTTTCACCAATACGGGCGTACCTTCTGGAGGAGGAACGGGTCCGGTTTGGCCATCACCAGGGCAACCAACAAAGACAACTGAAGCACCTGCGGTATCGGCATTCGCTTCTTCCGTAAAAAATATTAGTGATACAGAAAACGTCATGGCAAGGAATAATTGAGCGGCCGACATTTTTTCTCCAGTTATTACAAAATTAACGACGACAATTAACCTGCCAAGTCTAATGATATTGGTACCAAACCGATATACCCTATTTAAGTCATTTTGATTCGAATTTCTGTCAATTGAGAAGCTAAGCGACTGTCAACTTTGTGCCGAGGCCGTGTAAAAACAAGAATTCGCGCTGCGACCTAATTTTTCCATTCAAACGACTTTTTAAAGCCGCTCAAGACGCGTCAGTTTAATCGGAAATAGTCCTTTTGAGCATCCCATTTTTT
>NZ_PUGF01000048.1 GCF_002976435.1 Solimicrobium silvestre | reverse complement strand
CTTGAGTTTGACTATGTTTGAAACAACACCTTTAAATCAACTACTTACGCCGCTATCAAATTTATCTGATGGTGAAAATCAACCAGAACAGATGTCTCTCCTATGAGAAACGTTGGGACACTACTGATTCTGTATGTACTGTGTTTGGATTGATTTAAACGTTGGCATCAGCTAAAAATAAAGATTCTACTGCGCAGTAAAATGCGCGAAAGTTAGTGCAAAGTTTATGCTAATTGCATTTTTAATATGCTTGAGCGAGCAGCGATTTAATTTGAAATAATGGCAGTATTTAAGTGGCACTCAGGTATTTAAAATGATTAATTTATTTTTGACATTATCTCGATTTCAAAAGCAATGCATTGCTGCTTGTGCGGATATGTTTTTTTTGCCCTTAATGTTTGCCGCGGCGTTGTGGATGCGGTTTGATGTGGTCAATGTTACTTTGCTCAAGCAATTTCTTCTTGTCATCATTGCTGCTCCAATTATTGCTATCCCAATTTTTATTCGATTAGGCTTATATCGCGCAATAATTCGATTTGTGGAACAAAAAATTGTCATTGTCATTATGTATGGGGTGACCATCACTGTTTTATCTTTGTTGTCACTGGCAATTTTTTTGAAAATTGAGATTTTATCGCGCGCGGTATTTGGGATTTTTTGGCTAAATGCGGCGATGTATATGCTGGCAAGCCGTTTTTTAGTACGCTCTTTTTTACTGAAACGCAATCATAATCGCAACGCGATTCGGGTTGCTATCTATGGTGCAGGTCGCACTGGCGTACAAATGGCGACAGCACTTCGAACCAGTCAAGAATATCGGCCGATGTTTTTGATCGACGATAAAAAAGAATTGCAAGGTACAACAATAGCGGGCATTCGTGTTTATCCTTCGACTGATTTATCTGGTTTAATTAAAAAAAATCGTGTCCAGGAAATTCATTTGGTTATGCCATCGATTTCTAAAAAGTCACAAAAAGTGATTTTAGATTGGCTGGAAAAACTGCACATTAAAGTGAAAGTAACCCCGCCGATTCGTGATTTACTCAAGGGTGAACTCAGCGTTAAGGATATTCGGGAAATTGAAATTGAAGATCTGCTCGGACGTGATCCGGTTGAGCCTAACCCGCTCTTAATTAGCGCGTGCATCACCGGAAAAACCGTGCTCGTTAGTGGTGCTGGCGGTTCTATTGGATCTGAATTATGTAGGCAAATCCTACGCCAGAAACCAGCACGCCTGATCATGTTGGATACCTCTGAATTTGCACTATATACAATAGAAAAAGAATTATCTAGCTTTAAGCAAAGCCACTCTTTAGCGATCCATATCATGCCATTTTTAGGATCTGTGCTTGATACCGTCAAATGCCAAGGAATTTTAACAACTTTTTCCGTACAGACGGTATATCATGCTGCTGCTTATAAGCATGTACCTCTGGTTGAGCAAAATCCGATAGAAGGAATCCGTAATAATGTGTTCGGCACTTTAAGTATTGCGCGTGCTGCGATGAATGCAGGCGTAGCTAACTTTGTCTTGATATCGACTGATAAGGCTGTTCGACCAACGAATGTGATGGGTTCAACCAAGCGGTTGGCAGAATTGATTTTGCAGGCATTCGCCGAGAAAGAATCATGTACTCGTTTTTGTATGGTGCGGTTTGGTAATGTGCTCGGATCTTCAGGTTCTGTCGTACCATTGTTTCGTCAGCAGATTATGGCGGGTGGTCCAATTACCTTAACGCACCCGGATATCACTCGTTACTTTATGACTATTCCAGAGGCGGCTCAGTTAGTGTTGCAAGCGGGTTCGATGGGAGAGGGGGGTGATGTGTTTGTGTTGGATATGGGGGAGCCCGTAAAAATTATAGATCTAGCTAAGCGCATGGTGCGTTTAAGTGGCTTATTACTTAAATCGGAAAGCTTGGATAACAAAGCGATTGATATTCAGCATGTTGGCTTGCGGCCAGGCGAAAAATTATATGAAGAATTATTGATCGGTGAAAATGTAGATGGAACTGACCATCCTCTGATAATGCGAGCACAGGAAAATAGAATTTCATGGCTGATATTGCAACAAATTTTAGATAAATTAGATGCAGCTTGCCGAAGCTTTGCTTATGAAGAAGTACGTGCTTTGCTATTGGAAGCGGTCCGCGAATATCAACCGCAGTGCGGTATTGAAGATATGGTCTGGAGTGAACAGCTCAAGCAACAACAACATCAGACACAGGCTTTAAACCAACACCCGTTTCAAGGTGGGCATTTATTGCATTAATGATTTTTATATGATTTTTTAATGCTAACTGCTAACTGCTAACTGCTAACTGCTAACTGCTAACTGCTAACTGCTAGCTTTGTAGCAATGACATTGCCTAGTGAATACTGTAACATCCCGTTTTGTTTTAAAATTTTTCTTGATTACCATGGTTAACTCCGCACCCTTTATGTCCACAGACCCGCAACCCTCTATTTTTTCATTACTTAAGCGTCATATTTGGCGATTTGCTGTTGTAGGAATCGTATGCGCTGCAATTGCGCTTGGCACAGCAATGTTGCGCCCACTGCAATGGAAAGCAGATTTGTTGTTTCAAATCGGGCAAGTTGGCAATGCTGCTGGAATCTTGATTGACCCTAACAATGTAGTGCAACGCATTAAATTCCCAGGGTTTGCAGCTCAAATATTGAGTGCGTTGAATTTACCTGAAGATTTAAATGCAGATCCGCGTTCGAAGCTTATAAGTTCTTCATTTACCGCTTCTGTAGTGAAGGGAGGGAGTCTTATTAATTTATCAGTGAATGGTTTCTCTAAAGAAGATGCAATAAAAAATTTACAAGCATCTTTTTTATTAATAGAAAAAGAACATGAGCAGCTACTGACACCACTCGTTTCCCGTTTAAAGAAAAATTTAGATGAGGTGAATGAAAATATTTCAAAAATTGAAATTGAGCGCCAGAGTATTTTTGAACCTATTTCGAAAATAAATACACCGGCCATGATAGACAAGAAATTTTCAGAAAGTATTGTGCTGGTTAATACTCTGAAAGTGAGAGATAGTGAATTACACGGATTACACGATCAAAAAAATAGTATTGAAGATCAATTGAATCCTTCGCACACTTTTAATACAAAAATTTTTGATAAAATTTTTGTATCTTTTAATCCTGAATCGCGAAATATCAGTACTTTTACATTACTGGGTTTATTGTTTGGTTTGATTTTTGCTGGAATTTGGGCTGTTTTAAACGATAAAGAATTATTAGTTGCGCTGCATGGTTTATTTTATGATTCGAATGAGATTTCTACTTAATACATCTAATAAATTAATTGAAACTTAAAACGATCATGTAACACGATTGCAAAAGCTACAGCATTCATAAAACAGGATCGGGAAATGATTTAGTAGCACTATTGGAAAGGGTAAAGACGCTTTATTAAGCAAGGGGGGGCTTGTATTGGCTAGTGGATTTGGAACAAATCTATCCCTGTAACTATGGCAGTATGAAAATAATTGCTGCCAGTCTATGATAAGTCAATGATTTATTGATTCACTAACAACCCGCATGTTGGCATGTATCCGTGAGATATTAATTATCTCAACACCACACGATACATCCCGTGTTTAAGAGTTATTCGGTAATGGTAATCAAGGGGATTCAACTTAGTTATGCAGTTCAGCCAACGCTAGATGAGGTGAGCAGGTAATTCAGACAGTAGGTATTCCTCACTTAATTCTGTGTACTAGTTGCGTGTATGGAATGTGGGGAAAATTTCTAACTTGCTATACTGCGCTTGGTTCAGGAAAAGAAGAGTTGCATATAGTTTGACCAATATTGTGCTCCTACTTAGAGCCGGATAATTGCAGTCACCGCAAATATTGTTGCACACGCCAAAGGCGCACAAAATGCATATGAGTTTATGATGGAGCGCACTGGAATCTATCATTTAACAGCATAAGGCCAAACAACTTGGTATGGATTTTTCTGAGGCCACACTGAATAGTGTTTATTTGTAACTAAAATTTCGGTGGCGAATATGAAAGCAGTGAATATCTTCTTCTTGCTATGCGCCCTCAACATTCAAGTATGTCCACAGAGAAGCTTGCCGCATATTTTTGCACATCTCCGAATTGGCTGGTGGCAATATAGTTTTGCCTAAAGTAAATGAAAAATTATATATGTAATATCTAATGTGTAAAAAATTATTATCCAATACGGGATATCTCGTGGTTGGTGGCGTTATATCAGATCGTTATTTTATCGAGGGTTTGGATGGAAATTCTCTTAGCATATCGATTTTTGTTGCAAAAAATTAAGCGTAAAGAAGATAGGTTATTGCATGCTCATTCGAAATACTTTTTACAATTTATTGGGTTTGGGACTACCCTTATTGGTAGCAATTGGTTCCATGCCTGTGCTTATACATCATCTCGGAGATTCTCGTTTTGGCGTGTTGACCCTTATATGGGCGGTAGTTAGTTATTTTGGACTGTTTGATTTAGGACTTGGTCGAGCGCTTACGCAGCAGTTGTCTCTTTTTATAATAGAAAAACGTGATCATGATATTCCATCATTGATTTATACCAGTTTTCTGCTATTGCTTGGTTTAGGTATATTTGCTGGTTTGCTCATGTGGTTGGGCGCTAAATGGGGAGCAAATCAAATGGCCTATGGTGGGGATGTAAATGAAATTATCGGCTCCATACATATAATGGCAATTGCAATGCCATTCATAGTCTTGACGTCAGGTCTGAGAGGAATTTTGGAAGCTAAGTTGGCATTTGGTGTTATTAATCTAATTCGATTTCCTATGGGGGTTTTTACTTTCATTGGCCCATTGGTCGTAGTGCTTTGGTATAAAAATGACTTAGTCTCTGTTACTGCAGTGCTTACTATAGGGAGAATTATTGCGTGTTTTGCCCATGGTTATTATGCAGTAAAAAAATTACCCAAAATGTTAAGCGATAGACGATATAGCCCTAATCTTTTTAGATCATTAATGGTATCTGGTGGCTGGATGACTGTCAGCAATATTATTAGTCCTCTTATGTCTTATCTAGATCGTTTCCTAATTAGTGTAACTATTTCGGCAGCAGCGGTTGCATATTATGTGACGCCAAATGAGATGGTAACCAAAATATGGATTATTCCTGGAGCATTGACTGCGGTATTGTTTCCAAGGTTTTCTGCCCCCATTGGAGATATTGCAAATTCGGAAATATTAACTTTATTTAGGAGCAGCGTTTTTTATCTTGTATTAATTATTGCACCAATTACATTGATGATTTCGTATGCGAGCCAAGATATACTTTCTCTATGGCTAGGGTATGCATTCGCAGAGAAAAGCGAAAACCTTTTGAAAATATTTGCCTATGGGGTATTGCTCAGCAGTATTGCGCAAATTCCATTTTCCTTGCTGCAGGGGAATGGTAAATCCTTCATAACGGCGAGAATCCATGTTGCTGAATTTCCAGTTTATTGTTTAATGCTTTGGCTGGGAGGGACTTACTTTGGCTTAATAGGAGCTGGATTGATTTGGCTATTAAGAATTAGCGTTGATACATATTTGATGTTTTATTGCTCATTTCAAATATTTGATCTGAAGTTTAAAGAATTATTGGGTATGAAATTTGTGATTTTGATGTTGCTGATTACTTCTTCATTTTTGCTATCTTTAGTTAATGATGGAATATTGAGATTGTTTTTGTTTATATTTTCATTGATCTTGATCGCTATATATATATGGCGAATTTTTCTTTCTGTTAATGAGAAATTATTTTTTTTGAAAAAAATTAAAAATTTGACGGGAAATATAAATGCCTAATCCTGCAAAAGGATGCAAAATTTTATTTTATTGCGCATTATTTTTTTTATTTATCGGTGAATTTA
>NZ_PUGF01000047.1 GCF_002976435.1 Solimicrobium silvestre | reverse complement strand
CGAGAGCAGTAAAGTGGGAGAGCAGAAAAAACGAAGTGTCGAAAAATAAGTGTTGACGCGGAGTAGCAAAAGCCCCATAATCTCGTTTCTGTGCTGCTGACAAACAAAACGCTTTGTCAGCGAAGAGTACGGTTTTTAGGAATCGGAAAACACAGGTAGTCACATTAATGTGACGTTCTTTAACAACATACAGTCAATAAATGTGGGCATGTAATACCAGCGAATCGCGACTTCGGTTGCGATGACAAAAGTATTAAATGTTCACGAAAAGATAAATAAGGAAACTGAAGCAATTCAGTAACCTGTCAGTATTTTGAGTGAGCGACCTGTCAGCAATGACAGAGGCCAGAAATGGTCACAAGTAACAGGCATTAAACTGAAGAGTTTGATCCTGGCTCAGATTGAACGCTGGCGGCATGCCTTACACATGCAAGTCGAACGGCAGCACGGGGCAACCTGGTGGCGAGTGGCGAACGGGTGAGTAATATATCGGAACGTACCTAGAAGTGGGGGATAACGCAGCGAAAGTTGCGCTAATACCGCATATTCTCTACGGAGGAAAGTGGGGGCTCGCAAGACCTCATGCTTTTAGAGCGGCCGATATCTGATTAGCTAGTTGGTGAGGTAAAGGCTCACCAAGGCATCGATCAGTAGCTGGTCTGAGAGGACGACCAGCCACACTGGAACTGAGACACGGTCCAGACTCCTACGGGAGGCAGCAGTGGGGAATTTTGGACAATGGGCGCAAGCCTGATCCAGCAATGCCGCGTGAGTGAAGAAGGCCTTCGGGTTGTAAAGCTCTTTTGTCAGGGAAGAAACGGTGAACTCTAATATAGTTTACTAATGACGGTACCTGAAGAATAAGCACCGGCTAACTACGTGCCAGCAGCCGCGGTAATACGTAGGGTGCAAGCGTTAATCGGAATTACTGGGCGTAAAGCGTGCGCAGGCGGTGTTGTAAGTCAGATGTGAAATCCCCGGGCTCAACCTGGGAATGGCATTTGAGACTGCAACGCTAGAGTGTGTCAGAGGGGGGTAGAATTCCACGTGTAGCAGTGAAATGCGTAGAGATGTGGAGGAATACCGATGGCGAAGGCAGCCCCCTGGGATAACACTGACGCTCATGCACGAAAGCGTGGGGAGCAAACAGGATTAGATACCCTGGTAGTCCACGCCCTAAACGATGTCTACTAGTTGTCGGGACTTAATTGTCTTGGTAACGCAGCTAACGCGTGAAGTAGACCGCCTGGGGAGTACGGTCGCAAGATTAAAACTCAAAGGAATTGACGGGGACCCGCACAAGCGGTGGATGATGTGGATTAATTCGATGCAACGCGAAAAACCTTACCTACCCTTGACATGGTCAGAATCTTTGAGAGATCAGAGAGTGCTCGCAAGAGAACTGATACACAGGTGCTGCATGGCTGTCGTCAGCTCGTGTCGTGAGATGTTGGGTTAAGTCCCGCAACGAGCGCAACCCTTGTCATTAATTGCCATCATTTAGTTGGGCACTTTAATGAGACTGCCGGTGACAAACCGGAGGAAGGTGGGGATGACGTCAAGTCCTCATGGCCCTTATGGGTAGGGCTTCACACGTCATACAATGGTACATACAGAGGGTCGCCAACCCGCGAGGGGGAGCTAATCCCAGAAAGTGTATCGTAGTCCGGATTGGAGTCTGCAACTCGACTCCATGAAGTTGGAATCGCTAGTAATCGCGGATCAGCATGTCGCGGTGAATACGTTCCCGGGTCTTGTACACACCGCCCGTCACACCATGGGAGCGGGTTTCACCAGAAGTAGGTAGCTTAACCGCAAGGAGGGCGCTTACCACGGTGGGATTCGTGACTGGGGTGAAGTCGTAACAAGGTAGCCGTATCGGAAGGTGCGGCTGGATCACCTCCTTTCTAGAGTCACGCGAAGTTTTACGTGTCCACACTTATTGACTGTAGTTAAAAAAGAACATGAAACGCCGCCGTTGCTGAGAGTAATCGAAGTAACGTCAACGCAACAATGCGGGTCTGTAGCTCAGTTGGTTAGAGCACCGTGTTGATAACGCGGGGGTCGTTGGTTCGAGCCCAACCAGACCCACCAAGTTACGCAAGTTCGAGCAATCGGATGGCATAGAAGTTTATGGGGGTTTAGCTCATCTGGTAGAGCACCTGCTTTGCAAGCAGGGGGTGAACGGTTCGATCCCGTTAACCTCCACCACGTTTTAAAGTGCAAACCTAAGTCGTCGTAAATCGACCGTGAGTAAAAATCACGTTATAACACACTGCTGAGCAATCGGTAGTAGTCGGTTTAACATCAGGATTTAGGTTTGATCTTTGATCAAAAAGGTTGTTTCGTTCTTTAAAAATTGAGAAGAAGTTAAGTAGAGAAAATTAGAATGTGTTTATCCAGAGAAATGCTCGGATGAGTCTTGTTTAATATAAATGGGTTGTGATTGTATCGAACAAACATAAAGTAGTAACGAGTGATCCAAGTAGTCATTAGGAATAATGGCATAGAAATACAAAGACACTTGAGCTACGGCAACGCAATAAAATACTCAAGTAAGATGTAGTAAAGAACTATACCGAACTTTGGTGATGAACCAGAAGACTGACCGTAAGGAAAGAACGCTGACACCAGAGGTTAACGTTATAGGGACAAGTGACTAAGTGCACATGGTGGATGCCTAGGCGATATCCGGCGACGAAGGACGTAGTAGCTTGCGATAAGCTGCGGGGAGCGAGCAAACACGCTTTGATCCGCAGATTTCCGAATGGGGAAACCCGGCCCTAGTGGTCATTGCATACTGAATACATAGGTATGCAAAGCGAACGCGGCGAACTGAAACATCTAAGTAGCTGCAGGAAAAGAAATCAACCGAGATTCCCAAAGTAGTGGCGAGCGAAATGGGAAGAGCCTGTACATGATACCCACGACTGTAGTAGAACGGAATGGAAAGTCCGGCCATAGAGGGTGATAGCCCCTTATACGAAACAGACGTGGCGATACTAAGTGTACGAAAAGTAGGGCGGGACACGAGAAATCCTGTCTGAACATGGGGGGACCATCCTCCAAGGCTAAATACGCGATATCGACCGATAGTGAACCAGTACCGTGAGGGAAAGGCGAAAAGAACCCCGGAAGGGGAGTGAAATAGATCCTGAAACCGTGTGCATACAAACAGTAGGAGCTCTTGAAAAATGGAGTGACTGCGTACCTTTTGTATAATGGGTCAGCGACTTACATTCAGTGGCAAGGTTAACCGCATAGGGAAGCCGAAGAGAAATCGAGTCCGAATAGGGCGAATTAGTCGCTGGGTGTAGACCCGAAACCAAGTGATCTACTCATGGCCAGGATGAAGGTGCGGTAACACGCACTGGAGGTCCGAACCCACTAATGTTGAAAAATTAGGGGATGAGCTGTGGGTAGGGGTGAAAGGCTAAACAAACTTGGAAATAGCTGGTTCTCTCCGAAAACTATTTAGGTAGTGCCTCAAGTATCACCATCGGGGGTAGAGCACTGTTATGGCTAGGGGGTCATCGCGACTTACCAACCCATTGCAAACTCCGAATACCGATGAGTGCGAGCTTGGGAGACAGACGTCGGGTGCTAACGTCCGGCGTCAAGAGGGAAACAACCCAGACCGCCAGCTAAGGTCCCCAAGATTGGCTAAGTGGAAAACGAAGTGGGAAGGCTAAAACAGTCAGGAGGTTGGCTTAGAAGCAGCCACCCTTTAAAGAAAGCGTAATAGCTCACTGATCGAGTCGTCCTGCGCGGAAGATGTAACGGGGCTAAGCCAGTCACCGAAGCTGCGGATATATCTTAGGATATATGGTAGGAGAGCGTTCTGTAAGCCTGCGAAGGTGTCTTGTAAAGGATGCTGGAGGTATCAGAAGTGCGAATGCTGACATGAGTAGCGATAATGGGGGTGAAAAGCCTCCACGCCGTAAGCCCAAGGTTTCCTGTTCAACGTTCATCGGAGCAGGGTGAGTCGGCCCCTAAGGCGAGGCAGAGATGCGTAGCTGATGGGAAGCAGGTTAATATTCCTGCACCGTCGTATGATGCGATGGGGGGACGGATCGCGGAAGGTCGTCAGGCGGTTGGAAGAGCCTGTTCTTGACTTGTAGAAGGCTGTTAGGCAAATCCGGCAGCGTAATTCAAGGGGTTGAGACGAGTGAATTTATTCACGAAGCGATCGGAAGTGGTTCCAAGAAAAGCCTCTAAGCTTCAGTCATACGAGACCGTACCGCAAACCGACACAGGTGGGCGAGATGAGTATTCTAAGGCGCTTGAGAGAACTCGGGAGAAGGAACTCGGCAAATTGGTACCGTAACTTCGGGATAAGGTACGCCCTAGTAGTTTGACCCTCCTGCGGGGGAAGGACGACAGGGTTGCAATAAACTGGTGGCTGCAACTGTTTAATAAAAACACAGCACTATGCAAACACGAAAGTGGACGTATATGGTGTGACTCCTGCCCGGTGCTGGAAGATTAAATGATGGGGTGCAAGCTCTTGATTGAAGTCCCAGTAAACGGCGGCCGTAACTATAACGGTCCTAAGGTAGCGAAATTCCTTGTCGGGTAAGTTCCGACCTGCACGAATGGAGTAATGATGGCCACACTGTCTCCTCCCGAGACTCAGCGAAGTTGAAATGTTTGTGATGATGCAATCTACCCGCGGCTAGACGGAAAGACCCCATGAACCTTTACTGTAGCTTTGCATTGAATTTTGAACCAATCTGTGTAGGATAGGTGGGAGGCTTTGAAGCGTGGACGCCAGTCTGCGTGGAGCCAACCTTGAAATACCACCCTGGTTTGTTTGAGATTCTAACCTTGGCCCATTATCTGGGTTGGGGACAGTGCATGGTAGGCAGTTTGACTGGGGCGGTCTCCTCCCAAAGTGTAACGGAGGAGTTCGAAGGTACGCTAATTACGGTCGGACATCGTGATGATAGTGCAATGGCATAAGCGTGCTTAACTGCGAGACTGACAAGTCGAGCAGGTACGAAAGTAGGACATAGTGATCCGGTGGTTCTGTATGGAAGGGCCATCGCTCAACGGATAAAAGGTACTCTGGGGATAACAGGCTGATTCCTCCCAAGAGTTCATATCGACGGGGGAGTTTGGCACCTCGATGTCGGCTCATCACATCCTGGGGCTGTAGCCGGTCCCAAGGGTATGGCTGTTCGCCATTTAAAGTGGTACGTGAGCTGGGTTTAAAACGTCGTGAGACAGTTTGGTCCCTATCTGCCGTGGGCGTTGGATATTTGAAGGGGGCTGCTCCTAGTACGAGAGGACCGGAGTGGACGAACCTCTGGTGTACCGGTTGTCACGCCAGTGGCATTGCCGGGTAGCTATGTTCGGAAGAGATAACCGCTGAAAGCATCTAAGCGGGAAACTCGCCTTAAGATGAGATATCCCAGAGCCTTGAGCTCTTTAAAGGGTCGTTCGAGACCAGGACGTTGATAGGCTGGGTGTGGAAGTGCAGTAATGCATTAAGCTAACCAGTACTAATTGCCCGTAAGGCTTGTCCCTATAACCTTGACAGGTATAGCTACAAGAGTAATACGTGTTGCCAACCTTGTTTGTGCAGTCACAACTTGATAAACGCTGTATAATAGCGGCTCTGTGAAAGAAGGTCGGCGGTAAATTCCCGCCATACCAACCAAACACAGCCAGCTCTACTTGCTTCTTCCCAATTGGATTTGTTGCGGACATCAGAACAACGATGCCCACAGCGAGTCAACCAGTTATGCTTGATGACCATAGCGAGTCGGTCCCACCCCTTCCCATCCCGAACAGGACCGTGAAACGACTCTGCGCCAATGATAGTGCTGCAACCAGTGTGAAAGTAGGTTATCGTCAGGCTGTTCTTCCTAAAAACCCCCGCTA
>NZ_PUGF01000046.1 GCF_002976435.1 Solimicrobium silvestre | reverse complement strand
TGATGCAGAGACCAATCTTCATTACAACTACTTCAGGGATTATGATCCTACGACGGGTCGATACGCAGAAAGTGATCCGTTTGGTTTATATGCTGGAATAAGTACATTTAGCTATGTAGCAAGTAATCCGCTTGCGTTGAGTGATCCATCCGGCCTCGACCCAAAATCCGAACCCGTTCCCGGAACAAATTACGACTATCGGATTGATAGTAAAAATTTACAACCTAATCAACAGCCACATGCGCATATTTATGATTCCAAGGGAAATGAAATTGTAGTCATTAATAAAGATGGAACAGGTAGTCATGGAAGTTGCCCTGATAAACTCCCTAAAAATAAAAAACTAATCAAATTTTTGCTTAGTAAAGGATTCTTATTAACTTTTGCTGGAGATTTAATATTTTTGGAAGATTTAGTAAATAGCGTTGGCCGTAGTGTTGATCCATATAACCCCTATTATTATTACGATCCTAAGGATGTTCCTAAGCCTGGCATTGTTAATTTGTGAGGCACTGAAATAATTATGAATTTTTTTTGAAATCTTAAATTTCAGGATAAATATCAATATGTCGATATCATTTGATTTAGTAATTTTGAATTTTAAGAAGGTGTTAATTTTATGAAGGATTACCTTTATTTATGGAACGATCCAGATCGACAATTTCTTGTTGCATCTGGAATAGAGTTTAAAGATTTTTTGAAATCACTGGATAATTTGGGTGGCATTGCACTTATCGAACATCAGTCCGAGATTTCTGAATTTGATCCAAATAGCAGGTTCGAATTCGTTTCAAGTTCGAATATCCCGAAATTGATAAATGAAAATATTTATTCTTGGGGAAATTTTGTATGGGCTGACTATGCTGACTCAACAATTCCAATTATTTCCGATAAGGAAATTGCAGAGTTGCTTTTTTTTGCGCACAAAGTCGTGCCCCTTACGACTTCAAAAATAGCTAGTTTGAATAATAAATATTTGGCCTATATACATGATGATGGATGGTATCTTCAACTTCATTATTCAAATTGGGAGCATATTAAAAATTTAATTGAATCATTGAAAATAACTAATATTGGAGCAATTAATTTATCTGACTTGAAACAAGGTAAATATGCCCTTTGGCTACAGGGAGGAGTGATTCATCATGAGGAGATGACGCATGATGTGGATATTGTTCTCAATCGTAGATTGTTTGTAAATGGGAAAAAAATTAAAAAATAACGCGGCAAGGTGTAATGTAGGATGTCATTAGTGCAGCGTAATGCACCAAGTGACTAGCCTTAACGCAGCAGCAATAACATTCTTTCTCTTTTAAATAAAAAAGCCGCACCCTCCAGTAACTACTGGATAGGAGTGGCTTTTTTTAGCGGCTAAGAGAAGTCGCGCAATCTACTATGCTTATCGCTTAGCCAATCGCCTGCAAGAACCCCTGCATAAACGCCGTCTGTTGTACCCCCGGCACGATATACCCATGCTCGCTGGCACGCACAAAGGCCATGTCCGGCCCGTCTCCCGGCCGCGCCGCAGCCTCTCCCTTCATGAACGCCACATCCGCCGCTGACATCAACATAACTCACTCCTTTTGCATTAATAAAATAAACATCAAAACTAGTTACCGATGGGACTGATAAATCGCCGACCAGAGCACCCATCGAATCGGCTACTAATTCATTCACTTCAGCCTACACACCAGCATATACTCGAGCTCCTACTAAATACCCAGACACCTCTAGGACAGGATGAGAAACGTATCCACGCGACAAGTCGCGTAGATTCGCCGGTAAAACTGCTTGGTGGCCTTCGTCCCCTTCGCATTTTTACCTTTCCTCTTGCTCAGGGCTAACGCCCCGAGACCCGTCTTAAAATTAGTAATACTAATTCTGCTGCATCTAATGCAGGATAGGCTGACGCCACCATTTGCATTGCAAGGTCGGTGACTTTATTTCGTGAATGCATTTCCTTTTTTAACTACTGAAAAGGAATGCCTCATGAGCCGTCGTCCATCGAAGCGTAACAACATAAAACTGTTGCTGACCTTGCTCCGGTTGATTGTTGATTTGCTAGATATGTTATTTAATTAAAAAAAAGCTCCCCTAACCCCTGTCGGAGGTGGGGAGCTTCCTTTAGCGGCGAAGTACAGCCGCCTGATTTTATCGTTTAGCCGTTTTAGTCTCTTGAACGGCGCAGCGTGCCCGTAAAAATGGGTGTGTATACACTTTTGCGGAAAATATCCTTTGAAATCAGTGAGTTAAAATCAATTGTAAACAAAAGTTAGTTTATTGCTATTTTTGTTTACGGCAAAGTCCTTATTTCATGCGGGTTTCAAGGCACATTGTAAGGTGCGTATGGTGTGTAAAAACTAGGACAGGCAAATCACGTTATTTTTGACTTATTTCGATGTCATATGCGTAACAAAATTAGATCAAAAAGCGTATCAAAATAATACTTTTAAGTATCAACGGATACGGGCTGCAAATAGGATGGAAATATTGTGGAAATATTGTGGAAATAGATGGTAATAGTGTGCAAATATTGTGCAACTAGGTGGTAAATTCGATCATGGTGATGATAAATCGTGATATTTCCATGAAACTTTCGTGATAAACCATGATATTTCTATGAAACTTTCGTGATAAACCGTGATATTTCCATGATAAACAGTGATACATGATGATATTTTTGGTTTATTTTTACTTTATTTTAGGTTTACATCGCTTTAAACGGCTTTAAATTTGCTTTGATATTAGTTTAATGGCAATAAATCATCCCCCTCGTTCAGGAAACACGATGAACAACGTTATTTCACTCGATGCCGCCCGTCAGCGACGGTTTCATATTCAATTGGCTAAGTCCAGCGAGGACTGGCAAGATATCTGTGCCTCGTTTGCGCTGTCCGGTGTGATTCTTGATGATGGGGATGCGGAACGTGCCGGTCGGGTGATGGCGGGACAGGCGACGACCCACAGTGTGCTGCAGGATATCAACTGATTGGTTCTGTCGAACCCATATCGACGATGTTGATGGACTAACCCGTGTTGTTCTTTACCCTGAGGCAATTGATTAACGGCATAGATTAACGGTGAAAAGCCACTTTGGTGAGAACAACTCTCAAAACGTTGTCGTCACGATAATTAGTAATACTAATTCTGCCTGTCTAATGCAGGATAGGCTGATGCCGGGATGTGCATTACAACCTAGTGTTATTGGGATGAACGAATTATTTCTTTCTTCTTTAAATAATAAAAAAGCCACTCCCTCCGTACTAGCGGATATGAGTGGCTTTCTTAGCAGCTAAAAGAATTATTTTTTAGCAGCTTTCGGTTTGGTTTGCGTATCTTCTGGCGTGATAAATCCAATAGGCCGTTTCTTGATTGGTTCAGGCGGCGTCATTAATTCCCGGATTGCCTCAAAGACCTGCTTCAATTGCACACGGGTATTGTGCTCAAACGTGTCGTGCTTCAATGCCATCAGCTCAGCTTTATTCTCCAGATCATCCAAGCGCAACGCCAGCTCTTTATGGGCAACAATCATTTCGCGCAAGCGCACAAATGCGCGTACCACATACACACCCATCTCAATGGCCTGTGGCGACGCCAGCACATTCGCTGCTTGAATTGCGCCATGTTCAGTAAACACAAATGGCAGCGTTGCAGAAAACTTGAGTTTAGCGAGGTGGTCGCAATTTGCGACCACCTCGGCTTTCTCTTCTTGGGTGAGCGCAAACATAAAATCGGCTGGGAAGCGTTCTTTATTCCGTTTCACTTGTTCATTTAGCCGCTTGGTTGGCACGCCGTAGAGCTGAGCTAAGTCAGCATCGATGATGACTTTCTGGCCGCGAATGATCAGAATGCGGCCTTCAATTTGAGTCAGTGGAACTGGGGCGGGTATTATTTTTGATGCGCTCATCGTTTAGTTGTTTGAGGTTTAGGTTGAGCGGTTGAAGTTGGTGTTTGTGTCCAGCGTTTCGCATCATGCATATGCAACACTCCCGCAATCATGGTTTCCACCGCTTCCCGTTCCTTGTCATCCAGTTTCGAGACGGCTTCAAATTGCAATTTTAATCGCTCATCTGGCCCCCGTTCATCCGGTTCAAAAAGCAGCATATCCGCGCTGACATTTAGCGCCAGAGCGATGCGCCTAAAAACATCAATGGTCGGCTGAGATGCGCCCGATTCATAGCGTTTTAATTGCGACACATGCATGCCGATCTTGTCGGCCATTTGCTGCTGCGTAAAGTTCAGTTGCTTACGAAGTGAAGAGAGTCGTTCTGGAAAGCTCATAGGAAGGATAAAAAGATTTGCGATAGTCATCAGTGTATGCCCTCCTTTTTTTTAACTTGACGTATAGTAGCATATCAGGGACAATAAATATACATCAATAAGCCACTTGACAGGTTTTTGAACAAAGGTAAAAAATGGCACGTATTTCAGAAACAACAATCGAGCAGCTAAAAAAGGAAGTGTCCGTCGAGCGATTAATCGAAGCGGCAGGGATTGCGCTCAAGAAAACAGGCAAAGATAAAACCGGCCTGTGCCCGTTCCACGAAGACGCCACTGCGTCATTAGTCGTGACTCCGGCAAAAAATCTGTGGCACTGCTTCGGCTGCGGTGTCGGTGGTGATCCGATTGCGTGGGTAATGAAGTTTCGCGGCATCTCGTTTCGTCATGCGGTCGAGCTATTGCAAGCCGATCCTTCTTTAGCCGCTAAAGGGGTAAGTGATGGCCCCATCAAAGTGGCGACCGTGCGTACCTTACCCGCTCCGGTGACTTTCGATGCCGACGATCAGGTCTTACTCAATCAGACCGTGGATTACTATCATCAAACGTTGCTAGCTTCCCTTGACGCACAAGCCTATTTGCAGTCGCGTGGTTTAACGCATCCCGATTTGATCGCTGAATTTAAACTCGGTTACGCCAACCGCAGTCTTGGTTTGCGCCTGCCCGACAAGCACCGAAAAGCTGGCCTTGACATCCGCACCCGCTTAGAAAAAATTGGCATCTACCGTGCCAGCGGCCACGAGCATTTCAACGGTAGTCTGGTCGTGCCGATTCTGGATGAGAATAGTAATGTCACCGAACTGTATGGCCGCAAGATCACCGATGGTTTGCGCAAAGGCACGCCGCAGCATTTATATTTACCCGCAGAGCTGCGCGTTGCAGGGCGCGGCATCTTTAATCGTCAAGCGTTAGCCACCCATAAAGAAATCATCCTGTGCGAAGCGATTATCGACGCCATGACCTTCTGGTGCGCAGGCTATCGCAACGTCACCACCAGTTACGGCATTGAAGGATTTACGGAAGAACATCTCGCCGCGTTTCAACAGCACGGCACTGAACGCGTCTTGATTGCGTATGATCGGGATGACGCCGGAGAGCGCGGTGCGGAAAAAGTGGCTACCCAATTGATGGCACACAGCATCGACTGTTACCGCATCCAGTTCCCCAAAAATATGGATGCCAATGAGTACGCGATCAAAGTACAACCCGCCACCCAAAGTTTAGGTATTTTAATTCGCAAAGCGCTCTGGTTAGGGAATGGCAAAGCACCCGAGCGCACAGCACTGCAACCCGTGGCCGCAGTTCCCGTCACTCCTTTAGCCACTCCAGAAAAAGCAGAACAGGCCACCGAATCAGAGGCGGCAGTGATGCCGCCCCTCACGCCATTACCTGCCTCGCCGTTGCCACCGGCTCCGGCCAGCGACATCGACTGTGCTGTCAGTGACACTGAAATCGTGCTGACGTTTGCCGAACGCCGTTACCGCGTGCGCGGTCTGTCCAAAAATCTGGCCTATGATCTGCTCAAAGTCAACTTACTGGCCTCGGTCGGCGACGCCTTCCACGTGGACACGCTGGATTTGTACAACGCCCGAGCACGTCAGAGTTTCGTCACGCAAGCGGCCTTTGAGCTGCACCTGTCGGACGACGCCATTAAAACCGATCTGGGGCGTGTTCTGCTGAAGCTGGAAACCTTGCAAGATGCGCAGATCAAATCCGCCCTGAAGCCGAAACAAGCGGAGGTCGTCGTGATGGACGCGGCCGACAAACAAGCCGCGCTGGCGTTATTGCGCGACCCGAATCTGATTGAACGCTTGCAAGCCGATTGCACCGTGTGCGGTCTGGTCGGTGAAGACATTAATAAGTTGGTTGGCTACCTGGCTGCCGTTTCCAGAAAACGCGATAAGCCGCTGGGCGTGGTGATTCAATCTTCATCGGCTGCCGGTAAAACCAGTTTGATGGACACAGTATTAGCCTTCGTTCCCCCGGAAGATAAAGTCAAATACAGTGCCATGACCGGCCAGAGCTTGTTTTACATGGGCGAGACCAATCTCAAACATAAAGTGCTGGCGATTGTGGAAGAAGAGGGCGCGAGCCGCGCCAGCTATGCCTTGAAGCTGTTGCAGTCTGAAGGAGAACTGACGATGGCATCCACCGGCAAAGACCCGATCACAGGTAATTTAGTGACGCAACCGTACCGCGTTGAAGGCCCGGTCGCTTTATTATTGACCACCACGGCACGCGATTTAGACGAAGAATTGATGAACCGCTGTCTCATTCTGTCGGTCGATGAAAGCCGCGACCAGACCCGCGCCATCCACCATCTGCAACGCGAAAAGCGCACCCTAAACGGGATGATCGCCAATCAAGAAAAAGCCAGCTTAATCGCCTTACACCAAAACGCCCAACGGTTATTAAGACCGATTGCGATCTTCAATCCCTATGTGCAGTGGCTGACGTTCCCGGATCAAACGACCCGCTTGCGCCGCGATCATGAAAAGTACTTAACCCTGATCGACACCATTACCTTCCTGCATCAACACCAGCGCGACTTGCGCAGCACCCACCGTGGCGCGATCAACGTCGAGTATGTCGAAGTCACGTTAGACGATATCGCCTTAGCCAACCGCATAGCGCACGATGTATTAGGCCGTAGTCTGGATGAGCTGCCACCCCAGACACGGCGGTTATTAAGCACCATGGACAGCTATGTCCAAGAGCAGTGCAAACAACGAAGCCTCCAACGCAGCGATTGCCGGTTCAGCCGCCGCACCTTGCGCGAAGCGATCAACTGGGGCGATACGCAATTAAAACTGCATTTGGCGCGGTTGGTCGAACTGGAATACATCGTCACGCACCGCACGGCCAATAATGGCTTTGATTATGAATTGGTGTACGCAGCAAGTGGCGACGGTCATCGTTTGCACTTCCCCGGTTTAGCCGATATCGCCACCTTAAAGCACGCCTACGATGTCAGCCGGTCGGGGCACAACGCCACGCGGTCGGCCGCTGGTCGGGGTGTGGTCGGCCAGCGGTCGCCCCTTGGTCGGGAGCCTATATTGAGTCAAGAACCAGCAACGACGCCGAATTGCGTGGAAGTGGTCGCAGAAAACGCAAAAACACACTATATAGAAGCTCATAGCAAAATCGTGTCGTACCCGCAGACGTCCCCCGTTCTTCCTTTAGCCGCCAGCGCGGTCTCTGCCTAATGGCGCTGCGTAAAAAACACCACGGTGGTGCTACATCACGCGGTTGGGATTTACCCAATATCCCGTTAGCCACGGCACTGCAAGCGTTTTTAGCGTGGTCAGAAACGGGCGGCGTTTCCCCGTTCACGTTACGCCAACGGCAGCGCGGTGTCCGGCGCTTCATCGTCTGGGCGCAAGAGCGCGGCTTAACCAGTCCGCACGAAATTACGTTACCGATTCTGGAGCGTTACCAGCGTCACCTGTACCACTATCGCAAAACCGATGGCATGCCGTTATCGATTGCCAGCCAGCATACCGAGCTGGTGCCGTTGAAAGCCTATTTCAAATGGTTAGCGCGTGGTAAACAGATTCAATACAACCCAGCGGCAGAATTAGAGATGCCCAAAATCCCCCGTAAAATTCCCCGCTACGTGTTGACCGTGCAGGAAGTCGAAACGGTGTTAAACCAAACCGACACCCAGACACCGATGGGATTGCGTGACCGGGCGATGATGGAAGTGCTGTACTCCTCCGGCATCCGGCGCAGTGAGCTGGCCAAGCTCGACATGACCGACATCGACACCAACCGTGGCAGCCTGCTAGTGCGTGAAGGCAAGGGCAAACGTGACCGGCTGGTGCCATTGGGTGCGCGTGCCTGTGCGTGGGTAACACGCTATCTGCTGGAAGTGCGGCCGGAGCTGTGTGATACGGCCATCTGTCAGAGCCTGTTCCTGACCGATTACGGCACGCAGTTTGAAGTGGACTGGTTAGGCGAGCATTTAAAGCGGTATATCCAGAGCGCCGGTATCGTCGCCCCCGGAGCGTGCCATTTGTTCCGGCATGCCTGTGCCACCCACATGCTGGAAAATGGTGCCGACATTCGCTTCATTCAAGTGCTGCTGGGTCACGCGTCGCTGACCTCCACGCAGATTTATACCAGCGTATCGATTCAAAAACTCAAGCAAATTCATGATGCAACCCATCCGGCACGCATCGAACGTCTGAACACCACCCCCGATTCCAACCAGTAAAACAACGCGTTTAGCATACGGTGCAAGGGATAGAGCCGCCTTGCACCGCATGACTGAGCGTGTTTCTTCTGCCGCCGTCAAGGCCAAGCCCTTCGGGTGCGCTGTGCGCAGCCTGGACGGAATGACCGCCACGGCGCATCACCTGTTTACCTCATAAAAGCAAAAAAGCCTTGCCAGCGTGTGCGTGCGTGGCTCAAAATCGCGTCTGGAAAATTTTTTATTGAAACAGGGGAAGAGCCTTCTACAATTCCGCGCAAACCGTTACGGCATATAGGGAAAACGCCTCCGTGTACGGTAAAAGTGCGTCGGGCAGCTCACTTGATGCAGAGACCAATCTTCATTACAACTACTTCAGGGATTATGATCCTACGACGGGTCGATACGCAGAAAGTGATCCGTTTGGTTTATATGCTGGAATAAGTACATTTAGCTATGTAGCAAGTAAT
>NZ_PUGF01000045.1 GCF_002976435.1 Solimicrobium silvestre | reverse complement strand
TGACGCGCGTATTACATCAGGGCCAGAGCAAAAAACCGCTCATCTATCAGGCCGTATAGATACACGCAAGCTTACCTACTGGTTGAAATCAAATTCTTCTTGCAAAACGGGTGGAGTCCATAGATACCGCGTTTTCAAATTAATGTAATGATCTTCAATTTATTAAAACGAGCCCCATGAGATATATGACAACAAATAAGCAATTGCACCCTCTTTTGTTAATCTTAATTACATTGACATGCTTTTTATCATCCGATGTATTTGGACAAACAGTAAATAATCCAGATTTGCACAAATTGCCGCAAGTTGGTTTTGATTGGGCCGTTCATCCAGAAATCAAACCAATCGCAAAAGTACGTGAATATGAAGAAGACCCCATTGTCTTCGATTCGCCAATTGCAGAGCGATTATGGAAAGAGATAATTCAACACACCATTGTCGATGTGTCTAGTGATTTCGCAAAAGAATTAATGACTGGGGGGAGCTTTATTTCATTAAAAGATAATTGCTACTTAGTAACTTATGATGCGGTCTACCATATATGCCCGAATAAAAAAGTTTTCGAACAATTTAGTCCTTCAAATCCGCCGGGTAATACATTGACAAGTGATTTTTTTGACTTGCCAAATGGTAATAAATGGGCACTAATTTCGACTAATAAATTAAGCCGCGGCATTATTTCATTTTCATTTTTTGCAGTTGTTATTACTAAAAATAAGAACGAAGAAGAAAATGTAAAAGCAACATTGCTCGCTCATGGTGTTGAAAACTCAGATGATCCACAGTCAGATGCGCCATGCGGAACTGTAGAGGACAGAAAAGGTCACAGCGAATTTAATAATAGTGCGACCAGTTATATTTCACATAGCATTACAAAAGATGTCGCGGGATATGCAAGCCAAATTTCCTTCACTGTATTTCAGCAAAATTGCAAAACGTTAAAAAGTACAAAGCTAAGGGAAAATTATATATTTTCTGGTAGTGATTTTATAAAAATACGAAAAAATTAAATGATCAAGTAAAGAAAATATAAATTTTAAATTTGTGATTGAAGCTGGGCCAAGACCGCCACATTTGCTTGATTTACGTAGTCAAGCGTTGGTCAACGAGACCGGCATTATTCCGCACGCGCATATTATTGAATACGATGCGATCAGTTCGTCGCTGGGAAATATATCGAAGGATTATCCTATTGTGACAATTTGCGCTTGCCCGCAAGATGCAGGCGCAGTGCAAGTAGCGCGTAATCTGCAACAGTTGGGCTATCGCTATGCACATCCTTTGCGCGGTGGTTTTGAAGCATGGAAAACAGCCATAGAAAAAAATTTAGCCGCTTGAGCGCTTGCCGCGTCGCCAGTTCTCACTACCAAATATAGCATCCTACCGAACCAAGGAGCGTGACAACACCATGTTCCGTTCCTCTATTTATCCCAATTTTTTTGTAAATTATTTTATTTGCGTTAACGGTTAAATAGTGTTAAATCAAAGTATTGACGTATGGAACTAATGCATAATCAAAATTCGTTTTTTGATTAATGCGTGATAAATCAGTATGTTAGCGTTTATGCCAATTTTTCTGGGCTAGGCTTCGTCACTATGCTATAGCCTTTTCAACCATTACTTTGTGCTATGTATAAATTACTATGCACAGTTAGTGGTTGAAATGATCAGGCAGAGCATACCGAGTTACGCCATTACGATTGGTAAGTAATGCTAGTGTCGATATCAGCTAAATTTTTCAATACCCGCGCAATAATTCTATTGAGCTTTTTTCTGCTGCACGCTTCAAATGCTGCTGTGCCACAGAAAGATGTCGATGCACTCATTTTGTCCACCAAAGGTAACCTGAGCGCCGAGCAACTTGCTCCAGCGATAGAGCAGTTACGCGCTTGGCACCTTGATGATCCACAAAATAGCCACCTTGTTTATGACTTAGCGGTATTGCTGGATAGAGCAGGTGATTATCCTGCAGCAAGTGCATTTGCTCCGCAGATTATCAAAAATGACGCTCAAGTTTATGCGCTCAGCGCAATTGCGCATGCCACGCTTAAATCCGGCCACTTTCAAGAGGCTGAAGCGGCATATCAATTATTAATTGCTAAAACGCCCGATGATATCAATGCCCATGTCGGATTAGTGTATGCGTGGATGGGGCAAAAGCGCATACAAGATGCGTTGGATTATGCACAGCGCATATTGCCAAGTAGGGAGGAAGATTACTCAGTCGAGCAAGCCCCCATGTTGGTCGCATTGGCCGAGCTGTTTGAGCAGCGCAATGACTGGGTGCTTGCAGCTAGCAGTTATCAAAAGGTACTGCAGCTGACCCCTGATTTTCGTTATGCTAAACGTCAGTTAGTTTTTGCGTTAAGTCTGGCTGGTATCCCTTATTTGGCGAACTTTTATGCAAAACGCGATCTGTCTATTTTTACTAAAGAGGAACAATATCAGCTTGAACATGCTGACATCGCACTTACTATCCACTTTGGAGAAGCGCAATTATCTTCTGACAGCGCACGTTCCCGGGTAAATACGACTGATATTGCGCTCAACGAAAATGCCGAATTGATTCGTCAACCAGAGCAATTAACCAAGTCAAAATTTGATCGGATAGTTGCTTTAGATGACCGTGGCTATATGGAAGAAGCGGTGCTGATTTATCAAGAGCTGATGGCGGCCAAGATTGCTATTCCGTTGTATGTAAAATTTGCGGTAGCCGATGCTTATGCCTATTTGGAGCAACCAGACAAAGCGCGTGATCTGTATCTTGAAGAATTGGCAGAACTTGGCGCTGCCGACTTTGGCACATTACAGAAGATTCAAATCCCGTTAATTTACGCTTATTGTGATACCGGGCAGTATCGTGAGGCAGAGTCACTGGCAGAACAGATCGTGTCGAACCAGGCGAAACTTGCTGAACACAATAAGACGGGCGCAAGCACTAAGAGCGAAGATTATTTACGTGCGCTTGAAGTTGCCGTTTATGTGCAAAAAAGTGAAGATCATCTCAATCTTGCCGAAGAGAGGCTGACAACTTTGCATGCACAGGCGCCATTCAATAATGATATACGCACTAGCTGGGCATCTTTGTTGCTAGCACGAGATCATCCACATGCAGCACTAGATGAGTATTCAATGATGGTGCTCGACGTACCCTCTTCGCTGGATGCGAACATCGGCCGCGGTGAAATTCTGTTGTCTCAGAATGAGTTGAGTCAGGCCAAAAATATACTGCCGCCATTGATCGATAATTACCCAGAAAATAAAGTTGTGCTGCATTACTCACGCCAACTGGAAAGTTATAGTCAGCCATTTTATCGGATAGAAACCACGATTGGCCGCGGCGCAGCCCAAGGCGGTGCCGATTCAGTAGCCAGTGCCATTATCTATTCAGCGCCATTTAATCTCGAACCAAATCCGGAGTCGAATGAATTTGCGACGGATAGCTGGAGCAGTAATCGTTTTCGCCTGTTTACTCAACTGAGTTATGCCGAAGGCGAAACTGTCAACAATGTCAATGCGTCGCGTAGTCGTCTGAGTGCTGGAATGGATTATCGTGCAAGTGATATTACGGCAGAAGCCTCGGTCAATCACACCGTAAATGACAACCGAAACAACGGCATTGCTTTGGCAATGAGTTTGACGATTTCTGATAACTGGCATACACGTGCCGCAGTTGATACCAATATCATCGATTTACCAGCCGCTGCGCTGAATCTAGGCGTGACTGCGAAGCAAGAAACGCTGGAAATCGACTGGAGCAAAAATGAATCGCGCAAGGCCGGAGGCGAACTTTCCAGCACCCAGTTTTCGGATAGTAATGTGCGCGACTTTGCGCATCTCTGGTGGCAGGAGCGCTGGATTAGCGAACCCGTTTTTAAATTGGATACGGTGCTTGGCGTGTCCGCTTCAACCAATAGTCAGATGAACCTCGCTTATTTCAACCCACCGCACGATAAGGAATTAGATCTGGATATTAAAGGTGACTGGTTGACTTGGCGACATTATCAACGGTCTTTTAAACAACGATTTGACTTTTCAGTCGGGCAGTATAGTCAGAGCGGTTTTGGTTCTGGTGCAACGGCAGGATTACGCTATGAGCACGAGTGGGCTTTTGAAAACGAATTAGCATTCACCTATGGTTTGGGACGTAATTTTCATCCTTATGACGGCGAGCGGGAATACCGCAACTATATCTATTTGAATTTATCTGGGCGAATCAAATGAATTGGCTTTTTATTTCACACTTAATGATGGTTGCGCGCACGTCATTGCACACCCAAAGGGCTGCCTGCATGATGCTCGTTGTGGCGTTGTTATCCACTGGAATAGCATCTGCTCAAACTGTTGAGTTAAGCTCGGCCGAACAACTGTTGACAGCGGTGCCTGCCGCTAATGACCCACCGCAAAGTTTTCGCGTGTTGTGTTATCACGATATACGTGACAATTTGCAGGAAACCTTTAAAACCCAGCCAGAGGCAACAGCCGTAGATACGATCGAGTTGATCCGTCACTTTAGCTGGCTAAAAGAAAATGGATATCATCCTGTCAGTCTCCAGCAGATCATTGATGCCCGCGCCGGGCATGGCACATTGCCGGATAAAGCCATATTACTGACCTTTGATGATGGCTACAAAAGCGTCTTTACCAAGGTTTTCCCGTTATTGAAATTATTCAATTTTCCGGCGGTGATCGCCATCGTCGGTGATTGGATTGAAACTCCGCCTAATGAACAGGTCCTGTTTGGCGACAAACTACTAGCGCGCGATCAGTTTGCCAATTGGGAAGATATTCGCACGATGGTGGCCTCCGGTTTAGTCGAAGTCGCTTCACATACAAATAATTTACATAAAGGCATAATGGCTAATCCGCAGGGTAATTCGTTTCCGGCGGCAATCTCACGCTATTACCGCCCGCAAAATTCAAGCTATGAATCCAATGACGAATATAGCGAACGCATTCAATTGGATTTGCAGCGCAATTCAGAATTGATTGAACATCAATTGCATAAAATGCCGCGCGCCATGGTGTGGCCTTATGGCAGATATAACCAGGAAACTACCCAATTGGCCGCCAAAATGGGTATGCCGATTACGATGAATCTAGATTCTGGGCCAAACACGCCAGATCAGCCATTGGCACGGATGCGGCGCACACTAATTAACTTCAATACAGGTGTGGCCGAATTAATCCAGATGTTGCATGAGCCAGCCGGCTATACCGGACGACAAGTGCCAATAGAGCGCGTTATTCATCTGGATCTTGATTACATCTATGACCCTAATCCGGTACAGCAAGAAATCAATCTATCCAGAGTGCTTGATCGGATCAAACGTCTGCATCCGACGACTGTGTATTTGCAGGCCTTTGCCGACCCTGACGGAGATGGCGTAGCGGATGAGGTGTATTTTCCTAACCGCCATTTACCAATGCGGGCAGATTTATTTTCGCGGGTTGCATGGCAACTCAGCACGCGCGTTGGCGTCAAGGTCTATGCATGGATGCCGGTCATGGCATTCCGGTTGCCCGAATCCGATCCGGCTGCATCACATATAGTTCAGGTAATGCCGGATGCGCCGTCGACGGCATCACAAAATCGCTACCATCGTCTATCCATCTTCGACCCACTGGTACGCAAAACCATACTTGAAATTTATGAGGATCTGGGAAAATCAGCCATTTTTGACGGCGTGCTGTTTCATGATGATGCAACCCTGTCCGATTATGAAGACGCCAACCCAGCTGCGCTGGACTACTATCGGGAAGCTTGGCAGTTGCCTGATTCGATCAAAGAAATTCGTAAATCGCCCGAATTAAGATTGCGCTGGGCCGCCAACAAAACGGCCTATATTAATGCCTTTACGGTGACGCTGGCCGACACGTTACACAGGTATCAACCGAATCTGCATACAGCGCGTAATTTATATGCCCAACCTGTATTAAACCCTGAGTCAGAAGAATGGTATGCGCAGAGCCTGCCTAGTTTTTTGGCGACCTATGATTTTGTATCGCTCATGGCGATGCCCTACATGGAGGGCGCAGCAGATCCTGAACGCTGGTTAGATCAGTTACTGCAAAAAGTACATGCCGTTCCAGGAGCTTTAGATAAAACCATATTTGAACTGCAAAGCCGTGATTGGAAAACCAGTCAGCCCATTCCATCGGAAACGCTGGCAGCACAAATGCGCTGGCTGCATTTAAATGGGGTGCGTAATTTTGGTTATTATCCAGACGATTTTCAGGCAAATGTACCGCAAGAGGACATCATAAAACCTGTCATTTCTGTTGAAACTAATGTGCCGGTGAGATGACGATGAAACTAGACATCCTCCTGTTCGATTTTACTTTTTACTATCCGCTGTTCATGGCTTATTTATGGATGATCGGCGGCTTGACTTATTATTTTCGTTACGAGCATAAAAGTCATCGCATCAAAGATCCACTGACGTTATTAAAGCAAACACCGTTAGTGTCGGTGATTGTGCCTTGCTTTAATGAAGAAGAAAATGTGGCTGAAGTTGTTGATGCGCTGTCCAAACTGAATTACCCAAACTATGAAATTATTTGCGTCAATGATGGCAGCACAGATCACACAGGTCATTTGCTGGATGAACTAACTAAAATTTATCCTACATTACGCGTAATTCATCAAGCCAAAAATCAAGGCAAAGCGGTTGGTCTGGATACGGCGGCGCTGGTATGTCAAGGTGAATTCCTTTTATGTATGGATGGCGATGCGATTCTTGATCGTGATGTCATCCCCTGGATGCTGCAACATTTTGAAGAAGGCCACCGGGTTGGCGCCGTCACCGGTAATCCGCGTATCCGTACTCGCTCTACCTTGCTGGGGCGACTACAGGTGGGTGAATTTTCGTCAATTATCGGTTTGATTAAACGCACCCAACGTATTTATGGCCGGATATTTACCGTCTCAGGTGTCGTAGCCATGTTTCGGCGTCGCGCTTTGCTGCAGGTCGGATTCTGGAGTCCAGACATGTTGACCGAAGATATCGATATAAGTTGGAAACTGCAAACGCATCACTGGGATATTCGTTTTGAACCCCATGCCCTGTGCTGGATCTTGATGCCGGAAACCTTGGCGGGGTTATGGAAGCAACGTCTGCGTTGGGCCATGGGCGGCATTCAGGTTATCAAAAAATATGGTCATACGTTATGTTCTTGGCGTATGCGCCGAATGTGGCTGATTTATGCGGAATATCTGACCTCCGTATTTTGGGCATATTCAATGGCACTGGTTTTGATTATCTGGTCGATTGGACTTCTGGTTCATTTGCCACAGCGTTGGCAAGTCACGATTGTTCCGGGCTGGCATGGGGTTTTAATCGGTACCACGTGCTTACTGCAAATACTCGTGAGCATGTTGCTGGATCGTCATTATGACCATAAAATATTCCGTCATTTTTTTTGGATGATCTGGTATCCGCTAGCTTATTGGGGGCTCAATATGGCAACCACTATTTGGGCGGTACCCCGAGTATTTATTCGCAAGCGCGGCAAAAGAGCGATTTGGATTAGCCCGGATCGCGGCTTGCGTACGCCAACTAAGCGAATTGAAATTAGAAACCCGTCGGACTTCGTACCGCCAAGTTCGGTGGTAGACACAATAACCAAAGACAAATGAAAACTCTTATTTTTGAAAACCCGGAGCTCGCACCTTTGCCCAATCGTATTGGGTGGACTTTTTTTACAACATTTTTCTGGATTGTGTGGGTATATTTATGGATGCCACTAATTACTCTGGTCATTTGGGCACTAGGATTTAATTATTATGACGATCATTTTCTTCATAACTCACCGAGTGAGTTACTTGACCTTAGAAATCTGCTCGTTTTTTACTTGAGTATTATCGTCACTTTGGGCGGTAGTTTATTACTCTGGGCCAGAACTGAATACATGCGCTTTCGTAATGTTCACCGACGTACGCGCCCGTTACCGGTAGCCATTGAAGACTTGGCCGAATTTTCTGGGGTTAAGCCTGAAATAATGGCGAAATTAAGCACTGTAAAGCACATGATTGCTCATCACGATGAGCACGGTAAATTTCTGTATGCGGATTTTGAAGATTGATTCCAATGGATTACGTCACACTAGCTATCTATAAATTTTGCCGTTTATAGCTTTTGGCTATTTTGTAATGTCACTTTCGCAAGCTGGCGCGATATTCATTTCCCCTTATGCCTCCCCGGTAGATTTTCATTGCCCGTTTCCCCAATCCGTTGTTACATATTCCAGTGGCGAATGGTTGGGAAATCGACTACAACTAAGAAACGACGATTTGAATATCATGGCAATATCAGGTAGATATGGTGATCGTGGCAATAATGAGCTGATTTAACTCCCCCATTTATTGTTATAAAGGCTTTATTTTATACAGCGATATGCCTGAAAATACCAAACTCATCGCGATAGATCAGGTCAAGATCGGCATGTTTATTAAGCTCGATCTGAGCTGGTTCGAACACTCATTTCCTATGAGTTCGTTCAAAATTACTAATGATCAGCAAATCAAGCAGTTGCACGCACTAAAACTCAAGCATGTACGTTATGTGCCGGAAAAAACCGATCTTGCGGTACTGCGTCCTGGGCTTAATCCTTCGGCGTCAAATTCTGCGGCTAGTGCAACTACTACAATAACGCCACAGCCAAAGGGCGAGCACGGAGCTGGGGCGGAATCAGACCCAGCAGTGCCAGTATTTAATAACATTATTGAAGCCAAAAAAGCACGCTTTGAAAAGCTCCAAAAACAGCGCAACGAAATCGCCCGTTGCGAAGCCAAGTTTGTGCATGCTGCGACAGTCGTTAAAAATATAAATAAATTAATTTTTTCGCAGCCGAAAGAAACCATGCTGGAAGCGAGTAAATTAATTGACAGTATTGCGGATGTTTTTTTAACGGGAAACGACGCGATCATGCATTTGATCCAGCAGAAAGAAGGTAGTGAAGAAGTGTATTTTCATTCGCTGAATGTCTCGGTTTTGTCGATGATGCTGGCGCATGAAATGAAATGCACTGAGGCGCAAATAAAAACGATCGGAATTGCGGCGCTGTTTCATGACTTGGGTAAGGTGAATATCCCCGATCATATTAATAGAAAAACGACAGCCTTAACTACGGCAGAGCAGCATATTTTTGAATTGCATGGCGAATATGGTTTGGTGGTTGGGCAAAAAGCCGGCATGGATAAAGTGGTGTTAGACGTGATTATCAATCACCATGAATTTATGGATGGGAGCGGCTTTCCGCATAAATTAAAAGGGGATGCAATCCGTATCCCAACCCGCATCGTAACGATAGCCAATGTCTACGATAATCTTTGTAATCACATCGACCCGAATCAATCATTAACCCCGCATGAAGCATTGTCGTTAATGTATGCGCATCGGCGTGCGCAATTTGACGGTGCGGTGATGGCAACGCTGGTCAAAAGTTTGGGCGTGTACCCACCGGGAACGCTGGTCAGGCTTTCCAATGATGCGGTGGGTTTGGTGATGAACGTGAATGTCGGTATGCCGCTGCGGCCGCGCATTTTGGTTTATGACGATGAAATACCAAAAGAAGACGCGATTATTTTGGATCTGTCGGTGGAAAGTAAGGATTTGGCTATCAGTGCCAGCATTCGTCCAGGGCTGCTTCCCAGGCCGATTTATGATTATTTAAATCCGCGCAAGCGTGTTAATTATTATGTGGATTCGCAATCGAAAAGTGAGAAATCCGCACCTGCTGTTGGTCGTTAAATGGATACCTAAGCAATGCCAACGGACTCCAATCCTGCGCCTGGCAAACTGAATGCGGGTTTGTTAAAGAAGATGATCGACCATAGTCGGGAAGCGGTGATGGTCGTGGATGCGGCAACCCTGACTTTGCTGAATGTGAATTTAAATGCGTGCCAGATGCTCGGTTTTTTGCCGGAAGAATTGTTGGGCAACGCTTTATCCTTTGTAGAATGTTCTTTGCTGGATTTATTCTTTTGGGAGGAATTGGCGCAGGAGCCTTTATTTGAGGGTACCCGCATTGCAGAAACTGAATGGATGCGGAGTGATGGCACCTCGTTTCAAATCGAAAAACGCATCGCGAGTTATGCCGAGGGCGATCAGCATTTTTGGATTATTTACGCAGAAGATCTGACGCGGCGTAAAGCGATTGAACATCAGCAATTGCATTTGGTTTCGCAGTTACAAAGCTCCTTAGAATCCACTGCGGAAGGCATACTCGCGGTGAATTTATTTGGACATGTGGTTAACCTGAATCGTCGCTTTGCCCTGATGTGGAATTTGCCGGAAGAGTTACTGTTAGAGCGTAAAGAAAATTATATGTGGGAGCACATCATTGCCAGTTTGAGTGATGGCAGCGGCCTGACAGCGAGCTTAAAAAAAGCGCATATGGAACCGCATATCGAATCGGAAGACGTGCTGGCTTTACGTGACGGACGTTATTTTATCTGCGTATCGAAACCCGAATTTGTACGCGATAGTTTGATCGGGCGAGTTTTTAGCGTGCGCGATATCACCACTATGAAAAAAATCGAAACAGACTTGCTTGCTGCGCGCGATATTGCAGAGCAGGCGAGCCTGGATAAATCACGCATGCTGGATGCGTTGATCGTCAGTGAGTCGCGCATGCGGCGCTTAGTGAATTCGAATTTAATTGGGATTATGCAAGGTGATCTCAAGGGGAAAATCACTGAAGCGAACGAGGTCTTGTTGCGCTTGTTTGGTGTAGCGCGAGAAGAGTTTAATCGCATCGGGTTAAATTGGCTAAAATTGACCACGCCAGAAAATCATAAAACTTATGAACATGCGCTAAATGAATTGCGCATGCATGGGCAAGCACCGCCATTTGAAGTGGAGTTAATCAGCAAAACAGGTGCTCAGTTACCTGCCATGGTGGGTTTGGCTCAGTTGGAAGGATCGCATACCGAGTGGGTTGGCTTTGTGCTTGATTTAACTAAGCAGCGCGAATCTGACCGAATTAAATCTGACTTTATTTCCATGGTTAGTCATGAATTAAGAACCCCGCTTACCTCTATTCACGGCTCTCTTGGTTTGGTAGAAAGCGGTGTGTGCGGTGAAATACCGTTGAATGCGATGAATTTAGTCAAAATCGCGCTAAAGAACAGTAAGCGCCTGGGTGTTTTGGTAAATGATTTGCTGGATATGGAAAAACTGGCGAATGGGAAAATGGTTCTTAACAGTGAGCGCTTTAATTTGGTGGCACTGACTAGACAGGCAATGGAAGCAAACCTCGGATACGCACAAACATTTAATGTGGCGTTTCGCTTTGATGAACACCCAGACCATGCCTGGGCTATGGGTGATACAAACCGCTTGATGCAAGTGTTTGCTAACTTATTATCGAATGCGATTAAATTTTCCAAGGACGGAGACTGTGTTGAAATAAAGGTGCTTGAAGGGGCTGGCGTATTTCGCGTTGAAATAAAAGATCGCGGCCCCGGTATTCCGGTCGCATTTTTGGATCGAATATTTAAAAAGTTTGCCCAAGCCGATGATGGGGATACCCGGCGTCAAGGTGGCACTGGGCTAGGGTTGAATATTACTCAAAACCTGGTTGAAAAAATGGGCGGGGAAATTGGGTTTGAAAGTGAAGTGGGAGTGGGGAGTGTGTTCTGGTTTACTGTGGTTGCTGGTGTGCAGAGGCGGGATGATCGTGTCAGGGATAATGAGGTGTAGGTAGGTAAATTAGGAGATTGGTTATTGAACTGATTGCTTGCAGTGCTGGTGTTGTTGAAGCTGCTGTTGAAGTTGGTGTTGAAGTTGTCGTTGTTGTTGAAGTTGCTTTTGATCTACCTCCACTTCTAGTTCGGCCGGTTATTTTACGGATAAATGGATTAGAAAGGTTCGCTGTTTGAGCCGCAGGCGAGTTTCGAACTTTTCCCATTTATTCGTAAAATAATCGGGGTTTCCGAAATAGCGTGGTCGCCTTTTTTGGGTTACCTTTTTTGGCGAAGTGTATAGACGTGAGACATGGGTAACACCTGTATCAGGACATAGGTAACACTATTGGGCATCAAGAATGATGTCCAATCGGAGCCGCCATTATGACCTGGAATACAGCCAATACTATGGACTTACGTT
>NZ_PUGF01000044.1 GCF_002976435.1 Solimicrobium silvestre | reverse complement strand
ATAACTACGATGCCGTCGGCAACCGCACCACGATGGGCAATGGCGGAACGAACACCCAATACAGCTATGGCAGCACCAGTAACCAACTGACCCAAGTCAGCGGTAGCCAAGTGAATACGATCCAAAGCGACGCCAATGGCAGCATCACCAACAACGTCAATAACCAGTTTGCCTACGATGCCCGTGGCCGGATGGTGAGCGCACAAACTGCCATCGGTGCGGTGCAATACCAGATCAATGCATTAGGGCAGCGGGTGCTTAAAGTCACACCGAATGGCACGACGGTCTTTAACTACGACCAGGGTGGTAAGTTGATTGGCGAGAGCACGGGCACCAAGGGGGCAGATTACATCTACCTCAACGATATCCCGGTGGCGGTGGCGCAGCACTAGAGCACCACATGCAATCAAGCTGAACAAGCAAAAATAAAATCAATCGTCAATAGCATATCAACGATCTACTTAACTAGATCGTGCAAGGGGAACCAGTTGTGATAAAAAAGAGTGTAATAGGATGGTGGATGGCAGCCATGCTGCTAAGCGTACTAACGCAACAGCCAGTAATGGCCAGCACCAAGCAAACGATCACGTTTGCGGCCTTAGCAAGTAAAACCTACGGCGTGGCACCCTTTACGGTGTCCGCCACTAGCAGCTCTGGTTTAGCGGTGACCTTCACTTCGACTACCACAGCGGTGTGTACCGTTTCCGGCGCGACGGTGACGGTCGTGGCACCGGGTACCTGTACGATCGTCGCGAATCAGGCAGGCAATACCACCTACAGTGCCGCGACCCAAGTTGCGCAATCGTTGACGGTCGCTAAAGAAGCCCAAACGATCACGTTTGCAGCGTTGACCGGTAAGTCATACGGCACCGCCCCGTTCACCGTGTCAGCAACGAGCAGTGCCAAGCTCGCGACTACATTCACTTCCGCGACTACCGCAATCTGTACCGTATCCGGCAGCATCGTCACCTTGGTTGCTCCCGGCACCTGTACGATTGATGCCAATCAAGCCGGTAATGTCAATTACAACGCCGCTCCCCAAGTGGCCGAATCGTTTACGGTCACCAAAGGAACACAAACCATCACGTTTGCGGCGTTGACCGGTAAGTCGTACGGCACAGCACCATTCGCCGTCTCAGCGACCAGCAGTGCCAACTTAGCCGTGGCGTTCACCTCAGCCACGACGTCAGTCTGTACTGTATCCGGCAGCACCGTCACGTTAGTTGCTCCCGGTACCTGTACGATCGATGCGAATCAAGCGGGTAATACCGATTACAGTGCAGCTCCTCAAGTTGCGCAATCGATGACGGTAGCGAAAGAAGCGCAAACGATTAGCTTTGCGACGTTAGCCGGTAAGACGTATGGTGCAGCACCCTTTACGGTGTCCGCCACCAGCAGCGCCAACCTGGCGGTGGCGTTCACCTCAGCCACCACGTCAGTCTGTACCGTATCCGGCAGCACCGTCACCTTAGTCGCTCCGGGTACTTGCACCATTAATGCGAATCAGGCGGGCAATACCCTCTACAGTGCGGCAGCCCAGGTTGCCAATTCGTTGACGGTGGCACAAGAAGCGCAAACGATCACCTTTACCGCCTTGGCCGGTAAACCCTACGGTGCAGCACCTTTTACGGTGTCCGCCACCAGCAGCGCCAACTTAGCGGTGGCGTTCACCTCAGCAACCACCTCGGTCTGTACCGTGTCGGGTTCAACGGTCACGTTGCTTGCGGGTGGAACGTGTACGATCAATGCGAATCAGGTAGGGAATACGACCTACAGTGCGGCGCCTCAAGTAGCCAATTCCTTTGCCGTGACCACTGAAGCGCAAACGATTAACTTTGCATCGCTAGCTAGCCAACAGTTTGGTGCAGCACCGTTTGCACTAACCGCAACGAGTACTTCAGGTTTAGCGGTCAGTTTCACGTCCACGACAACGCCGGTCTGTACGGTATCGGGTTCGACGGTGACATTAGTGAGTGCAGGGACGTGTACGATCAATGCGAATCAAACTGGAAGCAGTAATTACAGCGCGGCGACGCAAGTCACCCAATCCTTCACTGTCACTGCTGAGGCACAAACGATTAGCTTTACCGCACCAGCTACTCAACAATTTGGTGCTGCTCCCTTCGCGTTGTCGGCAACGAGCAGCTCTGGTTTAGCGATTAGTTTCATGTCCAGCACCACACCGGTGTGTACGGTATCGGGTTCGATAGTGACATTAGTGAGTGCGGGAACGTGTACGATTACAGCGAACCAAGTGGGGAGCAGTAATTACAGCGCGGCGACGCAAGTCACCCAATCCTTCATTATCACTACCGAAGCGCAAACGATTAACTTTGCGGCACCAGGGAATCAACAGTTTGGTGCTGCACCGTTTGCATTAACTGCCACGAGCAGCTCAGGTTTAGCAATTAGTTTCACTTCCAGCACCACACCGGTGTGTACGGTATCGGGTTCGACGGTAACGTTAGTGAGTGCAGGGACATGTACCATTGCAGCGGACCAAGCCGGTAGCAGTAACTTCAGCGCTGCTCCGGAGGTGAGTCAATCTTTTACGGTGACGGCAGAAGCACAAACGATTAGCTTTGCGACATTGGCGAATCAACAGTTTGGTGCAGCTCCCTTTGTATTGTCGGCAACAAGTAGCTCAGGTTTAGCAATTAGTTTCATGTCCAGCACCACACCGGTGTGTACGGTATCGGGTTCGACGGTGACGTTAGTGAGTGCAGGGACGTGTACCATTGCGGCGGATCAAGCCGGTAGTGGCAACTTCAGCGCAGCTCCGGAAGTTAGCCAATCCTTTACGGTCACGGCTGAAACGCAAACGATTAGTTTTACAGCGCCAGCGAATCAACAGTTTGGTGCTGCACCATTCGAGTTGTCTGCGACGAGCAGCTCAGGTTTAGCAATTAGTTTCACTTCCAGCACCACACCGGTGTGTACCGTATCGGGTTCAACGGTGACATTAGTGAGTGCCGGAACCTGTACGATTGCAGCAAATCAAGTGGGGAGCAGCACTTACAGCCCAGCACCGCAAGTAATGCAGTCTTTTACCGTGACGGTGGCGCCATTGCTGATCACGTTAACAAGCCCAACGATAACCCAATCACTCACCGCGCCAGCGGCATTGACATTAACCGCGACAGCGACCGATAGTAGTGGCACCATCACGCAAGTGGCGTTCTTTAATGGCACCGGATTAATGGGAACAGTCACCCAACCACCGTATAGCATAGTGATACCGAATACGGTCGCCGGTAGTTACCAGCTCACCGCACAAGTGACGGACAATAACGGTTTAACCGCCACCAGCGCTCCGGTGACGATTGCCGTAGCGGCAGGTAGCGGAAGTGCCGCAGAGCAGATTTATTACATCAGCACCGATCAACTCAATACACCGCGCTTGATTACGGATTCGGATGGCAATACGGTGTGGCAGTGGGATGGTGAAGCGTTTGGTAGTACACCACCGAAAACGGAAGTGACTGGGGCAGGGCAGTTTACATTTAACTTGCGGTATCCGGGGCAGTATTATGATGCAGAGACCAATCTTCATTACAACTATTTCCGGGATTACGATCCATCTACAGGGCGATATACAGAGTCTGATCCGATTGGATTACATGCTGGACTAAGCACATTCGGATATGTTGGAGGAAATCCAACAGCTTTTCGAGATCCGGCTGGACTTTGCCCAATGTGTTTTGCAGCATATTTTTTCATTGCAGAAAATTCTGTTACTTTAGGTACTATTGGTGCAGTTGGTTTGGAAGTTGTATCTGGTGTACCTAATCCTTCGTCAGGAATAGTATTTGAAGGAAGGGTGGTGACAGAATCTGCTTATGATGTATATCTTGGATTTAGAAATGGTGAGCCAGTTTATGCAGGTATATCCAAAGATTTAGCTTGTCGTACCGCACAGCATGGTGATCGTTTTGACGCCTTCTGGAAAGTAACTTCTTCGCAAGTTACAAAAGATCAAGCTAGAGCTATTGAGCAAACATTAATCAATCAAAACCCTCAATTTGAGAATCAAATTAATTCAATTGCATCTAATCGCTCTTGGTATGTCCAAGCAGTGCAATGGGGGAGTTTGTGGTTGTCCTTAAATGGGTGGAAATAAACAATGGGGAATCTATGCATTTAGATTTAATGAGGGATGAGGCAAAAAAATTTCCAAAAGTGAACAATCATAATGATATTCACTCAATTAGAATATGGCATTGCAAATATAAAACTTTGCAAGTGCTAGAGGAATTTCCGAATGTTGAAGAATTGGTCGTTGCATCGTTTCCTGATGATTCGTTAGATTTCCTGGTAACTCTGTCGAAATTGAAGTATTTGAGCATTATTCATTTACCCAAAATTAGTAGTTTAGATCCTTTGGCTAAGTTATTGCATCTAGATTCCTTATCTTTATCTACATCACCAGCTTGGGATGCGCAGGGTAAATGTACAATTATTCAATCGCTTGCACCATTGACTGAAATTGAGCCCCTTCATCATTTAGAGTTGTTTGGTGTGTGTCCAGAAAATAAATTACTTAGCGATTTAGATAAGTGTAAAAACCTTGTAACTGCTCGTTTTTCACAATTTCAAAAGGGGGAGGGTGAGCGTTTTTATAAGACGACTGGTGTAGTGAATGAATTCAATCCTAAGCCAACATTCAAAATTTAGATGAGTATGAAAAGCTAGCATGTATTGCAAGTTTTTTTGTGGGTTGGTGCTGATTTGATGAAGCTCAATATTTTTAGAAACATTGGTATTGGATTGCAGATCAAAAAAATGCGCCTAGAAAAATTTTATAAAAAACAGGGGAAGTGACTTCTTTAATTCCGCGCAAACCGTTACGGCATATAGGGAAAACGTCTCCGTGTACGGTGAGAGTGCGTCGGGCAGCTCACTTGATGCAGAGACCAATCTCCACTATAACGCATACCGGGATTACGACCCTACAACAGGTCGATATGTTGAATCAGATCCAATCGGTTTGACAGGAGGTATCAGCACTTACGGTTACGTCAGTGGAAATCCTCTTGCAAGTTCTGATCCTCAAGGACTGGCTCCGGGGTACAGGATTTGCGTTATGTTCATGTGCCCTCCAGAACTGCCAGGTTTACCTAGTTGGAATAATACCGACAATCTGACTCCTGAGCAGCAAGCTGAGAAGGATGCTGATTATCTGGTGTATAAGGAATTTCAAAAATATGGTCGGCCGCCGAAACAAAATGATCCAAATTGCGACGAATTAAAGGCACAGAGAGATTTTTGGAAGCAACTTGCGACAATGCGGGTTGATTTTACAGATGTCTGGTATCGCGGAATCTATGATTTTGGGCATCTGCTTCAAGTGATGATCGCACAAGGAAAAGTCAACAAAATCGAAAGACAAATGAAAGCGATGGGGTGTCCTTGTGATAAATGATCTTAAGACTGTTTTTGCAAAAATTGCGAGCCACACTTATTATTTGGATGATGATCGGAATGAAGTTGACTTGGTTGATGTAAATCAGCGAGATTGGAGTGGTGACTCGCCATTGCATATAGCAGTTATTTTAGGGGATATCTCCATTGTGGAAGTTCTTCTCGATAATGGTGCTGATGTCAACGCATTAGATGAACGTCAATTCACCGCATTACATTTCGCCGCGATGAAAAATAATGCCGAGATAATAGTCGTCTTGCTTGATAAAGGTGCTGATCGAAATATTAAGAATGATGATGGTAGGAAGCCGCTCGATTGCGCTATCTCAGCAGGTAGTAGCGCGGCCATATCAGTATTAAAATCTAAGGTGCATAAAAAAAACTGATGCAGAGACTAATCTGAATCAGAACTTATTCCGTGACTATGACCCTACGACGGGGCGTTATATTGAATCTGATCCTCTTGGTTTATTTGGCGGTCAGATTTCGACTTATAGCTATGTTCGCAGTAATCCTCTTCAATATCGTGATCCTCGTGGAACGAATCCTGTAGCAGGGGTGATTGGAGGAGCTGAGATCGGTACAGCTATATTGCCAGGTGTAGGGACGGTAGTTGGTGGCGCAGTTGGATTCGGTGTTGGTTGGTGGCTTGCAGATAAAGCATATGATGCAATTAATAGTGATCCGCTGCAGTCAACTAAACAAGCTCGCAAAGAGTCGCATGACGCGTACAAAGCGTTTCAACGACAAGGGTACGAGCGTGATCCAAACGACCCTTGTCAAGAGCTAAGGAATAAAATTGCGTTTCATGAGCAAATGATTGCTGCTAGAACTGCTCATGACATGTCATTTCCTAACCCGGGCTGGCCAGACGGCAAACGACATGCAGACGTTAATGACTTCGACAGCGAGAACGTAACACGTTGGAAAAAGGAGCTTGAAGATTGTGAAAAATCATGCAAACGATAAACTAGAAAATATACTAAGAAAGTATGCCGCACTAGATATGTTTGAGGGATACCCGATAAATTCGCCAACAAGTCCTGGGCCGGATGGCGACACTCCTTTTCATATCGCTGCATATGACGGAGATATTGATGGGGTAAAAATCATGCTTCCATATGTGAATGACGTCAATTTAAAAGGCGACGTCGGAAATACTCCTCTGCACTATGCTATATCGAATCGGCAACTGCTGATGGTTGAAGCATTGATCTCTAGTGGGGCGAATGTCAACCTGGGGAATGATTATGGGGATACGCCAATCGACTATATGGAGGGGGATGAGATGTTTTTACCGATTCTTGCTAAATTAACTCGGTAAGGTGTAATCTAGGGTGTCATTAGTGAAGCGTAATGCACCAAGTGACTAGCCTTAACGCAGCAACGGTATTCTTTCTCTTTTAAGTAATAAAAAAACCGCTCCCTCCGATGCAAATCGGATTGTAGCGGTTTTATTTTTAGCTGCTAAAGAAGTGCGATTAGAGTACATGCATGGGGTGCAGGTGTGCTACTTGCCACAGTGAAAAATAGCTTGCCAGTGTGGGCGTGCGTGGCTCAAAATCGCGTCTAGGAAAATTTTATAACAAACAGAGGAAGTGACTTCTTTAATTCCGCGCAAACCGTTACTGCATATAGGAAAAACGTCTCCGTGTACGGTGAAAGTGCATCGGGGGGCTCACTTGATGCAGAGACTAATCTTCACTATAACAAATTCAGAGACTTTGATCCGACAACTGGTCGATATATTGAAAGTGACCTTATTGGCTTAGCTGGAGGCCTCAGTACTTACAGCTATACTGGATCAAATCCGTTGACAAGATCAGACTCGGATGGACTAGATTGGAATTGTTCAGTTAGCGGATTCTTCGTAATTTGTACACATACAACACCTCTTGATCCAGTTGAGCCGTTACCTCCACCACCACAACCACATTTACCAGCTTGGCTCAATCAAGCCTTAAGTCCTACCTATGATAAGGCTGGCCTGAAAGTTTGCCCTACTGCCCAAACAATGCCGCCTCCGGGAGATTGTCATCCCCAAGATCAACAGAGGATGCAGGATACAGTTAATAATTCGTGTAAACGGCCTCGATCATGTAAGCCGGGCATGGATGGAGTAGAGCTAGAAATAATGAAAGAAAACAGTAGAGAGTGCGCGATGGCTCGTGATGAAATAAATAAAATCTGTTTCAAAGGCGGCGATCAAGGACATAGGGATGCTGCAATTGATGCTTGGCAGGGTGTTGCAAGGTGTGAAGGGATGATGCAATGATGGATCAATTATTCGATGAAATATTCAATTTATTTAATAACTTACCTTATCCTGATGACGACAATATTTCTGATAAAAATAGTATTGAAGCGAGCTACGTATCAAATTATTTTAGAGGAAAGCAGTGGGACAAATTAGGGGTTAAAGAATTGCAGGAGGACTATCCTGGTGATCCTTCTGCTTGTCTGTCATTTATGACCCCTAGCGCATTTCGTTATTTTTTTCCAGGGTATATGAAAATGGCTTTGATCGAATATGATATCGCTGATGCTATTTTTGATGTAGTGATCAATAAGTTGGTTACTACAGCAACTGATCCAAATTATTATTACCGTTCAATTTTTGAAGCTTATGATCATATCTATTTAAATGCAATTGCAAAATATTTGGTTGTGATGAGTGATAAATATTGTAAACATTATCCTGTTGATGAAGCCGCATTAGCATTGAAATCTTATTGGTCAAAATACTTATAAAAAATATTCAAATTCAGCTTGATCAATAGTTTGGAACTAGATGTGTGTAAAAATCGCGTCTAGAAAAATTTTATAAAAAATAGGGGAAGTGACTTCTTTAGTTTCGCGCAAACCGTTACGGCATATAGGGAAAACGTCTCCGTGTACGGTAAAAGTGCGTCGGGCAGCTCACTTGATGCAGAGACCAATCTCCATCAGAACTACTATCGCGATTACGACCCATTATCAGGTCGTTACATTCAAAGTGATCTAATTGGCTTGGGAAGCGGAACTAGCACTTTTGGTTACGTTGGCCAAAACCCAATATCGCTATCTGATCGTTCAGGGCTGTGTCCTTGGTGTCCTGGAGCAGTTGGTGCTGTTATTGGTGGTATCACAGCTGGAATGTCTTATAACGCTTCAAATCCAAATGGTTCGACAGGGTCTCTTTTAGGCGCGATGGCTGCTGGTGCAGCAATCGGTGCCGCCGCCTATACTCCAGCAGGATGGGGGCTTCTGGGTAACATGCTTGCGGGTGCGGCTGCTGGAGCATCTGGAGATGCTATTGGTCAATATCTTGGCAAAAAAGATGAAGCAAAGGCGTGTGGTAAGACATTTAATTTTTATCAGGAATGGGATGGTTTGGAAACTCTTACTATGGCTGGTGTTGGAGCCGGGGCGGCAGGCCTTGGTTACGTAGCGGTACCTTATGCTAACGCAATGTATTCATCAGTTGCTCCCTATGCGGGATTGACCTCTGCTCAACAAGCTGTTGTAGCGGCTACTGTAAGTGGTGTAGCGCAAGAGGCCGCGACCGTTGCATTGCCAACTTCAGTTGGTGGTGCTCGTAGATAATTAATGCCTACCTATAGGGTTAAGGCCTTCAAATATTCTTTATGAAAATAGATAGTTGATTGGAATGAAAATGAATTTATTTGGTGATTTTAATTGGCAATATTTAATTGGAGGACTAGCCATAGGAGCTTTAGTTTCTATATGTATCAGTTTGAATATTAGAGTCCAAAATAAATTCAAGTCTAATAAAAAATTGCATTCCCAAATTATTCAGTGGTTAAGTTATTTATCAACGGTGGCGGTAGTCGGATTTGCAGTAGCGAATATTGCTGGTGAAGTTCTTGTGGGTAAAAATTTAACAATATCAGAAGCAATAATTTTTATTTGTGGATGTACACTACCTATAGTCCTTGCTTTTAAATTTGGATTCATTCCTAGGATAAATAGGTAACATTTTTTCTCTTTTAAATAATAAAAAAAGCCGCTCCCTCCAGTGAACTACTGGATAAGAGCGGCTTTTTTAGCGGCTAAGAAAAGCCTATGGTTTAAATTGTCCGATTGGATTGCTTTAAACCGTGCTATATCGGAGCCTAATCTTAAGCGTAGTTTGTGGCGTTATCGAGATCTTAGTGGTAGTGCCTTTGAATTTGTAGATAAAGAAATTGGATCTGATCAGCGGTTTATATTTAAAGAGTTATTTGAAATATAGAGTGAGTAGTTTGCGTAGAGAGCAATGATTTTTATTGCGCTTTATGTTGTTGGTTCTAACACTGTAACGATATTTATTTTTGTAATTTAAAAGGTGGCGGGCGTCAGCTCGCCATTTTGCATTTTAGGACGTTATGCAAATTTCGCAGTTGACCGGTTTCGATCTGAAATGCGAAAAGTTCATAAAAACCAGCGTGACTCTGTTGGATGCGCGTCAACAGGCCAAGCCTTCTTCGCTAGTCGGAAAACGCCCTACATCCAGTCGGAACGTGTCGACAGCTTTATCAAATGCTTCAATTTGGGATTTAGCGATAGTAACTTCAGATTTACCTAGCTGCGCAAAGTACTTAGGGCCCACATAGGCGGCTAGTAATCCAATGATGACAATAACGACCAACAATTCCAGGAGAGTGAAGCCAGTATTTTTACGATTTTTAGTTGTTATTTTATACATAAAAAGAAAGAATGTGAGTGAGCATTGGGAATAGTAAACGTCGTACCTTGATCTGACTGCTGAATTTAATGAATTGGTAAATAATTAAAATGGTGTCGATATAGATGGGGTGTTTTTTTGAATTTTTATAGAAATAATATGTTGCCTGACGGAATTTCGAGAAATTACAGTATTTTGTGCCTAAAAGCTATGCCCTAAATAGGGCATTTTGATTATTTGACTTTTAAAAATGCCACAACTCTAAATTATGTAGTTTTTTGTTTGACAATAGGCCGAATACCCTATTTAGGGCATAGACAGAATGATATTTACATAGTACCTTGCCAAATCTTTTTATTAGGCAGCATGCAACAGGTGGTGAATGACTGTTTCAAACAGCAGCGACTCATCCTGAATCAATAATAAAACGGCAGGGCGGATCAATCTTCACTCGACAACAATAATCAAGTCCAACGAACAGGATTTCACATTGAAAAAGCTTTTCTTCATTTTTGTATTTTTGATTTTTAATTTTTCTCCTTCTTTTGGTCAAACAGTTGCTCCTACTGTTGAATACGACGGTACTCCTTATGGCGTAATAGATATGGGTACTTTTAATGCGGCTTGTAATGCGATTCCCGGTCAATATGCGGCTATTGGCAACGGAATTTCTCTTTCGGTGTATGTTGTTCAGCTTGAGCAGCAGGGAAACCCTGCAGATCCTATATTGGGGTTTGAATGTCGCGCTCAATCCAATAGTAATAGTAATTCAACTGGTGATTTTTTTACAGGGGTTCTTATTTATGCAGAGTATTACTGTCCACCTGGTTCCACTATAGGCGGTACAACCGGTGCGAATTATTATTGCACGTTCGTCTGTCCGCCCAATAGCCGCTATTTTGGCGACGTCCAAAAATGCGTCCCCGTAGTACAAGTGGCCGCCCCGCCCAAAGCCAAGCCCATCAACAATGGTTGCCCTATTTGCGATAAAGCCAAGAGTGTGGGCGACCCCATCAACGTCGGCACCGGCAACAGTTACCAAACACAAACCGACCTGACGTTAGCGGCACCCTTATCAGGGCTCAGTATTAGCCGAACGTATAACAGCTCGCCCACGAATCCTGATGCGAGCACGGTGCGTTCGTTTGGTACCCGATGGACGCAACCGTACGATGCCCGTGTGGCGCCGATTGGCTGGGCAACACCACCCAACATGGTGGCCTCGAACATTCCCGTGATCTGCTGGCAACGCACGGACACCGGGTATATCTGGTGTGAATATCCGCCCGTCCCAGTATGGCAAGTCGTTGCCGTGACACGTGGTGATGGCAAAGGACTGTATTTCACCGCACCGGCCGCCACTGCGGGCAATCAAGTCTGGACGGCGGATCAGGGAGTCACCGGTCAACTCACCTCGACCTTGGCCAGCGATGGTGTCACGCCCACCAGTTTCACCTTTACCGATACCGACAACCACCGCGAGTTATTTGACGGCAACGGCGTATTACTGAGTCTGACCTCGCCCGGTGGCACTACCCAGCAATTGACTTACAGTACCGGCGCCTCGAACGACAGCAGTGTCGGACGTTATCCCGCCACCGCCCCGATTTGCCCGCACGTACAAGCGGGTGCCGTCGTCACTTCCGGCACGCTGTTGTGCGTGACCGATAATTGGGGACGGCAACTGCAATTCGAGCACGATAGTTTAGGTCGTATCACCGAAACGATCGATCCCAATGGTCAGCTCACCCAGTACGCGTACGATGGTGTTTCGGCCGGATGTAATGCCGCCAACACAGCCCAATCAATCGCCTGCAGTGCCAACAACTTAACCTCCATCACGTACCCGGATGGTAAAACCAAGACGCTGTATTACAACGAAGCGGCACAAATTAATGGCGGTACAGTCTGTCCCGGATCGGCTCCAGTTGGTAATGGTTTCGGTTATTTGCTCAATGCCTTAACGGGGATTGTCGATGAGAACGGCACACGCTCCGTCAGCTGGACGTTTGACTGCAACGGAATAGCGACGTCCTCCCAGTTAGGTGCGGGTGTTGATAGCTACCAAATCGCTGTCGGTGCTGCCGATGTCAATGGCAATAACACGAGTGTCGTCACCTCGCCGCTAGGCACACAGACGACCTATGGATTTACTGCCGTCAATGGTTTAGTTGTCGGCAACTTGGTCACTCAACCGGCTGGCAGTGGCAGTGCGGTAGCGACGTCATCGAGTACCTATGACACCAATGGCAACCTGGCGAGCCACACGGACTTCAACGGCCATATCACCAACTACACGTACGACGCGAATCGGAATCTCGAATTAATCCGCACGGAAGCGGCGGGCACAGCGCAAGCCAGAACCATCACGACGAGCTGGAATCCAACATACCGCTTACCAGCGCAAGTGGCGGAACCGTTACGTATGACCACCTACACGTACGACACGAACGGCAACTTACTAAACAAGACTCAGCAAGCCACAACGGATGTGAATGGTGTTCAGGGAGTTAGTGCGACAGTCACCGGCACCCCACGTAAATGGACTTACACGTACAACAGCGTCGGCCAAGTGTTGACGATCACCGGCCCCCGCACCGATGTCACCGACCTTACGCAGTTCGCCTACGACACCTACGGCAACCTGAGCAGCGTCACCAACGCCGCCGGTCAAGTCACCACCTTAAGCAATTACGACCTGAATGGTCATGTGGGCAGCATCACCGATCCAAATGGCTTAACCACCACTTACGTCTACAGCCCGCGTGGCTGGCTAACCAGTCAAAGCAAAGGCAGTGAAGTCACCAGTTATAACTACGACGGCGTAGGCCAGTTAATCAGTGTCACGTTTCCCAATCAAGCCAAGTTAACGTACACCTACGACACCGCGCATCGCTTAACCAACATCGCCGACAACCTCGGCAACACCGTCAACTACACCCTGGATGCCATGGGCAACCGGACACTAGAACAAGTCAACGACACCAGTGGCAACCTGGCTCGTCAGATCAGCCGCGTGGTGGATGCCCTAAACCGTCTTCAACAAATCACTGGAGCTCAATAATGCAGGCGCCTATCTGTCGTTGTAAATTAAACCGATCCCTAACCCTCTTAGCGACGCTGGGACTAGT
>NZ_PUGF01000043.1 GCF_002976435.1 Solimicrobium silvestre | reverse complement strand
TGACGCGCGTATTACATCAGGGCCAGAGCAAAAAACCGCTCATCTATCAGGCCGTATAGATACACGCAAGCTTACCTACTGGTTGAAATCAAATTCTTCTTGCAAAACGGGTGGAGTCCATAGATACCGCGTTGAACATACTGCGTCAGCGAAAATCATTAAATAACAATAAAAAATAAATCCCTAACATTGTTATAGCAAGCATCGCTCTAGGAACTTGATTTTCACCATTATTCCAATGGAAAGCACCATACATATCTTTGTTATAAAAGAAAGCAAAAATAATCCAAACTACCCAGATTAAACATATGCTTAGCCACAAAGCAGTTAACCAATTTAGAGTGAAGTAAATATATAAAACTCGACAAAGCGCGCCAATAATAAGTATTAGCAAAAACAATTGTTTATTTTTGGAAGTTAAAATTTTCAATCTTTTTTCTCCAAGGCTTCCTCTTTAGTTCTAGTTACAAATGCATCCCATCCGCCGGCTAAATCTATTAATGCAGCAATACGTACAGCCGCAGCGGCAGGTAATCCAAATACCGTTTCGAGATATTTTTGAGCTGCCATTTGCACAATTTCTTTAGAAACGGCTGTACCTGACGTCTCATTTATTATGCCAGCACTGACAGATGCAGATATTCCAATTACGCCAGCTACTGCCCCTGCCGTACCCACTGGGACAGCAACCGCCACTAGCGTCGCACCCGTCCCAATATCCGTTAACGCTTTCTTATCCAACGCCTTCACATAAGCCGCTGTTTGCGGATCAGACATATCTAAATTCTGTCCGCCACAACCTGCTGAAACTCGTGGACAAGGGAAATATTTTGGTTCAAAGGTTTTGCCATCCACGCTGATGCGTTGGCTATATCGTCCTTCATCATCCAATACCAAATTCGTCGCAGGATCGCGTTTTTCCTTGGCGCTACCGGGTGTTTCTGACAGCTTGATCGGCGCTTTAATAATGACACCGGCAATTTCTTTATCGATTGTGCCGCTGTTGATGTAGGGCGAATTTTTTTGATCATTGGTTGCGTAAAACAAATACTGCCCATTACCGATGGATAAATTTGGGCTGGTCACCGCATATTCCGACTGCAACGTATGCAAGAACGCTTCCGCTTGCGCTGAATACGGTACGGTATAGCCAAAGTTGTAATCCAGCAGATTTTGTGCCGTGTTCGCCAGCACCGAAGTAGCGGCGGCAACCTGCTCCTGTGTTGGATTATCTGTACTGTAGAGTTCTTTGGCAAAGCGTGCCGCGTTCTTTTTAATCATGTCCGTTTCTGCTTGATGCAATTGCCGATTATTGGCATCCGCTGACAAACCAATCACCGCGCCAGTTCCGGCACTTTGCTGGCTGCCACCTGCAATCGCGCCGGATGCAGCGCCTACTAATGTCGCACCGAGATTCATCATGTCGTTGTACGCTTTGAGTCCGTCAGGATTTTTCGGATCATCTGTATACCCATTCGCAAGCAGATAATCACGTAGCGCCGGTGTCATGACTTCGACACTCATGCCTGCTGCTATTCCACCCACCGCACTGGTGCCGCCAATCCCAGCTTGTATCAATCCGACCATGCCGTGTAGTGCAATTTTTTCTGTTGAGCCTTCAGCTAGATTCATTTTTTGCGAAAAATCACCAACCATACCGTTGAGTGCTGCTCCCGCTAAATCCGCTGCGCGTTGGTTTTCTCGCGCTTTTTTCTGTTCTGCTTGCAGGTTTTGTGCCTGTTGCAGCGTCAGTGTGTTGGTTAATGTTTCATTGGCGGTGGCGGCATCGCGGTTTGTTAATTCATCTGCGATGGCATGACTTTGCGCGTCGGTGGTCGCATTGCCGGTGCCAGTAATAATTACGTTAGCGGGGCTGATGACGCTGTTAGTGTGACTACTTTCATCGCCGTTCTTCGGCATGCCAGCACCTCCATTGAGGTTACCAATGACGTTGCTGGCGATGTTACTGGTAATGCTGCCGGTGGAAATGCCGACGCTGATGCTTTGTGAGCTGGTGTGTTGGGTGTTGCTCAGATCGGTGCTGGTCAGGCTGGCCGTTTGCAAGGAGTTTTTATCTGCGGCAGCGGTGCTGGTGATCGCAGCCCCTTGCAGATCGGTATTGCCTTTGACGTTCAGCTCAAAACCGCCGCTACCTGCTGCGATACCGCTTTGGCCAACGGCACTTTGGTAATTATGATCGACGGTTTGTTTGCCGTAATTGATGCTGCCGGTCGCTGTGGTACCGACGCAGATTGGGGGAATGCACAGGCTGAGACTAAAGCCGCCGTTCTCCTGTTTGCTGTCGTAGTTGCTTTGGTCTTGCAACGTGACGATATTCAAATTGCCGCTAATGTCGGCCTTGACTTTGTTGGCCGCAACCTGTGCGCCGATCAAGTTGGTGTTGTTGCCGCTCTTGATAGTGAGTTTGTCGGTGGCGGTGATTTGGGTGTTGTCATAGGTGGTCTCGCTGCCGTTGGCGTGGCCTTTCGATGTTGAACCACTGATCTGGAAGCTGAGACCGGTTTGCTGTCCGTTGGAGCCGAGCGTGGCTCCGATGCCTGCGCTGGAGCCGCTGTTGCTTGATTGCAGTTCGGCGCTGTTTTTGGCGGCGAGCAGGTTGATGTTTTTTGCGGCATCGAGTTCGATAGTTGTTGCTTGCAGTTTGGCGCCTTCCATAGTGATGTCGCCTTCTCTGGCGGTGATATTTATTTCACCGCCTTGTACTGTGGTGCCGCGCGCTTGGGTGGTGCTGTTATTGCTGTCTTGTTGGCTTTTGCTGACGCCTAAATTGACGCTGACGCCGAAGCCGCCGCCGCTCTTTTCTGGATTTGGGCTGAGTGATTCGGTGGTGGTTTCGGAGATCTTTCCGCCATTGATTAATTTATAGGTGTCGTAGCCGGCTTTCAAGGCTAATGCGCCTTTGAGTCGGTCGTTGTCGGTATTTTGTGCTTCGGTCACTTGATCGCCAATGCGAGTGATGGCTCCTCCGATGGCGCCGGTTAAGCTGCTGCCTAAGGTGACGCTTTTTGTTTCGGCGTGCGTTTGGCTGCTACTGGCGTTGTGTACTGCTTGCAGATCAACCGCGTTTCCGGTGATGTTGACCGGGTTTTTAGCTAATAATTCGGTGCCTTGGGTGAGGACGTTGCCGGTGCCAGTACCCTTGTATTGCGAGTCCAAACCGGCCTGTAAATTTAGCGTACCGCCATTGGCAGAAATCAGGCTGGTGCTTTGCTGGGTGGCGGTGCCGTTGGCGTTTTGCATGGCGTCGGTTTTACTGTAATTGGTGAAGCGACCAGCGTTGAGGCCATTCATTATGCCGATGCTGGTGCCGCTGCTGTGGCTGCCGGTTTGTGAGGTGTGTTGTTCGGTGGCGGCCAGCACATTGATGTCACGTCCGGCGTAGATGTCGACATCATGATCGGCGACGATGGCGCTGGCGGTGATGCTGGTGTCGCGACCGCTAACGGTGCGCACATTTGCGCCGCTCAGGCTGCTGCCGACTTGCTGAGTGCTGGTGCCGTGTTGTGCCTGATCTTGTGCGGTTTTGCTGTAGCTGATGCCGTTCATGAAGCTGGCGGACAGGCCAGAGGATTTTTCTTGTACGGAGTAGCTCGCTTGGTTGGTTTCTTGAGCGCTGGCGATACTTAAATCACGTCCGGCCTGAATGGCGATATCCTGCTTGACGGTGAGATGGCTACCTTGGATCGTCGTGTCGCGACCGGATTGTAGCGCGACGCTGTCGCCGGAGAAGCTGCTGCCGATGGCTTGGGTGCTACTTCCTTTATCCGTGACATCCCTGCTGCTGGACGACAAAAAGCCGCTGGACTTGGTGTGTACTTCAATGTCATAGCTGCTTTGCTGAGTACCGCTGGTGATGGTGATATCGCGTCCTGCCGTTGCATTGAGTTGACCGTCGGTGTTGACGTAACTGGCGGTGGCGTTGATGTCCTGACCTGCTGCTAAGGTTAAATTGCCGCCACTTTGCAGAGTGCTGCCTACGTCGCTGCTCTGGCTCGTTTTGTAGTGACCAGTACTGCCCATATCGGCATTAAAACTAGAGCCGATATTTACTGTGCCGATGTTGAGGTTGTTCCCCGCTACGATGCTTGCATTCCCCGTGCTGGTGATGTTGGCGGCGTTGATGTTGATGTTTTGCGCCGCCTGCATGACGAGCTGCTCTGCGTTGACGCTGGCGATTTGGGTGATACCGGTATGGCGGCCGCTGGTGCCGGTGCTGGTTTGTGTGACACTGGCGAGGTTGATGTTGTTGCCGGCGATAATGCCAACGCGGTTGCCTTGGATCGTGCCGCTGCTGCTGATGTCCTGTTGTGCAGCCAGCACTATTTGTCCACCTTGTTTATTGGTGAGTAGGTTACCGCTATTGGTGATGCTACCCGTATTGACGATCAGGTTTTTGTTGGCTTGCAAGGTGCCGCTGTTTTGTAAGCTGCCGCTATAGGATAAATCCATGTCCGACGCGCTGATGATGGCGCCAGTAGGGCGTACATCGGCGGCGTTGAGTTGGGCTAAATACACGACGGGTACCAAGACTTGGGTGCGACTTCCATCCGCTAACGTGATGTTTTGGCTAACCAACCAGACGATGTCGGACGTTAACGCTGACATTTGTTCGCTGCTGAGCGCAATGCCCACGACAAGTTGAAATTGCTCGGCAAAGTGGATACCTTCCGTCATTAAGGCTTGGTATTGTTGTTCGTTGCTGGCGTAATTACCTAAAAACCGCTTGCCGGTCAATTGGGTAATTTGGTCGTTGATCAGCTTTTGTTCGTAGAACCCATCACCTAAGCGTTTTTGTGCCTGTTGTGGATTGATGGACAGGCGGCCTAGTAAATAATCGCTGGAGAGGAAGTTTTTATAGTTGGTGAATGCCGGGTCGGTTTCAACCAAGTAACCGGCATTAGGATTGGTGGTCGTGGGGAAGAGCTGATTGGTGGGCAGCGTTAGATTGGGGATGGCGGCATCCGGTTTGGCGACCGTTTGGGTGTTGCCGGGCGTCGATGCGTTACTGCCAGCCGAACCGGTAGCTGCTTCAATGTTGCCACCTTGGCCGGTAAGGGTGTTGTTGCTGGCCGAGCCATGCGCTGCGTCTACCTGCAAGCCGCTGCCGGTCAGAGTGGTACTGTTGGCGTTGCTGCTTAGGCTACCGGAGGTGCCGGTCGCAACCTGATTGCTGCCGGCCTGCTGCCCGGTAGCGGGATTGCTGAGGCGCTTAGGCGCTACATCGCCAGGCCAGATGGAGAATTCAACGGATGGCCCTGCTTCGGGTAAATTAATTTCTGCAAAGTTACCCCAGTTATCCGCCTTGCGGTCGGTGTTGTGAAACACGTGACCCGGGCGATCAGTTGTTCCATTACCATTGGGAATGCCGGTTTTTTGAATGGTGGTTTGTCCGATAGGTGTTGTGTTGTAGAGTTTTTCACCAGTACCGCCCAGACCTAAACCGGCGACGATGGCGCTGGCTTGATTGTTGATGGTGTCGGCGCGCAGTAGTATGTTGCCGTTAGCGACAATTTGCCCGGGATCAGTGGCGGTTACCTGGTCTTGACTGGTAGTTTGGGTGTAAATCCGTTGCCAGAAATCACTGTGTGATCGGCCATCAGGGGTATGTAAGTTCCAGTGATTTCCGTCATTCATTAAACACGCTATGTCATCTTTAACTGCGTTGCATCTGCCGAGCTTTCCGTTATACCACTCGACTGGTGCGCTGTTGCGGTTGTAAGCATATTCCACCACTTGCTTAGTTTCGATGACGACGGGAGCAAAAGCAAACGTAGGGTTGAGATTATTGAGAGTGGTCGTGTTAATAATAAAGTTACCGCCGCTATCCATGGTTGCCTGTGAATTGGTCACGGTCTTTGCTTTACCGGTAGCTTGGTAGTTGCTATTCAACTCGCCTCCGATGAAAGTGTCGCCCAGACTGGTGATTAAGGCGTGATCTTGGTTGGTGATGGTTTGTGCCCCGATGTGCAGATCATTTCTGGCGGCGATGACCGCGTTTTTGTCGTTGAGTAATGTCGTTGCACCCAACGCCAGATTGTCGCCATAGATGCGGCCCTGGTTGGTGAGGTTGTTTTGTGCGATGACAACGGTTTGATCGGAGTTAATCAGCGCATCCAATGCATTGCTGATGTTATTGGCTTGCAATAACAGGCCGTTTTGGGCGGACAGCGTGCCATGATTGCTAAGTGTGCCCGTGGTAGATAACTGCAGCACATTGTTGGCCGAGATGAGATTGCCTGCGGTATTGATGTAATCCCCTTGTAGCTGGATGTCGGCATCCTGACCGGCAATGGCGACGCCTTCGCCGATGATGGTATTGGCGGTAATGCTAAGGTTTTTATTGCTGCCGATATTGCCTGCGGTATTAGTAATGTTGCCGCTGGCGGAGATGGCGATATTACCGGCTTGATTGGCCGTATTGCTGATGTGTCCTGCGTTGTTATTTAAACTTGCTACTGTCAGTGTTAAATCACCTGCGCTGCTGATGTTGCCTTGGCTATTATCAACGGTGGCATTGGCTTGTTGCAGGGCTAAGTTTTTGGCAGAGAACAGATTCCCTTGTACATTGTTGATGCTACTGGCGATGGCAAGATCCATGTTTCCGGCGGCAATGAGTTGCCCTTGCAGCGTGTTGATTAACTCTTTTGCGGTGAGTGCGACATTGCCGTTGCCGCCGATAGTGCCGGCGCTATTGTTAATGCCGGTGTTGCTGTTGATGACGGTGCTGCCAGTGCTGCTGTTGGCGATGCGACCATTGGCGTTGTTGATACTGTTTCCGGTAAGAGATAGTGCTGTGGCGGCGTGGCCTGGCGTGCCGTTGGCTTCAATACGGCCAGACTGGTTGTTGATGGCGTTGGTTGCCATGATGTCGACGGTGCCATCACTTTGAATGACGCCAGCCAGATTGGTCAGTGTACCGTTGGCATTGAGCTGGAGATTATTGGCGCTATAAAAAGAACCGTTGGTGTTGTCGATATCAGTTGCTTCGATGTTGATATCACCCGCGCTACCGATGAAGCCGGACACTGAGCCATCGTCGTTACTGTCGGCCGTATTGGACAGGTTTTGGTGTAACTGCATATTGAGCAAAGATAAACTCAGGTTTTGTATCGTGCCGGCGGCATTATTGAGGCTGTTGGCTCGGATGTCGATACCGTTGGTGAGCCCTTCTAACTTACCGCCGGTATTGTCGATATTACCGGCGACAGTCACATTAAGTAGACTGCCACTGATATAGCCTTGCTGACTGTTGTTCAGGTCGCCGCTGGTGGCAGTCAGGTGAGCGGAACTTTGCCCAAACAGCGTACCGGATTGGTTATTAATGTCGGATGCGGTGGCGATAACGCGGCCGTTACTACCTATTGTGCCGGCTTGATTCTGTAATGTGCCTGCGCCATTGTTAACATTGATTGCCAGGGTGCCGCTTCCTGCATGGGAAATCGTACCGCCGTTATTATTGAGCTGCTGGGGCGTTAAGGTCAGGTTGGTGCTGTTGGTTTGAATTAAGCCATTCGTTGAATTGTCGAGCGCGTTGCTGACATCAATGATGCTGGTGTCTGTTCCATATTGCTTTAGTTGCCCTTGCTGATTCGATAAATTGATGGCGTAAAGGCGAAGCTGGTCTGTGCTGATGGTGCCGGCATTGTTGTTTAGTTCGGCAACCGTTGCATGAATGGTCGTCGCATCCAGCACGCCTTGCGCATTCGTTAAACTGCCTGCTTGCAGTTGCAGCGTATTCGCCGCCGCGACACGGCCGCCGGTATTGTCGAGCTGACGTTGAATGGTGGCGTTGAGGTTGTTGCCTGCGCTAATGATGGAGTTATTAAGAACACTGTCTGCCGATACGATAACGTCCCCATTGCCACCGATTATCCCGCCTTGCTCGCCGCTGGCCGTTGTGCCAGCGGTGTTGATGATCTGGCCGCTGGTAGCCAGGGAGAGCTCATCGGTGCTGAGCGAAACAAGTCGACCGGCGCTGTTATCAATAGTTGCTGCCTGTATCGCCACGGCACCTGCGGCCTGCACACGGCCTTGGGTGTTAGTAAGATTGCCTGCCGCGGTGATCACTGCATTCCGGTTGGCATGCAGTGTGCCTTGTTGATTCGCGATATCGGCTGCGGTAACGAGGAGCTGTCCGTTCGTGCCGATATTGCCGGCGATATTATTTAATGTTCCACCACGCAAATTGACATTCAATGTCCCTGTTCCTGCGTGCGAAATGGTGCTGCCGTTATTGTTCAGTTGTTGGGGTGCGAGTGTGAGGTCGGCACTGTTGGTTTGGATGAATCCCTGATTAGAATTGTCGAGTGACTTGCTCACATCAATCACGCTGGCGTCAGCGCCGAATTGAACCAGTTGTCCTTGTTGATTGGACAGGTTGGTGGCATGCAGCGTCAACTGGCTGGCGTTGATTTTTCCGTGATCGTTATTGAGCTCCGTCACGTTAGCGGCTATCTTGTCCGCATTCAATTCGCCTTGTGCATTGGTGAGTGTGGCTGCTTGCAGGCGTAGTGCCTGCGCCGCCGCAAGTCGCCCACCGTTGTTGTTGAGTTGCTGTTGGATCTGCGCCGATAAATCATGACCTGCTGTGATGCTAGCGTGATTGATTAACGCGGCCGCGCTAATTATTGTGTCACCATTGCCACCAATGACGCCGCCTTCCTCTCCCTGCGCCGTGCTGCCGATAGTGTTGGTAATGAGGCCGTTGGCGGACATGGTTAAGCTATCGGTATTGAGCGAGGTAATGCGCCCCGCACGGTTGTCGATATTGTTGGCGTGGAGTGCTAACGCTTCGGCAGATTGAATATTGCCTTGGCTATTCATCAGGTCGCCGTTAAGGGACAATGCGGCAGCGCGATTGGCAACCACTTGACCGCGGTGGTTATTCAGCGTGGTTGCGGTGACCATGACTCGGCCATTACTCACCATCTTCCCAGCTACATTCTCTAGCGCGCCGGTAGTGATCGTGAGCGTGCCGTTGCCTGCATGACTGAGGTTGCCGTCGTTATTGGTGAGGCTGCCCGTTTGCAGTTGCAGATGCTGCGCATTACTGACCAGTGTTCCGCCGGTGTTGTTGAAGTTGCCGCTGGTTTGTAGGCTGGTGTTATCGGCTCCTGATTGGATCAGGGTGCCAGCGACGTTGGACAGAGCGGCAGAATTCGTGGTTATCTGTGCGGCCTGGATGACGCCAGCATCATTGACAACCGCACCGCTGGCAGTGGCGGTAACACGACCGGTGGAGTGCAGTGTGGCACCAGTATGATTAATGTCGCCGGCCGTCGCTAGTAAGGTGGTGGCGCCATTGGCGCTCGTGGCAGCGTTAGCCAGGTTGATGGCGGAACCGGTAATGGCGAGTTGGCCACCCGCCGTGTTTTGTCCGGTGGCGGTGATGAGATCGGTTGTCGATAAAGTCAGGTTGCCGGGTTGGGAGGCTTGGCCTGCATCGTTAATGCCTGCTGCCACGATGCCGGAAGAATTCAGGGTGGCTGATTGAATCGCCAGGTCGTTAAATGCCGCTAACGTACCTGTGTTGTTGACTTGCCCCGCGCTGTTGATGACAACTGTTTGTTGTCCGTACAGCCTGCCGGTATTGCTGATATCGTCATTGCTGCTTAAGTGGATTTGTCCAGCAGCGTTGGTTTTGCCAGTTAAGAGCACTTTACCGTGACTGTCAACGGTGAGATCGCCAGCCGACGCGGCGATATTGCCGAGTGCTTTAACGCCGACACCTGCTTCGGTGCCGACCAGCATAATCTTTTGTGCATACATGCCACCCAATGCCGAGGAGTCTAAGCCGATGGTCGGTTTGCCGTCAGCGCCTGCGATGACCTGAACGCCGAGGTTGTTGTAGTTGACCTGATTGCTGCCGGTAATGACGTTGAGTTGATTGGCCCAAAGATTGTCATTCACTTGCACGCTACGCGCAATTAAATCAAGCTGTTCAACGCCAGTTGCATTCAAGCCGCCAGCATTGATTTGAATATCACCCTTGCTGACTCGAAACGCGGCCAGGCTGCCATCGCCACCAAAGGTGGGCATTCCTGTCGTCAGGACGCCGCGTGATGCATTAATAAATCCGGCCCCGCCGCCCACTGAAATGCCATTGGGATTAGCAATAATCACTTCAGCACGTTGACCGGCCACTTCAATATAGCCATTCAACTGTGAGCGATTGGTGCTCATCACTTCATTTAAAATAATTTTGGCGCTGTTTCCGGGCAAAATATGGGGATTGCCTTCGACGTAGCCGCCGAGTTGTGTCTGGGTAATAGTGGCGCTGTTGTTGAGGATAGCTCCGTTGCTATTGACGTTAAATTGCTCGTATTTGTTATGGCTTAATCCGGAAGAATTCGGCGTGACGATTTGCACTAATGGTCGTCCATTCGCTGTTTGATCGATGGTTGGTCTCGGCCCCGCACCATTTTTATACGCCACCATTTGCGCATGCGCCATGATGACAGGACCAAACAACGCAGCAACAACAACGCTTAATGTAGCAAAGCGCATGCATCGTGAATTGAAACTGGTCGAGGTACTGTTACTAACGGACGTACCTTTGCTTTTACCTTGACTGGATGTGATTTCTGCGACGGCAATATAAGTGCTAGATACTTTGCTAAATATGACGCGATAGGCTTGCTTGTTCATGATTGACATCCAGGATAAAAGTGCTACGTTGTAAAAATAATTTGGTTGCTATCACCAACGCTGAGGCGCGTTGGTGATAGCGATGAAGCTGACTTAGTGGTTATGGTTGTTTGGCTAGTGCGAAGGAAATGTGTTGATGACGCCAGATGTGATAATCCATCCCTTGATTATTATGAAAAGTAAGAGTTCCAGCTAATTCTTGTGCCGTATTTCCAAAGAATGCCAAGTCGATCGATGCAACACCTACCCCGAGATTGCTATGCTGCTGTGACCAATTGCCGGTCGCAGGATCTGGGTCTAAATCAATAGTTGAGCCTGATAAATTCAGGTTGGACATTGTGATATTGGTCGCGTTTTGAATTGCGGCTTCATTGATAATCAGGGGATTACCAATGGTGTTAAGTAAGGTCGGATTGGGGGCAACAGCGATAGAAATTGTTTTTGCGGAATAATCTACAGTTGCAGTTATCTTATTTGTATACATCGCAAAGCTTGGTATGGAACCATCACTTACAATGTATTGGAATGCTTTACCTGAATAGGTTGATGTTCCGTTTGTTGGCCATGTTATTTTGCTTGGATTGACCATATAGCCAGCTTGTCCAAACCCATAGACGGAAGGGTCATTGGTGTTTCGCCAAAAAACGTTTTGAACAGTTTTAGTACTGCTCGGAGTCAATATCTGAATTGTTTTGTTGGCAGAGCCGATGGTGGTTGAAAAAAGACCGCCTGAAATCGCACCGCCAGGTAACCCAGAGGGGAATCTAAAACTGTAATTGAGTGCCGGGCTATCTTTATTGGTACTTGAAAAGGTAATATTGGCCGACGCATCAATTGACGTAGCCCAGTCACCACGAGAGTAGTCATTACTTCCAACTTGGTAATCCAATCCTATGCGGCTAAATTCTGTGGCTGCACTAATAGGCGGCGCAACGGGGGGCACAATAGGCTTGGCACTATCAATGTGCTTTCCATCATTACCTCCCCCACTTCCGCCTCCGCATGCGCTAAGCGCTCCAACCATAATTAGTCCGGCGATTGTTGTTACGTGCCTTTTAGTTTTCAATTGATTTGAAGATTGCATAGTTAACTTCCTTCGTTGTGATGATTAATATTGAAAAGTGAGATTGAATCCCACGCTGGGTGTGGCTGTTTTAAACTGCGCCGGTTTGTTTACCGGCCAGCTTGAAAACAGGTCGTACATAAAGCCGTGATATGCGCCGCGAATGCCAAGAGTCGTTCCTGCAAGCTTGTCACCGATGAGGTATTGCGCACTGCTGCCGTAGACTTTGCCGAAATCCATGCCGATGTAGGCGGATTGCCCACTGTTTGCGATGGGAATGTCGAGTTCATTGCGAAGATAAAATCCGCGCTCCGCCGTTAACGTTAATTCGCCATCAAAGCCGCGCACCGTGTAGCGGCCGCCAATAGAAAACTGATCAGCCAGATAGAGCGCGGAATGCGAAGTTTGTCCGCGTAGCGTGCCTATGTAGCGGAGTGGCTGGTTGGCGATTTGGAACGGCGCAGTCAATGTTGCGTCGATGGTTTGCAATGCGTAGGTGAAGGTAGGTTCATCCGTATTACGCCCTTCAAGATCAGCTTTCCCACCCAGCCATGAAGTACCCCAGCGGTTTGCTAGCGTTAAATCAAGTTGCGCGTTACCAAAGTAGTGCTTATGTATCCAACCGAGCTCGACAAAAGTGATGTTGCGTTTTTGTACGTCAATTTCGGCTTCGTCTATAAAAGAACGAGACCACCGTTTTCCGATTTTGAGTTGCCAGCTATTTTTTTGTGTTTGATCGCGTTGGATTAATTGGTTGATTTTAAATTCCGCATTCTTGGATTTTCCGCTGGAGACGAAAGTTTGATTGTTACCAGCTATTTCTTGGTGATAGTCGTAATCACTTGCCGAGATGCTGTAGTTCCAGTAACCAAATGGCAGTGAGTAATATAAATTATGCCCATTGGTACCGCGCTGATCACCTTTGCGATCGGCATCGGTGTTGATGCCGATATTGAATAGGTCGGACAGGCCAAACAAATTATCAAGCGAAAAATTGCCGCCAGCCTGTAATTGCCCAGTTCCTTTTGCGCCACTGTTATCTAGAGTTGCGGTCAGTTTCCAGGCTTTGGTGCGATTAGTATTGAGAATCACATCGCTTTCGCCAGCCTCATCAGTGGGCACAATTTGCATATCCACATCTTGAAATGGCACGCGCTTCATTTGCTCAAGACCTTGTTCCAGATCGCGCAAGTTGAGTAATTTACCTGGGCCGGTTGGAAACGCATTTCGCCAGGTGCCGTATGAGGAAGAGTCAGTAAAGTGGATTGAGTGGATTAAGCCGGGTACCAATGTAAGGGTTAGCACGCCTGTTGATAAATCTTGCTCGGAAATGCCGACACGTGTTGTGCTGTAGCCTTTTTGTAGGATCAAATTGGTAAGGCGTTTGATGATTAAATTCAAACCGTCTTTACCGACACAAACGTTTTTGTATTGTTGTAAATATTCTTGAGCAAAAAAGAAAGGGTCAAGCGCTAACTCACTAGCACCGGCAATTTTTGCCTCACGCGAAAGCTGTGGGGATACTGTAAGCGAGAGTTGGTGTATGGTAAAACACGGTGATTCGCCGGGTAATACCAGAATTTCTGTTGTTTCTGATGACGGCAATATGGGTGTGCGTAATTCCACACTGGGTTCTCGCAGCAAGCGCTGTCTTTCTTCTGCATCTGCTTGTGCTCGACGGCGTTGTTCTTCACTGGCAGGTGTTTGGATTATTTGGCTGCGTGCTTCAGGTGCGGTGCATGCCAGAAGGGTTAGAAGTCCGAATAGGTTGGCAAAACGCGTTGGCCATTGATTCGCTGTGTTTGAGTAAAATGACATTGTTGCCTTCTTTTTAATATTCGAAGGCATTGTAACTTTTTATAACGATATGTATATAACATATTTATTTAATAATTAATTGTGTTGTTAATA
>NZ_PUGF01000042.1 GCF_002976435.1 Solimicrobium silvestre | reverse complement strand
TACTTTTTACTGGCGTTTTACCGCCCTTTAATTCTCTTTTCTTTTGCTTCTTTTTCCCCGTCTTTCAACGGGAGGCGAACTATAGCAAGGCTTCTTCGGAGTTGCAAGGGCTTTTTGAAATAATTTTAAATATTTAAGTAAGCAGGCTATCTAAGCGCCCGTTGTCATGCATTTCCCGCAAAATTTTGACCGTTTCAATATCAGCTTCTACATAGGCAGAACGCCGATACTCATTATAAGTAGCGTTTTCTATGTCTTCGGCTTTGGTATGTCCATCGTCATAGCTAAAGCGGACAAATAAAGCTTGCGACGCTGGCTCTTCTATTGTCATGCGCATGCTTGATTCAGGTATTTCGCCTTGCTGATGCACTTGATAATGTACGAAGTTTAAAAAATTAAAATGTACATGATCGTTGACTTTTAAATCACCGAACTGCAAGGTGCGCGTCAAACTATCTAAGTCGCGCGATGTAATATTGCATGCATCTAAATAAGAGACGAATAATTTAGGAAATTCAGCGCGTAGCACCAAGCCATTCCATAGCTGCTCTCTTGTCATCATCGGGACAAAAGGGTTATTAAGGTCGTTTATTTCTATGAGATGTTCAAATTTCATGTTGCGGTCTTCAAAGTGTATTTTTCAGTGTAGAACATTTTACCTGCTACGTTACAATGATACGTTTTAGCCTTACCTACCCTTACCTCCCAGTCAATGTCATCTAAACATGGTCTTAACGCGCCTCAGCGCGAAGCAGTAAATTATTTGGATGGCCCCTGTCTGGTACTAGCTGGCGCAGGCTCGGGGAAAACGCGGGTCATTACCCAGAAAATTGCCAATTTAATCGAGTTACATGGCTACGATGCCAAACACATTGCTGCATTAACGTTTACTAATAAGGCGGCAACCGAGATGCAAGAGCGCGTTGCCAAGTTATTACAGCAACCGCGCCAAGCCAAGCAATGCATTATTTCTACCTTCCATTCCCTCGGGGTCAAGATTCTACGCCAAGAAGCGTCTGCACTTGGCTTAAAAGATCGCTTTTCTATTATGGATAGCGATGATTGCTTTGCGATTGTGCAAGATTTGGCGGTTACAACGGATAAACAGCTAATCCGCCGAATTCAAACGTCCATGTCACTCTGGAAAAATGCCTTGATAGCACCAGACACGGCAATTTCGCAGGCGCAGGATGAGGATGAAGCTCAAGCAGCACGCATCTATCGAAGTTATGTGGCAACTTTATCCGCTTACCAGGCAGTAGATTTTGATGATTTGATACGCTTGCCCGTCGAATTATTCAGACATAACGAAGCAGTGCGCGACAAATGGCAACGACGTTTGCGCTATTTATTAGTGGATGAATACCAAGACACCAATACCTGCCAATATGAATTAGTGAAACTATTAGTCACTGGTATCGGTAAAAAGCCATTGTTTACAGCAGTGGGGGATGATGATCAGGCTATTTATGCCTGGCGCGGCGCAACTATAGAAAATTTAACTACACTGCAAGTTGATTTTCCTGACCTGAAAATCATCAAACTTGAACAAAACTACCGCTCCACCACGCGCATATTGCAAGCCGCGAATGCGGTCATCGCGAATAACCCAAAATTATTTGAAAAAGCACTATGGTCCGAACATGGTTTGGGCGACCCAATTAAAGTCGTGGCAATGCAGGACGATGAACAAGAAGCGGAGCAAATCGCCATTCTGTTGTCTTCGCACCGCTTTGACAGGCAAGCACAGTTTTCTGATTATGCGATTCTGTATCGCGGCAATCATCAGGCGCGCATTATTGAATTGGCACTGCGCAAAGAACGCATTCCCTACACCATTTCTGGCGGGCAAAGCTATTTTGATAAGGCAGAAATCAAAGACATTATCAGTTACCTACGTTTAGTCGCAAACCAAGATGATGATCCGGCCTTCATCCGCGCCATCACTACGCCCAAGCGCGGTGTCGGGCAAGCCACGCTAGAAGTACTCGGCGAATTTGCCGGGCAGTGGCAATGTTCTTTATTCGATGCGGTATTTAAAGGCGGGCTCGAAGCGAAATTACCTGATCGACAATTACGTCCCTTGCGCGAATTCTGCATCTTCATTCAACAACTGGAAACCCGCGCCGCAAAAACCAATGTGGCCAATGATAGTGCAGCCAATGTGCTCACTGACATGATGAAAGAAATTGATTACGAAGCGTATTTATATGACGCTTTCGATGACAGGCAGGCACAAAATAAATGGCAAAACACCTGCGATTTTGTGGACTGGCTAAAAGAAAAAGGCAGTGGCGGTAAAGAAGGCACAGATCCTGAAAAAAGTTTGCTTGATTTAACCCAAATGGTCGCATTAATGACCATGCTGGAAGGTCGCGATGAAGCGCCTGACGCGGTGCGCATGTCAACTTTACACGCATCTAAAGGCCTTGAATTTCCGCATGTTTTTTTGATCGGTGTTGAAGAAGGAATTTTGCCGCACAAGGGGGACCCTGATGCGCCGTTTGAAACCTTGGGTGCACGGATTGAAGAAGAGCGACGTTTGATGTACGTAGGCATAACCCGTGCACAACGTAGTTTACATATTACCTGGTGCAAAAAACGCCGGCGCGCGCGCGAAAACCTGCATTGTGAAATGTCGCGCTTCATCAAAGAAATGAAGCTCGACGAAGGTGATGGCCGACCAACCGAAGCCGAGATTATTACGCCACAAAACCGCTTAGCCAATCTCAAAGCGCTGCTTAGTAAAGGCAGAGAACCGGTTTAAGCCTCCCCACCTCTAAAAACAATCCGCTATTTCGCAGCTTTATCGCTACTCATTTTTGACTCATCACCAGCAATAACTACCGTCAACTTGCTTGGATCTATCATTTTTTTGAAGGCCGCATTCACTTGTTCAGCAGTTAAGACATTCACTTTATCTTCAAAAGCCTGCGTCCATGCAAAGCTACGCTGCAAGTACTGATAACTATTCCAATCCTCCACCAAACTGGCATCTTGTGAACGTGATTGCACGGCTTGTTGTTTTAAACCGGATTTAGCGCGCGCTACTTCCTCCGCACTAAATCCGTCTTTCAACACGCGATTTAATTCTTCTTGCATCGCCACCGCAACCTTAGCCAGATTCTGTGGTGCGGCGATGGCATGTAACTGAAAACTAGACGCGTTATCCAATGAGCCAACCCGTAAGCTAGAGCCGCCGCCATACGATAAACCATCTTTTTGACGAATCCGTTCCATGACTCTGGAATTCAATTCAGCGCCGCCACCGAATAAATAGTTAGCAACCAGCAGCGCCGGATATTGTTCATCTTGATCATTCAAATTTAAATTCATCTTGGCCAAATACAGACCATTTTCTTTATCCGGCGTATTAATATTAATTTTAAGCGGCGCAATCTCTGTATATGCATCATCAATCCGCTTGTAAGTAGCCAGGCTAGTCCAGTTGCCAAATGCTTGTTCGATTACTTTACTGGTTGCTGCCACATCGATATCGCCAACCAATGACAGCTCACCTTTAGATGCACCATAAAAATTTTTATGGAAAACTTTTAACTCATCCAATGTAATCGCATTAACGCGTTCAATAGCCTCAGCTATCGTGACACTGGAACGCCAATCGCCTTTAGGGTAATGATTAAAATGTTGATCCAGCGCTTGTTTTGCCAACGCATTGGGTTCACTACGCTGCCCTTCCAAGCTAGATAGAATCTGCTTCTTTAATTGTTCAAATTCATTTTCAGGAAAACTCGGTTCTTTTAATACTTGCGCCACCAACGCTAATGCGGCGGCTAAATTTTCTCGCGTGGTATCGAAGTGATATATGTCACCAGTGATTTTGAGCTTGGAAAATTCATCATTTAATTGTTCGCGACTGTATTTACTATTTCCGCGCGTAAGCATGGCATTAGTTAAGCTAGAAATCATCTTTTTCTCAAACAGCGATTTTTCATCACCCCAATGCAAAGCCAACGCAACCGATACTGTTTCACCTTTGTTTTTCTTGGTCAGCATCGCTACATTTAAACCGCCGATATTACTATGAACGGTGCGTTTATCGATGTTGGCCGGAGATGGATCAAAGACTTCGGCGGTTTGTAAATCTAGCTTAGGTTTAAAACCCTGCATCACTTCTTGAATGCTCGGCGCGGCTGGAATTTCAGCGCGTTGCGGCTGATCTTCAGGAATAAACATGCCCACAATCCGGTTGTCGCGTTTGAAATAACGCGCTGCAGCTGCCGCGACTTGTTCGGAAGTCACTTGCTCGACCTGATCACGATTCTGAAAAAAATAACGCCAATCGCCCAATGCCAATACCTCCGATAATTCCAGGCCGATTGTTTCTGGATCAGTCAGTGTTTTCTCTGCCTGATTTCGGTAATTGCGCTTCATCCGCTCCATTTCTTCTGGTGTTGGCGGCGTGCTGGCAAAGCTTTCAATCGCGGCCACCAACGCATCGCGCACCGGTTCGATAGCATCGTCTTTTTTCACCACAGCACCGATCACCTGTAGACCGGGCGCGTAGCTGCCAATGCTGGTACTAAATACGTCAACCGCTTTCCCGGTTTCCACCAGGGCTTTATGCAGTCGTCCGCTTGGGTTGTCTGACAGGATGTCTCCTGCAAAGGAAAGTGCATCGTTATCAGGATGCAGCGCCGCTGGAATTTTGTAGGCGACCATCACAATCTGGGTATCGCCCTTGCGACGCACCACAAAATTACGTTCGCCATCCTGAGTTGGCTCCACCGTCCAAAAAACCGGCAAACTGCGTTTTGGTTTGGGGATAGCACCAAATTCGCTGGAGATCCAAGTTAATGTTTTATTGACGTCAAACTTACCAGCGACCAGTAGCACCGCGTTATCTGGCTGGTAATACAGGTGATAAAACGCCTGTAGGTTTTCAATTTTGACGTTTTCAATATCGCTGCGATTACCGATCGTGGAGTTGCCATAATTGTGCCAATCAAAGGCAATGCTTTGCAGCCGTTTGATGAGAACGTTAATCGGTGAATTTTCACCCATTTCAAATTCATTGCGCACAACCGTCATTTCACTATCGAGATCTTTTTTAGCGATGTTGGAATGGATCATACGATCGGCTTCCATTTTAATCGCCCAATGCAAATTGTCGTCGCTGGCTTCAAACTGTTCAAAATAATTGGTGCGATCAAGCGAAGTGCTGGCATTGGAATGCATGCCGCGTTGATTAAAATCGATATCAATTTTAGGAATTTTTGGCGTGCCCTTAAACATCATGTGCTCGAGCAAATGCGCCATACCGGTTTCGCCGTAATTTTCTTGGCGCGAGCCGACTAGATAAGTGATATTTACCGTGACCGTTGGCTTGGATGCATCTGGCATCAGCAACACTTTTAGCCCGTTGGCCAAACGGTATTCGGTAATACCTTCTACGCTGGCGTGTTGCGTAATATCTTTAGGCAATGCGCCTGCCCAGGCACTTGGCTGCAACAATGAAAAACACATTAGTACAACAAAACCTACCCGCTTGATTTGAACTGGCATAAGAACTTCCTTAGATTGAATTTGGACCTAGTGTGGATGCGCAAGCATTCGCTTAATAGATTAACTTGTCAAGAATGATGCATTAAAAATATCAAATTTTATATTAGGGGTTAAATAATATTAATTAAAAGTATTTTTTATCGATAGTCATTGGATGCGTTATTTTTACAAAAACTAGATGAGTATCTGTTTTGCAGCCTAAAACGATCAAATTCAAACCTATTATATTATCGACATCATGTCTGCGCTATAATCCCCACCCTGCACTGTTGAGTGCAACTGATCATCATCCCACTATCTACTAATCAAAATCATCCCATGGAAGCATTCCTCGTCTCAGTCGTTGCCATCACCATTGGTGAAATTGGCGATAAAACGCAGTTGTTAGCATTACTGCTCGCCGCCCGTTTTAAACGCCCGCTGCCGATTGTGCTGGGGATTTTTGTCGCAACGATCAGCAACCATATATTAGCGGCGTTACTGGGGCACTGGGTTGCGACCCATTTATCGGCCGATTTTTTGCGCTGGGCGCTCGGCGTGTCCTTTTTAGCGATTGCGGCTTGGACGCTCAAGCCAGATAAAATGGAAGAAAGCAAAATTGATTACGGTAAATACGGCGTATTCACGATTACCGTCATCACCTTCTTTTTAGCTGAAATCGGCGACAAAACGCAAATCGCCACCATGGCATTAGCCGCTAAATACGATGATATTTATATGGTGCTGGCCGGCAGCACGCTCGGCATTATGATTGCCGACGTACCGGCGGTATTTTTAGGGAAAGTCGCCTCGCCTAATTTTCCATTTAAATGGATACGCTGGGGAGCTGCGGCAATTTTTGCGGTACTGGGTGCGGCAGTGCTGCTGGGTTTTGGCGGAGGCTTAATTTAAGCCTGTGGATAACATCGGTATAAGTTGTGCATTACGCGGGATAAGCTCAGCGTAAAATCTATTCAATATCACAATATTCACATTTCCATGCTGCCATATCCTAAAAGGAAGATATCGGAATTTATCGCGCACCAGCAACCAACTCTCGCAGGTAATTAATTCCGGCAATTGAGCGACTTCCGTACCAGGAAATCATTTCTCCATCCAACAGCAAGACTGGTTTTCCGCATTGCTGTTCCAGAGCATCCACATGTTGCTCGGTAAACCGATACGGCTCACTGGATAGCAACACCAAGTCAATGTCATTGACCAGTTGCTCAGACCAGGTAAACACCGGATAACGCGCCGTTCCGGTTGGAATTATCTGCCAACCGATATGCGACAACATATTAGCGATATAGGTGTTGCTGGAAACCGTCATCCATGGATCTTTCCAAATACAGTACAACACGCGCTGCGAAATTAATGGCACTGGCAAACTGAGCTGCAATGCGCTTAGCGCGTCAGTAAATTGCTGTGATAATTGCTGCGCGCGTTCCGTGACATTAAAAATACCGCCTAACAAATTAAACAACGGCAAATTATCTTCCAGTGTTTGCGGATGAGTAACGATCACGTGCGGAATAAATTGGGCTAACTGCTCTACGCAGGGCTTTTCGTTTTCATCGATATTCACGATTAAATGGGTGGGTGCCAAGGCGCGAATTTTTTCAATATTCACATCTTTGGTACCACCGATTTTAGGAATATTCTGAACGACTTCATGTGGATGTATACAAAATCCAGTACGTCCAACCAGATGAGGCGCCAATCCCAAATCGCACAATAATTCGGTAATTGACGGTACCAAACTAACGATGCGCGGCGCACTGTCGTTGACATTAATGGATGAATGCCACGCGCCGATTGCGTCTTGCCATTGCATATTAATGCTCCCTAGTTTTTTGCGGTGCATTCGCAAACACCGCATCATAAATCCAGTTGGGCAGCAATCTTAACAATTTGGCGACCCAGCCCATTTGCCACGGAATAATTCGGTACGAATCGCCACGCTGAATCGCAGCGCAAGTTTTTAGCGCGAATTTTTCAACCGGCATTAAAAATGGCATTGCATAGCTATTTACCTGCGTCATCGGCGTATCAATATAGCCAGGGCAAATCGTCACAACTTTAATTTTACTGGCACGCAATTCCACCCGCAGCGATTCACAATAACTAATGACGGCCGCCTTGGATGCACTATACGCTTCAGCACCAGGCAAACCGCGAATACCGGCAACACTGCCAATGCCAACCAGGCGGCAAGTTTGCTGCGCGGCGCGGGTTTTCATGTCCTGAATAAATGGCGCAAACGTCGCAACGGTGGCCAACAGATTAGTCGCAACTACTTGTTCAAAAACCGGTAAATCTTCTGTGTATTCAGTTAATGTCCCGCGTGAAATTCCAGCGTTAGCGATAACGATATTCGCACCGCCCGTCGCCTGATTAAATTCAGCAGCGGCGGCCGCCAAAGCGGCATGATTAGTCACGTCCAATGCATAGACATGATGGCGTTCTGGATGCGGTAAACTTTGCCGCAATTCTTCCAGAATTTCTAAACGGCGCGCCACCAAACCTAGGCACGCGCCTTGTTGCGCGTATTGCCGGGCTAATGCAGCACCAATGCCGCTCGACGCTCCGGTAATAAAAACATTTTGCATAACTGTTCCAAGATTTAAATAAAGATTAAGAGCGCACAAATAAAAAATCCGTCTCGCAAGACGGATTTTTTATTTTGAAACTAATTATTTTTTGAAGCCACGTTCTTTTTGCACTTTAAGTACTAAAGCATCCAGGACTGGCAACATATTTTGCGAGCCTTCTACTTCGGTTGTACCTGGCATTGCTTGCTGTAATTGGCTCGGCGCAGTCATGTAACGTCCATCGACAAATACGGCTGGCACAAATTCAATTTTATACGACGCTTGCATTGCTGCAGCACGACGTATTTTTGATTCAATGGTGAAGGATTTAGACGTTTCAAGATACTTCATTTTATCCACGCCATTTTTCACCACAAAATTCAGCATGTCTTGATCCGTACGTAAAAATTGGCGCTCTTTATGAATCGCCTGGAAAATACGCGCATGTAATTCGTCTAACTTGCCCAACGCTTCCAATGTGTAATACATGCGTTGCAATGGTTGTTGGCCTTGACCAAAATCAACGTGCACACGTTTGAAAGAAATCGCATTCCCTTGTTTTTTGACCCACTCAGTAATGTAAGGATCCAAGGTATTGCAATGTGGGCAGCTGTAGTAAAAAAATTCAGTTACTTCAACTTTGCCAACGGCATCGGTCTGCTGTGGCTGCGTCAAAACGATATATTCTTTACCGCTTTCAGGATTAGTTGGGCTTGCTAGCACAGAGACACTAATGCAGCCAAATAAAATTGCAGCGACAGTTTTTTTAATTAAATGCATTTTTAAACCTTTATTTAGGAGTTTTGATGACAGCAACGTCAATACTATTTTCAGACAATTTACTACGCATACGGTTCATTGTATCGAGCTGATCAAAGGGACCGATGCGTACCCGGTATAAATTATCGCCTTCGGCAGTTTTTTCACTCACATGCGATTCAACGCCAATTAAAGCTAGTTTCGCGCGGGCACTTTCCGCGTCAGATGCATCACGGAACGCTCCAACCTGTAAGTAGTATGCAGATTTTTCATCCGCTGAATTTTTCGCCACCGTGCTATCTATCGGCTTAGTCACTTTTGCATCAACGGTAGTTTTAGGGTCTGCCTTAGTGTCAATTTTAGCGTCAGGTTTAGTATCCAGTTTCACTACATCCGGTGGGCGAACTGCCTCCGGCGGCGTAGCAACAGTCGCTACCGAATTTTCCGCTGGCTTATTCGCCAAGGCCGCTTTGGCTGCGTTGCCATACAGCGGTTTATTCGGGTCAGTTAATTGCACCGTTGGCGCATCAGCGCTTTTATTCATGCCTAATTTATTAGTAAATGGCGTTGATGTTTTAGTGATCATTAATGCCACCACCACTGCAATCGCCAAACCAACCACCAAACCAATAATCAAGCCGAGTAAGGTGCCGCCATGTTGCTTAGTCATCGAACTTTTCACAATACTTTTCATATCTCTCCTGATTCACCGCTATCGTTAATGAATGTTCGGTAAGTTAATTACATTTTAACGGGTGCTGTTACGCCGATTAATCTCAAACCGTTTTGCAATACCTGCTTAGTCGCTAGTAATAAAGCCACCCGCGCCATTTTCAACGCGGTATCTTCCACCAAAACACGTTCAGCATTGTAATAGCTATGCATTTCGCCCGCTAGCTCACGCAGATAAAAAGCAACTTGATGCGGGCCTAATTCATCTAAAGCACGCTCCAGGCTTTCTGGATATTCGGCCAATTTTGCCAACAAGCTCGCTTCGCGTGGTGCAGTGAGTGGTGCTAAATCGATGGTTTGGGAATCAGCCAGCACTGCCGAAACTAATTCTTCGCCCACTTTTTCCAATACCGAGCAAATCCGTGCATGCGCATATTGAACGTAATACACCGGATTTTCATCCGAGCGCGCCAACGCCACATCCACGTCAAACACAAACTCGGTATCTGCCTTGCGTGAAATCAAGAAGAAACGCACCGCGTCACGACCAATTTGAATATCGCCATTTCCTGACCATTCAATCAAGTCCCGTAAGGTGACATACGAACCGGCGCGTTTAGACAATTTAACTTCCGCGCCATCCTTCATAACGGTGACCATTTTATGCAGCACGTAATCGGGATAACCGACTGGAATATCCATTGCCACCGCTTGCAATCCGCCGCGCACGCGCGCAATGGTACCGTGGTGATCACTGCCTTGAATATTCACGGCTTTTTTAAAGCCACGCTGCCATTTGGTAATGTGATACGCCACATCAGGTACAAAATAAGTGTAGGTACCGTCCGATTTTTTCATGACGCGATCTTTGTCGTCGCCATAATCGGTACTACGCAACCACAATGCGCCATCTTGTTCGTAAGTTTTACCCGAGTTTTGCAAGGCGCTTACTGCTGCGGCCACTTTACCGTCGGTATATAAAGAAGATTCAAGAAAGTAGTGATCGAACTTAACGCCAAACGCCTGCAAATCCATTTCTTGCTCACGACGTAAATAGCAAACGCTGAAATGGCGGATTGAGTCGATATCATTTACATCGCCGCTTGCCGTGGCGCTAATCACGGTCGCAGCGCCATCACTACCGGTAATGGTTTTTTTAGCCAGGAAATCAGCAGCAATTTCAGCAATATAATCACCGTTATAAGCAGATTCAGGCCATCCTGCTTGCCCTGGCTGAAAAGCGCGTGCACGCGCTTGCACTGACAGTGCCAAATTCTCAATCTGTACACCGGCATCGTTGTAATAATATTCGCGGGTAACCGCAAAACCTTGTGCCGTCATTAAGGCAGAAATTGAATCACCTAATGCCGCTTGTCGGCCATGCCCAACATGCAACGGACCAGTTGGATTTGCTGATACAAATTCGACCACAACTGGGGCATTTGCACCGCGGGTGCTTTTGCCAAAATTTTCAGCTTGTTGCAAGATTTGTTTAATAACAGCCTGTTTGGCAGAATCTTTGACGCGGATATTAATAAATCCCGGTCCGGCAATTTCAGCACTCGCCAACACATCATCCGGTTGCGCCATCAGGTTGGCGACGATCGCCTGCGCTAATTCGCGTGGATTTTTTTTAAGCGGTTTGGCAATTTGCATCGCAATATTACAGGCAATATCGCCATGCGCCACATCGCGCGGACGCTCTAGAGTGGGCGTTGGCGTTAAGTCACTGCCCACTAAAAGTGGTGCAATTGCTGTATTTATAAGAGTAATGAGGTGTTGTTTTTGTTGAGCGAGCATGCTGAGTCCAATACAAAAGTAGCTAGCATTATACTGTGTAGTACCGTGTTTGATAGCAACGGATATTTAAGCCCGTGCCGTGTAGAATAGAGGATTTTTTAATTGGCTTAATTATGTGGTTCAAGAACCTACAAATCTATCGTTTACCTGCTCCATGGAAATTCGACATTGAACAATTAACCGCACAACTGGCCACTCAAGCATTTCAGCCATGCAGCAATTCAGAAATGCAAAGCCAAGGCTGGATTGCGCCGCGTCAAAACGGTGACTTGGTGCATAGCGTTAATCGTCAATTATTGTTGCAACTATCAACCGAACGCAAATTATTACCAAATAGCGTCATCAACCAGGTGACTAAAGCTCGCGCTTTAGAAGTGGAAGAGCAGCAAGGCTTTAAACCGGGTCGCAAGTTATTAAAAGAACTTAAAGAACAAGTTACCGAAGAATTAATGCCGCGTGCTTTCAGCATTCAACGTGCGACCGCGGTCTGGATTGACCCAGTCAATGGCTGGTTGGTGATTGACGCATCTAGCCCATCACGCTCTGACGAAGTATTGAAACTGCTACTGAAGTGTATCGATCAATTGCCGCTTGAAAGCTTGCGCGTCAATTTATCGCCATTGGGAGCAATGACCGATTGGCTGGCTGGCAATGAAGCCCCAGCTGGCTTCACAATTGATCAAGATACTGAACTGCGTTCCAGCGCTGAATCCAAAGCGACCGTACGCTATGTGCGACATACATTGGATCCAAAAGAAATCGCCAGCCATATTGCTGGCGGTAAGCAATGTACCAAGCTGGCGCTCACTTGGGCTGACAAGGTTTCATTTGTATTGACTGAAAATTTAGCGATTAAACGTGTTCAGGCTTTAGATGTGTTGACTGAAAAATCAGATTCGCATCATGAAGACGAAAAACTCGACGGTGACTTTGCTTTAATGTGTGGCGAGTTAAATCAACTGTTTGGTGATTTGGTTTTAGCGTTGGGTGGAGAAACCAAGCCGGAGTAATGGAATTGCTGAAGCCTGAACTACAGGCTTTATTATTAAATTCCAGCCTTCAAATCGGATCACAGTCAGCTTGACAGCATAGTCAGCTCCAAATTAAAATTTAAATAAGGTCGTCGCACTATGTGGCAGCCTTATGAAAAGCCCTCAGCTAACCCAGACGAGGGCTTTTCTGTTTCTATAACTGCCGTGCATTAAAAGCTCTCACTGCTTGCAGAGGGAGCTTTTTTATTTTTGGAGAAACATGTCAATGAATAAGCCAACTAATCATCCGCACATTTCCATTCCCGCTACTTCAACAATCAACAAGGAACAAAATACCTCACCCCGCCCGCCCCGGATTCATCTCGTCATAGGCCCGGTAGGCGCAGGGAAATCAACATTCGCGCTGCAACTTGGGCAGGACAATAATGCGATACGTTTAAACCTTGATGACTGGATGGCCGAACTGTTCCGTCCGGATCGACCAGATATAAATGTGATGGAGTGGTATATCGCACGCACCAAACGCTGTATTGAGCAGATATGGAAGATCACGCTTAATCTAATCGGCACTGGGGCAGATGTGGTACTTGAAATTGGCCTCATTCAACAACGTGACCGTGAAGCATTGTATGCACGTATTGATGAACATGGGATTGATCTTGCCATCTACGTTTTAGATGCACCCAGAGATATACGGCGCAAGCGTGTTTGTCAGCGGAATGCCGAAAAAGGCGAAACATTTTCTATGGAGGTGCCGATGCAGATTTTTGAACTCGCCAGCGATATGTGGGAGCCACCGACAGAAGCGGAGCGCTCCAGCCGTAGTATGTATTTTCTAGTTACCGAATAAGGTTGCCGCTTCTATTCTGAAATAAAAAATGCCCGCGTCTGCAGGCATTTTTTATTGGGGCTAAATGAATAGGTGTTTCCTAGATCTTGCTGACTACCAATTCGCGTATCACTTCAAGTTTCACCGAAAGCCACCATAGGCAATTTTATTCACTCGGAAATGAAAAATGCCCGCTTGCGCGGGCATTTTTGTTATTTGGCGGAGTGGACGGGACTCGAACCCGCGACCCCCGGCGTGACAGGCCGGTATTCTAACCAACTGAACTACCACTCCAGCACGTTGATCTGTACTGCATTACTTCTTAGTTTATCTGGTGGGTGCTGAGAGGCTCGAACTCCCGACCTACGCCTTGTAAGGGCGCCGCTCTACCAACTGAGCTAAGCACCCATTTCTTTGCTTAGTCAGACAAACTAATAACGCATGTCACTGCGTTAGGGACATCATCATACTACAAGTTCATGCTATCAACTACTACTATTAAGATAAACTCGTAATACTCTTTAAAACACTATCTTGAGAGCACGCTAAAAACAACAGCTCTCACTTTAAGAAAAAACCCCCACTAAACATAGCGGGGGTTTTTAGGAAGAACAGCCTGACGATAACCTACTTTCACACTGGTTGCAGCACTATCATTGGCGCAGAGTCGTTTCACGGTCCTGTTCGGGATGGGAAGGGGTGGGACCGACTCGCTAT
>NZ_PUGF01000041.1 GCF_002976435.1 Solimicrobium silvestre | reverse complement strand
CTCTTCGCTGACAAAGCGTTTTGTTTGTCAGCAGCACAGAAACGAGATTATGGGGCTTTTGCTACTCCGCGTCAACACTTATTTTTCGACACTTCGTTTTTTCTGCTCTCCCACTTTACTGCTCTCGTACCCTACTTTAAAGCGTTAATTTAACGGGTGCATTCTGCCATTCCTCCGCTTCGCTACCGCTTCTTTTTTCCCCGTCTTTCAACGGGAGGCGAACTATAGCAAGCCTTTCGCTGAGTTGCAAGTATTTTTAAAAATAAATTTAAAAATAATTCATTTAAAGATTTGGCGCCAACCAGCGCTCTATTTCTTCTTGCGCTATTCCCCTACGCGCAGCCATATCTACGACCTGATCTTGGTTGATTTTTCCAACGTTGAAATACTTGGATTGAGGATGTCCAAAATAGAAACCTGATACCGCTGCGCCCGGAATCATGGCGTACGATTCAGTAATATGCATATCGATCTCTTCGCATTGCATGAGTTTAAATACGTCTGCTTTTACCGTATGCTCAGGACAAGCCGGATATCCCGGTGCTGGACGGATACCTGAATAACCTTCTTTGATTAAATCGGCATTACTTAATTGTTCTTCTGCTGCATAACCCCAGAAATCTTTACGCACGCGTTCATGCAAATACTCTGCCAATGCTTCTGCCAGACGATCAGCTAATGATTTCAACATGATGCTGCTGTAATCGTCATTGGCTTTTTCAAAACGTTGTTCGTGCTTCTCTATGCCCAAACCAGCAGTCACGGCAAACATACCTATATAGTCTTGCACACCACTCGCTTTTGGTGCGATGAAATCTGACAAACACTGATTCGGACGCTGAACGCCATCTATCACTGGTTTTTCTGCTTGCTGACGCACACCATAATAAGTAAGAGCGACCTGACTACGAGTTTCGTCTGTATAAATTTCAATATCATCATCATTAACGCTATTCGCAGGCAACAGCATAATCACGCCATTGGCGGTAAGCCAGCGGCCTTCGATGATTTTTTTCAGCATCGCCTGACCTTCTTCAAATACTTTGGTCGCAGCTTCACCGACTACTTCATCGGTCAAGATAGCCGGATACGGTCCGGCTAAATCCCAGGTCTGGAAGAATGGGCCCCAATCTATATAGTGGGCGACAGTCGCCAGATCGACATTCTTTAGAATACGACGGCCAATGAACTTCGGTTTAACTGGCGCATTAACGCCGTCAAACGGCACGACCATTTTGTTTTTTCTAGCTACCGCCAAGCTCACCGTAGGTAATGCTTTTTTATTCGCGTGCAGTACGCGAATCCGTTCATAATCTACCGCCAGGTCTTCCACATATTGTTCGCGTTGATCTACAGTTAATAATGATTGCGCCACCGACACCGAACGTGAGGCATCGGGGACATAAACCACCGGCCCTTCGTAATTAGGTGCAATCTTCACAGCGGTATGCGCACGACTCGTGGTTGCACCGCCAATTAATAGTGGGATTTTTAACATCCTGAAATGCGGATCTCGTTGCATTTCTTTGGCAACGTGGGCCATTTCTTCTAGCGACGGGGTAATCAAACCAGACAAGCCGATGATGTCGGCATTTTCTGCTTTAGCCACTGCGAGGATTTCCGAACACGGCACCATCACGCCCATATTCACTACTTCAAAGTTATTACATTGCAAAACGACCGAAACGATGTTTTTGCCAATGTCGTGTACATCGCCCTTAACGGTAGCGATAACGATTTTGCCTTTCGGCTTATTATCGCCGGTACGTTTTTTCTCGGCCTCAATAAACGGCAACAAATGCGCTACAGCTTGTTTCATCACCCGCGCCGACTTCACCACCTGCGGTAAAAACATTTTGCCTTGCCCGAACAGGTCGCCGACGATATTCATACCATCCATCAGCGGGCCTTCAATTACTTGAATCGGGAATTCAAATCCCTGTCGCGCTTCTTCGGTGTCTTCCACTATCCATTGCGTAATACCATGCACCATCGCATGCGACAAGCGTTTGGCAACTGGTTCGCTGCGCCACTCCAGCGTTGCTTCGATTTTTTTATCACCAGCTTTTAAGGTCGACGCCATATCGATCATGCGTTCGGTGGCATCTGGGCGACGATTAAGCACCACATCTTCCACACATTCGCGCAGCGCCTGACTCAATTCGCTATATACACCAACCATGCCGGCATTAACGATACCCATGGTCAGGCCGGCTTGAATCGCGTGATACAAAAATACCGTATGAATCGCTTCGCGGGCCGGATCATTACCTCGGAAGCTGAAACTGACATTAGATACGCCGCCGCTAATTTTTGCGCCAGGCAGGTTATCTTTAATCCAACGCGTGGCATTGATAAAATCCACCGCGTAATTGTTATGCTCTTCAATACCAGTCGCAATGGCGAAAATATTCGGGTCAAAAATAATGTCTTCCGGCGCAAAGTCGAGTTGACTAATCAACAGCGAATACGCACGTTGGCAAATTTCGATTTTGCGCTCGAACGTATCAGCCTGCCCTTTTTCATCAAACGCCATGACGATCACGGCCGCGCCGTAACGCTTGCACAAGGTAGCTTGGCGTAAAAACTCTGTTTCACCTTCCTTCATCGAAATCGAATTCACAATCGCCTTGCCCTGCACGCATTTCAACCCAGCTTCAATCACCGACCATTTGGACGAATCAATCATCAGCGGCACACGCGCGATATCAGGCTCCGACGCGATCAGGTTTAAAAAGCGCGTCATGGCGGCGACCGAGTCCAGCATCGCTTCATCCATATTGATATCAATAATCTGCGCGCCGTTTTCCACTTGCTGACGCGCTACTGCTAACGCCTCATCGTATTGTTCATTCAAAATCAAACGAGCGAAGGCTTTTGAACCGGTGACATTGGTGCGCTCACCGACGTTGACGAATAACGACTGATCATCAATCACGAATGGCTCTAAACCTGACAGGCGCATTACTTTTGGTACTTCTGGGATTTTGCGTGGCGCGATATTTTTAATTTGCTCGGCAATCGCCTGAATATGCGCCGGCGTCGTACCGCAGCAGCCACCGGCGATATTCACAAAACCACTCTCGGCAAATTCACGCACCAGCGAAGAGGTGACATCCGGCGTTTCGTCAAAGCCGGTATCGCTCATCGGATTAGGCAAACCGGCATTTGGGTAAATACAGACGAAGGTATCCGCAATATTGGACAGCTCTTCCGCATAAGGACGCATCAAGGTCGCACCGAGCGCGCAGTTTAATCCGACCGTGAGCGGCTTGATGTGGCGCACCGAATTCCAGAAAGCGGGAACGGTTTGACCTGACAAAATCCGGCCAGATGCATCGGTCACGGTCCCAGAGATCATGACCGGCAAACGCTTGCCGCTAGTCTCAAAAAATGTCTCAATAGCAAATAAAGCGGCTTTGCAGTTCAAGGTATCGAAGATGGTTTCCACCAACAACACGTCCGATCCACCTTCTACCAAACCGCGTGTCTGGTCTAAATAGGCTGTAACTAATTGATCGAAAGTAACATTGCGCGCGGCAGGATCATTCACATCCGGTGAAATTGATGCGGTTTTTGGCGTAGGGCCTAAAGCGCCCGCTACAAAACGCGGTTTATCTGGGCTACTGTATTTGTCACACGCCGCACGCGCTAATTTGGCGGCGGCTACGTTCATTTCATAGGCCAAGTGCGCCATATGGTAATCATCCTGCGCTACCGTCGTTGCTCCGAAAGTATTGGTTTCGATCAGGTCGGCGCCTGCCGCCAGATACTTTTCATGTACTTCTGAAATGATGTGCGGCTGAGTCAGCGTCAGCAATTCATTATTGCCTTTGACGAATAATTCACGGCCCGGTCCAGTAAAGTCTTTAAAGCGATCGCCACGATAATCCACTTCGGTCAGATGGTATTGCTGGATCATGGTGCCCATTGCGCCATCTAAAATTAAAATCCGGCGCGCTAGTATCTCGCGCAATTGAATTTCTGTTGCGCACATGTCGTTCGGTTTAATGGCAGGGGATGTGGCTGAGGCGATCGTCATGTTGTTCACTTAATAAATATCTGGATAGGCCAGATTGAGAGCGGTAGATTGCGGAGCGGCAAGGTGGTATTCGGCATGAGCACTGGCTATATTGCTAGTTATATAGTGTTAGCTGAATTTTGTTAGCAAACCGAGCTTCGTTTTGCGCTAATTTGCGCTTGCAATCTTTCGTGTCATATTCGTGCTGGAAAGCCGTATATTATACGTCAAAGCTCTGTAGCGTATGGCTGCATGCCTTGGGGGCAATTCCCTTTATAAATTGATTTTTTAACGTGATCCACGTCTGTACGAAGATCACGTTGTTAATTATTAGCTTATCGATCAGCCTTACACTTTCGGCTCGCCCTTCTTAGTTACCAGCAAACTAATCATCACAGAACCCGCCACAATCCCGCCGATCACCAACAATGAAGCCATGGTTGGAACGTGCCACCAATCAACTATCAGCATTTTAATGCCGACAAACATCAGTACCAAAGCTAGTCCGTATTTCAGGAAATGGAAGCGCTCTGCCATATCTGCCAATAAGAAGTACAAAGCGCGCAGACCCATAATCGCGAAAATGTTAGAAGTAAATACAATGAACGGATCGGTGGTTACTGCAAAAATTGCAGGGATAGAATCGACCGCAAAGACCACATCGGACACTTCAATCAAGATCAGCACCAACAACAACGGTGTAAATACGCGTTTGCCATTTTCGATTACGCTGAACTTTTCGCCTTTAAAATCAGCAGTGAGCGGCAGGATTTTTTTAGCGAATCGCACTACGGGATTTGAATTCAGATCTGGCTCAGCCTCGGCCGAAATCATCATCTTTATTCCAGTGATAATTAAAAACAGCCCGAACACATATAGCACCCAGCTAAATTCTTCCACTAACCAGACGCCCCCCAAGATCATCCCGATGCGCATCACAATCGCGCCGATGACACCGTACAGCAGCACTTTACGTTGATATTCGGCAGGCACTGAGAAATGGCTAAAGATCAGAAGGAATACAAAAATATTATCGATGGAAAGTGATTTCTCAATCACATAACCAGCCAAGAACTCCATCGTTGTTGCGTTGGCTATCTCAGCACCTACATTTTTGGACAAGATGAGCCACATCCCAAGTGCAAAAAGCATGGCCAGGCTGACCCAAACCAGCGACCAACCGAGTGCATGTTTAGCACTCATTTTGTGCGCACGACTTCCACCGCAAGCCACGATATCCACAACCAACATGGCAATTACAAAGGCGATAAACGCGCCCCACATCCAAGGTTGTGCAATGGTATGCATCATCTCTCACTCATCTTGTTATTTCTGAGTGAGTAGAATACTCTTGGTCAACCATCAATAAAAGTCGATTTAATTTCATATATTCATCGAGATAAGTTGTTTATTTCTTTTGGAAAACCCTTTACTATGCCCTCGTTAAATTATAAGCATTTGCATTATTTTTGGTCAGTCGCTAAGCATGGCAGCATTATTGAAGCGAGTAGGCACTTACATATAACACCGCAAACGATTAGCGCCCAGCTCAACTTGTTTGAAGAAACACATGGTGAGAAGTTATTCTTAAAAAGTGGCCGCAATTTAGAACTTAGCGAATCCGGTCGCATGGTGCTGAATTATGCCAATGAGATTTTTTCTTTAGGGCAAGAGTTAGAAGAGGTTTTGCAGCTGCATCCAAGTTCGCGCAGCTTATTTTTACGGGTCGGTATTTCTGATGCGGTACCAAAAACCATCGCGCATAAACTGCTTGAACCGGCATTGCAACTTAGCCAGCCATTACGGATTAATTGCCAAGAGGGAAAAATCGGTGATTTATTAGCGGAGCTTGCCGCACATAAATTAGATGTCGTCATTAGCGATGCTCCCATGCCAGCGATGTTAAATGTGCGCGCCTATAATCATTTCTTGCTTCAAAGCGACATTAGTTTTTTTGCTTCGCCGACACTAATTGCACAACACCCACAGCCTTTTCCATTTTGCTTACATGAAGCTCCGTTATTGCTGCAAGGCGAAGATACGGCGGTACGCTTAAAATTATTGCAGTGGCTGAATGCGGCGGGAGTTAATCCAATCATCGCTGGCGAATTTGATGATGCGGCATTAATGATGGCATTTGGCAAAGCCGGAGTTGGTTTTTTCTCTGCCCCGAGTTCTATTGCGGAATTAGTCGAGCAGCAGTATCAAGTTAATAGGGTCGGCAATTGCCCCGAAGTACTTGATCATTTTTATGCTATTTCTATCGAGAGGAAAATCAGCCACCCTGCTGTTCTTGCAATTCAACAAGGAAACCGACAATAAAAAAGGCAGCCGAAGCTGCCTTTTTTATCAATACTTACTGCTTAACGTTTTTGACGCAATCTACTAATTGCCGCCAACTGCGCTACCGCAGCAGATAATTCTGCGTGTGCTTGCGCAAAGTCAATATTAGCTTCGCGATTAGCAAGAGCATCTTCCGCCCGTTTTTTAGCTTCTGTCGCTTTAGCTTCATCGAGATCTTTACCGCGAATCGCTGAATCTGCCAAAACAATAACGGCCGTTGGTTGCACTTCTAATAGCCCACCTGCCACGAAGACAAATACTTCTTCGGTCTGGCCTGGAATTTTAATGCGCACTGAACCTGGCTTAATGCGTGTGATAAACGGCGTATGTTGTGGATAAATCCCCAACTCACCCGCTTCACCCGGCAATGCGACAAATTCGGCCAATCCAGAGAAGATTGATTCTTCTGCAGAAACCACGTCAACTTGAATAGTGTGTGCCATGTTGGAACCTTAATAAGAACGAAATATATCGCAAAACAAAGATTGAGCCGTGAACAAAAGCCGCGGCTCAAAGCAACAGCATTACGCTGCGGCCATTTTCTTCGCTTTTTCGATTGCTTCGTCGATAGTACCAACCATGTAAAACGCTTGTTCCGGCAAGTGATCGAGTTCACCAGAGGCAATCATTTTGAAGCCCTTGATGGTGTCTTTCAGCGAAACATACTTACCTGGTGAACCGGTAAATACTTCAGCAACGTGGAACGGTTGGGACAAGAAACGTTGCATTTTACGTGCGCGAGCAACCAATAACTTATCTTCAGGAGCCAATTCATCCATACCCAGAATCGCGATAATGTCGCGCAATTCTTTATAGCGCTGCAAAATACCTTGCACAGCGCGGGCTGTTTCATAATGCTCTTGACCAACAACTTGAGGATCTAACTGGCGTGATGTTGAATCCAGTGGATCAACCGCTGGGTAAATACCCAAAGAAGCGATATCACGTGACAACACAACTGTTGAATCCAAATGGGCAAACGTAGTCGCTGGGGATGGATCAGTCAAATCATCGGCAGGAACATAAACCGCTTGAATTGAAGTAATCGAACCAGTTTTAGTTGAAGTAATACGCTCTTGCAACTTACCCATTTCTTCAGCCAACGTTGGTTGGTAACCCACAGCAGAAGGCATACGACCCAACAACGCAGAAACTTCGGTACCGGCCAATGTATAACGGTAGATGTTATCCACAAAGAACAATACGTCTTTACCTTCGTCGCGGAAACCTTCAGCAATGGTCAAACCAGTCAACGCCACACGCAGACGATTGCCTGGTGGTTCGTTCATTTGACCGTAAACCATGGCAACTTTATCTAACACGTTAGAATCTTTCATCTCGTGGTAGAAGTCATTACCTTCACGAGTACGCTCACCAACACCAGCAAACACGGACAAACCAGCGTGTTCTTTCGCGATGTTGTTGATCAGTTCCATCATGTTAACGGTTTTACCAACACCAGCACCGCCGAACAGACCGACTTTACCGCCTTTAGCAAACGGGCAAACCAAGTCAATCACCTTGATACCTGTTTCTAACAGGTCTTGGGATGGTGACAGTTCGTCGTAAGCAGGAGCTTTACGGTGAATCGCTGCGTGCGTGTCTGATACAACAGGACCCGCTTCATCAATTGGGTTACCCAATACGTCCATGATACGGCCCAAAGTAGCCGTACCAGTTGGAACCATAATTGGCTTACCAGTATTTTGAATAATCATGCCACGACGCAAACCATCAGATGTGCCCAAAGCAATGGTACGGACGATACCGTCACCCAATTGCTGTTGCACTTCCAAAGTCAGCTCGGAGCCTTCCATTTTTAAAGCGTCGTATATCTTAGGCATCGCATTGCGTGGAAACTCAACGTCCACAACAGCGCCGATACACTGAACGATTTTGCCATCAGCCATGTTCGTTCCTTCAATTAATTAGTTACTTAATAATCTATACCGTTTCGGCATTACTTAAACCGCTGCCGCACCAGCCACAATTTCGGAAAGCTCTTTGGTAATCGCTGCTTGACGAGTTTTGTTGTAGATCAACTTCAACTCACCAATTACGCTACCTGCATTATCGCTAGCAGACTTCATCGCCACCATACGGGCCGATTGTTCTGAGGCCATGTTTTCCGCTACACCTTGATAGATTTGCGCTTCAACATAACGAACTAGCAATTCATCAATCACCGTTTGCGCATCTGGCTCATACAGGTAATCCCACGAATGGTCTCCTGCTTTGACTTCCAGTTTATCGGCTGTCAGTGGCAATAATTGCTCCACTTTCGGCTCTTGCTTCATGGTGTTAATGAATTTGGTATAACACAGGTAGACCGCATCTAATTTGCCATCTTGATAGGCATCCAGCAATACTTTTACTGAACCGATCAATTTGTCTAAATGCGGCGTATCACCGAGTTGTACCACTTGCGCTGATACCTTGGCGCCAATCCGGTTTAAAAAGCCTAAGCCTTTATTGCCGATTGCCACGGTTTCAATCTTGCATCCCTGTCCTTCGACTTCACGCAGTTTATTGGTTACCAAACGCAATACGTTGGTATTCAATCCACCGCACAAGCCTTTATCTGTCGTCACTACAATCAGTCCTACTGTTTTGGACTGATTTTGCGTGATCAAGAAAGGATGGGTGTATTCCGGATTTGCCTGTGACAAGTTAGCCGCGATAACACGAATTTTTTCACTGTACGGGCGAGCCGCACGCATCCGGTCTTGCGCTTTACGCATTTTGGATGCAGCGACCATTTCCATCGCTTTAGTGATCTTCTTCGTATTTTCTACGCTTTTGATCTTGCCACGTATCTCTTTACCAACAGCCATGAGTGACCCCTTCTAGCGGCATTAAATTAATACGCGCCGGATTTTTTGAAATCAGCAATCGCGGCAGACAGCACTGCTTCGCCATCTTTATCGAGTTGTTTGGTTTCTTCAATCTTTTGTAAAAGGGCAGCGTGGCTAGTTTTCATGTAACTATGTACACCGGCTTCGAAATCTAATACTTTCTTAACAGGCACATCATCCAAGAAGCCTTTGTTCACGGAGAACAAAGTTACGGCCATCAAAGAAATCGACAATGGTGAGTACTGAGCTTGTTTTAACAATTCAGTAACACGTGCACCACGATCCAATTGCTTACGGGTCGCTTCATCCAGATCAGACGCAAACTGCGCGAACGCAGCCAATTCACGGTACTGAGCCAAATCGGTACGAATACCGCCGGACAAGTTTTTGATAACTTTAGTTTGAGCAGCACCACCAACGCGTGAAACTGAAATACCGGCGTTAATCGCAGGACGAATACCCGCGTTAAACAAGGAAGTTTCCAAGAAGATCTGACCGTCAGTAATCGAAATTACGTTAGTCGGAACGAAAGCGGAAACGTCACCAGCTTGAGTTTCAATAATTGGCAACGCAGTCAATGAACCGGTTTTACCTTTAACTTCACCATTGGTGAATTTTTCAACGTAGTCAGGATTCACGCGTGCTGCGCGCTCTAACAAACGGGAGTGGAGGTAGAACACATCGCCAGGGTAAGCTTCACGACCTGGTGGACGGCGTAACAACAAGGAAACTTGGCGATAAGCCACAGCTTGCTTAGACAAATCATCGTAAATGATCAATGCATCTTGACCACGATCACGGAAGTATTCGCCCATCGCGCAACCGGAGTAAGCAGAAACATATTGCATTGCTGCTGATTCAGATGCGGAAGCCGCTACCACAATCGTGTATTCCATCGCGCCGTGTGCTTCTAATGAACGCACTACGTTTTTGATGGATGACGCTTTTTGACCAATCGCAACATAGATACATGTAACGTTTTGACCTTTTTGATTAATCACGGTATCGATCGCAACAGCTGTTTTACCAGTTTGACGATCACCAATGATCAATTCACGCTGACCGCGACCAACCGGAACCATGGAATCAATTGATTTCAAGCCAGTTTGCAGTGGTTCAGATACGGATTGACGGGCAATAACGCCTGGTGCAATTTTTTCGATAGGAGCGGTCAATTTTGCATTGATCGGACCTTTACCATCGATAGGCTGACCAAGTGCATTCACTACGCGACCGCGTAATTCCGGGCCGATAGGCACTTCCAGAATACGACCAGTACATTTCACTGTATCGCCTTCGGAGATGTGCTCGTAGTCACCCAAAATAACAACACCAACTGAATCACGCTCTAAGTTCAGCGCCAAACCAAATGTATTGCCTGGGAATTCCAGCATCTCGCCTTGCATTGCATCGGACAAACCGTGCACGCGGCAGATACCGTCGGTAACGGAAATAACCGTACCTTCGTTACGAACTTCAGCGCTGCTGCTAAGGCCTTCAATACGGCTCTTAATCAACTCGCTGATTTCTGATGGGTTGAGTTGCATATTAACTCCTAATGTTTTTTCTATGCTTAAGTGGTCTTTGCGCTAAGGCAAAAACTATTTAAGCGGTCAAGGCTAGTTGCATCTTCTGCAGCTTGGCACGCACCGATGTATCTAACACTTCATCACCAACTACGACCCGCACGCCGCCAATTAAGGCTGCGTCTACGGTCACGCTTGGGTTAAGTTTGCGACCAAATCTGGCTTCCAGTGTTGCGCACAGAGTAGAAACCTGGGCATCTGAAAGTGCAAATGCGCTACTGATAACAGCATCAGCGGCGCCTTCATGGGCATTCTTCAAAGCGTGGAATTGAGCAGCGATTTCAGGCAATACCAGCAAGCGATGATTGCTTGCCAAGGTATTGATGAAATTCTTCGCTTCTTGATTCACTGGTGATTTCAGTACAGATAAAAACGTATCCGCAACCATCGTTGCCGGAACTTTTGGATTCTGCACCAATGCTTTTACATCTGCGTGCTGCGCTGCTTGTGACATTTCCTCAACCAATTCTGCCCAAGCAGAAAGGTTGGTCTTTGCCACACGAAATAGCGCCTCAGCGTAAGGACGAGCGATCGTTGCGATTTCAGCCATGATTAAAGCTCAGCTTTTAAGTGGCTCAACAAATCAGCGTGAACTGATGCATTGATTTCACGTTTCAGAATTTGCTCTGCGCCTTTAACCGCTAACGAAGCGACTTGGTCACGCAATTCATCACGAGCTTTAGTGACTTGCTGTTCAGCATCTGCTTTTGCATTGGCAACAATACGTGCCGCTTCTTCAGAGGCGGTATGTTTCGCTTCGTCAACAATCAATTGAGCACGCTTTTCTGCGTCAGCAATGTGCTTTTGCCCTTCATCGCGCGCACCAGCCAATTCGGCTTGCACACGTTTTTCAGCTGCTTTCAGGTCAGCTTTGCTGCGCTCTGCTGCAGCTAAACCTTCAGCGATTTTCTGTGCACGCTCATCGAGCGCTTTCATCATTGGCGGCCATATGAACTTCATAGTGAAGCCAGCCAAGATGAAGAAAACCACAAACTGAACAATAAACGTTGAATTCAGATTCATAGTAATTCCTTATTGTGTAGTTCTGTCTGCAAACCGAGGTTTGCAGAAAAAGGAATTACTTAAGCGTGGAATGGGTTAGCGAAAGCAAACATCATTGCAATACCAACACCGATCAAGAACGCAGCATCGATCAAACCAGCCAACAAAAACATTTTAGTTTGCAATTGGTTCATCAATTCAGGTTGACGAGCAGACGCTTCCAAAAATTTACCACCCATCAAAGCGATACCGATACAAGCACCGATAGCACCCAAACCAATAATCAAACCACAAGCCAAAGCAACGAAAGAGTAATCAGTCATGACAATTCCTTAAAAGTAAAAAATAAAAATTAAAATACAAAAACAAATACCAAAAACATAATACCAAAAACTTCAGCCACAACTCACCTTGGTTGCATAGCAACTAAGGTACAGCAGCTATTTAGTGACCTTCATGAGCCTGACCAAGATAAACCAAGGTCAACATCATGAAAATAAATGCTTGTAAGAATACGATAAGAATATGGAAAATTGCCCATACAGTTCCAGCAAGAATCTGACCGGCAATACCAAACGTGGTCATTGTTGCGCCTAACAAAGCAATCAATAAAAATATCAATTCACCAGCGAACATATTACCGAACAACCGCATTGCTAAAGAAACTGTTCTAGCAGCGAATTCAATCAGGTTTAATAACAAATTGAATGGAGCTAACCATATACCGAAAGGTGCGGAAAATATTTCATGAATAAAACCGCCGAAACCTTTGATTTTTACATTGTAATAAAGTATTAAAACCAAAACGCCAAGAGCGATTCCAAACGTGCCGTTTAAATCGGCAGTAGGAACCACGCGGTGATGTCCAATCACGTCTTCAAGTCCAACATAATGGAACAGACGCGCAAACAAATCGACTGGCAAGAAATCGAGTGAGTTCATTAATGCAACCCAAACAAACACGGTTAATGCCAAAGGAGCGATAAATGTACGGTCGCCGTGGATGATGCCTTTTGATTGTTCTTCAACCATTTCAACCAGCATTTCAATTGCAGCCTGAAAACGGCCTGGAACACCGGAAGTGGCACGTCTGGCGGCGATGTACAAAATTCCACAACCTAAAATCCCGGCAAAAACTGACCAGAATATGGTATCCATATTAAGGATAGACATATCGAAAGGTGAGCCTTGGTGTTTGGTAGAAAAATGTCCCAGATGATGGACAATATATTCTGACGCGGTTGGTGCTAGTTCTGGTGCGCTCATATGATTAGCTTCTAAATAGTAAAATAAAATAACTTTTCAATACCACAATAAAGCCGGCTAAAAAGGCGAGCCAATGCACATCGTGGTACAACCAACCCACCGCTGCTAATAAAGCGATGGTTGTCAAAATTTTGGCAAATTCCCCAACAAAGAATGTAACGGGGCTGGCACCGCCAGGTTTTAGCGTTCCTGCATACAAGCGTAAAGCAAATAGCGCATTTGGAATTGCGTAACTAAGTCCACCCAACAATGCCGAAAATCCGGAGGCATATCCTCCAATACACGCCGCAATAATTGCGACGACGAATGCTGCACAAATTTGCAGCATCACTATCCGCATCATGTGAATTCCTGTCCGCGGCGTTTCCGCTAACGTTTCTGCTAATATCGCTGCTGCTAAATAACGCACTACATTTCTAGTCAAACTAGCATTAGCGCTTTAATACTGGAATTTAAGGGCGGTGTCTTCATTACCCTTTTGTAAATATATTGCGCTCATTTCCTTGAAAACTGAAAGAACAGCTATATATTGATTTGCCAGATATTTATATCCCGACCAAAACCGTCGAATTATACGTGTTACGCGCTATCACCGTCAAACTTTTAGCTCAATTTGCCAATGAAAATAGCTTATAACAACAGCATTACTGAATTTTATATTTAAGGCTCTGCTGTGTTTATAAAATCATAGTTTGTACTGCCGCCAAAACAATGTTTAGTTATCATGTTTAACAACTAAATTTATCATTCATTCTTAATTTGCTTTATTTAAAAACCAAAACTCATTAACTTGCGGCATATCGACTTAATTAAACGCTTTTAAGCTCTTAATTTACTCAAAATTCCATCCAGTCCATCTAAATTGGCGAAATCAACAATTAATTGTCCACTCCCTTTTTTACCCATTTTTAGCTGCACTTGCGTTGCGAATAAATCGGATAGCTCTTCTTCCAGCCGTGCGATGTCACGTGATTTTTCCCGGCTTTTTGGTATGCTTTCTTTTACGTCATCGTTAGTGTTAGTAACCAGCTTTTCTGTATCCCGCACCGACAAACGCTTTGCTACTACCTGATTAGCCAGTTGAATTTGCGTTGCGCCATCAACCACCAATAAAGCCCGCGCATGTCCCATATCAATATCGCCCGCCATCAACATGGTTTGCACTGGGCTAGCCAAATTTAACAGGCGCAATAAATTTGAAACCGCGCTGCGTGAGCGGCCAACTGCATGCGCAGTTTGTTCGTGAGTAAAATGAAAGTCATTAATTAAACGTTGTAAGCCTTGCGCTTCTTCCAACGGATTCAAATCTTCGCGCTGGATGTTTTCAATCAAGGCCATTGCTGCGGCGGCTTGATCATCAACATCTTTAACCAACACCGGCACTTCGGTTAAGCCAGCCATTTGGGACGCTCTGAAACGTCGTTCGCCAGCAATAATTTCGTACTTAATCTCACCGCTACTTTGTTCTCCAACCGGACGGACCAAGATCGGCTGCATAACCCCTTGCGCTTTGATTGAAGCAGCGAGTTCTGCAAGTGCGCCTTCATCCATGCGAGTTCGCGGCTGGTATTTACCGGCCTGCAATAAATCTAAGGCCAACACATTCGGGAAGCCGACCAAATTAGGAACCGCGTCGGCAAAATCTGCAGCACCACCTAATAACGCATCTAGTCCTCGACCAAGACCTTTGGATTTTTTTGTAGCCATGACATCCTACTTTTCTCTAATTGTTTACTTAAGTTTATTTGCTTAGTTGCTTGATTCTCTCAACCATCTCGGCCGCAAATGCCAGATAAGCTAGCGCGCCCTTTGAGGTTGGATCAAAAATAACCCCCGGCATACCGTAAGACGGTGCCTCGGCTAATCGGACATTACGCGGTATTAATGTTTTAAATACTTTATCGCCAAAATGTTGCTCTAGCTGATCTGATACTTGCTGAGAAAGCGTCATGCGTGGATCAAACATCACTCGTAATAGGCCGATAATTTCAAGCTCACGGTTCAGGTTTAAATGCACCTTTTTAATCGTGTTGGCGAGGTCAGACAACCCTTCTAATGCGTAATACTCACATTGCATAGGGATAATTACCCCGTGCGCCGCACAGAGCCCATTTAACGTCAACATGGATAACGCAGGTGGGCAATCGATCAAAATAAAGTCGTATTCACCAACTACTTCCGCTAGCGCTAAGCGCAAGCGATTTTCTCTGTTTTCCAACTCCACCATTTCAACTTCGGCACCGGCCAATTCCCGATTCGCCGGCAACACATCATAAGTTTCGCAAGCAGCTCTTTGCCGTACTGTTTTAACGTCGGAAAGGCCAAGCAATACTTGATAAATTGTGGCGCTCAATTTTGATTTATTTACCCCGGAGCCCATCGTGGCATTTCCTTGAGGATCCAGATCAACCAGCAAAACCCGCTGATTGATTTGCGCCAGGCTCGCTGCTAAATTTACTGTTGTCGTGGTTTTACCAACACCACCTTTTTGATTTGCAATGCAGAAAATTTTAGCCATATGTCTTTCTGGTGGGGAATATATTTTTATCTAGTTAAATTACCATTCAAACCAATTTAACAATAATTGCACACTTACTACTTACTTTAATTACGCGCGAACCAGCCAAAGCAAATGCCGCTGCGCATCTAATCCTGGAACACTCACTGCCTGTACTTTATTAATTTGCCATCCCGCAGGAAGTACTTCAATTTCATGTTCTGGCAGATGTCCTTTTAATGCAATCATGCTTCCTTCCGGTGCCAACAAATGACCGGCCCAATTAACGAAGTTAGCTAATTCTGAAAAGGCTCTGGAAGTAATCACATCAAACAATTCAACGGCAGTTAACTGCTCTACCCGCCCAGTATGTACCGTCACATTTTTCAAATCCAATTCGGCTTTTACCTGCTTCAAAAATGCCGTTTTTTTATTCACGGTATCAATTAAAGCGACCTTAATATCTGGATAGACAATAGCTAATACTATTCCAGGTAGTCCACCGCCGGAACCGACATCTAAAATATTAGTAGCGTGATTAAATACAGAAACGGCGCTTAAGCTATCCAGCAAATGCTGCTTAACCATTTCACGTGGATTACGAACCGAAGTTAGATTGTAGACGGCATTCCACTTTGATAGCAGATTCAGATAAGACATCAGCTTATTGCATTGCTCCACATCCAAATTCAGTTGTAAAGCTACCACGCCTTCTTCAAGTAGCTTTCTGCACTCTACCTGCTCTTGTAAACCTAGCATTGTCAGATGCTCCCTTCAACTAACGTTGGCGTTTGGGAAAACTCTTTAAATCCGCGTTTTTTCAAATGTACCAATAGCAGAGAAATAGCCGCAGGCGTAACGCCAGAAATCCGGCTGCACTGCCCTAAGGTTTCTGGTTTTTGTTGATTTAGTTTTTGTTTAACTTCAATCGATAAACCGGATACATCTAAATAATCAAAATTATCAGGCATAGGTAGATTCTCAAAATGAGCGTGCTTTTGCACCTCTTTTGCTTGACGATCAATATAGCCTTCATATTTCACGTGAATTTCTACCTGTTCTTTCACTGCAGCATCTTGTACCGCCGGGCCCGCAACATCTTGCCCATCAACCCCGCGTAACGTCATGAGACTTTCATAGCTAACTTGTGGGCGACGCAATAAATCGACTAAAGAATACTCGCGCTCAAGTGCCTTGCCTACTACCCGCTCTGCTTCTGCATCCGCAATTAAGCGTGGATTAACCCAAGTCGACTTCAACCGCTCTAACTCACGTGCTACAGATTCGCGCTTTATTTCAAATGCCGCCCATTGCAAATCACTAACGCAACCAAGCTTTCTACCGATTTCAGTTAAGCGCATATCGGCATTATCTTCACGCAAACTCAACCTGAATTCAGCGCGACTAGTAAACATGCGATAAGGTTCTTGCACGCCTTTAGTAATCAAATCATCAACCAATACACCAAGATACGCTTCTGAACGACCGGGTACCCATGCATCTTTTTGCTGAGTAAATAGTGCCGCATTTAAGCCCGCCAGCATACCTTGCGCTGCCGCTTCTTCGTAACCTGTTGTACCGTTGATTTGTCCGGCAAAGAATAAACCTTGAATTTGACGCGTTTCCAAACTGGCTTTTAATCCACGCGGATCAAAATAATCATATTCAATTGCATAGCCTGGTCGCAAGATATAGGCGTTTTCCATCCCATTCATAGAGCGCACTAACGCCAATTGAATATCAAACGGCAAGCTGGTTGAAATACCGTTTGGATAAAATTCATTTGTCGTTAATCCTTCCGGCTCAAGGAATATCTGATGCGATTCTTTACCTGAAAAGCGGTGAATTTTATCTTCGATCGATGGGCAATAACGCGGGCCAACACCTTCAATAACGCCGGTATACATCGGGCTACGATCTAAACCTGTGCGAATAATGTCGTGTGTTTGTTGATTAGTATGTGTTATCCAGCAAGGAACTTGACGTGGATGCATCTTGGCATTTCCCAATACCGAGAATACTGGCACCGGATCTAAATCACCAGGTTGCTCTTGCATCACTGAGAAATCGATGGAACGGCCGTCAATTCGTGGTGGCGTTCCTGTTTTTAAACGCCCTTGCGGCAAGGATAATTCTTTTAATCTTGACGACAAAGAAATTGCCGGAGGATCTCCCGCACGACCCGCAGCATACTGACTTAAGCCAACATGTATTTTTCCATCAAGAAATGTTCCTGCAGTAAGAACGACTGCGCGCGCTTTAAATTTGATACCAACTTGGGTAACCGCCCCGACTACCCGATCCCCCTCAATCAACAAATCATCCACCGCTTGTTGAAAAAGGTAAAGATTAGGCTGATTTTCCAAGCGGCTACGGATGGCTTGCTTATATAAAATACGATCAGCTTGTGCTCTAGTTGCACGAACGGCCGGCCCTTTTGATGAATTTAATATCCGAAATTGAATACCCGCTTCATCGGTCGCGATTGCCATAGCTCCACCCATAGCATCAACCTCTTTAACCAAATGCCCCTTGCCTATCCCTCCAATTGAAGGATTACATGACATTTGACCCAGGGTTTCAATATTATGAGTCAACAATAAAGTAGATTGCCCCATGCGAGCAGAAGCTAAAGCCGCCTCTGTTCCAGCATGCCCGCCACCTACAATAATTACATCAAATTCTTTTGGATAAAACATACCGACCTCAATCTAGCAACAGCCAAGATTATAAAGCGTTTTTATCCGTTTACCTTATCTTCGATCTAAATGGTTTCACGTGAAACATTATTTATGCGGCCTATTTTATGTTTCACGTGAAACAAATTAACGAAGAAAAGCATCGTAAGAAGTTTTGATAATCAATACAACGACGATACATAAAAAGAGTTTCCGAACAAAACCACTACCATTTTTAATTGCAAGTCGGGTGCCTACCAAAGAACCGGCGACTCCAAATACAGCCATTGTAAATCCAACCGCCCACATTACATGCCCACTAATTCCAAACAAAAGTAATGCAGCACCATTGCAAGCAACATTCACTATTTTAGAAATTGCAGATGCAGTTAAAAAATCAAAGCCAAAAAATCGTACAAAAACAAAAATCAGGAAGCTACCTGTACCAGGCCCAAAAAAACCATCATAAAAACCAATTCCTGCACCAGTCGAAAAAGCCAGTGTTCTTTCTTTAGTATCGGTATGAAAGGGAGTGTGAGATTGACCGAAATTTTTTCGTTTGAATGTGTAGATCGCTACCATCACTAAAATGAGCGGTAAACACTTGCGTAGAAAATCCGATGGAATCCGCGTTACGGTATATGCGCCAATGAAAGAAAATACTAAAACTGCACATGCAACTGAAATAGCAACATTCCATATAATTTTAACGACCCGAGCATAATTAACTGCCGCAGCTGCTGTTCCCCAAATACCTCCCAATTTATTTGTACCTAAAAGTGTCGCCGGTATGCCATTTGGAAAAGTAGAAAAAATAGCGGGTACATTAATTAACCCACCTCCTCCGACAACGGCATCGATTAAACCAGCAGAAAATGCGGCAATACATAAAATTAAATATTCAGTCATTGAGTTTAAAAAAAAATTGGAATAAATATTAGGTAAAAAACACTGTGGATAAGTGGTCGAATAACTTTCTAATAATATGTGAAGAAACAGGATATTACTTTGTCGCATTTTTTTATCCAACAATTTTCCTTTAGAGCTACAAGGCTTATAACTAGGTTATTACTTAGTCTAACTAATTGATTCCAATAGAGATAGTTGAGTTATTCACAGAAGAAGTGCTCGTTAACTATTACTACTAAATTATATATATCTAACTTATATAAGAAACTAAAATTCTTC
>NZ_PUGF01000040.1 GCF_002976435.1 Solimicrobium silvestre | reverse complement strand
GTAATGGCATGACCGACATGCTGGAAATCCAGCATGTCGGCGATGGAACGGCGGTCGCCACAGAATGGATTGCGGCGCAGAACGGGTATACCCAGGGACCGTCGACAGTACTGGGCAAATGGGTGGCGGGTACGCTATATCAGTTTGGGCAAACATCCGCTGGAACCGGCAATGCACTGATTGAAATTCAAAATGTGAATGGGCAGACTGTCGCGACCCGCTGGACGGTGGGCGCGACGGGCTTAACACAAGAAGATCAAACGACGTTAGGCCGCTGGTCAGCCAATAATAGCTTCCAATATGGCGACGTGACCGGGACAGGCGAACTGGATCTAATGGAAGTCGCGCCGACAGGAACAGAGAGTGTGGCGGTGACGCGTTGGATTGCGGGAGCGGTTGGTACCGGATTTACGCAGGGTGCCAGCCTTAGCCTGACGGATCCTGAAGGTGGTAACGGCGGATTTATTTCTCCGATTGCCTTGCAAGATGTCGGCGGCACAGGATACCTGTCGTTGGTGATCCCGTGGACGTATTCGACTGCATACTACAGTTATGACCAAGTGAGCGTCAGCAGTACCGGTACGCTAACCTCAGTGAGCAACGGTTTGACTGGATTGAAATACGTCGGCGCGAACATTAGTACTGTCTACGCGCAATTCAGTTTGAACAACGATCCCAACACCAGCGGCAAAGGAATGGGCATCGTTTATGAAAATACGAGCGGTACGGTGAGTTTCGAGTCGGTCATACCAAGTACAGGTGCGATGATTAGCGTATCACTGGGTACGCCACAGTTGAACCAGCAATTCTTGGCCGGTGATGTGACGGGTAATGGCCGTTCTGATTTAGTGCAGATCTGGGAGAATGCTCAAGGTCAGGCGATTGCTAGTGTGTGGTATTCGAATGCGCAAGGGAACGCGTATACCCAGGGTGCCAATACAATTCTGGGCGCATGGCAAGCGGGTGCGACATACCAGTTGGCGAGTGCGAATGGCAAAATCTCCGCTGCGATTGTGATGATCTCAACTGACGCAACTGGTAATGGTGATGTTACGTTAAACACTTGGTATAGCACAGGTACAGGATTTGGTAATGTGGTTATTAGTGGCGTAACAATGCAGTCGACTAATTATTTAAGCCAATCATCCGTTGGTACATTGGTCGATCAAAACTTTCAGGCAAACTTACAATCTGTCAACGCGGTTAATATTGCGGGCAGTGTTGTCGCAGGTACATCAACCAGTTATGTTAGTGAATTGTTGACCGCTACATTAGTTGATCAAAGCTTCCAAGCAAGCATACAAGCTATTAATTCTGCCTCCAATACGGTCGGTGTTGTCGCAGGTACGTCAACCAGTTATTCTAGTGCACCGTCGACAGGATCATTAGTCGATCAAAATTACCAAGCAAGCTCACAAGCCATTAATTCTGCCTCGAATACGGCTAGTGTTGTTGCAGGAAATTCGACCGGCTATTCTAATCAAGTGACTGTCAGGACACCAGTCGATCAAACCTTCCAAGCCAGTATTCAGACCATCAGTCCTGCCACAAATCCGGAAATCAATGCTGCTGCCAATGCATCCATATTGCAAACGCAGCAAACACTTCCAGTACCAACCGGTGTCAGTCTGAATGCAACGTATGATGTTTTCAATGCAAACGGTCAAGTAGCCTATAACATCGCATCGAATGGGTTAGTAACTCAAAACACCTACGACGCTAACGGTAATTTGGTCACGCAGATTCAATACGCGACCACAGTGAATGTCAGCAGTGCGCCAACCTATGCAGCCATGCAGCAAATGGTGGCAGGTATTGCCAATGCAGCGCTTGATCGTCGTACCGATTACGTCTACAACGCCAATAACGAAGCCATCTACAAAGTTGATCCTAACGGTGGCGTCACATACGTGAAATACGATGCCGCTGGTCAAGTCATACAAACCACTGAATATAGTCAAGCTCTGTCAACCTCAGTAGTGCGGAATGCGCCACTGACAGCAACCCAAGTTGCCGCTGGAATTACGCCTGATGTCGCAACCGATCTAACTGAATACAGCGTGTACAACAGTCAGGGTAGATTGCAATATCAAATCGACGGCATGGGTCACGTTACCGAGACCGATTACGATGCCGTTGGCAATGTGATCGCCACACGTACTTACCAACAACCAATCAGCTTACCGCTCACTCAACCGTTGACGGTCACGGGTGTTAGCCAATTGCTGCAAGCTAGTCCTGCCGATCAAGTTAGCTATGCTTTATATGATGCTGACAATCGCCCGATCTATCAAATCAGCGGCACCGGTTATGTCACGCAAACTGTGTATAACCAAGCTAGTCAGAGCACGGAACAAATTGTCTACGGTAAGGCGATTACCTTAAGTGGCGCACCAACACTGCAAAGTGTCCAAACACAATTGCCAGCGCAACCAACGAGCGGCGTTGATTCGGTGACGCAATACAGCTATAACGCCGATGGAGAGGTGACGTTTAAAGTAGACGGTGCCGGTCATGTAACGCATTACGCCTACAACGGCGATGGCCAAGTAATTCAAACCATCCATTACGCCGCCATTTACACTGCGGCCACAGGCTTGGCTGCCTACGGCACTCCGGGTAGTGCTGACCAAGTCATTGCTACTGTTTATAACGTGGTCGGCCAAGTGGCCGACCAGATCGACCCGGAAGGTGTCGTTACCCAATATGTGTACGATTCACTCGGACGGGTGGTTGAAACAGTTCAGCATGCCATACCCGTTGCTGCGACTGCGGGTACACTGGATACCTATGCACAATTACAAGCCCAGTATGCCGTCACAACACCTGCAGATCACATCAGCTACGCTTTCTACGATGCGCAAGGCAACAAAGCCTACGACGTTGATGCCGATGGTAATGTAACTGCTTATCAGCACAACGCTTTCGGTCAACTGACCGGCAGCATCAGTTATACGACTCCAGTTACTGGCACGCCAACGTTGGTCAGCTTGCAAAGCCAATACAGTGCGGCTGGTGTCGCTGATCGCAGTAGCACCGCTGTGTACGATAACGACGGCAATGTACTGTACAGCATCAGCAGTCTCGGTGATGTCATCGCTCAAACCTATAATGGTCTCGGTGAAGTCGTCACCAACATCGCTTACGCCAACGCGATTAGTTTGCCAACTGGTGCAATTACTCCTGCAACCATTACTGCGTTATTGCAACCAAGTAGCGCTGATCAAACAACCAGCTATGTCTACGATGCGGATGGTCATCGCATACAAACGACCGATGCGCTGGGTAATAAGGAATACGCAACCTACAACGCTGAAGGCCAAGTTGCCAGCACCACCGATGCAGATGGCAACGTCACAACTCAGCAATACAACGTTGCTGGTCAATTGATTTCAGTGACCGACGCTGCAAGTGATGCGACGCATATTACTTATAACGCACTCGGACTCAAAGCGAGCGTGACCGACGCGGATGGCAACACGACCACCTACGGTTACGACCGTGCCGGTGAATTGACCTCGACCACCGATGGATTGGGTAACACCACCATTTACGGTTATAACTCGTTCGGCAATCAAATTACCGTGACCAATGCGTTGGGCAATACCACAACCACTACGTATGATCTTGATGGCCGCGCCACGGCAATCAAAGATGCGATGGGTAACACCCGCACACAAAGCTATAACATCTTTGGTGATGTCACAACCCAGGCCGATGCACTTGGAAATACCACGCAGAATTATTACGATGCAGATGATCAGCTCACCTTAAGCATTGCTCCGAACGGCGCAGCCACCAGCTATCAATACAATGCTTTTGGAAATGTCATTGCTGAAACGCATTACGCAACGTTAGTTACTAATATTCAAGCTGGAGTGATGCCAAACGTTGTTACCAGCAATACCGATCAAACTAGCTACAACGTCTACAACGCCAACGGCCAAGTTGCATTCCGCATCGCACCAAGTGGTCTAGTCACACAAAACATTTACGACACGAACGGCAACCTGGTCACGCAAATTCAATACGCAACGAGCGTCAATGTCAGCAGTACTCCAACCTACGCCGCCATGCAGCAACTGGTGGCCGGTATTGCTAACCCAGCGCTCAATCGTCGTACCGACTACGTCTACAACGCCGATAACGAAGTCGAGTACAAAGTTGACCCGAACGGCGGCGTTACATACCTGAAGTACGATGCCAATGGCCAAGTAGTCCAGACCACCCAATACAGTAGCTCCTTGTCCGCATCGGTTGCGCGAGATGCACCACTGACAGCAGCCCAAGTTGCCGCTGGAATTACCCCAGAAGCAGCAACGGATCAAACTCAGTACAGCGTCTACAACAGCCAAGGTTTAGTGCAATACCAAATTGACGGTTTGGGCTATGTGACCGAAGCGAATTACGATGCTGTTGGCAATGTAATCGCCACCCGCACTTACCAGCAAGCCCTCAGCTTACCGCTCGCTCAACCATTGACGGTGGCGGGTATTAGCCAATTGTTGCAAGCCAGTTCCAACGATCAGGTTAGCTACACGTTATATGATGCAGACAATCACCCGCTCTATCAAATTAGCGGTACCGGTTATGTCACGCAAACTGTGTACAACCAAGCGGGTGAAGTGACCGAGCAAATTGTGTACGGTAAAGCGATTGTTCTCACTGGCACACCAACACTGGCAAGTGTCCAAACACAATTGCCAGCACAGCCAACGTCCGGTATTGATTCCGTCACACAATATGCTTACAACGCGGACGGCCAAGTTACTTCTGAAACGAATGGCGCAGGGCACGTCACGCAATATACCTACAACGCCGACGGCCAAGTCACTCAAACCAAAGTCGGTACCGAAGTCACCAGCACCACTTACAACACAGTCGGTCAAGTAATCTCTCAGACGGACCCAACCGGTTTGGTCACCCACTACGTGTACGACGGACTCGGCCGCGTGATTGAAACCATCCAGCAGGCTGCTACTACTTCAGCAGAGCGCATCAGCTATACCTTCTACAACACCCAAGGTAATAAAGCCTACGACGTTGATCCCGATGGCGACGTTACTGGTTACCAGTACAACGCGTTCGGTCAACTGACCAGCAGCATCAGCTATGCCACTCCAGTCACAGGCACACCAACGTTGGCCAGCCTGCAAAGCCAATACGGTGCGGCGGGTGTAAATGATCGCAGTAGCACTGCTGTGTACGACAACGACGGCAATGTGCTGTACAGCATAGATAGCCTCGGTGAAGTCACCGGTTATCGCTATAACGCGCTCGGTGAAGTTGTTGTCAGCACCGCGTATGCCAACGCTATTAGTCTGCCGACTGGCGCAGTTATGTCTGCAACGCCTGCAACCATCGCGGCGTTATTGCAGCCAAGTATCACTGCTGACCAAACAACGCATTACTTCTACGATGCGGATGGTAATCGCGTACAAACGACTGAAGCGTTGACGGTGAACAAAGAATACGCCAACTACAACGCCGAAGGTCAAGTCACCAGCACCACCGATACCGATGGCAACGTCATGACGAAGCAATACAACGCGGCGGGTCAATTGATTGCCGTGACTGACGGTGCTGATACAGCACACATCACCTATAACGCCTTAGGATTAAAATCTAGCACCACTGACGCGGATGGCAACACCACCACCTACGGTTACGATGGTGCAGGAGAATTAACGTCAGTGACGGATGCGCTTGGCTATACCACCACGTACACCTACGATGGCAATGGCAATAAAACGGCAGAAACGAGTGGGCAATATCTCGTTGCACCAGGTTCCGCTAATTACCACGCCGCACTGGCCGCTTCAGCTGTACCGATTACCACCAAGTGGACATACGATCTTGATGGACGTCTGCTCACAACGACCGACGCTGCCGGCGATACGCAAACCACCACTTACGATGCTTTTGGCGACGTCACCAACATCGCCAGCGGCACAAGTGCAGTATCAACACCACTCGTCACCAATTTTTACGACAGTGATGGGCGCAAGACCATGAGTATCGACGGTACCGGTGCCATCACCGGTTACCAGTACGACGCTTTCGGCGACGTCGTCACGCAAACGGCATATGCGACGCGGCTACCCGCGGCAGTAGGCAATACCGCAACGGCACCAACACCAATCACAAGTAGTGCCGATGAAGTGACCACCACCACGTACGATACCTTGGGGCGCGCCACAAGCATGGTCAACGCTATGGGGTATACCTCAACCAATGTGTACGATCGTTGGGGTAATTTAATCACCAACACCATTGGTCAATATTTAGTCTCACCACAAAGTGCGCACTATAACGCCGCGTTGGCCTCCTTTGCGGCACCACAGACCACCGCGTATGTCTACGATGCCGACAATAATCTTGTCTACGAGATTGACCCGCAACGTGCTGTCACCTATACGCAACGTAACGGCGACGGTAACCCGGTCAGCGTCACTCAGTACGCCAAACCGTTATCGGCAAATATTGACATCACCACGCCGTTAACTCTCGCGCAAGTCCAAGCTGGCATTGCGGCCATGCCGACTGCCATCCTGAACGGCACACAAGTCACCCAAGAAGCCGATGAAGTCACGAGCATAGAATATGACGCGCAAGGACATATCAGCAGCAAAACCAATGGTAACGGCTATACCACGAGCTATACCTATAACGGTGAAGGTCAGCAGCTTACGGAAACCACGGGCCAATACTTGGTTGCGCCAGGTGCTCCTAACTACAACACCGCTCTGGCGAACGCAGCAGCACCAAGTACCACGACCAACGTCTATGATGCGGATGGACATTTAACGCAAGTCACCAACGGTGCTGGTCTAGTAGTCGCCTATAGCTACGACAACAATGGCAACAAGGTCAGTATGACTGTTGCGCCTAGCACTAATTTGGCGCAAACAACGACCTATACGTATGACAGCGAAGGGCGTCTGATTGGCACTTATGCGCCAGATGGCGGCATCACCCTACTCACCTACAGCACCACATTCCCGACGCAAATTGCAACGCAACGTACGCTGCAAAGTGATGTGGGTGGTAACCAGGTTTGGTTGAACGAATCCTATCAATACGATAGCGCTGGCCGAATCAGCAGTGAAACGCAGCAATCCGGTTTGATCCTGCACTACGCCTACGATGCATTTGGCAACCAGTTGAGTTCAACGACCGTCGGTAATCCGTTACTCGTCAGTGTCAACAACATACTAAATTATGGCCCCGCTGGCTTAAATAACACGGCCAATATCGTCACCTCTGCCACGTACAATGTATTGAATCAACGCGTCACGTCCACCGATGCTAACAATAATACGACTCGCTACAACTACGACAGCGTCGGCAATGAGATCCAACAAATCGACCCGTTGCATAACGTAACGCATTTCTACTATGACGGGGCAGGCAACAAGATCGGCGAAGTCGATCCTCTCGGTTATTACACTGCCTGGACGTATGACCTGTTCGGTAATCAAGTAACGCAGACGCAATATGCCAATGCCGTCACCGGTAATTTGTCTGGAATGACGCCACCTTCAGTGATCGCCAGTACGCTTGATCGTGTGCAAAGCGGCGGTTACGATGCTAATAACCAGTTGATTGTTTCTACCACCGCGGACGGTAGCGTCACCACCTACGCGCGCGATGGTCGTGGCAATGTCCTGGTGCAAACGCAATACGGTGCCACCATTAATTCCGCCACGGGTGCAAGTGCAGCAACACCAAGTACACCGCGTATCACCACGAGTACTTACGACGACGCCAACAATACCCTCACCAGCGTTGATTGGACCGGCAAGCAAACCAGCAGTAGTTACAATGCCGACGGTAATTTAGCGCAGCAAACGGTGAGCTATGCCGGCTTCCCGGATGAAACGCTGGTGACCACCTACAGTTACGACCTGTGTAATCGTCAAACCAGCGTCTCGCAAAATCTCAGCGGTTTATATATCGTCAATAGTGTGACCTACGATTTAGTCGGCAATATCACCGGCAAAATTAATGCCGACGGCGGCGTCTATACGTATACGTACGACAGCTACAACCGTCCGATCTACGAAACCAACGAAGTTGGTCAAATTGTTGATGCCTATGTCTACGATGCCTTCAATCGTATTATTAACACCGGTTGCAGTAACGGGCTGGTCCAATACACGTTTGATGCCAATGGCAACAAGCTCAGCAAAACTCTTGATTCAAGTTGGCAAAGTATTGAAACCAGTAGCAGCATTAACACCAACATCAATACCAACGTCAATACCAGCTTGTATCAATACGATGCCAACGACAACCTGATCCAGACGACCAACGCCAACGGCAGCAAGGTGACGAATTATTACGACGCCGATAACCAACTGATCGAAACCATTGATGCGGACGGCGTTGTTCATACCTACCAGTACGATGCCTTTGGTGATCAAACGCAATCGACGTTGTACATGACGCTCTCTTCCACACCGACCGACTTGAGCACGCCGCCAGCTCCGCCGGTTGGAGCAACGCAAGTCATCACAACCACCTACGATCAGGACGGCCGCGTTACCACCGTTACCTACCCAGAGATTCTGGTCACCACGGTAAACATCGAAGCATTGATGCAGTCAAATCCGACGACCACCAGCATGGTCGCACCCGTTGCCCAAACGATCTACGACGCATGGGGTAATGTGGTGGAATCGGTCAATGCAAAAGGCCAAACCACGTTTAATTATTACAATGCCCAAGGCCAGATCAGTGTCAGCGTGAATGCTGCCGGTTACCTGACCACCTACCAATACAACGGAGCCGGGGAAGTCACCCAACAAACGCTGTATTACCAAAATGCGCTCGATGTGAGTGGTGATGCAAGCAGCGTGAACGTAGCGCAAATTCCCGTTGGCACAGGGCTAACCGCCGTCACCAGCTACACCTACGACGTAGTCGGTCGCTTAGTCACCGAAACGGGTCCGGCAAGAACAGTGACCAATCCAGATGGTACGCAATCGCCAGCAAGCCCCGTCACACTGACCCAGTATGACGCTGATGGCAATGTCATTGCGACGACCACGGGTTACGGCACCGCGCAGGCGACGACGGTGTTTAATTTTTATGATGTGGCCAACAGATTAATCGGCACGGTGAATGCCAACCGCATGCTCACGTTAAATACGTACGATGCGGCTGATAATAAAACCTCAGTGATCAGCTTTGCAAATGCAGTGCCAGCTACGGTCAATCTGGATGTCGCTGAATGGCTCCATACCTCCGCAACGCAGCTTTATAATTTAGTTGCGCCAAGTGCTAATGACCAAGTGACCGTTTATGTTTACGGATACCAAAATCAGCTGCTCGCTCAACAGACTTCTCTGTTTGTTGGCAACCCAAATGGCACCGCCAACTACGGCTCACCAAACGTTGGTACAGGACAAACTCTGATTGGTGGTGTTGTACATAATACTGTTGATGGCAGTATTGCTGAGCTAGTCAATCAATATGGAATTACGTACGGTGATTTAATCGGTACAGAAGCCGTACAGGTATACGGTTACGACAATTTCGGTAATCGTACCTATGTTAAAGATGCCAATGGCAATGTGACCACCAGCCAATATGATAACGACGGGCACTTAACGCTTGCTTACAGCGCCGTTGGCACTTCTGTAGAAAGTGAAACCATTGCCCAGTATGATGCTGCGGGTAATCAAATCAGTGTCTACATGGGTTCAATGACCAATCAAACAGTCATCCCAACCAACATCACGGCTAGTCAAGGCGCATCAATCAACATTAACTGGACAGTTTCCGGCATGAATACCGGAACTACCTGGGTGGTCTGGAGTACAGCACCACAAACTAATATTAGCGGTTATGCCAATACGGCAGGTTCGCAAAGTACCAGCAACGGCAACTGCGTCGCCTCTATTACGACCCCTGATTCAGGAACTAATCTTTACTTCCGCGTCGTCACCCAGGACGCTAATGGCAACGAGCAATGGAGTGCCGAACAAGAACTGACTGTGGTACCGCAAAACGATACGATCAGCGCGCAAGCGTCAACAGGTGGCGGATTACTCGTTACGGCGCATTTCACCGGCAGCATTACCAATCCAACATTGAATTGGGGCACACAGGGCACGAGCGGCACCTTACCTAATACGGTAACACTCACCAGCATCGGCAACGGTTTATACCAAGGTATCTTGCCTGCCAATGCGAATGTAAGCGGCTTGGTTTACAACACCAGCTGGAGTGCCAATGGCACAAATTACAGCGGCGCCATACAACAATTGGCAGCGACGTATCCGCAAGTCGGCGTGGTCAGCAATGTGCAAACACAATGGTTGAACGGCCAAAATAATAACGGTTACAACATTGTCCTCAATACCACCGTCACCACCAGTTCGCCGATTGGTAATAACAATACCGCTACCCTCTCCGGAATTTCGGCATTGGTGCAAACAGCGAATAACCCGCGCGTCACGGAAGTGGATGCAGTAGCAACCACCATCAATGGCGTAGAGACCTATAGCATTCTGCTCGGAGATGAAAATGTTCCGTTAGCAGCCGGCACTTATACCATTACCCTGTTCGGCACGCCGACCGATGGTAATGCTGCTTACGCCATCTCAAGTTTTAACTACACAGTGAGTGCACAAAACAGTAGCGCACCATCCGCTGCCACGACATTTAACCAGGTAGCCTGGTTAAATCCAAACAACTCGACGAACAATGCCTACGTGGTTGTTGATGGGCAGATTCAGGCAAGCGTCGCCAGCGTTGATCAACTTACGCCGGGTACCAGCATTCAAGTTGGTGGTAGTACCATCTACAATGCCGCCGCAATCGCGGCTGGTAATAACACCGCAAGCATTGCGTATGCCCAGCCTACTGGCACCACAAATAGCGGCAATATTGCATCGACGCCAGCAACACAGCAAGAGACCGTTAATGTACCAACAGGTAACGACAACGTCGTCATTACCATTGCCAGCACGAGCATTCCAACTAATGTCGTCATTAATACTGGTAGTACTACCGTGTCGAATGATGTCGAAATTACCGGTACAGGCGGTACGCCATCAGACGGGGATAACCTCCCTCCTCCTTCTAACGGCAATACTGGCAGCACCTCGGGTAGCGGTTTTGGTACTGGCATTCTGTTTTACTATCAATTAGCCGGCGCGACAGGTGCAGCTACGATGATCCCGATGGAACTGATCAATGGACAGCTCACTGTTAATTTGTCGGGGCTTGCTCCAGGCAACTACAGCTACAGTGTGACCGGCAAGGATGCACAAGGTAACCTGATCATTATCAGTAACGGCACTTACACACCAACTAGCAGTGTTGGCGCTACTCAGCAAGGTGTGCTCAATTTTGCTACCACCGTACAAACTACGCCAACCGTAGAAACCGTACCCGTTGCCAATACCTACAACCTGAACCTCAATTTTGCGTTTAGCACCAGCGAAATGGCGACGATGGTCGGCGGCCTGCAAGTGCAGTTAACCCGTTACAGCAACGGCAGTGTGATGAACGTACCGATGAGTATCGGTACGGATGGCGTCAGTTATAACGGCACACAACAAGTCGTCACCGACAGCAGCGGTATAGCCAATCAGTACGAAGTCAAAGTTTGGTACATCAACACGCAAGGTCAGACCGTCATCGTCAATTGGTTCCACTATAATCCGACACAAAACTGGAGCGTATCAGGTAGTCAAAGTAGCGCTATTCTTGAGCAGGAATTAGCGGATACCCTCATCAATGATGGCAACACGTTCTACAACGGTGCTGGCGTCTATGAGGGCGCGCAAGCTGTTAATGACCAGACCTTCCAACTTGCCTTAGTTCAAACCTACAATCAGGGTGGCGGTAGCGCGGGCAATGGCGCAACGGGTTATTACATTAATAGCCAGTACGATGCCATGGGCTACTTAGTCGCCGGGAATACCGCCGACGGTATGTGGCATACCTATGGCGTGAATGTGGCAGGTCTTGCTGTGGCGAGTGCCGAATGGGGAGTGGCTGCAACGCCACTTCTGTCCGGATTAGACGCCGTGAACTTCACCTGGAATCAAACACCGTCAGAAATCTCGCTCGCGTGGCTTTCTGCAATGGGTCTGCTCACCGACACGTACACGTTCTACGACACTGCTGGCCGTACCATTGGCAGTGCCGGTATTCAGTTCACGGCCGTCGCCAGCGATACCGACAGCACTACGCATCAGCAACGTGACGTTACGCTGTATCAATACAACGCTTACAACGAAGTTACCGCGCAAGCCACCACGGTGGGAAGTGACTTGAATCTGAATGTGTTTGACATGGGCACAGCGCTTGGCGGTACCTTTGCCAGTGCCATCGGTACGCATGAGTTCTCCGTTTATGATGCCGCCGGACAAAAAGTTGAAACCATCAATGCCGGTTACGAAGCAACCACGGCTTCCGATGCGATTAAAGTGCAATATCAGTACGATATTTTAGGCCAGCTCGTTACCACCATTAATGCCAATAACTACGCCACACAGATGAAATACGATGCGGGCGGCAATCTGGTTCAGCAAATCCAAACCATTCAACAAACCTCGGCAGGTGTGGCGACGCAAATCGCGGTAACCACTTATCTGTACGACACCTTCGGTCGTCAGATTGTGAAGATCGACGGTGACGGTAACGTTACCCAAACCACGTATGACCAGCGTAATTTAATCCTGAGTCAAGGGGTGGTTGGTGTACTGTCGAGTTCCTGGTATTTAGCTAATTTAACCGGCGATGAAATTGCTAATTTACCGGTTGTTCCGAGTCAGCTCGCCGCGACGCTTGCAGCGTATATTCCGTTAGATCAGCAGGTTCAGATTCCGGTTATCTTTACGCCCGCGTCTGATCTGATCACCGTCAACACGTATGACGATAACGGTAACCTCGCCAGTAAAACGGCCGGTACGGATGTGGTGAGTTATACGTATGATGCCTTCAACCGCATCGTCACCACTACGACCCATCAATACGGCACGACCGCGCAAACCGGTACGGCTGTGGTGGCGACGCAGAGCTTTGATGTGTACGGCAATCTGACCCAAACCAATGACGGCGCGGGCGATATAACGACCTATACCTATGGTGCGTTTAACCAGCTTTTGTCCAAGACGGTGGGTACGCCGACGAAGGGGGAATGGGTTCCTTTTTCTTATTCGAGTAATCGTAATGGGGAGATTAGCGAGAACGAGGAAGAAGATAGTGACGGTTTGTACAAAGTCATTCCCGGTAACCAGGTGACGACGAACTACGCTTACAACGATCTCAACGAGCTGACGCAAGAAACGAATACCGCGGGGGATAGTACGCATACCGCGGATGAAAACATTACCCAAACCTGGGACTTTGCCGGGCATTTACTCAGCACGAATGACGCGGCGAATGGGGTGACGACGTACAGCTACGACAGTTACGGCAACCAGGTGAACACGGACTTCAGCAGTAACATCAGCAGCAACTTCTACCCTGTTTCGGCCACGTCCTACCAGGAGCCGGTCTTGCGCGACATGGCGTACACCTATGACGCTTTTGGCCGCCAGACCTCCTGGACCGACGTGGGTACGGGTCTGTCGACCAGCTACCAATACGACAATGCCGGTAATGTGATCGACGTCTCCAGCGGCACCGGTGGCGGCACCGGAGATGAAAACAGTGACCTCATCAATCCGAATAACCCGACCGAGGGGGTGGGTGCTGTCACGGGGGAAGTGGGCGACGCGGCATCGGTGGAAGGGGCTGACTTAACGGGTGTTGCGTTCAATCATTCCTACACCTTCAACGGCAATAATCAAGTCATGCAAATGAGTGCAACGGGGAATCAACTCATTGAACTCTACGGTTACGACAATGACGGCAATCTGACCCAGGAAGACAATCAGGCCGTTGGTACCGACACCCTCATTACTTACGACAGCATGGGGCGTGAAACCGATTCCATGATGATCGGCGGGAGTGTGGATCAGGAGTACGCGAACTACGGTTATACCCAGCAATATCAGGTCGGTATGACGGATACATTGGATGGAATGCAAAGTTTTACCGTTGGCGGTATTGATGGCAGCTTCAACGATGACAGCACCCTTGGTAAAATTGCGCAAAATTTGTATGGTAGCGCCAGCCTGTGGACATATATCCAAGCGGCCAATCCTAGTCTAGCCAACATCGCTAACCTGGGGCCCGACACCGTCTTACCTGTGGGGATGAAACTGCACGCTTACAATTTATGGCAAACCCAGATCAACTACGACGGTAACGGCAATGTGATCCAGCAAACCAGTGGTTTTGGTGATGCGATTGGTACCCGTACGAACAATCAATATTATGGTGATAACACACTGTATGCCACGACCACGGAATCCACGACGTGGACGTCAGATATGTATGCAAACAGTGCACTGGGAATCTTGCAGCTTGCAAGCCATGTTGACACGTCGCTAGCCATTACCAGTGCAACCACGTATTCCGTCGACGGCTCGGGTCGTATCCTGGCTGTACAGACCAACAGTTATGGCAATTTTTCTGGTGGTGATGAGTATGAACAACTTGCTTCGGCCGGACAAACCGATAGCAGCAGCTATACGTACCACTACAACGGCTTTGGGCAAGTGCTGTCGATTGATGCGAGCGGAGCAAATGATTCCGCGGGCACCAGCACCATGGTCTACAACGCGGATGAGCAAGAAATCTCCCTTGTTCAGGGTCAGGGCGACGGCATGCAAAGTGCTGAAACCAGTAACTATCTGTACAACACGGCCGGTCAAATCATTTACCAGAAACACCAGGATGGGCAAGCCGGCGACTATCTGGAAACCATCAGCTACGACGTCAACAGCAGCGGCAACCAGGTTGGTGAAACCGGCGTGTATGCCGACGGCCAACGGCACACCTATCTGGACGGTGGCAGTTATGCGGAAGTGCAGCAAGTCATGCCGAGTCAAGTCGGTAGCGGGCAAAGCGGTTATACCGCCACCGGAGGTGAAAACCTGGCACAGGTTGCGCAAACGGTATACGGCAATTCAGCGCTGTGGTATTTGATTGCGAACGCCAACGGCTTAACCGAAAACACCAGCTTAAAAGCGGGTGAACAGATTAGCGTGCCGAGTGGGATGCCGACGGGACAAGCGAATTCGACTACCGGCAAGCCGTACAACGCAGGCGAAATTCAAGGCGGTAATCTGCCGAATTTGAAGACACCACCGCCAGCAGACGGTGGTGGATGTAGTACGTTTGGATTGATCTTGTTAGTGGTCGTCGCCATTATCGTGACCATCGCGACGGAAGGTGCCACTGCCGAGTATTTGGGAACGGTAGCTGCAGATGGTGGAGCTGCGGTAGGCGGCGCTGCTGCGACAGGTGGAACAGTTGCTGCTGGAGATGCCGCCGTAGTGGCAGGTGGAACTGCTGCTGCAGGTGGAACTGCGGTAGTAGGTGGAACTGCAATAGTAGGTGGAACTGCAGCAGTTGGAGATGCCGCCGTTGTCACGGGTATTGATGCGGTGACCGGCGGTGGTATCTCCGGTGCGTTCACTACCGGAATTTCTGTATTGACTGGAGGTAGCACCATAGTAGGCGGTACGGCAGTGGCAGTCGGCGTTGCCGCCGGTTCTGCTTTTGTTGGTAGCGTCGTGAGTCAAGAGATCGGCGTAGCATCGAATTCCAACATGCATTTCAGTTTGAAACAAGCCGGTCTGGCGGCACTGAGTGCGGGTACTACCGCTGGATTAGGCGTACCAAGTTCACCGATGAGCGCCGTTGGTGACGCCGTCGTCGTCGATGCGGTCACGCAGGAAGCCGCAATACGTCTCAATTTGCAGCAGCGCTTCAGTTGGGCGCAATTGGCGGCGTCAGGCATTGTGGCGGGTGTGATGAAGGGCGAAAGCGGCAGCGTTAATCAGGCACTGGATAAGGCGGCCAGTATTGCGGGTTCAACGGCTAACATGGTCAACGGAATTGTCGATGGTGTTGCTAGCGCGGTGGCTCAGCATGCGTTGACGAATGCACTCGCCAATAATGCGCAGGATCGGGAAAGCTGGAATTCAGCGGGTGTCTTTGGGGCGGCGTTGAGTGGAGCAATTTATAGTGCGGGGCAGCCCGTGCCTGGAAATACATCGTTACCGGTTGATCCGACTACCGGGTTACAGAGTTTCAGTTATGCGAGCCAACAAGCTAATACAGTTGGGTATCTCATGTCCTCGGGTAATACTAGTACGGATATGCCCCCGATTGAAACACCAGTGATTTCTGGACCGAGCGATGCGGATATAAATCAGCTTTTGAATACGCTTCCAGCGGTCAATTTAACTCCGGCCAATACCGGTACTTCAGATAGTCTAGGTTATAACCAAAGTGCAGGATTATCTTATTCCAAATATGGTGGAACAAGCTCTTTGGATGGCATGCAGTTTGCAGCGAACACCGTTGGAGTGCCGCAAACAGCAACGGATGCAGGTGGCGGTAGTACATCATCGGATATGCTGAAACTAGGCCTAACCGCTAACGAAAATGCCGAATTAAATTCCATCGCAATTAAAGAAACAGGAACTCTTTCTGCATATGAAGGTTTCGTCAATAACTACTTAAATAATAATCCTAATGCTTCCGTACAAGATGCCGCATCTGCATTTGATGCAGCAACTGCGGCAAATGAAAATACACGATTGCTAGCAAGGTATCCGGCACCAGTGGCAAATGGTGATGGCTCTGAACAAGCAACGTCACCGGATTTAAATCTTTCGTTATTGACTGTTACTCCGCCAGTGTCAAATCCTCGGCCAGAGGACTTGAATCTGACATTGGCTACTCCCGTTGCACCTAATGTACCAACTGGTCAACCGCCATACATTCAGCCTTACATGCCAATGGCGGCAAACAGCAGCAATACGCAGGCGACGCCTGTTGCTGCAATTTATCCAACCATAACAACGTCATTCCCATTCCCTCATGCGCCTAATACACCATCTGCGCAAGCTGCTAATGGACTGGTTTCAATGTTGGCGTCTAAGGCAGTGACAGCTGCGGTGGGAGGAACAGATAAGGTGACAGCGGCAGATAAGGCCGCTTGGACAGCGGCAAATCCAAACGCTTCTATTTTTGGTGGGGTTCCAACTATTCAATACCAAATGGATGTATCGGCAGGAACAATGACGAGAGTTGTTGGTACGTCCCAATCTCTGGGTGATCAGATAAAGGATACTTTATCGTTAGGGCTTATTCCAACCGGTAAAGCCTTAGGCAATTTCGCGGGTGGAATTAGTGCTGCCAATAATTCTAGTTTGCCGCAATCAATCAGAAATCAAGGCGCGTATGATGCGGGTGCTAACTCGTTATCGGTACCGACAGCAGCGATGATGGTTGCTGGGTCATTTGTCGGATCGGCTTCGCGAGTGGGCGCTACAACAATTGAAAGTGTTGAGGCAAGTAGTAGGGCATCCGTTGGCATTGCTGATTCGGTTTCTGGCTTACAACTTAGAGAATCCTTGGCACGTCAGGCAGGGACTCCCCGTGGATTGGATAATGTCTGGGGATCAAGCTTGGATGATCTGAAGACCACATATACTATGGATGGTTATTCAGTTACAGATAAGGCAGCGCGAGCAAATTCATCAGGAAACGCTCAAATATTTACAGTTGAGAACAATCCTTTAATAAAGGAAGTGCAATATAGCCCTTCTACAGAACAGTTGCCACTTGCTGATCAATCTCAGCACATAGGTGAGTACTACAAATTTACGTATCAAGACGGCAGTAAGGCTAAGGTCATTGATCCAAACACTTATCAAATGGGATCACTTGAGAAGAATGTTCAATATTTCAACCAACAAGGTCAATCAATTCTTTATAATCCTGTAACAAGAACGTGGGGTATCAAATGATGAATTTAGAATTAGACTGGGCGGCACCAATCGTGCCAGGTCAATCAATGATGGGGCTGCATTTGGGAATGTCGTATTCTGACGTATTGACTGCTTTGCAGTTCTATAGAGTTGATGTCAGTGAGGGGAATAACGACTTCTTGGTGCGAATCAAGAATTCGCCACTTTTGTTAGTGGAAATGCTTTCAGACGGCATTATTTTGCGTGACACAATCAGCAAATCACCAAATGCAACTAGTTTCGATAAATTGTTTGTAATGGGATTTAAGGAAGGTGTTTTGGTGCATCTTATGACATCTTTGATCTATGGTGCGTCGTTTGACTACTACAAAGGACTTATTTTTGGAAAGGTAGGAATTGGTTCACCTGTCGCAAATATAAGGAAATTTTGCGAAGTGGAATTTGATTCAGGTGATGAATTATTCTATCCGATTGATGATGCTTTCGTTGGATTTAGCATTGGTGGATCATGTAGCTCTTTGGAGGAAGACCCTGATCAACTTGTATCGTACATTCGGATTTATGTTTCCGCCCTGAATAACTAATACTGCGGCCCTATGCATCGTGCAGAACTGCCTCATTTTTCCGCAGTGCCGGTAATTTTTTATTGGCACAAACAGGGTAGAAAATGATTATTCCACAAAGAGGTTCTAACGCTTTTAAATTGTTATATACAGGGAACAATGGTGAGGAAATTGGATTGGATGAAGTTCAATTGCTAGATGACTATCCACAAACACGAATTCGTGATCTATCGGCCTTGCTTAACGACTCTAATTTATTTATACGATATCAAGCCATTCTTATTTTGACTGCATGGGGATTGGAAGTTGGTATCGATAATGCCGAAAATATGATTGTTGCTGGAGTGGCTGATGATTTAAATTTATCTCCTAATAGAATTAATGGGAAAGATAATAGGTTTGATGATCTGGCCGAAGCGATTCACCTATATGTACTTTCAGGAGGGAGTGGTGTTCGCGCATGTAAAGCGTTTTGTGCGCTCTTGAAGAGCTACCCAATATATTACTTTGAATCAAAGTTCAAAAGAGCGTTGTTAAAACATGCAACACCTGAAATGATTGGCGAAATCAAAGACTCTATTTTGAAATGTTTGAAAGCAGGAAAATTTTATCAGGCCAGCCAACTGCTACCTATTTTGGCCAAGTTAGATTCGGTCGCTTGTTGGGATATATTTCCTGAAATTGCTGCTTTGCCAATGCAAATTCCAGATCCTGCTGCAAATATCGCAGAAGCATTGCGATACATTTCAACTCAGGATAGTGATAAATTACTAACTCAGTATTTGACGCATAAAGGTGCAGGGGTTGCTTTGGCAGCACAGGAATCTATTGATTTTAAGAAAAAACAATCCATAAAGTAATGGGGGGAAATGGTGAAGCGAATTGCTGCCGTTACTGCTAATGCTGCTGCCCTGTGCATCGTGCAGAACTGCCTCATTTTCCCGCAGTACCGATAATTTTTTACTGGCGCAGGTGGTCGACGTTTTTTAGCAATTCGAGCATAAATATCAGCGATCAATGGAGTGCATTGAGTTGATCGTTCGTCTTGTTCAATCAAGCTATCGAATGTCCGCAATTTGTCGAAGAAGTGTGATGCATCAACCTGATTAAACAGTCATTTATTCAATCGGTACTGTCAGGTTAACTTTAAAATAAATTCAGGATAAAAAATTCGACGAAAAAATGCTTCTTTTCGGACGACATTTATTGAAAAGTGAAATCAGAATTAACTACTTCACTCCATTCGATAAATCGCCGGCGCATGATTTCACGATAGTTTTTAGCAGCCAGCAAATGCCTGCTTGGGCGGAAAAATGATGCTATCACGCTATAGCTCGCTAAGAATCGTTGGGCGTGTCCGGCTGATTTAAATCCGCGCATTCGCCGTTCTCGCTCGCGGGTAGGTTGATGCGAATTCTCTGCGCGATTATTTGCACCTTTACCCTGGATGTGTTTCACCTCCGGCATTATTTCTGCCTTGGCTGCTGCGTAGCTTCGTAATTTGTCGGTAATGATGACGCGTGGAATATATTGCAAATTTTTGAGTAGTTTGCGAAAGAATTTCATTGCGGCGCGTTTATTTCGACGTGGTTGCACTAAGATGTCGAGTACTTCACCATCTTGATCTACTGCGCGCCATAGATAATGTGCTTTGCCGTTAATAGACAGGTACACCTCATCAAGATGCCAGTGATCATTGGATCTTTTCGATCGGGAACGTAACCGTTTTGCATAGATGCCACCAAATTTTTGCGACCAGTTGCGAATGGTTTCATAGGAAACGATCACTCCACGTTTGGCCATCATTTCTTCAATATCACGGTAACTTAAAGAAAAACGAAAGTAGAGCCAAACGCAATGGCTGATGATTTCAGCTGGAAATCGGCGACGAAAATACAGAGGTTTTGATGGATTAATGTAACGATCATAAATCGTTCTTTATTAATCTGACAGTACCTGTATAACTCGACACCGATTGTGAAATAGTTGAGTTTGTTTTGTGCACAAAAAAGCCCGTCTAAAAACGGGCTTCGTTGGAAAATTCCCTAAACCGTTGGAAAATTTCATTTTCTGTAAAATCAATTTTTTGTAACTTGTTGATTTTATTTGATATTTTGGGGTGATCGATGGGGCTCGAACCCACGACAACAGGAATCACAATCCTGGACTCTACCAACTGAGCTACGACCACCACTGTACTACGATTGCTAATCTGCCTTTGGTTAGGCAGGCCGCCATTGTAATTAGCTTGCGGGGAAATTGCAACTTATTTCTTGAATGATGTACTGCTCTGGTTGATATTTCAATAGATGGCTGAGCGCAAACTCCAATTTTTCTGCTGCGCCGTTGGTAATGCAATGAAGTGTTTCAGCGGTTTTATGCTGATTTAATAGCTGTTGTTGGGTTAGCAGTCGTTGCAGTTGTTTGGCGATTGCTAAACCGGTGTCGATGATTTGAATCGGATGCGGACTTGTTTTGTTGGCGATTTGCCTGATGCTAGTTTCTACAAAAGGATAATGCGTGCAACCCAACACAATCGTGTCTGCTTGCGCCTGAAAAATCGGTTGAAGATAATTATTTAATAATTCCAAAGCGGCCGGACTATCCAGCTCGCCTTGTTCAATCAGATCAACCAAGCCGGGGCAGGCCTGGTTGATGAAGCGCACTTGAGTAGTTTGCTGAATTTGCTCGCACAGTAGCTGATATTTGCTGCTGGCTAACGTACGGCTGGTCGCCAGCACGCCAACGTGACCTGTTTTACTTAAGCTGGCGGCGGGTTTTAAGCCGGGTTCAACGCCCACAAGAATTAAGTCTGGATAGTTCGCGCGTAGTGCTGCGATAGCGGCGGTTGTGGCGGTATTACAGGCTACAACAATGGCTTTTACGCCGAGTTGCAATAAGTGTTGCGCCACATAGAGTGAGCGCTGTATGACTTCTGCTTCGGTTTTGTCGCCATAGGGTGCGAAGCTGGAATCGGCAAAATAACACAACGATTCATTCGGTAATTGTTCGCAAATATGACGCAGTACGGAAAGTCCGCCTATGCCGGAATCAAAAATTCCGATTGGTGCTTGATTGGACATAAGCTGGGTTTGTGTTGGCATATGGGCTGGCGAAATAAATACAAGGCACAGGTGCCTTGTATTTAAAAGATGAAATTAACTGTTAGTTGAAATCAAACCAATTTTAGCTTGCCATTCTTTCGGGCCAGTGATGTGCGCGGAAGTACCAGTGGAATCCACTGCCACGGTAACCGGCATATCGATCACATCAAACTCATAAATTGCTTCCATGCCCAAGTCGGCAAAGCCTACTACTTTGGCCGATTTAATCGCTTTTGATACCAAATAAGCCGCGCCACCAACTGCCATTAAATATGCTGACTGATGTTTTTTGATTGATTCAATCGCAACTGGGCCGCGTTCTGCCTTGCCTATCATGGAGATCAAACCGGTTTGTTCCAGCATCATTTCAGTAAAGCCATCCATACGCGTGGCTGTTGTTGGGCCGGCTGGGCCGACAGCTTCATCGCGTACCGGATCAACTGGGCCAACATAGTAAATAACGCGATTAGTGAAATCGACCGGCAGTTGCTCACCTTTGGCTAACATGTCTTGAATACGCTTGTGTGCGGCATCACGACCAGTGAGCATTTTGCCGTTTAACAGCAGGGTTTGGCCGGGCTTCCAGCTAGCGACTTCAGCTTTGGTTAATGTGTTGAGATTTACTCGTTGCGATTTTTCGGTATCGGGTGCCCAATGCACGTCAGGCCAGCTTGATAATGCAGGCGGCTCCATATAAACTGGTCCTGAACCATCCATAACAAAATGCGCGTGACGGGTTGCTGCGCAGTTAGGGATCATTGCCACGGGTTTGGATGCGGCGTGGGTTGGGTACATATTAATTTTTACGTCGAGCACGGTCGTTAAACCGCCCAAACCTTGCGCGCCAATGCCAAGCGCGTTAATTTGATCGCACAAGGCAATCCGCAATTCTTCAGTTTTATTTTGCGGGCCGCGCAGTTTGAGTTCATGCATGTCGATGTCTTCCATCAGCGATTCTTTCGCCATCAACATTGCTTTTTCTGCAGTGCCGCCAATCCCGATTCCCAGCATTCCCGGTGGACACCAGCCAGCGCCCATAGTTGGCACTGTTTTCATGACCCAGTCAATTAAGGAGTCGGACGGGTTGAGCATCACAAATTTGGATTTATTTTCAGAGCCGCCGCCTTTGGCCGCCACTTGAATGTCGAGCTTATCGCCCGGTACCAATTCCATATGCACTACTGCAGGCGTATTGTCTTTGGTGTTTTTACGGTCGAATAATGGATCGGCCACAATCGAGGCGCGCAACACGTTTTCTGGGTTGTTATAACCTTGGCGAACCCCTTGATTTACCGCATCGATAATGGAGCCGGAAAAGCCTTCAAAGCGCACGCCCATACCGATTTTCATGAACACATTCACAATTCCCGTGTCTTGGCAGATCGGGCGTTTGCCTTCGGCGCACATGCGTGAGTTGGTCAAAATTTGAGCGATGGCATCTTTGGCCGCCGGACTTTGTTCAATTTCATAAGCACGCGCTAAATGTTGAATGTAATCGGCTGGATGAAAATAGCTGATGAATTGCAGGGCTGCGGCGACGGATTCAATTAAATCGTCTTGTTTGATGATGGTCATGTTAATGGCTGGCCTATAGGTGAAGAAGGTGGCTAATGATGTGACTAATTACAGAGGCTAAATTTGAGCGCTATTTTACACGTGACTATGAGGTTGGTGAAATCGTGGCGTTTATTCTCGCGCTGCGGGTGATTTATGGTTAAATGCTTAATTAGCCGATAGAGCTGCGTTAGAAAATCTCAGCAATTCAAAATAAGTATTTTTTTGCATTATTTGTTTAGCACTGCTGTTTGGCTCGCTAAGTACCTTGAGATTAAAATACGCTGTTAAAAAAATATTATTTAATTGATGGGAGATCCATTAGATACGTTAAACTTTTCAAATAAAACAGGGGAGTATATGAAAAACTCCAAATCACAGCCAAAAACACTAAAATTACAGCTAATTAAATCAATTCTTAATTAGCATTGAATCATCGTTGAACCAGCTTTGTTTTGCATCAAACCATTGTAAGAGTTAAGTAGGGCTTTACTTTTATGTCATTCAAAATCATAACGAAGGAAACATCCATGTCGGAAATTGAATCTGCAAATGAAACGCAAACAGGTAAACAAGAAAGTCGTATTTTCCCGCCGCCAGCAACTTTTCAGGCGCAGGCAAATGTGTCAGGCATGGATGATTACCGCGCACTCTGCGCTGCGGCTCAAACTGATGAACAAGATTTTTGGTGCAAACTGGCTCGCGAACAACTGCAATGGCATAAGCCATTTACTCAAGGTTTAGACGAATCTAACGCGCCGTTTTATACATGGTTTGCCGATGGCGAGATGAACGTTTCCTATAATTGCTTGGACGTGCATTTAACTAATGGCAACGCCGATAAAACTGCAATTATTTTTGAAGCGGATGATGGTACATCCAGCAAAATAAGCTACCGCGAGTTACATCAAAAAGTTAGTAAATTTGCGAACGGACTGCGTTCGTTAGGGGTTAAAAAAGGCGATCGCGTCATTATTTATATGCCGATGTCTGTGGAGGGTGTAGCAGCGATGCAAGCCTGCGCCCGCATTGGCGCAACCCATTCTGTGGTGTTTGGCGGCTTCTCTGCTAAATCGCTACAAGAACGCATTATTGATGCCGGCGCGGTCGCTGTGATTACTTCCGATTACCAAGTGCGCGGTGGCAAACAATTGCCGCTCAAGGCGATCGTTGACGAAGCATTTACTTTGGGTGGATGTGAAGGTATCGCTAATGTGGTGGTGTACCAGCGCACTGGCGGTCAAGTTCATTGGAGTACGCGCGATATCTGGTTGCATGAGCTCACTAAAGACCAGCCTGCAGACTGCGAGCCAGAATGGGTTAGCGCCGAACATCCCCTATTTATTTTGTACACCTCCGGCTCTACCGGAAAACCAAAAGGCGTGCAGCATTCGTCCGGCGGTTATTTGCTGTGGACTAAATTAACCATGCAATGGGTGTTTGATCTGAAACCGACCGATGTGTTTTGGTGTACAGCAGATATCGGTTGGGTAACTGGGCACAGCTATATCGCTTATGGGCCGTTAGCGGCAGGCGCTACTCAAATTGTGTTTGAAGGTATTCCAACGTTTCCAAACGCCGGCCGTTTCTGGAGTACGATAGAAAAACACAAAACTACTATTTTTTACACCGCGCCAACCGCGATTCGTTCATTGATTAAAGCCGCCGATGGTGACGCGACAATTCATCCAAATAAGTTTAATTTAACTTCCTTGCGTTTGTTGGGTTCAGTTGGCGAGCCTATCAACCCAGAAGCGTGGATGTGGTATTACAAAAACGTAGGCCGTGACCTTTGCCCTATCGTTGATACTTTCTGGCAAACCGAAACCGGTGGCATCATGATGAGCCCTTTACCTGGAGCAACTCCGCTGGTGCCCGGCTCATGTACTTTGCCTTTGCCAGGTATCGCTAGCGCTATTGTTGATGAAGCCGGTCATGACTTACCGAATGGGCAGGGCGGGTTATTAGTCGTGAAGCGTCCGTGGCCGTCGATGATACGGACTATCTGGAATGATCCGGAGCGTTTCAAGAAGAGCTATTTTCCAGAAGAGTTAGGCGGGAATATTTATTTGGCGGGTGACGGCGCAATCCGCAATAAAGAAACCGGCTACTTCACCATTACCGGACGGATTGATGACGTGTTAAACGTATCAGGTCATCGCATGGGAACCATGGAAATTGAATCTGCTTTAGTGGCAAATCCAATGGTGGCAGAAGCGGCGGTAGTGGGGCGGCCAGATGATACGACGGGCGAAGCAATTTGCGCATTTGTGGTGCTCAAACGCAGTCGTCCAACTGGTGATGAAGCACGTCAAATTGCTATTGAGTTGCGCAACTGGGTCGCCAAAGAAATCGGCCCTATCGCCAAGCCTAAAGAAATTCGCTTTGGTGATAATTTGCCGAAAACCCGTTCCGGAAAAATCATGCGGCGTTTATTGCGAATTTTAGCTAAAGGGGAAGTGATTACGCAGGATGTTTCTACCTTAGAAAATCCCGCGATTTTGGAGCAGTTGAAAGAGGCGCTGTAAGATTGATTGAAAAGTAGAAACGCTGACTGAGGTTGGCGTTTTTATTTTGTCATGCTTAAGGCCACTGCTTCAGCGACACGAATCCCATCGACAGCCGCCGATAAAATCCCACCTGCATAACCTGCACCTTCGCCAGCGGGGAATAATCCACGAGTATTTAAACTTTGCAGGTCAATATCATTGCGCTTGATGCGTATCGGCGAGGAAGTACGGGTTTCAACGCCAGTGAGAACCGCGTCATTCATTGCAAAGCCGCGTATCTGTTTGTCAAAGGCTGGCAACGCTTCCCGCATTGCGCTAATGGCGTAGTCAGGCAATGCACTACTTAAGTCACCCAGTTGCACGCCGGGTTTGTAAGAGGGCTGCACCGCACCGAACTCTGAGGAAGCGCGTCCCGCAATAAAATCACCGACTAATTGACCGGGCGCATTGTAATTGGAGCCACCTAATATATAGGCATGGCTTTCCAAAGCGCGTTGGAATGGAATTCCTGCTAATGGATGACCAGGATAATCTTCAGGGGTGATTCCGACCACAATCGCGCTATTTGCGTTGCGCTCATTGCGTGAGTATTGACTCATGCCATTCGTTACGATCCGGTTTGGTTCGGAAGTTGCTGCGACTACGGTGCCGCCCGGGCACATGCAGAAGCTATATACAGAGCGTCCGTTACTGGCGTGATGAACCAACTTATAATCAGCCGCGCCCAGAATCGGATGGCCAGCGCTGGGACCAAAACGGCAGCGATCGATAATTGACTGTGGATGCTCAACCCGGAATCCGACCGAAAAAGGCTTTGCTTCTATATAGACACCGCGCTCACACAGCATTTCAAAGGTGTCGCGCGCGCTATGGCCAATCGCCAGCACTACATGATTAGTGCGAATTTGCTCGCCGTTTTCCAGTATAACGCCACGGATAGCTTCATCTTCGCGCAAAATATCCACAACTTTTTGGCTAAATCGTACTTCACCACCCAGCGCAATAATCGTGGCGCGCATGTCCTCCACCATTTTCACCAGACGGAAAGTACCAATATGCGGTTTGCTGACATACATAATCTCTTCCGGCGCGCCAGCTTTTACAAATTCGGTTAATACTTTGCGGCCGTAATGTTTTGGGTCTTTAATCTGGCTATATAACTTACCATCTGAGAAAGTACCGGCACCGCCTTCGCCGAACTGCACATTTGATTCTGGATTTAATTCACGTTTGCGCCATAAGCCCCAAGTATCCTGTGTGCGTTCACGTACCGCTTTGCCGCGTTCCAAGATAATTGGACGAAATCCCATTTGCGCTAATAATAAGCCGGCAAATAAGCCGCAAGGGCCGGTGCCGATTACGACTGGGCGTAAAAAGTCTTGATTTGTAGCGTGCGCTACGAATTGATAGTTAGTGTCAGGCGTGCGAGTGACATTTTTATCACCGTGAAACTGGGTGATTAACTGCTCATTCTTAGTCGTAACAATATCCAATGTATATATAAGGCTGATTGCCGACTTCTTGCGCGCATCGTAACTGCGGCGGAATACCTCAAAACTGAGCAGCTCCTCATCAAGAATGCCTAGTTTCTTTAGAATGGCCAGGCGTATCGCTGTATCAGGATGGTCGAGGGGAAGTTGGATATCGGTTAAACGCAGCATATATATACATGTCCAGAGGGTGAGTCAGGAATAAAACAATCAAACGGGGCAACATTTTACCGCAGACAAGAACATTCTCCACCGTTGAATTTTAGGCTGGGAAATGCCAGAACACTATATAGATATAGTGCAGCCAGAAAGAATTTGAAAATTATTTCAAAAAGCCCTTGCAACTCCGAAGAAGCCTTGCTATAGTTCGCCTCCCGTTGAAAGACGGGGAAAAAGAAGCAAAAGAAAAGAGAATTAAAGGGCGGTAAAACGCCAGTAAAAAGTAGTGGTCGAGAGCAGTAAAGTGGGAGAGCAGAAAAAACGAAGTGTCGAAAAATAAGTGTTGACGCGGAGTAGCAAAAGCCCCATAATCTCGTTTCTGTGCTGCTGACAAACAAAACGCTTTGTCAGCGAAGAG
>NZ_PUGF01000039.1 GCF_002976435.1 Solimicrobium silvestre | reverse complement strand
TTCATCGTGCGTCAGCAGCTCATACAAAAGTAGCTGCGCTAAAGACCGAATGTATGGCTGCAATCGACTATGTCATGACATTATTTGCAAATTGTACTTGCAAGCGGGAGGCGTCCATGTATGGGCTAAAGCAGAATCAGCCCAACTTAGTTTTAAGTACCTGCAGTTCAAATTCATCCACTGGCAGTGGATGACTATGTAAATATCCCTGATATTCAACACAACCCGCTTCACTTAAAAATTCTTTCTGCGCTTCCGTCTCCACGCCAACTGCAATAACGTGCAACCCCAAAATTTTAGCTAATGCGACGATCATTTTAGCCATGGCGGCATCGTTGTTATTAGTCAGAACATCATGCACAAATGCACGTTCTATTTTCAACTCGTTAAGCGGTAACTGATTCAAGTGGGATAAAGAAGAGTAACTTCGTCCAAAATCATCCAGCGCAAATCTCACCCCCTGCAACTTGAGTACCGACATTTTTTCAATAACGCATGGCACATTATTCGCTAAAAGATGTTCTGACAACTCCAGTTTTAATCGATGTGGTTCAGCTCCAGTGCGTTGCAGCACCGCTAAAACTTGCTCAACGAATTCGGGGCGACGAAACTGAATAGAACTCACATTAACAGCAACGCTGAGTGCCGCCAGCTCAGGATGCGACGCCCAGAGTGCCAATTGCCCACATGCCATATCTAATGCTAACTGCCCTAACGGCGCAATTAATCCGGTTTTCTCTGCGAGCGGAAGAAATTCGCTGGGTGCCAGCAGACCTCTGCTTGGGTGCTGCCACCTTAATAATGCTTCACATCCGAGGAGTTGGCCGTTTCCACCGGCTTGAGATTGATAATGAAACAGGAATTGCTTCTGAGCGATGCCGTTCCGCAGTTCTTTCTCTAGCGTAATTTGTTCATGACCGGTGGCTTTCATGTCAGTTTCAAAAAACTGGCAAGTGTTACTGCCCATAATTTTAGATTTATACATGGCGATATCCGCCTGCTTCAATAAATCATCCGCTGCCAGTGAGTTACCCTTAAAGAGCGTAGCGCCAATACTTGCGGTGCCATGATGCGTAATATGGCCCAAATGGTAATTTTGATTGAGTGTATCGACTATTTTTCCAGCAATTTTTTTACTGACCTCTAATGCCACTGCTTCGTTTTCATTAATATCTGCTAACAGCACGATAAATTCATCACCGCCCAAACGAGCAACGGTATCACTGACACGTACCGAGGCAATTAAGCGCTTTGCCACTTCCTTCAACATCTGATCCCCAGCATTATGTCCGTGAGTATCGTTGAGCGGTTTAAACTTATCCAGATCAATCAGCAGCAAACTATTGTACATACCACTCCGGGCACTTCTAATTTTGGTCTGCCTGATTCTGTCCATCAAAAGCTTCCTGGTAGGAAGCCCGGTCAAGTGATCTAACTTGAGCTCTGACACTTCTTTACTGGTATCGCGCAATACCAGTAAAGCTCGCGCCATCACGCCGACTTCATCGTGCCGATCCAAATCAGGTATTTCACTATCCAGCTCCCCTTTGGTAATACTCTCGATCCTAACGGCCAAACGCCGCATTGCTAACAGCAAGTCATGCCAAATAAAATAAGTAACGCCGGTAGCTAGAGTGAACATTCCGAGGAATATCCATAACAACCGAATCGCCTGCATTCGGAAAGTTTCATCGATGTCATCAATGTAGACGCCGGTTCCTATCGACCAACCCCACGGCTCAAACAAGCGGCTGTAAGAAAGCTTATCAAGTGGAATTGTTTGCCCAGCTTTAGGGATACGGTAAGTAGTAGTACCTTCTTTGTCCGGGCTACGTGCCACATTAATTAAGCGATGCACCATATAAGCGACTACCGGATTTGTTTTTGCATCCGGCCCGGTAAAAAAGTTTTTACCTTCATACTTGACGTTACCGCCGTGCGCAATGCCATTTCCATCCAGATCCCAAATGAAATAATAGTTATTGCCATCATAATGCATGGCACGCACCGCATCTCTGGCGGCATGGCGCGCCTCTTCATCGGTCATTCGACCATTACTTGCCTGGTTATGGAAATAAACTAGTGTGCTGTAGCCGGTGTCTAGCAGGTGTTTTACTTCTGAAGTCCGCTCCTGCATCATTGAACGTTTCAAATCCAATAAGGAAATAACGGAAATGCCAGCCTGAAATATAAATCCTATCAATAACACCAGCAAAAAACGGGCCGCGACGCTTAACCTGGAAAAAGGCATGATGAAAACACTTTCTTCACCCACAGTTGAAAAGCATAAAAAGATAATAAATAAGCAACTATATAATGCTAAATATCGTCATTCATTTCTTATCAAATTACACCTTGGGTAGTTAAACTTCAATACAAAGCTAATCTTTACCTACTTCTATCCGCTGAAGAAAAAAGGGCGCAATGTAATTGCGCCCTTTTTAAATAATAATTACTCAATTTTTCAAATTTTATGGTTCGTGTACTAAATAGCCTTCTTTACTGGTATCGCGCATTCGATAAGAAACAATCAGGGCGATTGCACAAAGCGCCGTCACATACCAATAAAAGCTTGATTCCCATCCAATTGATTTCAGCCATAACGCCACGTATTCAGCCGACCCACCAAACAGTGCGTTACCGATAGCGTAGGAAAGCCCAACACCGAGCGCCCTGACTTCAGGCGGAAACATTTCTGCTTTAATTAAGCCGGCTATCGAGGTATAAAAACTGATGATCGCCAAAGCAAACAGAATTAACCCAAACGCCGCGTAAGGATTTGAAATGTCTTTTAAGGCAACCATAATCGGCACGGTACACAAAGTGGCAAGGCTGCCAAAGATCAACATATTGGACCGGCGCCCGATTTTGTCCGACAGTGCCCCAAATAACGGCTGCATAAGCATGTAACTAAATAACGCACAGGTCATCACTACACTGGCTGTTTTGGCGTTCATACCGGCTGTATTGACCAAATATTTTTGCATATAGGTGGTAAAGGTATAAAAAATCAACGAGCCACCAGCAGTAAATCCAATCACTGTCAGCAAAGCACTTTTGTGCTTCATTAACCCTACCAAGGTACCCGCGTCCTGATTTTTCCGGCTTTCCTCGGAAGAGGTTTCACTGAGTGATTTTCTCAAGTAGAGCGCGACAAGCGCAGTGATCGCACCAATCACAAATGGCACACGCCAGCCCCAGTCTTTTAATTGTTCTGTTGTCAGTAATTGTTGCAGTATCACCAGCACCAATACAGCTAACAATTGCCCGCCTATCAGCGTGACGTACTGAAAGGAGGCAAAAAATCCACGCCGTCCTTTAAGCGCAACTTCACTCATATAAGTAGCACTAGTGCCATATTCACCGCCCACCGATAAGCCTTGTATCAAGCGCGCCAGCAATAATAAAATCGGAGCCGCCGCGCCGATGGTCGCGTAAGTTGGTAAACACGCGATCATGAGCGAGCCGCCACACATCATCAACACGGAAATCATCATAGAGATACGCCGACCATGCTTATCCGCTATCCGCCCGAACAACCAACCTCCAATCGGACGCATTAAAAAACCGGCTGCAAATACGCCAGCGGTATTAAGAAGTTGTGTAGTTGAATTTCCGCTTGGGAAAAAAGCGGAAGCAAAATAAATCGAACAGAATGAGTAGACATAGAAATCAAACCATTCGACTAAATTGCCGGATGAAGCGCCAATAATGGCGAAAATACGGTGCTTGCTATCAAGCTCTATTTTGTTGGTTTGCACAGTCATCAAAGCCTTAATAATGAGGCGGTCTGTCGTGCGCCAAACCGGCTTGGCCACTATTGGAAGAAACTTCTTTAAAGCGCTGAATTAATGCCGTGCAAAGCAACTCCAATTCGTCGATTTTCTTTTGCTGCAGATAGACCTGTTGATTCAAGGTATCTAATAAATCCTCCTGACGAGTCAGTTTGATTTCAATATTTTCTAAACGATTTTCTATCATTATTGATCCGCAGTGAATTGCATAAAGAGTGATTTTACCGCACACATAAAAATCACAGTCATTTCTTGGCAGGGTATTTTACTATTCTAAGAGTGTGGCCATAGCTCAAATTTACATTAAACTATGCTAAATTTTGGGTTAAATTTAGACTTTACACTTATCTTCAAGCTGAAAATATCATTCAATGAGCACAAAAAAAACCAGCAATTCTTTAGTCGAGCAAGTGCAAGCTAAATTACAACAAGCTTTATCACACCATCAACATGGTCAGTTGGCTATAGCAGAAGCTCTCTATCTAGACATACTGAAAACTCAACCTAAACAGATCGATTGCCTACACCTTTTAGGGGTTATTGCATCGCAATCAATGCAACATCAAAAAGCAGTAGACTTAATTAGCCAAGCAATCGCCTTGTCCCCCAATAACCCGCACTTTTACTCAAATCGTGGTTTAGCACTGAAAGAGCTTAATCAACTTGATGCAGCGATTGCTAATTATGATCGCGCTATTGCACTTTCGCCAGATTTTGCTGAGGCTCACTCCAACCGAGCCGTTGCACTCACTGAGCTAAATCGACTGGATGAAGCCGTTGCCAGTAATAATCGCGCGATCGCCATTAATCCCCAATCTGCAGTAGTTCACTATAACCAAGGCGTTGCACTTTTCGGGCTTAATCAGCTGGAAGCGGCACTGGCAAGTTATGATCGCGCTATTCGCATCAAACCTGACTATGCAGAAGCCTACTCTAGCCGCGGCACTACATTAAAAAACCTCAAACAAGCAGAAGCCGCAGTTGCCAGTTATGACCAAGCAATTGCCATCAATCCTAACGATGCTGAAACCTACGCGTGCCGCGCAATGGCTTTCACGGAACTAAACCAAGCGGATGCAGCAATTGCAAGCTATAACCGCGCTATTGAACTCAATCCTAAGCATGCCGTCGCTTATTTGAATCTTGGCATTATTCAAGAAATACAACTTAAACATGCAGAAGCAATAGCTAATTTTGACAGGGCTATTGCGATCAATCCGAACTTTGCTGACGCCTACGCTAACCGCGGCATTGCGTTAAAAGAATGCAATCAATGCGCAGCAGCAATTGCCAGCTATGATCAAGCGATTGCCATCAAACCGGATTTCGCTGAGGTTCATTCCAATCGAGGAATTGCATTTTACGCACTCAAACAATATGATGCCGCAATTGCCAGCTATGACCGAGCTATCGCGCTCAAACCCGATTTTGCTGACGCCTATTCCAATCGTGGAGTTGCATATAAAGAATTAAAATTACTAGAATCCGCTGCAGCCAGTTTTGAGCGCGCATATACCATTAATCCCGACTACGCTGCGGCATACTCCAATCACGGCATTATTTTTCATGAACTGAAAATGCTGAAGGAAGCCATTGCGGATTATGACTGCGCAATTAGTATTGACCCTAACTATGCGCATGCCTATTCCAACCGTGGTGTGGTGTATCAAGAACTCAATCAACTAGAAAAAGCAATTTTTGACTATAACCGCGCAATTACTATTGACCCAAACTACACAGATGCTTACCTTAATAAAGCATTTACTTTGCTCTTGAGTGGAGATTTTGAACAAGGTTGGTCTCTTTATGAATGGCGCTTGAAAGAGCGGGAAACTGAGCTGCGAGAACGGTATGCGCCACACCCAACCTGGTCAGGTAAGGAATCGCTTAAAGGTAAAACAATAGTTCTGCACAGTGAGCAAGGATTTGGTGACACGATCCAGTTTTGCCGCTACGTAAAACTAGTTGCCCATTTGGGTGCTCAGGTTATTGTCGAGGTAGAAAAACCGCTAATCAATTTATTCAGCACGCTTGAAGGCGTCGACAAAATTATTGTTAAGGGCACTGAGTTGCCTTCATATGATTTCCACTGCCCTATGATGAGCTTGCCATTGGCGTTTAAAACAAATTCGGAAACAATACCGAGCGCGCCCAATTACCTGTCAACTGATCAAGCTAAGATTGCTTATTGGACGCAAAAATTGGGTGAAAAAACTACCTTGCGTGTGGGGCTGGTGTGGAGTGGTAACCCTGATTATAAAAATGACCGTAGCCGCAGCATCTCACTTTCAACCTTGCTAGCGCAATTATCGCCAGATTATCAGTATGTAAGTTTACAAAAAGACATACGCGACGGTGATGACGCAATTATCAAGTCGCATAAAAATTTCATCCACACCGGCGATGAAATCACCGACTTTTCTGATACAGCTGCATTGTGTGAGCTGATGGATGTAATTGTCAGCGTAGATACCAGCACGGCCCATTTAAGTGGCGCACTAGGAAAACCAACCTGGCTATTATTGCCGTTCAATCCTGATTTCCGATGGTTATTAAATAGAGATGACAGCCCTTGGTACCCAAGCGTTAAACTATATCGACAAAAAAATGCTGGGGACTGGAATGAAGTCCTAGAAACTATTAAAAACGATTTAACACGCTTAGCCTAAACTAAAAAAACCGCTTAAAAGCGGTTTTTTCTAAACGAAGGGTTTAACAATTCAACCCATTTTTGCCAATGCTTGTTCAATGTCAGCGATCAAATCAGCCACATCTTCCAAGCCAATATTAAATCGCACTAATTGGCCTTTTTCGGTCCAGTTTGAACGCATTGCTTTCATACGATAAGGTACACATAAACTGTTTGCCCCACCCCAGCTATACCCGATTTTAAAGAGGGATAAACTATCAACGAAGCGGTCGGTTTGCGCTTCGCTGTAATCTGCATCAAAAATCACTGAAAATAGGCCGCCAGCGCCGGTGAAATCACGTTGCCATGTTTCATGCCCGGGGCAATCTGGCATGGCCGGATGTAAAACTTTGCTTATTTCAGGACGGCTTTTTAACCAGGTAGCGATTTTTCTAGCATGCAGATCATGCGCAGAAAAACGTAATGGCAAACTAGGTAAGCTACGTAAAATCAGATAAACATCATCCATTCCCACGCCCATTCCCAATAACTTACGTACCACTTCCAAACGTTCATGCAGTTTTAGGTCTTGAGTAACCAGCGCACCCATTAATACATCGGATCCACCGCACTGGTATTTGGTGAGTGCCTGCATGCTGATATCGACGCCATGCGCAAAAGGCTTAAAGGCGATTCCGGCAGACCAGGTATTATCCAGCGCCACAATCACATTGCGTGCATGTGCGGCTTGGCAAATTGCGGGAATATCAGCGACTTCCATGCTGACAGAACCGGGCGCTTCAGCCCAGATTAAACGCGTATTGTCTTGGATTAGGTCGCTAATATTTGCGCCTATCATCGGATCATAATAACGTGCGGTAATGCCGTAATCACGTGCCAGCCATTCACCTAAATCGCGATTAGGGCCGTAGGCATTATCCGCTATCAGCACATCATCGCCACTCTTCAGGAAGGCCAGACTAACCAGGGCAATAGCGGCTAAACCACTCGGCGCTAATAAGCAATGTTGACCATCTTCAATTGCTGCTAATCGGGCTTCTAAGGTGCGTGAAGTTGGTGTGCCGTGTAGGCCATAGGTATAGATAGATTTATCTAACCAGGTACTGCTCCGCATTGCCGCCACGTTTTCAAACAACACAGTAGATGCATGGTGGATCGCCGTGGGAAAAGCGGAAAAACCTTCTGGAGCAGTGTATTCGGGGTGAATGATTTTAGTGGCTGGATGTGGTTTCATAGTTAAATTGGTTTTTTTGATCAAAATAATTTTAAATGCCCAACCACATCCTACATGAAATTATATCGGCTCAGCCCATAAATCATGCGCATCTGATGTCGTAACTTTGACATCAATAAATTCACCAACAATCAATTTTTTATGCGGCTCATACGGTGCTTTGACATAGACAACACCGTCAATTTCCGGCGCATCTGCCGAAGAACGCCCTACTCCGCCCTGACGAGTCACTTCGTCCAGCAACACGCGCATGGTAGTGCCTACTTTGGCTTGCAAACGTTTTTTGGAAATTTGCTCTTGTAATTCCATAACCCGACCGCGACGCTCTTCGCGCACTTCTTCTGGCACAGGGTTAGCTAACAAATTCGCCGTTGCGCCATCGACTGGTGAATAAGCAAAGCAACCTAAACGATCTATTTCAGCTTCTTTTAAGAAGTCGAGCAAGTAAGAAAATTCGGCTTCGGTTTCACCAGGAAAGCCAGCAATCAAGGTGGAACGGATAGTTAAATCAGGGCACATCTTGCGCCATGCCTGAATACGATCCAGATTTTTTTCACCGCTAGCTGGACGCTTCATGCGCTTTAATACATCGGGATGCGCATGCTGCAACGGCACGTCCAAATACGGCAAAATCAAACCTTCCTGCATATGCGGAATAATTTGATCGACGTGCGGATAAGGATAAACGTAATGCAAACGCACCCAGGCGCCGTACTGTTTAGCCAATTCGCCGAGCGCTTCAACCAATTGCGTCATATGGGTTTTGACAGGTTTACCATTCCAAAAACCCATGCGGAATTTAACATCCACGCCATAAGCACTGGTGTCTTGGGAAATAACGAGTAATTCTTTTACGCCGGCTTTAAACAGGTTTTCTGCTTCAAGCATTAATTCAGCGATTGGACGTGAGACTAAATCGCCGCGCATCGATGGAATAATGCAAAAGCTGCAACGATGATTACAGCCTTCAGAAATTTTTAAATAAGCGTAATGCTTAGGAGTGAGTTTAACGCCTTGCGCTGGCACCAAATCTAAAAATGGGTCGTGCGGCTTAGGCAAATGCTTGTGTACGGCGGCCATGACTTCAGTCAATGCATGTGGGCCGGTTACTTCCAATACTTTAGGATGGATAGTTCTAATCATATCCAAACCTTGCGCGTCTTTTTTAGCACCCAAACAGCCAGTAACGATCACTTTACCGTTTTCATGCAATGCTTCACCAATCGCATCCAACGACTCTTGAACTGCCGCGTCAATAAAACCGCAGGTATTAACAATGACTAAATCTGCGCCATCATAAGACTTAGCTGTCTCATAGCCTTCTGCGCGTAATTGCGTGAGGATTTGCTCGGAGTCAACCAGAGCTTTTGGGCATCCAAGTGAAACGAAGCCGATTTTAGGGGAAATTGGAGAATCTTGCATGGCGATCTTAGTTCAAAACGAAGCCGCCATTGTACTCTATCCCCGCCCTGCTGATTAATGCAAAGCAAGGAATTGCACACCTAATTTTAGATAAATATCAATTTAATCAACAACTTTGGCATAAATGCGCATATCTTTAAGCTGATTAGACACTGAATCACGTGCTGCGCTGCGTAAGATACCTTCAAGTTTAAAACCTGCTTTTTCCGCAACTTTCCAACTGGAGACATTCAAATCATCGGCACGAATTTCTATCCGTCTTGCAGCCAAATGCTGAATGACAAAATTAGTTATGGCATGCACCGCCTCACCGACATAACCATTTCCTTGGGCGCTTACGCGACACCAGTAACCAATTTCAAATTTTGGTACTGCCCAATCTATTCTATGTAGTCCGATGCTGCCAATAAAACTGGCATCGGATTTTGAAAACATAAAAAACCGTAAATCTTCACGCCTAATAAATCGACACCAATTTTCTCGACAAAAAATCTCCGAATTTGCCAGCGAAGCTTCGGCTTTCACCCAGGGCAAATCGGCTAAATGCGCGCGTAAATCATCGTGCGATTCTTGTAACGCAGCAAAATGTGCTGCGCCATCGCCCGGCCTGGCGGCACGAATAAATAAACGTTCAGAGTCGAAGCTTTCTGGGATATCTAGCAGCACAGGATTGAAGGTCATAATGAATAAAGCAATTTTAAAGGTGACAGAATAAGATATTTTTACATTTAAACAAAATTTTTCGTATGCAATGTTAAGTGGCATCGTAAAAAGCTATTCTTCTATTTTAAGTTTGGCCAAACTTGTATCACACCAACAATATGAAAAACGGCAAAGACTAAACAGATGACTGAACTCCACACTACGAATGGCGTCGCTTGTGCCATAAAATACAGCGGCACAACAACCAGGCCGCGTATCAGATATATCAACGTAATTAATACCAGCGCCGCTTTTAAATAAGGCAGTAAACCCGATGGCAAACTCACCGCACCGGCTCCAGCCAAAGCAATTCCTGCCCAACTTGCCAGCACTAATGCAATTCCAGTAGTGACCAAGGCCGGATACCAATCACCGCGCTCGGCAGCTCGCGCCATTCTCTCGCCAGCGCCAAAAAAACGGTACCAATTTGCGCCATTAATAATAATTGCAATATGTAAAAGCGCCGCAATGGCGCTTAAACTAGCGGCGATAAGCAAGACTTTATTCATTGAACAAACCCTTCAGTTATGACTAATTACAAATCTTTGCCAGCGCCTTAATTAAAGCGAGCGTGCGATGATTTCCTTCATGATTTCATTGGCTCCACCATAAATTTTCTGCACCCGCGCATCGACATACATCTGCGCAATCGGATATTCCAGCATATAACCATAACCGCCAAATAATTGCAGACATTGATCGATCACTTTGCATTGCAGATCGGATATCCAGTATTTAGCCATGGAAGCGAGTTCAGCATCCATCCGGCCTTCGATCATATCGACGATGCAACGATCAATGAAGGTGCGCGCAATAGTCGCTTCGGTTTTAATCTCAGCTAGTACAAAGCGTGTATTTTGCATTTCGATCAGTGGCTGACCAAAAGCTTTACGCTCCCGTGTGTACTCTATCGTAAGGCGCAAAGCACGTTCAATTACGGCCACACCACCCACGCCGAGAATCGTGCGCTCGTATGGCAATTCGGTCATTAATTGTGCGAAGCCTTTACCTTCCACTCCGCCTAAAATGTTTTCTTGTGGTACGCGCACATTATCAAAAAACAGCTCGCAAGTATCTTGCCCTTTTTGACCGATTTTTTCAAGAATGCGTCCCACTTTAAAGCCCGGGCAATCTTTGGTTTCTAACAGCAATAACGAAACACCTTTAGAGCCAGCATCAGGGTCGGTCTTGCATACCACCAGAATTAAATCAGCTAAATAACCATTTGAAATAAATGTTTTTGAGCCATTCAACACATAGTCATCGCCTTTTTTTATGGCCGTACTGCGAATCCCTTTTAAATCGGAACCGGCACTCGGCTCAGACATGGCGATTGCCGCGACCATTTCACCACTAGCCAGCTGCGGCAGATATTTTTTCTTTTGCGCTTCGGTGCCTTGGTTGTTCAAATAATGCGCCACAATCGCATGGACATGAATTCCAAAACAAGAATCCCCGGCAGTCGCCAATTCTTCAAATACCACACACTGATGCGCGAATGTGCCGCCAGAGCCGCCATACTCATCGGAGATATCGGCCAACAACATCCCCATCTCACCTGCTTTGTTCCAAACGCTACGATCTACATGCTGTTGTTTTTTCCACTTTTCTTGATGGGGCACTATTTCCAAATTAACGAAACGGCGCACCGCGTCACGAAAACTTTCTAATTCCGGGGTCATCCAGGTTGAAACCGTATTCATTTTATTTCCTCGTTTTCATTGATTAGGCTGCGCGATACATGGTGACAACACATGCACCGCCCAAACCAAGATTATGCTGCAAGCCAACTTTAGCGTTGTCCACCTGACGTGCGCCTGCGGTACCGCGCAATTGATGGGTCAACTCAAAACATTGTGCCAATCCAGTAGCGCCCAACGGGTGCCCTTTAGACAGTAAGCCACCCGAAGGATTAGTCACGACTTTGCCGCCGTAAGTGTTGTCTCCATCATTAATAAACTTAGTTGCCCCGCCTTCCGGACACAAGCCCAGCGCTTCATAGGTAATTAATTCGTTATGGGCAAAGCAGTCATGCAATTCAACGACATCTAACTCATCGGGCCCGATGCCGCTTTCTTCATACACTTTTTGCGCAGCTTCTTTGCTCATTTCATAGCCAACCAAACGCATCATGTCACCCGATTCAAAGGTGCTTGGCTTATCTGTCGTCATCGCTTGCGCTGCAATATAAACGCCGGCATTCAAACCTTTGGCTTTGGCATATTTCTCTGATACCAACACTGCCGCCGCGGCACCACAGGTTGGCGGGCAGGCCATTAATTTAGTCATGACGCCAGGCCAGATCATGGTTGAATTCAACACATCTTCCGCTGTTACCACCTGCTTAAAAACTGCCAAGGGATTATTCACCGCGTGGCGACTGGCTTTAGCCCGAATTTTGGCAAAAGAGTCAATCGGCGTACCGAATTTTTGCATGTGACTTAAACCTGCACCGCCAAAATAGCGCAAAGCTAGTGGCAATTGTGGCATTCCGACTAATTCAGCAGTCACTCGATCAAAGGGATCAAAAGGACTTGGTCGATCTTGAAATACCGAGTTCAATGCGCCTGGACTCATTTGCTCGAAGCCGAGTACCAATACGCAGTCAACCACACCGCTGGCAATTGCCTGACGCGCCAGGAATAAAGCGGTTGAACCGGTTGAACAGTTGTTGTTAACGTTAATGACGGGGATGCCCGTCATACCTACTTTATAGAGTGATTTTTGGCCGCTAGTCGAGTCGCCATAGACGTAACCTACATAGGCTTGCTGCATGTCTTCATAACTCAGTCCTGCGTCAGCCAACGCCATACGAGCAGCTTCGCTGCCCATTTCATCATAAGGTGCGTTAGTGCCTGGTTTGGTGAATGGGATCATTCCAACACCAGCAACTATTACTTTGGTATTCATTGCCAACTCCTGTATAGATAATGCAGCCATAAGCACATAATAGGTCATGCGACCTAGCGTTGAATTATAATTCAGCCGAACTGCTTGTCAAGACTTCTGAGGTAATATTCAGCATTAGTAAATGAGCGCTACCATCCCACTTGTAATTGATATTTACACTCTATGTCGAACAACGCACCGCCATACATCACAACTAAAAACTCTGTTACCACAGAAAAAGGGATAGAACGCATGCATGAAATTTTGCATGCGGCACGTCAGCTTTTTGCCGCAGAAGGTTACGCTGGATTATCCATGCGCCGCCTCGCATTAACATTGAACATGAGCTTGAGCAATGTTCAGCATTACTACAAAAGTAAAGATATATTAGTTGACGCGATGCTGATGTACACCATGAATATTTTCCAAGCCAAGATCGATAACATCGCCCAGACAATGCAACAAGCCAGTCGGATTGATCAATTTAATTCAACCATAGAAATGTTTCTAGACGAATTAAGCGACCCGGTGACACATGGTGTATTTTTTGAAATTTGGGCACTCGCGGAGCGAAATGTCTTTGCTTCTGAGCTGATGGACAAAATGATTGCCCGCGAAAGAAAAACCATTTTCAAACTAATTCAAGGATTGGTTCCCGACATTTCAGACGAACAAGCCAAATTGCGCGCGGTACTCATCGTTGCGCAAGTTGAAGGTTTAATGCTGTTTCGCCTGCACAAAAATGTACCGCAAAAAGAAGTTGCAGAGATACATACAGCTTTGCGAAAATCAGTGCTGAATTTGGCAACGGTGCCTTAAATTACTAACCAATCAAATCATGATGGCAGACAATCCAACACTCAAACTATCCGCTGCACGTAATTTACACCTTGCCGCGCAAGGCTTGCTCACACCGCCCGCAAAAAATGCTACTAAAAAACAGCTGTTAGCCACAATCCGCCAAATGGCAGCACTGCAAATCGACACGATTAATGTCGTTGCGCGCAGCCCTTATTTAGTACTGTGGAGTCGTTTAGGGAGCTATGAAACCGTTTGGCTAAATGAGTTACTGGAAGAAGGTAAGCTGTTTGAGTACTGGTCACACGAAGCCTGTTTTTTACCGATTGAAGATTATTATTTATATCGCCATCAAATGATTGCGCCACACGGTTTGGGCTGGAAATTTAATCAACGCTGGCTCCTGGAAAATAAGAAAGAAGTGGAATTAGTCCGCAAACAAATACATAGCAACGGCGCTTCCCGCTCACTCGACTTTGCCAAGCGTGATGGCAAGGCTGGCGGATGGTGGGAATGGAAGCCGGAAAAACGCTCGCTGGAAGTATTATTTACCATGGGCGAATTAATGGTGGCAAAACGCCATAATTTTCAGCGGGTTTATGATTTGCGCGAACGAGTGCATCCGAAATGGGAAGATCAGCATGACTTAATTCACCCACTTGAATGCCAGCGCCAGCAAGTGTTATTGGCGGTAAAAGCCTTAGGTTGCGCAAAGGCGACCTGGATTACCGATTACTTCCGCATGGCTAAGCTGGACGCCAGCAATCAAGCTGCCGCCTTAGCAGAACAAGGCTTGTTACTTACCGCAAATGTAGCTGGCTGGGATACGCCGGTCTATGTACATCCGGACCATGCCGACTTGCTCGAACAAGCGGCGGAAGGCAACCTGAAAGCCACCGCCACGCAGATTCTTTCCCCGTTTGACCCAGTCGTTTGGGACAGAAAACGCGCTATTGAATTGTTTGATTTTGACTACAAACTTGAATGCTATACGCCTGCTGAAAAACGTCGTTACGGTTATTTTTCTTTGCCGATATTGCGACGCGGTGCCATTATAGGCCGCATGGATGCCAAAGCACATCGGCAGCAAGGCCGCTTTGAAGTTAAAAGCCTGCATATGGAAGCTGAGGTAAAAATCAGTGCCACCCTGGTGCGTGATGTAATCGGCTCCATAACCAAATTTGCGCAATGGCACGGGACGCCTGAGTTAGATTTAAGCAGTCTGAAAACTACGGAGTTTTATCACAACAACTCTTAAAAAGCAGATCAGCAATATTGTGCTCAAATCAGTCTATTTGCTCGGCTCAATAGCTTTAGCTGGGGTATTCATATCAGTTGGTTGAACTCGTAAACCTCGTTGCTCATTAACCGGAGGCGTTGACACTGCATGTGGCTCATGATCCAGCGGCTGAGCCATCTTTGCTGAGTCAATCGCTTGTGATGAAGTCATGTGCTGATCGTGCTTTTTATGAATCTGATCGAGTAACAACTGATCTTGCGCAGCCATAGCAGACGAAAAAGTAGCAATACTAAAAGCGATGAAGAAAATATAAGTAGTGGTTTTCATGATGTAATAAATTTAGTCAGAATCATCGAATAATGAATTTATTCTTTAGTTGCTCGAGCTTGTTCAGTAACTGTTTCTTAAATGGATGTCATAAAAGTGCAATGAGTTTATCAAGGCGGGTATAAAGAATTTGCGAAAAGAAACCATTGGCGTATAAAGATTGTGTAAAAACTGCCAGGAATTCGGTATTTTCTATGGATGAAATTGATAATTTGATGCTTATTTTTTAAAAAAATACGTGCGTACGCTGAAATATTATTTCCAAAAATAAAAAAATGCGCTTATCAGAGCAGATAAGCGCATTTACATGCTTTACAACAGCATAAAACTACAAAATTACATCACACCAAACGCCCTACTTCTGCGTTTTAACCACTTGCATGGCTGTAGCAATCAAGCTACTAATATCACCCATGTTGGCCGGAATAATAATCGAATTATTGGTCTTGGCTAACTGCGCAAAGGCGCTCACATATTGCTCAGCTACTTTCAGATTAACCGCATCAGAACCACCCGGCGATTGAATCGCGGCAGCGGTTTTTCGGATCGCTTCGGCGCTCGCTTCAGCAATCGACAAAATCGCCGCTGCCTGACCTTGAGCGCGATTAATTGAGGCTTGTTTTTCACCTTCGGATTTAGCAATCGACGCTTCGCGCTCACCGGTTGCAATATTAATTTGCTCTTGCTTACGACCTTCGGAGGCAGCGATTAAAGCGCGCTTTTCACGCTCGGCGGTAATTTGCGCTTGCATAGCGTGCAAAATTTCTTTCGGTGGCGTCAAATCTTTAATTTCATAACGCAATACTTTAACGCCCCAATTCGCGGCAGATTCGTCAATCGCGTTAACGATGGCGGTGTTGATATGGTCACGCTCTTCAAATGTTTTATCGAGCTCCATTTTGCCGATCACTGAACGTAAAGTGGTTTGCGCTAACTGCGTAATTGCAGCGATATAGTTAGATGAACCATAAGAAGCGCGCATTGCATCAGTGACTTGAAAATACAAAATTCCATCGACGGACAATTGCGTGTTATCGCGCGTAATACAGACTTGCGGCGGCACATCTAACGGGATTTCTTTAAGAATATGTTTGTAAGCGATACGATCTATAAACGGCAATACAATATTTAAACCGGGGCCTAATGTTGCGTGATATTTACCCAGACGCTCAACCACCCAGGCATGCTGTTGCGGAACCACGTTAATGGTTTTCACCACAAACACCATGGCGATCACGAACATAATAAAAGCGACACTACCAAAATTGAATTCCATATCTATTCCTATCTCTAATTTAAGTTCAAACGTTACTGCTGGGTTACTGCTTATCTACACCTTATTTGCTACATTTTTACTGCATTTCTACGACTAACTGGCTGCCACGAATTTCAACAATTTTAAACATCCCGGATTTTGGTTCAGCATGCCCAAAAAACTCCACATCCCAAAGCGCTCCTCGATACATGGCGCGCGCTGTATGCAGATCTGGCGCAATACTTTGCCATTCATTAATTTGAATTAACTGACCAATATCCAAGTTCACATTAGGGTCACGGCTTGCACTGACTTTGTTGCGCAAGCCAAAGCGACTACGCCGCAATGTTACTGTCGCCAGCACGCCGACAATCGCTGCGATGATGAGTTGAAACTCCTTGCCAACTCCCAAAAAAGCGGCCAAAGCACCGGCAGCCATACCAATTGCGATCATGAGCAGATAAAAAGTACCCGTATAGAGCTCTATCATCACCGCAATTCCCGCAACAACTAACCAGCTCATCCAGTCACTCATGATTTTCCTTTCAAACAAAAAAAGCCCCAAGTGGCACGGCCAATTGGGGCTTAATAAACGAGGTCCGTGAACGCAGAGTCTACGCGATCACAAGAAAAATATATATAGTTTTATAACTATTTTGAAGTAGGAATACTCCTACAACTACTTAGCCAGTAACTGCCAAGTATCAATCACACTATCAGGGTTCAATGAAATCGAGGCTATTCCTTCCTTCATCAACCATTGAGCAAAATCAGGATGATCCGATGGACCTTGACCGCAAATACCGACATATTTACCTTGCTTGCGGCACGCCGCAATCGCCATCGATAATAAAGCCAGTACCGCAGGGTCGCGCTCATCAAAATCAGCTGCCAACAACGGCATACCGGAATCACGATCCAAGCCCAACGTTAATTGCGTTAAATCGTTTGAACCGATTGAAAAGCCGTCAAAGAACTCCAGGAATTGCTCAGCCAAAATCGCATTCGATGGCACTTCGCACATCATAATCAAACGCAAATCGTTTTCACCGCGACGCAAGCCATTTTTAGCCAGCAAATTCACGACCTTTTCCGCTTGTCCCAAAGTACGCACAAACGGCACCATGATTTCAACGTTAGTCAAACCCATGTCGTTACGCACGCGCTTCATTGCAGTGCATTCCATTTCAAACGATTCCGCAAAATCAGCAGCCAAATAACGCGCAGCACCACGGAAACCCAACATCGGATTTTCTTCATCCGGCTCATAACGTGAACCGCCAATGAGCTTTTTGTATTCGTTGGATTTGAAGTCTGATAAACGCACAATCACCGGCTTAGGCCAGAAAGCAGCCGCAATCGTGGCGATACCTTCGGCTAATTTATCAACATAAAATGCTTTTGGTGAGGCATGTCCACGCGCTACCGATTCCACCGCTTTTTTCAGGGATGGGTCAATATTCGGGTATTCCAAAATCGCTTTTGGATGCACGCCGATATTATTATTGATGATGAATTCCAGACGCGCCAAACCAACACCGGCATTCGGGATGCTTTGGAAATCAAACGCCATTTGTGGATTGCCCACGTTCATCATGATCTTGACTGGAATTTCCGGCAGCGCAGTGTTGGCGACTTCGGTAATTTCAGTTTCTAACAAACCGTCGTAAATTTTGCCCTCATCGCCTTCAGCGCAGGAAACGGTCACCAACGTATCGTTTTTAAGGATATCGGTTGCATCACCACAACCAACTACCGCAGGAACACCTAATTCACGGGCAATAATCGCTGCGTGACAAGTACGTCCGCCGCGGTTAGTCACAATCGCTGAAGCGCGTTTCATGACCGGCTCCCAGTTAGGATCGGTCATATCCGCGACTAAAATATCGCCCGGCTGAACCAGCTCCATTTCGGACGGGTCGTGAATAACGCGTACCCGGCCAGCGCCGATTTTTTGACCAATCGCACGACCAGAAACCAGTACATTACCGCTACCTTTGAGCTTGTAACGCTGTTGTGAATCGGTGGCTTTTTGCTGTGATTTAACAGTTTCAGGGCGCGCTTGCAAGATGTATAACAGGCCGTCGCGGCCGTCTTTACCCCATTCGATATCCATCGCACGGCCATAATGCTGCTCAATAATCACAGCGTATTTAGCCAATTCCACCACTTCGGTGTCAGTTAATGAATAACGGTTGCGCTGCTCAATCGACACATCAACAGTACGTACGGAATGACCGGCTTTGGCTTGATCGGTGAATTCCATCTTGATCAGTTTGGAACCGATATTGCGACGAATGACCGGCAATTTACCGGAAGCCAGCATCGGTTTATGCACGTAGAATTCATCTGGATTAACCGCGCCCTGCACGACGGTTTCGCCCAAACCGTAGCTGGACGTAATGAACACCACATCTTTAAAGCCGGATTCGGTATCGATCGTAAACATCACGCCAGCCGCCCCCAAATCAGAGCGCACCATGCGCTGCACACCTGCCGACAACGCCACTTCAGCGTGGGCAAAGCCTTTGTGTACGCGGTAAGAAATAGCGCGGTCGTTATACAAAGAAGCAAATACATGCTTCATTGCTTCCAAAATATTCTCGATACCAACTACGTTCAGGAAGGTTTCTTGCTGACCTGCGAACGAAGCGTCCGGCAGATCTTCTGCTGTTGCGGATGACCGCACAGCAAACGACATTTCACCGACTGAATCGGCAACTAATTTTTGATAAAATTCGTTAATTTCCGCCATTAAGCGCGGCTGAAATGGAGTATCGATAATCCATTGACGAATTTCTGCACCGGCTTTTGCCAACGCGCGGACGTCATTGGTATCCAGTGTTTCGAGTCGGTTGGCAATACGCTCGGCTAATGATTTTCCGTCAGTTTGCGGGAAAGCCAAAAAATCGCGAAATGCTTGTGCCGTGGTGGCAAAACCACCAGGAACGCGCACGCCAGCACCAGCCAATTGGCTGATCATTTCGCCTAACGATGCATTTTTACCGCCGACGACTTCAACATCGTGCATCCGTAAATTTTCGAATGATGCGACGTAAGTTGAAGCACTTAAGGTGCTCCCTGCAATCCCATTATTACTGTTAGTCATAACAACCTCTTTGATGATAAGAAATCGGTCCAGCAGCTTCGCGTCGATTTTTTTATTATTATTGGTCGCGTCAGCCGCTTATAAAATGGTATTCCGCGCTAAATACAGCGCATATTCGGTGCTTTTCTTCTGCAGGACGGACAAATTTTGTATCCTTATGGAAAATAGAATTAAAGCGGGCTCTATTTTACATGCTGCACTGCACTTAAAGTGATATATTCCGAGCTCACAACCACTTTTTTTATGTAAAAACCATGACAGATTTACCTCACGTACCTCTACCACTTGATGGTCATACGGTATTCTTTGTCTCTGACGGAACCGGCATTACAGCGGAAACCTTTGGCCATTCCGTTTTAACCCAATTTGATTTACGTTTCAAACAAATTCGCCTGCCCTTTATCGACAACGCCGAAAAAGCGCATGATGCATGCCAGAAAATCAATGAAGCCTATGCCGAACGCGGCTTGCGCCCGATTGTATTTTCCACTTTAGTAAAAGCCGATCTAGCCGGCATTATTCGTCAGGCACATGGTTTGCACATGGATTTAATCCAGACTTTTGTGGAGCCGCTGGAACAAGAATTAGGTATTAAATCCACTCATACCGTTGGCCGTAGCCACAACACCGCCGATACCCAAGCTTACAAAAATCGCATTGAAGCTATTAACTATTCATTAGCGCACGATGACGGCCAGTCTCATAAAAACCTGGCTATCGCCGACGTGATTTTAGTTGGCGTCTCGCGCTCGGGCAAAACTCCGACCAGCCTGTATTTGGCGATGCAATTCGGCATTAAAGCAGCCAATTACCCGCTAATCCCGGAAGACTTTGAACGAGGTAAACTGCCTTCTGCACTGTATGCCTTTAAAGGTAAAATTTTCGGCTTGACCATTGCGCCGGAACGTCTTTCCGAGATTCGCAACGAGCGCCGCCCGGGCAGTAAATATGCCGCATTAGAAAACTGCCGCTATGAAGTGAATGAAGCGGAAGCGATGATGAAACGCGAAAGCATACGCTGGCTTTCTTCCACTGCTAAATCAATTGAAGAAATTTCTACGACGATATTGCAGGAAATGAAGACGGATCTGGTGACCAATTGGTGATTATTTGATGATCTGCGGATGCTGAGTTTAATTTCAGCATCCGCAGGGAAAGCCATTAAATAGTTAAAAAATAAGGGGATTATCTTAATTTCCTTCCTTTTCCTCTTTTTACTTGATTTAAATCACTTTTTTACGCTGTATTTGATAAAATCACGCTCCATGTTCTGGCACACTTCCCATCATAGCAACGCAAAAAAATACACTAACTGGCTAGCCAGCTTGGTGATCTGCGCCTTGTTATGGCAAGCCTTAGTGCCCAGTATCGCGTTTGCCAGATCTGAATTAAACCCACGCCTGTGGGATGAAATTTGCAGCGCTTATGGCAATCGATCTACAACTGACTTATCCAAAATCGGCCAGTCTGCTCCGACCAATACGACGCACCACGCCGACTGTCCGCTGTGTCTATCCAGCTTCACCGACATTATTCTTGGCACACCACTGGCAACGCCTGAATTTCATTTGCTTACCGTCAGTGAAATCAGTTATATCGCGAGCAGCACAAGTTATTCAATAACACGCTTAGTTGGTCCCGAAGCACGCGGACCACCGTTTTTTAATTAAATCCAATCCTGAATACGCCATGTTTTTGCTAGACCCAGCAGGAACGCGGGCGTACTTTTCAATTAGTTTTAATTAAAAATTTCCATGACCAAATTACTCCTTGCCTCATCTTTTAAATTCATCACATTAGTTAGCTCGATAACCTTAGCTTCCAATGCATTAGCTTGCGCGACTTGCGGCTGCTCCTTGTCACCCGACGGCGCTTTAGGTTATGCCACTAACAGTGGCTGGGGTATTAGCCTGGATGATAGCTTCATCAATCAAAATCAATTACGGTCCGGCACCGGCACGATTTCAGCCGCACAAGTACAAGCTCTCACCGGGCAAGAAGTTGAAAACCAAACGATTAATCGTTACTTAACGCTAGGCTTGAGCTATTCCTCTGGCACGGACTGGAATTTCAAACTATCCCTGCCCTATATAGATCGCAGCCATTCCACTTATGGCACGGATGCCACTTTACCCCTCACTTCCAGCCAACTTAGCAGCGCCAGCGCAACTGGCTTGGGCGACATTAAATTGATCGCCAGTTATCAAGGCTGGTTACCGACTAAAAATTTGGGTGTGCAAGTTGGCATTAAATTACCAAGCGGAAATTATGGCGGTGCAAGTGTCAGTAACACTAACGGCACGGTCGGGCAAGGTTCCGTGGGGCGCAATCCGGTTGGCTTTGGCCCGGCGGGCAATTCAGGATCAACTTATCTGGATACCAGTTTAAATGTGGGAAATGGCAGTACTGATTTAATTCTTGGCAGTTATTATTTCCAACCAGTCAGTCAGAATTTTGACGCTTTTATCAATGGTCAATATCAATTCTCAATGAAACAGGAACTGAATCAAACCGGCGCAGATTATCGCCCCGGCAACCAATCCAACCTGAGCTTCGGCCTGCGTTATGAAGCTGACCCACTCATTGTGCCGCAATTACAAATCAACCTTACCCACAAGAATGCCGATTCAGGTGCTTTGGCTGACCGCAACGATACAGCGGGCAACGTAGCGTATTTAAGTCCTGGTGTTACGATGAGCGTAATGCAAAACACACGCATTTATGCTTTCTTGCAAGTGCCGATATACAGTAATTTGAGTGGCTATCAACTCTTTCCGCGCTATACCGCATCGCTTGGGATGAGCACCCATTTCTAACGACGGTTTAAATTTAAAAGTGATCGTTTTCTACCATGACACACAATAGTGAACCATCCGCCCAGCGCCGCGCCCTGCTTCTGGGTGCGTTAGGGTTGGGCATAACAGCCGCTGGCAGTCTGCTTCCATCGTTGGCGCAAGCCAATAATTTAGTCTTGGGTCAAGCTGCACCACCGTTGATACTGCACACCTTAGACGGGCACAGCATTGCCACTAACGATTTGATCGGGCACCTGCTTATCGTCACTTTTTGGGCCAGTTATTGTGAACCGTGCCGTGAAGAATTGCCATTACTTTCCGCCTATGCTGAGCAGCATGCCAAACAAGGTTTGCGGGTGCTCGGCTTTAGTTTGGATGATCCTGGCAATTTGAATGAGGTAAAAGAGATCGCAAAAACACTGAGTTTTCCGGTCGGCTTACTTGGCTCGCCCTATGCCGGCGGCTATGGCAGGATCTGGCGCATGCCAGTCAGCTTTGTGATTGACCGCGCCGGACGTTTGGTGGATAACGGCTGGGATGATGAGCAACCGGTTTGGACTAAAGAACGCTTGCGGCGAGTAGTGGATCCACTACTCGCCGTTACACATAAAGATTGATTAAGGCGTTTGAATCAAATTCACACTCAAACTTCCTTGTCCATTACCAGATACCCAAGCAAGCTGCCCCACATTCGGCCCGCTGGAGAAACGAATCAGCGGCAGATCAGTAATAAATTCGATGCCGGGAATAGGATTAGATGCTGAGATTAAATTTAAACTGGTATCGACCGTCGCGAAGTGCCACGCTATCGCTTTATTGGTGCGCGTAGTCGAATCCCACAAGCCGTAAGACACCAGTATGTTATTACCAGAAACTTCCAGCTTCGGCATGATGGCCTGGATGTTGCCGGTATTACTGGTAAGCCAGGCAGACGACTTGGTTGTGCCGTTAACGCCGCTGGCAATCACAATCTGCACGTCACGCGCGATCCGGCCCTGCGATGTGGTGTACACAATTGCGAAGTCGCCATTGCTGAGTTTAATAAACTGCCCGGTCTCCGTGTTGGTTACGTTGTCGCCTTCGGTCCCATTAATTGCCAGATAGGATTGGTTGAATACCGTACTGTCACTTGCGCTGTAACCCGTGGCGGTGATTGCCGCAAAACCCAATTGGCGCGAATAAGCATCGCCATGCGCCAACAGATACGCAGTGCCGTTATCCAGCAACAAGCGCTGATTGAAGTTATGCGAATAAAACCAGCCGGTACCGGTATCCGTCGGATGTGAATTGCCGGGGGCAACGATGTTGCCACTAGCTGGGTCAACATATCGGAAATAACCGGCCTGATGGCGCGTGCCGTTGTCGCCCCACGCCATACGATGCGCGACATATAACGCTAGCTTCTGATTCACCACATCAAAACCCAATACGCCCAAACCTGCTTCTCCGGGATTACCTTTACTTTGATCTTTGGTATTGTCCATGTCGCCGAATACCAAGGTATCCCAGGTCTTCATCGTAAAACTGGCCGTGCCTGATTTAGCGATATGCAGTTCATTGCCATTGACGTTATTGGCGTCGCCAGCAATAGCATTTTTAAACGGATGATCGACGTTATAAGCTATATAAAATGCGCCCGCAGTATCTTTGGTGAAGCCCAGCAATTTGTAGGACAACAAACCGGTCGCCATGGTGGAGCCTGTACTTAAATCCGGATTAATATGCGTGATGTTAATTGCACCCAGCGCACTTAAGCCGGTTGTCGAAGGCCCCGAAGTGCCGGAATAATCTAGCCAGGCCACATCCATACTGCCATCTGCATTCACTGCAGGGATAAGCGGATTTTGAAATCCCCAATTTGAGATTGGATTCGGTGGGATAAAACCATCGTCGAAAAAATTGGCCTGCATGCCAAAAACCTTACCTGCGCCTGTGACCGGAATAACGTTGGTCTTTACGCTGTAATTCGCGACGACTGCTTGAATTGGTGCTGGTGGAACTGTAGGCGTTGGTGCCGATGATGATGGGGACGTAGGAGCAGAACTTGAACTGGAAGATGCTGCTGTAGTTGAAGAACCACCTCCACCGCCGCCGCATCCAGTAAACAACATCGTTGATGAAACTAACAGTACTGGCAGTAATGACTGAGCTATCAAGTCATAAATATTAGTCAGCGGTCCCTGTCGCTGAATCAACGGCACTTGTTTTATTGTGTAATTATTCATTCGGTGCATTCTTCAAAAGAAATAGTAAGAGAGTTTTTCGCCTCGAATCTTACTCTCGACATTTCCATTGAGCAATATAAGCGCCGCTTAAATTACACATTGTCACGATTAAATCTACAGTGTGTGATTATCTCTATACGCTAGAACCACATGCTGATCGAATCAATTACTAATCGTTAATCAGTACCCCATTCAGCACCGGATCAACATGCGTCATCACATTTAACACCGGATGTTGCCGCATTACCCGGTCACTAGCGTCCGTTGCAATGCGATGCCCTTCCATTACTGTTAAATTGGCATCCAGTTCCAAATGCACATCAACAATAATTAAGTCCCCCACTTTACGGGTGCGCAGGTCATGCAAGCCTAAAACGCCGGAAGTTTCTTGCAATGTCGTGCGAATTGCATTGGCCTCTTCCGGCGAAACCGCTCGGTCCATTAAATCATGCAGCGCATCCCAGGCAAATTTCCAACCCATTCGCCCCACCATCAATCCAACAACTAAGGCTGCAATCGGATCGAGTAAGGGATAGCCCATTAAATTGCCACAAATACCGAGCGCGACAACTAAAGAAGAAGCAGCATCGGAACGTGCATGCCATGCATTAGCAATTAACATGCTAGAGCGAATGCGTTGCGCAATCGCCAGCATGTAACGAAACAAACCTTCTTTGGCAACCAGTGCACCTAATGCCACCCACAGTGCAATCACGTGTACCTCAGGTATATGTTCCGGGCTTTGAATTTTTAACACCGCCGACCATAACATGCCAACACCGACCGCCAGCAACAACATTCCCAACACTAAGGAAGCCGCATTTTCATAACGTAAATGGCCGTATTGATGATCATCATCAGCCGCTTTTTTACTTTTCTGATTCGCTACCAACACAACAAAATCAGCCATCAAATCGGATAAAGAATGAATACCGTCCGCGATCAACCCTTGCGATCCAGAAAAAATCCCTATCATAATTTGAACGGTGCCGAGCACCATGTTCACCAAAACGCTCACTAAAGTACTGCGTTTAGCAGCGGCATGACGTTCTGGCGTTTCAGGTTGCTCAATAGTGTGGTGATTATGTACAGCCATAGCTTCTTAGGAGTTACGCAAAAGTGTTCCGGCAAGGCGTGCCGACGCAGACAGTTTTAGTACGGCAATGAGAGGTGCAGCAGGGAATTCAACAACACTGTTGTTGCCTGCGGAACGACACTGGCCTGCCAGTGTGCGCCCTGCAAGGGCAACGCCGCTGTGGCAGTTTTGCTCTCCTATTTTTTAGAATGCGCCAATTGCCTGCAAATCAGCGTGGTACGAAGAACGCACCATCGGGCCTGATGCCACTTGATCAAAGCCAATACTCAGCGCGTAAATACGTAACTCTTCAAATTCAGCCGGCGTTACGTAGCGTTGCACCGCTAAATGATGTGGGCTAGGTTGTAAATATTGACCAAGGGTGAGCATGGCAACGCCGTGCGCTCGCATGTCTTGCAAGACCTGTTGCACTTCCGGGATTGTTTCGCCCAGGCCAAGCATCAAGCCAGACTTGGTCGGCACGGTAGGATTTTCTTGTCCAAAACGCTGTAACAACGTAAGCGAGTTTTGATAATCTGCACCGGGACGCGCTTCTTTGTATAAACGTGGCACGGTTTCCAGATTGTGATTAAACACATCCGGCACATCGTTATTCAAAATATTCAACGCGACATCAACACGGCCACGGAAATCCGGCGTAAGCACTTCAATTTTAGTGGCAGGCGTTGCGAGTCGAATCGCACGAATACATTCAGCAAAATGGGTTGCACCGCCATCACGTAAATCATCTCTATCTACCGAAGTAATGACCACATAACGCAAGCCCATCGCGCTGACGGTCTTGGCTAAATTTGCTGGCTCTTCGGTATCTAAAGGATTAGGACGTCCATGACCTACATCACAAAATGGGCAACGGCGTGTGCAAATATCGCCCATGATCATGAACGTGGCAGTACCGCTTTTAAAGCATTCGCCCAAATTCGGACAGCGCGCTTCTTCGCACACGGTATGCAATTTATTTTCGCGCAAAATAGATTTAATACGGGCAACTTCTTCGGTGCCGGTAAATTCAGCACGGATCCAACTTGGCTTACGCAAGTATTGGGAAGGCTCGGTCGGAATTATTTTAATAGGAATCCGCGCCATTTTTTCAGCGCCACGCAATTTAACGCCCGCTACAGTTTTAGCTGGCTTGGGTGCTTCGTTCGTTGCTGCGTTCGTTACTTCGGTCGTTTCCAGATTCATTTCTACAGCCATCATCATTCCTAAATTTTTTCTGCAATATTGGGAGTTGTAACTTGAACATCGCCGCACTGAGCGCGATGTCTTAAAGCATGGTCCATCAACACTAATGCTAGCATTGCTTCTGCAATCGGCGTAGCTCGAATTCCCACGCAGGGATCATGTCGACCAAAGGTTTGCACCACACCTGCCTGACCTTGCTGATCAATAGAATTACGTGCTGTACGGATAGACGAAGTAGGTTTAATAGCGATAGACACTGTAATATCTTGCCCACTTGAAATACCACCGAGAATTCCACCGGAATTATTGCCGATAAAACCTTCCGGCGTTAATTCATCACCATGTTCGGAGCCTTTTTGGGCAATTGATGCAAATCCAGCGCCGATTTCAACACCTTTCACCGCGTTAATACCCATCATCGCGTAGGCAATTTCAGCGTCTAGCTTGTCATAAATAGGCTCGCCCAAACCAACTGGCACATGTTGTGCCACTACATTAATTCGTGCGCCGATTGAATCGCCCTGCTTGCGCAGATCATCCATATAGGCTTCTAGCTTGGCAATAGTGGCGGGGTCATCAGTTGCCGCAAAGAATGGATTTGCATGAACATGCTGCCAATCGTCAAAAGGTATCGCTATTTCACCCAATTGACTCATATAACCGCGAATGATGGTGCCGTATTTTTCACGCAGCCATTTTTTAGCAATCGCGCCAGCACCAACCGCCGGAGCTGTAAGTCGCGCTGAAGAACGGCCACCGCCACGATGGTCACGAATACCGTATTTATGCCAATAGGTGTAATCAGCATGACCAGGGCGGAAAGTATCAACGATATTTCCATAATCTTTACTACGCTGATCTTCATTGCGTATCAGCAATGCAATCGGCGTGCCGGTCGTTTTACCTTCAAATACACCAGATAAAATCTCAACTTTGTCTGATTCTTGCCGTTGAGTTACATGTCGGGACGTGCCGGGTTTGCGTCTATCTAATTCGGGTTGAATATCCGCCTCAGATAAAACCATTCCTGGAGGGCAACCGTCGATAACACAGCCAATTGCTGGCCCATGAGATTCTCCGAAAGTGGTCACGGAAAATAAGCTGCCGAAAGAATTACCAGACATAATAAGAAGTAAGATTTATCAGAACTGCTAATTTTAACAGGATTAACCGGACAACAAAGATTGTTGACTGTCGGAAATCGCTTCAAACACTGTTAAATATTTCACAAATGAAAGATTGTATAGCTAGAATAATGGTGCATTTGGGATATACTAAGTAAAGATAAAATCCTATTTTGAGGCGAAACTGGATGAGCGACATACAACATTCATCACATGATGAGTTAATTTTTTTAGAAGAACTAGAAAAGTCCGACCCTCAAGTAAAACATGAGGGCAATTTAACTTGGCGCATCATGATTATCGATGATGACCCAGATGTTCATTCGGCAACCACATTCGCACTAAGTAGTCTGGCAATTCAAAACCGTTCCCTCAGCTTTCTGCATGCCTACTCCGCAGTACAAGCTAAAGAAATTTTAAAAAATGAAACTGATATAGCCGTTATCTTGCTTGACGTAGTGATGGAGCAAGAAGATGCTGGATTGCAATTAGTTAATTTAATTCGCAATGAGATGAATTTATCAGAAGTACGGATCATCTTACGCACTGGTCAACCTGGCTATGCGCCAGAAATTGACGCGATACGTGATTTCGACATTAACGATTACAAAACCAAATCGGAACTTACCAGAACCAAACTATTTACCACCATCACTTCTGCAATCCGCTCTTACGATCAAATTTGTTCCATCAATACTCTTCGACGCGCATCAGATATCACTACACGTTCCAGTCGAGAACTAATTTCGCAAACCAATTTAAATGAATTTTCTGCGATAGCGATCCGCAGCATTATCGATTATTTTGAAATGCCCAACATCAATTTGCTGCTCTTCAAACAAGAAGAACCGGGCGGCGCGGTGAACATTATTGCCGCAAATGGGCAGTTTTCTCATCTATTAAATACCCCGATTAAAAGCACCGATAATGCAATTATTTTGCACACGATAGAGAATTGTTTAGTACAGCAACAAAATATTCTTGAATCAAATCATGCAGCACTCTATCTCAGCAATACCACGCAAACACGTTATGCCTTGTATGTCGGCGTCAACAAAAACATTACTCCGCAAGATGCCCGTTTTTTAGATGTCTTCTCTAGTAATGTGTCAGTTTGCCTGGACAACGTTTTACTCAATATCCGCCTGCGCAACCACGCATTTACCGATCCGCTGACTAACATGCCGAATCGGCTCAAATTGTTACACATGCTGGATCAAATTTTAGCGCAGAAAAATCGCCCTCAAACCACGTTAGCTTTAATTGATATTGATCATTTCGCTGAAACCAATAATGCACTTGGGCATCAATTTGGCGATTTACTACTGTGCGCAGTTGCGGAACGTTTGCGTCACCATTTTGAGCACTCGTGCAAATTGGCAAGAATTGGTAGCGATACGTTCTCGATTGTTGGTCACAATGACATTGTTCGTCCAGAAATTATCTTATCGCTGTTCTATGCCCCTTTCCTGATTGAAAAACAGGATGTGCAACTTTCTGCCACCATCGGCTTAGTCAAATTAGATGATTACCAAGGCGATACGTCGGATGCTTTAAAAGACACCAACATTGCTTTGAAGCGCGCAAAAAAACAGCAGCGCACCGGCTATGTGTACTTCACCAATAATATGGGTGTAGAAATTCGCGAACGAGTGCGTTTAATGCGTGCCTTAAATAGCGCATTTCAGAAGAATCATTTGTTTGTGGTGTACCAGCCGCAAGTCAATATTGGCACTGGTAAAGCAGTTGGTGCTGAAGCGCTGCTGCGCTGGAAAACTACCGAAGGTAAATTCATCCCGCCTGATCAATTTATACCCATTGCCGAATATTCTGGACTAATTATTGAGTTAGGTGATTGGGTATTGCGTAATGCTTGTTATGAGTTACAGAATCTGATTAAAAAGGGCTACACCGATTTTAAAATGTCGGTCAATGTATCCCAAGCTCAGTTTTTACATCCCGAGTTTTTAAATTCAGTTCGTAGAGCAATTACCGATACAGGCATCCCGCCAGAATTACTCGATTTAGAAATTACCGAATCGATGGCAATGGAAGATCCTATCTTCTTAATGGAAACTCTGCACCAACTCAAAAAAATTGGGGTGAAAATATCCATTGATGACTTCGGCACCGGTTTCTCTTCTTTAAGCTACCTGCAAAAACTTCCTATCGACCAACTTAAAATTGATCGCTCTTTTGTTAGTCAAATTGTAGATGCCAGCAGTAGTGCCAGCATTCCAAAAATGATTATCCAACTCTGCCAAAGCTTAGGGTTAACGGTAATTGCAGAGGGTGTGGAAGAGCTAAAACAAGCAGAGGCATTAATGTCATTTGGCTGCTCATTGGCACAAGGGTATTACTATGCGAAACCACTTGAAACACCAAAACTGCATGAATGGTTGGAACATCGATAGTAATTAAGTCATATTAAAAAACGTCAGCATATAAAAAAACGCCCTAAATAATTTGAACTGACCCCATTTAGTTGGACAGATTAATTGCTAGGCTACCGAGGGCTGATTTCTGTATTGCACAGGACTCAGCCCTTTTAATTTCAGTTTAATGCGGTCGTAATTATAGTAGCGAATATAGTT
>NZ_PUGF01000038.1 GCF_002976435.1 Solimicrobium silvestre | reverse complement strand
AAAAAAATGGGATGCTCAAAAGGACTATTTCCGATTAAACTGACGCGTCTTGAGCGGCTTTAAAAAGTCGTTTGAATGGAAAAATTAGGTCGCAGCGCGAATTCTTGTTTTTACACGGCCTCGGCACTATGCAGCCATACAAAGAAACTTCCAGTTTTGTTGTTAACGCTTACTACGACGTGAAATCAACTACGGCAACTGAAAGAATAAATTAGATGAAAAAGTTATTTTTTTCTCTCGCTCTTGTACTCTCAATATCAGCAACGGCGCAAACAGCTGAACAGGATAGAGTAAATGCCGAGTGTACAGTGAGGTCGTTTTTTCTGCAGTATGCAAGTGAAGCATTCGGCAGAAGTGGAGCGGAACCTAAATTCCGTCAAACGCAAGGCGCTTTCGATTATGTCGTTGAAAAAACCAATAACCAAGACCTTAAACCAAAAGAAAGTAGGGAGTTAATCAAGTCGGTTGTGAATTTCGTGTATGGCTCACTAAGGCCAGACGATGTCTCATTAGTGAGCTTAGTAAACATGAGAGATGGTTATCGCGCTTATTGTGTGTCACACCCTGCAGAAGCGCTTGGGGACGTGCGTGTCATTGACCTAGATAAGGCCCTTAGCGCAAATACTGCCGGGTCTTACCATGTACAAAATAAGGATGGTGGAGAGACTATCTGTAGTCAAGGTAAGTGCGTATCGAAACCGCAAAGTCCACCACATTACGGCATATCTTATTCGGAAGCGCGAAAAGTGGTTGTGAAATTGGGTTGGGTTCCTACCCCTTCGGTTATGAGTACCATTCTACGTAAAACTGGGGAGTTATCTACTAGCGGTACAAAGTTTGGAACAAATGAGGCGTATGGGAATTGTTTGGCTGGAAGTCCGTTGTGTGATAAGTCAATGCCAGAATTGGCCGATTGCGGAATTGATGGTAAATGCACTGCCGTTTGGGGAAAAGATGGTGAGACTTTTTTTTACTTTATAAAAGGTAACGTAATTACAGGATACGGTAGTACTCCTGCGAATTTTATAAATAAACGGTAAGTTACAACCGGAAATTTTGAGTTATCGTGAGCTTGAATTATTAAACAGAAGATTATTGATTTCCGATTTTGTATATGGTTCTGTCCCTGGATTCTATAGCGATGTATAACTCAATATGTCTATGTCAAAGGCGCTCAGGAAACAGACTCTGGCCATACCAAAAGTGTCTAAATGAATGACCGCATTGTAGTTTCTCGACAGGCAGCTCAGGGCACACGATTGCCATTGGCGGTCTGTCGTTTTTACTGGTTGATACCGATTTATTGTGCAATGCGATAAATTGGACTGCACCACTTTCAATCTTTGAGGCGCATCGGCTGAACTTGCCTGAAATAGTGGTTTCAACAAAAGAGCCATAATCCTGAATTAAGAACGTTAAAGGCATTTCAATCACCAAATACGGATACCCAAAATTGAACAGTGCCTTTGCCGTTCGGAGCGGCCTTCTCTTGATACGCTAACCCATCTATTTGCCAGCCCGGAATATCGACTAGCGTGCGCATAAATAACCTCTTTATACGGGTGATTTGCGATGCTTCGGCCCACTGAATCTTAATAACCGCCCAAAACCCGATCAATCGCGTTTTGAATTTCAAATTGATAAATTTGGGCTGAGCTGACAATGTTCTTTAATTCGCCTGAATCAATGGCACCAAGCTGAGGGGTATCTAAAAAATAGTCATTCCCATTCACAGAAATGAGCGGAAAAACATCGATGGGGATGTTCAGTGCCTGGAACTGCTGTAGCGGGCGTAATGGAATCACTACTCTGGAAATTAAGCCGCTGACAATATTGTTATGCACGTCAATTAGATACGGGATTGCATTTTATTCTTTCCCGGATTGATATATATATCAAAGCGGGCCATATTAGAAGGTGCGCCATTCTTGTAAAGCGACACCTTCGGTTTCTATGTTTTTATTGTATGCAGTGATGAAGTTGGCATGTTGTTCATTCCATTTTCGTTCTTTTTGGTTTCGTATTTCTTCGCGTAATTTTTGTTCACAAAGCGGGGAAATGTTGAGGCCAAGCTCTTTTGCGTGTTTTTTTAGTAAAGAAGGGCTCATGTGAGTTCCTTATGCGCATTATATTGCTGCATTTACGCTTTAAAACTGAAATTTTTTAATGTATTTCCTTGCTGACCATAAAAATGTTATTGCTGTGAAAATAGTTCCATGGCAGCATGAATTTCGCTTCATGTTTGAAACTGCACCAAAACACCCCAACCAGAGGATGCAATGAACAATCTCATTTTTAAATTTTTTTTGGTGCTTAGCATAATGCTCGTGGCATATTCAGCAAATGCTCAAACACCTGACGCCGATGCAGCATTTCGCCAGCAAGTGAACGCATTTTTAGACGAATGGCATGACGATGCGGCACATGCTAATTATCGCTACTTTGACAAAATCGCTAAAGAGGGCGTGTATATCGGCACCGATAAATCAGAACGTTGGGTGCGGGATGATTTTAAAGCATGGGCCAAGCCGTATTTTGATAAGCATAAAGCCTGGACTTTCCATGCAATTAAACGCAACGTCGCATTTTCTGACGACAAATCCTTCATCTGGTTTGATGAGCAGCTTAATACTCAAATGGGCATCTGCCAGGCATCGGGCGTTATTCGTAACACCAAAGATGGTTTGAAAATTGAGCATTATCAGCTGTCACTGACTGTGCCTAATCCGCTGGTTCCTCAAATTCAAAAAGAGATTAGCGATTTTGACGCCAGGCAGGCGCATCAATAAAATTTTAAGACGTAAGGAGTGCCGCGCGTAAATTCACGGCACTCCGCTTGGCGCTAGTTGGTATTTGGTGCCGTAAAAATGTCGGTGGCACCGGTGAACGACAGAGTGGTTGTGGCGCTTGTATGCGCCAATAAGGTTGCTACAACGTCTGTTGCATATACTTGCCGGGTGCTTTCTATCATAGCGGAAGCGCCTCCACTGGCGAGTATCGATGTGCCCGTTATGCTGCAAGTAAGTGCGCCGCTGGAGGCGAGTGAGCGATCTAGTAAATTAACGCACCCTTCATAGTCGTTACCAACGGATGGATAAACAATGTTTGAGTTGACTTCTTGTTGTCCGTTAGCAGTAAAACTGAGCGCTAAGCTTCCAGAGCATGTTCCACCAGAGGTGCACGTTTTCAAGTCGCTAGGTCGCGCCACTGCGGTGTATTGCAGGAAGCTGGTCGGTGTTCCGATGCCACCGCTTTGGTCACCAGGCGAGCCGAAGTTAGACACTAAATAGGCTCCGTTAGCCGCCTCATCAATGAATACCCGATGATATTCATAGCTGCATTGCCACCCACCGTTGGCGTAACAATTAGTGGAACCGGCCACGTTTGATCCGATACTAATATATTCAAACAACGTCTTTCCTGAGCCGGGTGTATTGATGCCGGTTATGTTGGCAATAGCGCGATCTACTGCGTAGCGGCCATTATTCCTTTGGTCTTCCAGAGTCATTACATTTAAGCTGCCAGCCGTGGTATCTAATTTTAACCAGGCAATAACGCTCAGTGGAGCAATGATAATTTGTTTAGCGTAGTTGGCGGAGGTGACGGCAGTCACCGTGAGCGGTAATGAGGCGCCAGCCTGGTCAGTTGGTGCGCTGCAACCACCGGCTGAAATTGGTTGGTAGATAATATTTGTAGTCGCCGCTGGGAAGCTCAGGGTGAGGCTGCCGACAATGGGCAGGCCATCGGTATCAATTTGTGCCGCAGGTAATAAATTGCCGAGTGCGCAGACGATGGTGCTGGCTTGTTTCAGGCGGCCAAACAAAGTGGTTGAAGCGCCATTGCTGTTTAGAAAGTTAGGGTCAAGTGCCTGCCCCATAAAATTTTTCAATGATTCCTGTGCCTGGATAGTGACGGAGCCAAGCGTGCATGTATTGCTTGCGCCAGAGCAGGTAAAACCACCTCCGTTATACAAATTGAGAACGGAGAAATCACTTCCGGCTGGTGCGCTACCTGATTCTGGATCCCATATCACCGCCAATCCCAATTCGGCAGCGACTGCCTCGCTAAAAATGCTACCCCAATGTTTTGGGAAATAATGTTGCAAGTTAACGGCGGTGACTACACTTGAGTTGGTGAAGTGTGGCGTTTCAGCAATCATGTTTTGTTGGAAAGTAGTGGTGGCGCTAGCAAAAGAAACTGGGGTTGGGGCGGTGCCGGATGAGCCAGATGAGCTCGATGTTGCTGTCGGTGAACTACTGCCGCTGCAGCTGGACAGGCTGAGCCAGACAAGCGATGAAATCAGTGTGAGAGCCAGGCGCAAGCGCCAGTTAGGAATTGTGCGCATGATGACCTCTTAGTTGGGTAGACCAAATTAGTTTAGATTTGGTTTATGCGACTTTCAAGGAGTGAATTGTGATTGCTTGCCGTCAATAGTTAACATGGCGGAATTTTAGCCTAGAGTAGATATAGGAACACCGCGCTGAATATTTTCAACGCGGCATGCAATATTCCTATGTGCAAGCGTGGCTTAGTAACTGAAATTAGTAACTAAAACTACTGCCAGGTATGGTCCAGGTATCTGTTGCAGCCGAGCAAGCAGCTAAATCCAGAATGATATTTTGTTTGGATGTGGTTGTCGTATTGGCGGGGTTAAGGCAAAAGCCGGACAACACAGATGCTATCGATTGTTGCGTCGTGCTTGTGTCGGTAGTAATTGTCCATTGCTGATTGATTGCTCCGGGCACGCAGGATTCAATGGCAACATTCGCGCCGCTGGCACCAATGCCATCCGAAACAGTCAGGCAATAGTTATCGTGTAACTGAATGCTGTGATCCGCTGCATAGACCCAAAGTGAACTAGCAGCAGAACTGCCGCCATTGGCGCTGACTGAGGCGGCAGTTGGGCATGCTGACAAGATCGCGCTATTACTTCCCGCTGGCGTGCCGTCGCTGACGCCTGATACTGAACTCAGACAAACTCCGGTGTTGCCTGCTTTGAACAGGCCTTGTACGGTTTGCCCGGTACCGCCTTTTATTTCTGAGCTATTTGCACTAATTGCATCATTGATGTTGGTGCAGCTGCCGCTTGCGCCGGTATCCGTAGAGCTTGGTGCAAATGCGATAGTTTTGCCTGTTGTAGCGTCTACCACTGATGCAGACATCACGGCATCAGTACTTGGTACTGACATACAGGTAGTGCGGTGGTTATTCCAGTCAAAATATTCTATCCATTGCACAAAATCAGATGAACCGGGAATGGTTGGAATGCTGCTAGTCATATGTGGATACAAGGTGGCGCTCTGTTGAATGCTGCCAATAACAAAACTCACCGGATTAGCAATGCCGGGCGTTACATCGGTAACCGTGGATTTAAACCAGCTGTTGCCCTGTGCGATGACACTGAATTGGTAGGTGTGATTGACTTGCCAGTTATACAGAATTTTGCATTGTGCTCCAGCAGATCCATCGTCAGCTGTCGTGCTCACGGTACAAGTACTACCCGTTGAGCCAGGTGTAGCTGCTACCGCATTCCACAATGAGAAAAGGAATTGTCGGCCAGAACCTGTGCCATTGACTAACATGGTGGACTGCATGCCGGTGTATCCATTTAAGGCATACGACTGGTTACTCCAAAACACATTTGAGTCCGGGCCCGGATCGACTTTCGGTGTGATGAAAAAATCCATTTCCGACATGGTTGTCGTCGTGCTTGGAACATACCACCAGGAATATGCGCCCGGTGTTTTTCCATCTGCAGTTGGTGTTGCTGTCGGGGTATTACTCGTTAATGTTAATGTAGGTAAGGTTTGCCCGGCCAAACTTGCATTGCTTGAACCTGATGCAGCCGTAATGGAAAAGACAGGCGAGTAATTGCTGGCAAGCGCCAGGGTTGGGATAGTTAACGTGAATCCGAATGAGCATGTTCCACCTGCCGGTACCACCGCACCTGTCATAGTGACAGCGGCACTATTTGCAGCACTGCTAAGTGTTCCGCCACAACCCTGAACTAAATTTGCGGCAGTAAATCCCGTCGGTAAGTGCAGCGTAAATTGTGCATTGCTGGCAGCCGTTGTGCCAGTGTTACTCAGTACAATGGTTGCCGTTGTACTGGAGCCTACCGCTGCGGTGCTGTTAGCCAGACTCCATGCCGCGCTGTATGTGGACGTTACGGCAGGTGTTGTAGGGGCTACTGGAGGCGTTGGTGTCGGGGTAGGTGTTGGCGCTGGTGCTGGTACTGGCGCTAGCACTGTTCCACCAGTGCTGCCAGTTCCGCCGGTGCTGCCTGCAGCACCCGAGCTACTTGCACCACTAGCGGTGCCGCTACCGCCGCCACAGGCCATTAATAAGCTACCGAGCCCTGCTATAAGTAGGCCTAACTTAACATTAGTGATGAATTTTTTAGACCAGCTTAGTCGTAATGTTTTTTTATAAGTAGTTTTGGGCAGGATCATTGTGATGATTTTTTCATAATTGGCAGATCGCATGGCAGTCTTATTCAGAGCGATTGCAAGCAAGGTTTAATTTATTCAATAAAGCAGCACATTCTTCATTATTTATTTCCGTGCGGCAAATTTTTGCGGTGCTTTTGGGGGAATTTAGCGGCGCTTAGTTTGATTTTGTTGTATTTGAGAATCTTTTATGCGGCAAGATTCTCAAATAGTTGCTTTAAAAATAAAAAATAGACGCAGTGAACCTGATCTTTGCCGGCTTATGATTTTTGATAAACCCGTACCCAGTCAACCTGCATTTGCGCTGGCCAAACTGTAGTGAGATCCGGCGCGCCGGGCCAGTCGCCACCCACGGCCAGATTCAGCACTATAAAGAAGGGCTTTTTGAAGACATCGAAACCATCCGTATTGGAAGAGATATCAACCGTTTGATACACATTTCCATCAACGGAATAGATCACTGTTGTGGCATTCCACTCGATACCAAACACATGGAAATCATTATTGAAGTTGATATCGCCGGGATTGCGATAAGAAGCGGTGAATGACTTCACATCCGAGGCCGGATTGGGATCCAGATTGGGCCGGTGCAGACTTCCCCATATGACTGAATTCCGGTTACTGCCATCGTCGTCTTTGCCGCCAACCATTTCCATAATGTCGATCTCGCCCGAGCCAGGGAAGCCGACGCTATCAATATCTTCACCCAACATCCAAAAAGCGGGCCACATACCTTGGCCATACGGAAGTTTAATCCGTGCTTCCACCTTGCCATAGGTCCAGTAGGCTTTGCCTTTGGTGATCAGCCTGCTCGACGTATAGTTAAGGCCGCCATAGCTTTGCTGGCGGGCGGTGATCGTTAAGTAGCCATCGCTTACGCTAGCATTGTCGCCAGCGGTGTAATACTCTAATTCATTATTTCCCCAGCCATCGCCACCGCTTTCTAAACTCCATTTGCTGCTGTCGAGCGAGGTATTATTAAACTCATCGGACCAAATCAGTTGCCAGTCAGATGCAACAGGAACGATTGGGGGAGTGCTGTTGTTTGCACTGCCAGAATTACTGCCTGATCCGCCACCTCCACCGCAAGATGCTAAAAGCAGAGCTGTTAATAAAAAGCTGGTATGTTTTCGTATAAAAGTAATGGTCATGTAAGTTGGATTTATGTTCTGAGGTGAGCGTGTCGATACAAAAGAATTCAACGTGCCGTTTTCGGCGGTGCCAAGGATAAACAGGGAGGTAATGTTTGTCTACCGCAATCTGATGTGTGATTAAGGAAGTGCCGATGATTTCATTAAGCAACACCATGAACAACAATTTTGCTGAATACCAATTAAAATAAGCCACCATCAGCACGCTGGAAATGTAAGACTTTGCCTAGCCCGCACACTAAAATTTCCACCGAACTTTCACGACTAAATTACCGGAAAAACCACCATGACCACGCTCTCAAATTTCCCTATTACCCAAAAATGGCCTGCCGCACATCCTGAGTACATCCAGCTATATTCCTTGCCAACTCCGAACGGCGTCAAGGTATCAATCATGCTGGAAGAAACTGGCCTGGCTTATGAGCCGCATCTGGTGAGTTTTGATACCAATGATCAAATGTCGGCGGCCTTTTTGTCGCTTAATCCCAATAATAAAATTCCCGCGATCCTAGATCCTAACGGGCCCGGTGGAAAACCATTAGCGCTGTTTGAATCCGGCGCGATTTTGCTGTATCTGGCAGAAAAAAGCGGCATGTTTATGCCAAAAGATGGCGCGGATCGCTACGAAACTATCCAATGGCTGATGTTTCAGATGGGCGGCATCGGGCCGATGTTTGGTCAGCTCGGTTTTTTCCATAAATTCGCTGGTAAAGACTACGAAGATAAACGGCCACGTGATCGTTTTACTGCAGAATCAATTCGTTTGTTGAATGTACTGAATCAACGCTTAAATGGACGTAACTGGATCATGGGTGACACTTACACGATTGCCGATATCGCGATATTCCCGTGGGTGCGTAATTTAATCGGATTCTATGGTGCCGGCGATCTGGTTGGTATTGATAATTTCCCTCATGTCATGCGGGTTCTTGATGCCTTCGTGGCACGGCCAGCGGTTATCCGTGGCTTGGCAATTCCTGCACGGACTTAAGTTGACTGAGGAAAATTTAGTCATAAAAAATTAAGCAATTACAGGCTTGCAGTGTATTTCCGCTCGGCATCGAAAGTTGTACTGAGATTTTTTTCGTGTTATTTTAAATAAGGCCAGTACCCATGTTCGATGGTGTTACTGGTTTTATTTTTTTTATGGTCGGTGTGTTTTAGGTGATGTAATAGCGCCGGCGTAACTCAGTTTGTGTATGTACAAAAGTAAGTGCAAGGTAGGTGCATGAGCAAGGCAACGGACTGGTTTGTTGTCGCTGTAAATGGAGGTAATTTCCTAGTGAGTGTTGAAAAACTAGCGATTAAAAACGTGTATAAGATTTTTGGTGATCAGCCTGAACAAGCCATGCAGTTAGTGCGCGAAGGCAAAAACAAAGATCAGATCTTTGCTCAAACCGGGCAGACCCTTGGGGTCAATAATGCCAGCTTGAGTATCAATGAAGGTGAAATCTTCGTCATTATGGGTTTGTCCGGTTCTGGCAAATCGACTCTGGTGCGGTTGCTTAACCGCCTGATTGAACCGACTGCCGGAGAAATCTGGGTAAATGGTCGGGACATTACCAAATTAACGGCCAGACAGTTGCGTGAATTTCGACGCACCGAAATCAGCATGGTATTTCAATCGTTTGCGCTGATGCCGCATTTAACAGTCGTCGATAATGTGGCTTTCGGTCTGGAATTGGCGGGGCAATCTGCCAAGTCACGGCACGAGGCGGCATTGTTGGCATTGGATAAGGTTGGCTTGACGGCACGCGCCAATAGTTATCCTGACGAACTTTCCGGCGGTATGCAGCAGCGAGTCGGTTTGGCGCGCGCGCTGGCTAATTCCTCGCAGATTCTGTTGATGGACGAAGCGTTTTCTGCGCTCGATCCGCTGATACGAACTGAAATGCAGGATGAATTGGTGAAACTCCAGGAGCAAGATAAACGTACCATTATTTTTATTTCCCATGATCTCGACGAAGCGATCCGGATCGGTAATCGAATTGCGATTATGCAGGGCGGGGTAGTGGTGCAGGTTGGCACGGCAGAAGAAATTTTGCGCAATCCGGCCAACGATTACGTGCGCTCCTTCTTTAAGGGTGTGGATGCGACGTCGGTGCTGTCGGCTGCCGATATTGCCCGTAAAACTCAGGTAAATATTATCGATCATCGCGGCATGGGAGTGCATGGCGCGCTGGAGCAATTGCGTCAGAATGACCGCGAATACGGTTATGTAATCCGGCCCGACCAGCGCTTACTAGGAATTGTGTCGGTGGATACGCTCCGGCGTGTCGCTCAGTCCAGTCCTAATCCTAAATTGCAGGACGCATTTTTGCCTGACATTCTTACCATCTCGCACGATACGCATATCAACAATCTGTACGAACCGCTTGCACACTATCCTTACGGCTTGCCGGTACTGGATGAGCGCGGCTGTTATCGCGGTTCGGTTACGCGCAATAGTTTGCTGGAATTTCTGCATCAGCAAGCAGCGCAAACCGGCACATCACAACCCTAGATAATTCTAGAATCCTGGTTGAATTTAATTGAATCGGACTCAAGCGTGGGGCACCAATCTGGTCTGCCCCGGTGATAGCAATTGAGATGAGTCCTGACTAATATGGAGTAAAAAATATGAGTGATATCCCCGATAACTCGTGGGCGGCCGTCGGCCATCCCGAATCCGGCGCGCCAACTGACTTGCAGCCGGATACCTTTGTTGATCCGTGGGCGGCGATGAGCACTAATTCAGATTCCGGTAATGCCGACTGGCTTAATACCGCGCCTGATTTATCCGCGTCAAATACCGGTATCGACTGGCTCAATCCATTTGAACATAAAATCCTGCCGTTAGATTCGTGGGTGAATGATGGTTTGACTTGGGTGATTGGGAATTTTCGTGAAACGTTTCAACATGTTCGAGTGCCGATTGAAGGCACTCTGACGCTGGTTGAAAATGCGCTGCAAACTACACCAGCGCTGTTGACGATCGCGTTGTTTGGATTGCTGGCATGGCAGTTCAGCAGCCGTCGTCTCGCCATCGGTGCGGTATTATCGTTATTGTTAATCGGGTTTTTAGGTGTTTGGTCGGAAGCCATGACGACGCTGTCGCTGGTGCTGACCTCCGTAGGGTTTTGTATTGTGATCGGCTTGCCGCTCGGAATTTTGGCGGCACGTTCCAATTTGGTTGAAAAGATAGTGCGTCCATTGCTGGATGCAATGCAAACCACGCCCGCGTTTGTTTATCTGGTGCCAGTCGTAATGTTATTTGGTATCGGTAACGTGGCAGGCGTGCTGGTAACGATTATCTTTGCCATGGCACCGCTGGTGCGACTGACTAATCTGGGTATTCGGCAGGTGCGTCCCGATCTGGTGGAAGCGTCGCGTTCGTTTGGCGCTTCTTCCTGGCAGTTACTCACCAAAGTGCAATTGCCACTTGCGCTACCAACCATTATGGCTGGTGTGAATCAAACCTTGATGCTTGCGTTGTCGATGGTAGTGATTGCGTCGATGATTGCCGTTGGTGGTCTGGGGCAAATGGTGTTGCGCGGGATTGGACGTTTGGATATGGGACTGGCGACGATCGGTGGTTTGGGTATTGTTATTTTAGCGATTTTATTAGACCGCTTGACGCAAGCCTTGACTAAGCAACAGCGTAATCAGCGCTGGTATCAGCAAGGGCCGGTTGGTTTTGTGTGGCGTTTGATGCAGCGTTTCGTTGTGAAAAATCCTGTTCGCAGTAATAAGAAACTCACTTCTTTGCAGGGTAATTAAATGGAAAAATATATGTTAAAGAAAACTAATAAATGGCTAGTCGGTTTAGCTTTGTTCGCCGTTGTTTGCTTGATGTCGGTTACCAGCATGGCCGCTGAGTTTGCCGCGCCAGGTAATGGCGTTAAAGTGACGCCGATTAAAAGCTCGTTAGCGGAAGAAACCTTTCAAGCCGAGTTGGTGATACGGGCATTGCGCGATCTTGGTTATGACGTTAATCCGATTCAGGAAGTGGATTATGCGGTGGGTTATATAGCACTGGCCAGTGGCAATGCCACCTTTTTGGCGAATAACTGGAGCCCGCTGCATAACGAGTATTTTGAAAAGGCCGGCGGCACTTCTAAGCTTTATCGTCAGGGTATGTTTGCCGAAGGCGCAGTGCAAGGCTATTTGATCGATAAAAAAACTGCGGACAAATACCACATTACTAATCTGGCGCAATTACGTGATCCGCAGATCGCTAAATTATTTGACAGTAGCGGTAACGGCAAAGCCGATCTGGCCGGCTGCGACCCGGGCTGGGGTTGTGCCAAAGTGATTGAGCATCAGCTGGATGCCTATGATCTGCGCAATACCGTGACCAATAATTCCGGCAATTACGCGGCCATTATTGCCGATACCATGGCGCGTTATAAACAGGGAAAGCCGATTTTGTACACGACCTGGACACCGTATTGGTTATCGGCAGTTCTAGTTCCCGGGCGCGATGTAGTTTGGCTGGAGGTGCCGTTTTCTGCGCAGCCGGATGAGAGTAAAGACGTCGATACGGCACTGCCGAATGGCAAAAATTACGGATTTGCCTTAAATCACATACAGATCGTTGCCAACCTGACCTGGGCTAAAGCGAATCCGGCAGCGGCCAAATTGTTTGCAGTGATGAAGCTGCCGCTGAGCGACATCAGCGCCCAAAATGCGGCGATGGCCAAAGGACAGAATAAACCGACCGATATTAACCGCCATGTGTCCGGCTGGATTAAAGCGCATCAGGCTACTTATGACGAGTGGCTGAAACAGGCGCGGGCCGCGACGTAGTTGGCGGGATTGTCACTGAGCGGGTTTCTCATTAAAGCCCCCGCCTAATGATTTAAACAAAGCTGTCAAATTTTCTGCCAGTGCTTGTTGCGAAGCGAGCTGTAATTCATTGGTTTGCGCTAGCTGCTGGCGGGTCTGTAGTACATAGCTGAAATTGGTTTCGCCCAATTGATAGCGTTGTTCTGCAAATTCCAATTGACGGTGTTGTGAGGCGAATGCTTGTTTGATTTGTGTTAGTCGTTGTTGTTCACGCTGATAGCGAATTAAGGCGATTTCCGTATCTGAAAATGCGGATAATACTGCTTGTCGATAATTGCTCAATGCCGCATCACGAGCGGCTTCACGGCTGTTCACTTGCGCGGCTAAACGACCACCGGTAAATAATGGAATAGATAATTGCGGGCCAATATTCCAATAGCGGCTGGCTAGGTTGGTTAATTTACCTGGTGTAATGGAATCCAGGCCGCCACTCGCCAGTAGCGTTAGTTGCGGATATTGTTCCGCTTTTGCTACGCCAATATCAGCCGTGGCGGCAGCTAATTCACGTTCTGCAATCCGCAAATCTGGACGGCGCAACAGCAAATCCGATGGCAAGCCAATAGAATCAATATGAGCCGGTACTGCTGGAATGTCAGCGTTGGCTTGCAAAATTGTGGCAACTTGTTCTTGCGGTTGATCTATCAATACCGTAATCGCCATCATTGACGCTAATGTGGCGGCTTGCAATGGAGGGATAGCGGCTGCAGCATTATGTAGTGCTGTTTGAGCTTCAGTGACATCGCTATCGGAGAGCAGCCCTGCTTTTTGTTGGAGTTGCATTAAGTCCAGCAAGTGTTGGCTATCTACAAAAATAGCTTCGGCATTTTTGCTGCGTAATTGCCATGCGCGGTAATCAATGACGTTACGCGTTACTTCGGCGGCAACGCGTAAAGCAACGCCTTCACGTTGCTGCTCTATGCTGTTTAAACGTGCTTTAGCCGCTTCAATACTGCGGGCAGTGTGACCAAATAAATCGATCTCCCATGAGGCATCAAAGCCAGCTTTGTAATCATTAAACATGGTGCGTGGATTGGGGAAAGGGATATTCGCCATGAGTTCGCTGTTTTTGCTGAACTGGTCGTGACTAATGTCGCCATTGGCATTTAATTGCGGTTGCGAGGCGCTGTCGATAATGCCCAGTTGCGCACGTGCTTGTCTTATATTTGCGTCGGCACTCGCTAAATCCAGGTTGCGCAGTAATGCGGCATCAACTAATTGGTTAATCGCAGAATCATTAAACGTAAGCCACCAACGGTCAGGTAATATTTCTACCTGTTGGTTGCTTGGACCGTCTTCAATTCGTTGGTATTGCTTAGGTAACTGGGCTGCCAGATCTGGTCGTTGATAATTAGGGCCGACCACACAGCCGGTTAACAATACACATGCTAAATAAATAGAGTATTTCATTGTCCGCTCCGGCGAATAAATATGAGGTAGGCCAGCGTAAGGGTGATGCTGGCGATCAGCAACAGCGGCCAAAGCTGGGGCCAGGTCTGGCTAAAGGTATAACCTTTCAGGAATATTCCCTTGATGGCAATAATGGCATGGCTGAGCGGATTCATGGCGCTGACAACTTGAAGGAATGGCGGCATGTTTTCTACCGGAGCCATATAGCCGGACAAAATAACGGCGGGCGACATAAATCCGAATGTCCCTAAAAATGCCTGTTGCTGGTTGGCGCACATGGCAGAAATTAACAAACCGAATCCTGCCAGCGACAAGCCGTAGCACAGCATGGTCAGATAGAGCAGCCAGACCGAACCTGTAAATGGAATCCGGTACACAAACACGGCGGCCAGTGCAATGATCGAGCCTTGCAGCAGCGCCACCAGAACACCCGGAACGGCTTTGCCGACCATGATGTAGGCCGGTGTCAGGGGCGATACCAGTAGCTGGTCAAACGTACCTTCTTCACGTTCCCGCGCCAGTGATAATGCGGTCACCATCAGGCAGCCGATGGTGGTGATAATGGCGACCAGGCTCGGCAGTACAAACCAGCGGTATTCAAGGTTGGGGTTATATAAATTTTGTACGGTTAATTGGACCGGCACGGCTTGCGGTTGCTGCTCCAGCACGAATTGCTGCAATATGAGCTGTGCATAGCTAAAGGCAATCTGGGCGCTGTTGGAACGGCGGCCGTCGATAATGGCCTGGATCTTGGCGGCTTGGCCAGTGGCGATCTGGCGTGAAAAATCCTGTGGAAGTCGAATTGCCAGTAATGCTTGTTGACGGTCGATCACCTGTTGCAATTGCGTTTCACTGTTGATCATGATCAGTTTTGGAAAAGCTTCGGCGGCGCTCAGCCGCTGGATCAATTCGATTGATGCCGCGCCGCCATCCTGATTGTAAATGGCCAGCGTGCTGTTTTTAACTTCCAATGTGGCCGCGAAGGGAAATACCAGCAGTTGCAGTAACACCGGCATGATCAGCATGCGGCGGCTTTGCGGGCTGCTGAACAAGGCTTGCAGTTCTTTTTTTATTAGCGTGATGATTGCATACCACATGGCTAGTTCCCATCCAGCCGACGGGCTGTTTTAAGTGCGGTCAGACCGAGCCAGAATAGTGCCGAGAGCAGCAAAAATCCGGTATTCAGCAACAGTACCGGCCAGATATCTCCGGCCTGAAAGATGGTTTGAAGTGCACTGACAAAATAGCGGGCCGGAATCAGATAACTGATGGCCCGCACCGGCAGCGGCATGCTGGCAATTTCAAACACAAAACCCGACAGCATGGTCGCTGGCAGAAAAGCTGCCACCAGTGCGCCTTGCGCCGCAACAAATTGGTTGCGGGTGACGGTGGATAGTAATAAACCAAGCCCCAGACTGCTGCCTAAAAACAGGCTGCTGACGATGAACAGCATCCAGTATGAACCGCGTAGCGGTACTCCCATTAATACGGTTGCAACCAGCACACACAAGCTCATGGCAATCATGCCCAACATATAGTAGGGAATGATTTTTGAAAGTAATAATTCACTGCGCGTAACGCTGGTCGACAAGAGCGCTTCCATCGTGCCGCGTTCCCATTCGCGCGCTACGACCAGCGAAGTCAGTAATGCGCCGATGACCGTCATGATCACGGAAATAGAGCCTGGCACCAGATAGTTGCGGCTGACCGTGGTTGGGTTAAACCAGTAGCGCGGTTCTAGCGAGGTGATGGCGAGGTCAGGCAAGCCCCGATCGCTGGCGCGCTGGGTTAGCCAGATTTGCAAACTACCCTGTAAATAGCTGGACAGGAAATTGGCGGTATTGGGTTCGGCACCGTCGGTCAGCAATTGAATCTGTGCCTGATCTTGAGTCTGATGTGTTTGCGCTTGCTGCACTTTGGCGGAAAAATCCGAGCCGAGCACGACCATGCCGCGCACGCTGCCGTTCTGAAGCTGATCCTGCATGGCAGAACGTGAATGCCCGGTGTGCACTTCCAGATAAGGCGAGCCGGTGAGCACATCGGCAAAGCGTTGCGCTTCGACGCCGCTGTCTTCTACGACCAGGCCGATCCGAACCCGGTTGGTATCGAGGTTGATGCCGTAGCCGAAGATGAACAGCAAAATCACCGGCAGCACAAAGGCGATCAGGATGCTGCTGGGATCGCGCACGATCTGGTAGCTTTCTTTGCGGCATAACGCTATTAAACGGCGGCGGCTAATGGTCGACATTGCTTGATCTCCTTTGCGCATCGTCGCGTTCTACCAGTCGGATGAAGGCATCTTCCATCGTTATCTCCGTCTCGTCCGGTAAGGTAGCGAGTTGCTTTAGCTGGTCCGGCGTACCGGCGGCAATGGTGCGGCCGCGGTAAATCAGGCCGATCCGGTCACAGTATTCGGCTTCGTCCATGAAGTGGGTGGTGACCATGACGGTGACGCCTTTGTCGACTAGTCCATTGATGTGAGTCCAGAATTCACGGCGGGTAATCGGGTCAACGCCGGAGGTCGGCTCGTCCAGAAACAGCAGAGGCGGCTGATGCATGATGGCGCAGGACAGCGCCAGTCGTTGTTTGAAGCCGAGCGGCAAACTGCCGGCCGGTGTGTTCAGATAGGGTTGCAGGTTGAAGACGCGCACCATATCGTCCACCATGTTGCGCTGTGCCTGATTACGCAAGCCGTAAATACCTGAAAAAAAATACAGGTTCTGTTGCACGCTGAGGTTGCCATACAGGGCGAATTTTTGCGCCATATAACCGAGTTGTCGACGTGCCTGGCTGGCGCTTTGTTTCAGGTCGATGCCCATCACTTTAGCCCAGCCGCTAGTGGGGCGCAGCAGGCCGCACATCATTTTGAATGTGGTGGATTTGCCGGCGCCATTGGGGCCTAACAAACCAAATATTTCGCCACGCTTGACGCGAAAATCGACGTGGTCGGTGGCGATGAAGTCGCCAAAGCGGCGGGTTAACTGATGCGCTTCGATGACTGCATCGGGATCAACGGCAGGATCTAATCTGGCTTCCGGCATATGTGCTGCTAGTACCGAGTCACCACCTGGGCCGCCGCCTAAAATATCGATAAAAGCGTCTTCCAGGCGCGGCGTCACTTCAATGAAGTGAGCATGTTCTCCGGCATTGAGTACGTTGATGGGGGGATAAACGGCAGCTTCTTTTAACACCAGTCGCAGGGCTTGGCCCTGTAATACGCCATCAATTACTTCGGGCGCGCGCAATGCCTGTTGCAAAACGTGGCGACGGTTGCCGGCTATGCCGCGCAACTGCACGCTGCGGCCGCGCATGCGCTCAATTAATGCTCCGGGCGTGCCTTGGTATTCCAGTTTGCCTTCGTTCATCAACAATACTTCGCCGCATAGTTCGGCTTCATCCAGGTAGGAGGTGCTCCATACCACCGTCATACCCTGCTGAGCCAGTTCGCCGACCATTTTCCACAGTTCACGGCGCGAGATGGGATCGACCCCGACGCTCGGTTCATCCAGCAGCAAAACGCGCGGCGAGCCGAGTAGGGTGCAGGCTAGTCCCAGTTTTTGTTTCATCCCGCCGGATAATTTTCCGGCTGGGCGGTCGGTGAAGCGCGCCAGATCGGTGAAGGCCAGCAGTTGCTGAAAACTTTGCTGGCGCGCCGCACCGGTGACATCGCGCAGGTCGGCATACAGGTTAAGGTTTTCCTGCACGGTCAGGTCTTCATACAGGCCGAATTTTTGCGGCATATAACCGAGTTGCGGGCGTAGGGCGGAAGCGTCGTTGATGGGGCTTAAGCCTTCTACCTGGATTGTGCCGCTAGTGGCTTTCAGCAGACCGGCCATTAACCGCATCAGGGTAGTTTTGCCTGCACCATCCGGGCCGACTATGCCGGTAATAATGCCGCGCCGAATGCTGCAGTTAAGGCCGCGCAAGGCGATTTGATCCGCAAATTGATGTTGCAGCGCGCTAATGGTGATAGCGTCGCCGCTGGCGCGGTTACTGTCCATTTAGTGCGCTGCCAGTTTGATGGTGACGGGCATACCCTGACGCAGTTGGGTATCGGCGTTCTCGACAATTACGCGCAACCGGTAGACGAGGGCGGTGCGTAGGTCGCTGGTTTCGACATTCTTGGGTGTGAATTCCGCCGTGGGCGAGACAAAACCAATCACGCCGTTATAGGGTTCTTTGCGTGAATCGGTGATGACCTTAACCCGGGTGCCGGGCGCGACTTTACCCAGATCAGGCTCGGCTACATAGGCGCGCACCCAGACCGGCTCGGTCAGTGACAGGGTGAGTGCTGTACTGCCAGCGGTAAGCATACTGCCGGGCTCAACGGCGCGAGTAAGAATGATGCCGTTGGACGGCGCTTTTAAAACGGTATCAGCTAACTGTAATTCAGCATTATTGAGTTGCGCTGCGGCGCGTTGCCTGTTGGCGGCTACTTCCGCGATTTCTTCCGGGCGATAACCGTGGCTTAGCGCCAGATATTGCTGGCGCGCCGCGTCTACCTGTGCTGTGGCCTGGTCATAGCCGGATTGGGCATCGTCGAGGCTACGTTGCGATCCTGCGCCGGTACCGGTGATTTTTTGCTGGCGTTGTAATAGTTGGCTTGCATTGAGAAGTGCTGCCAAACGGGTGTTTAAATTGGCTTTGGCTTGCTGGATATCTTCTTTTCGATAACCTTTTTTATACAGCATGTTGTGCGCTTCCAGTGCGGCGTTGTTGGCTTGTGCATCCGCCAGCGCGATCCGGTAAGGTTGGTCGTCAAGCTCGCCCAATACATCGCCCGCTTTAACTTGCGCACCTTCGTCTACCTGCAATGTCTTTAAACGTCCGCCAACCCGGAACGCCACATTGACCTGACGAATATCGACATTGCCAGAAAATTGCAGTTCTTCGCTTTGATGGCGGGTCTGATATAAAGCAAAACCAGCCACCAGGCATACGGTCACTAGGATAATAGCGACTACGATTTTTTTATTCATGTAGAAACTCCTTGGAATTAGGCATCAAACCTTGTAACGCCCATTGCAGACGTTGATCAATATGCTGTGGATCAGTGGCGAATTGCTTAATAGCTTGTTGCAGCAATTCAGGCAGCAGTTCTTTGCCGCTCAATACGTGTTGCAGCAAGATAGGTATGCCGCAGGCGGACATGAGAAACATGGCTTGATGTAACGGCGGTGCTATGCAGAGCTGACCTGCTTGCTGGGCATCTGCGATACATTGCAGCAGTATGCGCGGATGACGTGGCGCCAGTGTGCTGGTAAAACGCTGCGCGGCTATTTCGCCGGCGACTACGTCCTGCATTAACTGTGCGATAAATGCACCATTGGCATTAACAAAACTCAGCAGCTGGCGCAGCATGGCGTGCAGTCGCGTAAGTGGGTCGGCGTGGTGATTTTGTTGCCATTGTATTTGTTCGAATAGCGGCGCATACCAATATTCAATCAATTCCGCGATAAATTGATCGCGACTGCCGAAGTGATATACAAAACTGCCGGTATTGATTGCAGTTTCCTGGCATAGGCCACGCACTGTGATCGACCGTAAGCCATGCTGGCGCGCCATGGTTTTTCCATGTTCGAGCAGAGCTAGTCGGGTAGGATTGGTTGGGGTGGTCTTAGTCATTTATAGACTTTATACGCGCGTATAAATTACGTCAAGGAAATTTATGCAGATGTATAAATTAATTATTGCTGACTTAAATAGAGAAAATTGTTTTGTAAATTTAAGCTTGGATGGCAATTGTTGTAGCCTGGATTGTTCGCTATTTAACTTCGATCAACGGATACCCTAGCCTTTGTTAATCGCTTATTATCCGATTTATTTCTTTTGACTAATGGACGCAACAAATGTCATCAATGCCGCTGGAACGATGCTGGACAATATTTTTGCTCTTCCTTCGATTGGGATTAACGTCGTTTGGCGGTCCGGTTGCGCATCTGGGCTATTTTCGCGAAGAATTCGTTACGCGTCGGCGCTGGCTTAGCGAGTCTAGTTACACCGATCTGGTGGCTTTGTGCCAGTTTTTGCCGGGGCCGAGCAGTAGTCAGGTCGGCATGGCAATCGGTTTGCTGCGCGGTGGTGCGACGGGTGCGTTGGCGGCTTGGGCTGGATTTACTTTGCCATCGGCGTTGATGCTGTGCTTGTTCGGTATGGGGTTGTCGACGTGGGGCGGGGCGGTTCCTGTCGGCGTCTTACATGGTTTGAAAGTGGTTGCCGTGGCGGTTGTGGCACAGGCCGTTTGGGGTATGGCACGCCAGCTTTGTACCGGTGCAACGCGTATCGCTATTACTTTGGCCGCGGCAGGGCTGGTGTTGTTCTGGCCGATGCCGCTAGGGCAGGTGAGCGTGATTGTGGCCGCAGCCGTGCTGGGCATTGTATTGTTTAAACCTGCGCAAGCTGTGCTGCATGAACCGCTGCCTATTACTATCAGTCGCCGCCTTGCTTTGCTATTGCTGGGCATATTTTTTGCGTTACTGATTGGCCTGCCGATCTGCTTGGAAATGTGGCCAAATCATTTGCTGGCGATGGTGAATGCATTCTATCGCGCCGGGGCATTAGTTTTTGGCGGCGGTCACGTCGTATTGCCGCTGTTGCAGAGCGCTGTGGTGTCAAACGGCTGGGTTAGCAATGATACTTTTTTATCTGGTTATGGAATGACGCAGGCAGTGCCGGGGCCGCTGTTTACTTTTTCTGCTTTTCTTGGTGCATCCATGAACCAGTCGCCGAACGGATGGCTGTGCGCGGCGCTGTGCTTGATTGCGATTTTTACGCCGTCATTTTTATTGATTTTCGGCGTGTTGCCGTTTTGGGAGCAGTTGCGGCGCAGCGTGCATACGCAAGCGGCACTTGCGGGCGTGAATGCTGCTGTGGTGGGTTTGCTGCTGGCGGCGTTGTATCACCCGGTCTGGACTGGCGCGATAATGAAGCTTGCCGATCTAGCCTTGTTGCTGGCCGCTTTTTTTGCACTAATGTTTTGGCGCTTGCCACCGTGGTTGGTTGTGCTGGGATGTGGGGTTGGCGGATGGTTGCTTAGTTGATTTTTGAAGCATAAATTTAAAAAAGGTATATGAAAAGCGCGCAGTTAGAGTGCTTGGGCCGTGCTTGAATAAAGTGCTTTCACGCCCGACTACCTAGTTTTTCACCTCAGGTATAATTCGTAAAAATTAGCACGACCATTCACTTTTTACGGCATTTTATGAAAACATCAACATCTGAATTTATCGCATTAAGAGGGCATCAATATCACTGCAGGCACTGGGGTGACCCGACTGCACCGATGATTTTTATGGTGCATGGCTGGATGGACGTGGGTGCTTCATTCCAGTTTGTGGTGGATAGTTTAAAGGCTGATTGGCATGTGATTGCGCCCGATATGCGCGGCTTTGGTTTGACGAATGGTCCGACCACCGATGCTTATTGGTTCCCAGATTATTTAGCTGATCTGGATGCGTTATTACAGCATTACAGTCCGGATGCTGCAATTAATCTGGTAGGGCACAGCATGGGTGGTAATGTGGTTGGTTTATACGCTGGAATCCGGCCAGAACGGATCGCAAAACTGGTGATTTTGGAAGGCTTTGGGTTGCCAACAACCAAGCCAACTCAAGCACCGGCGCGCTATAAAAAATGGTTGGACGAATTACGCGAAAAGCCGGAAATGCGAACCTATGCAAGCGCGGCAGAAGTGGCAAAACGACTGCAAAAAACCAATCCACGCTTAAATGATGAACGTGCCGCCTTTTTGGCGCAACATTGGTCGCGTGAAAATGCTAGTGGACAGTGGGAGATTTTAGGCGATCCTGCCCATAAATTATCTAGCCCTATTTTGTATCGGGTAGAAGAAGTCATGGCGTGTTGGGAAGCCGTGACTGCACCCGTGTTATGGGTGGAAGCCGACGATACGGCAATCTGGTCCTGGATCGGCGGAAAAGAAAAAGGTCGCCCAGAAACCGATCGGCGTTTAACGCATTTCAAACAACTCAAAACAGAGCTGGTACTGGACGCCGGTCACATGCTTCATCATGATCAGCCTCAGGCGCTGGCTAAATTGATTGAGGATTTCGTAGGGTTGCCGAAAGCGGTCTAATTAGCTTCTGATAGTCGGAATTAAGTGAAGCGGAGTACAATAGCCCTGTATCCGCTCACTAACTTCCTCCCATGCTAAACATTGATTTACACTGCCACTCCACCGTATCCGATGGCTTGCTTTCCCCCGCTGACGTTGCTACTCGTGCGCATAATAATGGCGTTGATGTCTGGGCGCTCACCGATCACGATGAAATCGGCGGAATCTCTGTTGCTCGCGCTACCGCCAAAGAGTTAGGCATGCGCCATGTAGCAGGCGTGGAAATTTCAATTACCTGGGCAGGTCACACCATTCACATCGTCGGTTTGCAAATTGACGAAACCAATCCGCAACTGGTGCAAGGCTTATATGACACTCGCCATGGCCGTGAAAAACGCGCCCAACAAATCGGCGAGATGTTGGCAGAAGTTGGTATTCCCAATGCTTATCAAGGCGCATTGCATTATGTCGGTAATCCTGATCTGATTTCACGCACCCATTTCGCTCGTTATCTGGTGGAAAGCGGCACATGCCGCGATATTAGTGATGTCTTTAAGAATTATTTGGTGGAAGGTAAGCCGGGCTATGTCGAGCATCGTTGGGCTAGCTTAAAAGATGCCTTGACTTGGATAAAAGGCGCTGGAGGCGTGGCGGTGGTTGCGCATCCGGGCCGTTATGATCTAACGCAGCTGGAAATGTCGGCATTTTTAGATGAGTTCAAGCAATACGGCGGGTTGGGAATTGAAGTCGTCACCGGTAGTCATACTCCAGATCAATACGCTGAATATGCCAAAATTGCCCAGCAATATGGCTTTTTGGCTTCACGCGGCTCAGATTTCCATGGACCTGGTGAATCTAAGACCGAATTAGGTGCTTTGCCACCGTTGCCGGGTAATTTAGTGCCGGTCTGGCACGATTGGTTTTAGCTGCGTGGTTTTCACTGCTTAGTTTCAAATAAGATACATTTTGTTGCAGATTTTATATTGCAACAATAAAGTCTTATCTTGAAACTAACGAATTATTCCCCATTTATCGTTATTCATTGAATTTTTGGAGACTCCTTTATGAAGCGTATATTCCTATTTCTAGCGACTAACCTGGCCGTGATGCTGGTGATGTCGGTGGTGTTGTCACTACTAGGCGTCAATCGCTATTTAACTGCTAATGGCTTGAACTTCAGCATGTTGATGGTATTTTCATTGGTAGTCGGCTTTACCGGCGCTTTCTTTTCATTGCTCATCAGCAAGCCGATGGCTAAATGGTCAACTGGTGCGCGCGTTATTGATGCGCCAACTACGAGTACCGAATTATGGTTAGTTAGCGTCGTAAAAAACCTGGCTGAACGTGCCGGGATCGGTATGCCAGATGTGGCTGTGTATGACGGTGCTCCGAATGCATTTGCTACCGGCGCGTTTAAAAATTCGGCCTTAGTTGCGGTTTCTACCGGACTGTTAGAAAGCATGACCCGCGAAGAAGTGGAAGCAGTGTTAGGGCATGAAGTAGCGCACATAGCTAACGGCGACATGGTGACGATGGCCTTGATTCAAGGCGTGGTAAATACCTTTGTGGTGTTTTTAGCGCGCGTCGTCGGCTATGTAATTGATAAAGCGATTTTTAAAAACAGCGATGATGACAGGCCCGGCATCGGTTATATGGTGACGGTGTTTGTATGTGAAATCATCTTCGGTTTTGCTGCTTCGATTATCGTCTGCTGGTTCTCACGTCAACGTGAATTTCGTGCCGATGCCGGTTCAGCCAAATTGATGGGTAATGGCCAGCCTATGATTAATGCCTTATCTCGCTTAGGTGGTTTGGTGCCGGGCGAATTGCCAAAGTCCATGGCAGCTTCAGGTATTAGTGATAAAGCCGGTGTTGCCGCTTTGTTTTCAACTCATCCGCCGATGGAAGAGCGCATTGCTGCATTGCGCGCTTTGAATTAAATTGAATTTAATTTGATAATGAATGCGATTTAATTGAAAAATAATCTCGCATTCATTCACCTCGTATTTATTCATCCCGCATTTACTCACTCTTATGAGCCAATACTTTTACCTGCATCCAGACAATCCGCAAGCGCGCTTAATCAAGCAGGCAAGCCAGATTATTCATTCTGGCGGCATCGTCGCCGTACCGACTGATTCCTGCTACGCCCTGGTTTGTCATCTTGATGATAAGGATGCGGTACAACGTTTGCGTCGGATTCGTGAGGTTGATGAAAAGCATCATCTGACCTTGTTATGTCGCGATTTAAGTGAAATTGCCAACTATGCCAAAGTCGATAATCGTCAATACCGCCTGCTAAAAGCGGCGACTCCGGGCCCTTACACGTTTATTCTGGAAGCCACCAAAGAAGTACCACGGCGCTTATCGCATCCCTCACGTAAAACCATCGGTTTACGGGTGCCGGAACATAAAATTATTCATGCTTTGCTCTCCGAATTAGGGCAGCCGTTGCTTGGAGCCACGCTGATTTTGCCGAATCAAGAACTGCCATTGACTGAGCCGGAAGAAATTCGTGACTGTTTGGAGAATCAGATTGACCTGATTATTGATGGCGGGGCATGTAGCTTGGAGCCGACCACGGTCGTGGATTTAACGGGTGAAGAAGCATTGCTGCTGCGTTTAGGACGTGGTGATGTGAGTATTTTTGGTCTGTAGAAGTTACAGAATTGACAGATTTATTAGTTGCTCTGATAGAATCCCGCCTTATGAATGAATTAATCCAAACCTTGGCGGTATACGCCATTCCGATGATCTTTGCCATTACCTTGCATGAATCTGCGCATGCCTTTGTGGCCAGATACTTTGGTGATGACACAGCTTACTTACGTGGGCGCTTGAGCTTAAATCCTCTCAAACACATAGATCCGATCGGTACATTGTTACTTCCAGCACTTATGCTTTTGGTGAGTAAGGGTACTTTTGCATTTGGCTATGCTAAGCCGGTACCGGTTAATTTTAGCGCATTGAGAAACCCCAAGCGCGATATGATCTGGGTTGCTTTGGCTGGCCCTGCCTCAAATTTTTTCATGGCATTGATTTGGTTTTTGAGTATTTATGCAATGGTAGTGATACATTTTGATGTGCCGTTTTTACTAAAGATGGCGCAAGCGGGTATTGCGGTGAATGTCATTATGTTTGCGTTGAATTTATTTCCTATGTTGCCTCTAGACGGTGGCCGCATTCTGGTTGGATTATTGCCAATGAAACAGGCGTATCAGTTTTCAAAAATTGAACCCTATGGTTTTTTTATTGTGCTAGGTCTACTTTGGTTGAATCTACTGGATAAATACTGGTTAAATCCAGTAGCGAGTTGGACTGAAACATCGCTACAACTTCTTCTTACACCCCTGCAGTTTTTAATTAAGTGAAACTAAACCCACATGTACCCTGAACGCGTTGTTTCTGGTATGCGCCCCACTGGCGCAATGCATTTAGGGCACTACCACGGTGCCCTAAAAAACTGGATCAAAATGCAGGCAGAATTGCCTTGTTTATTTTTTGTCGCTGATTGGCACGCATTAACGACCCATTATGACGATCCCAGCAGTCTTGAAAAAAGCACTTGGGATATGTTAATTGATTGGCTGGCGGCAGGCGTCGACCCATCTCAAGCTACTCTTTTTATTCAATCTAAAGTCCCAGAACACGCCGAACTGCATTTACTGCTTTCGATGGCAACGCCATTGGGCTGGCTGGAACGCGTGCCTACTTACAAAGATCAGCAAGAAAAATTGCAAGATCGTGATTTATCAACGTATGGCTTTCTTGGTTATCCGTTATTGCAGGCTGCCGATGTCCTGATTTATCGTGCCAGCCAAGTACCGGTAGGCGATGATCAGGTGCCGCACGTTGAAATGATGCGTGAAATTGCGCGTCGTTTTAACCATATTTACGGTAAAGAAAAAGGCTTTGAAAAAAACGCCGTAGAAGCGGTGAAGAAACTCGGCAGCAAGCGCGCAAAACTGTATACCGAGTTACGCGCCGAATTTCAGGAGCAAGGCTTAGTTGCCTCGTTAGACCAAGCACATGCCTTATTAAATGAAGCGCAAAACTTGAGCATGATAGATCGCGAACGCTTATTCGGTTATCTGGAAGGCAGTCGTAAGCTGATTTTGGTCGAGCCGCAAGTTAAATTAACTACTTCATCGCGACTACCCGGTTTAGATGGTCAAAAAATGTCTAAAAGTTACGGCAATGCAATTGCGCTGCGTGAAGATAAAGACAGTCTGACCTTGAAAATACGTACAATGGTGACCGATCCGGCGCGGGTCCGTCGCACCGATATCGGTAATCCGGAAAAATGCCCGGTTTGGCAATTGCATCAAGTGTATTCAGACGAAGATACCAAAGAATGGGTGCAAAAAGGCTGTCGTAGTGCGGGCATTGGTTGCCTTGACTGCAAGCAGCCGGTGATTGAAGCCATCATTAAAGAACAAGAGCCGATGCATGAGCGTGCACAACAGTATTTGGATGAGCCGAGCCTAGTTCGTGCCATTGCGGCCGATGGCTGCGATAAAGCCCGTAAGTTAGCGCAAGAAACCATGCGTGATGTTCGCGAAGCAATGGGAATTAGTTATACCTGATGACATATTTAGCCTCGCCCCCGGGCTCACTCTGGCTTAACCGCTTTATTCACCTAATACCACCCGGTGAAGTGCTGGATTTAGCCAGTGGTGCTGGGCGCAACTGCCCGGCGCTACTCGCTGCTGGTAATTCAGTGTTAGCGTTAGACCGTGACCCGCATTCATTAGCGCAAGCTGCCGAATTGGGCGCGGCGACGTTGTGCCATGATCTAGAGCAACCATCCTCAGTCTGGCCGTTTGAGGTGGATCGTTTTGCTGGCATTGTGGTGTGTAATTACCTGCATCGGCCCTTATTCCCTTTTATCTTGTCCAGTCTTGCTCCGCAAGGAGTGTTGATCATTGAGACGTTTGCGCAGGGAAACGCCCAGTTTGGGAAGCCGAGTAATCCAGAGTTTTTGCTGGCACCTGATGAGTTGTTAGGGTTGGTAACATTAATGCCAAATCAGCCATTGCATGTGGTTGCTTACGAATGTGGTTATGTTGACCAGCCCAAACCGGCTTTGGTGCAGCGTATTTGTATTAAAAAGAGTGCTTTGGCTGATGCGCATTTAGCTCGAAACTAAAGTAAATTATTCTAGTAATCAAACTAATAAATTACTGAGCGCAATGACGGGCTATCCGCTACAATCAACGTTTTATATTTTTTGACGCATTATCATGACTATGATTACGGGAAGCCTAGTTGCAATTGTTACACCTATGCATGCAGATGGTAGTCTGGATATTCCGGGATTACGTAAGTTAATTGACTGGCATATCAGTGAAGGTACTGACGGGATCGTGATTGCTGGTACTACCGGTGAATCCGCGACGGTTTCGGTTGAAGAGCATCGCGAATTAATTCAGGTGGCTGTTGAACATACGAATAAACGTATTCCTGTTATCGCCGGTTCTGGCGGTAATTCTACTCAAGAAGCTATTGCACTAACGGCCTACGCCAAAGAAGTTGGGGCTGACGCTTCTTTGCAAGTTGTGCCTTACTACAATCGGCCTACTCAAGAAGGCATGTACCAGCATTTCAAAAAGATTGCCGAATCAGTTGATATCCCCCTCATTTTGTACAATGTGCCGGGCCGTACTGCTTCAGATATGTCTAATGAAACTATCGCTCGTTTAGCGCAGATTCCTAATATCGTCGGCATCAAAGAAGCCAGCGGTAATATTGGGCGTGATATCGAATTGTTAGCGATGGTTCCGGAAGGCTTTGCCATTTATTCTGGTGACGATTTATCTGCCATGGCTTTGATGTTATGCGGTGGTAAAGGAAATATTTCTGTAACGGCAAATATCGCTCCTCGTGCCATGCACGAATTATGTGTAGCGGCAATGGCTGGTGATATTGCAAAAGCTAAAGCGATTAACCAACCGTTAATTCCTTTGCATATGAAATTGTTTATTGAGCCTAATCCAGTTCCAGTAAAATGGGCGATGGCTGAAATGGGGCTAATTCCAACGGGTATCCGTTTGCCTTTGGTAACGTTTTCAAGCCAATACCATGAAACGTTAGCCAATTCATTACGGGCTGTTGATCTGCTCAAATAAGTAGTTGAAGAAGCTATAAAGAAGTGGTGCAGAAGTGATGCAGAAGTAATTAAGCGCGCTGTTTTAGCGCGGGTTTATCTGGGTATTTAAGCGGGGTTGGTGTCGGCGTTAAGCCATACACTGAAAAATTTTAACTATGAGTTTGTATCGAAATGACTATGCGCAATAATTCACGCAACAATTCACTGAGTAAAATGGTTTCCATGTTGGCTGTTGTTGCAATTGCCGGCTGTAGTTCAACGGGTAATTTTTTGCAACCAGATCGTATTGATTACAAAAGTGCGAGTAAAAAAGATGCGGTTGCCCCGACCTTGGATGTACCTCCCGATTTGAGTCAAATTTCCCGTGATAACCGTTTTTCGATTCCTGACAATGGTTCAACTGGTCCATTAACAGCATCTAGTTTCAATGCTAAATCTAGCGGCGCTGCTACACAACAAACTGTGGCAGCACCGGTTACAACAGCAATCAATACCCTGGAAGATATGCGGATTGAGCGCGACGGTTCGCAGCGCTGGTTATTAGTGAAGCAGAGCCCTGAAGTGTTGTGGCCTAAGATTAAAGATTTTTGGCAGGAAAATGGTTTCTTGATTAATCAAGACTCTCAAACTACTGGTGTGATGGAAACCGATTGGGCAGAAAATCGCGCCAAAATTCCTGAAGATTTTTTGCGCAAAACTATCGGTTATGTATTTGATTCCCTGTATTCAACCGGTGAGCGCGATAAATTCCGTACCCGTTTAGAGCGTCGTGATGATGGTTCTACTGAAATTTACATCAGTCATCGTGGCGTTGAAGAAGTTCTGATTGGTGCGCAAAAAGATACTACAACTTGGGCTGCACGTCCTAACGACCCAGCTTTAGAGGCGGCTTTCCTGACGCGTTTAATGGTGAGCTTGGGAGCTACTCAAGAAAAAGCTAAAGAAATCGTTGCAACTACGGTAAATCAGCCAATTAAAGCTAAATTAGTTAAAGATGGCGCCGCTTCCTTAATTAACGTGGATGAAAGTTTTGACCGTGCATGGCGTCGGGTTGGTTTGGCATTGGATCGGGTTGGCTTCACTGTCGAAGATCGCGATCGTGCTAAAGGTATTTATTTTGTTCGTTATGTTGACCCAGATGGAGACAGCAACAAAGACGGTTTCTTCTCGCGCATATTTAGCTTTGGTGACAAAGAAAAAGATGCAAAACGTTATCGGATAACGGTGAAAGGCGAGGCCAATGTGACTCATGTTGCCGTTCAAAATAATGATGGCGGCGCTGAGAACTCAGCTGCGTCGGATAAGATTTTGAATCTGTTGTTGGAACAGTTGAAGTAATAATGATTGGATATAACTCTGTAAGGAGTTAATCGAAAATAGCGATGAATAAAGTTAATCACTTTGTTCATCGTTTTTTTTATTCTATTTTTTGTGAAGGTAATTCTATGTCGATAGCAACAGCTACTTCCCTTATTCAGGAACAACTCGATGCTTACAATGCTAAAGATCTTGAGCGTTGGCTTGCTACCTATGCGCCTGATGCAGAGCAATATACCTTGCATGGCGAATGTTTTGCGCGTGGACATGCCGAAATGCGTACTCGGATAGCCGCTCGGTTTTTAGAGCCTGATCTGCACGCAAAGCTTATCAATCGCACCGTTATGGGCAATATCGTAGTTGATCTTGAAGTCATTACGCGTAATTTTCCAGAAGGCCTTGGAACGGTTGAAATGCTTTGTATTTATGAAGTTGTTAATGGACTCATTCAAAAGGCTTCTTTCTCTATGGGGTCAGCCAAACTCGATGTCAGGTAGTGGATGCGCTACGCTTATTTAAATTAATAAAACCTAATCATGAATATCGAAAAATTAAACCCGGATGCACCGGAAGTTCATGTACTTATCACTGAATCGAATCATTATATGGCGGCGCTTTATCCGGCGGAAAGTAATCATATAGAGGGCGTTGATGGGTGAAGAGTCTTACGGTGAGATTAAGCGTGTTTTTGTGATGGATAGTCATCGCGGTAAAGGTATTTCAAAACGTATTATGAGTCATCTTGAAAAACATTTAGTGATGCTGGGCGTGCCTGTTGCACGGTTGGAGACTGGAGTTAAACAACCTGAAGCATTGAAAAGTTTAGGTTATGTGGCGTGTGCGCCGTTTGGGGGATATGCTCTTGATCCGTTTAGTATGTTTATGGATAAGAGGTTGTTGCCGTAGTTTTGATGCGCATTTTTGCGTTTGATTTGTTAGCTGCTACTATGGTTTATTTTCGTTCAGTAGGCCGGTGGTAGACCGGCAGCTACCTGCCTTTTTTGCGTCGCTGTATAGACGTGAGACATGGGTAACACCTGTATCAGGACATAGGTAACACTATTGGGCATCAAGAATGATGTCCAATCGGAGCCGCCATTATGACCTGGAATACAGCCAATACTATGGACTTACGTT
>NZ_PUGF01000037.1 GCF_002976435.1 Solimicrobium silvestre | reverse complement strand
TGACGCGCGTATTACATCAGGGCCAGAGCAAAAAACCGCTCATCTATCAGGCCGTATAGATACACGCAAGCTTACCTACTGGTTGAAATCAAATTCTTCTTGCAAAACGGGTGGAGTCCATAGATACCGCGTTGTAGCGCAGCTCCGTGGAGTTTGTAATGGCTTCACCGCACGCTCATTGCTTTAGTCGCGGTCTGGTGCTCCGAGCGGAAAGTAGTGGCGGAATTGGCGCGCTTCATCCACTGCCCGAGCAAAAGACGGGCGTGTAAGCAACCTTGCCCGGTACGCGCGCAGCAATGGAAATGCCTCGGAAATCCGATGTGTCCAGTCGGCGTAGAACAGCGAGGGTGCCGCCGCGCAATCAGCGAGCGTAAAGTCCGAGCCTGCCGCCCAAGTTCTTTCGGCTAGCTGGCCTTCAAGCCAAGCGTATGCACGCTCCAGCTTTTCCATCGATAATGTTAGCCCCTCTTGGCGCTTAACCGGATCACCCGTCAGCGCACCATCCACCGCATGTTGAACCGGGCTCATCACATGTAAGTCATAGAAGCGGTCTAGGAAGCGCACCTCAAGAGCGGCCATCGGGTCGGCGGGTAGAAGGCGTACCGGCCCGGGATAACTAAGGTGCAGATACTCGATGATGATGCTTGTCTCAGCGACGTTACGCTCGCCGTCCACCAGTAGCGGAAACTTGCGCAACGGCCAGCGTCGCAACCACTCGGCGGAGTGTTGCGGCGTGTCCGGCCCAAGGGAGCGGAATTCGTGAGGGATGTTGTTCTCGTACAGCGCGATGAGCACTTTTTGTGTGTACGATGAAAATGGATGTCCATAAAGTGCGAGTGTCATATTAGAAACCTTCAAAAATATAAATGCTGATTGTTGAAATTGCCTTCACTCTGGCCTTTTTACGCACGCGCTCCGGCAAGGCGCCCCAACACCAGGTCGAAGACGGGAATAAAATCGCGCCGTCATTCATTGCAGGTTTTCTCTAACGTAGGCTTCGAGTTTGGCTAGGTGCTGCTTGCCGCCTTCGACGGCACCGTACTTGTCGATTACCTCATCGCGGGATTCACGGCTTGGGTACAGCTGACGCAGACTGATTAGGGTGCCGCTGTCTATTTCTTGCAGCGTGATGGTGGTCTCGAACCACATCCGTTCGCCGTCGCCATGATCGAAGACAAGCCTGGACGGAGGCGTGATTTCCTTGAACACAGAGTGGCTTGGGTAGCGTTTGCCATCAGGCCCAACCATTTCATAGCTCCAAGCGCCACCGACTCGGAAATCCATAATTTGATTTTCGTTCCTGAATCCATCCGGGCCCCACCACCGGTTGACATGCTCGGGGTCGGTCATGGCCTTCCAAACCAATTCGCGGGCGAAAGGTATCATTCGCTCCAGCACCAGTTCGCGATCCTTTTCATCCATTGTCATCATTTTTTCTTTCCTCCATTTTTTCCATGTTATGCAAGTAATCTTCCAAGCGGTCTAGACGGGACTCCCAGATCTTTCGCTGCTCCTCAATCCAGCCTGATGCCGCTTTCAAAGGTACATTTTCCAGTCGGCAAGGTCGCCACTGGGCGTTTTTGCTCCGGCTGATCAACCTGGCTCTCTCCAGCACCTTCAGGTGCTTGGTTATGGCTGGCAAGGACATGTCGAATGGCTGGGCGAGTTCGCCCACCGTCGCATCTCCCTTACCTAGCTGCGAGAGAATCGCTCGCCGTGCTGGGTGGGCCAGAGCCATGAAAATTGCGTCCAAATTTTCTTCGTATTTAACCATTTGGTTAAATTAGCACGCAAAAGAGCCGCCTGTCAACGTGTTCAGGTGATGTGGCAGATTATTTTTTGGAGGCGATAGGAGAATTTGGCGTTGATTTATGCCCAATTTAGAGCGTTTTTAGTCTATTTATAAAGAAATTCAGTCGAGCATCTTGCCGGCAAGTTTGTGTCAGGCACTGCCACATAGACTAGCCACACAATTGCTCTAATCTAGACTGGATTTTAGAGCCGCTTTCGAGAGCAATTCACTATGTCATCTATGTGCCGATTTTGAGCGGTCATGGATTAAACGTTAGTTCTTATTTGCAAGTCAACAGTAGTTATTCAATCTAACAGTGCCTGTCGTTTAAGATCATAACTAGTACACATCAAATTACTCTTGAAGCAGTGCGCTAAACCTGTCGAGGTCGACATTTCCACCGCTAATAATTACGCCGACCCGTTTATTTCGTAGCTGCTCTTTCATTGATTGTGCCGCTGCGAGGCCAAGGCAGCCCGTAGGCTCAACCACCAATTTCATACGTGAGGCAAAGAAACGCATGCAGTCTTTGAGCTGCGCGTCGGAGGCGGTGAGAACGTCGTTGACGTCGCGCCGGATAATTTCAAACGTGTAGTTGCCGAGATGTTGCGTCTGAGCGCCGTCTGCAATCGTCTTCGGTGTATCAATATGCACAATTTTGCCGGAACGGAATGATTGCTGCCCGTCGTTACCAGCCTCCGGCTCAACGCCGTACAGCGTGCATGCCGGTGACAGTGCTCTAGTTGACAATGCGGATCCAGCAAGCAGGCCGCCGCCGCCGAGACTGACAAATAAAACATCCAGTTCGCCGACTTCCTCAAACAATTCTTTTGCAGCGGTTCCTTGTCCTGCGATTACGTCGGGATGATCGTAGGGAGGGATCAACGTAAAGCCATGTTTCTCGGCCAAGTCGCGACCAATTTGCTCGCGGTCTTCGGTATAGCGGTCGTAAATGACTACTTTGCCGCCGTAACCACGCGTTGCTGCGATCTTTGCTGCAGGAGCATCGTTCGGCATAATGATTGTCGCGGGAATGCCAAGCAGCGCGGCCGATAGGGCAATTGCTTGTGCGTGGTTACCCGATGAGAAAGCCACAACGCCTGCCTTCCTTTGGCGTTCGTCAAATTTCGACAATGCATTAAATGCGCCGCGATACTTAAAGGCTCCCATGCGTTGCAAGTTTTCACATTTAAAAAACACTTCGGCGCCAAGTTCCTCGTTGATTATGCGCGAGGTCATGACTGGCGTGCAGTGAGCATGCCCGTCGATTCGGCGGGAAGCCGCGATTACGTCATCATAAGTAGGGAGATTTAACATTAAATTATCCAGTATTTGTACGCTCAGGCAGTAACAGCCCGCTGCAAGGCAGGGCGCTGACAATGGAAATAAACGTATTTGACCAAGCGAGGGTAGCCCTCCAGCAGCTTCATGGCGTTAGCGAGATGAAGGATCGAGGCCAGCACTAAGTCGGCGGCGGTAAAATGGCCGGCAGCGATAAAGTCGCGCCCGTCGAGTTCTGTGTCGATGATACCTAACACATGGTTCAGACTGGCGTAGATTTGCGCATTGGCAGGTTCAGGCGAATTCGAGTGATTTAGAAATTGTTTGACGACTGGCTCCAGCCGCGTCTCGGCGAAGATCAGCCATTGCATATAGCGCGCTCGCTCGGGCGAACCCAGCGACGGTGCCAACTGCGCTTCTGGAGAATAGTCGGCCAGGTAGAAGCAGATTGCCAGCGACTCGAACAAGCGCAAATCGCCATCTACCAGCGCTGGTACTTCGCCAAACGGATGCAGCTGTAAGTACGCTGCTGTCTGGTGCTCACGCTGCGCGAAGTCGAGCTTCACCAGTTCATAGGGTACACCGAGTTCTTCAAGTAACCAACGCGGGCGCGTCGCGCTACTGCGGGGTGTAAAGTAAAGTTTCATTGACGTTTTCCTGGATAATTCGGTCTGTTGAAGCAGAGATTTTCATATTAGGGATAACAGCGTTGCTAATTTATATCATTTTCACACTTTTTTCTATTCAATACTTTCAGAAATCCGCCTGTGTTGATTTGGGATATATGAGGAGTGATTCGTAAGGTACGGGACGGCGACAAACGATTGAGAGTATTTCAAAATGCAAGTATGCTGGCGAACATTTCCAAGACGTGGATCCAGTTCACGTTACTACCTATAAAAATTAAATCTGAATCAGGGATGTCATGCAAAAATTCAAATTCCGGCGCGGTCGCAGCCTTTTCAAAGACATCGTCTGGACAATCCTGCCAATTTTATTATTGGGCGTGGGAGGCTCGTGGATTGCATATCACTATATCGACCCCGCGCCGCCACATCGGTTGGTAATTTTGACCGGTGCGGAAGACAGTTCTTATCAAGATTTTGCGAAAAGCTATAAGGAAATTCTTGCCGGAGACGGTATTGAACTCGTGATACGGCAATCTAACGGTGCCCTCGATAATCACCAGCGTTTGCGCGATCCTAATTCCGATGTGGACTTAGGATTTCTGCAGGACGGGCTTAACGAGACGGCCAGTGACGATGAAGTCGAGCCGCTATCCCTTGGCAGTATTTCGTATGAACCACTGTGGGTGTTTTATCGGGCAAAGCAGCCGATCACGCGGTTTTCAGGCTTGGCCGGTAAGCGGCTAGCTATTGGTCGCGAAGGTTCCGGCACTAAGCTGCTGGCAACTCGTTTGTTGGCCGCCAGCGGTGTAACCGCAGATAACAGCACGCTGCAAGCGATCGGTCGCGACGAAGCAGCTGCGCAACTCCTGGCAGGTAAGCTTGACGCCGTGTTCGTTATTGGCGAGCCAGATTCACCGCTCGTTCAGCAGCTTGCCGCAGATTCGCAAGTTCGCATCCTTGATTTGGATCAGGCTGCGGCTATCGCCCGACATTTTCCTTATCTGCATGAATTGCGTGTACCGCACGGTTTGATCGACATACGCCGTAATTTGCCTGCTCAAGACATCACTCTACTGGCAACTACCACCACACTTGCAGCGCGTGAAACGGTGCATCCGGCGTTGATCTCATTGCTGATGAAAGCCATGCATGAAACGCATTCCGAAGCAGGACTGCTGCATTCTGCCAATGAATTTCCGTCCGCGAAGGACGTGGATTTGGAACTCAGCAAGGAAGCGGAACATTATTACAAATCAGGCCCGCCGCTGTTGCAGCGTTATCTGCCTTTCTGGTTAGCGACCCTCATTGATCGAGCCGCGCTGGTACTTATCCCACTGTTGGCGGCGCTGATTCCGGTGATACGCGCCATACCGCAGATCTATAACTGGCGCATCCGCCGCCAAATTTATCGGTGGTACGGTGAATTGAGTTTTCTGGAAACGCAACTGCGCGACAAGCCTGCTGAGGTGGAAATCGCAGTGGCAATAAGGCAGCTTGATCATATTGAAGAAAAGGTCCAACGAGCAAAACTACCGTTGACATTTGCCGAGCATTCTTATGTGCTGAAAGAGCATATTGATTTTGTTCGTCGTCGGATACTTAAACCTGAAACTAAGCCGACAGGGCCGGTAGCTTAGGCGGCAAGCCGAAACCTTCGAGGAAAGCGAAGTCCTAAAAGACTCCGCTTTCGCTTGGTTATTTTGTAACGATGTCGTGCTGCATCGGTGCTAATTTGGCCAAGAGCTTGTTTTGCGCACGCGATGGAACATCGTTTTTATCCATCGCGTGTTGCAGGTCTTCTGTTAACGCATTGAAATCAACATTGCGTAAATTCATACCATCGTGAACAGTTTTCATATCCTTGCCGCTATATACGCCTGGCCCGCCGGTAAGATGGGTGATTTGCTCTTTTAATAGCAAAGCAAGGTGCGGCACATCAGCATCTTCCAATTTTGCACTAATGCGGGGATCGGCATGCCAGATGACAAGGAAGTCGTCGATGATTTTACTGATACCGGCTTTGCCGCCGAAACTTTGGAATACTGCGTCATTTTTCTCGGCATTCATCACAGGTGCTGGTGAGCTTTGTGCGTATGCGGTACTAGTCATTAATGTGGCCGACATTAGCAACGTAAAGAGTGCTGTCGTTGATTGAAAAAAGCGTTTCATTCTATTTCCTTTCATTAGGTTGAATAGGGTGATCTTAAAAGCCTGCCTGTAGGGAGAGATACAGACCCTTTTGGCTTTGGTTATTCATCGTAACTGGGGCGACGATACTACCCAAATTGGCATAAGCCAGTGTGAATGACACCGTTTTAGTTGGGAACCAGGCCACAAAGGCATCGTAGTAAGCGGCTTCGTTATCCGCTTTGAGGTTGTGCGGTTTCTCACGGTACTCAACGCCAGCTACCCAATTCTTGGTGAATAAATAGCCAAGGGAACCCTCGAATTCCGCTTTGTAACTGTCGTTCAAATCACCACCAAATCCGAGTAAGCCCATTTGGTTTGCTTCGGTTGCCCGGATGGTCACGTCTGCTAATATGCTTTGATCTAAAAATAGCTTTGTGGCGGAAACATAATAATCAGTGCCGCTGGTTTTTTGAGCGCCTAATGCAGTAACCGGTGCATTCATTATTCCGGTTAAGCCATTATTTTTTTTGTACTCGGCACCTACGGCGATTTGCGGCATACAGGAATCTTGGTCATAAACGGCATCACCGGCAATTTTAACTTTGACGCCAAAGATATCTTGCTGGATATTCAACCCATTCAACGGGCCATTATTGGATTTAAAATTCTGTCTCGCAACCGATAATTCAATTCTATCCATGATCCCAACAGTTGCACCAAACGTATCCAGAGCAAAATCTTGCGTGCCTAAATAGGTATAGTGCGCATTGGCACCATAACTATCGCGTGTGCCATAACCGCCGATTAGTGCCCACGGCGTAATCCCCCCACCCGCAGCACCTTCTACCGTGCTGATACCACCTGTTGCTAGTAGTTTGCCCATGTCGGGTATATAGGCGGGCTTGTTTGTATCGTCGGCAAATGCGCCTGAACTGTTCAGTGTCAGGCCGATCATTGCTGCCATTAAAGTCAGGGAGTTGAAATGATTTAGCTTCATTGGATTTCCTGTTTTAGTGATTAAAATTGCAAATGATGTTAATCAACACGTCAACCATACAAATTATTCATTAGACCAATATATGTAAACAGATTTAAATCAGATCCAAAAATTTTAAAATTATTTAATATCTATTAAAAATAGTTAATTTTTTTAAAAAGATAATTCATATTTACTTCTATAGATAAGTCCGTTCCTTAATATGTGGGCACAATCAATGCTCAAGCTGCAAAAGCCGGGCTTCAATCTCTAGACCAGTTCGGCAAGGAGGTGCCCTGGTAGTGAATCCAAATATTTAAAGCAGATTGTCTTTTAACAGACCGAAGCAATGAGCTTTATGTGACGGCTGTGATTGTTGTTTCGAGTCAGCAATATCTCGAACCTTGACCCGCCGCCATACACACGGTCTTTTAAGACTTGTTTGCGGATAATTACGTTATTTTCCGAATTGCCCTCCAGCTTTTGAAAAGCCTGCCGTTAACTTGTCTTATCAGAAGGGGAAAATGATGAACATTAACGCCTTACAGTCACCCAGTTCGTCCTATACACCGGTCACTGGTTCTAGCTCCGCGAACTCTCAGCGGAATAGTTCCCCTAATAACAGTGATGCCGCGGCGGCTTCTACTGTCGTCTTGCAGAGCACGCAAGTTACACTTTCGTCCAGCGCAAATCTGAATTTTTACAATATACCTTCAAGCCTCGGTCTGGAACTGACACCGCAAAATAATGCGTGGAGCGTCCCATTGCAGCAGACCGGTTCAGCAACGTCGTCCGGAGCAAGCCTGTTGGGCGAATTTGCAGAAAATGAGCTAGCCAGCAAACTTAGCTCGCCTTCAGAATTGGCTGGTGCAACCGTCACCATTAACAGCTTCAACTCACAGTCCACCAATACCGTTGGGGCCGCGCAGGAAGTGTCGAGTGGGCAGGGTGTAGACCAATCAGCTACTGTGCTGGAAGCTTCAAATTCGATAACGTTGCAAGGTTCGGGTGAGATTACTTTGGCGGATGGAGAGGTTATTCCATTTACTGCTGAGTTAAGTACAAGTGCTTCCATTGTTGAAAGCAGCGCGACGCAAACTTCGGACGGGGCTACAACATCGTCGGCGCCATCAACATCATCTACATCACCGGCACCATCAGCAACTTCGAGCTCGTCGCCACTTAATTTGAGTTCGTCGAATCAATCTCCAAATCTACCTGATTCAACAACCGCGCAACCGGCTTCAAATAAAACCGGTGCAGGTGCTGCAAGCGAATGGAGCAACATGCTGCAGCAATATAACTTTTTGCTCAATTTATTCGACGCTGTTAAAGCTGCGGTCGAAAATTTGCAAGTACCGCAGTCGCAGTTATTGGCAGTGGGTGCAGCGAATAATAGCTCGCCCGTTTCAACGCCGGCCAGTACAACGAATACAGCCGCCAGCACGGGCGCAATTGCGTCGCATTAGCAGCGCTGGCATTCAATTCGTCCCTGAAGATCTAAAGTGAAGCCAGCACCGGCAATGCATTGTTAGCATTGCCGGGTGCGTTCAAGTTTACCGATTACTGATTAATCGCTTCTACTGCGATATCAATCGTCACGTCGTCACCTACATACGGTGCGTATTTACCGGCATTAAAATCGGTTCGTTTGACCGTAGTGCTGGCATTCGCGCCGATCGCGTCTTTCTTAAGCATCGGGTGCGGCATCATTTGGAACGAGCTCAGTTTCAGAGTAACCGGTTTGGTTACGCCCTTAATAGTAAGATTTCCTTCGACAGTGCTTGGTTTGTCGCCGTCAAAATTGACTTTAGTCGATTTGAAAGTCGCGGTCGGATAATTCTCGGTGTCGAAAAAATCTGCACCTTGGATATGGCCGTTGAACAACGGATATCCGGTATCAACCGATTTCATGTCGATAGTGACATCGACTGAACCTGTTTTAGCTTCTTTGTCGAGCACGATGGTGCCGGTAGTTTTGTCAAAACGGCTGAGCTGCGTGCTGTAGCCGAAATGGCTGTACGAAAAGCGCGGCATCGTATGCGTGCTGTCGATGACAAAAGTTTCAGGGGCGGCAAATGCTGTACCGCTGAGTGATGCGATTAATGCCGAAGCAAGAGTAAGTTGAGTCAATGATTTCATTTTAAAGCTCCTTTAGGTAGTAAGTAGAGTGCGGGTGGTTACTGAACGGGTCTTGCTTATTTGCCGGCACTTGCCAGCAGGTGAAACTTAATTTGAACTACATTGGCAACCGTATCAAAGCTGGCCCATGGTCCTTCGCCGATATTGAAGTCAGAACGGAGAATGACTAATGAGCCATCAAAGCTTGCGTTCTTGCCTTGAATAGTGATCGTAGCCGGTGCTGTGACTATTTTGGTGCGCCCTTTGATTCTCAGAGACCCCATGACGTCATAGTGATTGTTTTCAAGTGATCTGATGCTGCTGGTCGTAAAACTGGCCTTTGGGAATACCTTGGTATTGAACCATTGCTTGCCAACCACTTCGTCGTTACCTTCGTCGGAGCCAACATCGATGCTGGCCAGATCAAGATCAAATTGCGCTTTTGAAGCAACTAAATTAGTGGGATCAAAATTCATTTGCACCGAGAATTTTTTAAACTTCCCATCCATTGGAACCCCCATCTGCTTGAAGCCGAAGGTGAGGGTGCTTTTATCTGATTGCACGGTGTTGAATTCCTCAGCGTGGCCAATGATGGGCAAAGTGAGTACAGCGGCAATTGCCAGGGTTTTAAATAATTTCATTTTATGTTCCTTTTACAGTCGGTAAGCGTGATTACATATTGCTGCTATCTGGCAGCATGCGTATCAATACGTCGTCTTTATCCTTAAAGTGATGCTTCAATGCGGCGAGTACATGGCCAATGACGACGGCCGCCATTACTAGGTTTAGTCCCAAATGTACTGTCAGCAGCAAATGACCTAATTCACGGTCCTTACTCAACAAATCGGGAATTGGAAGGACGCCGAACAGCACAGTTTGAAATCCTTTGGCAGAACTCATCAACCATCCCGACACGGGAATGGAAAGCATAAGCAGATACAACATTACATGTCCTGCATGCGCGATCAGTTGCTCAATCCGTCCCATATGCGCTGGAAGGCTGGGAGGGCGGTGCATGATGCGCCAGGACAGACGCACCAGCGCCAGAATGAAAACCGTCACACCTGCCCACTTGTGGTAAGACATCAATTTAAGTTTTTGCGGTGAAAATGGCAGGTTACTCATGTAGAAACCAAATGCGAACAAACAGATGATTGCGATCGCCATCAGCCAATGCAAAAATTTGGCCGTTGATGTGTACTTCGCACTAGTTTGATTAATGACGGTTTGCATAATTCGGCTCCTTTATCGTAAGTTAAGCGGCCAGATCAAAAAACAGGACTTCTGCATTTTCCGCGCCGGAGAGGTTCAGCATGCTCTCGTTGGCAACCAAGACAGCATCACCGGCTTGCAATGTCAGATCATTGACGCGAATTTCACCGCGAACCAGGTGCAGGTACGCTTTGCGTTTCGGGCTCAATGCCAAACTGACCTGATCAGCGTCGTTAAAAAAACCACGGTACAGCAAGGCATCGGCGTGTATTGTGACCGACCCGTTGTCACCATCAGGCGATGCGATTAACTGCATCGATCCGGCTTGCACGTCAAAGGTCTTTTGTTCATAGCCCGGTTTGATCCCTTGCACGTTAGGTAAAATCCAGATCTGAAAGAAATGGGTGGCCTGATCATCCAGCTTGTTGAACTCACTGTGTCTGACTCCGCTACCGGCGCTCATGCGCTGCACATCGCCTGCGGGAATAGTGGTTCCGTTACCCATGTCATCCTGATGAGCCAGTGCGCCGGACAGCACATAGCTGATGATCTCCATATCTTGATGGCCGTGCGTGCCAAAACCGGCACCGGCCGCCAGACGGTCTTCATTGATCACGCGCAGGTTGCCCCAGCCCATGTGCTCGGGATCGTAATACCCCGCGAATGAAAATGAATGTTGACTTTTTAGCCAGCCGTGATCGGCTTGGCCGCGTTCTTGAGTGTGTCGTAAGGTAATCATAAGTTCCTCCAGTGACGCTACTTTATGCCCTTATGTTATGCGTGTGCTCCAGTCAATTTGATGGCATCATTCAATTAATTTGAATGCTCAGGGGGAAATAAAAATGAAAACAACGTTGTCTGCACGCGACGTACTGACGCCGGACGCGCTGGCCATGTTGCAGGGCATTGCTGATACCGGTAGCTTTGCAGCGGCAGCCCGCGCCTTGGGCATGGTACCGAGCGCGCTGACCTACCGGGTGCGCCAGATTGAAGACGCGCTCGATGTTTTGCTGTTTGATCGTAGCTCGCGTCAAGCTCAGTTCACCGTTGCAGGTAGCGAACTATTGCGCGAAGGAGCCAGGCTTCTGGCCGATGTTGATGCGATCGCTAATCGGGTTAAGCGTGTGGCAACCGGCTGGGAGCCGACTTTTACGATTGCCATCGACAGCATTATTCATCGCACTGTGATACTGGAATTATGTGAAGCATTCTTCGGGCTGAATCCACCGACTAGAGTGCGATTGCGCGCGGAAACGCTGTCCGGAACACTAGAGTCACTCACCTCAGGTCAGGCCGACCTGGCAATTGGCGTAACGGACGAAGCGGCCAATTCAGCAGGTTTTCAAGTACGTCCACTAGGCGACTCACGCTTTGTTTACGCCGTTGCGCCACATCATCCCTTAGCACATGAAACTGAACCATTAAGCGATGAACTGATACGGCAACATCGCGCAGTGGCGGTGGCCGATTCGGTGCAGCGTGGCGGCGGCTTAACTTTAGGGCTGCTAGGTGGTCAGGATGTGTTTACGGTTCCCAATATGCAGGCAAAACTGGAAGCGCAACTGCGTGGCATAGGAAGCGGATTTTTACCGGAATTTCTGGCCGAGCCGTATATTAAAACAGGACGGCTGGTTGAAAAGCGCGTTGAACGTGTTGAAAGGGTAGTGCGCGTCAGCTATGCGTGGCGCAAAACACCTGGCACATCGCGCGGGAATGCAATGAAATGGTGGTTGGAGCAGCTTGATAGTGCCAAGACTCGTAATGCTTTACTCGGTGGTATTCCTGTAGGATTTCTGGATGTCGAATAATTCATGGGTTAAGTATCTTTTTGCGAAAAAAACCGTACTCCTGGCTGCCCCTCAAGCTGTTCCAGAATCGGTTTTCGATAACGCCGACTCATGCGCACTCGTTGCGCGCATTGCAAAACAATTTCGTATTCGCCGTCTTCACGAATTTCCAGTGCACGCACACGGTCAAGGTTAACGATGGCTGACCGATGAATCCGGCAAAATCCAAGCGGTGCCAGCAACTGCTCCAAATCCGCCAGGCTGCGACGCAGCATATGCGTTCGATCTCCCGTATGAAGCGTTGAATAATAATCGCTGGCTTCAATCCAATCGATGTCCAAGAACTTGACGACTTCAAGCGTGTTGCCATTCTTAATGATAAAACGCTGGGTCTCGCCGGGAATTCGCAGGCGTTCTTTCACTCGTTCCAAAACGCGCTCGAAACGCTGGTCGTCGAAGGGTTTCAACAGATAATCGAGCGCCCCCACTTCAAAGGCGCGCAAGGCAAACTGGTGGTGGGCAGTGACAAAGACGATGGCAAAATCCAGGGACGGCCCGATGCGCTCTAACAGTTCAAAGCCGTCGCACTCCGGCATTTCCACGTCGAGAAACACCAAATTAGGTTTGATAATGGGGATGGTCGCCAAGGCGTCTTCGGCCGAACCGCATTGGCCAACCAGTACTATCCCTGCATCGCGCGCCAGCAACACGGCAAGGTTGCTGCGTGCAAGTGGCTCGTCGTCAACAATAAGGGCGCGCAATGGAGTACTGCAGTTATCCATCACATCTCGCTATACGGCAGGGTGATCATTGCCAGCACGCCAGCGTTGGCCCGGTTTTGCAGTGTCATGGTCTGCGTATTTCCGTACAGAGCGAGCAGGCGCCGACGCGCGTTGGCGACGCCCACGCCTTCTCGGATTTGCTCTGGCAGAAGAGGGCCGTCGTTATAAACGCTCAGCGTTAGCACAGCGCCGTCGCGTGCTGCAACGACCGTTAATTCGCCACCCCCGGCACGTTTTGCTATGCCGTGCTTGATGGCGTTTTCCACCAGCGGCTGCAAAATAAAATCAGGTACTTGCGCCTTCATGAGTTCATTGGGAATATTCATTTGGAAGCGCAGCCGTTCTGCAAAGCGCATTTGCTGTATGTCCAGGTATTTTCGCAAGAAGATGATTTCTTCTTCCAATGCCACGAATTGGCGCTCCGACTGGTCGGTCACACGGCGCAACAGGTCGCCTAAGGCGGCGATCATCGCGATGGCAACGCTGCCCTTTTCTTCGCGGATCAGTCCGGTAACTGCATTCAATGAATTGAAGATGAAATGCGGCTCGATTTGCAGCCTGAGCGCAGCGAGTTGTGTTTGCGCTAGTAATTCCGAAAGGCGTGCGCTGGCCGCTTGCTGCTGCGCCAAGCGTTTGTGGGCTTCTAATGTCAGGCTGAGCGCGACGATTGCGCCATAGAGGATGACATCGCCAACCAGATTGCCGATAAATTTTGCTTTCCAAAGATCTGTAAATGCATCGGGGCCGGAGGAATTGGCCAGAGGATTTGTTGCATGCTCCAGCAGCGCACCCCATGTGGCCCATAGAGCGCCTATCGCCATGCAGGCCGCAGCGTGCACGGCCCAGGGCATGACCTCTTTTGTTGGCAAACGAAAGCGTTGTAACAAAGCGAGCACTACTGGAGTTATCAGTATCCACACAGCCCATGATGCGGTCGTCACGGAAAATAGTGTCAACCAGTTGTGGTGCATACCCATTGCCCGCATGATGACCACAGTTTGGGTCGCGTCAAACAGGGCGAGGGCCAGCCAGGCGAGCGCCACGTAGCGCCATGAGTTGGTTGAAAGAGGTGCATTTGTTTTCATGGAGCAATCATAAGGGAAAATGCTAGCATCGGCGACAATTTGCAGCGAATCAACGAAAACTTGCAGCCAAGCGCATCGTGCAGGTGAGTTAGCGATTTGCGATAGATGCGCCGAAAACGCGCGTAGTGTCCGACCAACACTTTGTGGACGCGGGCAAAATCGTAACGACTGCAGGCCTGTCGGCCGGCATCGACGGCGCTTTGTATCTCATCGAACGCGAACGAGGTAAAGAACAGGCCGAAGAAGTGGCACGTTACATGGAGTACGACTGGAGGCCAGAGATGGCGAGCGCGTCCAATGCTTCACCAACTCAGGCAAAGCATTGATTCGGATTGTTCAATTCTCAGAAAGGTGAAAGTCGCGCTAAATGAACTTTCGCCTTCTGTTTGGTGCTTGGATCAATCTTTCTGTAATGCGTATTTCATAATACATAAATCAAGCTATTTTCAATAACTCATTCACTTCCCATTGATCATAAGCATGTGTGCCATATTTAAATGCAACGACAATCCCTTCTTGATTGATCAGTATGTCGGCTGGCAAACCGAGCGGGCCATTTTCCACTTTTAAGCCTACCTTGCCAAGAACCATGCCTCGAATACCTGCCCAAAGCGGCTTAGGGTGCATGGTCGCAAATAAAGACTTGTCGACACCGAATTTTTTATAAAGTGTCTTTTCAGGATCAGCTACCGTAGCAAACGGTATGTCATGTTGAAACTTACGCATTTCGGTCGCCGATGAGTGAAATAAAATGATCTCTTGGATATCCGCTGCTTTCAACTGTTCAGCACTCTTGGTAAAGGTATGTAGATGGTAATTGCAAATTGGGCATCCAGCGAAACGCCTGAATTGCAGATGCGTAAATTTCCGAGAAGGATCTGGCACCATTTGCTGTTCGCCATTAATGGTTTCGACGGTGAACGAGTTAATTTTTTGACCAATTCTAACTTTCATTACTATGACCTTTCCAAGTTTTTTATTTATCTGATCGCAGGAAAAAAATCCATGCAGCAGAGGTTATTTTAAAGTAGTGGATGCCAAATTATGTCAGTATAAAAATGCTAATTATTGAAATTGTTTTTGCCGAATCGGTGCTCTGTTTCTTACGATGTGCATTGATGATTGCGCGTAGATGCTGGGGGCGCGGGCTGCCAGCTATCTGTTAGCGAGGAGGGGGCAAGACCGAGCGTGGGCGCGATACCCGTTTGTGATCGAGATAGGTTTAACTCGACTGTCTCAGTTAAACATCGAGCTCGTTATAGTGACGAAATATGCCTTGCTTACTAAATGGGACACGACGCGTCGATTTGAGGTAGCGTGCGATCCTTGGTTGTAATGCGACTCGGTGATGCAAATCCAATAGCAGCGGATAACTGAACTCTGTTTTTTTCATTGCATTGGGAAATGCGTAGCGCAGTCCTTCGATAATCTGGAAAATTGACAAATCCACGTAGCTGAGTTCCGCACCAATCATGAACTGATCACCAAAAGGATTGCATTCTATGACGTGCTCGAAGTAGCCAAGGAACTTCGGTAGTCGCGTTTCAATAAAATCTGCAGCGCACCGTTTTGCTTCTGGTTTCTGATCTTTATAATACAGGCCGCCAGCTATCGGATGATGTGTATCGTGCACTTCAGTCACAAAGTCGGAGACCGTCAATTGCAATTGGTGCGCCCAAATTCGGCTGCTTTCGTCGACGCCGACTAAGCCTAATTGCGGCCCAAGAAATAACAGGATATTTGCAGTTTGAGCAATAATCAGCTCTCCTGCTTTGAGAAATGGTGGGGCAAACGGCGGATACGGTGCTTCGTTGTTGTTCATTAAATCAACCATCGCTTGCACACCCATTCCACTGCTTTCGGCGCGCCGTGCGACATCAATATATTTCGCCCCCGCTTGTTCTAGCGCAAGTCGAATGTATTCCCCTCTGCCTTGTATGGTCGGCCAATAGTAGAGTTCAAAGCGCATAAAACTATCCTCTCATGCTTTGTGAAGTCAGACGACTACGACGCCGTTTAGATTCACTAGTAGTTGGAAAAGAGGGGACTAAATAATGAACTAAGCATTGGAGGGATTCTCTGTTTGAAAGACTTTATCTGAATATCCACATCCTGACTTAATGGAAGAGTCCCAGGAATGATCCTCATCAAGTGCCAGAAATTAAGTTGTGATTTTGCCGCTGAAGAATAATGTTAGTATAAAACTCTTTTTATACCTCAGATAATATAATGAAAATGCCGCAAGGGGTCAAACAAGCCGAGATTGGAATATGGGCCACAATTGCAGTATCTGCATTGGTTTCCCTAATCGATAAGTTGCAAGGATTTATTTCTGAGGGTGAGTTTTTCTTTGCACTTATTTTATATTCAGTGTTTTGCATTTTCCCTTATAAAATCGCGAGAGGCAGCAATCCTGCCAGATATATTTTTGCAGTACTAACTGCTTTTTCTATTTTAGGAACGTTTGCTGTAATTGCTCAAGTTTCAAAACTGGATTTAATATCGACGATATTACTTCTTCCAGTTCAGGCTTTTATTTTCTATCGCTTGTTTCATCATGACGCTACCGACTGGTTTGGAAGCGCAGGCAAGTCAATAACGTGATTAATTGTCGATGTATATAGCCGAAAATTTTGTGATCTGGCAATAGGTTCGATGAAGCCAAATCTTTACAACTACTTTTATTTTCATTTCAGCTACCCATTCAATTGGCTACGATGGCAATGCGCAAGGTGTCGGGGAGAAAAATCCGTGCGCATGGTGGGACGTGAGTGAGTATGTGAATAGTGGACCGTGGTTTTTCGACTAATACAAATAATTACCACAGATCAATTGGTCAAATAGCGATTGATTCATCCATATTTTTTAGAGCGGTAGTCAACTTATTTGCAATTGAATGTTTGGAAATTTGGAACAATTCATTTAAACCAGAAGAACTCGAAAAATGAAGTTCCTCATATAAGACGACAGGTATTTGTTTATTGTCCTTAAACCTCTTATCTGGGCCACCTTTTTTATTTACGTACTTCCAAGTGTGATCAATAACCTCAGCATCTTTAGGTACGCTGTCTTCCTCAATGAATCGCTTTGCAGCCGCATTGAAAACCAAATCCTTGTAATTGACAGCACCTATCTCATTATCCGAATAAACTAATAATCTGTCCGGCATAAAGTAAATTGAAATTGAATCGGCTTTGACTATGGGAACTTCTAAATTGCATTTAACACGTGGTGGCAGACCCTTGCTAAACGTTGCATCTTTACGTGAAACCAATGTTCCAGCACCAGCGTGATATTTGCTATCACGAACAGCTCCTTTTGAATTGATCCGCCATTTTTTACTGCATTCACTAATATGAAGAAATGCATCATGGAGACATTGATACGCAGTTTCGTTATTGGGATCTAACTTATAACAAAGTACAACTGACTTGGCCACTACGTCGCGAATTGCAATATACGACGTGCATCCAATTAAAATCAAAACGGACAAAACTGTTAGCCATTGCGGCGTATTGGGCGGTAAAAACCAAAGACCTATTAATCCGGCGCCCAATGTCCACTTCCAATAATTTGGTCGTTTTTCCTTAGTGTTTAATTCATTTATCAAAGAAAAAGAAGTTTCATCCTGCATACTTGAAAGTGGACCACTTTCAATGGCAACCATTTGATCAATTATTTTGCTTTGATCTGTTGGGGAAATTGGATTTGCACCGTTCGAAGTGCCGCCTGGCGTGATTTTAGGACCATTCAACGTCGCCCTATAATAGAGGCCGCTTTTGCCAACTGTAATGTAATTTCCACGTGGGCCAGTGCCAACACGTAATCCCTTGATTCCGGTTGAGACACCAATTCCAGATTTAGATAAATTGAATCGAAATGGGCCAACGCTAACGCTTTTTCTAATATAAAAACCCACAATAAAATCCATTCAAAAGTTAAATTACCGAAATTAAATTAGTTTTAAAAATATCATAAAATTTAGTTGGAAAGTTGCAAACTCTTAGATTTGCAATATTAATTGCCATGGTAATCACAAAAAATGTATGGAATTTTGAGAAAAAAATCTGATTCGATTAAAAATCGGTTTTTATAAGGTGAATTGAACAGCGGCAATATATAATTTAGGCAACTTTATACTCGATAGATAAAATCCTTCTTTGATTGGACAAGTCCTAATGCTGGATGCCGAAGACCTTTTAAGTAAAACAAACTCATCAGAAAATAAAAAAACATTTGAACTAAAGGTTGAAATCATAAGTTCGCCCACCGTGAGCTATGCAGCAATCCAGAATCGCGTACCAATAATTCAAAAAATATTGATCGAAAATAATTTTGATCACACATTGAAGAATGTGGATCTAGTCATTTCATCCAATCCACCGTTTATGCTCGGTCAAAGATTTCAATTCGAGCGCTTATTAGCTGGAGAATCAAGAACGATTGGGGTAGAGCTCTTAGACATACATCCAGATCATAATTATTTTTCTGAACTGAACGAAGCAGAACTTGGGCACATTGAGGCTAAGGCGACTGCCGAAGATGACTCGACCGCACATTCGGTAGAGCCAATCGAAATGTTGGCATTTAACGAATGGGGTGGCACAAAAGGTTTGCCGGAGTTATTGGCAGCATTTGTACAACCAAATTCGATTTCAATAGATCGAATATTAGGATTATCAAGTGAAATTCTAAGGAATTCAAATGCCGCATTGTCTATGGACGGTTATCAATCGAAAAATCGTGAAAGAGTTTGGAAGCAGGTAAATGCAATTTTTAATGCATTAATTTCCCAAGAAATTAAATATGCGCCTCCGCCGGCTTCATTTGAAACAGCTGGACAAAAAATTCGAACAACTGAACGGATTTTGGACGGGTTAGTTTCGACTTGTTTAGATTCTGCAATTTTAATGGCGGCATGTTTTGAACAGGCAGGATTAAACCCAGTTGTTTTCTTGAACAAAGGGCATGCGTGGGTAGGGGTCTGGTTGATCGATACTTGCTTCCCGACATCAATCATTGATAGTGTTCAGTCTGTTCGTAAAAGAGTTGATAGCGGTGAATTACTGATGCTTGAAGCTACAGCCATATCTCAAAATAGTCGACCTTCAATGCAATGGAGCAGGATAACTGCAAATGTATATATAGAAGAAGACTCGACAACTTTTACTTATGCCGTTGATATAAAGCGCGCACGTCAGGCACACATTCGTTCATTAAAGGAAAAAAATCCCAGCATAGATCAAGAAAAAATAGTGGATGAAAACGAAGGGAATAGACTTCCTTCGATTGAAGCAATGCCATCATTACCTCCGCTAGATCCAGGTTTATTACCAATCACTGACGTTGGTAGCGTAGATACTCCACAGGGAAGATTGATACGATGGAGAGGGAAACTTCTTGATCTAACACTGCGTAATAAACTTCTGAACTTTAAGCCTGGCAAAACTTTTTTGAAAATAGTTTGTTCGGACGCCGCAAAATTAGAAGACACACTTTGTAAGTCCAACGAATTTAGGTTATCCGGAAAACCAACTTTAATGGAAGATGGAGATCCGCGTTCCGCTGAGATTTATTTGCGTGAAACGGGGATGTCAGTGAGTGAAGCTCATGCAAATACTACCTTATTGAATAACGAGCTTGTTTTTGATGTCCCACTAAAAGAATTTGATGGCCGATTAACAGATATTTTTAGGGCTGGAAAAAACACTTTGGAGGAAACGGGTGCAAATACTCTTTACATTTCTATTGGGATGTTGGATTGGAAGGAAGCACTAGATTCGGAAAGTACCCTTAAAGCACCTCTAATATTAGTCCCAATAACTTTAAAAAGGGGAGCAGTCGGCGCGGGAATTAAGTTGGTAAGGCATGATGATGAAACTATCTTCAATCCGACACTACTTCAAAAATTAATGCTGGATTTTGAAATTAATTTACCATTTTCAGATGGGCAATTGCCTACTGATGAATCTGGGGTCGATGTAAGTACCATCCTTCAGCAAGTTCGAATGGCAGTAGCCGACTTAAAAGGTTTTGAAGTTCGAACAGATTGTTTCCTCGGAAATTTTAGCTTCACAAAATATGTGATGTGGAAAGATCTTACTAGTCGTGTAGACGATCTGTCGAAATCTCAAATCGTCAATCACTTAATTAATAATACAGGGCAAGCATTTATAGATGGAGCGAAATCAATTTCTCCAAGTGATTTAGATACCTTATATTCTCCACAAAGTTTGTTTACTCCGCTCATAGCAGACTCATCTCAACTTGCAGTCGTGTGCACCGCAACGAATGGTAAAAATATAGTGGTCGAAGGTCCCCCAGGTACGGGCAAAAGTCAAACCATTACCAATATGATTTCTCATTATTTGGCTAATGATAAAACTGTATTGTTCGTTGCAGAAAAAATGGCGGCTCTTGAAGTTGTCCATAAACGATTAACAAGCTTGGGTCTAGCTGATTTTTGTCTTGAGTTACATAGTTCTAAAGCGAAAAAATCAGAAATAGCTAAAGAATTTGTTCAAACTTTAAATATATCTCAACATAACCTTCAATCGGATTGGCTTAAAGAAGCAGAAAAATTAAGCGTCATCCGCAACCAGCTAACTGATTTAGTCAATGTACTCCATCGCGAACATCGGAATGGTTTGTCCGTATTTGATTCGATGGGCTCTTGTATCGGCAATTCAGATAGAATTCCTGCCCAATTCAATTGGGCAGATGCGGACACACACAGCAATGCAGAATTAGAATCGCTATATGAATTGGTAGCGGAAATGTCAGCATTAGCGAGGCACTTAGGAAATATTGGCGGACATCCACTTTCTGAGATAGGGCAAACTAAGTGGACTCCTAGTTGGCAGGATGATTTGATTAAACAATGTGAGTCTATTGAGTCAGCAATCGTCAATTTAAAATTATCAATATCAGATTTTTCAAAGCTGTTAAATGTAGATGTTCAAACATTAAGCTTCAATGATTTAATTTCATTAGATCAATTGGCGGAAATTTTGATGCAATCATGCGAGATCCCTTTTCAATCTGTGTCATTCGCTGATAACCAAATAATTCGAAAGCAGCTTAATGATTTGATCGCTCACGGCATTAATAGAAACGACATCTGGACCAAATTCGAAGAAAGTTACGTCCCTGATCTGAAATCTATTTCGGCAGAAAAATTGCAATCTGAATGGAGAGTTTCAAATCAGTATTTCATACTTAAACGATGGATTAGTAAACGGAAAATAACATCGCAGATTAAGCAATTTAATCTTACGAATCAAAGATTGGCAAACGAGGAAATTGATGAATTTTTGATTGAACTAAGAAAACTCAACGAAGAAGATATTTTTGCACATGAAAACAGAGATATTGGAAAAAAAGTATTAGGTGAGGAATTTAAAGGGATAACGACCGATTGGAATGCTGCCAAAAAATATCTCACCTGGATGGAGAGTTTCTCAAATGTCACTCATAAATTGTGCATAACTCAGAGTGAAGAACTTATTCAAAAAAGATCTCATTTATTGAATTTAATAAATAAGCAGCCTGAAATGTTTTCTGTTAATTCAAATTATTTCAAAGTGGCTGCGCAGTTACGTAATTCGTTTAGGGACTTTGCAAATAATTGGCATGAGCTATCCTTATTTGCTAGTCCTCGCAAAGCACTTTGCAACGGAGAGAATTCACCAGGAATACTAATTTCGTCTTCTTCGATGGTGGCAAGCTGGAAAAGAGCTAAGACCCAGTTACAACCTTGGTGTGTATGGCAACTGAATAAAACCAAATCTAGTTCATTAGGGTTGCAAGGCTTGGTTAATAGCGTTGAGGCTGGAGAGGTATCACTAGATGATCTAGTACCATTTTTCGAATTTAGTTATAAGAACTGGTGGGTAAAAAAAATAATCGATAACGAAGCTTTGCTCTCAAATTTTTCGGGGGCAACTCATGAACACAAAATTTTTGAGTTTAAGAAAATCGATGCTAATTTTCAAAAATTAACTCAAGAATATATCGTTGCAAAATTGCGGGGGAAAATTCCTAGGGAAAATGAAATTAAAGGTGAATTGAGTTCAGAAATTGCTTTTTTACGGCGTGAAGCACAAAAGCAGCGGCAGCATAAATCAATTAGACAAGTAATTAATCAAGCAAAGCAGACCTTGCCACGAGTGAAGCCATGCTTACTAATGTCCCCGCTATCCGTCGCACAATACCTGGATGCTGGGCATCCGCAATTTGATGTAGTGATTTTTGACGAAGCTAGTCAAATTCCGACGTGGGATGCTGTAGGAGCAATAGCTCGTGGTAAACAATTGGTTTGTGTTGGTGATCCAAAGCAATTGCCGCCAACAAATTTTTTCAATGCAGCAGACTCTGATGGAGTGGTAAATGAAGATGACATCGAGGAAATGGAAAGCATTCTCGATGAATGTCTGAGCATTGGCATGATGACTTGCACATTGGATTGGCACTATAGATCCAAAAGTGAAGGGCTAATTACCTTCTCGAATATGCAATATTACGAGAATCGATTAATTACATTTCCATCTCCTGTAACTGAGGATCAGTCCGTCACATTTGTCGATATAGGTGGGATCTACGATGCAGGAAAATCGAGAACTAATCGAAAAGAAGCGGATGCGATTGTTGACGCAGTAGTCGAGCATTATTTATCAGGTAAAGGTAAATCGCATTCCGTGGGCGTGATAACTTTTAACGCACCCCAGCAATCATTGATTGAGAAGCTGATTGATGCTAAGAGGATGGAAATTCCAAAATTTGAAATAGCAATTTCTGATAGTCAAGTTGAACCATATTTTGTCAAGAATTTAGAAAATGTTCAGGGTGACGAGCGAGATGTAATTTTATTTTCAATCACTTTCGGTAAAGACATTAACGGAAAAACTTCGATGAATTTTGGCCCAATGAATAAGGAAGGTGGCCACCGGCGTCTAAATGTCGCCGCCTCCAGGGCGAGATATCAAGTAAAGATATTTAGTAGTTTAAGGCCAGAGCATATTGATTTATCTAGGACGAAAGCCAGGGGTGTTGCAGATCTCAAAGCCTACCTGGATTTTGCAATAAATGGCCCTAGGGTATTAGCTAAACAAGCTTTGCCGACGGGCAGGGAACCAGATAGCCCATTTGAAGTCGCTGTAATAAATAAATTACGCGACAATGGGTGGGAGGTTCATCCACAAGTAGGTGTGTCTGGATATCGGTTGGATTTGGCGGTTGTAAATCCGCATGCCCGTGGCAGATATCTCTTGGGTGTTGAATGTGATGGTGCCACCTACCATTCTGCCGCAAATGCTCGCGACAGAGACAGACTTCGCCAGATGATATTGGAGGGGCTAGGTTGGAATATTCACCGGATTTGGTCTACTGACTGGTGGATAAATCCGGAAATTCCGATGAAAAAGCTACTTGATAAACTTAACCAATTAGAACAAATCGCAGCGGCTGACAATGACAACTAACCTAGATGATTATTCAAATTGACATTGTCAACAAAGGAAAAATGCCCAATTTCAACAAGAAACTAACCGTTTTTCTGTTTTTGGCTTTAAAAACCATCTGCTGAAACATCGGTGGATGGCTGTAAAATCAATTTAATAATGGTGCAACAAACGCAAAAAAACCTCCCAACAAATACATCCCGACTGAAAAAAGATAAATTAGCAAGGAGGTTTTTCTTGCTCGGGCACAAGCAACCGCCAGAACTGGATCAAGTGGGCAAGGTAACGATCGTGCCCTCCATTGCATAATTCCTGAAATAATCAGCATGACAGTTGCAGTCCCAAACACCCCCGTTTTATTTTCAGAAAACCAGACCAATTGCGGAACAAACGAAATCAGTGAAGACAATGTCGCGCCAGCCCCCAATGCAACCAGTAATGCCGGCAAAGCGCAACAAATCAGCGTACCTCCGCTGGTAAATAGTGATAACAGCGACGCGGTTTTAGTTGGTTTTAATGGATCAATTTCTCGATTTTTCATCGTTTAATCCTTTCCAAACGACTCTTTAATCTGCTGCGCAGTTTGGTCAACTGTTTGAATGTTAACGACATCGTAACCAGCATTTTTCACCACATCTTTCACCGTAGATTCAGACAAAGTTTGATCCTCTTTTAATTCCACGGCGACGATTTTATGTTTCAAATTAACGTATACAGCCTTAATTTGCGGCAGCTCACGAAGTTTTTTGTCGATACCTTGCGCACAAAATGCACACACCATGCCATTCACTTCTGCTTTAATCGTTTGAACCGCCGCTTGGGCAGTATTTGCCATTACAATCGTTGCCAAAATAACGGTGCCAATAATTTTTTTCATGGTAATTCCTTAAAGGGTATACATAAAATTGAAGCGAAATTGGCGTGAATTATTGACGCCGGCTTCAATGAAATAATCTTTGTTGATGAGGCGCAGCATGGGCGTTATTTCCGTTTTATCGGACAAATCATGCATACGCCTTGCTTCAATGATGAACCACGGTTGGGTTTCGTCGAACTCGGTTTCATAAAATGAAAAACCGGTACGTAATGACGCCATATCGTGATTAATCTGTTCGGCTCGATATAGTTGCGTATTAGCCGCAAAATACACACGGGTAGTTTCATAATCCAACTGAAGACCCGGCGACACCATCAATTTCGTGTCGAATATTCCGCTACGTTGATCATAGGTGCGTGCTTCACCTAACCCGCCCATAAACCAAAAATTAGCTTGTGCATCCGGTAAATTCCAGCGCTGTATTAATCGGGTATAAGTTGCGTCAACAAGATCCAGCGTCTGGAGCTTGTCGTCAGAGCGCATATAAAGCGCATCGACACCAAACGCATCTTGTGGCGTGAATGCGTAATTGGTATAGAGATCGCGCCAGTTGGTATCGAAATCGCCCATCACCATCCAGGAATCTTTAAACCCCATGGGCGCAGCTTGTCCAGGCAGTGAAACGGCAAGACACGTTATCGCCAAGGCGACAGCACGTAATTTTCCGTCGTTAATTTTCATTGAGAATTCTCGCGTTGTTAATCGTATTTTGAATTTGAGTGGTAAGCCAAATCACCGCAATTTTTAATAGAAGTGAGATGGCACTCTTCGACGATATTGGAAGCGCTCGGTCAGTTCGATGTCACGGGGGTCTTCCAACCTAACCCCTGATACTCCATGTTGTCAGCCGTGGCCTGCGCAACGTCGCGGCCGTAATACGCTTCAACCATATGCAGGGCGAGGTCGATGCCGGCGGACAATCCGCCGGAAGTAAAAATTTCCGGATCAGATTGCACATAGCGAACGTTGGGCACCACGTTGATTTTCGGATATTGGCTTGCGAATTTGTCCAAGGCCGAATGATGGGTGGTCGCCATCTTGCCGTCCAATAAGCCCGCTTGCGCAAGTTTGAATGCACCGGTGCATACCGACATGATGATCTTGTGATGAGCGTGAAGTTTATTTAACCAGGCGGACAGCGCTGCGCCGCCTTGCTGTGCGGGTACCACGACCAGATCGGGCTCAGGTGCATTCAGGAAATCATAGTCTGGCGTAATCGCCATACCAGCGTGACGGTTGCCCGATGTATGAATAGGCTTTTGCGATGGACCTACCGTATACAATTCAAACGGCATGCTCTCCTGCATGTCCTTGAAATCACCGGGCAACATGACATTGCCGAATACTTCCCACGGGCCGGCGAAATCAATGACTTCGGCTTGTTCGCTCAACGCAAAGGCGACTTTGATTGCACGGTTCGCCGGTGGAACAATGTGGGGGGTGATATCAGCTGCGTAGGTAGCAGACACGGTGCAAATAGCAGTCAGTGCGGCAAGCAACAATCGTTTCATGGTGCAACTCCTTGGATAGGTGAATTAGGAGTGGCCAGTTTCCCATCGATATCTCGCCTGCTCAAGGTGCTTGGCTGCAAGTTTTCGTCGTTTCGCTGCATGACCGTTGAAAAACGAAAAAGGTCGTGTCTGTTCATGTGATATTTTTTAAATTAGATGTCACCGTTTCTTGCGAATGGAAGGCAAAAAGAAAAAGAACAAACCGCGAGCGCTAACCAAATCGGTAGGTGAAAACACCATGGAATAATATCCAGGAAGCATTTCTGCTCCTATGACAAAACGACGTCAATTGCTGCCATCGGTGCGAGAGATAGGAACGCTGGAATTCATTTCCCGAAAAAACGACGGGCTAATTCCAAAGCGACGGTTAAATGCTTTGGAAAGTTGAGTCGCATTTAAGTATCCGGTTTTTGTAGCGATTTCTTTGATCGATAATCCAGATGTGAGCAACTGCCTGGCATGATCAAGCCGAATTGTTTCAACAAAATTGGCTGGAGTTTCACCTGTGGCGCTGGTAAATTTGCGATGAAAATTTCGATCTGACATCATGGCACGTTCCGCAAGCGTAGATACAGTCAGTGTTTCAACTAAATGTTCCTGCATCCAGGTAATCAGTTTTCCAAAAGGCGCACCGGCATCTATTTGTGCTTTTAAGACTGGGCTAAATTGTGATTGGTAGCCGGGGCGGCGCGCATACAATACTAATCGTTTAGCAATGGCATCAGCGATTTCGTTGCCAAGGTCATTTGCGACCAGAGCCAGGCTCATATCTATTCCTGTCGTGACTCCGGCAGATGTCCATAATTTACCGTCTTCTACATAGAGCGCATTTGAATCAATATTTGCATCGGGATAGGCGGTTTGTAAATCAAAACAAGAAGACCAATGCGTGGCAACCTGCTTTCCGTCAATAAGTCCAAATTCTCCCAAAGCAAAAGCGCCGGTACAAATGGATCCATAACGGCGCGCAGACATGCTTGCTTTTAGGACCCATTTTCTAACGGTTTGAAGAGCAGCAAATTCACACACTTTGTCTTCTGTACCGCCAGCAATCAGCAACGTGTCGATAGAGCGTGGAGACATTTTTTTCAGCGAACTTGAATCTATCTCTATTGCGCAATTACTTTTTACCTTTCCCCCCAGTTCAGAAAGAATGTGTACACGATAAAAGGAATAGCCTACAGCATCATTGGCGGCGCCAAAGACCGCAGCGGGGCCGGTTACGTCAAGTATTTGCACGCCATCGAAAACCAATAAGGCAATGTTGAGAGGAGTTATCATTGGCAGAATTTAGCTTGATATTGTCATTTATGTCAACGGTAAAGAGCCATAGAATAACAATTTACCTGAGACGGATATATCTTCATGCAAAACTCTATTCAGATTGGTTTTTTACTATTCCCTCGAGTAACCCAGCTCGATTTGACAGGGCCGGCTCAAATTCTTAGCCGAGTTCCTAACGCCAAAATACATCTGGTTTGGAAAGCGCTGGAGCCCGTCATAACGGATGTTGGTTTTTCGATTAATCCGACCACCACATTTACCGATTGCCCGGTGCTTGATGTGTTGTGTGTTCCTGGCGGAATCGGTATCGGCGATCAAGTGGGCGATACTGACACGTTGGAATTTTTGCGCCAGCAAGCAGCAACAGCAAAATATATAACATCGGTTTGCAACGGATCGTTAGTCCTAGGTGCGGCCGGATTGCTGAACGGTTATAAATCGGCCTGCCATTGGATGTGGCGCAAATATTTGCCGCTATTTGGCGCAATACCAATTTCTGAGCGCGTAGTACGTGATAGAAATCGGATTTCTGGTGGCGGCGTAACAGCAGGAATTGATTTTGCTTTTACCCTGGTCGATGAGCTTGCCGGGGCGGATGTGGCAAAAATATTGCAATTGGGTTTTGAATATGATCCACAACCGCCTTTTGAATGCGGATCTCCAGAAAGTGCGGGGCCCGATCTGGTTGAACGCGTAATCGCGTTGCAAGCTGAAAGGATGAAAAGTATTGAGCCGCAGATCCTTCACGCTGCTTTGTTTTAAAGATCGTATGCATACTGCACAGATTAGCGAGGAGGGGAGGCGTGGTGCAGTCGAGTAGCTTATTCTATACAAACGTATTTCTGTGTCATTGAAGTCTGGATCACAAGCCTGGGTATACGTGCGGGCTTGATTGTCGAACAATGCGTTTTAGTGATCGGCGCTTCGCGGCACAAATGCGACGATCAGACTGATCTGGAGGTAGACACTCCAGACTGACTTGAAAAAAGTTCCGCAATCCACTCAACAAATACGCGTACTTTTGCAGAGAGGTGTCGATTTTGCGGATAGACAACATGGATCGGTAAGGGGTCAGTAGTCCATTCCTTTAGCAGAAGTTCAAAGTGGCCGTTGGCTAGGTAAGGTGCCATCTGGAAGTCCGTCATTTGTACGATGCCAAGCCCGGCCAGGCCAGCGCTGGCGTAGGCATTGGAGTCATTGACGGCAATTTTGCCGCGCATCGACATTTCGATACGCTCACCATCGCGGGTGAAATCCCAATCCATCGTCTTGCCAGTCTTGGATGAAAAGTAATTAACGCACTGGTGCTGTTCAAGATCGCGCGGATGCGCAGGACGTCCAAACTTTGCAAGGTAATCTACCGAGGCGCAGGTGGCGAAATTTATCACACCAATGCGGCGTGCGATGAGATTGGAATCGCCTAAATTGCCACCGCGTACCGCACAGTCAACGCCTTCTTCAATCAGGTCGACCGGACGATCGCTGCAACCTAGTTCAAGTGCGATGTCGGGGTAGCGCTCGAAAAAATCCGGTAGGGCAGGGATGAGGATGGCACTGGCCATACCAGTTGATACGTCAACCCGTAGGCGGCCACGTGGACTAGCGCGATTGCGTGACAGTGACTCTTCGGCTTCGCGCACGTCCGACAGAATTCGCAAACATCGTTCATAATAAGCAGCGCCATCGGCAGTGACACTGATATGTCGAGTAGTGCGATGTAAGAGTTTAACGGCCAATTCTTTTTCCAGCGATTGAATCAATGTCGTCACAGTGGCTTTCGGCATTTGCAAATGCTCAGCAGCTCGTGTAAATCCGCCCGCGTCGACGACTTCGACGAACACTTCCATTGCTTGTAATTTATTCATCTTTTGTCCTATTGTTCAAATATCTGAACAATTAATTCGTAATTAGCCTATTTATTCAATTGTATAACATGTCTATGATTGCCGTACTGCAGCATTGACTGCAAACTTATTGCATCAATCAGGAGGTTGTTATGGTTCAGCTCAATAAAATTATGGGTCATGTCGGACTGGTGATGGCGTTTGTGTCCTTGCCGCTGATGTTGGCTGGCGTTATCTCAACCGATGCTTATTCGCTGGCGGCTCAGACGCAGGCCAGAGGAGATTTCGCCCTGATGCAATCAGCCGATAACACCAGCCGCGTGGAACATGGTGACAACACCGCATTGCAATTTACCGAATCACACGAACGCCAGGTGACGACCCAATGAGCGAGATAATTGAACGCGGCATTGCGCAGCCCCACCAACTCAAGGTTCGCGATACCAAAGTGCAAGGAGCCGAGGGCTCATTGGCTGCCCGGATCTATTCGTGTGTGCCGGTTGGCAGCAAACAGGACAGCCTGATTGTGTTCTTTCACGGTGGGGGATTCGACACTGGCGATCTAAATGATGCTGATGAATTTTTGAATCACCTCGCTATGGGCAACCCTGATCAACTCGTTTTGGCGAGCAGCTATACATTGGCGACACAAAAGCCGTTTCCAGCCGCTGTCGAAGATGCATACGCGGTTTTAACGTGGGTTAAGAAAAATAAGGTCCGTTTAGGTTGGAGCGGCAAGCAATTGATTGTTGCCGGTATTGAAGCTGGTGCCAATCTGGCAGCGGTGTGCACGTTGATGGCACGGGACCGTGGCGGGCCGGATATCAATGGTCAGATCTTGATTATGCCTATGCTTGATCCCGGCCTGACCACCTGTTCGATGCGCGCCATGCCGGCGCCGGAGCTGGTGAACGTGGCCGACGCTTGCGCAGCTGCATATCGCGGGTATTTACCGAACGCGGCCGATCGCATTCATCCCTATGCCTCACCGTTGCAATCGAGCCGGCTAAAAAACCTGCCACCAGCGCTGATTCTGTCTGCTGAAGACGACCCCTTGCGCGACGAAGCCGAACAATATGGAACTAAATTAATTAACGCTGGCGTGAATACTACCGTGCACCGATTGCCACCAGCACCTTTGCAGGAAGCCGGTGCACGCAATGAATGTGCGTGCCGCGGGCATGCATTGGGGGCGATCGGCGTATTTTTAGGCGGACTTCAACAGCAACAGGCAGAAAAATCAACTTCGGGAACAACTTCACCCAGCTAACTACCATCTAGTTTTCAGTTCAAAACGGATTTAACGGCGTAGCCGGTTCATGCATCTATTTATCGATGCAGGGGATCTTTTACGCCAAATTTTCTAACAATAAGGGAACCATCATGAATTCAAATAACAAATTAACGTCGTCAACCAAGCCGCTTTATGCCGCAATGGTGGTGACCGGGATAGTTGGTGTTGCTGTGCTAGTACTGGCCGGCTGCAACTTCGCCACGGGCAAAACGAACGAGTCGCAGGCAGCGTCACCAGCTGGTGGCCCTCCGGTATCAGTCTCTGCCGTGATTGAAAAACAGATTGAACAGACTCAGGAATTTTCCGGTCGTTTAGAAGCAATTGAACGGGTTGATATTCGTTCTCGTGTGAGCGGTTTTATTACTGAAGTAAATTTCAAACCAGGTAGCGAAGTCAAAAAAGGTGCGGTTCTATTCGTTATCGACCCTCGTCCGTATCAGGCAGAGCTAGACCGGGCTGAAGCTGCCGCATCATCGGCACGCGCCAAAGCGGAGCTGGCTAAACTGGAACTGAACCGTTCCGAAAAACTGCTGGCCGAGAAAGCCATCGCCCAGCGTGAGTACGACGAGAGTGCCTCCAGCATGAAAGAATTGGACGCGAACGCCCGGGCCGCACAGGCTTCCTATGAAGCAGCTAAATTGAACTTGAGCTATACCCAGGTAAAGTCGCCGATTGACGGTCGGGTCAGCAAAGCCGAAATTACGACCGGCAATCTGATCGACGCTTCTGCGATCCTGACTTCAGTGGTGTCAACGGACCACATTTATGCCAGTTTTGACGGTGACGAAGATACCTATCTGCGGGTCGGCGCGCTGTCACACCAAGGCAAGGCAGTTGCGGTCAGGGTCGGGCTCGCCAATGAAACCGGCTTCCCACATGAAGGCAAGCTGGAATTCGTCGACAATCAACTTGACCCACAGACCGGTAGCGTGCGTATGCGCGCCACCTTCATCAATGCCGACAACGTGCTGGTGCCAGGTTTGTTTGCGCGTGTGCAACTGGGCGGCGGCAAGGATTTGACCAAGGCGTTGCTGATCAATGATCGCGCAGTTGGTACCGATCAAAATCGCAAGTTTGTGTTTGTGATTGATGCCAATAATAAGGCTGAATATCGTCCGGTAAAGCTGGGTCAAACAGTGGCTGGCCTGCGGGTTGTATCCGAGGGCTTGAAGGCCGGTGAAAACGTGGTGGTGAACGGCTTGCAGCGCGTACATCCAGGTGCACCGATTACGCCGGAGGTTGTGACGATGGATTTTGATCCGGCAGCCACACCAGACAAAACGGCCAAAGCCCCCAAAGTGGCGATGAATGCCACGACTGCTAAAAATACCACCAGCACTAAGGAATAACGCCATGAATTTTTCACGTTTCTTTGTCGACAAGCCGATTTTTGCGGCAGTGTTGTCGATCATTATTTTTGTCGCGGGTCTGATCGCTATTTTTCAGTTGCCGATTTCCGAGTATCCGAACGTGGTGCCGCCCTCGGTCGTGGTGCGCGCGCAATATCCGGGTGCGAATCCGAAGATCATCGCCGAAACGGTGGCGGCTCCGCTTGAAGAGCAGATCAACGGTGTCGAGAACATGTTGTACATGACCTCACAAAATACCTCCGACGGCGCTTTGGCACTGACGGTCACGTTTAAGGTCGGTACCAACGTAGAGCAGGCTGAAACCGAAGTGCAAAATCGGGTCCAGCGGGCATTGCCACGTCTGCCGGATGAAGTGCGCCAGATCGGCGTAACCACGGTAAAAAGTTCGCCCAATCTGACGATGGTGGTGCATCTGATTTCACCAAACGGCCGCTATGACGATCTGTATCTGCGCAACTACGCCGTATTGAATATCAAGGATCAGTTGGCTCGAATTTCTGGCATGGGTGAAATCAACCTGTTCGGCTCGGGTGACTATGCAATGCGCATTTGGCTTGATCCGCAAAAGGTTGCAGCACGCGCGCTAACCGCCAATGACGTAGTCAACGCAATACGCGAGCAAAATGTCCAGGTCGCCGCAGGCGTCATCGGATCTAGCCCTTCAAAAGATGCCGAGTTTCAGTTAACCGTCAATACCCAGGGCCGTCTAAAAACCGTTGAAGAGTTCGGCGGAATTATTGTCCGCACCGGATCTGACGGCTCGACCACGTTGTTGAAAGATGTGGCGCGTGTTGAGCTTGGTTCTAATTCCTATGACCTGCGTTCATTGCTAAATAATAAATCGGCGGTAGCTATTGGTATTTTTGAAGCACCGAACGCCAACGATCTGCAATTGTCCGCTGACGTGCGCGCCAAGATGGATGAGCTGAAAAAAGATTTTCCTGAAGGCGTAGATTATAAAGTCGTCTATGATCCGACCCAGTTCGTGCGCGAGTCAATCAAAGCGGTGATTCACACGCTGCTCGAAGCAATTGCGCTGGTTGTCCTCGTGGTGATCCTGTTTTTGCAAACCTGGCGTGCTTCGATCATTCCGTTGCTGGCAGTACCTGTATCTATTGTCGGTACCTTTGCCGTGATGCTGGGATTTGGATTCTCCATCAACACCTTGTCGTTATTCGGTCTTGTGCTCGCTATCGGGATTGTGGTCGACGATGCGATTGTCGTGGTTGAAAACGTTGAGCGTAATATTGCGAATGGCTTGACGCCGCGCGACGCAACTATTCAGGCAATGAAAGAAGTCAGCGGGCCGATCATTGCCATTGCCCTGGTATTGTGCGCCGTGTTCGTGCCGATTGCTTTTTTGTCTGGTCTGTCCGGGCAATTCTATCGCCAGTTCGCGCTGACCATTGCCATTTCAACCGTCATCTCTGCATTTAGCTCACTGACTCTGGCACCAGCGCTGGCGGCCGCACTGTTGAAGCCGCACGACGCGCCAAAGGATGGCCTGACACGACTGATGGATACCTTGTTTGGTCGATTCTTCGGTTGGTTTAATCGCTTTTTTGGCCGCGCATCGAATCGCTATGAAAGTGGTGTCAAAGGCATTCTTGGGCGAAAATCAGCGGCAGTTGGCGTGTATGTGTTGCTGGCCGTGGCAGCTGGTTTTATGTTCAAACTGGTACCGGCTGGTTTCGTGCCTGCGCAAGACAAACAGTATCTGGTTGGCTTCGCACAATTGCCGGATGCCGCTTCATTGGAACGCACGACCTCAGTGATCCGTCGCATGTCGGATGTTGCCATGCAAATTCCTGGCGTCGAATCGTCGGTGGCGTTTCCGGGCCTGTCGATTAACGGTTTTACCAACGCACCTAATGCCGGTATTGTGTTTACCACGTTAAAACCGTTCGACGAACGGACTAAACCCGAAGAATCGGGCGCGGCCATTGCTGCTGAAATCAACAAGCGCATGGGCAGTATTCAGGATGCATTCATCATGGTGTTTCCACCACCGCCGGTTAATGGCCTGGGTACCATCGGTGGTTTCAAGATGATGATTGAAGATCGCGGTAATCTGGGTTACGACGAACTGTATAAGGCGACGCAGGCAATGCAGGCGAAAGCCTGGCAGACCCCGGAACTGGCTGGCGTATTCTCCAGCTTCCAGATCAATGTGCCGCAATTGTTTGCCGATGTAGACCGGACCAAAGCCAAACAGTTGGGTGTGCCGCTCTCTACTATTTACCAGACTTTGCAAATCAATCTCGGGTCGTTATACGTGAACGATTTCAACCAGTTTGGCCGTACTTATCAGGTGCGGGTTCAGGCCGATGCGCCGTACCGTTCCCATGCGGAAGATATCGCACAGCTGAAAGTACGAAATGACAAAGGTGAGATGATTCCGCTGTCATCATTGATGCGCGTCAAAGACAGTTACGGGCCAGACCGCGTGCAGCATTATAACGGTTACGTGACGGCTGACTTGAACGGTGGCCCGGCTCCCGGAGTGTCAAGTGGTCAGGCACAGGTTGCTTTGGAAAAGATCGCTCACGAAGTTTTACCGAAGGGAATCACATATGAATGGACCGAGTTGACCTATCAGGACATCCTGTCTGGAAATACCATGATCTATGTTTTCCCGTTGTGCGTGCTGTTGGTATTTTTGGTGCTGGCTGCTCAATATGAAAGTTGGACCTTGCCGCTGGCGGTGATTCTGATTGTGCCGATGTCTATCCTGTGCGCACTGATCGGCGTCAAGCTAACTCACGGTGACAACAATGTATTCACGCAGATCGCCCTGTTTGTGCTGGTGGGACTGGCCTCGAAAAATGCGATTTTAATTGTCGAATTTGCGCGGGAACTGGAAGGGCATGGTCGTACCGTCGTGGAAGCTGCACTGGAAGCCTGCCGATTGCGTTTGCGCCCGATTCTGATGACTTCTATCGCTTTCATCATGGGCGTCGTGCCGCTGGTATTTTCGCACGGAGCAGGGTCTGAAATGCGGCATGCAATGGGCGTGGCTGTGTTTGCCGGCATGTTAGGTGTCACATTCTTCGGCCTGTTCCTGACACCGGTATTTTATGTTTTATTACGCACGCTGGCCTTGCGTCTGAGCTCCAAAGTCGAAGTGGCGGCTGTTGCCACCACAAAATTGGAAGGAATTAACTGATGAAATCGTATAAATTTAGTAAGCACATTGCGCCGTCACTTGCTCCATTATTGGCAGCATTATTACTCACAGCTTGCGCCGCGCCTGAGTTCAAACAGCCACAAATGGACTCACCGCTTTCATTCAAGGAATCGTCGCAACCCCTGACCGCCGCCGACGGTACCCAGTGGCAGCTGGCTCATCCGGCTGAAATACAGCAACGCGGCCAATGGTGGCTCGTATTCAACGATCCGGCGCTCAACCAGTTAATCGCTGATGCAACAAGTGCGAATGCAAATCTGGCCGTGGCCGCGGCGCGTGTTAAGCAGGCAAGGGCAATAGCCGGTATTGCCGAAGCTGACCGCATCCCGCAAGTTGGCCTCCTCGCTGGCGGCCAGCGCGAACGTGCCTCACCGCTGTCGTTGAATCTGCCGCAAGGTACCGCGGTTTCACCGGCCAATATTTATCAGGCCAATCTGAGCGCCAGTTATGAAATCGATTTGTTTGGTCGTGTTGCGTCCGAAGTGAATGCCGCAAGAGCAGACGCGGCAGCATCAGAAGCGACGTATCGGTCAGTCTTGTTATCACTGCAGGCCGATGTGGCGCAAACCTATTTCAAGTTACGTGAAACTGATGCGGAATTAGATACGCTCAATCAAACCGTCAAGTTGCGTGAAGAGAGTGTGCATGTAAATCAACGTCGCTACGATCTTGGCGATCTCGGCGAGTTTGATTTGACACGCGCCAAGACCGAGCTGTTGACCGCGCGTGCCGAAGCGATCGGCCTGCAGCGACAGCGTGTAACTAACGAACACGCGCTGGCGGTGTTACTCGGCAAGCCTGCATCAGAATTTACTGCGGAGGTGCATCCATTGGAGGAGTATGTTCAATTACCGCTGATTCCTGCGGGGCTTCCTTCTGCCTTATTGGAACGTAGACCGGATATCGTTTCGGCTCAGCGTGTAATGGAAGCGTCGAATGCCCGCACCGGCGTGGCGAAGGCTGCCATGTTTCCGGCACTGAACCTGAATGCCGGTGTTGGTGGGTTGGCCAATACCATGCCGGACGTGTTCAAATGGACTAACGGTTCCTGGTTGCTCGGTGCACTGTTGTCGATGCCAGTGATCGACGGTGGTCGTAATAAAGCGGCGGTTACGCGTAGCGAAGCAGTATCGGAAGAATCTGTTGCTACTTATCGGCAAAGTGTCTTGGTCGCGTTTGCCGAGGTTGAAGATAACCTGGCCGGCTTACGCATTTTGGCAGGGCAGGCCGAACAGATCGACGCGGCGGTATTATCTGCACGTCGTTCCGCCGAGCTGGCGCAAAAGTTATATGCAGCTGGACGCTCCAGCTATCTTGATTTGCTGGATGCCCAGCGTAACCTAGCCACGGTCGAACGTAATGCAGTGCAACTACGGGGCAGTCGCGCCGTTACTACCGTTGCCCTGATTCGTGCTTTGGGTGGCGGGTGGGATAATACGGTCGGTGTGACTCAGTGAGGAAGGGCTGCATCAAACTAACAACGAAGGTGACGTTCGGAATTGTTTGATGTAGCCGCAATAAAAGGGGAGAAGGATTAGTCGTAAAGAATAATTTAGTCTTTATAAATCGGCTGAGACTCATACAGGTAAGCGCACGTTAGCTTTTATATTCCTTTTTTAAATGCGGCACTTCATTGTTAGCCTTTTACGTCCTTTAACATTTGAATTTCGTTAGGATGTGGTACGGCTGGCCATCTAATTAGTTTTATTCCTGCCTGTTTAAAAGCTTCATTTTTGGTGGCATCTGCTTTTTTTCTATCTTCGCGTTGATGGCTTTTATCGTCAATTTCAATTGCCGAGACTATATTCAGTTCCTGGTCAAGAATAACAAAATCAACGCTCATTCGGCTGATTGTTCCGTGTGAGGCAAAGTTTTTCCCTTCGATCATGCTGCTTAGTGCTACTTGGCTAAAAATTTTATATTCAGGAAATGTTTTTGTTAATTTTGAATGCATCTCTTTTTCGTTATTGGTAAATAGTTTTTTTGCCTTGTAGCTATAGGTTTTGTTTTTTCCAGTTTTTTTACTGGCTGCAAGGGTTAAAATACCGCCAATTATTATTACGCCGACTGCAATTACGAGTGGATTTATCATTTTTATCAATTTGAGCTAAAAAAAAAGGGAACCCAATTTTAATCGAGTTCCCTAATTTGTTACTAATTTACATCACTCACCTAATTTTACAT
>NZ_PUGF01000036.1 GCF_002976435.1 Solimicrobium silvestre | reverse complement strand
GCACGATCAAATTCTGGATGGGCACGCAGCACTTCCTAATGCGAACGCTAAAACACGTGGCCACCGAAATGAGTTTGCATGTGCTGGCGTACAACATGAAGCGCATGATAAAAATTATCGGGATCGCGCCATTAATGCAGGCGATGCAGGGATGAGGTGGGATTTATACGTTAAATCAAGGCTGATTTAAACGCGAATTAGATCGTTTTATGAATCGCGCTCAAAAAAATGGGATGCTCAAAAGGACTATTTCCGATTAAACTGACGCGTCGTAAGTTGCTTCCTAAGCCGGATTGAGCGCTAATAATTTAATTGCAGCGCGAATTCTTGTTTTTACACGGCCTCGGCACTTTGCTGCCCTTGAGCCGTCTGAGTAAAAAAGACGCAAAAATGAAAAGTGAATGGTTCAGGGCATGAAGCTGTTTGTAAATTCCAATAAGAAATCTATTTGAATAGCGCAATTCGTAGCTAAATACGTGATGCGTTTTGAAAGCTTACTCGATGCAAAAAATTCCATACATAGCTGCAGCCGTTATAGGCTTGCTTTTATCTGCTTATTCGCTAATTTTTGCGATGTTGAGTGGGCCTCAATTTGCGTGGATTATCGGCTGTTCTCTGTTGTTGGCACATATTTTAGCGGCAATTATTGCGATAAAAAAGGCCACAAATAACAAAATGGTTTTTGCCATTGTTACTTTGATTTCACCGGTATTTATCGTATTTATTGGAGCCATGTTATTTCTTTATGCGGAGTCTCTTGAAAATAGGTATTTGCCGGATAAAAATTTTGTCAAAATCTGCGAAGACTCAGAACTAAAATATTTTCGTTCGCCTAAGTTAAAAGTTTCCTCAATCCATTTAGATTGGGCTCCAATGTCTGGTTCAATTATGTCGAAATATATAATTGACTCCGACCATATGTTTGAAGATGTTGAAGACAATCTCATTGTGCCTGACATGATCTCCGACTCTACATTATCAGATGTGCTCGTCACTCACGAAATTTCAAATCCTGACGAACTAAATCAAGCCATAGTTAATCGTGGATTGATTCAATATACGTTAACCGTTACTGATCGAAGAGATGGAAGTAAATTGGCAACGATGAAGTATGCAGTTGATCACTCCAAGAAACGTGCATGTGGAAATAATACCAGTAACGCTATTGATTTGAATGCATTCATAACCAACGCAACAGCATTATCAGATGTTGGGAATTCTGTTCTTATCTCATCGAAAATGCAGCAAAACTCTACTTTAGACAAGGAAAAAAATATCTCAGACAATCCGATTTCAGTTGATTTTGAAGTCCTTGAAACCGAAAAATACAGCAGGCGGAGAGTTGTCACAAATGGCGAAATTGATCTATTTTTTAAAGAGCAGGAGCAAATCTGCGACTCTTTACTTAAGCCTTATCGACTAGGTACTCCATGGATGACTTTTAAAAAAGATCCCAGCGGATTAAAAAAGATTGATTTCTACACTGGTTTTAAATTTTGTGGATCTAACGCAGTTTGGATGGGGGACTACGTATATAAAGGTGATTCAAAACATTTTGTGCTTACAAAGTATGCCGATAATGGTGATTTTAATTATCGAATCAGAATTCTAAGACCGAACAATCCGATATTTGATACAGCGAGTTTAGATGAAACAACGTTTCATGCCGCAGATGGGGTCATCACATTCGATTGGATAAATTTTGATCGAGATTCTGGTGTAATTCGAATTTCCCAACGAATGAAAATTCAAATAAAAGAACCAATAAAAAGAGATTGATTTTCCAAATTTTGAATGACCGCAATGTAGAACCTCGACCGTCAAGTATGGGCACACTTGACACAGTCATCCCCAAGCCCCATCTGGCAGCAACCTGCCACTTACCTGCCATTTGCGTATCCTTGAAAAACATACAGCGTTTTTATATTTCAGGCGTTATAAATTTAATTGCCCGCAGATTTGCTGAAACTAAAGCGGGTATTAACGCAGTGCTGCCAGCTGTATTCCAAACTCTAAAATTTTCTGTAGCGGAAGTGCCAGGTAAGGGATGATGATGAACAGCATTAAGAAGCCGACTGTCATGGTAATTGGGAAGCCTATCCCGAAAATATTCAGTTGCGGCGCTGCTCTGGTTAAAATTCCCAGGGCGATATTAGTCACTAATAAGGCTGCAATAATGGGCAGATTGGTGTACTTACGCTCCAACTCACTGTCAAAAGCTGGCACGATACTCAATCACGTTACGATCTGTATGGAAATGGATATATTGCCGGTGGAGAAAGCCGGCACTTCACCGACATAGATGGACCATTTGAAGTGCCGATTCAAGATGGAACACAGTCAGTCTACGCAGATCAGCTGAGCGAACGAATTGAATTCCGGTACCACGGCAATGCCACTTACGGCGCGCCCATGATTGGTGGTGCTCCAACACTTACTTTGTCCAATAGCCTCGGTTCACCGCTGGTTCCTGGATACTATTCCGGAAATCTCAAGGCATCTAATACTCCGTGGGCCAATCCGTCATTTTATCTAAAGAACTAAGAGTCATTCTGTTTTTTGTCTCTGTAGTTGTCATATGTCGCGGAGGGAAGAATATGTCTGCGTTACAGGGTTGATCTACTTCACGGGCGTGTCGGAAAACTTTACACTCGACAATCGAGATTTGATCTATCAATTTAGAAAATCGTTGATTTGTATTGCTGTACATAAGGCGGCATGGTTTGTGCTTAATGGTCTCCCGACCTTCCCCTTGTGTATTATTCAATATAGGAATCATATGAATTTGACATTGAAACGCGTTCTTCTCGTTCTTGCTCTGTCCGTTGCCAGTCTGTGGGTAACGTCGGCCACCGCTCAGGTGCTTAATTTTGCCGGACTCAAAGGTTCGGCCGAAGAACCCGTGCTGAATTATTATAACGGCGGCCTTGGCGGCGATGGCTCGGGCCCCGGTACAAACTATGGAATCACTTTCTCTGCGAATGCACTCACCTGTAGTGGATATCCTAGCGGGGTATGCAACACCGGCGAAATCCCAGGGGGGGCTGGGGCCAACGCTGTGTTCTTTTTGTCGGGAGCGGCAGATACAATGGACGTTCTGAATGGATTTAATACTGGCTTCTCCTTCTATTACAGCTCCCCTTCCGATGCGGCGTTTGTTAACGTCTGGAGCGGGTTGGACGACACCGGGACGCTGCTGGCCACCATCGATTTACCGTTGACGAAGAATGATGGCGATAGCGGTTGCGGCGGCACGAATTTCTGCCCGTATGACGCGATTGGCGTTACTTTCGCTGGAAATGCCCAGTCGGTGGACTTTGGCGGGGCAGTCAATGAGGTTGCCTTCGCCGATGTCACGATTGGCTCTCAAAAAGCAGGGCAAACTGTTCCTTCTTCTGTTCCTGAGCCTGTGTCTCTGTGGTTATTTGGTATCGGGCTAGCAGCGCTTGGCTTGCTTCGCCGTCGTAAAGCGGGTTGATGCAATTTGACTTGCTGTCTCTTTAAGAGCTGAACGGCTCTTTTTAGCAATCAAGAACAAATGAGGCTGTAAATACAGCCTCATTTGTTTATTTTTTTATATGTTTCCCGTGTGTCTGAACACGCAAGCTGTTTTTTACCTGTGTTTTCTATTCAATTTGTTGGCAGAGATACTGAAACTAAAACGGATGTTAACGCAGAGCGGCCAGCTGTATCCCAAACTCTAATATTTTCTGTAGCGGAAGTGCGAGGTAAGGGATGATGATGAACAACATTAGGAAGCCGACCGTCATGGTAATGGGGAAGCCAATCCCGAAAATATTCAGTTGCGGCGCTGCTCTGGTTAAAATTCCCAGGGCGATATTGGTCACTAATAAGGCCGCGATAATGGGCAGTGCCAGTTGAACGCCAGAACTGAAAATGACCGAAGCTGCGCTGACGATGTGTAGCCAAATGCCTGGTTGCAGTGTTAAGTCGACGCCTATCGGGAGTTTGGTAAAACTTTCTACCAAGGTGCTGAGTAAAGCCAGGTGTAAATTCAGGCTTAAAAATAACATGGTGGTTACCAGGGTGAGGAATTGGCTGATGGCAGGGGTGTTGCCGCGTGTTTGTGGATCAAAGAAGGACGCGAAACCTAAGCCCATCGACATCCCGATTAAATTGCCCGCTAAATCTACACTGCCAAATACCACTTGAATGGTGAAACCCATCGCGACACCAATCACAAATTGCTCGATTAAAATTAACATTCCCGGTAGTGAAATTGGATCAATTAAGGGTAGGTTATGTAGGGTGGGGGCGACTAAAAGGGCTAGCACTACGCCGAAGCTGATTTTCATTGGGACAGGAATAGCCGCATTGCCAAAGATCGGGGCAATCGCAATTAAACCGAGTATTCGGGTTAGGGGCCAGATAAATGAATTTACCCAGATAATTAATTGATCGCTTGAAATGGAGAGCATGTTGGATCTTTTTGGGTATTAGATTAGTTCATCTTATTTATTTACTGATGTGCTGAGTTGGTTAATATTTACTTGTGTTGGTGTTGATCTTGACTTTGCTGTTGCTGTTGACCTTGACCTTGCTGTTGACTTTGACCTACCCCCACTTCTAGTTTGGCCGGTTATTTAACGGGAAAATGGATAAGAAAGGTTCGCTGTTTGAGGTGTAGCAAGGGTTTCGTGGAGCATTGCTCCGCGCTTGCGGAACGGACTTCCCTTGCAAGGGAAGTCTCCCACAGGTACCCAAGGTTTTTACACCGCAGCGAGTTTCGAACTTTTCCCATTTTTCCGTTAAATAATCGGGGTTTCCGAAATAGCGTGGTCGCCTTTTTTGGGTTACCTTTTTTGGCGAAGCAAAAAAGGTAACTAGCCGCCGGTCTACCACCGGCCTATAAGCAATGGATCAACTCCGAAAGCAGTTCAAGAACAAACCGTATATCAACCGGTTTTGACGAATTTAAAAATCACAACCTGATATTAATCAGACTTAAATTAATCAACCTGAATGACAAACTTAAGGCTTGGGGCCGGTGGTAGACCGGCAGCTACCTGCCTTTTTTGCGTCGCCAAAAAAGGTAGGCCAAAAAAGGCGACCACGCTATTTCGGAAACCCCGATTTTTCTAAGAAAAAAAGGGAAAAGTTCGAAACTCGCTACGCTCAAACAGCGAACCTTTCTTATCCTTTTTTCCTTAGAAAAACCGGCCGAACTAGAAGTGGGGGTAGGTCAAAAGCAACGTCAAAAACAACATCAACATCAACATCAACATCAACATCAACATCAACATCAACATCAACATCAAAACCATCACCACTAGCAAATATTAAAAAGCACAACACGTAGCCTAAAGTCGCTCAGTTAAGCTCAAAAAAGTTGCATAACCATTTCGCCATTAACGTCATTCCCGCGCAGGCGGGAATCCAGAAGCTAGTAAATTGAACACTAAAGGTACTGCGTGCACTGGATCCCCGCCTACGCGAGGATGACGTTAATGCTGTTATTGGTTAACTAAACAGCGCATTACAGCGCGTAAGTCCCAATTTTTAACTCACCATCCCAGGAATCCCCATAAACAACTCCCGCATATAATCGGTCAAAATAGTCAGCATCCATGGCCCTGCAAGATCCAACACTAAAAACACACCGATCAGCTTAGGAATAAACGATAAGGTCATTTCATTAATCTGCGTCGCTGCCTGGAAAATACTCACCATCAACCCAATTGTCAGCGCTACCAGCAACATCGGAATCGCAATCATCAGCGTGATTTGCATCGCATGCCGGCCGATAGTCATTACTTGTTCAGGGGTCATTTTTGCTCCCGTCTTCTAATAAAAACTCTGTGCTAATGAACCTATTAATAACTGCCAGCCATCGACTAAAACGAATAACATTATTTTAAAAGGCAAGGAGACCGTGGCGGGTGACATCATCATCATCCCCATCGACATCAATACACACGCTACGACCATGTCAATAATTAAAAATGGAATGAAAATGGCAAAGCTGATTTGAAATGCGGTTTTAAGTTCGCTGGTGATAAAAGCTGGAATCAACACGGTTAATGTCACGTCTTCGGGGCCCTGTATTTGAGGCGAACGGGCAAGTTTGATGTAGAGCGCTAAATCAGCCTGGCGAGTTTGCTTCATCATGAATTGTTTGAGTGGCTTTGCTCCCTTATCTAACGCATCGGTTAAGGTGATTTTGTTTTCATTAAAGGGCTGATACGCATCTTGATAAATTTTGTCGATGACCGGACTCATCACAAACAAAGTTAAAAATAACGATAAGCCAATAATCACCTGGTTAGGCGGAGAGCTTGCCGTGCCTATCGCCTGCCGCAACATGGAAAGCACAATGACGATGCGGGTAAAGCTCGTCATCATTAATAAAGCAGCGGGCAGGAAGGACAGTGAGGTTAAAAATAGCAGTGTCTGAATACTCAAGACATAATTTTGACCCCCACCGGTAGTGGGTGTGCTAGTCACCACGGGGACTTGTGCAAATGCGTCGTTAGAAATTAAACATAGCAAGCACAGGCTGATACTAATTAACGCGGTGCTGGCTAAATGATTGTTTGGCTTAGGTTTTTTTGACATGATATTTCTCTAGGGCGCTCTGCATCCATGTAGAAAAATGTGCCTTGTTGTTGCCGTTGCTATTGCTCGTATCGTCAGATTTTTGGCGTGGCATGCTGGTAATGGTTGAAATATGTTGAGGGGTAACGCCTAACACGATCCATTCATCGCCAGCTTCAATGACCATAATCCGTTGATGGTTTCCCACGCTGATTGCACCAACTACCTTGACCGGAAAAGCAGCTTGAATCCGGTTTAATCCAAATTTTTTAAACGCCACGCTCAGCGCAATGAGTATTGCGATGACCAGTAGTAAACTTAACGTAACCTGAATTAAATTACCTGCTGCCAAGCTGGTAGTTGAGCCGGCGGCAGAACCAGCGGACGCGTCAACCGCATGACTGGCAGAGCAGTAGACAACTAGCCAAAATAAAGTGAGTAGCTTCATTTATTAAGCTTACGAATGCGTTCAGCTGGGGTAATGATGTCGGTTAAGCGTATCCCGAATTTATCATTCACCACGACCACTTCGCCTTGCGCGATTAAACATCCGTTGACCAAGACATCCATCGGTTCACCCGCCATGCCATCAAGTTCTACTACCGAGCCTTGCGCTAATTGCAGTAAGTTTTTAATGGCAATTTTAGTGCGTCCTAATTCCACAGTGAGTTGAACCGGGATATCTAAAATAAAATCAATATCGTTATGGGTTTCGAGCTTGTTTTGTTTTGGGCTTAATTCCTGAAATACCGTGGCTTGCACTTCGGGTGGTTTCGCTAAAGCTGCCGCAGCATCTGCCTTCTCTTGTTCCGCAATTGCTGCGCCCCAATCATCCTCATCAATAGGGGAGTCTTCGGCTGGGGCGGAATTTTCATTCATGTCATCCATGACGTGCTCCTTGCTTGGATTCTACCTGCGCTTCCACGGCCATTTCCTGGGCACTGGATGAAAGTAGCTTTTCAACTTTAAGCGCGTATTGGGCGTTAAAAATTCCATATTTACATTCCATCACTGGCGTGCCATCTACTTTGGCAGAGAGAGTTTCTGGTACTGTCAAAGGGATAATGTCGCCTACCCGTAAATTTAAAATAGCGCCTAAGTTCATGTTGGCCGTTCCTAAATCAGCGACAAGTTCAACTTCGGCAATTTGAATTTGTTGTGTCATTAATCGGACCCAGCGTTTATCGACTTCCAGGGTTTCACCTTGTAAGCTGCTGGTCAGCGTATCGCGGATCGGCTCAATCATGGAATAGGGCATGCAAAAATGCATTTCACCGCTCACCGGGCCGAGTTCTATTGTAAAAGTAGTGCAAACGACGACTTCATTTGGTGTGGCGATATTGGCAAACTGGGTGTTCATTTCTGAACGAATATATTCAAACTCAACCGGATAAACGGGGTTCCATGATTTTGCATAGGTCTCAAAGATAATATCCAGTATGCGTAAAATAATCCGTTGCTCAGTCTGGGTAAAGTCACGCCCTTCAACGCGGGTATGAAATCGGCCATCGCCGCCAAATAAATTGTCGACCAATAAAAACACTAAATTGGGGTCCATCACAATCAATGCGGTGCCGCGCAGGGGTTTCATATGGATTAAATTAAGATTGGTCGGCACCACCAGGTTGCGAATAAATTCGCTGTACTTTGAAACCCGAACCGTACCAACGGACACTTCTGCACTACGGCGTAAAAAATTAAATAAACCGATACGTAATAAGCGCGCAAAACGTTCGTTAATAATTTCCAGCGTCGGCATCCGGCCGCGCACTATCCGTTCTTGCGTCGCCAGGTTGTAAGTGCGAACGCTACCTGTGTCCTCCTGTGTGTCTGCGTCGTCCTGATCCCCAGTGACCCCTTTTAAAAGGGCATCAACTTCTTCTTGGGAAAGGAAATTATCTGACATGGATGTGCGAAGTTTCCGTGTTATTGAATCATGAAAGAAGTGAAGTACACACCGAGTATTTTGCGCTCTTCAGCCTCCTTGGGAGTGGGTTCTTCGTTATTGTAGGGGCGCTGAATCTGCTTGATAATGTCGCTGCTCAGCTTTTCTTTTCCCTCATTCGTGAGCAATTCATCTGCCGCTTTGCTGGATAGTAATAAAAGTATCCGGCTGCGTAATTGCGGCATATACCCTTTGTAATAGGTCATTTGCTCTTCATTTTTGACTTGTAATGTGATGCCTGCCTGCAGAAATTTGTCGCCGTTTTCCGATTGCACATTGACGACAAAATTATCCAAAGCAAGAAATACCGGCGGAGTTGATTTTTCTGCGGATTTTTTTTCGTCTTTTTTGTTAGGATCTTTTTTCCCTAAAAACATCATTGCGCCGCCACCAGCACTCGCTAATATCACGGCAACAATGACAGCAATAATGATGATTTTTTTCTTTTTTGAGCCGGTTTCTGGAACAACGGCATCGGCCGCAGCTGCTTCTGGTTTTGGCGGTGGTTTTGACATCTGACATCCTTCGGTTTGTTATGAAAATTAGAGCAGCTTAATTTCTCCACTATTTCTCCACTATTTCACCACTCGTCCAGTATTGCCTAAATAAAATATAGTGTTTTTTATAGGGCATATCAATGACAAGCGGGCACAAAGCGCAAATTAAACATTAAACAAAGGTATCCACTAAGCCGATTCCACCTCGACCACCATCAGACTGATTTAGTTGTGTCAAGCCAACTGTACTGACGCTGCTATTGGTCGAGTTAATTGAGTTAGTTGAATTTGACTGACGTTGTGCAAACTCTTGCTGTTGTTTGGTTTGACTGCTTACATTGCACTCACCCAATTGAATGCCTGATTGCCCCATCATTTCGCGCAATTTAGGAATGGCACTTTCAAGCGCTGCACGTACTTCTGGCTGATGTGAAATAAACGTCGCGCTAACATGCTGATTATTGACACTTAATACCACTTGCAACGGGCCTAAATCCGGTGGGTTTAGCGTAAGCGATGCACTTTGCTGACCGCCTACCGCCATCCAGCTAATTTTTTGGCCAACTGCTTGCTCCCAATTTGGCGTGCCAACTGGGGGAGCTATGGCGTTACTCGACGTTGCATCCATTGCATTTGTTGTCGTTGGTAAAGTAAGAACCGGTGCAATCGCGCTGAGCTGTGTTGCATTGAGACCCTGATTCGCGGTTTTAAGCGTTTGTACCTGCAAACTGGTGTTGATTGCCGCGTTAGTTAAGGCCGCTGCCGATGCACTTGAATTAGCGACCGTTGGAACGGTAACGGTTGGCGCCGGTTCGGTTGTTTCAGTTGCGGAGGGCGCTGTGGCGGAAGTAGCTGCGTTGCTATTGACAGCGGGCGCTGTCTGGGCAAACTGGGCTGCTTTTAAGCTTGATGAAAATAGCCCCGGCTGCGGTGACAGGTTTTGAGACAAACTGCCAGTCACTTTAGTCTGATTCGCAGTGGGGGCTGTTTGTGCAGGAATTGGTGTGCCCGCTGTTTTGGTCGTTGTTGCATTGATCAGATTGCTGGCAACCGGTGCTTTAGTGTTGCTGGCGGGAGGCGGTGCGACAGGTGTAAATGATGTTGGTATCGCAGCAGCCGAACTCGCCAGTATTGCCGCATTTGCTGTGGACGCTGTTGAAGCTGTTGATGTTGCGTCCGATGTGGCCGTTGTGGAATTAATCGGGTTAGTTGGTACTACCGATGCGCTTGCGGCTGCGGCGGCAGCAGCGACGGCGGCAGCAGTGAGAGCGGCAGCCGCGTTTGCCTGCGTGTCTGTTGCGGAGCTAGATTGGTTGGCTGGCTGCGTTGGTGTTGATGGTGCGGTTGTTGCCGTACTGTTTTTTTTGCCAGTGGCCGGTGCGCTAGATGATGCGTTGGAAGCTGGGCTTGCAGATGAGCTGGTAGCGGGAGCTTTCGCTGGCGCTTGTGCATTCATTTCATTGCTGAGTACTTGATTAAATGAATCCCCGGAAGCAGACTTGTTTGCCGCCGATGCGGTGCCGCTATTTTGAACCGTGATAGGGGATGAGGGAGCGGTTGGAATAGTGGCATGCATAATATTGACCTGTGTTTTGATTAAATTTGCTACTGCTGCTAATTAATCAGCCGATATGCTCCTCACTGATCTAATTCTGTTCCTGTTTTCATCGCGATATCATTACTTAAAATACTAACGCTTAAAAAATGCTTGTCGGGTGCCATGTTCATCGTTTTGCCGTTGATCGCGCCGGGCTTCTTTTTTTTGTTGAACTTTTTCAGCCCGTACTTCCAAGGTCGAATAAGACATCCGCTTTCTTTCCTGATCTTGCCAATTCTGACGTGCGACCAGCACCCGCTGTTGTGCACTAATTACTAATAGTTGCTGGCCCTTGATAGCGTCATCAATTTTGCCCAGAAAGAGCTGAAAATTGCGTATGTGCTGCATGTTACGACCGACTTTTAATTCGGCTTGCATCTTCAGGGAATAATCATCCCGGTACTTCTTCAGCAAATTCAATTTTTGCTCTAATTCATCACAAGAGCGTATGGCGAGGCCCAACTTGGCCGCGGCCTCATCGGTCATCCGTTCGGCAAGTTCAATTAATGTCGTGAGAGGTGATGATTGAGCCATAATCGTAGACTCCTATGTAACAAGTATAGATTGGTGCTGCCGGAATCAATTCTTAGAATAACGTGGTAAGTTGCCCTAAGCTCTCGGTAATACTTGATCTTTCTTGTATGCCTTGCTGTAAAAAATGTTCAATTTTTAGATGATTCAAAATAGCTTCATCTAAAACAGGATCAGTCCCTGCGGAATAAGCACCAACACTGATCAAATCGCGACTATGTTGATATCTGGAAACTAATTGCTTAAGTTTCCGCGCTGCTTTTTGGTGCGAAGGGCTGGCAATATTCGTCATTGCACGACTAATTGACTGTTCGATATCGATTGCCGGGTAATGACCGGAATCTGCCAAAGTACGATCCAGCACAATATGCCCATCTAAAATGGCCCGCGCGGCATCTGCTATCGGGTCTTGCTGGTCGTCACCTTCTGTCAGTACCGTATAAAAAGCCGTAATGGAACCGCCGCCGGGCAAGCTGTTGCCGGCACGTTCGACTAACAGCGGTAGTTTGGCAAACACTGAAGGTGGGTAACCTTTGGTGGCTGGTGGTTCACCAATGGCTAAGGCAATTTCGCGCTGTGCCATGGCATAGCGGGTCAATGAATCCATAATTAATAAAACACTTTTACCCTGATCGCGGAAAAATTCGGCAATGGTCGTGGCGTAAGCCGCACCCTGTAAGCGCATTAAAGGCGGCGTGTCAGCAGGAGCAGCAACAACCACGGAACGTGCTAAACCTTGAGCACCTAAAATCTGTTCAATAAATTCTTTTACTTCCCGACCACGTTCACCGATTAATCCGACCACGATCACGTCGGCGCTGGTGTACCGCGCCATCATTCCTAGCAAAACGCTTTTACCCACGCCGGAACCGGCAAATAAGCCCATGCGCTGGCCGCGTCCGATGGTGAGCATGCTGTTGATGGCGCGCACCCCGACATCCAAAATTTCTGTGATCGGTGCTCGATGTAGAGGGTTGATTGAACGTGATTTAAGCGCAGCACTTTGCGTGGTGTTTAACGGACCTAAACTGTCTAGCGGTTTTCCTGCGCCATCTAACACCCGGCCTAGTAGTTCATAGCCAACCGGAAGGTGGCGCGTGCGATCTACTGCGCGGCGTGACGGGCGTATGGTCAAGTTGACCGGGCAAATGCTGTCGGTCGCTTTGGCGGCAAAAACCGGCGTGCCGGGTAGCAGTCCTTCAACCGAATTTTGCGGCATCAGAAATACTTTTTCATTATCGAAACCAACGATTTCGGCGTTGATCTCTTCACCATTTTGGAGCGCAATAATACAGGCACTGCCCATCGGTAATTTAAGCCCAACCGCTTCAATCACCAAGCCGGTTACCCGGGTAATGCGGCCCGCAATGTCAAAGTTGCCAACTAATTCAATGACTTCTTTCGCATTATTCAAATAGGTTTTGCATAAGGCGAGCGAGGGTAGGGGAGTTGCTTCGGTATTCATCGCCGGTGCTCTGTATGGTCGACAACATACCAACTGTTTTCACGTCCTAATGCTTCGGCTATTTGCTGCCAGCGTGAACTGAGAGAGGCATTAATCTGATTTTTCATTGTTTCAATCCGACAGTCGCCAATTTTTAAATGCGCGTCGGGCACAATAACCCAACCGGCTTCGCTGAGTTCGGCACCGATTTTAGCTTGGACTAAGATGGCGTCTTTGGGGTTGAGAAATAATTGTGCAGGTTGTTGCACCGAAGGCAGGCTTGCTATTGCCTGTTCGATGATGGGGATAATTAATTCGGGGTTGATGGTGAGCGCATTTTTGAGCATCGCTTTGGCAATATCAAGCGCCAAATCAAGAACCTCTTGCGCAACCAAGTGTTCGGCTTGCTGCAAAGACGCATTGAATTGCGTGCTGATCTGTTTGAATGCGACTAGTTCTTGCTGCTCTTCTTGTTGTCCTGTTTTGAGTCCAACCTGGTGGCCTTCTTCAAAGCCTTTGGCAAAGCCTTCTTTTTGCGCTGACACTTTTAAATCATCGAGCTCTTTTTGATTGGATTCAGTAATTTGAACCACAGCTTTATCCGTGCCGGGCTTTTTGTTTTCCGGTGTATTTTCCTCAAAGGAGGTCATCTCCCAGCGTTGGTACGCGGAGAGTTTTCCTTTAGCGATCACGTCAGACAAACGCATCCTCCCCGCCTTTTGAACCCAGCATAATTTGGCCTTCGTCGGCCAAGCGGCGCACGATAATTAAAATCGCTTTTTGTTGCGCTTCTACCTCGGATAAACGTACCGGCCCTTTAGATTCCAAGTCGTCGCGCATCATTTCAGCAGCACGTTGCGACATGTTTTTAAAGATCTTGTCGCGCATTTCAGGGTTGGCTCCTTTGAGCGCAACAATTAAAGTGTCTGACTGAACTTCGCGCAATAAGAGCTGGATGCCGCGGTCATCAATATCCATAATATTGTCAAACACAAACATCTCATCCATGATTTTTTCGGCCATATCGCCATCGTAATTGCGCAGGTTACTCATCACCGATGCTTCCTGTTCACCGCTCATAAAGTTCAAAATTTCAGCCGCAGCGCGCACTCCGCCGATGGTTTTTTTCTTCAGGCTTTCATTACCGGTTAACAGTTTTGTGAGAACGTCATTTAATTCACGTAATGCCGCAGGTTGAATACCGTCTAAGGTGGCGATGCGCAAAATTACGTCGTTGCGCAGGCGCTCGGTAAAATTGGTTAAAATTTCACAGGCTTGATCACGTTCCAGGTGCACCAGAATGGTGGCGATAATTTGTGGATGCTCATTGCGAATCAGCTCTGCCACGGAAGGCGAATCCATCCACTTTAAGCTTTCTATACCGCTGGCATCGCGTCCGCCAAGAATGCGGTTAAGTAGCGAGGACGCTTTGTCGTCGCCGAGTGCTTTAGTTAATACATTGCGAATATAGTCGTCCGAATCAATTCCCATCGACGAGCTGACATCGGCGTCATTTAAAAATTCACCGAGTGTTGCCGCCACCGTTTCGTGTGGAATTGCAGTCATGCCTGCCATGGAAATGCCGAGCTTTTGTACTTCGCGAGGGCCTAAATGCCGCATTACCTCGGAAGCACAATCTTCGCCCAGTGCCAGCATTAAGATGGCTGCTTTTTGTAGGCCTACGTCGCTCATTGCAACCCTTTCATTTGCTACTGATTCATTACTGACTCACTTACTACTTATTCACTATTCACCCAGGTTTTAACAACGTTGGCAACGATCTTAGGATCTTGTTTTGCCAGGTTTTGCGCCACCTCTAAATCTTTTTCATACGCATGTGCTGCTTTAAACTGGAATTCTTCGACTACTTCCGGTTTGGATAAATTGACGACTGATCCGTCTTCGTTGAGTTGCTCATCCAGGTTAGGCGTTGCTCTGTACCTGGCTTCTTCCCGCTCGCGCGCCGCATTTCTATCCATGATTTTACGTAGCAAAGGTTTTAGGTAGCCAAAAAACAGATACATGATGGCGATTGCGCCAGCCAGGTATTTCAATATATTTTTAATTAATTCTATCGTTGCGGGCTGCTTCCAAAACGGTACATCAGCCAGATCTTTTTCTGTGCTTATAAATTGGCTATTAACGACATTTAACGTGTCGCCGCGCTCTTGGCTGAAGCCCATCGCTTCTTTGGCTAATGAGGTGATTTGCGCTTTTTCTGCGTCGTTTAATTCGCGATTGACTGGCTTGCCGTTTTTATCGATTTCGTGCTTAAAATTTACCACAACACCAACCGCTAAGCGCTTAATTCCACCCATGGCTAGCTGGGTATAACGCACGGTTTTATCCAGCTCATAATTAATGGTGGATTCTTTTTGGGTAACAGCGCCATTAGCTGCGGCGGCCGCACTTGCCGCAGCCGCGCCAGTGACGATGGGAGCCGTCGCATTGGTAGGTGGTTGATTACTAAATGAGCCGGGAATGCCTGATGCATTCGTTGCCGATTTATTTCCGGATTCGCTGTTTTGCATGCTGCGCACGCTGGCGGTTTCGGGCGGTTGATTGGGTTTGTAAGTTTCAGCGGCTTGTTCTACATGCGTAAAATCGACATCGGCGCTAGCTTCTGCACGGACATTATTGGGTCCCACAATCGGGCTAATGATGGATTCAATGCGTTTGACAATATCCTGCTGCAATTCGTGCACATATTTAAGTTGGGTCGGGTTTAGTCCGTTAGAAGTTTGTTTGGTCGTGTCAGACAGCAGATTGCCGCTTTGATCGACGATAGTGACATTTTGCGCAGGTAATTCAGGAACGCTGGACGCAACCAAATGAATGATGGCACTGACTTGCTGCTGGTCCAGCAAGCGGCTGGAATAGAGATTCAGAATAACGGAAGCGGTCGGTTTTTGTTGTTCGCGCATGAAGACTGTATCTTTGGGTATTGCTAAATGTACCCGCGCGCTTTGTACTGCTGAAATGGTTTCAATCGAACGTGCTAATTCGCCTTCTAAGGCACGTTGAAAATTAATCTGTTCCAAAAATTGAGAAATCCCCATTTTTTGGTTTTCCATTAATTCAAATCCGACATTGCCGCCCTTTGGTAATCCCTGTAATGCCAATTTAAGACGCGCATCGTGGACTTGATTTTCCGGCACTAAAATGGCCGTGCCACCTTCGGAGAATTTATAGGGCACATTCATTTGCTGTAAGGAGGCGACAATCGCACCGCCGTCCCGGTCGGTGTAATTGGAAAACAGCACCCGATAATCCGGTTGCGAGCTCCAGATCCAAATGCCTGCCATAACGGCCAAGACAGCCGCAGTCGAGCCAACCAGAAGAAATAGACGGGTTCCTTGTGTTTCTGGAAGTCCCAAAAAGCGGGGTTGAGCCAGAGTCGCGGGGTCTGCTGTTGCCATGTGAGGCACTCCGAAATAATCTAATTCATATCAACTAATGGCAAGAATTATGTAGCGAAGTTATGGTGCAAATGTGTTGTGATTGGTCGGCTTGAAGCTTAATGCTATCAGGAATTAGTTTGCCATTGACTGCACAGCATTCCTACCGATTTTTAATAGATTGTCAGATGATTTTGTAATTTTAAACAGCCGAATACACGGTTATTTACCTGTCTTATCTAAATTAAAATTATTACTGCCATCTGCTAAGGTGCTACTAGTTGTCATTGTTTTGTATAAATGGACACGGAGGCTGTGATGAGCGTTGGCGGCGTTGGAGGGGTTGGAATCAGCAGCAGTCAAATTGATTCAATGCTGACTATGCTGCGTAACACGGCGGCACAGGCAGCACCGCCGTCGACAATGTCGGTGGGTAATGTTGTTGTACCAACGTCCTCCGATGGCACGAATGGCGTGAGCGGAACTAGCGGAACAACTGCCACAGTCAGTTTTGCGGACGCATTAAAAAGTTCTCTTAATCAGGTCAATCAAGTGCAAGAAAAAGCACAGAAACTTGGTGATCAATTCCTCTTGGGCGACGATAAAGTCAGTATCTCTGATGTGATGATCGCCGGGCAAAAAGCCAGTATTAGCTTGCAAACAACGGTGCAGGTACGCAATAAAATGGTTGCCGCTTATAACGATATTATGAATATGCAAATTTAAGTGTAAAAAACTCTTTTTATATATTCTTTTATCTCGGATTGAAATTTTTCGTACATGCGGGAATATAAATTTGTAATTGAATGGTTGCCCGTTAATTCATGCCACTTTGCCGCGAATTACGTTCCCGTTCTATTTTAGTGATCAATTTTTGAATCTGAGCCATCATGGTTTTTGATAAATCAATAAATTGAAAGCCGATCCGACGGCTGGTTTTATGATTCATTAATAGAAGATTTTGTGAGTTCCGTACTTGCAAGGTGATATTAACCAGGCCTATGCCAGGCAAATCAATTTTGCAGTCGTTGTAGAGTGTGCCAAAGTCAACATTCAGCACTCTTTGATCATCCAGCATGGCGACACCGCCACAACTTATATCCACTAACGGTAAATTGATTTTGCCGCCGCCATTTTCTTCAGGCACATTAACGACGCAAATAAGCGGGTGGGTATGCGGAGTATTAATACGATAGTATTCGCGCCGTTGCAGGCGGATTAAGCTGCTGGGAATCGTGCAACAGAGCGACGGGCTGCCCATAAAATTACAGCGACTCACGCTGCTGGATGAAAACTGAATACCGATTTTATTTAACGCCGCTTCAAAGTAAACGCGTGGCGCTTCAATCAAGCGCTGGTTGGCAGATTCAGTCGAAGCGCAGTCAAAAATGATGTTGTTGTTATCATCATCGACCTTCAAAATAGCAGTGATGATGACCTCATTTCCGTCATGAATAATCATGTTAATGAGCTGTTTATTTTCCTGCAGACTACGTAGCAATAAAATGATTTCCTTGCGGGAATCAACCTGATAGGGGCTTTGATTTTCTGTTCCTAAAACGGGCGAAGTAGGGATCATGGAATAATTTTCAGGTTATCTTTTGCCGTGGTTATATAGGGAGTTACCGGAGTCGTTTCGTCACGTTGCTTTTCAATATGGTATAGCCATGCAAGTAATTCTGCAACGGCGCGGTATAAGGCGGGTGGAATATTCTTGTCCAACTCGACTTGCATGAGTAACGCGACTAATTCTTGAGATTGATGCACATAAATGCCGTGTTCTTTAGCTCTGGCAATAATTGCCTGCGCGACTAAACCTTTTCCTTTGGCAACCACAGTCGGCGCCGACGACCCAGCCTGGTAAGCCAGCGCCACCGCGTTTTGTACTGAGGAAGTTGCCTCATCAGAGGGTTTAGACGCATCGTTCATGTGATTCCTTTATTTCTCCTATGGTTTTATTTTGATCAGCAGAGAATCTAACTGGGCACCGGTGCCGTCCAGTGCCGCAACCAGTTCACCAGCGTGATTTTGTAACATGAGCGCGGTTGGCGCATCTTTAGCTTGCACACTTAACCTAAGATGTGTTCCGGTTAGCTGAAGTTGTGCGGAAATAGCACCTAGTTGAGGTAGTTCAAATCGCACGGCACTTTGCCATGTACGTTCAGCCGTTTCGCCTTGCTGTTTAGGCTGATCTCGTGAGATCTCCCATTCCATCGGTTGTCCTGGCCACAACTCCCCATGCCAGACAAAGCGTTGTTGCTCCATGGTTTGCAGCTGTTGCTGTATGAGCGGCGCAGCTGTTGGAGGAAGCGTTATCACCGCGCTTGCTATGGGATTGGTCGTGCTATTGCTTTGCGTCGTTGTGGCCGTACTGCTAAGTAGATTGGCGGAGCTAATAATGAGGCTGTTTGCATTAATGGGCGAATTGGCGGCGGTATTAGCTTGCGCGTTGGCATTGGTGTTGCTCGTACCTGTTGTTGGCGAATTTTCTGGCAGGCTTTTGAAATTAGCCTGGGGTTCTTTCATTAACTCGGCAACGTTAAGCGTTCCTTCCGCCCATTGCAATAAATGCGACTCATAAAAAACTCCGCTCGAGGTCACTCCGCTTTGCAAGGCCTTCGCCATGACGCCAATATTTACGTCGGGGGTGGTGAGTAAAGGGACTTTGCTGACTGTGGCGGTCTCTTGTTGCGACGTGTTTTGCAGTAACTGATCCACCAGTTTTCCGGCAGAACTAAATGTCGTTGGTGTGCCATCAGGCGATACTGTCGCTAGCGAGATTAAACGCGGATCAGGATTGGCATTGGTCACTGCTGTGACGTTAGCGCCTGACTGCAAATAAAGTCCTGCCGTGGTCGTGGTATTTTTATTGCCGCTCGCTTGAACAAAGTCGTCAATTAATTGTTTGACGGTGCCGAGCGTGGCGGTGGATGTGGTGGAGGCTGCAGAAGATGAGGCAGCGGCTTCCTCATCTTCGGGGGAGCCCAACAAAAAAGTGGCGCGCGGTGAGGTGGAAATGAGGGTAAGGGAAAGCTTGGCGCCAACCTGAGGCGAGTTGGGCAGTTGCATACGCGCTGCAATATCCGCTACTTTGACGATATATGTACCATCTTCCAGTGCGGTGACCACTTCGGCTTGAAACTGTTTGCCAACCACTAATTGGCTGGAATTTAATATGGCTCCCTGTTTAGCCTGATTAACAAGCGCGACGCTGCCAGACGCTTCAATGAGCGGATTTTGAGCAATGGGGGAATCAACTCCAGAAACCATGATCCAGAATTCCTTGGTGGATTAGTGACTTATGTGGCGGTAATGACGCGATTTTTACCGGTATTTTTTGCCTCATACATCGCTTTATCGGCACGTTTTATCAAGGTCTCCAGTCCTTCTAGTGGGTGCCGCTCCGCAACGCCAGCGCTAAAGGTAATTAATATCTGTTCATTACCTGCCATAAAGAAATGTTTGGTGAGTTCACGCTGAAGTCGAACCAATGTCTCGGCGGCATCTTTCAATGTCGTTTCCGGCATAATAATGGCAAATTCTTCCCCGCCATAACGCGCTACGACATCCATGCTGCGCAAGGTTTTTTTGATGATGTTGACCAAATGCACCAATGCGCCATCGCCAGTAATATGGCCGAACGTGTCGTTGATTTTTTTGAAATTATCGATATCGAGCATCCCAAAACACAGTTGGATATTGCGTCGATCAGCGCGAGCTGCTTCCCGTTCTAAAATCTCATCTAGTCCGCGTCGATTCAAACTTCCTGTCAGTTGATCTTTCTGTACCTGTTCACTCATGTCAGCTAATTTTTTTTCTAATTCGCTGATCCGGGTTTGCGCATCCAGAACTTCTTGTTGAGCGTTAACCATTAACTGGTGTGATTGTCTGGCTTCACTTTGCACGTGTAAGGTATCGACTAGCAGGCTGTCCAGCACTTCGTTGATGACTTCCGGGCTGGTGTTATGAGTGATTTTGCTGGAATACGCGGTGATTTTTTCATGGTATTCACCGGTTGTATTGGCAAACACGCTGAGCCGATCTACAAACAAGTTCATCAATTGCTTAACGGAAATCTTGTTTTGATCAATGCTATCTTTTAAAACACCTTGCTTATAGATAACCTCCTTTAAACTTTTAGTCGCTTCGAGCAGTGCGCGATGATCTATTTCTCCCACGATTAATTCTTGAATAACAACAACTTGGCCGTGCAACCAATTGTCATCATCTAAAAGCGATGAAACGTTTTCCAGCAGCAATTTAAATAAAGATAAAAGTAATTGAAGTTGCTCGCTAGAATCGTCGCCTTTCAAGGTTATTTTGTAGCATAAGTCCTTTAAGCGGGTTTCTATCCGTTGGAATTCACTAAGCGATTTTGCTGCTTTGACTTCCTCTACCAGAGTATCTGTGGCCGCTAATAGTTTAGGTTCGTTTTGCAGTAAAGCGCCTACCGCCATGCCCAGAGTTTGCGATAGTAGCTTTGATAACATGCCAATTAACATGTCATCGGTCAATGACATGGAAATAGGTGTTTCAGCCGCTCCAGAGGGGGCGGGGGCCGGTAAGTGTTCAATTTTAAAACATAAGTTTTTTAATCTTGCGCCAATATCGGCAAAGTCTTTTTCTGCGACGGCTTTTTTAAGTAGTTGCGCCAAGGCATCTGATTCTTGAGAAAGCTCGGGCGCAGTAGTCAGTAGAGAGGGGAGTGCCAGCGCTAAGGTGCGCGTTAGCAAGTCTTTTAGTATGGAGGTCTGTATCGAATCTTCTGCCGCAAGCACAACTTGCTTCGAGCTGGCCGTAGCTGCACTTGCTTGTGGCTGGATATTTTTGATCTGTGAGAATACTTTTTCAGTAAACTCATTTAAACCGCGAAGGTAATCCGCCCATTTATGCTGTTCTGCGGCAACGGTTAAGCGTTGTCCAATATCGGCATATTCGTGGCTTTCTAGCGTTAAACTTACCGCTAAATTCAGCAATATCTTTTCTAATTCCTCATTGTTTTTTTGTAGCTGGGCACTGTTGTCAATTGGTTCAGTAATTCCTGCAATTTCATTGTAGAGTTTCTTATAGGCTTCGGGCGTTGGTTGAGTTCGCGTTGTAGACAGTTGCCGAAACGTTTCACGGGCCACATCAGCCGGGCTTTGCTTGGATGGATTAGACGTAACCACGTAAATAACCTCCTTAGTAAAACCAGGCAGCTCATTGCGAACATCGTAAATGGATGGTTTTATTGCGTTTCGTTAATTCAGTGTAGCAAAATTCGTTTGAATAACTAGCCCAGCTTGTACTATTCCATGGGGAAGCTTAGAAAATTATGTCGACTTGATTGGCACAATGTTTAGTAGCTCATCAAGCTGATCGCGCAACTCCAGCGCTTTTTTTTCGCTTTGAGATTTGTTGATGGCGTCCAAAAATGGGGCACGTAAATCGTGGAAATCTTGCAAAGTGCTGGCGCGCTCTACGATAAATTGGATGTTGTAGCCGCGTAAACCAAGATTATGCTTAATGGTTTCAGTATAAAAGTCATATAAAACCTGAAATAACTCGATACTGTTGATTTGGCTGTTTTGAGTGTCATCTAAAGTGGTAACCACTTGTACAGACGGGCTTTGACGTTGAATGTAACCCTGTTGTTCTAGTTCTTCTACGCTGGCTTGTGTCAAGCCTAGCGGTTCTACTTTTGCCAGTAAATCGTCGCTGCTATGTTTGCCATCCACCATCACCAGTAAGGTGCGCAAACGGCTGGCTAAATGGTACTTACGCGAAATGATCTCTTCACGGCCTTTATCAGTTTTATCAAAAATAATATTTTGCATAACATCAACGTAATCTGATTGAGGTAGTTCAGCTTACCATAGCGTTTGGATTATTTGCTACGGGCAATAATCACTTTTTCGCTAATTTTGTGGAATTGCTTCCACAATTACCACATGAAGAACACGAGCTGCAGCCGCCGGTAGATTGATTGACTACAGGGGTTTTCCCCAGCATCTGCATAAAACGTTGTTTCAATTTGAGCGGCATCCAGCGGTTAGCTGTATACAGCAAGGCAGCGATGATAATTAAACTGCAAATAAAGGTTTGCATGATGATGTCCTTAAGTTCAATTTAGCCTAAAAAAAACAGCGCGATGCGATAAGTTAAAAAAGAAGCCAAATAAGCTAATCCAAACAAATAGCTCACCATAATTAGGGGATAGCGCCATGAATTGGTTTCCCGCTTAACCACGCTCAGCGTCGCAATACATTGCGGTGCAAATACAAACCACGCTAATAGAGAAAGCGCCGTTGGCAAACTCCATGATTGGGCAATTAAAGGCTGTAAAGTTTGCGCCAGGTTGTCGCCATGCTGTGACAGCGCATACACCGTACCCAATGCCGCCACAGCCACTTCACGAGCCGCCATGCCGGGCACTAAAGCAATGCAGATTTGCCAGTTGAAACCAATTGGTGCAAATATGACTTCCAAACCGCGCCCTAACATGCCGGCAATGCTGTAATAAATTGCTGGATGGGTCGCATTGTCTGGTGCGCCGGGGAAGCTGCTTAAAAACCAAAGTAAGACCATCAGTGCCAAAATAATAGTACCGACACGAGTGGTAAAGATGCGGATTCGTTCCCATAAGCCCAAGCCTAAATTACGCAGGTTGGGCCAGCGATAATCAGGTAATTCCAGCATTAAGGCGTGAGTGCTTTTATTACGTGGCTTCATGACCCAAGCTACTAACATGGCCGATAAAATACCCGCCAGATAAAGGATAAATAACACTAAACCTTGCAGGCTGAGTATGCCTAGGATTGGCTTGTTAGGAATGAACGCGGCAATGATTAGTGCGTAGACAGGAAGCCGCGCCGAGCAAGTCATGAGCGGTGCAATCATGATGGTAATTAAACGGTCACGCGGGTTTTGTATAGTGCGGGTCGACATAATGCCTGGAATCGCGCAGGCAAAACTGGAGAGCAGGGGAATGAAGGCGCGGCCAGATAAACCGACGCTGCCCATTAAACGATCTAGCAAAAAGGCGGCGCGCGGTAAATAGCCGGAGTCTTCCAATACCAAAATAAAGAAAAACAGAATCACAATCTGCGGTAAAAACACCAGTACAGCACCGCTACCGCCAATAATTCCTTGGGTTAGTAAGTCGCGTAGCACGCCTTCCGACATGTTTTCATGCAGCAGATCGCCGAGTCCTTCGACACTGGCTTTGATGATCTCCATCGGCCATTCGGCCCATGAAAATACTGCCTGGAAAACTAAAAACATTAAAAACAAAAATAGGGCAGTGCCCAAAATTGGATGCAAGATGATCCGGTCAATTTTTTCAGTCCAGACGGAAGCTGGCGCACTATTGTTGACGCAATCTTTTAATAGCTGATTAACTTGTTTTTGTAACTCCAACGCTGAAGTCGGTTCTAACGTTGCAGGGGGATTTTTTTCTAAGCGCAGCGGTAATTTTTCTAGCGCAGCTAACAAGCTCGCTTCGCCTTGCGCGCGCACTGCTACCGTTTCTACTACCGGCATAGCTAATGCTGCTGACAGGGCGTTTAAATCAATCTGAATTTTCCGCTTGTCCGCCACGTCCATCATATTTACGGCAAGCACCATCGGCAGATTAAGCTGCTTGAGTTCTAGCGCAATCCGTAGCCCGCGCCGTAAATTGGTGGCATCAACCACGCACACCAACGCATCCGGCATGGCTTCAGACTGATGCTGACCGGTAATAACTGCTTGGGTGATTTGTTCGTCAGGCGTGCTGGCGTTGATGCTGTAGGTGCCCGGTAAATCAAGAATTTGCCAGGTACGTCCCGAGCCACTTACGTAACGCCCGATTTTACGTTCAACCGTCACACCGGCAAAATTGGCAACTTTTTGGCGTGCGCCAGTTAAGCGATTAAACAGCGCGGTTTTACCGCAATTAGGATTACCAACGAGAGCGACTAAGGGGGAGAACGATGGGACAGTATTCATTTTTCAATGTGGGTGATGACAGAAATGAGGGCAGCCTCAAAGCGTCGTAGCGCAAAGGTTGAGTGTCCAATCCTGACGGCGATCGGTTCGCCACCAAAAAAACCTTTGTGTAAAACTTGCAGCGGCTCACCGGGAATGAAGCCAATTTCCATTAATCGACGTGCCAAATGCGGATCATGATGCGCTATGGCAGAAGTTAATTGATTGATTTTCCCTACAAAACCAGATTCACCCACTTTTAATTGATCCAGTGAGAGTGAGGAGGTAGCGAGATTTAATGTGCTTGTTGTCATGATGGTATTTCAGGCCAGTTCATCTTGTAGGCCGGAAACTAAATAGTGGCTGTAACGCCGGTGACTTATTTTAAATGATAATGAGAATAAATACCATTTGGATTTTTATCCTGCAGGAAATAGGTGTGCTGAGCAAAAGAGTGCAGTGCCTTAGCATGCAACTGCGGTTGTTATTAGAGGTGTTCGACCTTCGGGCTATTGGAGTATATACTTTGGCATATATTTATCCGCAATGAGGGGGAGTTATGATTGAGACACGTATTGCAAAACTTTTTAAGAATGGCTCTAGCCAAGCTGTTCGCCTTCCACTTGAATTCCGTTTCGAGGGTAGCGAGGTTTATATCACGCGAGATGATGCAACTGGCGACGTAGTGCTGTCGACGCGGCCGGGTGCTAAAACATGGAGCGAATTCTTTGAGTTGCTGCATGCGATCAACGTACCCGTTGATTTTATGGCAGATCGACCATTGAATGTTTTGCCGCAAACGGGTGGCATCTTTGACGATGAGATTGCATCGCATGATAAGGATGGAAGCTCATGATGCTGCACATGCTCGATACCGATACGGCAAGCTACCTTATTAAAGGCAAATCACCCTCAATAGAAGTCAAACTGGCCGCTCTTGTGCCTTCAATGATATGCATCTCAGTAATGACGCGTGCTGAGCTGCTGTACGGCTTGAAACGATTGCCAACTGATCATCGCTTACATCTTGCTGTGCGCCAGTTCCTTAAGATCGTCCGTGTTTTGTCATGGGATGCGGAGGCAGCAGACTGGTATGCGGAAATCCGCCATCAACTGATTGGTTCAGGTCAACCAATCGGTGAATTAGACATGATGATCGCGGCGCATTCCTTGTCCGCTGGCGCAGTGCTGGTAACTAATAATATTCGTCATTACCAGCGTATTGAAGCACCGCTTATTCTTGATAACTGGGTATAGAAATAAGCCCGGTGCGTAATCATTATCAGAGAAGCGATGAATAGGAAAAAAGGCTTAATCCGATTTCCCAGTTCATGGCATCTCCGGTACTGACGATGCTACTAATCAGGCTTACCCGCGGTGATCATAGCCCCAAGAGTGGTAGTAACCTGGGCCGTAATAACCGCGAGCAGGTACCACAACGCAACCTGACAAACTTGATACAACGATGACGGTAACTAGTGTCAGACATACTGAGCGTATCAATGATGGTAGTTTCATGATGAGTCCATTCGAAAAAGTTGTTATGACCTTAAAACGAAGGAATCTTCAATGCGGACGACAGCCTTTACAATCAATTACACAGTTTCAATGTTTGTTGCTTAGTCATTTTACTTCTCACAAATAGCTAGGCAAATCAGAAACACCGATCTAGAGTGAATTTGTGAATGATGGGGGAGGCGGTCTTAATGATAGATTCTTAATGATAGATATTAGCGATGGATAACCACCATTATTGCTTTAGCTTCACTTTTTCCTACGTTATAGATGGCGTGCGGAAGATCGGCAGCATAGCGGGCAGTAGCGCCGACTTTTAGTTTTCTTTTAACACTGTTGACTTCTAGTTCCACGCTGCCATGCAATAACGTTAAATGTTCCTTGGTGCCAGGATCGTGCGAACCGGATACTAAAGCGCCGTTTGGCGCCAAGGTCAGTTCATACCATTCAAACTTTCCTGCTAGTTCCATCGGACCTAATATACGTAATATATAACCGGCATGTTCGCCGGGCAGGGTGGGTGTTTCATGCGCTTCTAAAATACGGATTGCATCCACTTTTTTAATTTCGGAGCTTAATAATTCTGCAATATCAACACCTAAGGCATTTGCTAAACGCCAGGCAACGGCGATAGTTGGATTGGCTTTTTCCCGTTCAATTTGTGACAGCATCGACTTGGAAACACCGGCCGTGCGCGACAAGTCTTCTAATGTCAGGCCACGTTCCAAACGCATGCGTTGCAACGTAGCACCTACTTCAGGCGGTGTATTAGCGGCGGGTTTATTGATAGACTTAGGCATATTTATCTGTTCAGAAATGCTTGCAATGTTTAATAAGACTGTTTAATATCCACTATATTGAACTTTAGTTCTTGATAGTGGAATTGTAATTCTATAATGGAATACTATCAGAGCTTTAAAAAACAGGGTAATCATTTTACTTTTGCTGTTCCCCCTAAAATGACACAAGGAATGTTATGAGCGCACAAACTACCAAACACCAAGCCGCGTTTTATACCAGTTTGGAAAACACCATTGATGATTTACGCGAAGCGGGCTTGTATAAAGTCGAGCGCGTTTTGGCGTCACGCCAAGGTGCTGAAGTGGTAAGCGAAGATGGTCGTCACCTGATTAATATGTGCGCCAATAATTATCTGGGTTTGTCTGGCAATGAAAGCATGGTGCAAGCTTCGATTAAAGCCACGGAAGAATTTGGCTATGGTTTATCTTCAGTGCGGTTTATTTGCGGCACGCAAACGGTACACAAGCAATTAGAAGCAGCGCTGTCGAAATTTTTGGGCACAGAAGACACTATTTTGTATGCAGCAGCTTTTGATGCTAACGGCGGTGTGTTTGAGCCCTTGTTTGATATTGAAGACGCGATTATTTCTGATTCGTTAAATCATGCTTCCATCATTGATGGTATTCGCCTGTGCAAAGCCGCGCGTTACCGTTATGCGCATAACGACATGGCTGATTTGGAAGTGCAATTAAAAGCTGCCGGTGCCGCTGGTAAACGTCACAAAATTATCGTGACAGACGGTGTGTTTTCTATGGATGGCACGATTGCTCAATTAGATAAAATTTGTGATTTGGCAGATCGCTATGACGCCTTGGTGATGATCGATGAGTGTCATGCTTCCGGCTTTATGGGTGCAACCGGACGCGGCACGCATGAACATCATCATGTGATGGATCGCATCGACATCATTACCGGCACATTAGGTAAAGCGTTAGGCGGTGCAATGGGCGGTTTTGTCTCAGCACGCTTTGAAGTAGTGGAAATGTTGCGCCAAAAATCACGACCGTATTTATTTTCAAATACCTTGGCACCATCGATTGCAGGAGCGTCATTGGAAGTTCTTAAAATGCTTTCGACGAATACCGAATTGCGCGACCGTTTGCACGCCAACACGGCGCACTTCCGCAGCGAAATTGAACAACTGGGTTTCACCATCAAACCGGGCACCCATCCAGTGGTTCCTGTTATGTTGTTTGAAGCGACTGTGGCGCAAAAATTTGCGGCACGCTTGTATGAATTAGGCGTACTGGTTTCTGGCTTCTTTTTCCCTGTTGTACCAATGGGGCAAGCGCGAGTTCGGGTGCAGTTATCTGCTGCGCACACGACAGAACAAATTAACACTGTACTGGCTGCTTTTGCACAGGCAGGACGTGAATTAAATATTATTAAATAAATTAAGAGTAGGAATAAACACATGAAACGAATATTAGTCATCGGTGCCAACGGTCAAATTGGTAGTGAATTGGTAGATGCTTTAGCCGCAGAATATGGCGCGGAAAACGTTATCGCTTCTGACATTGCTCCGCACAGCATGTACGGCGCAGCGCATTATCAAACATTGGATGTTTTGGATGCCGAGCGCATGGCACACGTAGTCGCTCAATATCAAATTACCGATGTGTATCAATTAGCCGCGTTGTTGTCGGTAACTGGTGAGCAAGCGCCGTTAAAAGCCTGGACCTTGAACATGGATGGCCTGTTGAATATTCTGGAGTTGGCGCGGATACGCGGTGAAGCCGGTAAGCCATTGCAAGTATTCTGGCCGTCGTCGATCGCAGCGTTTGGCCCGAATACGCCGGCTGTGAATACGCCGCAAATGACGGTGATGGATCCAACCACTATTTACGGCATCAGCAAACTGGCAGGTGAACGTTTGTGTGAATATTATTTCAATAAATACGGCGTTGATGTGCGCAGCATTCGCTATCCCGGCATTATCAGCTACAAATCTCCTCCGGGCGGCGGCACAACGGATTACGCGATTGCGATTTTTCATGCGGCCTTGCGCGGTGAATCGTATGACTGTTTCTTAAGTGCAGATACCGCATTGCCGATGATTTACATGCCTGATGCGATACGCGCCACGATCGAGTTAATGCAAGCACCTGCTGAAAAAATTAAAATCCGTTCTGCTTACAATGTGGCCGGAATTAGTTTCACGCCAGAACAAATAGCGACTGAAATACAGAGCCATTATCCTAATTTTGGTGTAAATTATCGCCCAGATCACCGTCAGGCTATTGCCAACACATGGCCGGATAGTTTAGATGACCAGCAAGCTAGCGGCGACTGGGCTTGGCAGGCGAAAATTAGTTTGCCAGCAATGGTGGCTGATATGTTGAAAAACATCGTGATTGAAAAAGACAGCAAAGTAGCTTAATAAAACTAATTTTTACTGGAGATAAATAGATGGACATGCGTGTTTTTGATTTGTTTAAAATTGGCGTAGGTCCGTCTAGTTCCCACACTGTTGGCCCGATGCTGGCAGCGCGCCGTTTTTTGCTGGAATGTGCTGATTTAGCGCAAGTGAATCATGTAGAAGTGGCTTTATATGGTTCCTTGGCGCTCACCGGCGTAGGCCATGCAACCGATAAAGCGGTGCTGCTTGGTCTGCTCGGCGAAACTCCGCAAGATGTTGTGCCTGAAACGATGGATGCAAAAATTGCGGAAATCGTGGCTAGCAAGAAGTTGAGCTTATTAGGTGAATACCGTATTTCATTTAATGTCGCCACTGATTTGTTGTGGCATAAACAAGAGAGCTTGCCGGGTCATCCGAATGGACTAAAATTCACCGCAACGCGCCGTGACGGCAGCGTAACCAGCCAAATTTTTTATTCAACCGGCGGCGGCTTTATTCAAAGCGAACATGAGTTAGGCCATGAGCCTGCTGTTGCGCCGATTACGAAGCCATTCCCGTTTGGCAGCATGGATGAATTATTGGCTCATGGTGAAAGATCAGGCCTGAGCTTGGTAGCGATGATGCGCGCCAATGAAGCTGTGTATGAAGGCGATGCTGAACTTAACGCCAGATTAGATACTATTTGGCACGTAATGCGCGACTGCATCGAAACCGGCTTAAGGGAAGAGGGCATTTTACCGGGTGGTTTAATGGTAAAACGTCGTGCCGCTAAGTTGTGGCGTGCAGCACAAGAAAATGCCGCAAGCCTGCCGCATGATCCGATACATAAAGTCAGTTTGTATGCGATGGCGGTCAATGAAGTCAACGCTGCCGGTGGACGCGTGGTGACTGCGCCAACCAATGGCGCAGCAGGAATTATTCCCGCGATATTGCGTTATTACGCACAAGATTGCCAACAAATTGATCCTGAAAACGGGGTGCGTGACTTTTTATTAGTCGCTTCCGCCGTCGGCATGTTATGCAAGAAAAATGCCTCCATTTCCGGCGCAGAAATTGGTTGCCAAGGTGAAGTTGGCGTGGCCTGCGCGATGGCTGCAGCGGGTTTAACTGCCGCTTTAGGTGGCACCAATCAGCAAATTGAAGCGGCAGCAGAAATCGGGATTGAACATCATTTGGGCATGACTTGCGACCCGATCGGTGGTCTGGTGCAAATTCCGTGTATTGAGCGTAACGGCATGGGCGCCGTGAAGGCTATTACCGCGGCATCGCTCGCTTTGCATAGCGATGGCACGCATCACGTTAGTCTGGATCAGGTTATCGAAACCATGCGCCATACCGGTTTTGATATGCAAGCCAAATACAAAGAAACCTCCTTGGGTGGATTGGCAATTCACGTAGTTACCGTAAACCACGCCGCGTGTTAAAGTCTGGTTTTTTTAAAAACCTAAAAAGCCATGACAATCAAACGCTGCGGCTGGGCTAACCCGGCCAATCCGCTTTATCTGGCGTATCACGATCATGACTGGGGTGTTCCCTGTCATGACGAAACCACCTTGTTTGAAATGTTGAATTTAGAAGGCGCACAAGCTGGTTTGAGCTGGGAAACTATCCTCAATAAACGCGAAAATTATCGGCAAGCTTTTGACGGCTGGAATGCTGAAAAAATTGCGCACTATGACGCAACCAAAGTGGCTGAATTATTAGCCAACCCTGGCATCGTGCGCAACCGTTTAAAAGTTGCCGCCACCATCAACAATGCGCAAGCTTATTTACGTTTGCGGGACGAAGTCGGCGGTTTAGACCCTTATTTGTGGGGCTTTGTGAACGGTAAAACACTGGTTAATCACATCGACGACTATAAACAGGCTCCTCCCAAAACCGAGCTATCCGAACGGATATCGAAAGACCTTGCCAAGCGCGGTTTCAAATTTATCGGTCCCACCATTATTTACGCTTATATGCAGTCGATAGGCATGGTGGATGATCATATTTTGAGCTGTTTTAAGCGCAGCGGAAAATCTAAAAAATCCTAATAATCCTAATAAGAAATACAAAAGGAACATCATGTCGTTTCCCTATCTAAGTGATTTAGTCAAAGCGTTAACGGGTTACGATTTACCGTTGCCATTACCAATGTTTGGCCTGTGCGTCGCTGCGGCAATGTTAGTGGCAGCTAGTTTTTTGAAACGTGAATTGGGTCGCCTGCATGCAATTGGCAAAATCGGCGTGGCGCAGGTTCGTGGCGTTGCTACGCCTCCGCAAGAGATTGTTCCCGATTTTATTGCCGTTGTGATGCTTGCCGGTATTTTCGGCGCGCGACTGTTTCATATTCTCGAACATACCGACATGTTTCTCGCTCATCCCTGGAAAATGATATTTACTACCTCGGGCTTAAGTATCTTCGGTGGTTTGATTTTTGGTACCTTGGCGGGCGTGATTAGTGTAATTCGATGGAAATTACCGATTCGTCCTATGCTGGATGCCGCGGCACCTGCCATGATGCTCGGCTATGCACTTGGCCGTGTCGGCTGCCAAATATCGGGTGACGGAGATTGGGGAATTGCTGCCAATATGGCGTTGAAACCTACATGGCTGCCAAGCTGGTTTTGGGCGCAAACCTATGATAATAATATTTACGGCGCTGTAATTCCTGCCCCGGGCGTGTATCCCACATCTATTTATGAAACCGTTATGGCGCTAGCCTGCTTCGGACTTCTTTGGGCGTTGCGCAAGCACCCGTTTCAACTCGGCTGGCTGTTTTCGGTTTACTTATTCCTCGCAGGTCTTGAACGGCTTGTGATTGAGCAAATTCGCGTTAATCCAATGCTTGAATTCGGTGGAATTTATGCGACACAGGCCGAGTTTATTTCTGTTGGTCTAATGATTCTTGGGTTGCTTGGTGTTGCGCTGTTGAGCAAACGTCTACCTATAGATGCACTGAGCGCCGGTAAAGCAAAGATCACCTAGTTACCTGTAGTTTCGTCATAAGATTAATAACTAAAATCAGGCGGTTTGCGATGGTAATACGTAGCAAGTTAATGAGTTGGTTCTTTTTCCTAATGGTGCCAATGACCGCCATGGCTGCCGATAATATCCAACCGCTAGTTATTGGAGAAACTTTTACCGTCACCTCGAAAATACTGGGTGAGGTGCGCCGTATTAATGTGTACGCTCCACCGGGCTATTATGAATCGACGAACGAATCGACACAGGAAAAAGTTCCTGTGCTGTATATGCCGGACGGCGGCATGGCGGAAGATTTTCTGCATGTGGCAGGACTGGTTCAGGTTTCAGTCGGTAATGGCACGATGCGTCCGTATTTGTTGGTTGGAATTGAAAACACCCAACGCAGGCGTGACATGACCGGCCCGACGGAAAATGCGAACGATAAAAAAATTGCACCGCAAGTCGGTGGCTCAGCTGCATTCAGAAAATTCATCCGCGACGAATTAATGCCTGCCATTAATTCGCGCTATCGCACTACACATGAATCAGCCATCGTAGGCGAATCACTCGCCGGTTTATTTGTGATGGAAACATTGTTGTTAGAGCCTGATCTGTTCGATACCTATATCGCCATTGATCCCACATTAGGATGGAATAACGAAAATTTAAGCAAAATTGCCGGTTCAATTCTTAACACACAATCCGGCATGAAAAAGCATCTGTATCTGACAAGTAGCGGTGACGGTAATCCAGAAGTCAGCCAACGCTTTGCAGAAGTGCTCGCTAAAGACGCACCAGCAGGACTTCGCTGGCACTACGAGAAAATGCCGGAAGAGAAGCATTTGACCATTTATGAACCTGCAGCCTTAAAAGCTTTCCGTGCTGAATTGGGGCCTGTCCCAACATCACTTCCACATTAACACTGCGCATGCACACAATTTTAGTTTTAGGCGGTTACGGTTTTTTTGGCGGGCGTATTTGTCATGCGCTTGCTTCAAATAAACATATTCAACTATTCATCGCTGGGCGCGACGGACTTAAAGCACAGCAATTTGCGGTGCAACTTGGTTTAAACCCCGCGCAGGGAATCGCCATTGACGCGCATGCTCCTTTGCTTGCCCAGCGTCTGATGGAGTTAAATATCCAAACCGTGATACATACCGCAGGGCCTTTCCAAGGTCAGGATTATTCCGTAGCGCGGGCAGCTATTGAGGCGGGCGCTAATTACATTGATTTGGCGGATGGTCGTGATTTTGTGGCGGGCATTGATGCGCTGAATGAGTCCGCTTGTAGACGGAAAGTGCTTGTAACTAGTGGAGCAAGCTCATTGCCAGCACTTTCTTCGGCAGTGGTTGACCGTTACTTGCCTCGCTTTAGTCGGCTTGATTCAATTCAGCACGGCATCGGTTCCGGTGCTCGTGCGCCGGGTCTTGCCACGATGCGCGGCGTGTTTGGCTATTGTGGCAAACCATTTTCCCGTCTAATGGGCGGACAATGGCGTTCCGTGTGTGGCTGGTTAGATCTGCGACGTTATCGGTTTCCAAGTCCGGTCGGTGCGCGCCTGTTAGGTAATTGCGATGTGCCTGATTTGGTTCTTTTCCCTAAGCGCTATTCAAGCGTGCATACCGTTACTTTTCAAGCTGGTTTTGCTAGTTCGCTAGGACATCTTGCTGTATGGCTGTGTGCACAATTGGTGCGTTTGAGGTTAGTGTCTAGCTTAGTGTCGCTGGTTAAACCACTACACACCATCAGCTCATGGATGGAAGCATTTGTGAGCGATAAAGGTGCCATGTTCGTTGCACTGGAAGGCCTTGGTTTAGATAAACAGCCGCTCAAATTAACCTGGCATTTAGTCGCAGCACAAAATCATGGCCCGTACATTCCTTGCGGCGCAGCCATTGCGCTAGCTCATAAATTATCACGTGGAGACAAACTGCCGCACGGGGCAATGCCCTGCATGGGCTTGCTCAGCGTGGAAGACTATTTGGCTGCCTTGCAAAACTATGACATACAGGAATTGCCCGCATGAATAGTTATCTCGTACTTAAATGGCTGCACATATTAAGTGCCACTATCTTGTTTGGTACCGGCATTGGCATTGCATTTTTTAAGTGGATAACAGATCGCAGTGGGGATGTTCGAGCAATACGCATCATTAATGAGCGTACTGTTTTGGCCGATTGGCTGTTCACAACACCGGCCGTTATCCTGCAACCTGCTACTGGATTGGGGCTGGTTTATATGGCTGGTTATCCGCTGTTTTCGGGTTGGGTTTTCTACGCGATCATCTTGTATTTAATCGCTGGCGCTTGCTGGTTGCCGGTGTTGTGGTTGCAGATACGTATGCGTGAGTTGGCAAGAACAGCGGACGCTGAAAATACACCGTTGCCAGCACGTTATTGGCAGTACGCGCAGCGTTGGTTTTGGCTCGGTGTTCCGGCTTTTGTTGCGCTCATTGCCGTGTATTGGTTAATGGTTTTTAAGCCTGCGGTATGAATGCATATCTATGAGCATGTACCAGCGTGAGCAAAAATTAAATCAGCTTTACTGGGCAGTGCGGTTTGGTTTGGCTTTTATCTGGATATGGACTGCCATCGTTTCGTGGTTTATTTATCCGCAAGCAGAATCGCTGATGTGGCTGCGCAAAGTTGGCGTGACGTATCAGCCGGTAATGTGGTTGATGGGCGCGTGTTTGTTTGATTTGGCAATGGGGATTGCATCCGCATTTTTTGCATCAAAAAGAATCTGGCAAGCTCAATTGCTGATGGTGATTTTTTATTCGCTGGTGATTGCACTTGAACTACCCGAATTTCTGTTTCATCCTTTTGGGCCGATCACAAAAAACATCGCGGTAGTGGGGTGTTTGTTTTATCTGCTGATCATGGAAAAGCGCTGATTGATCGGTTTTTTCATGCTTGGCTTGTTCACTGTCGTTTAAATAATCAATCAAATATTGGGCATGGTAGGTTTCATGAGTTTAGTGAGTACGAATAGTTACCAGAATCAGAATGATGGCGAAACGGAAGAATCAAAAAACTATGGTGTAGATATTGCAAGGTTAAACAGAATGATTGAGAATGGGAGCGGTTGATTTTATTTTGTGCAGCGCAACAGCCAAAGTCAATCGACGGCAGACGGCACTTTGCTGCCGTTCGACTTTTAATTGCAATCGTTTTGAATAATTTTAGGTACCAATAACGTGTCCAGTCTAAAAATTTCAAGTCGTCATTGGTTTGTATTGGAACCATTGCAAGTAGCTCATCCGATTGATGCTATTTATCAAAAAGCAGCGGGATTCGAAATTGTAGGGAATTGGTATCTTGCCGGTGAGGCTTATATTGAATTGCACGAATCATTAGTTGGCGTCTCTAACAAAATAGTAGATTCAATTTTGATAGAATCGAAAATATTAGCTCGTGCAGCATCGTGTTTTGAACTTGCACAAGATAGTAGAACATCGGCTCGCTTCTATGAGCGAGCTGCTCAAAAAATAGTTAGTTCATGGTTGATACCTAACCCCCAACTTGCTGCGGAACTGTACAACCGAGCCGCGCTTCAGTATCAAGCCTCGTCAGAGTACTTTTCCGCTGGCGCAACTTGGAATCGAGCTGCGGAAGAATTTGGCAATGTTAAGTCTAATATTATTACTTGTACTGAAAATCGCACCCCTCTACCCACGTCGGCGTTCAAGTCGTTTTTGTGTGGTTTATGTTTTGAAGCCGCCGCCATTGAGTTTGAAAAAGTCGCTGGTAACGAAATGTGGTCTGTTGGTTCCTATTGGAGGGCAGGGAAAGCTTACGAAGACGGTATTCCGAACATTCAGGCATTCAATGCATACCGTCGAGCATTGAACGCTCATATTAGATATTACGGTACGCTAGATAAGGATCAGATGAATAACTCGCTTCCTCTTTCGCAAGATGAACGTGACCTAAGAATTGATCCATTCGATGTAATGGAGAAAAGTCTAGCAAGATGCAACAATCATCATCAATTGAATCCTGGCGTGACGCCTCAATCACAATTGCAGACAAATAGACAGATGGCTGAAGCGTTTCATGGATTTAACCTAGAACTGCAGTCAGTTGGAAACGCAAAGGAAGCAGCAAATTTTCGGATCGAAAAAAGCGATCGGCAGAGAAAAATACTTTTCGCACAGCACAAATATGGAATCTCTACGAGATATCTGATTTGGAAACTTACTTCAAACTATAGTGAAAGTCTTGGTCGTTGGGGTATTACTTGTTTCTTTGTCATAATGATTTTTGCCTCCTTGTATTCAGGTTTTGGGTTAATTACAACTGGTGTGGAATCAATCGATAAGTCGTTCAGATTCTTTGATTATATTTATTTCAGCGTTATTACCTTCAGTACGTTGGGGTACGGGGATTTGCACCCGATGGGTCTGTTCGGGCAAATACTGGCATGTCTTGAAGTTATTTGCGGTCTAATAATGTTTGGTTTACTCCTTTCGTTAGTTGGAAGTCGTCTTCAACGGAATTAAATTGGCGCAAGGCGACAGGCAGTACACGGCACATAGCCGTCTTTCAACGAGATAAGCAATTTATAGATTTGAAGAGTTACCGTACCGCAGAAAAAATTATTTAAATAGGCGAATATGATTGAACTTGAAGTTAGACCGCAAAGCGAAAAACACTCTGGCGTTCGTCATGTGTTTATCATCGTTCAATCTATAATCGCCATTCTGTTAGTAAGTGTAGCTGTAGGCTTTATTATGCTGTGGCTATTTTCAGTAGTACTGTCATTTACACCGAACAGTGTTCTTTTGCCGTGGGTGGCGGCTGGAGTGTCCGCATTCGGGTTGCTTTATATTTTCATAGCTGCCGTCCCGGGCATTCCTGGAATTATCTGGGTCAGTCGATTAGCCGATCATGTAACTCCACCGTGGGATCGAATTTTCAAATTTGTGGTCAAGATCGGAAAAATATCTTTTAAAGTTGGCGCAATTGCCGCAATACTGCTCTTGGTATTCGTAATAATTAACTCTATGCGCTAATTTTTACTCCAACAATTTAGCGTGGATGGGCCAAACTGGACGCAAACCTGACAAAGATTGAGGGCACCTAATTATGGTCCATTCTAGATCTGAAATTGTTTTTCGAGATGCATCTGGCATGCAACATCCTTTTGTACCAGTTAAACCTCAAGAAGCGAAATCAATTTTGGCTTATAACCAGATAAAATTTGATCTCCTTGAGGCAAGTGAGGCATTTAAAAAAATTCAATTTTACAATGAGAAGAACCCGGATGATGCTTCCACAATGCGTCACTTATTTAGTAGTGGAATTGCTCTTTATGGGAGATGCATCACTACCTCAGAATCCAGGGGAATACATTTAAATCCGCAGCAAATTCAAAAGCTCGGCAATGAACAGTATGAAATTTATAAAGAAATGGAAGTTTTGAGGCATAGTCATGTTGCTCATGCAGGGAAGGGGAGGAATGCCACAACTGTAATGATTTTATTAAACCCAATTGGCAAACCAAAAGTAATTGTCGGTGTGAAAGCCCTTGATATGAATTTTGATCCGACAAACAAATCAATTGCACTAAAGTTCTCTGATCACTGCTTAAAATTAATTGAGATCGTAGACCGCTGTATTTCATTGGCAGAAAAGTCTCTTTTAAAAATCTATGAAAAACAAAATATTGAGGATTTATACAGGCATGCAAAAGGTTCCTTTATAGTAGAGCAATCTTAAATTTTGACGATAAAAACTAACTGACGGCGCTCGGCACTGACCAGACAGATTTTAGAAAATAGGAATTCGCCAGAAATTAATCTATGCCAACAATCTTAACTCACGCGGCTGTACCTATCGCAATTGGAATTGGCTTGGGCGACCGAGTAATATCTAGACGGCTTTTAGTAGCTGGAGTCTTTGCTTCAATGTTTCCCGACATTGATGTATTAGCGTTTCGATTTAATGTAGCGTATGCCGACGAATTTGGGCATCGAGGTGCTAGCCATTCATTAGCATTCGCACTATTGGCAGCTTGCCTTTTGATGTTATTTTCCAGTCGTTTGAAATCGACTCCCTTGAAAACATTTTTGTTTGTTGCAATTAGCACTGCGTCACATGGGATATTGGATACATTTACGAATGGTGGAAAAGGGGTGGCATTGTTGTGGCCATTCTCAACAGAGCGCTTTTTTTCCTATTGGCAGGTTATTGAAGTCTCACCTCTTAGCCTGCGGCGAATATTTAGTGACCGTGGATTGCAAGTGATCCAGTCTGAATTTATCTGGGTCTGGTTGCCAGCCATTGTATTATGCGTAGTTCTGATTGTTGTCCGATCAAAATTGCGGATCAAATATTTTGTTCGCGCCAGGTGAAGGCCAGTGTCGCGAGGCGGCAGAGGCTGTGTAAAAACGCACCCTAAAAAGCAATAAAAAATAATTCAAAAAATCTGTCAACGAGGTAAACAGAAATATCTCTCAAGCGTTATATAAAAAGTCGAATCCACGTTAAGGAGCGTTGATGAAGCGATTTATCCAAGGAGAGCACCGCACCCAAAGCACGCTGCTGCCGGAGGTGCTGGATGATTATGTGACCGAAGAG
>NZ_PUGF01000035.1 GCF_002976435.1 Solimicrobium silvestre | reverse complement strand
GTAATTTGTAATGGTTTTGAAATATCACGGCAATTATTAAAATCAAAATTCATCCTATTAATCAAAAATGTCCCACATTAAATAATGAAAATATCAATAAAAAATCTTTTAATCGCTGCTTTTATCATTCTCTCATTATTGATGCTTGGCAAGTATTTACATATTAGTTTGTTGGAGAAAAATAAATTGGCTTTTCATCGTGACGAATCTAATTATCATAGTGCGCCAGTAATTAAATTGATTAGATCAAAAGAGGACCATGTTTTTTATGATGCAGATGTAGGGGGGGTGATTTTGCACATTCCTACTAATGATCCTAGCAAGTATTTTAGTACTTCAGGTTTTATAGCTTTTTGGTATCCGGATATGACTCTTTCTGCATGGGGGGATACAGAAATTCGCCCAGATAATGTTCCCGATACAAAAAATCGTTTCCGTGTTTTTATTAGTTCTTTAGCACACAATGTAGAAAGCGCACCAAAGGGGCAGGTATTTATAAAACCTTCTGAATTGTTGGAGATAGCCTCAAAACGAAATAACCAAATTCCAAAACTAAATAAGACCCAATTTGATGAGCTTCTAAGTTTTACATTTGAGGATAGCGAAAAAACAAAGGCAATCCAAAAACTGTCAGATGAAAATTATAGCCATTTTGGCGCTGATTATATTGCAACTGAAAATGCACCGTATGAGGCGTATGTGAGTTGTGGTGGGCCAATAGATAGAGGGGGATGCACTGGTGATGTTTATATTAAAAAACTAGGCATTCAGTATCATTTTATTGCTAATTTTGGTGCTGAACGTATTTCTGATCTCATACGAGACACTAACTTGATGATTGCAAGTTGGACAGATTAATTAAACTATTTTATAGAGAATATATATGAGCACATCAATGCTGGCGACAAAGTTTTTATGTTGAGTGCCGTAGAAGATGACGGCAATCGAACAGCTTTATTGCCACTACTCGAAGCATCCTGGCAGACTGGTAAGTCCGCACTATAATTTCTGCAATCAGGAAAAATTAATTTTAAGAGAGAGTGTAAAGATTTTTAGCTTGAATTTTTGTTTTTTGCGTAAAGCTTTACATAAAACTTTACAATACTGATCTTAGATTCTTGTGTAAACTTAAGGCTTCCTAGGTAATTTCATGATAAATTCTCACTCACTCACTCAGTCGGTTATTGAACTCTCAGGTGTATATAACCGTTCTAATTTGTACCTGCGATGTGAAGTGTAAAGTTTTATCCTAAAGCCCTGATTATTCAGGGCTTTTTTATTTTCTTTAAAAAATAATGTAAATTTTAGTCAATATGTTTTCAGGCAAATAAGTACATTCAATAAATGTAATTATTTGAATTGTGGATGGAATATTTATAGCGGCTGATAGCTAAAACTGGGGCACTTTATTTTCCATTTTACCAACTTGCCACATAATATTTCGGCGACATAGTTATGTTTGACAATTTTTATTTGGAAGCATAGGCTAGCAATTTTTCGACTTATGTCAATCAATGTCAGCACGTATTTTATGCCCCGTACCATTGATTCACACAACCTTTGGGCTCTTCCCCTTTGCCCTGCTCTGGGTTTCACGGTTCACTTTTCTCGGAACGATGTCCGTTCTTGATTGCGCGCCAACTAACGTTATAACGTTTAGAAATTGGCTTGGAATGCGCAGCAATGGACTTCATCGGAGCCTCGCGTAAATTCAATGATCACTTTCATGGTAAAAAATCTTGCATATTGCCATTGCGTAACGGTTCAGATGAAGACATCATGTGCGACAAATCTAGCTGAAAATTAATCGTTCGGAATTTTTGCGCAAATATACAAAGCATTTAAATCTTAATAAAAAAGGCAAACCCATGGACCAGCAGCAATCCGTTGTCGAAACGAACCCAACTCCTTTATCTGACATAGCATTAATGTCAACCAATTCGACTTTGCCGATTCCGGTTTTACGATATGACTTGAAGCCAGAGCAGCAAATGGATTTAAGCAAGCTCACTGCCGCTCAAATGGACCGCGTGAATCAAATTGCATCGAGTGTTTCGTTTACCGATACCAATAGCCTTTTGTCGTTCGGCTCCGATGCGCAACGCGAATTGAGTCAGTATCTTGACCAGCTTCTGGACGGTATGCGCACGAGCGACGCCGGACGTGCCGGTGAAGTCACGATCGCCTTGGCGACGACGATTAAAGATTTGAATCTTCCCAAGGTACAAAAGGAAGTTGCGGGCCAAGATACGTTTGCAGAAATGTTCGGCAAACTTCCGATTGTGGGAACGTGGTTTTCGGCATTGCGCACGATGCAGTTGAATCGCAAAAAAATCACTGAACATCTAGCCGCCATTGAACAGAAAGCGCAGGCGCAGATCACCGCTTTGAACGCCAACAATGACAAGCTTGATCGCATGGTGATCAAAAGTGTCGATCACATTCACAGCATGGAACTGTATATGGCGGCGGGTCAACTGGTGATCAAGCGCGCACGGGTCGAGTTTGAGCAAACGCGCTTAGCGGTCGAACAATCACGCGATTTGGTTGAAATCGCCAAGCTGCGTGATTTTGCCGAGCAGCTTAATGCGTTTGAAACACGCGTGGTGCGAATTAACCTGGCGCACAGCCAATCGATGGTGTCGGTACCAGAAATCAGGGCGACGCAAACCGCAGCGCTGATTGAAATGAACAACGTCATGGACAGCATCTTGTTCGATCTACCGAACCTAAAGCGTGCAATTCTCAACATCGCTTCGCTTGCCGAGACTAGCCGTGCGGCTAAAGCAACGGAAGCCCGTCGTCAATTGTCGCGCGAATTAAATAGTATCGGCAGCGATGAATTGCAATCCGCCTATTTGAAGGCCAAGGAAAGTCAGGGTGGATTTGAAGCTGACATTGCCGCACTAGCCCAATCGGCTGACAAACTGCTTCAAACCATTGAATTGGGCCGACGTCTGGATGTAACCAACGCGGGTAAGCGTGAAAAGGCGATCTCCGACCTTTCCGCAATCAACCATAAATTTACGGACGGCCTGCTGAAAGCCGGTGACCAGTTCGTCCAACAAGCAACTCGTTCGCTTTGATCGGAAAATCACATGTTTACTATTGAAGGTTTTTACAATCCCTATCTAGCCGCTAGTCAGACCCGGCTTGACGCGGTGCTGACAATCACCTCGGACGCCACAGTATCGCAGACGACTTCAGGCCGCAAAGTTGTCGGTTTTGTCTTGGATACTTCCGGCTCGATGAATGGTGAAAAACTGGCTCAGGCAAAACTTGCCGCTCGGCGCGGCATCGACATGCTGACTGAAGACATATGGTTCTTTGTCATCAAGTTTGCGGGTAGCGCTGACATTGTGGTTGAGGCGTGTCCTGCAACGTCAACCAACAAGGCTCTTGCACACTATGCGGTTCAGCAACTGACGGCAACTGGTAGCACGGCAATGTCTTCAGGATTGAAGAAGGCTCTTGGTGAAGTCAAGCGCAGCGGTGCAACGATTGCCAGCGTCTATTTTCAGACGGATGGCGACAATTCGGCTGATGATAATGAACGTTACCTGGCAGGCGTTATTGCTGAGTGCGAAGGTGTTTTTCAATGCGATTGCCGTGGCATTGGAACCGACTGGAAACCAAATGAATTGCGTCGCATCTCGTCTGCCTTGCTAGGTACGGCCGACGCCATTACCGATCCAACCGGTTTAGAAGAAGATTTCCGTTCATTCCTGAATCGCTCGTTAGCCAAAGGCATTGCCGCAGCTACGTTACGGATTTGGTCGCCGAAAGTGGTCAAGGTGTCGCTGGTTAAACAAATGAGTCCTGAAATTCTCGATTTGATGCCGAGTGCAAAACGGATCGACGATAAAACTCTGGAGATTCCACTTGGCGCATGGGCGACGGAAGCGCGTGACTATCAGCTTGCATTCGAGCTTCCGGTCGGTAACATCGGTGATGAAGTATTGGCTTGCCGCGCAGCTGTGGTTTTTCAGGATAGCAATGGCGAGGTCAAAATTCCTTGCGAGCCGATTGCCGTTCGCTGGTCTGAAGACGACGCATTGACTACGCGCATCAGCAGGGAAGTCGCTCATTACACGGGACAAAAGGAACTGGCCGATTCGATTCAAGAAGGGTTGGATGCCAAGGCCAAGGGCGATGATGATAGGGCGACACGCCTTCTCGGCCACGCCGCCAAGTTAGCGGCTGAATCAGGTAATGAAGAAGTGACACGTCGACTGAAAAAAGTCGTCGACGTGGTGGATGCGAGCGCCGGTACTGTACGTTTGAAGAAAGCGGACAAAGGGGCGGACATGGAATTAGAGATGGGTTTGACCAGAACTGTTCGTCGTAACCCGAAACAGCAGCAAGCAGTTGAAACCCAGAATTGAACGGAAATTCATGAGCAATGTTTGCCCTAAGGGCCATTATTCGACTGACCAGGACTACTGCTCAGAGTGTGGAGTCGCAATGCAAGCGTCACCTGCCAGTGCCCCAGCGTCAAAGTCAGGTGGTGCGTCGAACAGTTCAGCAGTGACGGCGAATAGTGTCGAAAAATGTCCAGAATGTATGACGTTAAGGCCTGCCGGAGCGCGATTTTGTGAGGCATGTCGCTACGATTTTGTTAGTCGCAGTTCGTTTAGCAGTCTTGCTGCCGCGGCTCAAACGACTTCGGCGCAAGTACCGGTCGCCGTCGCGCCGTCGCTTGATTGTGCTGCGCCGGATACGGCCCAAGTTCTTGCCAGCACAAGCACCGTTGCTGATTCGGTCGCCGCAGCTGCAAACACTTTCGTTTCGGCACAACGTCTTTTGCTGCGCGTCATAGTTGACCCGTTGTTGTACACGGATCCAGATCCTGATTTGCCATGCCCGACCGATAGGCCGGAAAAAATATTTCATCTCGATCTGAATGAAAACACGCTGGGCAGGCAATTTGAGGGGAATGGCGTTCATCCTGAAATTGTGGTGCATGATCCGAGCATTTCGCGACGTCATCTCAAATTTGTGCGTGGCAAAAATGGGGAATACTCGGTTCTCGAACTGGGCTCAGCGAATGGTACTGAATTCAACAGCAAGACATTGGAACCGGGCGTAGTGACAGCGCTAAATCCGGGCGATCAAATAACCCTGGGCATGTGGACGCGCATTAGCGTTGAGGCTCGTTGACGCTCGCTAACACCCGTTAAACCAGGCTAATTCCCTATTTTTGACACCAAAAAACTATGACTAGTACAACTATTATTCCCGCCCAACCGGCGACGGGATTGAACTTGCCGATTTCCAGCGCTGGCAATTTAGCAGACGTCCCCAGACAACTATGGCTACGTCAGGCAGTCATTATTGGCGTTACTTTGCTGGTGGCGCTCATCGGATTTAAGACATACCAAACCTATGCAAATGTCGTGCAAACCATCGGCAAGGATTCCGTACCTTCGATTGTGGCGGCTGAAAAAATTCGCACGCAATTAGCACTTGCCCATACCGAGATCGTCAATGCGTTTCTAATCAAGGAGACCGGCGACGCAGGTCCTAGCCGACAGGCCTATAAAAAAGCGATAGACCAGTCTTATGATTCGCTGGTCGAAGCATCACAAAACATCACTTACGGGGATGACGAGCGTCAACCGATACTTGCGGTGATGACTCAACTATTTGAGTACCAGCGGATAATCGGCATGGCGAATGAAGCTGGGATGCATGAAGCCGCTGGCACCGATGTGACTGATAGCCGTGATGTACAGCTTCTCGGCCAAGCCGATGCACTCATGCGTGAACATATTCTTCCGTCAGTAGTTGGATTGGATCAGGCAAATTTCAAACATCTCGATGCCGCTTTTACTGAAGGCCGGCAAACGGCTAGTCATTGGTTGTATGCCTTCATCGCCGTCTCTCTTATTCTGGGAATAATACTGCTTGAAACTCAATTCAAGTTGTATGCAAATTTCCGGCGACTGTTGAATCCGGCGATGGCGTTTGGTCTTGCGGTGTTCGTTATTTCGATCATTGTATTTTTTTGGCACACACAAAGCGTTATGTCTGAGATCCGTTCTGCCAAGGAAGATGCGTTTGACTCTGTGCACGCATTGTCCAAGGCCAAAGCAATTGCCTATTCAGCCAATGCACAGGAGAGCGTGTATTTGCTTCTGCGCGATAAGGCTGCCAAATTAAACCAGACTACGCTGTTCAATGATGCGGCTAATCAGCTTTTTTCGGGCAGTATTCGTGATATCGGGCAATTGCCATCCGATTTAAAACTCTTGAAGAATCAAGGCTTGCTTGGTGACGAATTGGCGAATATCACCTTTCCAGGTGAAGAAGCTATGGCCAAGAAGACTCTGCAAGGTTGGCTTGATTACGTTCGCATTGACAGCCAGATCCGCGAACTGGAAGCGGCCGGAAAACATGATGCCGCAGTCGTATTGTGCATCGGCAAACAGCCCATGCAATCTGACTGGGCGTTTGAAAATTTCATGCAGGCGCTGGATGGAACGTTGAGCATCAATCAGGCTCAGTTTGACGATGCCATTGCACGAGCATTCAAGCACTTGGCTTGGCTGTGGATGTTGTTGATTCCAATTTTTCTTGGCCCGGTGATTGGCTCCGTCGCGGGTCTTCAAAAACGACTTGCGGAGTTCAGAGATTGATGGATGTCGTAGAACTCATCGCTACCTGGAAGCAACGGCTTGCAGCGATCACGGCTAACGCCAATGAACTGTCTGAAGCCGAAAGTACCAAGCGGATCAGGATCAGGGCTAGGGAAGGCCGCTACCAGGGTTTGACTCAGCAGCGTGCCGAAGCGGCGATTGCCCAAATCAGCATGTTGAGAGACGACTATTTGCTGTTGGCTCGCGTGGTAGATGAGGCGGTACAAGCTCACCAAGGAGGACTTTTTACTTCGCGAGAAACGCGAGATGAAAAAGTCGTGGCACTTTTGTGTAGCCCATCCATTTCTCGCGCTACAGGCCCGGTACCGATAGAAAAACGCACGCTGCTAGGGTCAGCAAATCATCATGATCAAATGACCCCAGATCAGTTGTTGACGCTTATGCAAAAAGAGTTCGAGTTAGCGCGCGACTTGCTAAACGCAATCGACAGTGCTGAGGCTGAAGGGGCGTTGGAGCTTGACGGCTTGCGTCACGACTTCGTTGGAATGGAAGAGCGTGCAGCCAGATTGCAAGCAGGCTCCGATCGGCCATCCTTCATTGAATTACAAGACTTGCAGTCCGATCCGCTCAATGCAAAGGCTGGCATGGATTCGCTCAAGCGCGGTTTGCAGGCGTGGTCGGCCAGTCTGGATGACTTGGAACATGTCAGGGTGAGTGCGCAGGATGCCGTTGTGCGTGCTAAGACTGCGCTTGGTGATCTCAACCGACTTTCCGGGGATTACCAAATGCAGCTGATGCAATTCAAGGAATTGTTCGGTGAATCGACCCCGCTGAAGCTGATGCCTGGCATGCAGATTGAGATGCTTTCCAGTTGGTGTGGAACCTTGGAAAACATGCTGATTGCCGGGCAATGGAATGCCGTTAATGTTGGCGCCTCCCGACTAAATATTGCCATGAACGAGGCAATTGGCAATGTGAATCTAGCCATCGCCGAAGTACAAACTAAATGCGCGGAAGTAGATGAATTGAAGGGGCATTTCAATGCGCTCAGGGCTAAGGAAAAAGCGCTGTTTGGGCAAGAAGTGCAAGGGGTGGCAAATGAGGCTGCGTCATTACTGCGCGGGCAGATCGAGGCGATGTTGAAGAGTCGCCCGCTTGATCTTGACGGCGCGCGCTCGTTGATTCAGAAATATCAAAATATCATGCTGACGATAGGTCGGCGCTAACGATAAATAGGAATTTACATGGCTGATTATATAGCTGATGGAATAGCTGTTACTTGTGCTTATTGCGGTGGACAGATAGTTGACGATGTCTGCGAAGACTGTGGAAAATCAGCGAAGAAAAAGCCGCTGGTTACCGCCAATGCCGGCGGTTTGGATGTGCCGGATTCGGTTGCAATCGCTGAAACGACGACTGGGCGTACACGCAGTTCAACCGCGCAATTTAAGGTGAATTATCCAACGCGGGCTACCGGTAAGAATACGGGTAAGTCGACGCGTCGCCGGGTCGGCGCGTCTACACATACCAGCACGCGTAGGGCGGCTCTTGGCGGCGGCTTGATTTCGTTGCCTGATCTTCCGAGTCAAGATCCATTGAAATTACTGATGATCATGCCCGAGGTGCCTGCCAATAAACGGCATTGCCCGAAATGCGACATCCAGGTTAATCGGAGCAAAGGGTTTTGCCCAAGTTGCGGAACCCCGTACGACTTTGTGCCTCACCTGAAAGCGGGTGACATCGTCGCCGGTAAGTATGAAATCAAGGGGCCGGTCGCTTTCGGCGGCCTTGGCTGGATATATCTTGGTTTTGATCGGGTATTGCAGCGCTGGGTCGTGTTGAAAGGTCTTCTGAACGCAAGCGATGAAGCGAGCGCGGCGGCAGCCGTTGCCGAGCGCCGCTATCTGGCCGCTGTTAAGCATCCGAAAATTGTCGGCATCTACGATTTCGTCAATGAAGGCGCCGAAGGTTACATCATCATGGAATATGTTGGCGGGCAGACCGTTCACAGCTTGCGCAAACAGCGTGGACCGCTGCCGGTGGAGGAGGCGATTGCCTATATCCTCGGCATTATTCCGGCATTTTCTTATTTGCACGGTCAGGGTTTGGTGTATTGCGACTTCAAGCCTGACAACGCCATGCTCGAAGGTGGCGATATCAAACTGATCGACATGGGCGCTGTGCGCAAAATCAATGATCCTGACGGTGATATCTATGCCACCGTTGGGTTTGCAGCACCAGAAGCCGATAATGAACCAACCGCGGTGTCGGATTTATATACGCTTGGTCGCGCGCTGGCCGTGTTGATCATGGATTTCAAATTCACCAAGGAATACGAACATTCATTGCCGACTCCGGATCAGCATGATGTGTTGGCTGCTAATGAATCCCTGTACCGATTCCTACTGCGGGCAACGCATTCTGATCCGGATGAACGCTTTCAAAGCGCTGATGAAATGGGCGAACAGCTATTTGGTGTTCTGCGCGAGATTGTTTCTTTGCAGTCGGGCCCGAAGCCTGCTGACAGCAAAGTGTTTACCGGCGACCGGTTAATTAAAGGTGAAGCGCAAGCCCTTATTACCGCTCCCGCCCCGTTGTTTCTGCCGGCATTACGTGTGAACCTGGAAGACCGGGCAGCGAATGAAGTCATTCGGATATTGAGTCTGATGGATGCAGCGCAGCAAGTAAGTGAGCTTCAATCATTGGTCGAAAAATACGGAGATCGGGCGACCGAGCCGCGCCTGCGCTTGGTTGAAGTATTGATTCAAAGTGAAGATGTTTTACCGCAAGAGCGACAAACGATCATCGAAAAAGCGTTAGCGGAAGTAGAGGCGGCGGATGCGTTCGACTGGCGTGTAGGTTGGTATCGCGGGATATGGCTGTTGATGCAGGGTAATGGCGCACAGGCCATATCGCAGTTCGAACGCTGTTATTTTGAAATGCCGGGAGAGTTAGGGCCACGACTCGCGATGGGTATTGCTGCGGAAATGGATGGCAACATGGAGCTGGCTCTGTCGTATTACGACCGTGTCGGGCAGGTTGATCCGAGCTTCGTTAGCGCTCACGCCGGTGCTGCTCGCTGCCACGCAAAGGCTGCTCGCCTGAATGAAGCGCTGGCGATGCTTCAGCGGGTGCCGACGGCACATGCAATGAGAGTTCAGGCACAGCTTGCGATCGGTGAATTGGTGTTGACTTATCCAGACTATATTGATGGTACGACCATGAAGCAAAGCGAAGCAGCGGTGCAGTCAGTTCTGGATAATGGCGGTTCTGCTTTCCAGATCGCCGGGCGGTTGTGCGCGTTGGCCGTACACCTCAATCAAAAAATATCATGGCCGAAAAATGCTACCTTTCTGGGTTTTGAGTTTTCAGAAAATAGCTTACGACTTGGTGCCGAAAAACAATTCAGGCTGGCGGCTAAGCAAGCGGAATCTGAAATCGACCGCTTTTATTGGGTCAGTCAGGCGAATAGCGTTCGCCCGGTAACGCTTTTCTAGGGGGCGCAATGAACTGTTCTTTTTGTAATGAGTTGGCCGAGCCCCAATTCTTGTTTTGCGAGGCATGCGGCAAGCCATTGGTCGCTGACGTAGTGGTGGGCGACGACTTGCCTGCTGTGGAAAATGATAACGCTGCCGTAGGATGTATTCGATGCGGATGCGGCAGTAGCAGATTCGACTCTGACGGATATTGCGAAGCCTGTGGCCATCGGTCATCGCCACTTGACGCGATTGATGTTCTCGAATCAGGCGTACAGGCGGCAAGTGCCAGCCATCGCGGCCGCCACCATTCTGACAATCAGGACTCGGTACTAATGCAGGAATTACCGAATGGTTTCGCTATCGCCTTGGCAGATGGTGTTTCAACTTCCTGCCACGCTAGAGCTGCGGCCGATATTGCTGTGCAAACGGCGTTGAAAACGCTGCAGGATTGCGGCTCCTTGCCAACTGCAGAACGGATGAGACTTGCAACGCAGCGTGCGCATGAGGCGGTTTGCACTTTGCCGCATGATAATCTGCAACTCGCAGAACCGCAGGCCACACTTGTGTTGGCGCTCGTGGAAGGGATGCAAGTCTGGTATTCCTGGGTCGGCGATTCACGGCTTTATATGATTGATCAGGCCGAAGTGATTCAGCTCACGATGGACGACTCGTGGCTGAACGCGCAGGTAAACACCGGCGTTCCGATTGCGGCGGCACTCAAAGATATTAACGCCCATTGCATTACACAATGCCTTGGAATGCGCGACGACGAAGTCGACATTCATATTGCAACGCAAAGGTTATCTCCTGATGCGATTTTGCTTCTTTGTTCGGATGGGCTTTGGAACTACTGCGATGAGCCGAAGGCTCTGCGGAAACTTCTGAATGAGGGCAATGTTACAGACTCGTTGGCGCGGCGATGTGTGAAATTAATCGACTACGCAAATGCGGCTGGTGGGCAGGACAATATTACGGTTGCAATGTACAGACACCGTTGTGCTGGTTGATGTTGACCAACGTCACGATCTTGCATCAATCAGTTGAATCTGCCGTTCCAAACCAGCTATTCTTGTCGCATCCATAATCAGCGCTTCAGTCGGTTATAGCGCTGACTTCATCCAGCGGTTATCGTATTGCAGTAATTCGGGCCGACAGAACTTTCACTCTGCGAACGTTAACAATAAAACGGATAAAAATGCCCTGTTTAGGGCATAGCCAAGCTAGGCGAGTATGTATATGCTGTCGCTGGCTCTTATTACTGACAATTTCGGACTGGATGAATAAATGATTCAATCAAAACGCGCACTTATTACTGTTTTCTTCCTGTTTCTGATCGATGTCTGCCTCAGTGGTTACTTTCGATTGCGTCATAGCGAAATGGAAGGTTTAGTGAGTACGGTTTGTAATATCGGTGTCGGGATTGCAGTTTATTGCTGGTATTACTCCGATAGCGAGGTCTATAAATATGAGAGATCTGGAGTACTCAATTTTTGCATGATATTTCTGACGATATTTGCCATGCCCTATTACCTGATCCGCAGTCGGCCCACCGGCCAAAAAGGTAAAGCTCTGCTGAAATGTATCGGCTTTTGCGCCGCTGTTTTGCTGATCAGTATCATCATGGAGATTTTTATGACGATATTAATCAAATAGCGATCAGCTTAAAATTGACCACTACGTCCGTTACTTTCTTTGAGGCAGAGCTTGAATTTTTATCTGCCTGTTTACCCGCCCTACTAAACCTAGTTCATGCGTAAATTACCCGACATTCTCCGCCTCATCGGCTGTTTTCTTTTATTCTCAGTTGCCACGACCAATGCAGCCACCCGCGAATACCAGATCGGCCCGGCTCCAGAATGGGTCATCCCAGTCAGTTTTAATACCAGCACCAACAGAGAAAATAACGATAACGACAGCAGCCTGATCTACCTGCTGAGCGACCAGCAAACTAGAGTCGAGCATGTCGGCAAAACGACCTACTTTCACTATGCAAAAAAAGCGACGGCCAGTAACGGGCTCGAAAAAATTGCGTCGATCAATATCGTGTTTGATCCTTCCTACCAAAATCTGGTTCTCAATGTGGTCAATATTATCCGCAACGGACAAGTAATCAAAAAAACAGACAGCGTTGCAATACATGTGCTGCAGCGCGAGACGGAACTGGACTACCTGATTTACGACGGCAGCAAGACCGTAAACGTTGTGGTCGATGATGTCCGTGTCGGCGACATCGTTGAATATGCTTATTCGTTGAGCGGCATGAACCCTGTGTTTCAGAATAAAGCTTCCGGTGGTGGAGATCTGCAGTGGGCGGTGCCGATAGAGCGTGTTTTTTTCAGATTAATGGTTCCGACGGATCGGCACTTCACCATCAAATCGCACGAATCGAAATTGCAATCCGTGATGACAGAGAGGAATGGCTATCGGGACTATCAGTGGGATGTAGCGAATATGCCGGGTCTCAAACTCGAATCCGACACGCCATCATGGTACGAACCTTATGGCTCAATTCAGTGGTCCGAATTCCCCGACTGGCTGGCAGTTCAGCAATGGGCCAAGCCTCTGTATCGTACGCCCGACGTATTACCTGCTGAGCTGAGTAAAGAAGTCAGCCACATAAAACAGACGGCAACCAGCCAGGGTGACAGGATGCTGGCCGCATTGCATTTTGTGCAGCGTGAAATCCGTTACCTTGGCATAGAAGTTGGGCCCGGATCGCACGCTCCAAACGCACCGGCATTGGTAATGCAACGGCGCTTCGGTGACTGCAAGGACAAAACCCTGCTTACCCTGACCCTGTTAAAAGCACTGGGTATCGAAGCCTACCCGGCATTGGTAAATACCACTATGGGCCCTAGCCTGACTGACTGGTCGCCTACTCCCAATTTGTTCAACCATGTCTTGGTCAGGGCTAAAGTGGACGGCAACATTTATTGGATCGATCCGACCAGATCGTTGCAACAGGGCGATCTGGCGCATTTGTATCAACCTGATTACGGGCACGCTCTGGTGCTTGATAATGTTAGCAATAAGCTGACTGTAATGAACTCATCTGTCAGCACCAAAAAAATTGTTAACGCAGAATTTGACTCCACTGCTGGACTAGACAAGCCAGTCAAGCTTGTTGTGACAACTACCGATTACGGCAAGCATGCGGATGAATTACGCAATAACATCAACTCGCACAGCAAAAACGAGCTGGAAAAAAATTATCTGAATTACTATGCGCGCTATTATCCAACCATCAAATCAACGGATTCCATCGAGTTCCGGGAAGATATCGCAAACAATACTGTCACCACGATCGAGTCGTATACGATTCCCAATTTCTGGGTGTTGCAGGAAAATAAAATCAAACGGGATGCAACTATCCATATCCCTGATGTGCGCCTTTTTTTGACCGCCCCCAAAGACATCAACCGCACTGCGCCAATACGGGTGAGTTTCCCCGAAGACGTCTCCGTGACTACCGAATTGAAATTGCCGAGCAAATGGAATATCGACGACAGCCAGTCCAACATCGACGACCCTGCATTTGAATATTCGAACAAGACATGGATGTCTGACAATGGGCGACGGCTGCATCTGTCAGATCAATATCGTGCACTGACAGACCACGTCGATGCACAAGACATTCCCGCCTATGCGGCGAATTTAAACAAGGCCTATGATTCAGTCGGATTTACGCTCAATTACAGCGGGACAAATACGCCCGTAAAAAAAGCGCATTTCAGCCACAATGACTGGAAATATTTGATCATCATTCTGATGCTGATAATCTGGAGCTGGATGATCATGTTGCAGCAAACTTCACCGCCAGAAAATCGTCTCAGTGACCGGAGCCTGGTTAGCTGCACCGTCGTCGCTAGCGGCAGCTTCATCCCGTTCCTGCTGTCATCCGATGTTCATTGGTTATTGCTTCTGGGTGCGTTGGGTATATGCACTGCATTGATCATGCTGGCAAAAGCGGTGAATAGTGCGCCGCAATCCCATTGGTTGAGCCGTTACGCCGGGGGCTATACGCAAACTGTCCACAGCACATTCTCGGCACGACTGCTGCCGATATTGAAGAAGATTCCGGCCGTCATCGGCTGGATTACGATAGGTGTGGTGATTTATAGGGGTGTTGTCGGATAATTGATCAGCTAAAGAAATAAATAGTTAAATCAATGCCACAAAATAAAAGTGGAGATTAAATTAAAAGTGAGTTTTAAATTATGAATCAAGAAAATCAAAGTTTGGAAAATCAGTGGTCGCGATTTGAATGCGTCGCCAACGGTGAATCTTCCGTAATTGGCTGCATGTTTCCCGGCGAAATCAACGTCGATAAAGCCGCCTATCCAAATCACGTGTTTATAGGATATGGGTACGGCGAAGAAGATTCTGGCAGACTGCCTAACGCAGAAGAGTGGGCGAAAATTGATTCAATTGAGCGAACGATTTCCGGCGACCTTAAAAAACATGATTTAGGATTGCTATTGTTCACGATTGCAAATGACGGATACTACCAATGGAATATTTATTCAAAATTTGGTGATAAGACTGCACTAACTCTGATTGAAACTTTTAAAAATAGCTCAACAGTTCCTAAAATTGATGTATTTGATTACTCGAGCTCCTTCGATTCTAATTGGAATGCATACGAGCCAATACGTGAAATCATACGCAAGGCTTTAGGCAAGGCGACTGGGTGAAAGAAGAGTGCAGGGTCAAGTCGGGCTTCGTAGATCCCAGTGGAGACCTTAATGTAGTTACAGAATTTGGGGAATCTGCCCTTCTGATAACCTCTTCGTTTCATACGATGAGAGCTAAATATGGCATTATTCTTCATTAGGAATTCGCTACTTAAACAACGCCACATCTTAAGTTTCTATTTGGAAACGTTTTAACTAGCCTTGGAATAAACCTCAGCTCAGTTGTGAAGGTCTTCGTAACTCCATACGGATCGCGGATACCTTTTATGGTTATCAGGATAACTGCCGACACCTATATTTGGCTTTTGCCAATTTAAAAAACATCAAGCTTTAGTTCGATAGCGCAGTGTTCAAACGGCCATTATATTTTTTGGAGCAAACAAACCATGAAAAAAATTTCCTTCTTATTCATAGGAATTTTTCTAACAATCTCGATTGCACAATCGCAAAACATCAAAGCCCAGTCAAAAACCGTTGCGCTTCAATATAAACCGCTGACCAACGACACTTATGACAACGCCACCGATTTTTACGAAGGATTGGCGGCGGTCAAAATAAATAACAAATGGGGGTTTATCGATAGCTCTGGAAAAATGGTGATTGAACCGCAGTTCAATCCGGGGCAGGCGCAATTTAATTCTTATTTTTCTGAAGGCTTGGCGGCAATTAATTTTACCGCAGCAAAAACCAGCGTAACCAATGCGAATGATCCGCCTAATACTCAATGGGGGTTTGCAGATAAAAATGGGAAAGTCGTTATCCAGCCTAAATTTTCAGGCAATTACTACGCCCCTCCGCGCTTCTCAAATGGCCTCGCGGTAATCGGTGCAAGTTTTATCGGTACCACTATCGCTACTTTTGGGCTTAGAACTAAATACGGCTATATCAATAAAGCCGGGGCGTTTGCCATTCCAGCAAAATTTGATGAAGCTTCAGACTTTAGCGAAGATCTTGCCTCTGTCAGAATCGGTGATAAATATGGTTTTATCGATACCAGCGGTCGTGTGGTGATTGAGCCGACCTATGATAGTCCTTCGTATTTCAAAGACGGCATTGCTATCGTCGAAGTGAATAACGTGAGTTTTATGATCGATAAAAAAAACAAGAAAATAGTGGATAAAGGGTTTCCGGGATTAAGCGCTTTCTCCGATGGCTTGGCAAGGTTTGAAGAAAATGGCAAGGTCGGATTTATTGATAAAAAAGGCGATGTAAAAATAAAGCCGACATTAGATTTTGGGTTGGAAAAGTCAAAACAGATGATGTATTTTTCGGAAGGGCTATGCCAAATTGAGCTGGGAAAAAATCCTGCTACTGATTCCCCAAGCTGGATTGCCGGGAAGTTTGGTTACATAAACAAAGAAGGGAAAATGGTCATCAATCCCCAGTTTGACCATGTCGGGCCATTTAAAAATGGCATTGCGGTGGCGTCAATGTATGGGAAATATGGGTATATCAATAAATCGGGGGAGTTTGTTATTCCACCGATTTTTGCGAATGCCGGGTATTTTGTTGATGGAGTGGCCAGAGTTTCTGGGGGAAGTTCGTTTGGGGATTACAAGTATAGGTTTATTAAGCTAAATTAAATTTACTTCTATTCCGCTATGTACCCCAACGTACCGACAACTTGAATTGAGTGCGCTATTGTAGGTATGCTGCAAGCCATTCTGGCGTCGTTTGTGCAGAAATTTTTGGGGCTGAAATATTATGAACATTACCTTAAGTCTGGTTCCTATCGTTTCGCTGATTGCTGGTATCTTGATACTCATCATTCCGCGTTTGTTGAACTTGATCGTTGCTATTTATTTGATTGTGATTGGTTTGGTTGGATTATTTGGAACGGGCCATTTTCTTCACTAGGTAGATTGAATTAATAAAGCTAATTCGTATTCTGAGGAGAAATTCAACATGAACTTAGTCAAAATGATGGCGGTTGCGTTGATCGTCGCTGGTGTGCTGGGCCTGGTCTACGGTGGCTTTAGTTATACCAAGGAAACGCATGACGTCAAAATTGGAACGTTTGAGCTATCTCTCAATGAGAAGCAAACGATCAATATTCCAATTTGGGCGGGAGTAGGTGCTATTGCAATTGGTGGTTTTCTGCTGGCTTTAGGCGGCAAGAGATAAGAGTTAATTGCTATAAAGCTGAACGTGGCGGAATTTTCGCCACGTTCATGATTACAGCTGGCCGGTAATTAGCAGCACAATCAGCACAACCAGGAGCAAGCCTGAAATACCACTTGGTGCGTAGCCCCAATTGCGACTATGCGGCCAAGTTGGGAACGCCCCTAATAGAATGAAAATCAGAATGATTAATAAAAGAATACTCATGGTTTGCTCCTTGGTGGTTATTCAAATTCGATCTTGATAACGGGTTAGAAATGCAATTTAAAATAATGGTAGGAGTCAACAAAAGCATCACGCACTTTTTCAGTTTCAGCGACTAACTGATCCCAGCTGTTATCACTGCTCTCTTTGAGTTCATCAAACTTTTCGATCGCTAGTTTTGATTGAATATGTAGCTTCACTAACCCTTCTTTGTAAGCATCTTGCGCATCTAATTGCATGGCATGTGCCTTAGTCTCAAACTGTGCAATAGAGAGATTAAGGTTGTCCAATTGCAGTTTCATTTTTGCGATGTATTCATCTCGGTGTGACATGGTAATAGCTCCGGCTGTGGAAGAAAATGTGTTCAATGAGGTGAAGATACGTGGAATTGGATGCGCTGTCGGTGCGTTACCGTACGCTAGCGCACCGACTATTGAACTGCATGGAAGTATCGTTATTTCTCACTAGTAAAATAACCGGGAGAATAGGATGTATGCGCAAGATAACTCAATACCAACGGATGCTATCCCTGCTAATAAAGATCGGCAGCGAAGGGTAAGTACATGCCGTAAATTAGGTTTTTTTAAACACAATATATTGGCGGCATTCATCGGCGCCGCCATCGCGATGCCAGCACTTTCTGCCGATCTATCTTTTCCAGCACTGGTCACTCCGGCCAGTCAAGAGCACCACGTCGGTAAAATTGTTTTTGTTGAGTTGGTGACGCCCAATCTCGTCGCCTCCAAGCAATTTTACGGAGGGTTGTTTGGCTGGACCTTCCGCGATATTCATACTGGCGGCAGAGAATATGTGGAAGCTTCAATGGATGGTCGCCCAGTCGCGGGGTTAATCTATAAAGCCATTGGAGAAAATGAGCACAAACAGCCAGCCTGGCTAAGTTTCATTGCCGTCAGTGATGTCGATGCAGCGAAAAGAATGGCTGTTGAACATGGTGCCAAAGTTCTTTTTGAGCCGCACAATATTCCTAATCGTGGTCGTGAAGCGGTGTTTGCCGATCCTCAGGGTGCGGTGTTCGCCATTCTTGCGTCGAGCAGTGGCGATCCGGCTGACGTTATTGCTGCACCTGGTGAATGGATTTGGAGTTCACTCATCACCGTTGATCCAGGCGCTGATGCCGCTTTTTATCAAACACTATTCAATTATGAAGTGTTCGATTTGCCGGCAGCGCAAGGCTTCCAGCATTTAATGCTGGCTTCAGATGATTATGCGCGAGCCAGTATCAATTCTTTACCTGCCGATAAAGCCATTACACCACCACACTGGTTAAATTATGTGCGGGTTGACGACACTGTAAAGATGGCTGCAAAGGTAGTTGCTCTTGGCGGCAAGATTTTAGTCGCACCGAGAATTGATCGCCATGGAGGGAAAGTTGCAGTAGTAGCTGATACCAGCGGTGCACCTTTTGGGCTAATTGAATGGCCAAATACTGAGAGAAAAGAGGTGATGAAATGACTATTTTTAGATTAGTGCGAATCGCTGCATCAGCTAGTTTGTTGACGCTGTCGATTGCCGGATGTGTTGTCGCTGGTGGTTATGGCGGCAACGTGGGCGTCGGTGTGGATTACTATGAGCCAGTTGGTGGAGTCTATGGTGCATGGGGGCCGGGTTATCAAGTTGGCCCGTATCGTGATAGAGGTCATTTTTGGGGCGGTGGAGCAGGTCATCACGCTTACCATTCTGCGGCACCAGGCCGTTCTGTACCATCGATTCCTTTCCACTCTCGTTAACTTTATCGGATCCAGCGACGCTGCGTTTTTAGCTTGATCCGTAGCCGAAAAAAAGCATCCGGCGTTTCAAATACCGGATGCTTTTTTTCATGCTGCTGAAGTATTAAATCAAAGTAGACAATACGTTTTACTTTGTGCCATCTTACAATTAGTTGACACGCTGTTCGATGGTGATCTGCTCAACTTCTACTCGGCGATTTGGCTCCAGACAATCAATCAAAGCAGGCCGTTTGGTTTGAGTACAAACAACAACTGGATCTGATTTGCCTTTACCTACAGCACTAAGGCGGCCAGCATCAATGCCTTTACCTACCAGGTAGTCTTTCACTGCATTCGCACGTCGTTCTGACAGCTTTTGATTATACTTATCTGAACCGATACGATCTGTATAACCGCTAATTACTACGTTATTGACTTGTGTGTTTTTATTTAATGCAGCGGCAATTTCATCGAGTTTTGGCTGCGGCATTTTCAGATCAGATTTGTCGAATGAAAACAGCTCAGTTGAAGAGAGTGAAATTTTTTCAAAGCGTGGTGCTGGCGGTGGTGTAGGCGCTGGAGGCGGCGTTATAACAGCAATGATTGGTGCTGGTTCAGGCGTTGGCGCAACCGCTACTGGTCGAGTCGGCGATTTGTCGAAAGCGTAGTTGATTCCGACCATCAGATAATTATTGCTGTTGCGACTGATGGAAAAATCGTTATCGCGTAAATAACCATGAACACGACGGAAGTCAGCTTGTAGTGACCATTGATCATTCAGAGAAACCTGAAATCCAAGGCCTGCATTGACATAAGGGGCATAGCCTGAAGTTCCAGCGACAGATGAACTAAGACGATCTTCTTGCGCGCCTGCGCCGACTAACAAGAATGGACGGAATGTGTCGCGTGAAAACATATACAGAGCATCGACCCCGAGCAAGTTTTGTTGATAGGTCGTTCCATTGTTGCGGGCACGTGCATAGCTGGTTCCTAATTGAATATCCCAGCTTTCTGAAATTGGTTTACCTAAACGCAGTCCACCGCCTTCGCCATGCTGTTCGACTCCGAAGCCTGTATCTGGATACATACCATTCACGGTTGGCGCAATATACCAAGATGGGTTGTAGTCAAAGATTGGTACAACTTGTGCCGGTTGTGCCGCTTGCGCAAAAACGCTGCCAGAAGTTGCGCAACAAAGAATTGCCGCAGCAAGAGAAATTTGTTTGAAATTATTCATGATTTACCTTAGGTTAATAAAAATTTTTAAGACGTATAAAAGAAAGTTGTAAATGTTATTTAAGCGGTTGCATGTAATAAGCATCTTCGAATAAATTGATGTTGCGTAGTTAGTCCCTATTCAGCACCGTTAAATTGCAATGACACACACTGAGCAGAATGATTGTTTCAGAAATTATTTCTGCGACTCTTCTGCTTTTATGTTGATGCTGAGATTACGAGTAAATAGCTATGAGCTCTGTACGTTGTCGCACATAGAATGGCTTTGTTGTTTTTATGTCGCACTCATTTATTTCGATTTTATTTTTGCTGATTTATGTCAACACGAGTCGAGCGTAAATTTGATTTACCTCTCCTCTTATTTCTACCTTGCAGCCGTGTTGAATAAGTTTTTTACATCGCATTAATCATTGAAATTTTCTTTATTGCATGTTGGTTAGCGCACAGATCAACAACATAAAGTACGGGAAAATTGTCATGCCGTTTTCAAATCGATTTCATTTTTATTGGAAAAATCATGACTAATTATCCGAATTGCACTGTCTATGTGAATGCAATTATCGCGAGCGTATTTCTTGCAACATTGTCTGGCTGCAATAATTCACAAGTAGCAAGCGACAGTGCCCCGCACATCACGATTGGTAACCAGATTGATGATTCTGTAGTCGTCGCTAAAGTTCGTTCCGCGTTACTGGCGAACGACGAAATCAAAAGTCTTGATATTAAAGTCACGGTGAATAAGGGCGTGGTGATGCTAAGTGGCTTTGTTGATAATCAGTCACAAATTGATCGCGGTAGCGCAGTAGCGAGTGCCGTGGAAGGTGTCAAAAGTATTGACAATAAACTGAGCATTAAAGAAGGGAAGCAGACCATCGGGAATAAGGTTGACGATAGCGTGATCACTGCGGGGGTTAAAGCAGCGTTGCTCAATGATTCAACAATGAAAAGCCTGGATGTATCGGTAACGACCAGAAAAGGTGAAGTTCAATTAAGTGGCTTCGTCGACAACGACATCCAATTGGCGCGTGCTGTCGTTGTAGCTGGAGATGTTGATGGTGTCACGAGTGTTGTCAACCACATGAATGTCAAACAGTAGTTATTGAGTAGACGTTTGAAATTTATCTGGCTTTGAATCGATGATGCGAAAGTGTCTTTAATTGTGCGTTGAGTTGTATGGAATCGCAGCATTAAAATCAACGGTACTGTTAGGTTCATTTTGAAATATTATTTTTTCCTTGGTTGGACTTTTTGATCAAGAACGCAACCGTTTGGCTATCATTTATTCAATATCTGGATAACTTAAAGAAAAAGAAAAACGACAGTAGAGCCAAACGCAATGATTGATGATTTCAGCTGGAAATCGATGACGAAAATAAAGCGGTTTGATGGATTCATGGAGCGATCATAAATCGTTCTCGCATAATCTGATAAAGGCGGAAAAACTTCGTTGAAGTAGATGATAATCTCGAATGTAAAAAATCCAAACAGATGGATAATCTGTTTGGATTTTTCTTGTGTACTTACTTTCCTGAATTTAAAAAACGATATCAATTCCGGCGCTAACCAGATACGCAGATCCCTGTAGTGGCGGCTGTCCATTATCAATGGCGCGATCGAGTTGAACTTTGAAATCCATATTTTTGGCAAAATCATAGCGCAAGGCAAGTACGGCAGTTTGAAATTTACCATCGTTATAATTTGCAAAAGGAGTGCTTTCCCGATAGGTGCCGTATTGAATCGTAGGCAGGAATTTGCCCATGCGGTAGCCGGCGGAAACGGAATAAAAGCGCGCGAGTGCGCCTATGCCTAGACGATGGGCGTCACCAAATTCAGTGTGCAAAATCCAATCGTTGAGATCGGCAGTGAGGGACGCATCCAGGAAAGATTGGCTGGCTTGATAGCCGCCTGTAAACAGTGGTACTGCGCCCGTTACCGCGTCAAACTGACTGTAATCCGAATGCTCATAACCTAGCCGTCCTGTGAGCCAGTCATGGCTAAAATCAAAGCTCATTCCCACAATTCTATGCCAGCCGATGTCTTGCGGTGTGGCATAGAATAATCTCTCATACGCATTATTTTTTGCATCTTCGGTGCCGACCAGCATCTCTGCGCGTACATCCCAATCTGCCACATTAAAACTATAGTCGACGCTAATGCCGTTGTAGTTGGTGACTTCCCATCCGTAGATGGAGCCATCTAGGCGGATGGTGTTGTACGCGTAGCCGATGTCTTGAATATCTGAATAATAAAACAACGGCAGGCGTTTACGGCCAATGTAAATCGTCCAGCTAGAGTCTGGTTTGTAAGTGAGATAAGCCCATTCCAGGTTGAGATGCTCATCTCGGATTGGTCGGGCGGTTAGCTGTATGGTGCCGGATAAGTCATGTGTGAACTTGTCCGTAAACTGCACACCTATGCGGCTTTCTTGCGCAATGCTGAAGTTGTTATTGTAAATGCCATCATGCCCCCAATCACCGACATAGCGCGTGCATGACGTGGTGTCTTGTGCCATTCCGGTTGGCTGGCAACGACCGGATGATTGACCTCCAATCAGCGAAGCAAAGCCTGAGTAGGAATAGGGACTATCGACAATGAGCGGAGGGCTATCCGCGGCTACTTTGGGAACGTCGGTAGTTTGAGCTTGAGCATGAATTGACAATGCTGACGACGCTAAGAGGCTGACCGCAATCAGGTTTTTTGTCAAAAAAGAATGGTATTTCATGCAACGCTCCTTAGCATCATGACGAATTTCAGCATATAACAATATATACAGCTGTCAATGAGAAAGTCTCAGGCCGCTAGCCAACGCTTAAACGGCTTGTTTGCATCGAATAATTATCCTAGAGTGGAAAGTCCAACTACCCCACATAGTTCACTAATCTGACAGTGCGTTGTTACTGCTCCTGTTACTGTCATTGAGGTGGTGGTTTTTAGTTTTATTGTATTCAGATGGAGTGTTTGAACATGAGTTATTTTGTCAAAGCACTATTTTTATTCATTATCGTCTTGGGCATGCAGTCATGCTATGCCCAATTTGCTGTTGTAGTCGGCGCTAAGAGCGAAGTTGCCGCCATGTCAGCGGATCAGGTCGCCTCCTTATTTCTTGGCAAGACCGATAAATTTCCCAATGGCAGCACGGCATTATTGCTGGATCAATCTTCTGGCAGCGCAATTCGCAATGCATTTTATGACAAGGTAACTGGGAAAAATGAGGCGCAGATTAAAGCCGGTTGGTCGCGTTTGGTCTTTTCTGGTAAGGGCACACCGCCGAAAGAAATCAGCGGTTCTCAAGAGGTGAAAAAACTGGTTAGTGCTAATCTGAATGCGGTTGGTTATATTGAAAAAAGTGCAGTTGATGCTTCGGTTAAGGTTTTACTGTCGGTTGACTAAGCTCAGGCAGTCACGTTGTTACGATGAGTGTGCCATTCATTTCTTCATGTCCGTTACCGCAAAAATTGTCGCATAAAAATTCATATTTTCCTTCCTTAAGCGCGCCTAAGTGAATCTTGGTACTTTGTCCCGGAAGCAAATCTGCTCGAATAGTTAAGTCTGGAATATTGAACCCATGCATAAAGTCGAGTGAGGTAAGTTCCAGTACCACATGCTCGCCTTCTTTAATCGTGATTTGATTTGGGCTATAGCTAAATTTCTTTGCGGTGATTTTTATCACACGTTCTTTTTTTTGAAGCTTAGCAGCAGCCAATTCCTGCGCGTTGAGCTTGCCGCCCAATAGCAGGGCGGCAAGGCTGGCAAACGAACCTATCAGCATTGATCTTCTTGATTGGTTCATGATTTAGACCTTGGTGACAGGGAATTCGACAATCTGATATTGCGGTTCGACTTTTTTAGCTTCTACTTCACGGAAGCCGATTCCTTGATAAGGCGCGGCCGGATTCCAAGGTAACGGAGTACGCTTTTCTTGTGAGCCGGGAGCGGGTAACGGGAAAATAAGTGACTGTGCTGCGTGATGGTTAATGTGCCCAGTCTGGTGATGATGTTCTTGGTGGATATGACCATAAAACACGGTCACATTCGAGTAGGGCATGAGTAAAGCAATGGCTTTATCACCATCGCGCGTCGCCCAATCCCACTTGGGCACAAGGTCAAATAAAGGGCGATGCGTGAAGAGCACAATACGAGCATCCGGCTTTTGTTGATCAAGATCATTTTTGAGCCAGCTCAACTGTTCATCACCAATCCGCGCACCGGGATCGGAGACGTTATCAAGCACAATAAAATGCACGCCTTTATGATCGAATGTGTAATGAGTAGCACCGAAATATTCTTTAAACGCCGCGCCATTGTCGAGTGACGCATCGTGTTCTCCCGGCATGAAGTGGATGGTTTTAATGTTGATGCCAGCGATGATTTCTTTGAATTCAGCCATACGCCTACGCCGCTCTTTTGGGTCATCCGTTGTGTGCGTCAAGTCACCTGTGAATACAATAAAATCGGGCGGCACCTCCAAAGCATTCACAGATGCAACCGCTTTTTGCAAGGTGTTTGCTGCGTCTGGATTCGGTGGCCCACTGAAGCCCCAATGTGAATCGGATAGCTGAACAAAATAAAAATCATCATCAGTTGAAGCTGTTGCCCCTGCTTGGCGGTACAAGCCAGAAAGAAATACGGCACCACCGCCAGCTGCAGTTAATGCTAAAAATTTTCTACGATCGATCATGATGTTCTCCATTGTTATTAACGTTAAGGTTGAATACGGGCGACTATTTTTGCTCTGTGGTGATTTTTAAGTAGGTGATTAAATCTGCGCGCTCTTTGGCTGAGGGTACGGAAAATCCCATTTTTTGGCCGGGGATTAATTTTTCAGGATTCGATAACCACTTATCTAATGTTTGTTCATTCCAGATAATCGTGGATCCTTTCACCGCTGGCGAGTAGACGTAATCTGTTTGGCTACCGGCTTTTCGATTGAATAATCCCTTGTGCGCGGGACCGACACCGTTGTAGTCAATTGAATGGCAGGCCACACATTTACTTTGATAAAGCGCTAATCCACGTTCTGCATTTCCAGCTGCGCACACGGTGGAAGCCACACCCCAAAAAAATAATGCCATGCCAGATAAGTATTGATAAGGTGCCATGTCATAATCCTTCGATGGTTACGTTGTAATTAAGCCTGTTGATGAAAAATCGGGTACACATGTTGGATAACTCGAACCGCTAAAAATATATTCCTGAATAATTATTTTTATTTTTTTGGGAATAAATTCCGGCATTACGGAGTCTCGTGTTTAGGGACTAGATAATTTAATGGGTAGCTATTTGAATGATGTAGATGAAACTAGCCGTTTCGAGGCAATTGTTTTGCCGCACTTGGATGCGGCATACAACTTAGCCCGTTGGCTGACACGCAATGACCACGATGCCGAAGATCTGGTGCAAATGGCATTTGTGCGTGCCTTTAAGTTCTATAGTGGATTCCATGGCGGTAACGCACGGGCTTGGTTATTGACCATTGTGCGCCATACTTTTTACACCTCGCTACGCGATCAGCAGCCTGAAAATGAGGATGTTAATTTCGATGAAGCGCTGCACAGTGCGCATGAAAATTCTGGACATGGTTCGCCGTATGATATCGGCTGCAATCCAGAAAATAGTGTCGAAAATAGTGACACTAGCCGCGTCGTGAATCAGGCATTGGAAAAACTGCCGCAAACTTTTAGAGAAATTGTCATCTTAAAAGAGATTGAAAATTTGTCTTACAAAGAAATTGCTGAAGTAGCTGGCATCCCAATTGGCACAGTCATGTCGCGCTTGGCGCGCGGGCGGAAATTATTGCTCAACTATTTGCAGCAGGTTGGTGTTGGAGGTTCGAATGGACTGTAATGAATCACAAAAATTAATGTCAGCGTATCTTGATGAGGAGTTAGATCCATCAAGTGCCGCAAAGTACGCAGAACATCTGTTGAGCTGCACGGCATGTAATAGTCAATATGAAGAACTGTTGCGCTTAGGTTCTACGTTAAAAACGCACAGCACCAACTACACAGCCCCTAGTCATTTGCGTTACCGGATTCAAGCCGATCTGGATGCGTTGAAGCCGCGTAAGAAAAGTAGTAGAAAGTGGTCTTGGGCCTGGATTAATTTTGGCGTGGCAAGCGCATGTTCGTTTGCTTTTGCGCTGACGATGTCGTTGTACCTTGCCGTTCCCTCTGAGGCAGACCGTTTAGATCAGGAGATCGTCGCAAGTCATTACCGCTCTCTGTTGGCAAATCATTTAGCGGACGTGGCCTCGTCGGATCATCATACCGTCAAGCCTTGGTTTAGCGGCAAGCTCGATTATTCACCGCCGGTTTTTGATTTCGTTGACCAAGGGTTTACTCTGCTGGGTGGAAGGTTGGATTATGTGAATCAGCGGTCAGTCGCCGCATTGGCTTATCGCCACGACAAGCATCTGATTAATCTTTTTGTGTGGCCGGATAAATCGCAAAATGAATCCCCTGCAAAAAATACATCAATGCAGGGATTTCATCTACTTGAGTGGACCCATTCTGGGATGGCGTATCGAGCTATTTCCGATATGAATGCGCAGGAGCTGGCGAATTTTCGCGCGTTGTTGATATCTCAAATTGACAAAGAAACGAAAACACCTTAACGCTTAAAGCCTGTTTTTGTTGGGTTTGCAAGTTGCAGATTGGATGTGCATCCAATCTGCAACTTGCAAGCTTAAATCAACCGACTTTAAACGCGCCTTCATCATAAGCCGTGCAATAAACTCCCCAGTCATTTTCAACTTGTTGCGCACATTCTTGCGCAGCTTTGAGTAGCTTACTGCGCCATTTATTTTTGTGGCCATACGCAATCAATTCATCCGCAATAGCAGAGCCGTCGCGGCCAGTGCTGCGCAGATGTGCACTGGCGACGATGTTGGCCAGGCAGGAAACGGTTTTATGTAATTCCTGCATGGTGTGCTGGTTACGATTCAAGCTGATGCGGTCTTCCGACGGTTGCAGGGCGCGTAAAATATAACCTTCATTGCCAATTTTGACTGCAGTTAAAAACGCCATCGAAACGGATTGCATACGATGTTCAATATCCACTACGCGATGTGCTTCGGTTTCCCATTTTGGTTGGCGGGTTTTTAAATTGCTGACTAAAGTGGACGGCATGGCATTTTTTAAATCGAGCAAATAATTACCGTCAGGCGAGCCTTTGCCTTTCACCAAAATTACAAAGCGATCAACACCCAGACTGCCGGTTCCGGCAATGCGACGGGCGACGTCCAAGACTTCAAAAAATTCAGGATTGGGCTGAGTGCTGGCGTAATCATTAATGACTTTAGTGACAATGGCACGCTGCTGCGCTGTTGCGGCCAGCGCTTTTTTTCCATCAATATTAATGGTGCGGGTTTTATTTTTACCGCGGCCTTTGGCGGTTGTGCGTTTATCCAAATAAGCCGGACGTTGGCGGTCACGTAAATCATTTAGTAATTGATGAATAATGCCATGCGAAGTTTCGCGTTCGACCCAAGTTGACTTGCCAGTGGTGAGTGCTTTGGCGTAGGCGTCCACCAAGGTTTCACACAAAGCATAAGCTTCGTACTGGCTGGCAGAAAGGCTTTCTGCGCCGATTAAAATACTGGTGAGAAGTCGTACTAATTCCCAACTTAACGGAGCGAGTGCAGCTTCGTCAAAATCGTTCATGTCAAAGTAAGCGAGACGATTATCACCTTTGTAACTACCAAAATTTTCCAGATGCATATCACCGCAATTCCAAGTCAGCGGTGCAGATTTAAAGATGGAGTTTTTAGGCAAGCGTTCATAAAAAAGATGGCAAGTACCGCGTAAAAAAACGAACGGGTTGGTTCGCATATTGTGGTACTTCATGGCGACGCGTTCTGGATCACGCTTACTATTAAAGTCGGCTATGCATTGGACAACGTCTATCATCATTACTCCCAAGTCTTTAAAATAATCAGGGGGTAATTATTTGCTAATTAAGTCATTCTCGCAACAAGCTTATAAAATTAACGATGCTAAATTCACATTTTCCCTTGATTTGATCTACCAACTATTCCCCTGCTAATGCCGTCAAGCTACAATGCGCGCCATGACGACGCATACACCTTCCCTAGTAGTAGAAAAAATAGCAGCACATTGTTCGGCATTGGCGCAGTCCGTGGCGATTGAAGTGGTGGCGCAAACCGGTTCAACCAATGCTGATTTGTTAGCACGCTTGCCTACGTTTTCAAGCCCATTAGTTTTGGTGGCTGAAACCCAAACCGCTGGCCGTGGCCGCGCAGGCCGCAGTTGGCTTAGCGCGCCCGGTTCCTCGCTGACTTTTTCATTGGCATGGCCTTTTTCACAATCTCCCCAAGCCTTGCTCGGTTTACCTTTGGCGGTAGGCGTGGCGTTGGCGGACGCGTTAGGGTCGCTGGATGTGACGGTGCGATTGAAATGGCCGAACGATATTCTTAAGGACGGGAAGAAATTGGCCGGCGTGTTAATTGAAACAGCCAACCATTCCAACCAGACTTGGGCCGTCATCGGTGTGGGTTTAAACTTGTTGATGCCCGAAGAGTTGGAGCAGCAAATTGGACGGCCCGTAGCCGATGCCACGTGGTTGGCGCAGATGGACAGAAATCAGCTGTTAGCTATTTTAATTAATCACCTTGTAGTGTGTTTGCAGCAGTTTTCAAATTCCGGTTTTTCGGCTTTCGTCCCAAGCTGGAATGCTTTTCATGCTTATGCTGGGCAGCATGTGTCCATACTCGACCAAGGTCAAATTACCCAGCAAGGCGTGGCTCTTGGTGTGGATGCCTCTGGTTGTTTATTATTACAAGATCAGCGCGGCGTAGTTTGCTCAATCATGGCTGGTGATGTGTCGTTGCGACCAATTTAAAGTGAGGATCACATGCTGTTATTAATTGATGCTGGTAATACGCGAATCAAGTGGGCATTAGTCGATACTAATCAAGCGCCGCAGTTGGGTGAGTGGGCTCAGTTTGGCTCAATTAGCCATCAAGAATTTGCCGACGAAGCAACGCCTTGGAGTGGCTTTGTTGTGCAGCGTGCGGTTGTGTCCAATGTGGCTGGCAGTGCGCTACGCACGCAATTGGCAGAGTCATTGCAACGGCAAAATATTCCGGTGGAATGGCTAGTTTCACAAGCGGCATGTGCAGGAATAAAAAATCAATATCGTGATCCGACCCAACTTGGTTGTGATCGCTTTGCTACAGCGATTGCCGCGCACGCCTTGTTTCCTGATCAGGCATTCATTGTCGCCACCTGTGGTACTGCGACGACGATCGATGCAGTGACTGCGGAAGGTATTTTTATTGGCGGCATGATTGCACCGGGACTGAAATTGATGGCACAATCACTGGCGCAAAATACCGCACAGCTTCCCAGTGTATTAGCGAGTGCGAGTATGACAGCGCACTTCGCCAACTACACCGAAGCCGCGATTGTGAGTGGATGTCTGGCGGCGCAAGCCGGTGCGATTGAGCTTGCAGTGCGAAACTTTTCTGCAATGCCGGATTTAAATACGGCGATGCCGCCCCTTTGTATTGTGTCGGGCGGTGCAGCAAAATACATTATTCCTAGTTTGGGTATCCCACACAGGTCGGTTGATAATTTGGTTCTTATTGGATTGCAGGTGATTGCTTCATGCTGAAATTTATTTTTATCTGCCTACTCATCGCAAATGCCTTGTTGTTTGCATTGGGGCGTGGCTATTTTGCTAGCCCAATTTTTGAAGCACACCAGCCGCAACGGCTGTTACAACAACAAAATGGCGATCACTTAAAGCTTATTTCCGCTGAAATGGCGACTGCGCCAGTCATCCCCGATGTTGTTGAGCCAACCAAGTCTGAAACGTTCGCTTGTTTGGAATGGGGTTCATTCCTCACCACGGATTTAAATCAGGTCGAAGCCAAATTAAAAGCGATACCGTTTGGTAATCGCCAAGCGCGCCAAAACGTGCAAGATGTAGCAACCCACATCGTATTTATTCCACCGTTAGCCAACAAAGAAGCGGCCGATAAAAAGGCCTTGGAGCTGACCCATTTAGGCGTGCATGATTTCTTCATCATTTCAGATCAATCGGCTATGCGCTGGGGAATTTCTTTGGGAGTGTTTAAAAGCGAAGATGCGGCCAAACAATTGATGGCGACCTTAGTTGCCAAAGGCGTACACAGCGCAAAAATCGGTGCGCGCACGGTAGCGACGAATAAGTTTAATTACGTGTTTAAAAATGTGAGCGGCTCGGAAAGATCGGATTTGGATAACCTGAAAACTGACTTCCCTGAGCAAGATTTGCATGTATGTAAATGATGTTTTAGAGGCTGAGATTGGCGCTCGGCTTGGTAAAGAAGTTCCACGACAGCAATCACCCTGATGATCATCACTAACCGGCAGAAATGTATGAGCGACACATCTTCTTTTCGTCTAGTACTGGAACGCGCACTGAGCCACTCGTTGGCGCATTTGGATAATCTGGAACATAGCCCGGTTGGAGCCAGCGCAAGTCTGGAAACGTTGCGCGATCGGCTGGCTAAACCGCTTCATAACGAAGCCATGCCAGCAGAGCAGGTAATTGATGAGCTGGTTGCCGATACGGCGGGCGGCATCATGGGCAGTGCCGGTGGACGCTTCTTTGGTTGGGTGATTGGTGGTTCGCTGCCTGCTGCACTTGCGGCAGATTGGTTGACCAGCGCCTGGGATCAAAATGCCGCCTCGTATGCCTGCGGACCAGCCGAAGCCGTGATTGAAGAAGTGTGCGGCGCGTGGTTAAAAGATCTGCTCGGTTTGCCGAGTCACGCCAGTTTTGCACTGACCAGCGGCTGCCAGATGGCGCACGTTACTGCGCTGGCGGCAGCGCGTAATGCCTTGCTGGCACGCCGTAACTGGCAGGTTGAACGAGATGGCCTGTTCGGCGCACCGAAAATCCGAATCTTGAGCAGTGACCAATTCCACGGCAGCATTACACGTGCAACGCGCTTGCTGGGTTTGGGAACCGGTGCGGTGACGGGTTTGCCGGTTAATCAGGCAGGTCAGCTGGAAGCGGCAACCCTTGAAAAGGCTTTGCAAGATACACCCGACACGCTGACGATAGTGTTGCTGCAAGCGGGCGATCTCAACATCGGCGCGTATGACAGTTTTGCCGAGTTAATTCCGCTGGCACATCGCTACGCGCATGGGTGCATGTCGACGGCGCATTCGGCCTGTGGGCAAACGCCAGCGCGCGCCATCGGCATTTGCTGAAAGGTGTCGAACATGCGGATTCATGGTCGACCGATGGACACAAATGGCTGAACGTACCCTATGACAGCGGCTTTGCTTTCGTCGCCCATCCAGAAGCACATCGCAATGCCATGTCTTACGAGGCAAGCTACATTTCACATAACGATCTGGTACGCGAACAAAAAGACTGGAATGCAGAATGGTCACGGCGCGGGCGCGGTGTTGCGACTTATGCCGCGCTACGTCAACTTGGCCGCCAAGGTGTTGCTGCGTTGATCGACTCTAGCTGCGAAGCCGCACATGCGTTGGTGACCGGTATCGCCGCACTACCCGGTGCGCAGTTGATGTGGGAACCGCAAATTAATCAGGGGTTGGTTCGCTTCCTCGATCTTAGTCCTGAAGCTACAGAAAGCGATCATGATCGCTGGACTGATGCGGTGACCAGTGCTGTGGTGGCAAGTGGCGAGGCGCTGTTTAGCAACACGACTTGGCGTGGTAAGCGTTGTATGCGGGTGTCGGTGTGTAACTGGCAAACCAGTGCGAAAGATGTCGCTCGCGCAGTTGCAGCGGTGGAGCGGGTTTTACGTGCGAAGAGTGTGAAGTAACGATTGGCGTGACCAACAGGAATCGAAAATAAGCTTGAACTCCCAATTCAAGCTTATTTTGTTTAATTTTTTAAAGTCGCAACAAAATTAAACGTAATCCATTATTTGTATAAATATTAATTTTCTAAGCGTATTTAGCCCCTAATAGCAACAATGTTTACAGCTTTTTTATATCCCTTCCCGCTCTTTTCGCAAGTTCTTTATACCTCTCTTGCTACACTCGCTAAACTGTAATAAGCCTCGCTGGTGAAGACTTATTCAGGCGGCAGCTTATTTTTTGCCGAAATAATGAACAACAATTAATCTTGAAAATAAACGTAGTGCGTTAGTGCCATTCCCCATCGTGAGATGGCACGTTATTAGCACTCAAATAGTAACTATTTGTAGAAAGTCTTATATATGTCTAGTTGTAATAGTCGAGTAAATGGCCGTCTATTAATGGCCCTGGCATTCGCTGGTGTAGTGGGAACGCCGATTGCCTATGCAGGCGATACAGGTTCAAGCGAAGCCGCTGTCAAGCCGAGTGCGGCTTGTGATCCGTACAAGGATTTTTCATGCCTGGATAGCTATCTAGGAACGGGCGTTTGGGAACGCATGGCGAATTACTATTCATTGGAACATGGTCATGATGGCGCGCCGGTTGATCCAAAGGCACCACCATCACGCCGTGATGATCAGACGCCCGCAGCGCAAACTGCCCCGCCTATGCCATTTACTGAGTGGCCTTATGGTGGCACGTCACCTTTGGGTGCTTCGACACCTAATGCAACTGACAGCCCGCTCATGGTCGGTTTGGCAAATACCAGTTTTGGTAAGTGGATGGCGGACAACAATATTCAGACTTACGGTTGGATTGACGTTGGCGCGAACCTCAGCACCAGCAAAGTGCATGGTGGTAATGCTCCGGCGGCCTATGACTACAACCCGAATGCCTTGGATTTGAACCAGATTGTTGAGTATTTCGAGCGTGTGCCAGATATGGTGCAGAAAGACCACAATGATTGGGGCTTCCGGGTTTCGGCCATTTATGGTTCCGATTACCGCTACACCACTTCCTATGGTTTAGGCAGCTATCAGCTATTGAACAAGAACGCGGCCAATGGTTGGGATTTGCCGATGTTATATGCGGACTGGTATACCCCATTTGTGGGTAACGGCCTGAACATTCGCGTTGGTCGTTATATTTCTGTGCCAGACATCGAAGCGCAACTTGCTCCAAACAATTATATGTACTCGCATTCGATGACATATACGTTTGATAACTATACAAATGAAGGTATTCTTGCTTCTTTGCAAGCAAACAAAAATCTGATTTTGCAAGCTGGGATTACTATTGGTACAGAAGCTACGTTTAATCATGCGTGGCAGACAGAGCCTAATACGAATCCGAATGCGTTGTATCCAAACTCGACCTTCAAAGTAGATCCGGGTGCAAGACCTGCTGGCACATTATGTGCTCGCTATAATTCCGATGATGGCAAATCTAATGTAAATGCTTGCGCGAACGGAATTAACAATGGTGAATGGGGATACAACAATCTTCAATGGTATGGCGTAACTGCTTATCACGCGTTTAATGATCATTGGCACCTCTCTTGGGAATTGTATGAAGAGCACCAAAAAGACGTTCCTAATCTGAATAACGCTTATGTTCAGACAAATATTGTTAATACCGGCACTGGTACACCATTCTCACCGAATGTCATGCCATTCAACGCACCAGGTATGGCATTTTGCTCAAACGCAAATGTTTTGACGTGTACAGCCTATTCAATTGGTTCCACGGCTTACTTGAACTATTCTCCAGATCCATTGAATAATTTCTCGATTCGCCCTGAAATCTACAAGGATGAGCAGGGTCAGCGTACCGGCGTAGCAACCACGTATAAAAACTTAGCCATAGGTTGGCAGCACTGGTTGTCTCCACAGATCGAATTGCGCCCTGAAATTGCTTACTACCATGCTGATCTTCCTGCGTTCAACGGAAACTCGAATCGTGGAATCTCTCCTGACAAGAAATCGGAAACGATTCTTTCTGGCGACATAATTTTCCACTGGTAATGTTCAATCCCCGTGGGTCAACCACGGGGATAGTTGTATGGCAGAAGAGATTTTATTTGCGTTTAAAAACACGTTCTATATAAAAATACCGTCAAGCCAAATGACGGTATTTTTATTTGTATCAATGATTAAAAGGGAGTACTTGGGTAGCAGAATAACTATCCTTAAGTCAATTACTCCGCTTCTTAAAAATGAAAATTTAATAGTCACCATTTCAAAAATGCTTGACGCTACACGCCGCATTAACTGATACTTAAAACATCCCTGAAAAAGAGGGGATCAGGTTTGACAGCCTGACTGGAATCCGGGCGTACAGACGGCGCAAGCCGTTTTTTTTGTGCGTTTGCTGTCGCGCGCCTTCTTTGGGCGGCGGTAGCGGGAGGCTTCGGCCTGCTGGCTTTACCTAGGTTCTCCAGTCTCTTAACCCGTTATTTGCCGCCCACCCGTTTCATAGCGGGTGAGTAGTTAAATCGCAGACTAAGGAGCGCACCATGACTAGCACCGATCAGAGCCAAACTCAAAAGCAGGCTCAATTCATCACTTCCCATGCAATCGATACGGTTGATGCCTATACACTGGCCCATGATATCGTCAGCGACTTGTCTGCCATTTTTGAGTTACTCGAAAAACTTGATTTCGCTGACTACAGTAATGAACGGCTTTCGCGCATATTATCCGAAGCAGGATTCAGGCATGCGGCAGACAGACTTCAGTTAATTGATGAGAAGATCATCGATGCCAAAAAAACGCTGGATGAACTGATTGATGCCAATAAATCCAACATGAAGATGTAAATAGCAATTCGTCGGAAAATTAATTGCAACCACGCTGGCAGCGTTAATGCTGCCGGTGTGGGGCTGCACGATCGATACGCTCAATCTAGCGTATCGGCCTTAGTGCTGAACGTTGCTGTTTCACGAATATCTTTAATTGCTAAACATTAGTCATACTTCGGCGAACAACCAATTTTATAACTCCTGATTATCGAAACAGTGTTTGTTTTTTTAGGATGTGTGAATGGCGGTAAACAATTAGTTGCCTGATTGGTTGGAAAGAAAGGCGAATGTCTCCATCGTGCTAAGCGGGCATAGGCGGCTCTACATTGCAGTTATTGGATGCAAAAGATATTCCAATTTTAATAGCTCTGGGAATGAGTTTTGATATATACAAGTTGAAAATAAAAATGAGGTACACGTTAACTCACGACTACCTTTAAATTCAATCCGCTCCAAGATAAATTCAGCTTTTTTCAAATCTGCTGAGTTCAAATCATTAATCCAAATATGCGCAAATGGAGCGCGTTTGGGAGGTGGAGGCGGCTCAAACTCTAATCGACCTACAAAATGTTCTATTTTCAAATCTTCAGGTGAGTGGGAAATATCGATGAGCGTTTCTTTGGCAATCTGCGAAAAGTAATCGTCCGTATCTTTTGAATACCAATTTCCATCAAAATTACCGACTTTTGCTTTGCCAATAAAGTGATTAATAACTTGGTGAAAATCTGGAGCCGAACCTAAATAAATACTAAAAAATTGATGATCGCCATCCATTGCTTGGCAAATATCAAAGTCTGGCCCTCTAAAGTAAATCATCGAAATTCCAGATTGAACTGGCAATGTCGGACATGGATCTTTAAATTGTGAAAATGCAGGCATCGATAACAGGAAAAGAATTAAAGTGTGAAAAATTTTAATCATTTCTAAATATGTACCTTTTCATTATATAACTGCATAGTGCCCATTTTAGTCACGCACATTTTTTCTGTAATGAAGATACCAAATCACTAAGTCAATTCATCTAGTTTACGCAAAATTCCTGCCCGGTGTCTTTTAACAACTATATATTTGGGAAGTCGAGTCAGGAAATAATGAAATAAACCATTTTTCATACAAAGCTGCCGTTCAGTTACGCGATCTCCTATTACACGAGCTCGCAGCACTTGCAAAAATTCTTTATTCCAAGCCCAAACGATCCCACCACCTGATTCAAATTTGAAATGGGCGTCCTCCGGCCATGAGATTCGATCAAACTGACGACTACACTTTGTACAAGCGCCACGCCCTCGAATTTTAGTTGCGACGGACTGGGGAACCAGCAAGTAACCGCCAGATTTCTCATCTTTTACATATTGATCTGGAACAACTGCATTGAATAAAATAGGCGATCCACAGTTTGGACATTTAACGTTAATATCTTCCGGCCAAGAATAAAATTCATATCGATTGTCTAGCGTGACGCAGAACCGCCGTCTTCCGTGCCTGCGATGTTCGATTTTTGTTGGCATATTTTAATGAATAACTTTTTCAGATTCGAGGGGTGTGGCATTGACTGCAATGTGCCGGATCTTGTCCGATATGGCACTTAGATGAAGTCATGTGATCCGTTGTGGATTTTCGTCAACATGCGCAGCACGGCCTAGTTCATCCTGATGCACAACGATTGTTCCCCCGATCATGTCATGCAATGTCTGTCTCTTTCTGGATATAAGCATTGTAATAATATCCGCCGCCACAAATACAGCCATCACCATTTGAACCGGGAAATACCAAATCGGCCTCATGGAATCTTCCAATTGCCGGTACGCTTTAGGTTGGAGAAAAAGGTTATGAAATTGATCCGCTGGGATATTACTGATTACAAAGTAAGTTGAGATGATCCAAGGTAGGCTTTCGATGAATAATGGAATATTTCTTTTGAAGCTTTGAAGGAAGCTGATCGGGCTTCCTTCAATATTTAAAACTTTCAATCCCATGATGCGTTTGCCAATAGTTTTGCCAAATTTGGCGTGGCAGTAAAATGTGTACAGATAAAATGTCGAGCCTTGCAGCACTGCTATAGCTACCGCCAATTCTTTGTGTCCTCCATTCAATGCATCAGTTATCCAAAAAAACAGTACGCAAAACAGTGCGTCTATCCCATGCGCAACCGCTCGCCGCCAGAATCCAGAGTATTCTAAATTTTCTTCGTTCAACTCAATACCTCAAATAAAAATTGTTGAACCGCACATTAGTCCGCCATGTGCGCCGCAATGGGCCAATCACTAATTAAATACATTTTCAACCGTGGGCCTAGATCTTTTCCCAGAAACCACATTCTTAATAATATTTTGTAATTTTTGATTAAATCGATCATCAGGGGCGACGCTTAATGCATATTTTATAGTTTGCTGCGACTCCTTATCTTGGCCCGAAATTAGCAAATTCATAGCGTAATTACCAAGTAGTTGCGGGTCATCTTTCCTCACCTCTGTCGCCATCTTAGAATAGTTTAAGGCTTTGCTTATGTCATGATTATGTATCGCCTCTAAAGAAGCTTCCTTATAGAGCACATAATTTTGGGGCTGTAACTTAATGCCCTGCTCCATCAAACTTAGCGAGGCCGTATGATTCCCTAATGCTTGGAAAGCAAGCGCCTTAAAGAAAATGCTTTGCCAATGATCAGGCTTTATTTCTAAACACTGATCGAATTCGTGTATTGCTTTTTTCAGATTATCTACCCGATTTTTTTCCCGGATTTCTTTGCCATCATAATCACCAAGTTTTACGTTTCCATTGAGATATTCACTTCCCAATTTGTAGTGCTGATTAAACAGATCAATATTCTCTTTGTTAGTCATATCAATCAAATTATTATTCCCATACGACCACGTAATTCCACTAAGACAGAGAATTATTGCCAATATAATTTTTTTCATTTGTCCGACTCAATAAATTTTTCGTAAAGTTGAAAAGCACGCTTACGTTAAATCACGCTATTGGATGACCGACCGCAATGTGCTGAAACAGGCAGTCAGCTATACAACCCAAACGACTTCTTACCTCGCATTGAAATCATTCAAATTCAAAATTACTTAAAGTTGCCTATTTGAATCAATACGGAGGATATATTTATCTTGAAATTTTGTCTATGCGCAATTTAGGGCAGTCGAAGGCAGAGATTTACGACACACATAGCGGAGGCAATGGCTGAGATAGATTGGCAAGCAAATAGCGGAAACTGGCGCAATTGTTTTTAATGGTGAATTTCGCAAATCGGGTTACACAGCCGCGACATGAATCTTAAGATTGTTGGATGCTGTAAAGACTTGCTAAATTTATCAACGTAAGTCATTGATTTTATTGGTGCGACCGACAGGAATCGAACCTGTATTGCGAGCTTCGGAGGCTCGTATCCTATCCGTTGGAAGACGGTCGCAGGGTTGGCGTTAATTTGAATAACTAACCGATGTACAGCAGGCGCGAATTATAAGCCAAAATGCGGGCTGACTGACTATGCAGCTGATATTTTATCTGATTGTCGGACGAAACCGGTCAAAGTGTGTCAAATGTTGCTCTGTAAAACTGTATTTTATAGGTTTGACGTACTATTTCCAGTTCCAAACAGTGCACTTTAGTTCTATAATCTGGGGTTCGCGAGGCACTAAGAGTGATTAAGAAGCACGGTTTTATTTAATTTAGCCGTATAAAAAAACAAGCTACCAGACACCAAAAATAGGGTATTGAGGAAATTATGAGTGATGCACACGATCAGCACGAATCAGCAATAAAAACCCCAAAACAACTTGTCGTTGCTGTCTTAGCGGCCATTCTCGTACCAATTATTTGTATTGTTATGTTGGTGCAATTTGTGACTTCCGGTAATTTGCCTAACGCCGGTTCCAGTGCACAGACACCTGAAGCAATTGCGGCGCGTATTCAGCCAGTGTCGGATGTAGGCTACACATTTAAAGATGCTAGCGCGCCTAAACAATTGCTGTCTGGCGAAGAAATTTACAAAACCACCTGTGTCGCATGTCATGGTGCTGGTGTTGCTGGCGCGCCTAAATTTGGTGATTTGGCTGCTTGGGCGCCACGCCTTAAAGAAGGTTACGACAAAGTGGTTGGCTATGCTTTACATGGTTTGAATGCGATGCCAGCCAGAGGTGGTAATGCTGATCTGGATGATGTTGAAGTGGCGCGTGCCGTGGTGTACATGGCAAATCATAGCGGTGCTAGTTTTAAAGAGCCTGAAGTTCCTGCTCCAGCGCCTGCAGCTGAAACTGCCGCTGCTAAGTAATTAATTCTGAAGTGAATAAAAAAGCCGATCATTTGAACTGCACCCCAAAAGTTGGACATCCGTCCAAACTTTTGGGGTGTTTTCATGAGTAAGTATTCAAAGCAATTCAAACTAGCCGTTGTTAAACGGTATCAGGAAGGTTCAACGGGTTATAAAGCCG
>NZ_PUGF01000034.1 GCF_002976435.1 Solimicrobium silvestre | reverse complement strand
TTTAGGGCATAGCCAATGGATTAAATACTCTATAGAATCTTTGACTGATGTAAATAAGCAACTAATTAATGACGGTTGGGCTAGTGCTGCACCAGCTCAACGATTTGTGATTGGCAAAAAACGGCACTTTGCAGTCGGTGATGAGGCAGGCCAATTTTGTTCTATTTATTACACCCTTAAAGCGCAAGTGCTGCTGAATATTCATCTTTTAGTCGTTGTGCAAGATGGGCTACCGTAGGCACATCTTGTATAAGTCCGACGCCATGACCGGCAGACCAGATGTCACGCCAGGCAATCATCTCCTCTTCGTTTTCGACAGTAACTGGCGGAATGACTGCGCCTTCTCGCCAGTCCAGACCAGCTTTTTCTAAACTCTCGCGCAAAAAACTAGCGCCGATTCCAGTTACTTTATTGGTGTAAATGACGTCGGTTGACTCGGCATCCAAAATCATTTGCTTAAACTTGGGATTGGCATTTGCCTCTTCCGTTGCAATGAATCGAGTACCCATATATGCAATGTCCGCACCAAGCACTTGAGCAGCGCGGATATGCCGACCGTGTCCCATAGCGCCACCAAGAACGATAGTGCCGTCGAATTCTGCTCGCAATTGCGTGACGAAAGTAAAAGGGTTGAGAATTCCAGCGTTACCGCCACCACCGGCACAAATGGGAATGATTCCATCAACGCCAGCTTCGACCGCTTTCATTGCGTGTTTCATATGAATGGCATCGTGGAATACAACGCCGCCATAGGAATGGACCGCTTCGATTACATCTGGACGATGACCTGCGGCTGTTATTACAAGAGGTACTTTATGGCGAATCACAATGTCCAAGTCTTCTTCCAAACGCTTATTTGATTTGTGAATCGGTAACATCACTCCAAATTTTGCAGCCTGAATATCGGCTAAAGCAGTTTGGATTTCAAAAAGCCAGTCATCAAGTTGACTTGAAGGGCGTGCATTGAGCGCTGGCAATGTGCCGATAATTCCTTGTTTGCATGTTTCAATCACAAGCCGAGTGCCGGACACTAAAAACATTGGTGCTGCAATTACTGGAAGTTGCAGTCCATCTTTAAGAATTTGTGGAATAGACATTGTGCATTGCTTTTGACAGCGAGAATTATTGACCAAAGCATTGTCAGATGAAAATTTTAATATTGCCTGTCAAACGGCGACATTCGTTGGTCATTGCGACTGACGGGGCACAATGCACAGTCGAATTCATATAGTCCTGCCAATGGTGTTTTTAATTACTCATTGATCATCAAATTGGCACTACATTTGTTTCTAATTTATAAATTTGAATGACTCCTGTGTAGAATCTCGACAGGCGGGTATGGGCAGAGACTGTGTAAAAACTCAAAATTAATTTACACTCGAAAAAATCGGCCTCTTAAAACACGCTCTATTCAATTTTTTCGACGCAGGGAATGATCTCCCTACCCATGATTTTTCAGAAAAAGTTGGAAATTTTTTGTTTTTACACAGTCTCGGCACAAAGCACTCAGTCATTTAATTTTTAATCGTTATTCAAATGCAGCAACAACGACTCCTTAATCAGCGTGTGATCGCCGGGGCTAAATCCTAGTAATTGGCGCTCAGGATACTGATAGTCAACGCCATTTTTAGCGACCTTATCTTTCAACCCTTCCTGATGTACTCGCGCAATGCGCGCTACTCTGCCATAAAATCCTACTGTTAATTGCTGTGCGTCCTGCCGCGTTTTTAAATGTTTGGTTGTGCGCAGTTTGTTAAACATGGCGGCTTTTTGGCGTTTGATCCTTCCTTGTTTTTCTCTCAGTTTTTTGCGCTGCTTGCGTGGTGTGTAGCTGATGCTGTCTGGCGTTTGTTGGTTGGTGATACGCTGAGCCTGGTTGCGGCGTAGGTCTTGGGCTATTTTAATCATGACCTGGCGGCGTTGGGCAGGATTCAGTTTGTGCAGTAAGGCACCTGCCCAGGTGGCGATGGTGCTGAGGTCGTCGCTCATGTTGGCGTTACCCATTCGGCCAGCAGTGAATCTCCCGCATATAGCGTCCAGAATGCGTCGTCAAATGCGGGCGTGGTTTGTGGTTCTGGTGGATGGGTGATTTGCAGCTTGCCGCCGTCCTGTTGTTTGACGATGGTGCGTTCGGTGAGGTTGAGCGCGATGGAAATATCGATCGTTTCATGGTTATTAAAATCCACCTCAAAACCAATCCCCTTTTTACGTAAATCAGGATTGGCGAGCAGTTCTATCTGATGCACGGTGATCCAGGCGAGTAGCGGCACCATGATGGCGTCTGGGTCACCGCTGAAGTCGGTGATGATGATGTTTAGCCGGTATTGATATTCAAACGAGAGCGAGCCGGTACCGCTGGCGACGGTGTGGCCCTGGTCGGCAAATATCAACAGTTTGTCGGGGTTTTGTTTTAGGTCGGGGATGGCATTGGTCAGATGCTGACGCAGGTTGGGTGGTTTGTACATGTTGATTACCTATTCGTTTCTTCTTGGCAGTCCACCATCATGTCTACCTGGGCGGCGCAGTCGGCCCATGCCGCTTCGGTGCGTTCTAGCAGAAGGTTGAGTGCGCCGTTAGTTGTTGGGTTGGCTGCTAGCAGGGTGCAGCGGTGGAGGTTGGGACAGTTCTGAATGATATTCACTTGCGCCGGTGGCGGCGGGGCGCTGGCGCAGCTGCACAATAGCAGCAGGCAAAGGAGTGTCAGCCCAGCTTTGAATGAGTGGATTGTCATGGTGCAGGTTCTCGATAAAGGTTTCACGTTCGGAGAGCGTGGCGCTGATGCGGTTGCGCTCGGTTTGTAGTTGGGCGAGCCGTTTTTTGTTGCTAACTTCGGCGGCCTGCAGTTGTTTGATCGTTTGATCACGCTCGGCCTTTTCGTTGGTGAGCGTGGTGTTTTTCTGCTTTTCTGCGATCAAACTGGTTCGCTGGAGGATTATTGTGGTGCCTAGTAGTACAACGACCAGCAAAGACAGCAGCACTTTCACTACTATTCCCATAGACCCACCCGCGTGCCATTGCCATCAATGGTGAGCACCTGCCGACGTGGCGTGACACCACTTGCTGCAATACCACAATGCGCCCATATCGCAGTGCTTGTTCGTTCATAAATCAGCTGATCAAACATTAAATCCGATTTGGCTAATTGCTGGCAGATAGCGAATGGCGTTCCAAAGTGCGGTACGGTGAAGTCACAGGCGAGACCCGTTAAGTGACTACTAGTTGCAGCACCTCCAACGGCCTTGTTGAGTGCCGGGCAGCGGTAGCCACTGGAAATAAAGATGGCGGCGTCGTTCAGCTCTGTTCTTACTTGTTCGATGAATTGCGCAAGTAAAAACAGGTTTTTAACTACGGCTGGGGGCGCTGTGTTGTCTATCTTGCGCGCTTGTGCGGTGGCACTGCGCGTGAATTCACTTAACATGAAGTGGCGGCTGAGTTGGGTCATGGGTCGCTCCGGGTGATGCTGGCCACGTTGCCACGCGCACGCCAAACTAAGAGGAATAAAGTCACGGCAATGCCTGCATTTCCAAACGATACGGCATGTGGGTGCAGCAAAATATCGATGGCATTGGTGCCGGTGAAGAGTATTAAACACCACGCGGCCAGTGATATCTTTAAACGGTAGTTACCCAAGCCACGGCGGTAAGAGAGTAACCGTGCGCAGGTGCCGATGTAACTGAGTAGGGTGATGAGCATTAATAGTTTAGTCACGTGGTTTTCCTTTCTCGAAACTACTTGGTAGTTGAATTTTTTTGATGAGATCCAGCAAATGGAAGGTGAGCGCAATGGCGGCCGCCGAGGCTAAAAACGCCGCCACACCGGATTCCCGAAGCGGCGTCTGCGCTACCACTTCGGGCGCGGCCAAATAGCCTGCCACCAGCGATATCAACATGTAGGCCAGACGTTTGAGTAGTGATAAGTTCTTACTACTGATCGCCACCAGGCTCGATCCGGCAAATGCACCGATTAAGGCGTTACCGTCAATGCCCGGAAAGAGTGTAGATAGTCCAATGCCTGCAGCGGTGGCGGCGATAATGAAACTGCTTGTGTGGGGTTCTGCCATAAATCCTCGCGGTGAATGTTGCTGTGTGTTGCTGATTTTTTTACTTCAATCCCAGAGTTGCACAACGTGGGAGGTCGGGGTCATGGCACTGGGTTCTGGAAGCGTGACTAACGTGCCATGCGGCAGAATCGCGCCGGGATCTGCAATGGTACGGTTTAGCTCGAGCGCGGCCTCAACAACACCATTAGTAGTGCCTAAGTGTCGCCAACACACTAAATCTAGCGTGTCGTATTGTTGGGTGCGTACCGTGATCGACATGGTTAAATCAATTCGACCGTCATGTGTGGCTGCTGCAGGATGTTGGCAATCGCCCAGTGCGCATTGCGGCGTTCCTGCTCTGGTGCTGTGTCCAGCCATTCCATCGCTTTTTTATCGGACATGGAGCTGGCGGTGCTGTCGTAATCACGGTACTTTTCCAGCAGGTCGGCTTTGGTGGTGCTGTACACGGCGCGACGGTAGTGCGCCAGGTATTGGCTTTCGCGGTTGATGGTGGGGGCAGGAACGCTGGCCAGATCAGACCAGCCGTTAATTCGTTGCCGGGCTTGCCATTCTGCTAGCGCCTGATTGACGGCCAACATCGCTGTTACGACTGCAGGTGTTAATCGGGCATCGGTGACGGTACCATCCAGCCGTGCCGCTTCGCGCAGATCCGATAAATGAATCGCCGGGAACCAGCCGTCGTTTTCAACGATCTGTTGATCGTCTGGCACCGAGTTGGTGGGCGGGGCAAAGGCAGAAAAACTCATACTATCCATTCGTTTAAAAACGGTGTAACCGGGAAGCTATAAACGGCGGTGGGCGGGCGTCAAAACGGGGATGATTCATTCCGATTTCAGCCCGCGCCGCCGTGCGCCAGGGGGTGCTCGTTTAGGTGGAGGCCGCTTTTTTTAAGCGCCGCTCCAGCCGTTCAATGTCTTTTTTTACACCCACACCTTCATATAAGGTGAGGGCGCGTTGCAGGTTGTCATACGCCGCTCTGGCTGCCGCCAGGTCGGTGCCGACTAAGTCGCTTTTTTCGTCTTCACCGATCACCGCTAGTTGTGCATAGGCCAGTGCCTTGTGCAACTTGGCGCGTGCCTGATCTGGTGTGTCGTGACCGTCGGTCAGTGCATTGACCTGACTTAAAATCTGTACCGCACGGAGTGGATCGTCGGCCAGCTTGCCATTCAGATACGCACCCGAAAACTCATCGAGCAGCATGGTGGCAATGTCGCGTTCGTATTGATCGGGCAAGGTCATTTTGTGCTGAACGGCGTAACCGGCAATCTGTATTGCTCGCTCAAAGTCGCCGGTGTCGATGCTCCACACCAGTATCGTAGTCAGCACATCATCCTGGCCACCTTTCCCCGCCGTCAGTACGCCATCGATCCACTCCTGGTAGTTGGGCAGCAAGGTAGCTTTTAATGTGATCTTGCTTTTGATGGATTGGATCTGTTTCAAGCGGCGACGGTCTTCGGCTAACTGGTACAGCATCAGCTCGTACTGGGAGCCTGTTGTGACGGTACCCGGTGCGCTGTTACCGGCAGCTTGCTGTGCTAACACGCGAGCCTGGTGGCGCATGGCGGGGGAAAGGGTGCGCATCATGTGATTACTCCTTGTCCTCTGGTGGTTCGGTTTTGGTGACCAGGGTGATGTTTTCAATCAAGGCACCTAAGCCAAAATCTTCGACGACATAGGCATCGTTGGACGATTCGTAGTTTTCGATCCGGTCACGTTTGGCTTCATCCACCACGCGGCGACGGCGTGCGCCTTCCTGGAAATAGATCGAGAGGTTGTCGTAACGCGTAATGAACAGCGCATTGCCAGGGAAATACGGCACCGTGACGGCAGGCAAACCACCAATTCGTTTTTGACTCATGACGATGTCAGCGGCCAAGGTTTCCGACGGCGCTTGGTTGACATTGACCATCGGGAAGTATTTGTCGGTGAGTAATTGACGTCCCATGATCACGACCAGGCCGGTATCGTCGCGGTACCACGGCTCTAACAAGTTCAAGGCATCAAACACAGCCGCGTCTAAATTTTCATAATCGCCACCGGCACCGATCGTCACTTTGCCGTCGGTGCTGCCACTACCCATGACGCGGGAGGGTGCTTGCTCACGGTAGTGTTGCAACCAACCTTTATTGACGTCTTGCAGTAGTGGGTTTTTAGTGATGTCGGTGTCGGGTGACACGCTGGCACCGTGGAAACCGACCACCATACGATCTAAACCCTGACGAATAAAAATCTGTCGGGCGACACGATCTTGGAAGTCGGGAAACTTGGCCCAGGCATCCAGTTTTGCGTAAGGGATGTGGGTGTCGAAGTTGGTTTTTTCGCAGCGATAGCGTTGGCTGTCCAAATCGGACGGGTCGCGGGTTTTACGGTCGCCCTTGTTGGTGTCGGTGCGGCTGGCAATCGGGCTGGAAATACCTAAGCCGAGTTTTTCACCTTCCTGCTCGGTCACGCCGATGATGTTGACTCTGGACAGGAAGGCGCTGCTTTCCTGAATCTTGTTTTCTAAGCGTTGTTGTACGCTCGGTACCACGCTAAACGTGTCGGTGGCGTTGCCTGTGTCGTTGAGCGATGCCAGTTGCGCGGTATAGGCGTTAAAGGCAAGTCGGGTTGGTTTTTTCATGAATCAATTCCTGGTTGAATGATTGGTAGGCGCAATAAGGTTATGCGGTAGGTGGCTCAACAATCGGTCAGGATTGTGCCGGGGCCACCGATAGCGGGTGGGCGCTGATCGGGGTTGCTGTCTTGGGTATCCATCAGCTGCTTGAATGCAGTGAAGTTGTTGTGCAGATCAGTGATGGTTTTTTCCAGCGTGGCGATCTGGGTTAGCTGGCTGGCGTAGCTGTCCAGTTCCGTGACGACATGTTGGGCGACGGTTTCAATCGCGGTACTGAGTTCGGCAAAACGGGCATCTTGCGCGGCGTCACTGGTGGTGATTTTTTTGAACAGGTTTTTAAGCGTGGTGGTCAGCTTGCCGGTATCCGGATCAGTTGGTTTGTCGTCGAATTCAACGGTGATTTCCACGGCTTCCGTATAGAAGTTGTCGGGATTTTGTTTGCGTGCGGCAAACGGGCTGTTCTCTCCCTGTTGTGCGGAGAAAGTCAGTATGTCGGTACCCAAACTGGCCGGACTATCGGTAATGCCCAGGCCGACCAGGTACGGCAAACCGGTATCGGAAAACTTCGGATTAATTTCTAAACTGGTGTAAATTTTTTGGCGCGCTTTGCTCATCGCGATCAAATCAGGCGTGGGAGAGATTTGCGCAAACAGGGCCAACTTCTTGCCGGTGTCTGTCTCGACTTCATCGGCTTTCACTGCGACGACATCACCATAGGCTTTAAAAATACTATCCGCTGTCATGCCGCGAATATGTTCCATCCAGATGCGTGCGCCATAGGTCTTGGGATTGAAACTCTGGGCTAGTTGGGTAATGGTGGCGCGGTCAATGACCCGCCCGTCAGTGGTCGCGCCTTCGGTGGCGACGCGGAAGAATTTGGAAGTCGGCATGGTCTGTGGATGCTGGAGTGTGATTGAAGGCTCCATAGTCAAGGTTGTGCGCTGTCTATTCAATTGGCAGAGGGTTAGTAAAGGCCTTACTGACTTCCCCGCTTCCCCGTTACGCACGCGCAAGCCCTACGCTGGCGGCATGTCTGAAACACCAACCGAATTACCTCCCGTTTCTGAACCGAATCTGGCACCAGAAACTGATCCGCGCCGCCTTGCTAAACAGTTGTATTGGCAAGGCTGGCGCGTCACGTCTATTGCCAACTACCTGAAGCTCAAGCGCACCACCGTCCATAGCTGGAAAGAACGTGACGAATGGGATAAAGCCTCACCGCTGGAAAAAATTGAGTCCTCGCTAGAAGCGCGCATGGTGCAACTAATCGTCAAAGAGGCGAAGACCGGCGGCGACTTCAAGGAAATTGATTTATTGGGACGCCAGGTAGAGCGGCTGGCTAGGGTACGGCGTTATGAAGCACCGGGCGGTAATGAGGTCGATTTAAATCCGAAACTGGCCAACCGCAATGCCGGAGAAAAGAAGAAGCCGACCCGTAATGATTTCAGTGATGAGCAGCGAGACCAGCTGCTTGAGGCGTTTCAGGATTCGCTATTTGACTATCAGAAAGTCTGGTTCCGTAACGGCCATCAGCGTACCCGGGCAATTCTAAAGTCGCGCCAAATTGGTGCTACCTGGTATTTTGCGCGGGAAGCCTTGGCCGATGCGATGAAGACCGGACGTAATCAGATTTTTTTATCCGCGTCGAAAGCGCAGGCGCACGTTTTCAAACAATACATTATCCAATTCGCCCAGGAGTCGGCAGGCATCACGTTGACTGGCGATCCGATTGTGTTGCCGAACGGCGCGCACTTGTATTTTCTGGGCACAAATGCGCGCACGGCACAGGGCTATCACGGCAATTTCTATTTTGATGAATTTTTCTGGACGCATAACTTCCAAGAGCTGAATAAAGTTGCCTCTGGCATGGCAATACATAAACAGTGGCGCAAAACTTACTTTTCAACTCCATCGTCTATCACACACCAAGCCTATCCGTTTTGGACCGGTGACGCCTTCAATAAACGTCGTGCAAAAAATGACCGGATCGATATCGATGTCAGTCATCGGCGTTTGTCGTCGGGCTTTGTTGGTGAGGACAAAATTTGGCGGCAGATTGTGACGATTCTGGATGCCGAAGCCGGTGGTTGCGATCTGTTCAATATCGATGAACTGCGCGACTTTGAATACAGCCCGGATCAGTTCGACAACCTGCTGATGTGTAATTTTATCGATGACACGCAGTCGGTCTTTCCACTGACGGCGCTGCAGCGCTGCATGATCGATTCGTGGGTCAGTTGGGATGATTACAAACCGTTTTCACCGCGTCCCTTTGGGCATCGGCCGGTGTGGATTGGGTATGACCCCTCATTGACGGGCGATAGTGCGGGCTGTGTGGTGATGGCTCCGCCGCTAGTCGAGGGTGGCAAGTTTCGGATTCTGGAGCGATTCCAGTGGCGTGGAATTGATTTTGAAGCGCAAGCCAAAGCGATTAAGGAAATGACCGAGCGCTATAACGTGACCTATATCGGCATCGATACCACCGGCATGGGCATCGGGGTATTTCCGCTTGTTAAGCAGTTCTTTCCGCTGGTGACGTCTATTAATTATTCGCCGGAAGTTAAAACGCGCATGGTGCTGAAGGCACAGAACATCATTAGTAAGGCCCGGCTGGAATTTGATGCCGGTTGGACGGACATTGCCCAATCCTTTATGACGATACGCAAAACGCTCACCACCAGCGGACGGCAAGTGACCTACGACGCGGGGCGCACCGATGAAACCGGTCATGCCGATTTAGCCTGGGCATGTATGCATGCACTCGACAACGAGCCGTTTGAAGGAACGAATGGCAACCATCAATCCATTATTGAGATTTATTCATGAGCGAATCTATTCCACCGGATACCGTACCGGCAACGACCAACAATACCCGCATGGAGGCGTTCACGTTTGGTGACCCGACGCCGGTGCTGGAACACAGCGAAATGCTGGACAGTTTTGAATGCTGGCTCAATGGCCGTTGGTATGAACCGCCGATCAGTTTCCCCGGCCTGGCTAAGTCGTTGAATGCCAGCGTGCATCACAGCAGTGCGATTTACTTCAAGACCAATATTCTGACCTCGACTTTCGTGCCGAATAAGTTTCTGACGCGCGATGCGTTTAAACGTTTTGCGCTCGACTTTTTGATCTTTGGTAATGCTTACCTGGAGAAGCGCACCAGCCGCTCTGGTTTACTGCTTAGTCTGGCACCGGCACTGGCCAAGTTTGTGCGACGAGGTAAGGAGTTGAATAGCTATTACTTTGTGACCGGCTGGCAGCAGGAGCATGAATTTGCAGCGGGGAGCATTTTTCATTTGATTGATCCTGACATTAACCAGGAGGTGTACGGCGTGCCGCAATACCTAAGCGCGTTGCAGTCGGCCTGGCTCAATGAAGCGGCCACGTTATTCCGGCGCAAGTATTACAAGAACGGTTCGCACGCTGGTTTTATCTTTTATATGACCGATGCTGCGCAAAATCAAACCGACGTCGATAGCTTGCGCAAGGCGATGCGTGAAAGCAAAGGCCCCGGCAATTTCCGCAACCTATTTATGTATGCGCCGAATGGGAAGAAAGACGGGATTCAGATTTTGCCGGTGTCGGACGTCGCCGCCAAGGATGAGTTCTTCAACATCAAAGGCGTGACCCGCGACGACGTGTTGGCCGCGCATCGGGTACCACCGCAACTGCTTGGCATCATGCCGAACAACACCGGCGGCTTTGGTGCGGTGGAACCGGCCGCTCGCGTGTTTGCCAGAAATGAACTGGTACCACTGCAGGCGCAATTCCGGGCTCTCAATGACTGGCTGGGTCAAGACGTGATCCAGTTCACTGACTACGAATTATCTACAATGCCTACAGGAGTTACATCATGAGCGATATCGCTGACCGTTCTGACAAAATTATTCATGCTGAAATTGCGGCAGGATTGGCGCGGGTGCATGCTGCGCCCGTGCTGGCGTTTACTGGGTGTTGTCGGTATTGTGAGGAAGCAGTTGCAGAACCATCCCGGTTTTGTAATGTGGAGTGCCGGGATGATTTTGAGCGGGAGATGGTGGGGTTGCGGCGGGCGGGGAATTGCCGGTTTTAAAGTCACGGCGTGAAGAAATGTGTGGAAATTGCACGCGCTAGAATTTTCAATTGACTGCTGTAGACAGTTAGCTGCCGGATCGATGGAAGGGCGACCGCTCGCAGTGTGCCCTCTGCTGCCGTTCGAGGTTTCACATTGCAGTCAGTCAAACACAACATTTTTTAATTTAAAGACCATCGTCGCGAGTTGAAAACCAAGTTCGATAATTCAGCCTAGCGTGTCCCACATCGAGGTGCGTTGGATAAAAAAGGTCAGCACCACCGTCATATGGGGCATAGGCCGTTCCAAGTTTGGTGTTTGCAAACATAACTGGGCCAGTCAAATCGTCAGCACTAGCCAGAATCAAATCGTTGAATTTATCTTTGTGCCATATGACGGGTGCTGAAAAAAATTGCAATTCATCATCGTCACACTCATAAGTCATTGCATGTATCGGCAGAATTGCACTCAGCGGAATATTTCGTTCGTCTTGCCAAAGTTTCTCCGGACCGAAACGACCAAGGAACAAAATACAATCACTGCCTTCTCCAAGTAAGTCGCAGGCAACTGTATTGTGGCGTCGAAGAATTTCCAGTCGTTCAGACTCCAATTCAGCATAACGTTTTGATTCCGGGAGACTATGAACACGTAACCAACGATCTGCATAAGCATCTCGACATAAAAATCCCGCCGGTGCTGCATTTGGAAAGCTCTTACTCCATTCGGCGGAGGCCTCTGTGTGTTTCATTCAGTAGTCACTTCCATTTTTGCGGAAATTAATATTTGTCTATGTGGCAAAGACGGGTGAGGCATATGGTGGCAACGTGCCGTGTCCCGTCGCTCATTTTTTCTCGCCGATATTTTTATAATAGTCAGCTTTTGCCTTGTTTATTCTAAGTGACAGATCCGTCGCAATCCCATTTCGAAATTCCAGAGGCGAACCAGAATTTATAGGGACGAAACTGATACTTGAACCAAAAACTCCGTCGACCAATAAATCAAGGGTAATTTTTGGCGGCCGGGAAAAACTTCTATCAAATAAATTCTCAATATCGCTCAATAAAATTTCTTGCTCATCTTTCCGTCTTTTAACGAGCAGCTTGTCCCCATCATCGTAAACCTCATCGGCCAAGCTCCATGTGAACTTCCTAAATGACCAAATAATCAATATTAATATCAACGATAAGGCGAATGGAATAATTGGAGATCCACCGTTTCGAAACACGTCAATCGACGTTGCAACGATTATTAAAACCAGCAAAGCAAGTGGCACGAAAACAAACGCCTTTGTCGTGCCAGTCACATCATCAGAAGATATTTTTACCATTTATCGAATATTTATTAAATAAGCCTAAATTTTGCTTCGGTCTACAATGTCGGCTTGGTGCCGAGACTGTGTAAAAACAAAAAATTTCCAACTTTTTCTGAAAAATCATGGGTAGGGAGATCATTCCCTGCGTCGAAAAAATTGAATAGAGCGTGTTTTAAGAGGCCGATTTTTTCGGGTGTAAATTAATTTTGTGTTTTTACACAGTCTCTGCCGACTGTGATCAGATCCAGACATCCAGTCAACGGCCGCTTTTTTTATAAGCGGACATAAAATTAGATTTTGTTGAGTTTCCCGTTTGCCCAAACATAACTGTCAATCCTCAATTTGTTGTTAGTGTTAATTTCTGTGCTGTGCAATCGAATGGTCACGCGCTCGTTTAAGTTTTCAACACCATCCAGTTCCATGCACTTGCCGAACGATGGAGAGAATATAGATTTACGATCCTGCGATATGGTCACCAACAAGTACTCGTTATGGCAATTTAAACCTGGGAGGACTTTTTCGACGATGATATTTTCCACCTTCTCATTCTTGGATGGCGTGACTCTATAAAGCGATACAGCTAAGGCATCGACTGTAGTAATCGACTTATCGTCTAGGCCAATCGAATACGAGCCCGATTTATTAGGAAGTTCAACTGCAGATATCTTTCCGTACCGCGAAACTATTTCTTCAGCAATCGCAACGTCCGAAAGGACATATGCAATGAACATTGCAGAGACAAAAGTAAGAACGCGCAAATGCATTAAAAGCTCCAAAATTTAACTACTTTGTCAGGGTTACACAAAATTAGATTGTTTGATCAACGACTGCAAAGTGCCGCGAAGGGCCAGTCACCCGAAAACACGAACGACCCCTTACCCCACATTGCTGACAAATTGCTAGATCTCGATACATTCACTAGAGAAGACGCTATGTCTAGTAAATTAGTATTTAGTTGCTAGTGTAGCACTCATATTAATTCATCTGAGAATTATTGATTGAATACAACCGACGTCGATTCAAAGGCGCGGCGCGCAGTCATCCCCCCGCCACGCCTGCGCGCTAAATTGGTCGTTTTCGACTCAAATTTTCAAAACTGACGCACTCTAGCGACTCATGGCGGCATCTAGTGGGAAGCCTGCGCATGCCCATAAAGCACTTAAAAAACGGCTCTATTTCGCTTAAATGCAAAGACGCAAAATGACGCACCTAAACCGGTCAACAGGATTGATCCACGCAATCTCTAATATAGTCAGGTTGCCTACATATTTTCCGCAATTTTCTCTGCAATAAATTTAAGTTGCTAATTGATATGTCGATATATTTGAAAAATATCGACAAATAAAATTATTAGATCAATAATCTGGCTATATATTTTTTGAATGAATTCTTATGGCATACGATAAAGACCAACCGTATAACGATCTCCCGTTAGTACCACCTACTTACGAGCTTGAAACAAAAGCAGTATTAAAAAAAGCAATCTCCGCGACGGCCGCACTGGCAGAGCTGCGTGGTATCGGGAATCAAATTCCGAATCAATCAATGTTAATACGCGCTTTTGTTTTACAAGAGGCACGCTTATCAAGCGAAATTGAAAATGTCGTTACGACTAATGATGAGTTATATAAAGCGTTTGCTGAGGTGGAAGGTAAATTTGACTCCGCTACTAAAGAGGTATTGCGTTACGAGAACGCTCTTTGGCATGGCTATCAAGGAATGAAGGATCGCCCGTTGTTAACTACTAATCTATTTATAGAGTTAGTGGGAATTATTAATCAATTGGACGGCTTAGGTATTCGTACTGGAGGTGGCACAAAACTAGCTAATCCTACGACGCGCGAGACTATTTATACTCCACCGGAAGGGGAGAAGGTAATTCGTGACAAGCTGGCAAATTTAGAGGATTTTATCCACTCGCCAGACGATTTGGATCCATTAGTTCGAATGGCGATTATGCATTATCAATTTGAGGCGATTCATCCATTTTCTGATGGGAATGGTCGAACTGGCCGTATTATTAATATCTTGTATTTGGTAATGAAGGGAATGATTGATATTCCCGTTTTGTATTTATCTCGATACATTATTGAGCATAAAGCTGCTTATTATCAAGGTTTGAGAGATGTTACTGAGAAGGGGGCTTGGGAATCATGGATTTTGTATATGCTCGATGCAGTAGAGCAAACGGCGCGTGCTACAAGTAAGAAAATACTGGATATTCGTGCTTTACTTCAAGAGTATGTTACGGTTGTGCAGGAAAAGTTGCCTAAAATTTATACTAAGGATTTAGTTGAAGTGTTGTTTAGTCAACCTTATTGCCGGATCCGTTTCCTGGAGCAGGCTAATATCGCAAAACGTCAAGCCGCATCAACTTATTTGCAGCAATTAGAAGGTATTGGTTTGTTGCGTTCAGTCAAAGTTGGGCGAGAAGTTTACTATGTAAATGACCGCTTGTATTCAATACTGACACAATGATATGTCGATGAAATTTACATTTTTCGACGTATTCGTTACATATGTCGATGCTGAGGACATATGCCTTTAATGTGTCGTCAAAAATGATTTCTATCGACGTATATAACGAATATGTCACTTTGATCGACATATTCTGGTCACATTATTTAATATACCTAGTTAATCACTAATAGTCAGAAGCATAGTATTGGGATTAGAAAATGAGTGGCGAAGTTTTTTGGATGGGGGTTGATCCACCAGCCGCACATCGATATACGTGTCCATACAAAATAAAGTTCTTTCCTATCGTAAGCCTAATTCCAATTTTTGCGTATTTTTTTGATAGCCCAAAGAAAGGCGCATATCATTGATAAGCAACTAAGAATTCGCAGTATTTCAGGCATCCAAAGTGGAATACCTGTTGTTAGAGGAATTGTTGTTGTGAGAGTTAAATAAATAAAAAATGGAGTTTTCATGATAATAAATATATCACCAATAGATAATATTATTTTGGAACGTAAATTGTAAATAACATTTTTTTCGTAAAAATAACGAGCTATTTTTTTAAACACTAAGTGCCTCGTCAATCGCTGTAAGGCAAGCTTTAAGGTATACGAGTTTCTTGCGTTCTAGTTTGCCCTCATCCTCAGTTATGCCGCTCTTTAGCTTCGATATCTCAGCCATGACAAGGGGGTACGCTGACGATGAAGGTAGATCAAGCAAACAAATGACCATGCTGCGCTCACCGCTAATATGCACGTCATCACGGACGATCTCTTCAACTTGCCGTCTGAGCGCTATTGATGCGTCTTTGCCGCAATAGCGCTCAGTTATCTCCAACACTCGGTAAAGTTTGCGGATTTCGCTAGATTCGTCGGACAGGCGTACACCTTCTTCAGATTCAGTCTCTATGTCGTGTGTTTCGATCTTTTCCATTTTCACTTCCAGGTTGGGCTTCTTTACATTCTAAAGCCTTACATCAAGTTATACAATGAAATTTTCATCCAAAAATAAACATAAGCAATTGATTTTATTGGCTTTTTTAATTAAATTCAATTAATTTTTTGGAGGGGATTCAATTAAATCAAAACGTTACGGCTGTCCATTTAGTTGAATTTTGTATATGGCCTAAATAAGCTATTTTTGTCCAACTAATGCAAAAAGGTAAAAATAGTTCGGTAGTTTCAACCAGATAAAGGGGGGGAGAAAGAACTTTATTAATCAGGAAAGAGCTTTATTCAGTGCTGACAATACGGTAAATTAATTAGCTCAAATATTTGTTCGATATATCAACAGCCCGCAAATTCACATATCGCTTAAGCATTTTCAAATCGCGATGTCCCGATATCAACGACACTTCCATGATCGATAGGCCGCGTTCAAACAACCGGCTGACCCCTTCGTGGCGCAGATCGTGAAACCGTAAATCGTCAATACCTAACGCATTGCAAGCTCTGGGGAACAGGCTTGAAACAGTTCCTTCAGCGATTGGGAAAATTCTCTCTTCCTTGTCCTTTTTAGGCTGCCGCACCAAAATATCGTAAGCAGTTCCCAAGAGTGGCACTTCCTGATGATTACCCTCTTTTTCAGTAGGGTGCTTACGATTACGGATGGTGATGGTTTTGTGATCGTGGTTAATATCCTGCCAGCGTAAATTAACAATTTCACCGGCGCGCATCGCTGTTTCGATGGCAAAGTGAATTAAATCGCCCATCGGTACGCGTTGTCGGGTCTTGATGGCGAAGTGTAAGCAAATATCTTCGATTTCTCCATTGGTAGGCCTTCGGTCACGTTCCCGGCTTTTGGATGTTAGCCCCAGATAACGCAAACTGGCGCGAGCAGTTACGGTCACTGACATATCCACCGGCATGCGCCACAGCTCTTTGGCGGTTTTTAATACGCCGCTCAAATAAGCCAGGTCAACCGCAATCGTGACGCCGGAAACGGTTTTAGCGCGTTGTTGTATGTGCTTGATAAGAAGATCATCTGTCAATTCTGAGACAGTCAGCGCGCCATGCGTTATTTTCCATTTTCGTAACGAATCCGCTTTTGTCCGACCAATTTTTTTAATACTGCCAATTTCCTCGATATACTTGTCAATCAATGCCCTAACGGTAACTAATGCCAAACTACGGACATCTTTATATTGCATTGAATCAATTTGCTGCTCTATCTCACGCGCCCAAGTTTGCGCTAGACTTTTTGTACGGAATGATTTGCTGATAGACTTATGCCCTTTTCGACGAATGTCTACAACCCACGCGCCATTTTTTTGCCGTATTGATGCCATATTTAGTCCTAAAAATCCGTAATTAATCCGTAATTGAGCATTAAGACAGCATAGTTTTGATAAAGTTTAAATAAGATTTGAGTTGGTAAAAAATGACGTCTCCCCTAGGTAAAACCCCCGTATTGCCCTCCCGCCGCCTTTCTGTCGCCCCGATGATGGATTGGACTGACCGTCACTGCCGTCAATTCCATCGCCACATCACCCGCCACACTTGGCTATACACAGAAATGGTGACCACCGGCGCGTTGTTGCATGGCGATGTGGCGCGGCATTTGGATTTTGCTGAGATTGAACATCCGATTGCGTTGCAGTTGGGTGGTAGCGAACCGGCGGATTTATCTAAGAGCGCCAAGTTGGGCGAGCAGTGGGGTTATGACGAGATTAATTTGAATTGTGGTTGTCCGTCTGAACGGGTGCAGCGCGGGGCGTTTGGCGCTTGCTTGATGGCGGAGCCGACCTTGGTGGCGGATTGCGTTAAGGCGATGCGGGATGCGGTGTCAATTGATGTGACGGTGAAGCATCGAATCGGGATTAATGACACAAATTCATATGCATTTATGCGCGACTTTGTGGGCGAAATTGCCGATGCGGGTTGTTCGACTTTTATCGTTCATGCTCGTAATGCGATTTTAAAGGGCTTAAGCCCGAAGGAAAATCGTGAAATTCCGCCGCTGAATTATGAGTACGCGTATCAATTAAAACGTGACTTTCCGGCGTTGGAAATTATTGTGAATGGCGGGATAAAAACCTGCGCTGAAATTGACCTGCATTTACAGCATCTGGATGGCGTGATGCTGGGGCGCGAGGCTTATCATAATCCGTATGTTATGGCGGAATTTGATGCGCGCTATTATCAGGATGCGATGCCGATCAAGTCGCGGTTTGAGGTGCTGCAAGCGATGCTACCTTATGTGCAAGATCAATTGGATTTGTATGCGCAGCGCGGTTTGAAATTAAATAGCATCACGCGCCATATGTTGGGCTTGATGACGGGCCTGGCTGGTGCCCGGTCTTTTCGGCAGATGCTGTCTGATTCAAAGCAATTAGCGTCTGGGCGGGCGGAATTGTTGTTGGAGGCGATGGCGAAGGTACGTGAGTAGGGGGGGCAATATTGCCTACCCTGCAATTTTATACTCCCAGATCCCGTTCCATTTTCAACAAAACATGCAAAGCGCCATCACCGCCATCACTGGCATTGGCTGGGCAAAACGCTTGTACTAGCTCTGACTGACACAGCCAGCTGCGCACTTTGTCTGGCAAAATCGCCGGCTGACGGGAATTGATGCCTTTGCCGTGAATTACGCACACGCTGCGTAGCCTCGCTTGTTTGGATCGCCGTAAAAAGTCGGCTAATGCCGTGCGCGCCTGGTCGCGTTGCAGACCGTGTAAATCTAAAAAAGCTTGCGCCGGCCACTGATTTTTACGTAATTTGCGCAGCAAATCAGGGCCGCTCCCAGGGCAGGCATAGCTTAAACCTTCATCTTGTTCTTGCCACTGGCTGGCGTCAAACTCATCCGACCATTGTTCCATCACTTGCATCGCTTGCGCCATGCTGGTGATTTCTTTGGGTTGGGTGGTGACGGTTTTTGTCGCGATGGATGCGCGTTGATGGACATAAACATCCGGCGCTTTAATCGGCGTAACCGCACCCATATTGCTACGGAAAATATTAGCTTCTTTTTGCGCTGCAAGCTGTTCGGCCTGGCGCTTTTGTTCGGCTACTTTTTCCTGTTCGGCGCGCACCTTTAACTGATTGCGTAAACTGCTTAATTCATTCAAATCTTTTATTGGTGCGCGTTTCATCGTTCAACTTAGCCTTCTAAATAGCGCAGTGCATCTAACGCTGCCATACAGCCGGTTCCGGCGCTGGTAATCGCTTGGCGATAAATGTGGTCTTGTACGTCACCAGCGGCAAATACGCCGGGAATACTCGTCGCAGTTGCCATACCTTCCAAACCGGTTTTAGTCTGGATATAGCCATTGTGCATGTCCAACTGGCCTTCAAAAATCGAAGTATTTGGCTTGTGACCGATGGCGATAAATACGCCGTGCAACGGAATCGCTTGCACAGTGCCGTCTTGCGCTGACTTGATGTTAATACCTGTTACGCCGGAAGCGTCGCCAGTTACTTCTTCCAACGTGTGATTGTATTTAATTTCAATTTTTCCTTCGGCGACTTTAGCGAGTAAACGATCTACTAAAATTGCTTCAGCGCGGAATTTATCGCGGCGGTGTACCAGAGTGACTTTGCTGGCGATATTCGACAAATACAGTGCTTCTTCTACGGCCGTATTGCCGCCGCCAACTACTGCAACTTCTTTGCCTTTATAGAAAAAGCCGTCGCAGGTAGCGCAGGCCGAAACGCCTTTGCCCATAAAGGCTTGTTCAGATGGCAGGCCTAAATATTGGGCGGAAGCGCCAGTGGCAATAATTAAAGCGTCGCAAGTGTATTCGGATTGGTCGCCGATTAAGCGCATCGGCTTTTCGGTCAATTTAACGGTGTGAATATAGTCAAAAATGATGTCGGTATTAAAGCGTTCAGCGTGTTGTTGAAAGCGCTGCATTAACTCCGGGCCTTGCACGCCCATTGGGTCGGCAGGCCAGTTTTCTACGTCGGTGGTCGTCATCAATTGCCCGCCTTGTTCTACGCCGGTGATGAGGACTGGGTTTAAATTGGCGCGTGCGGCATAAACGGCGGCACTATAACCAGCAGGTCCCGAACCGAGAATGAGAACTTTGGCGTGTTTTGTGCTTGACATGATGAATTCCTAGAGAGTGAATATTTTTGCTGGAGTTACAAAAAACTGGTTAAGATTATAGGTTATTTTACCAAATTCAACATTTCAGATTATGGATTTATGAGCAAAGCTGCCTACACAAGAGACCCAGATAAAGACAAGCCATCCACCAAGCCTGGTCGGATGGTGATGTTGCTTAGTGAGGCGCGTTGGTTGGTTTTAGTGGCAGTAACGGCATTTTTAGCCATGATATTGCTTAGCTATTCACCGAATGACCCCGCGTGGTCGCAATCTAACCAAGTTGACCATATAGCAAACTGGGGTGGCCATTTTGGCGCATGGTGTGCCGATTTGTTGTTGTATGTGTTTGGAAAATCAGCCTGGTGGTGGTTTTTGTTGTTAGGTATTAATGTAGCGCGCTCTTATTCTCAGCTGGGAAATATGGAAAATTGGGAGCCGGAACATCGCTACCTAGGCTGGCTGCGCGGCACGGGCTTTGCTCTGTTATTTAGCGGGAGCATGGGTATGGAATATTTACGCATGTATTCCTACCATTTCCACTTGCCGCGCGCACCGGGCGGCGTGTTGGGTGAGGTGATTGGTAATGCGGCGTATAGCGTATTAGGTTTTACCGGCGCGACCCTTTTCTTTTTGGTGTTAATTGCTTTGGGTATTAGCGTACTGTTTCAAATTTCCTGGTTGACCGTGGCTGAAAAAATCGGCACCGGGCTGGAGTTGTCGCTAGATTGGATTGTTAAAAAATACACCGCACGTCAAGACCGTATGGTCGGCCAGGTAGCCGCCACTCAGCGTGAAGTCGTGGTGGTGCAAGAGCGTGCCAAACATGTGGAAGCGGTGCCGGTACGGATTGAGCCACAAGTGGTGGCGGTGGTGCGCTCGACGCGGGTGGAAAAAGAAAAACAGGCGGCTTTATTTTCTGAATTAAGCGACAACTCTTTACCGCCGTTAGCCTTGCTGGACGAAGCTAAAGCTGTGCAAGAAACAGTGAGTATCGAAACGCTGGAATTTACCAGTCGCTTAATTGAGAAAAAACTCTCCGACTTTGGCGTGAATGTGAAAGTGGTAGCGGCCTATCCTGGCCCTGTAATTACCCGTTATGAAATAGAGCCGGCTACCGGCGTAAAGGGTAGTCAGATTGTCGGCTTGGCGCGTGATCTGGCGCGGTCATTGTCGATTATTTCGATCCGCGTGGTGGAAACCATACCGGGCAAAATGTACATGGGATTGGAGTTGCCGAATCCTAAACGCCAGATTGTGCGTTTAACGGAAATCCTTGGCTCACAGCTATATAACGACAGCGCCTCATCGCTGACCATCGCGTTGGGTAAAGATATCGCCGGACATCCGGTGGTCGCGGATTTGGCTAAAATGCCGCATTTGTTAATTGCTGGTACCACCGGTTCTGGTAAATCGGTCGGTATCAATGCCACGCTGTTATCGCTGCTGTATAAGTCTGATCCTAAATCTGTGCGGATGATTTTGATTGATCCAAAAATGTTGGAAATGTCGGTATATGAAGGCATTCCGCATTTGTTGGCGCCGGTGGTTACCGACATGCGCCAAGCTGGGCACGCGCTGAATTGGGCGGTGAATGAGATGGAGCGGCGTTACCGCTTAATGTCGAAATTAGGCGTCCGAAATCTGGCCGGATATAACAGTAAAATTATTGAAGCTGCCAAGCGCGAAGAACATATTTCTAACCCGTTTAGTTTGACGCCGGATGCGCCGGAGCCGCTGGAAGAGTTGCCAACCATCGTTATTATTATTGATGAATTGGCTGACTTGATGATGGTAGTCGGTAAAAAAGTGGAAGAGCTGATTGCCCGTATTGCGCAAAAAGCCCGTGCAGCAGGTTTGCATTTGATTTTAGCCACGCAGCGTCCGTCGGTGGATGTGATCACCGGCTTAATTAAGGCCAATATCCCAACTCGAATTGCATTTCAGGTCAGCAGTAAAATTGATTCACGCACGATTCTGGATCAAATGGGTGCTGAGGCATTGCTGGGTATGGGCGATATGTTATACATGCCACCCGGTACCGGTTTTCCGGTTCGGGTGCATGGTGCGTTTGTGTCGGATGAAGAAGTACATCGGGTCGTGGAATTCCTTAAGTCGCAAGGTGCTCCGAATTACGTTGAAGGTATTTTGGAAGGCGGCGTCGCGGAAGATGGCGCAAGCCTCAGCATCGATGGTGCGACTGGCGTGGCTGGTGGCAATGAGTCCGATGAGCTGTATGATTCTGCGGTGGCGATCGTATTAAAAAATCGCCGCGCTTCGATTTCACTGGTGCAAAGGAATTTGCGCATCGGTTACAATCGCGCCGCTAGATTATTAGAACAAATGGAGCAAAGCGGCATCGTATCTACCATGCAAAGTAATGGTAACCGTGAAATTTTAGTGCCAACCCCTCCGCAGGAATAGGATAAAAGTAATGACTACTGTAATAACTACTGTTTTAAAAAAATTCAGCATATCTATCGCAATGAGCAGTGTTTTGTTGGCAGGTGCAGCGCAAGCCGGTGGACTCGATCAATTTAAAGCTTTTGTCAGCAGCACACATTCAGCTAAAGGTGATTTCATTCAACGCCAGATTAAAGTAGTGAAGGGTGAAGTTAAATTATCCAATCAGTCGAGCGGTACTTTTATGTTTGCGCGTCCGGGTAAATTTATTTGGTTGTATCAAAAACCGTATGATCAATTGCTGCAAGCCGATGGCGAAAAATTATATATGTACGATAAAGATTTAAATCAGGTCACCGTTAAATTGTTAGGCACGGCGCTGAGTTCCAGCCCGGCTGCGATTCTGTTTGGCAGCAATGACTTAGAGAAAAATTTCACGCTAAAAGATGTTGGTCAAAAAGATGGCATGGATTGGTTGCAAGCCACGCCTAAAGATAAAGACAGCACCTTTGCCTTAATCAGTATCGGCATGCAAGACGGTGTGCCGCGTGAGATGGATTTGCGCGATACTTTTAATCAAACCACGGTAATTTTGTTGCAGAATCTTGAAAAAAATCCGGTATTAAAACCAGATCAATTTAAATTTACTGCACCTGCCGGTGCTGACGTTTTTAATTCTGATGTTAAGCATTAATTTAGTTACTCACTTAGCACAGCGTATTCATGGATGATTTGTTTAAAGTAGCACCAACGCCCCCCTTGGCCGAAGCCTTGCGTCCACAAAATCTGGACCAGGTTATCGGCCAAAGTCATTTACTGGGTGCCGGTAAGCCTTTACGTTTGGCGTTTGAATCGGGTCGTCCGCATTCGATGATTTTATGGGGCCCGCCGGGCGTTGGAAAAACCACTTTAGCGCGCTTAACCGCCAATGCCTTTGCCTGTGAATTTATTGCGCTATCTGCCGTGTTTTCTGGCGTTAAAGATATCCGCGCTGCGATGGAGCAGGCGGAACAATATCTGGCGCAAGGTAAGCACACAATTTTGTTTGTCGATGAAATTCATCGCTTCAATAAAGCGCAGCAAGATGCGCTGCTGCCGTATGCCGAATCCGGCTTAGTAACATTTATTGGCGCGACGACGGAAAATCCGTCGTTTGAAGTCAATTCCGCCTTGCTGTCGCGCGCTCAAGTGTATGTCTTGCAGTCACTCACCGAAGATGAATTAAAGTTGTTAGTCACACGTGCCCAGAGCCAGGTTTTGGCGCATTTGCAGTTTGACCCGGCAGCGATTGATACGTTGGTCGGTTATGCCGATGGCGATGCGCGGCGCTTATTGAATTTATTGGAACAAACTAGCAGCGCGGCAGCTGGAGTTGGTACCACCGAAATCACCCCCGAATTTATTCAAAATGCGCTGACATTAAATGCGCGCCGCTTTGATAAAGGTGGAGATAATTTTTACGATCAAATTTCAGCCCTGCATAAATCGGTGCGCGGCTCCAATCCCGATGCGGCTTTGTATTGGTTGTGCCGCATGCTGGACGGCGGTGCCGACGCTAAATATTTATCGCGCCGCATTGTACGTATGGCTTGGGAAGACATTGGCATCGCCGATCCACGCGCCATGCAAATCGCCAATGACGCTGCCACTACTTATGAACGGTTGGGTTCACCGGAAGGTGAATTAGCTTTAGGGCAGGCGGTGATTTACTTGGCGATAGCGGCAAAAAGTAATGCAGGTTATAACGCGTTTAATCAAGCTATGGAGTTTATTAAACAAGACAAATCACGTGAGGTGCCGGTGCATTTGCGTAATGCACCAACCAAGCTGATGAAGGAGCTTGGTTACGGCCACGCTTACCGCTACGCGCATGACGAACCCGAAGCCTACGCTGCTGGGGAAACTTATCTGCCGGACGGTATTCCTGACCCGCATTGGTACGAGCCGGTTCCGCGTGGTTTGGAAATTAAAATTGCCGACAAATTGGCGCATTTGCGTAGCTTGGATGCGGCGGCTAAAAAATCGAAGAAATAGTTGAATTCGCAATTAAAAATAGAGTAAATTGTGCAATCTATGCACGAAAATAAGCAGTTCGTCGCAAAGCTGGTCGGGTGTTTGTGGCAAATATCTATACTTCGTCATCACTCAACAAGCAACACTTAGATCAACATTAAAAGCGTGGCAGCGAATGCCACTTTTTATTTTATTAGAGGAGTTTTACATGCGCCGCCTAGTCATTCTTTCCTTGTTGTTTTTGTGCAGTTTTGCGAACGCCGATCAAACCTATCAATTCCCTGCTTTTAATGCGGTGAAAAGTGAAGGCGTGTTTGATATTGTTATTACCGCTGGCAGTGCGCAATCCGTGGTTGCTACCGGATCTGATGCAGCGATTAAAAAATTGTCGTTAAGTGTCGTTGATGGGCAATTATTAATTACCAGTCCTGACGAAAAACATGGATCGATATTTTCGACTACGACTAAAGTCACTATTACCGTTCCTGCTCTGCGCTTGTTTAAAGGTAAAGGCGTGAGTTCGGTTGTGCTCAAAAATATTGACGGTGACCGGATCGATATCGGCTACGAAGGTGTGGGTAATCTGGAAGCGTCCGGCAAAATCAAATGGCTCAGATTAAAAGCAAATGGAGTCGGCGATGTTGATACCAAGAAACTCTTGGCTGAAAACGCTGATGTGGATTTTGACGGCGTTGGCAGCGTTGAAATGTATGCCAGCAACCACTTAAATGTTGTGGCGCATGGTGTTGGTTCCGTTACCTATTATGGAAATCCTCACTCTATTGATAAATCGATCGATGGTATTGGTGGCTTTTCCGCTGGCAAATAAGTCGTAATTTAAGGTTTTTAAAAAAGCGCAGTACCTTTATGGGGCTGCGCTTTTTTGTTTTAGCATACTAGCGCACCTAATAGAGTTCTCGCTATATAACGAAGATTTTATATTGGCCTCAAAATATATTATTAAAAACACACTATTGTCGACGTGAAAACTCATCGAATGCGTTAAATTTCCCAAGAAATAGGGAAAGTACATGTTTTAAGGGATTTTTGATGCTGAAATGCGGATATGTCGACCAAAACTCAGCGCTAAGTTACAATTCTGCTTCTTCGCTTCTTTATAGCGTACCCACTAAATCATCAACCAAGAATCGCCATTCGCCATGATAGACATTCAACTTCTCCGTAAAGACATCAGCACTGTTGCCGAACGATTAGCGCAACGTAAATTTAGTTTAGATGTGGATGGCTTTAATGCGCTTGAAGCGCAGCGCAAACAATGCCAGTCACGCAGTGAAGAATTGCAAGGCTTGCGTAATAGTTTGTCCAAGCAAATCGGCATGCTCAAGGGTAAAGGCGAAGATGCTTCCGCCTTGATGGAACAAGTGAATGGTATTGCGGACGAATTAAAAAGCTCCGCCACCCGCTTAGAGCAAATTCAAGTTGAACTGACCAATTTTGCAGAAGGTATTCCCAACTTACCGCACCCGACTACGCCGATCGGCGCGAGCGAAGAGAATAACGTGGAAGTGCGCCGTTTTGGCACGCCACGCCAGTTTGACTTTGAAGTGCGTGATCATGTTGATGTCGGTGCATCGCTCGGGTTGGATTTTGATACTGCTGTTAAATTAACCGGTTCACGCTTCACGTTGCTGAAAGGCGGCATCGCCCGTCTGCATCGTGCCTTGGCGCAGTTTATGCTCGACACGCATACGATGGAACATGGCTACACCGAATGCTATACGCCGTATATCGTCAACGCCGCTTCGATGCGTGGCACCGGCCAATTACCTAAATTTGCTGATGGTTTATTTAGTGTTAAAAAAGGCGGGCAAGAGGGAGGCGAGGAGGAAACTTTATATCTGATACCAACTTCAGAAGTTTCTTTAACCAATATCGTGCGCGACGAAATTGTACCGCTCGCTAGTTTGCCGATGAAATTCACCGCGCATACACCATGCTTCCGTTCCGAAGCAGGCAGCTATGGCCGCGATACACGCGGCATGATACGCCAGCATCAGTTTGATAAAGTCGAGTTGGTGCAAATTGTGCATCCCGATGAATCGGATGCGACCTTGGAGCAAATGGTATTGCAAGCAGAAGTGATTTTGCAAAAACTCGATTTACCGTATCAGGTAATGGCCTTGTGTACCGGCGATATGGGATTTTCTGCGGCGAAAACTTACGATATCAATGTATGGCTGCCAGCGCAAAATACTTATCGCGAAATTTCTTCGCTGTCCAATATGGAAGCATTCCAGGCGCGCCGCATGCAAGCACGGTTCCGTAACGCGCAAGGTAAGCCAGAGTTATTGCACACCTTAAATGGTTCTGGTTTAGCGGTTGGCCGTACTTTGGTAGCGATTCTGGAAAATCATCAGCAAGCCGACGGCAGCGTTAACATTCCAGCCGTATTGCATCCGTATATGGGCGGTGTAATTAGTTTAAAACCTGAAGGTGCAAACTAATTAGCAGTAGTGCTTCCAATCGCGCGCAAAGCCGTGTACAATCACGTCTTTCGCGGCTGTAGCTCAGCTGGATAGAGTACTTGGCTACGAACCAAGGGGTCGTGGGTTCGATTCCTGCCAGCCGCACCAGTATTATGCTTTAAAGTCAAAGGGTTAGCGTTTATGCGCTGACCCTTTTGCTTTTGTTGCGCGACTTTCTGCGCGACTTTTTTTCCTTTAGTTCCCATTTACTACGCGTAATAACGTCATGGCATCGCGTGTTTTCGTTACCAAATTGGACATTTCAATCAATCTGGAAATGGTCGGTGTTGCATAATGCTCCGACATATTACTGGTTGCATGCCCCATTAACACTGCACGATCTTCGTTCGCTACGCCAGCTTCGCGTAGTCGCTGTCCAAATGTATGCCGAAGATCATGTACCCGCACCTGACTCAAGTTAACGCGACTTCGTGCTTTCTGCCACCCGGTATTATTCATGGTATCAACTCGGTTCGCGGGTAATGATTTTTTTTCATTCCGATATGTAAAAACGTAATCAGAATGAATACCGCGACACGACTCAACTACCTTCCAAGCAACATCATTCAAGATGGCGACATGCTGCCGATTTCCCTTGAACTCTGCCGCAGGGATGATAAATACGCTGCGTTTTAGTTCAGGTATATACCGTTCCCAGTCCCACTTGAGGCCACACACGTTGTCATCCCTTAAACCCGTATTGACGGCAAATAAGGCCATGAGCTCAAGGTGCGCAGGCAATTCCCCAAACAACCTGGATTGCTCTTCCCATGCTAGCGGGTAAGGAAGTCGCGGTGTTTCATCCAGCATTTCAATCAACGGTGCCGATACCAACCACGGCAAACCATTTTCCTGACGCCATACCCGTGCAGCTTTATTCAGAATTGACCTGACCACTTCCAACGTGCGGTTCACTGTCGTTGGCGTTACCCCGTCATCATTAATGCGGCTATCACAAAACGTTTGCAAACTCCCTGTATGTACCGCCTCCAACGGTTTAGTACCGATGTAAGGCAATGCCAGGGTAATGTGATACGCGATCAATTCTAATGTGCGCACTTTGCGCCGCTCGCAATCCTCTAAATATTTTCTTGCAGCAATTGCGAAATTGCGTTGCGTGCCTTGCTCAAGTTCGTTGTCGATTCTGGTTTGCTCTTTCCGCAACCATGCCTCGGCTTCCTCTTGACTAACTGCGCCGAGGCGCGCATACACGCGCTTTCCCCGGTATTCTTTGTTAACAATCTTCCCGTTATTGGCGGTCGATTGGATTCCTTTTGTCCTTGTTCGCATGGTAAAACCTTTGTGTTGCGACTTAGACGACCGTTGCGCTGCTTATATTGGTCGGCAAACTCGTCTAAGTCAAGTCGATCGAATGCAATTCCTCGCTCACCAATGGGTATTTCAATCAAATACGGCCGGATTTCAGTATTAAACCGCCCTCGATCTACTCCTAAATAAGCAGGTGCATCGCGATAGCGTATAAATCGTGGCAAGTTCATCATCGTAAAATTGCCCTTTCACTTTTTGAGGTAACTAAACAGGGAGGCCTCTTCGATTGCGGTCCATATCTACTGTTCATTGCGTTATTGGTGGTGTTTTGTTGAACCTGACTCTGATCTGGAACAGTAAATGGCGATGAATTCAACCCAATTTCGGGTAATGCTGAATTGGGATGAGTACAGTTATTTACACGAGTCCGAGGAAGATCAAAAACAGCCCCATCACCACCGTGATTAACCGGCGTCCACGTATGGCGCACCGACTTAAAAACAACCCCAATCAAGGCTGCACAATGCACACCATACGGCGTCACTTTGATCGTTTCACCGTAACGTCCAATGACGGTTTTTTCATCCTTGGCTAAGGTAATGACCAGTTTTTTGCGTGGCACGATGGCACCGCCTTGAGCACGTAAATATTCCGCCCAGTCAGCGCGTTTTATTCCTTCGATTTTTTGCACAGCATCCCAAGCGCGGCGCATGGGTTCTGGCGCTTCGTTCATCATGTCTTGTTTAATACGGCGCAATTCACGCCACACGGTCACCGGCGCACCGCCCCACTGCTGAAATTGACGGATTCCCCATCTGGCGGCCCAGGTTTCTACGCGCATGGAAGGCGTTAATTCCACGTCGCCGTTTAAATCCGCTGCGACCGTATAACCTTCACGGGTTTTATGCTGCTCGACACCGTCGATATTTTTAGCGACGTATTTGGCGATATAGCCAGCGGCACTACCCTTGCTCCAATCAATGCGCTTCACATCCAAGCGGTGTTTAAACGCACCAGCTTCGCCACGATCACTGCGCCATGCGTAGCGTTTCATGATGCGGATAGCGCGACTCACCAAATCCTGAAGATGGTGTTTTTTGAATTTGTCAGTGGGACGTACAAATAGCAGCAAGTGCCAATGTGGGCAGGAATCGTGATGGGGTTCCGCAATCCGAAAACCATATAATCCAATGCCAAGGCGGGCCAATGCCGAACGGCACAACGACGTCACTTTGCATAAATACGCATTGGCTTCACGCGGCGTGGCGTTGCTATAGTTTGAATTGGGTTGGCCGTTATAGTGCGTCGCATGAAAACGGGATGGACACGTCCAGGTGACAAAAATGCCGTGATCGCCATTTTCTTTGGCGATGGCCTCAAATCCGTTAATCCGCAGCATGAGTTCGCCGCGCCGTATCGATTTATTCGCCGTCGTTTTTTCGGCTAATTCCGCAATACTGAATTGCTCACCATGTTCGTTTTGAAGCAGAGTCGTTTCCATCGCCAAGGCATTACGGCGGTTTTGAGACAAACGACTCAATACCGCCTCATTACTGGCGTAGGGCTCACCACGATAATGCACATAACCTAAGCGAATATTTCCTGCTTCAAAAGCGCGCCCGATACTTTTTCGTAATTGCCGACGCCACCAACGGTGATCTATCGCACGTGCGACCACATCCGATAATTTCTCAAACTCCGGTGCGGCAATACCGTACTCATGACAAATAGCGCGAACGATGAGGAGGACATGTTGATCCGAGCGCGCTGCACAAAGTCCTTCTGATACAGTGCGAGCGGCTTTTTTTGCTGTCTGAATAATGTCGTTATCGTCTTGCGACATATCAATACCCGCTGGCACATACTGTTTGGCAAAATCACGCACAAAATCGATGGCGATGGATTCGTAGATCCGATGCCAATACGACCAAGCCATTTTTTGAAAAGCGCGATCCATAAGACGTTTGCGCCATTTATAGGGAATACGCGCAATTTCTTTTGTGAATTTGGGCGTTTCAAAGAAAAGCTCATGGCGACGCCGCGCCGACATCGTCGTGCCCTTGGAAAACATTTTATTGAATAGCTGTAGATCAATCGGTGACGTTTTTTCGCATTGGAAGTTGCCATCCGCGGCAGCCGTGCTGACGTTGATGGCATTAATCTTGATTAAGCTATGTGGAGAAAGGTTTGGATTCATGTGAGCATAGTGCCGTGTTGCTCAAAAAATATCACTAAGCAGAGGGTTGTTATCCGCGTATCTAACCCTCTGGTCAAAATTTTGATTGCATTTGAGTTGATTTTATGTCCCAAGAACTCGGCTTATGTCACTTGATTTGAAGGGTATAAGCGAATTGTGCAGCAAAGGATTTGTTGATTTATTTCCGCAAGAAAATAAATGGCCAGCTTTTATCCGCCGTGCTCTTGATTAGTGCGTAACCCATCCGGGATGAGATGACTTAGAGTACTAAAGTGATTTTTTTAAATATGGCTTGTTTCAATTAAATACAATTGAAACTAAAACGCTCTCAGGTCTCGTAAATGAATGGGATGAAATTTAAAATGCGCTTAGAGCGTTGTTGTTTTGGGGAAGCATGTAACTATGAATTGCTTGAAACAAAAATATGCACCGCCTCCATCTTCGCTAGCCACACCAATCCCCTCACAATATAGGGGCGGCGCTCGATCTTAAAACAAGCGATCACTTCAGAAACAGTCTGGGTTCCATGTTGTTTTAATCGAGTAAAAATCATCTCACACTCTTCCGCAGACAATTGAACGCGTTGCGCAAACGAATTCATTGCCATGTGCCGTCGGGATGACAATTGAGCTGCTTCATCGCGTAATGAAACGACATGTTTACCGCTGAGTTGTGATGTCGGATAACTCGCAAAGGCAGCAAATGGATCAAGACGATCCGGTCGATGAAATGCTTTTAAAGGCCCGTGTAAGTTAGGATCAGCACGACGCTGCTCCGCCAATTCAGCCCACAATGTTTGATACCGCTGGTAAATGATTTTCCATTCGTAGACCTCGCGCGCACGTGCAGAACCAGCTGCTCCCATCTGTTGGCGTAATTCAGCATCGACAATTAATTTGCTGCAGGCCATTTCTAAGGCAACGGGATCGAGTGCCGTTAATTGACTCGCCAGGCCACAGTACACGTCATACGTATCCGTGCCGTTCTCATAGCGTTGCGCAAGATCAGCTCCCAGTGGCACTGGTGGCGTTAATGTCGGTATCCTAAATCCATCAATCTGATCACGAACGGTATCTTTGTAGCCATCCCAATCACTCACAATGACCGGAATGCCGGAGGCCATCGCTTCAATCGGCGTCAGGCCAAATGTTTCCTGGATATTGTCGGAGAGGGAAATAAAAATATGTGCCGCCGCCCATGCTTGCCGTCGACCTGCCGCTTGTCTTCCATCGATATAGTGCAGAAATATCGATGGACACAATACCTGTGCTGCATCATTAAAAGCCGCCTCAATCGGCGCATTCGGAAACCAGCCGCATTGAATTAGATGAACCCGACGTCCTTTTGCCGCACGCTCCAGTGCGGTAAACATTTGTTGTGGGTGTGCTTTGGCATGGAATGATAAACGTCCCACAAATAACATCACGATGTCGTCTTGACCTATACCAAGATCGGCTCTGGCCGCAGCGCGTTCGTTTTCTGTAAAAACATAGTCAGCGGTATGCACGCCAAGCGGGATCACCGGTAATTGCGGTAACTCAAAGCGGTTAGCGCCTAATCGTTCACACAAGTAAGCAGCTTGATTTTCCAGTAAAACACGCACCGTATCGCGCACCGCTGTTGAGGTACAAATTAACGCATCCCAACTACGCACCGGCGCAATCAATAAATCCGTGATGGCAGTCATGGCAATGTGTGACGCGGTGGTGTGGGTGATACCGCAAAGGCTGTAAGTCCGGTCGCCGAGTGGTGCGCGCCGCCATGCGAAATCCATGAGATTAGGTCCAGGAAGATATAAGCAGCCACTGTCCGCAAGCCCAGCAGGATGTTCCGTTGGCACCCAGTTCGTTTTTCCTGAATAACCATGCTGCGCAAGCTGTTCCACAAAATGACGTGCTGAAGCGGGGTTGTCCGTGTGGCAGGATAACTGCACGGCACCGGATTGTGCTGCGGCACGCAACAAACCTTCTCCCGCCGCTTGCCGTCCCATGAGTTTATCCCCATTGGTGGTATAGCCTTCGGCTTGATAGAGGAGGGTTGCGTTTGGTTGTGACATAGATGGCTTAGGTGAAGTGAGGATGCGTTAGTGGGCGATGGAATACCGCATCACAACATACGCTGTGCTGCCATCTTCATCAGCCTTAATTGGGCAGGAAGACAAATCGAGCGCAAATCATAATTCTCCACAATCGTTTGTCTGGCCCGTTGTCGGATCTGCTCAAACGCTTTTCGATCCGTCAGTACATCCACAACCCGGCTCGTAATTTCCTCTGGTGAAAATATATCCACCAGTACACCGTTCTCCCCATCGCGGATCACTTCTTCCACCGGTTGGGTACGTGAACCCACAATCACACAGCCAATCGACATTGCCTCTAACATTGACCAAGACAACACAAAGGGATAAGTTAAATACACATGCACGGTAGACACCTGCAATACCTTCATAAAGGATGAATACGGTACCTTGCCTAAAAAGTGCACCCGTTTTAAATCAATGCTGTTACCAAGTTCTTCGAGCAATAATTGACGGAAGTTTTTATCGCCAGCCAGTTTCGGGCCGTAACTCACCTCATCACTGCCCACCACTAACACCTGCGCATTAGGTCGTTGCGCCAATATCGTCGGTAGACTGCGCATAAAGCTCGGAAAACCTCGGTACGGTTCTAAATTGCGTGATACATACGTCACTACTTCGTCGTCGGTCGTTAACGTAATGTCGGTATTGGGAATGGTAAAGCGCGCTGCCTGGTCTGGGACTAACAGCTGCGTATCCACCCCTTCGTGCACGATGTGCAGTTTTGATTGGTATTCTTTGGGGTACAACGACTTTTGCCATTGAGTTGGACATTGTCCATAATCTGCAGCATCCAGTGCCAACAGGTTACCAATGTTCTTGGTGCGAATTCGTGGCCCCACATCAAAAATTGCCGCTGGCCCCGGTTCAAATCCCACATCGGCACCATGCTGGCGATAGAAAAACTCAAAGTAACCGATCAGTGGTGTCGTCGGAAACACTTCCTTCAAATACCAAATCTCACCCCAGCCGTTGTGTCCCAAGATCACATCCGGTACGAATCCCGCCTCCTTCAAACTCAGTGCTACGCGTGCCACGTTTTGGGCGTTGAGCACACCGGCTTCCGTTTCACGCAAGTAGTGATGCACACCGCGCGTCACTTCACGCTGGGGTTTATAAAGCACTTTTCGCACACCTGGCAAATCCGCATCAGTGCGTTGGGTGATAAAAACGACGTCATTACCGGGCATTGCACCTAAATGGCGCGCTAAGTGCAGGTATTGGCCTGGAAAGTTTTGGTGAATAAATAAGATTTTCATAAGGCAACAATGTACACGATTCAACGAATTTCGAGAATAAGGAGAAATAATGTGTCATTTACGCCAATAATTGGGGGATAGGCATCATCAGCCGATCGTGTGGGTTACTTAAAATAAATACATGCCATCTATGGAGTTTTGATTGCACTATGGCATTTAATTGGTAATGATGAAATGAAACTACGCACAAAATACCCTAAATAGGGCATATACATTTCTTATTGAACAATCTAGAGTTGGTAAAATTGCATATCGGCAAAAATGATACATCATCATTTGGTTGGCTTGATAACATCTAGTTAAGTCCCCTGTTTGCTCTTCAATTACAGATTTTCCACTTTTTAAGGTTGTTCACATGGCATGTTGTATTCGAGTTTCATCAAGTTGTTTGTCTACGCGACTATTCTATGTTTAAGTATTTTTTTCGCAACGATGCACGTCATGCATCTCATCCAGCTTACGCGGAACTTCCCGCCAATTCGAAAGCCATGCGTTAATGCCGCGCCGTTTGTTGCGCCTGGTTTCTACACCATGGCAGGATAATTCGCGCCCCTCTGCGGCACCGTACGTCTTTTCTGTCGACGATGTGGTGTGGGCAATGGGCAGTTTTTGCGCTCTCAATCGCAAGCCATTTGATGCGGGTCTGCTGACCAAACAATTCCCACCACCGTATAACGCTGATTCATTTATTCACGCAGGACGTGCGCTAGGTTTTAAGATCAAACGCAAAGAATGTAAAGAAGGTACTAGCCAGGAAGTCGGTCGGTTGAATTTACCCTGCCTGGTGGTGATGGAAGTTCAGCAAGCCATTATTGATGTGGTTGACCAGGTCGCTTCCCGTACTACGCGTCCAGCGCTGGTGGTGCAGGTAACCGAAGAACACGTCATTTTGTTTGAAGCGGGCAGTAATGTTCCCAAGACCCTGACACCCGAAGAGTTCGAGTCAGCCTTCACAGGAACCGCCTTTCAGCTCGCGTTAGCAACTCTGGCACTCAAAGATCCCGATGGCGCACAGGGACAGCACACCACCTTCGGCTTTAAATGGTTTATTCCCGAATTACTCAAACACCGCAAAGTCTGGCGTGATGTCTTGATCGCCTCACTGATTATTCAGCTATTGGCATTAGGTACGCCGTTATTCACTCAAGTGGTGATTGATAAAGTGGTGGTGCATCGCACTGAAAGCACCCTGATCGTGATTGCGATTGGTTTAGGGGTGTTCATGCTGTTTTCTGCATTGCTGTCCTGGGTGCGTCAATATCTGGTGCTGCATACCGGTAACCGCGTTGATGCGGTCTTAGGCAGCGCGGTATTTAACCATCTCTTCAAACTGCCACCGCGCTATTTTGAACACCGACCAACAGGCGTGATTGCAGCGCGCTTGCATGGAGTGGAAACCATTCGTGAATTTGTGGCCAGTGCTGCCGTAACGTTGACGCTGGATTTCCCGTTCCTGCTAATCTTTGTGGGTATCATGTTTTATTACAGCGTGATGCTCTCTTTAGTCGCACTGTCCTTAATTAGCTGCATTGTGCTGCTGAGCCTCATCATGGCACCGATCTTCCGCACCCGCCTCAATCAACAATTCTTACTCAGTGCGCGTAATCAGGCCTTCATTACCGAATATGTCTCTGGACTAGAAACCGTTAAAAGTCTGCAAATGGAGCCACAACTGTCCGCACGCTATGGCGATTATTTAGCTGATTACTTGCAAGCTGGTTTTTCGATGAAGCAAATTGCCAATACCTATAACGTAGTGGCGAACGGCTTAGAACAACTGATGTCGTTACTCATACTAGTGGTGGGCGCATATACCGTCATGCACGACAGCACCTTCACCATTGGTATGTTGATCGCATTTCAAATGTTCGCAGGGCGCGTATCGCAACCGATGTTGCGTATCGTCGGCTTGTGGCAGCAATTCCAGCAAGCCAATATGTCGGTGCAACGCTTAGGCGACATCATGAATGCACCAACCGAACCGTACTCCATCCTGCCGAGTCGCTTGCGCGAAAATCGCGGCAGTATCGATATTGAAAATCTCAGCTTCCGTTACGGCGACAATCTGCCTTACCTGTATCAAGGCTTTGCGATGAAAGTCGAACCCGGCAAAGTAGTCGCGATTATGGGGCCATCGGGTTCCGGTAAAAGTACCTTAGCTAAGCTATTGCAAGGTTTCTATATTCCTGCTGATGGTCAGATCAAATTGGATGGCAATGATATCCGCTATCTGTCGGCCAATGAACTGCGTCATTACTTTGGCGTAGTGCCACAAGAAACGGTGCTGTTCTCGGGAACAATTTACGACAACCTACTCATGGCTAATCCGCATGCCACGTTTGATCAGGCGGTACATGCCTGCAAGATGGCGGAAATTCACGACACCATTGAAGGTTTGCCGCAAGGGTATCAGACCGAAATTGGGGAGCGTGGCGTGGGACTGTCTGGTGGACAAAAGCAACGCATGGCGATTGCTCGGGCGTTACTTAAGCAGCCGAAAATCCTTGTGTTTGATGAAGCGACCAGTAGTTTAGATTCAGAGACAGCAGAACACTTTGCGGCGACGATTAATCAATTAAAGGGCAAGGTGACGATGCTGTTTATTACGCATGCGTTGCCGAAAAGTTTACTGGTTGATGAGGTAGTTCAAATTGGGCGAAAAGCGAGTGATGAGAATGGAATCCAGTTGAATCAACGTGGATATCAGACTGTATAGATACAGGGAAGCTACCTGCTGGTTGAAATCAAACAATCTTGCAAAATGTTAAATTTTTTAAGGGATAAACAAATGAAGTCTGAAAATCGATTAATTTTTTTCACAATATTGCTGAGCACGCTTATATACCTACCTTCATTGAGTTTTGGTGAGCAAACGATAACCGAAAGAACCAATTCAACATCGTCGCTAATCAAAACTATAACGGCATTGGGAGCAACTTTTCGTGACTGCGACGACGGCAGTTGCCCAGAAATGGTAATTATCCCACGGGGGACTTTTATGATGGGGGCTGATCCTGATTCGGAAAATGGATTACGTAATGAAGGCCCAGTGCATAGAGTAATAATAGGGGCAGCGTTTGCAATCGGAAAAACGACGATCACTCAAGGACAATGGAAAGCGCTGATGGGTAGCAATCCCAGCGGTTTTATTAATTGTGGAGATACGTGTCCCGTCGAAAACGTCAGTTGGTACGATGCACAGGATTACATAAATAAGCTTAATCAGAAGACCGGTAAGCAATATCGACTGCCGAGCGAAGCAGAGTGGGAATATGCTTGTCGATCCGGAGTTCGGCAAGAATACTGCGGCAGCGACAATGCAGATAGCGTAGCTTGGCATTCTGGAAATTCAGGAGGCTCGCCGCACCCAGTAGCCACAAAACAGCCGAACCGGTGGGGAGTATATGACATGAGTGGCAATGTGTCGGAGTGGGTCGAAGATTGTTTTAATACCTACAACGCTCCTGCTGACGGTACTACGAGAATTGACAAGCAATGTAAATTTGGGCGCGTGATTCGAGGTGGTGAATGGAGCGGCATCCCTGAGCAAACTCGCTCGGCTAGCCGAGCCGGTCTCCAAGAGACATATCGGTTCGTCTTCGACGGATTCCGCGTGGTTAGGACGCTTCCCTAAATTTAAATTGCAATGACTAGGCCCTGTTAAATTCTGAGGAAAATCATGAGTGCAAAATTAATTCAATTGAGTAAATTCTTTGTAATTAGTTTCTTGACTATTGCTATTGGTGTTCACGCAAGTGCTAGTAGTTGGGGGGATGAAAATTCCACATCGACTATTCAAATCAATTCTTTAAATGTTAACGAAGACAATAGTGCCATTGCGAACCCTAAACCAGATTCGACGACCAACGGTATGCTCAGTCTAATTGCTGGAAATAGTAATGGACCCGGGTTCGCTGATGGCTCACTGAACGATGCTCAATTCGGTTACGCAACTTACGGTATGGTCGAAATATTTAAAGGGATTGCTTCTGATAGTCACGGTAATTTGTATGTGGCTGACACAAGCAATCACACAATTCGCAAGATAGACGCAAAAGGCATAGTAACGACACTTGCTGGGCAAGTGCGCAATCCCGGCAATGAGGATGGTCCAGGTGCTCAGGCCCGGTTTAATCTACCAACGGGAATTACCATAGATACGCATGGCAATCTCTATGTAACAGATGCAGGGAATTTTACTATTCGAAAAATAACACCTGCCGGTGTAGTGTCGACATTGGCGGGGCAGGTTGGAGTGCAAGGATACACCGATGGCGAGGGAATGAGTGCGAAATTCCGTTTGCCAAAAGGTATAGCGGTTAACAAGAGCGGAGACATTTTTGTTGTTGACACTGGAAATTCCACTATTCGTAAAATTAGCAGCGATGGCATTGTTAGTACATTTGCGGGCATAAATCGCAAATTTGGCTTTGTTAATGGAGATGGCATAAACGCGTTATTTGCGTCTCCGATCGATATAACTATTGATCGATACGGCGTTATGTATGTTACTGATTCAGGAAATAAGGCAATACGCCGAATTACTCCAAATGGGACAGTAAGCACCTTGACTGGTACATATACTACATCCGAAGATAATGATGGTACGTTAAGTACGGCTCATTTTTCCTATCCCCAAGGTATCGGTGTAGATCACGAGGGAAATTTGTATATATCGGATAGCCATAGAATTCGCAAAGTTAGTATAAACGGATATGTGACTACGTTAGCTGGTCAGGATGCTGGGGGCAGTAACGATGGTAAGGGAACTTTGGCTTCATTTTCTATTCCTGGCGGAATTACCGTAAGTAGGGATGGAAGTTTATACGTTGCAGATAATTTTCTTGTTCGGAAAGTCAATGCTACTGGATTAGTCACAACCTATGCCGGTCAAAAAATAATCAGCGGTAGTGAGGATGGGATTGCAGATCATGCCAGCTTTAACACCCCAAATCAAATGGCAGTAGACAAGGCTGGAAATGTATATGTAATTGATCGAGGAAATGCTTTAGTAAGAAAAATTGAATCAAACGGTAAAACAACGACGTTAGTTAGCTACCGGCACTCTGATTGGCCCGTAATCAAGAACTTACCCAAAGCAACGTTTTCATCTATAGCAGGATTAGATATTGATCATAGCTATCTTGCAGGAATAGCTGTTGATCAGTCAAACAATGTCTATATTAGCGACGCCGGAAATTTTGTCATCCTAAAAATTAGTTCAAATGGGCAAGTCACAGTCATGGCTGGCATAGCAGGACAACGCGGTAGCAACGACGGAGCCGCGATGGATGCTCATTTTACGCAACCGGCAAATATGGTTTTCGATAAATTAGGAAATCTTTTTGTGGTGGATGCGGGATCAATTAGAAAAATAGATCAATCTGGAAAGGTGGCTACCTTTGTTGGGAATATCAACAATCGAGGTGACCGCATTGATGAAACTGGCCAAGCCGCGCAATTTGCGCGCATCGACGGAATAACCATAGATCAAGGTGGCAATTTATACGTGATTGATAACCACACGCTGCGCGAGATTTCTTCACAAGGTGTGGTAAGCACATTTGACGACTTGTCAGAGAAAAACAGTTTCTTCAACGGTTTTCAGACTACCAATTTTCCTGCATCGCTCGCCATTGATGGCGATGAGAATATTTTTTACGCTATTGGTACCGTTGTTAAAAGGCGGAGTAAAGAAGGACAGTTAAGCGAAGTCGCTGGTGGGGAAGTCAGCTATGAAGTTAAGCCTGGACTGCATCGGGTCTTGGAAGATATATCTTGCGTTGTAATGATCGATAGTAAGACGTTTGCGATCCTTAGTGGTAACGCAGTGTTTAAACTCTATTTACAGTAACTTTTGTCGCGTGTGATACAGCGCGTAGGTTAATGTAATGGACGCCTCCCGCCCACAACGGCATCGCAATGTGCCAAAGTAGAGTTTCAACACACTACTTAAGTGAGGGGAAGCGTCCATTACATTAACCTACGCGCTATTACACCATACGAGTTGGTGAATATGTCTAAATTATGATCATTTTAAAGAAATGAAATCGATATGAAAATGTTCCGTTTATTTATAAAGAATCTCTTGATCTTGAGTTTGCTCTTATTCGTTGTGGCCGGATGTGACAATTTATTTGTAAAGGAAAGATCTTGTGGATTCAGTTTTGATATGCGCTTTGATGACCAACATGCCGCAGTCTTAGATTATAAATTATGGGGAGAAAAAAATTTAATTGACGGTGTTCCGAAAGAGTATCTAGACAAGAGGATGAAATTTTATGGCGAAGGTATAGGTTTTCAATATGATAGACCAATCTCTTTATACGTGAAATGGCAAGGCGATATAACTGGCTCAATTTATGAGAAAACCGTTGATTTACGCCACGTCATGCCACGAAATTTAGAAGGTACCGATTTATATTTCATAGTCCATGGCCCTCAGATTTATGTTTATTTGGCACTCAAAGAATCTTATGTGCGAGGGGCACAGAGAATCGGAACTAGATATTTAGATCGCACCAATATTCAGCTTTATCCGAATCCTAGCAAATAAAAATAATTAAACACCCACATTCTTAGGAAATGCCATGTCAAATCTCTTAGAAATATCCCAGCCAACTTCAAGTGAAGCTAGTTTAACGCCAGCTCAGCAGAGTCAAATTCTAGCAGATGATAATGCCGCAGTTGAGCAGCCCGCGTAGCCTGCAATACGTAGGGCGCTAATAGCGAAGCGTATTACGCCGCATGGAAAGGTAAAACAACCGATGTCGAATTATCGTCGAGCATGGCATAAAGGAGGAACTTATTTCTTTACCGTGAATTTATTGCAGCGTAAAGAAAATGATTTACTTGTTCGTCATATCGATTTTTTACGCGATGCAGTAAGGCAAACAATTAAATCGCATCCTTTCACGATACACGGGTGGGTAGTATTACCAGATCATCTGCATTGCGTCATGACACTTCCGATAGGCGATTCTGATTTTGCACTACGTTGGCGATTAATAAAGTCACGATTCTCAAAAACTATCCCCGATAAAGAATGGCGTTCTGATATTCGAAAAAAGCGTGGTGAGCGAGGAGTATGGCAGCGACGTTATTGGGAGCACTTGATTCGGGATGAAAAGGATTTTACTGCACATATGGATTATGTTCATATCAACCCGCTAAAACATGGATTGGTTAAACAAGTTTGTGATTGGCCATTTTCTACTTTTCATCGTTTGGTGCAGGATGGAGTTTATCCAATAGATTGGGCAGGTGGCAGTAGTGAAATACCTGAATATGTTGATTACTAGTTGGTGTAATACGCTGTGAATTTCATTAAAAAAGTTAGTCATCAACTTTCGTAACTTTAACAAACAGCTGGGTTATTTTAAGTATACATACGGCGCAATAGATGAAGCCCATTGCGCCCTACCTTGTACACCTTAATGAAATGGACTCCACCCTCCTGAAAACGGCATCATAATGTGCCTAGCGAGCCAGGTGGGCTGGCAAGCGACAATCAAGAGAAGGAGTCCGAAATGGATACTACCGTAAAAATGATTGGTTTGGA
>NZ_PUGF01000033.1 GCF_002976435.1 Solimicrobium silvestre | reverse complement strand
TGACGCGCGTATTACATCAGGGCCAGAGCAAAAAACCGCTCATCTATCAGGCCGTATAGATACACGCAAGCTTACCTACTGGTTGAAATCAAATTCTTCTTGCAAAACGGGTGGAGTCCATAGATACCGCGTTATGTCAGGAAGATCATGCTGGCTTCCACGAGCTGGAACTTGGACATCCCCTTCGAAACAAAATCCAGCGTTCGCCAAAATACGGCGTAAGATTTTTGATTGATCTGTAGTGTGTTTATTCACATAGGAGAACGACGATGGATACGAAGAACACGATATGCCTGTGGTTTGATGGAAATGCCATGGATGCTGCTGGCTTTTATGCTGCGACATTTCCTGCCAGCAGCCTGGGAGCTGTCCTCCGCTCTCCGGGTGATTATCCAGGTGGTAAGCAAGGAGATATCCTAACGGTCGAATTCACTGTACTTGGCATTCCGTGCGTCGGCATCAATGGTGGACCGGGGATTAAGCATAATGAGGCGTTCTCATTTCAGATAACGACCGACGATCAAGCCGAAACCGATCGCTTGTGGGACGCGATTGTGCAAAATGGCGGACAGGAAAGTCAATGTGGTTGGTGCAAGGATAGATGGGGAATTTCTTGGCAAATCACTCCACGCATCCTTCTTGCTGCTTTGTCGGACAACGATCCAGCAGTATCCAAGCGCGTATTTGAAGCTATGATGACAATGAAAAAGATAGATATTTCTGTAATCGAGGAAGCTAGACGCGGCCTTTGATGTCTTGACGTAGATTTAAAATTCGATTTCTGGACGGCAAAAAACGGCAAATTATGTTAGTTAGCCAATTGATGTAATGCGCGATCTGATTTTTACTATCCGTCGATTTGACTGGTTTTGAATATGCTTTGTATTTGACAGTTCGCTTTGCGCAACTCTTTACCTGAATATCCATATCTATATAGCCGCCTACGAACGCGAACACCCGGACCATGGACTTCGCATCAATTCCAAATTCCCCCAAATATAACTGTTGTATTTTGTTTGATAACAGGCCTAATGCCAATTTAGGACATAGACAAAATGTTATTTACAGAGTACCTTGCCAAATCTTTTTGTTGGGCAATATTTAATGTGTGGTGGATTGCTGTTTTAAAAACAATTACTTGTCTTAAATTAATATTCAATCGACAGATTTGATTAATCTTCACTCGGCATCGGTAATTAAGGTTCGAGTGGGGAAAATACTGATTGGTGTAAAAAAAGGCTAATTTCCCAATTCTGTGGAACTTTAGCTCCGTTTGTTTAAAACACCCATTTCAGTTAAGGCTGAACATCGATTTTGAAGCTTAACGGTACATGAGGCTAAAAAAACGATTACTAAATTGGCATAAATTATGCCGCAAATAATTAAGGAATTACATGCGTAAGTATAAGTTGAGAATAGTTTGGATCTTGGTCACGATGTTGTTTGGTGTAGCTCAAGCGGAAGAATTGCCAACAATCAAAATTGGTATTGTCGCCCCAGTAACAGGAAAATCATCCGAAGATATGGGAACGAGTATCGTTGGCGGAGCAAAAGTATTTTTAGAAGATATTAATCAGATAGGCGGAATACTCGGCCGCAAAGTCGAATTAGTCATACGTGATGATCAGGCCAAACCAGACCGAGGCGTGGCTGTATCAAAAGAGTTAGTCGACGTAGAGAAAGTTGTTGCTGTGGTTGGATTTGGTAATTCTGGCGTTGCCTTACCGTCGTCCAAGATTATGCAAGATGCCAAAATTCCCCTAATCATTTCCGGAGCCACTGCCGCCGCCATCACTCAATCGTTTATGCCTCCGGCATATCCAACTAGTTATGTTTTCCGAGTCGCTCCTAGCGATGCTCTTCAACCTATTGTGATGTTGAACGATCTAATTGATCGCCGCAAAATTAATAACATTGCCTTAATTCATGACGAAAGCCCCTATGGAATACTGGGTAAGCGAAGCGTCTTAGAGGAATTAGCCAGACGAAAAATTAAAGCTGTTGATGTTGAAAGTTTCAAAACCGGCGATCAGGATTTAACCGTACAATTACAGCGTGCCAAAGACAGTGGAGCACAGGCGATTGTGATGTATTGTCTTCATGTTGATGCTGCAGTGATAGTGAAAACAGCACAAAAATTGCACATGAACGTACCGATTGTAGGGCCATGGACAATATCGCATCAAACTTTTTCCGATAACCTTGGTAGCAGTGCCGAAGGGGTACGAACGACTGTTACCTTTATCGAAAACGAACTGAATTTCCGCACTAATGAATTTGCTACGGCATATAAGAGGATTAATAAAGTTTCGCGCATTCCATCGGCAATGGCAGCAGCACAAACCTACGATGCATTACGCCTTTTGACGCTCGCTATATATAAAGCTAATTCAACTGATGGGACAAAAATTCAAGCCGCATTAGAAAATCTTGATAATAGAACGACTTCAACAGTAATTTCTCGCTACTTCAAACCATTTTCACCGTTAGATCACGAAGCTATCTCTTTAAACATGATACTCATGGGTGAAATCCATAATGGTAAAGTGGTATATGCGTACAAAGAAGATGCCAACGAAAATTTGATTGTGCGCACAAAAAAATAGCAGCGTGCAGGTTGGGCTGATGAAGCGCTAGCCCAACCTAAAGCATAATCAATCGCGATATTGAATTACGGCTTCCGACAACCCCAACTCAGCACTTTATGAACATGCTTTGTATTTTGTAGATCGCTTTGCGCAACTCTTTAGTTGGATATTCTTATGAGCAGAAAGAAAGTCGGCGGATTGCTGGCCACATTATTATATTTACTTGCATGTGTTGCTCCTCAGTCAGCCTATGCCTGGGGTGATGATGGACATCAGGCGGTAGCTCTTATCGCGTGGACATATTTATCTCCAGACGTACGCACAAAAATTCTCGACCTACTGAAAAAAGACAACGAGTCGCTGGCTATGCGTAACGGCCAAAATACCAGCGACAGCTTTGCAACCCAGGCTACTTGGGCTGATTACTATCGCGCATCATCCGGACAATATGGACCTGCATATCAACAAACCCGCAACTGGCACTTTGTTAATATTGAGATCAACGGTGGCAGGCTAGAGGCAGCCTGCCCTAATTACGCCAATCTTCTGCCTGCAACATTGGCGTTCAATGGACCAGCGAATGATTGCATCGTCAATAAAATCAGGCAATTCACTGCAGAATTAATGAGTCCCACTACATTGCAGACCGAGAGAATCCGTGCATTAAAGATGGTGATGCACTTAGTTGGTGACATTCACCAGCCGCTTCATGCAAGTGATGATCATGACGCGGGCGGAAATTCGAAACAGGTAAGTTTTAGCGGCATGAAGCCGGGCAATCTCCATAGCTATTGGGACACTGCCTTTGTTCGCCTGATTGCTGATACACCAAAGAACATCGCCGACAAATTGATCGCAGCGATAACCACGACAAAAATAAAGCAATGGTCGAAGTCGGAGTCTAACCCTTCAACGTGGGCAAATGAATCGTATGCGCTCGCCAAAAAAGTGAGCTACGGTGAACTGCCAAATCCAAGGCATGGTAGCGCTGAGTCCGTGACATACCAGCTTAATCAGGCATATGTGAATGACGCGCGGGAAGTGATCGAAATGCAATTAGCAAAAGCAGGTATAAGATTGGCGGCAGTGCTTAACGCCGCTTTTAAATAATAACAAATCGCACTTTTGATAACGAGGGTAAGTGAACTAGCTCTACGAATATCCGCTGTTTGGAAATACAACCGGCTGCAGAAGTGTTGGATTGTTAGCGTAGTAATCGGCTTAGCCAAAAATTTAAGTTGTTCTCTTAAGTGACTTAAACCCGAATTTCAATCAAACAGCGTCGAAATTTTACATTGATTAATGAAATGTGTCCTGGCGCACAGACGGCCTTGCATTGCAGGATCAAGCTTTATATTGGAAATCCGTTTGTGGGAGACGGTAGGTCATTTTAGTTAGTTTTACCTTATAAATTTGTTTGCATGGATTTAAATATAAGGATGGCAGAAGAAAGTGAAAAAGTACCAGTATGGATATCTCGCCTATCGATTCAACTGTGATTCCCACTATCAAGCTCGATGCACTCGCTGATTTAGATGCAAACGCCGCGCCTGTTGCTCCGCTGATAGCATCGCCCCAACCTGACAACGTTGCGAGTATCGTTATCTTTTCGCCGCTTTCCCAATTGTTGGCTGCGACCGTTAAATTTCAAACACAGCAAGCAAATCAAACACAACAAGTGTCGGCTGGAGCTACTACAAGCACCGGCACTAGCCTTGATTTTAAACAACTCTCTGAGATAACAACTCTGTTTGTTGATGCATTTAATAATTTCCAAACTAGTATCGCTAGTAGCGTCGCGAATCCGTTTGATTCGGTTTTTAACAATGCATTGTTAACGGGAATACAAACGGAAAACACACAGTCAGGCTCAAGTAGTATTCAGTCGTTTATCGATAGCCTGGCGGAAGTAGGTATTAATTTTCAAGCGGGGACTGATTTCATGAGTCCTAGCCAATTCCAAATTGACTGGACCACTCTGGCGTCGGCCTATAATGCCAATCCAGCTCAAACATCTGCCTTACTCTCAAATGCTTTTCAAGCACTTGGTGCCATTGAAGAAAATCTGCTTTTATCGCAACAAGGCCTGAACCTGCCAGGTAACGAAATCAATCCAGTTTTATACGATGGTGTGTCAGCGAGTCAAATTGATACGAGCGCTGTTGCGGCGGAACTTAATTCGCTCATCAACGCCGAGGGACCGAACGTCTACGATTCAGCGCAATTGTTGCTTGCTAGCGAGCAATTAATCGAAGCGCTGGATGCTAATCTGATCGCATCGCAAACTGCTGCTGCCAAAACCTCCGCTGCTGTAACCGCTGCTACTGTAGCCACGAACACGGTTGAGGATAATCTAAACATAGCGACAACCGCAAGTAACGCTGAATTAGCATCAATTGAAGTCACGCCGCCACTGGTTGTTGTCACAAATCCGGCAAACTCACCTGCCGCAAATGCTTTGGTGAGTAACTCGGATGTGAGCGTAGCTAATGCTAACTCTGCGGTCATCAACAGCGTGAATGCCAACGCAAGTACTAGCGTAAGCAATACGCAAGCAACCTTGGAGGCAGTGGTGATCGACCCCTTGATAGCCGTCGCTGTTGCGGCATATCGGGTAGGCGAAGCCATTTCAGCTATCCCAAGCGACAAGCCATTAAATCCTGCTCCTGAATCTATCCAGGACATTGATCAGATACCCAAAGTCGCGCCTGTTACTTCAAATTTGCATGGCGGTTCCAATGAGGGTGGACATAACCAAGCTGCACACAATGCCGCGCCTGATCAAAGCGCGGGGATTAGCAGTGAGAGTGCCTCTGTACCTGTAAAAACTAAAGTGGATGTGTCTGTTTAGATAGTATCAGGCCAGCTCTTGTAGCAGGAGGAATTATCTTTAGACTACGTGAGTAGAGTGAATAGTTTCTCTACTCACTCTATTTTGTGACTATTTAATAAAAAATATTACCAAACCCTTACCCGGTCTTTCGGTGCCAGATACAACTTCTCTCCGGCTTGAACATCAAAAGCGCCATACCAGGCATCTAAATTACGCACAGTGAATACGCGGAACGAATCTGGCGCGTGCTCATTAGTGGTGATTTGACGGCGCAACGCCTGCTCACGTTCTACACCGCGCCAGCTTTCAGCGTAAGACAGGAAAAACTCTTGGTCTAAACGTTTATCGGTTGCCGCATCTTGCTTGCCGCTGGCTTTGTGGAATGCATCGTAAGCGACATTCAAACCTGCTAAATCAGCAATGTTCTCGCTCAATGTTTGTTGACCGTTAATCGCTAAATCAGGGAAGGGGCGGTACGCTGAATATTGTGCGGCCAAGGCTTTTGCGGATTTTTTAAAGTGGCTAAAATCGCTTTTTTGCCACCAGTTGCGTAGCTCGCCTTTAGAATCAAATTGCGCGCCGGAGTCATCAAAGCTGTGGCTGATTTCATGTCCGATGGTCGCACCTATCGAGCCGTAATTCGCGGCATCTGACGCGTTGATATCAAAATACGGCGCTTGCAAAATTGCGGCAGGGAAGTTGATGGCGTTTTGCATCGGCATATTTACCGCATTAATTTCTTGCGCGACCATGCACCATTGCGCAACATCGACCGGCTTGCCTAATTTAGCCAGCGCTTGCTGGTAAGTGTAGGCTTGCGCGCGTTCTAGGTTGCCAAAAGCATCATCGGCACGAATCTCTAAACCGGAAAAATCACGCCATGTGTCTGGGTAGCCAACGCCGACATACATCGACTTAAGTTTGGCTTGCGCTTCCGCTTTTGTGCTTGGCGCCATCCAGTCTAAGGTGGTAATCCGCTGGCTAAATGCATCCAATAGATTGCTGACCAGGGCGCGTACCTTGGCTTTGGCTTCCGGTGAAAAATGCTTGGCAACATACAGCTTGCCCAAGGCATCGCCTAATGAACCATTGGCCATTTCAATAGCGCGGATCGAACGTTCTTGCTGTTCTGGCGTGCCTGACATGGTCGTGCCGTAGAAGGCAAATTTTTGATCGCTAAAGGCTTTCGGTAATACCGATGCGTGGGAATTAATGGCGTGGAAGCGTAAGTAATCTTGCCAATCAGCGAGTGACACTGAGGCGACTAAAGCGGCTTCGCCTTTTACCGCGCTTGGATGCCAGATGATGAAGGATGCTTGTTCTGTTAAACCTGCTGCTGCAAAATAATTGGCCCAATCCATGCCAGCTGCTTTGCGGCTGAAGTCGGCTTTAGCCCATGTGTTGTCGGCTTTTAATACGTTCGAGGTATCTTCACGCGGCGCATGCGTTATCGCGATTTTTTGTTCCAGATTAACGACGCGGATAGCGGCTTGTTCCGGGTTGGCTATGCCCGCTAATTTAAGCATGGCGGCGACATACGCGCGATATTTAGCGCGTAGCTCCACCATTTTTGGATTTTTAGTCAGATAGTATTCACGATCCGGCAAACCTAAACCGCCTTGCAACAAATACGCAGTGTATGTTGTGTTGTCATGAAACCCCTGTGAAATCCACATGCCGAACAAGTTTTCGGTCCAGACACTGGTGGCGTTAATCGGGTCGACATCGGCTTTTAAATTAGCACCCAAATAGGTAGATAAATCGGCTTTATTTTTTAACGCGCTAATGCTGTCCAAACGCGCTTTAAGTGGTGCAATGCCAGTTTTTTCAATGGTGGCGGTATCCATGAAGGCCGTATAAAAATCACCTACTTTACGTTCTTCGGAACCCGGCGCCGCTTGAGTTGCGGCTTGAATTAATGCGCTGAGTTGTTTATTGGTGCGCTCATTAATTTCACCAAAAATACCCCAGCTACTTTGGTCGGCAGGAATCACCGCCGTCTTTTCCCAACCGCCGTTGGCGTAAGCGTTAAAGTCGTCACCGGGTTTAACGCCGGTATTCATGCCGTCAATGGTGAATGTAGTGGATGGTTTGCTTGCGGCACTGTCTGTTGCGTATTCAGATGAATACGCTGGTAATGTTGCTCCAGCAAAGCAAAGCGCTAAACAGGTGAGGGCGAGCGGTTTTAAGGTGAATTTGTGCACCAATGAGCTGGGTTTCATAGTTCAATCTTGTGGGAAAGTTGGAAGGGTGATTGTGATACTGTTGCTTCAAAAGATCAATATAGTTGTCGTGTTTAATTAGCTTACCGAGTTCTATTCCCCACTTTATTTAAGTACATGCCACTGGCTTTGAATGAGTAATGGTGCAAAAATACAGCTCGTGTGGCGAAATGCCCGGCTGCGTCAATTTATCGTAGATTAATTTATTCGCGCTTCGAATTGGCGCGAGCCGTATTAACTTATTTATCAACTTATCAAATTCATGAAACTACATCGCCCTATCGGAATTTTTGATGCCGGCATCGGTAGCTACGCTATTGTTGAGCGCGTTCGAGCCCGTTTTCCCATGCAGGATATTATTTACTTTGCCGATCGAGCAAGCTTCCCTTATGGCGCCAAAACGCCGGAAGAATTGCTGGAATCTGTACGTAGCGCGACGGACTATCTCTGCAACGAGGGTTGTGCTGCGGTTGTCTTGGCATCAAATGCACCAAGCGTGGTTGTTTTGGACGCATTGAGAGCTGCTGTATCGGTTCCGGTAATTGGAATATTTCCCCCAGTACGTGAGGCTATTGAGCGCTCTAAGAGCAAGCAGGTTGCGATTCTTGGGGTGCGTTCACTGGTGAGCAGTGACGCGATGAAGATCTATGCAAACAAAAACAGTACCCCGGAAAGTAAGGTGCTGCTGATTAACGCATCGTCACTGGTAGATCTGGTTGAAAATTTCACTTTCTTGAATGATCCAGGGGCGACACAGGAAATTGTCACGCGATTTATCCTGGAGGTTCGTCGTGCAGCACCGGAGGTGGATGTGATGACGATGTCGTCGACGCATTTACCTTGGCTAAAGCAGTTTTTTATGTCGGCAGCGCCCGATGTGCTGTTCCTCGATCCGGCTGATGCAGTGTTGGATGAATTGCATTCGTATACCAGCAATGGCGCAGGATACACGCGCTGCGTTGCAACGGAGACGGCGGAATTGAGCTTGGAGCGGTTTAACGCAGCGTTGTTATCGTTAGGTACATCGCATGCGGCAATGTTGATAACTTAAGGACTCGACAATATACTTGTCTGGGATTTTTTTAATTTAAGGAGCAATTGATGAGCTACACACTTTATTACTCACCCGGTACGGCAAGTATGGCAGTGCATTGGATGTTGATTGAGCTTGGCGTTGCGTTCGAGACGCGCTTGGTCGACTTTGAATCAGGTCAGCAGCGCAGTCCGGAATATCTACGATTAAATCCTGCTGGGCGAGTACCTACTCTTGTTATTGATGGCGTGCCTTATAGTGAATCGACCGCTCTTCTGATGCTGTTGGCCGAACGTCATCCGGCGGCAGCTCTTTCTCCCGCGCCTGGCACGGCAGAACGTTGTGAATGGATGGAATTGATGGTGTATCTTGCCAACACGGTTTTACCAGCCATGCGGGACTGGTTTTATGCCGATACTGACGGCGATCCGATTGGTGCTGACACAATCAGAAATCTGGCACGTAGCCGTATCGAAGCCGCATGCGAGCGGTTGGATAAAAAATTGGCAGATGGGCGCACCTATATAGTTGGCGGTAAATTGAGTACAGCAGACTTTTTGGCCGTGATGCTGATGCGCTGGACTAGAAATATGCCACGACCAGCCATGACATGGGAGCATATCGAGCTGTATGTTAAGCGGCTGCGCAGCCTGCCATCGTTTATTACATTGAATACCAATGAAGGGTTGACGGACTGGCAGAATACAGCTGTCTAGTTCGCACATTTTGATCCCATTTAATGAACAATTGAAGGAGAAAATATGGAATCCAAGCATAAAATAATCACCGTACAAGCCACGATAAATTGTCCGATTCAAAAAGCATGGGAATTCTGGACGTCGCCGGAACATATCGTGCAATGGAATCATGCAACCAAGGATTGGCACACGACACGCGCTGAAAATGATTTGCGGGTTGATGGCAAATTTTTGTACAGAATGGAAGCGAAAGATGGCAGCATGGGCTTTGATTTTTTGGGAAGCTATAAAGCGGTTATTCGTCATGAGTTAATCGAATATCAAATCGGTGATGGGCGCTTAGTAGAAATCGTTTTTTCAAGTGATGGCAACCAAACAAAAATAGTAGAATCATTTGAAGCTGAAGCCATTCATTCACATGAGATGCAACAACAAGGCTGGCAAGCTATTTTGACTAATTTTAAAAAATTCGCCGAGAACTAATTGAACGTTGACCATAATCTGAAGGTACATAAAGAGATCGTTAAAGCGTGGGTGCTTGGTTGGACACTCTCACGCGGAACGGCTCCGCCTGTGCAAATTGAAAATGCTTATCGGGTAGACGTCGGTTTGCCGGACCATTGCACCCGTTATGTTTTGCCACAGCTAGACCCAAACTTTTTACATGACTTGACAGAGCAACTTTTAGAGCCGGGAACGTGGCTCAAAATTTGCGCTCCATCCGCATTGGTTGCGCCGTTACTATCGCAAGCCTGGTCGATAAAAGATACTGGCCACATGATGATCCGGGCACTGCGTGTTATGGCAAGACCTGCGCCGCCAGACTATCTGTTGGTGACAACATCGGATGGTGCCGTCTTGGATGTGAAGATGTTAGATCAAGCGGGTGAAATAGCGGCAACTGGCCGCATAGCTGTTATTCAACCATTTGCTGTTATTGATCAGGTCGTGACTAGCCCATCGCATCAGCGTCGCGGGTTGGGTAGTTTTGTTATGGAGGTTCTTTGCCAGCACGCCGCGGAACAAGGTGCACAAACAGGTGTGTTGGTCGCCACGGATGAGGGCATGGCGCTTTACCGAAGTCTGGGTTGGGCTTTGCATTCAGTGGTTACTTCGGCGGTTATTGAGATGGGATGAGATTGTTGACAGGGCTAGGTTGAATAGTCACAATTGTCTCAAATAGTGTGAATAGTTCAGTCATATTTCAGCCATTTATCGTGAGTCACATCATGACAATCACCTCCCAACAACTGCAGGAATTAATGGAAGAAGTCGAGCGCGAAGATCCTATCGATTTTGCCGATTTACCGTTTAATGACCAAGATTTGCGTAGTTTGATTTCCAACCATGTATGCGACATGGCGGCAGCGTTGGAGAATTTTAGCGAAGAAGATAAGCACCTGACTTTGTTAGCCGTCGCAGCGAAACTGGTTCTTGAGAATTTCGTTTTACACCTGCGCTTGTTGACTAAATACGGTGTGCCGGTAAACCCAGATGTGCAGGCTTTATTGCGGGAATTGCGGGATAAAAAATAGAGCGATGGGTTGAATAAAGCTCAATCAACTCAGCTGTGTGAGTGATATACGATGAATCACTTCAAAGGAGTTTTCTGAACAGCTGTTCAGAAAACTCCTTGTCGTTTGCGCTATCGAAGTCGTGTCAATTGCTGTCGGGCGTTACATAAATAGTAGCCGCACTATTAAAAGCCAGCGTGGTGTTGGCATTCGTGTTGTTGAGCAAGGTGGCGACAACATCGCCAACAAATACCTGGCGGGTACTGTTAACCATGGCCGATGCATTGGCCAATACAGAAGTGCCGGTCACGCTGCCAGCGCAGCTAAGTGAACCGCTAGATGCCAGGGTGCGATCGACCAGGTTAATGCAGCCATCATATTCGTCACTGGAATTGATGAACACGTTACTTGAAAAGCTGAATGCCATCACACCAGCACAGGTACCCCCGGTAGAGCAGGCTTTTAATGCGCTGGGTTGTGCAACCGCCGTGTATTGAGTATAGCCGGCTGACGGGCCGCTTCCACCGCCTGCGTCGCCAGGGCTGCCATTATTGGAAATGAGATAAGCAACGTTATTGGCTTCATCGATATAGACGCGATGAAATTCAAAATCGCATTGCCATATTCCATTTGCATAGCAGCTATCTGAGGCGGCAACGTTGGAACCCATGTTGATATATTCAAATGCCGTGGTGCCTGAGCCGGGCGTGTTGATGCCGGTAATTACTGCAATCGCGCGATCAATTGCGTAGCGTCCTTGTGGACGTTGATCTTCCAGTGTCATAACATTTAAGGTGCCTGCGCTGGCATTTAGTTTAAGCCAGACGGCGTTACTCGCGGGAGTTGTGGTCAACATTTTCGTATAGTTGCTGGAACTGACTGCCGTCACAACAACGGCTAAGGTTTGTCCTGCCTGACTGCTAGGGATGCCGCACCCCCCGGAAGAAATCGGTTGATAGATGGTATTGGTGGTGTCACTTGGTAGCGCCACATTGAGTGGCCCGGCAACGGGCAAACCATCGGTATCGGTTTCTGCTGCGGTTAATAAATTACTGAGAGCACAAATAGTAGTTAGTGCATTATTTAGCCGGCCAAAAATGGTGGTTGATGCGCCATTGCCATTTTGAAAGTTAGGATCCAGAGCTTGGCCCATGTAATTCTTTAACGACTCATTGCAGGGTATGGTTATGGTGCCATTGGTGCAATTATTGGTTGACCCAACTGGAGTAAATCCGCCGCCCATGTACTGATTGACCATTGAAAAATCGCTATTAAGAGGCGGGCTGCCATTTTCCGGGTCCCAGATTACCGATAAGCCCAAGTCGGCGGCAATCGCTTCATTATATAGACTTAAATTCTTGGGGAAAAAATGCCGGATGTAGTTTTTGAAATTGAGTGCGGTGACAACGCTGCTGTTATTAAAGTGCGGCGCTTCTTGGGACAGATTTGTATGAACAGCAGCAGCTGCCGCATTAAAAGTGACTGGAGTTGGCGTACTGCCAGAGGAACCAGAGGTAACAGGAGAGCCAGAAGAGGAACTGCTGCCACTGCAAGCAGATAAAATTAAGCAAAAAATGAAAGAAATGAAAGCAGTGATTAATGTGGAATGTTGGCTAAGGTGCCGGCCATGAAAATTAAACATGATTACCTTACCTATCGGGTGGACACCGAATTAGTCTAGGTCACAGAAATGTGCTATTCAAGGAGAAGTACGAGTAAGAATCGGGCTGAATGGTGGGGTCAATGTAGGCGTTGAGTGTTGGGCTAATAGTGCTCTAGCCCAACTTACTAAAATCAATAAATAATCATAATTCAGTACGCAGCGCAAACAGCTCCGGAAACAAAACTACATCCAGCATTTTACGTAAATAACTTACGCCCGCTGTGCCGCCGGTGCCGGTTTTGAAGCCGATAATCCGTTCTACTGTCGTGACATGGCGGAAGCGCCAAGTGCGGAATGAGGTTTCTAAGTCGACCAATTTTTCGGCCAGTTCATATAAAGCCCAGTGCTGTTCTGGCGCTTTATAAACTTGTGTCCACGCGGCTTGTACCGATGCATTGCTTTGCATCGGTAGGGTCCAATCTTGCTGCAGACGGTTGGCTTCGATTGTTAAACCGCTTCTGGCCATGAGTAAAATCGCTTCGTCATAAATGGATGGCGTCGTCAGCACTGCGTCCAGTTTGGCGTAGTTTTCTGGCGCGCTGAGGTGGACTTGCATTAAGGTCGCGTTCTTATTGCCCAGAATGAATTCCAGCTCGCGGTATTGGTAAGATTGGAAGCCGGATGATTGACCCAGATAAGGGCGGATTGCGGTGTATTCCGGCGGCGTCATGGTAGCCAGCACGTCCCAGGCGTGGACTAGCTGATCCATGATGCGAGCTACGCGGGACAGCATTTTAAAAGCCGGCGGTAAATCGCCGGTACGCATTTGCTGACGTACTGCGTGCAGCTCATGCAGCATGAGTTTGATCCATAACTCGCTGGTTTGATGCTGAATGATGAACAGCATTTCGTTATGGTTAGGCGAAAGTGGATGTTGGGCAGAAAGTATCTGCCCCAGTCCTAAATAATCGCCGTAGCTCATATCTTTACTGAAATCCAGTTTGGCGTCGTGCCAGTCAGTTGGTTTGGTCGTGGTCATGATGGTATTGGTGGTTTGCGGTTTTTTTGAAAATAAAATAACAGTATTAGAAGAGCTAAAAATGGAATGCCGAATACTAAGGTCATTCTAAATATTTCTGTGAAGGCGGTGGTAATTAAAATTGCCAGCATCAGGATAAAGCCCAGCAGGGTCGTGACGGGAAAGCCTTTGAGTTGGAATGATAAGGCCGGCCCGCCATTGTTATTACGGTGAATGCGGAAAAAATAGTGGGTGACAAAAATCATCATCCAGGTAAATAAAGCACCGAACATTGACAGTGCCACCATTAAGGTAAATGCCGTGTCAGGGAACAGGGTGTAGACGATGGTGGCGAGTGCAATGCCACTGGTAGATAGCAGTAATGCGTTGAACGGAATGCCGTGCGCATTTAATTTACCCAAACCTGCAGGAGCATCGCCGCCGCGAGCCAGGCTGAACATCATGCGGGTGGTAATGTAGAGCTGGCTGTTCATCGCTGATAGTGCGGCAACCACTACGACAAAGTTGAGTATTCCTGCGGCATAGGGAATCTTCAGGGTTTGCATTACTGTCACAAAAGGACTTTGACCTTGTTCGATTTCTGTCCATGGAACGATGGCGACGATTAACGCCAGAGTAGTCAGGTAAAAAATACCTAAACGCAAAATGGTGGCGTAAAAAGCTTTTTTGACGGCTTGCTCCGGATTCTCAGCTTCACCCGCCGCTACGGCGATCATTTCTACGCTCAAATAGCTAAAGATGGAAATAACAACGGCGACCCACATGCCAGTCCAGCCATGTGGCAGAAAACCACCTTCCAGCGAATAGTTATGTAGGCCGTATTCGGGTAAGTCGGGGCTGATTACTACATAGGCACCAAGGATGATGAAGCCGATGATGGCAAATATTTTGATAGTGGAAAACCAATATTCGGTAGTGCCAAATGCTTTAACGCTAAAAGCATTAACAGCAATTAATACGCTGGAAAATGAGACGATCCATATCCAGGCGGGTACATCTTTAAACCAGAATTGCATGTATTCGGCAACCGCCGTAATTTCAGTGCCCACGGCTAATACGATGGCCGCCCAATAAGCGTAGCGCACTAAAAAACCAGCCAGCGGGCTGATGTAGTGTTCTGCGTATGCACCGAACGAACCGGTGGTGGGATGGGCGATAGTCATCTCGGCTAAACAGCCCATTAATAACAATGTAATGAACGCACCGATCGCGTAACTTAAAATTACGCTTGGGCCGGCAAAGCCGATGGCGAATTTACTACCTAAAAATAAGCCGGTGCCGATTGCTCCGCCGATGGCGATCATACTCATTTGTCCGGCGGTGAGTTTTTTTTGCAAGCCGTGTTCACGCTGGGTGATTTTGTCGAAATTGTTCATGCTGTCTCCAAATTGATGAGGGAAGCTGGCGCACTTTTTAACTTTTTTAACTGCTAGGCGCTTACTTCCTTCAATTTCCCCTGGTTTATTTTATGATCAGGTTACGGCATGGCGCGTGGCATTAATTTGATACGCTTGCGTGTCTAAAATGTCGCGCAGGGCTTCTACTGCATTCCAGACATCGACAAAGCCGGTATACAGCGGAGTAAACCCAAAGCGTAATACCGCGGGTTCGCGATAGTCGCCAATGATGCCGCGCTCAATCAATGCCTGAATAATCGGGTAAGCATGTGGATGAGTAAAGCTGACGTGGCTGCCGCGCTTGCTATGCGAACGTGGCGTTACCAGTCCGAGCGGATGGTTGGCGCAGCGCTGCTCTACTAGCTGGATAAATAAATCGGTGAGTGCTAGCGACTTTTCGCGTAGTGCGGTCATGGAAGTTTTTTTAAATACCGCCAAACCGGTTTCTACCAGCGCTAGCGAAATCATCGGCTGGGTGCCGCACAGGGCGCGCCGGATGCTGGCTGTGGGAGTAAATTCTGGCTGCATGGCAAATGGCGCTGTATGCCCCCACCAGCCGGATAGCGGATGCGTAAATTTTGCCAGATGACGTTCTGCCACCCAGATAAAGGCCGGTGATCCTGGGCCGCCATTCAGGTATTTATAGGTGCAGCCAATCGCAAAATCGGCGTTGGCAGCATTTAATTCAACCGGTACAGCGCCAGCAGAGTGGCATAAATCCCAGATCGCCAGCGCGCCTTGTGCGTGAATGTGTGTAGTGAGGCTGGTCATATCCAGCATTTCACCGGTGCGGTAGTTGACGTGGGTGAGAAGTGCTACGGCGACATGTTCATTAATCGCGCTGTTTAACTGTTCAGGGCTGTCGACCAGTTCCAGGCGATAACCACGATCTAGCCATTGCGTGAGGCCTTGCACCATGTATAAATCGGTTGGAAAATTACTGCGCTCAGAAACGATGATTTTTTTATGCGGATGCAGTTCTGCTTGCAAATGTAATGCGGCAGCCAGAGCTTTGAACAGATTGACGGAAGTGGAATCTGTGACGACGACTTCGGCCGGATTGGCTCCAATTAACGGTGCCAGCATGTCGCCGAGGCGGGACGGCATATCAAACCAGCCGGCAGAATTCCAGCTGCGGATTAAGTCTTGTCCCCATTCTTGGGTTATCACTTGCTGGGCGCGGGTTAATGCGGCTTTGGGCTGGGCGCCTAGCGAGTTGCCGTCCAGGTAAGTCACGTTTTTTGGTAAATCAAATTCATTGCGCAGTGGTGCTAATGCGTCGTTTTGATCGAGAGTTTGGCAATGGGATTTTGTGATCATCAGAGCGTCCTTTAGTGAGTTGATGCAATAAGTTTAAGCAATAAGCGAGCGCAAAATCGCCCGCACCGGGCTGGCATCCAAACCAGCAAATTTTAAGGGCAGGGCAATCAGCTCATAATCGCCTGCGCTAATTTCATCCAGAACAATGCCTTCCAAAATCGCCATGCCATGTTTTTCTACGGCGTGGTGCGCATCTAAGGTTTTAGAATCTTGCGGGTCAAGTGAGGGGCTGTCTATGCCGATCAGTTGTACGCCGTGCTCGGCTAATAAATGAATTGCGGCGGCGGAAATGCAGGGGAATTGATCATCCCATTGTTGCGGTGTTGTGGTGTAGGTGCGCAGCAAAACGCGTGCAGGAATTTGGTTTAAATGCGCTGTGAGTTGTTCGGGCTGAACTACGCGTGTGCCTTGTAAATCGATGACCCGACATGCGCCAATATAGGCATCCAGCGCAACTTCGTCGATAGCTTTGGCATTGACGCCGTAATGGGAAGGCGCGTCGCAATGTGCGCCGGTATGGCTGGACATGCTGATTTTGCTAACTTTAACCGGGCAGCCGTTGGCAATTTCCCAGGTTGTTTCCGATTGATAGGGCGTGTCGCCCGGCCAGACTGGTAATCCCGGATGCAGGGTTGGGCTGATGTCCCACATTTTTTTGCTCATGTGCAGTCCTTTTAGCGATAAAGTGATCAAGACATTTTATTCTAAAAAGTATAAATTTTTCTTGCAAACTGGCTAGTTATTTGCCATAACTATAGAACATACCATCACAATGTAGTATTAATCTGGAGGAATTGGTCAAATGGAACTCGATAAAACTGACTTGGCTATTTTGCGCTATCTGCAAGAAGATGGTCGCATTAATAATTCTGATCTGGCCGACAAAATATTTCTCTCGGCTTCTTCCTGCCTGCGCCGGGTGCGTGCCTTAGAGGAGGCCGGCGTTATTTCGAGTTATTGCGCGGTGCTGGATGCAGATTCTGTGGGCTTGGAAGTGGATGCCTTTGTGCAAGTCACCATGCGCCGCGACATAGAACAGTGGCATGAAAATTTTAGTAAAGAAATTCAACATTGGCCAGAAGTAGTTGGGTCCTTCATCATTACCGGCGAGGCTAATTACTTATTACGGGTGCGGGCGCGCAATCTTAAGCATTATTCGACTTTTATTATGGATCGCTTGTATAAAACTTCCGGTGTATTGGATATTCGCTCCAACATTGTTTTGCAGACGTTAAAAGATACCCATGTGATTGATTCGGCGTTGCTGAAGAGTACGGATTAGTGTAGTGCTGTTTGCTTATGGCTTGGCATATAATGGCATTTATTGTCATTGTGATGGAGGGAGAGCCTTATGCAAAGCATGAACATTTCGTTGCCAGATCCACTAAAAAAATTTGTGGACGACCAGATCGCTGAAGGACGGTATAGCAGTGTCAGTGAATATATGCGTGAACTGATCCGAGATGATGAGAAACGCAAAGCTGAAGATCGTCTCGAAGTCTTGCTCCTTGAAGGACTAAGCAGTGAAGAGACCGAGTTGACCCGGGAGGATTGGAACATTATCCGTAAAGAAGCATTGGCGAGAATTAATAAGAAGAAACAAAGTTAATGCCGACGGTTTATACCCGGGAAGCAGCACGGCAGGATTTGATCGAGCGTTACGCGTATTTAGCAGAAAATGCTAGTTTGACGATTGCGGAACGATTTCTTGTGAATGCAGAAACTAGTTTTGCCAATTTGTCTCAACAACCGATGCTGGGTACGCCGTTGAGTTTGAACAACCTTGAACTCATTGGCATGCGTAAATGGTCGGTGAAAAATTTCGATAACATTCTCATTTTCTATCTGCCACGTCATGATGGAGTCTCAATTGTCCGCGTTTTACATGGTGCACAGCAATGGTGGGAATTATTAGGAGTTCTTGAAAAATAGGCTCGCAATAAACGTGATTCCCGCCGAAACGAGAATCACGTAACTGAAATTAATCGCTTAACGCTTAATAACCCCATCCCGACAATGTTCTAGCCAGGTTAGTTACATCCAGTGCGCCTATTCCCGAAGCTGGATTGTAGCTATGGGTTGCTTGCCAATATTCGTTATCACCGGAAGTAATCGCTCTGAATGGCGAGTTGTGCGAATAACCGTATTGCTGTAGCAACGCATACAGTTGCGGATTCAAATGACCAAGCCGCGTGCCGCTGAACTGAGAGAGTAACGCAGTAATGCCATTTAATTGCGGTGCCACAAAGCTAGTTCCACCCCAGCCATATTGCCATGCGCCACCCACATATAAAGCGTAGCCGGTATCAGGATCGGCATTCAAAGAAAGATCGGGTACATTGCGTCCAACATAACCTGCCGGTAAATCAACCAAGTCTTGCGGACCAGTGGGCGATTGGCAGATTAATGATTGATTTGCAGCGCTGACCTGCGTGCCGCTAATGTATTTTTGATACCTTGGTAATGGATAATTCACACTCACGCCACCGCCACCGCCGACTGGGAACACGTCCGCATAGTAGACGGCAGATCCATAGTAAGTTTCTATGTAATTTTGCAGGTAATCCCATGCCCAAGGACGGTCTTTTGGTACGGTGATGCTGGCATTTGGAAAGGTTTGTACACCAGCCAACGTCAAGCCACCGGCGGCTACTACAAATGGATCACTCGCTGGCGAATCAACGCTAAGCAATTGGCTGCAACCTGGGTAAGCATAAGGCCCTTGATTATCATTGATGTCATAAGCGCCTTCATCACCGGCTGCTGCAAACATCGTAATACCTTGCGCGGCCAATTCTAAAAATGCTTGATGCTGACCAGCTAACACGTCGCTATCTTGAGCTATTTCAGGTTCGCCCCAACTGGTCGAAAGAGTATCCACAATATTGTCTGACGCGGCTTTAAAAAATACATCGATAAAGCCCGCATCGGTATTTGGCGCATCATAAACAAACACTTTGGAGGCCGGTGCTAAACCACCCGACTGTTCAACATCGAGCGTAGTTTCACCTGAACCATTCGTGCCGGCACCACCGTCCACATGAACTTGGACGATTTTATTCGGCGACACCTTGAGTCCGACACTTTGCCAATAAGTGTAAGCATCGCTAGGGGTAAAGGTTGCTAAGGTCGCGATGCCGACAGCGCGGCCTTGCCCAAGAATGTGATGCTCATACAAAGGGTTGATGTTGTATAAGCTCGCTACGTCAGCGACGGTAAATAAGCCTGGCGCATTAGCTGTGGTGACGCCATTTAATAATTTAACCGAGTTCGCATTAATGCTTAAGGCACCGCCGGTCGCCTTAGCCAGATTACGCGACATGGGGTGTGCTTTTGGTTTTGTGTCTAATCCAGTCACCGTTAACACCACATCGGCAACGCTGTCAGGGATGCTGACTTTACGATTCGGTTTGCTGTAAAGGGTAGTATTTTCTTTGTAGTTATGTACCTCGGTATTGAAGAATTGATTCAGTTGCGCGGTGGTTCCTGTGGCGCGAATAATCATGTGGTTTTTATATACTTCGTTGACCTGAATACCTAATTGATTTAGCGCTGCGGTTACCCGGCCAATGTCGGCGTCAGTAGGCGCATAGTGGCGCGCAAAATCGTCAACTGATAAAAATTGATGGTATCGATTACTGTTGGGGTTGACTGTTGCTGCGATGAAGTCGGTTAGGTGATCGACATTGCGCAATTGAAGAACGATCGATACGGTTTGTGTTTGAGTTGGTGCAGTTGCTCCTAAATCCTGAGCGGTTGCAGATACTGTTGCGGCAAAAGCGCCGCTAGATGACCATAGTGCGCCTACAAATAAACCAGATACTAATGCGGCTAAAGGCTTAGTTCTTAATTTCATTTAAAGCTCCCCGGAATGGATTTTTATCGAGTTTTGTTTTTCGCAAATGATAAATAGCGAAAAAGTATCTTAGGTGATAAAAAAAGAGAAATCTAATAAATCCTGAGGAGTGTTGGGAATAGCATTAAAAGTAGTGCTTTAGTAATTATAAAAAAATATCAGTGGATGGTCTGACTAGTTAAATAGATATAACTGGATGGAAATGTTGTTGTGGAGAGTAAGGGGAAATTGGCGATGCTGATTGAAATTTGGTTGTGTTGCTGTTGAAGTTGGTTTTGACGTTGTTGTTGACTTTGACCTACCTCCACTTCTAGTTCGGCCGGTTTTTCTAAGGGAAAAAGGATCAGAAAGGTTCGTTGTCTGAGCGCAGCGAGTTTCGAACTTTTCCCTTTTTTCCTTAGAAAAATCGGGGTTTCCGAAATAGCGTGGTCGCCTTTTTTTGCTTACTTTTTTTGGCGAGAAAAAAAGTGAGTAGTTGCCGGTGTAGCAGGGGTTTTGAGTGGCATGCCACTCACCTGCGGAACGGTCTCCGCATGCAGGCGGAGACTCCCTCCCTATAGGGATACAGGGTCTACCACCGGCCCCAAGCCTTAAATTTGTCATCTTGGCTGATTAATTTAAGCCTGCGCAACATCATCTTGAACTTTGGAAATAAGTCAAAATCGGTTGATATAAGGTTAGTTTTTGAATTGCTTTGGAAGTTGATTTTAGTTCAGTAGGCCGGTGGTAGACCGGCAGCTACCTGCCTTTTTTGCGTCGCCAAAAAAGGTAGGCCAAAAAAGGCGACCACGCTATTTCGGAAACCCCGATTATTTTACGAATAAATGGGAAAAGTTCGAAACTCGCTGCGCTCAAACAGCGAACCTTTCTGATCCATTTATCCGTAAAATAACCGGCCGAACTAGAAGTGGGGGTAGGTCAAAAGCAACGTCAAAAGCAACGTCAAAAGCAACGTCAAAAGCAACGTCAAAAGCAACGTCACCACCAGCGTACATTAACCAGCTAAGTAAAAAAACTACTCCTTAAAACCGCTCATACCCCAGCAAATAACGCCATTGCCCAACAGGTAAACTAGACAATGGAATCCTCCCAATCCGCAATCGTTTTAAGCTAACTACAGTAAGCCCAACTTGCTGACACATATGTGTAATTTGATGCATTTGCACACCCTTGACGGCAAAGCGCAGGCGGGTTTCGTTTTGCCAGCTGACTTTGATCGGAGCCAAGGCGCGGCCATTAAAACTTAAGCCGTGGTTAAGTAACGCTAAACCGCCATTGGCTATGTCACCGGACACTTCAACTAAAAACTCCTGTTCAAGTTTAGATGCATCATCCACTAATTTACGATTGACATTCCAGTCTTGAGAAAACACCACCAAACCACTCGCTTCTGTTTCTAACGCATTGGTAAGTGTCAAATTAGTGGTGTGGCGTTTTAAAAAACGATGGCCGGAACGGTCGCCCGCTGCCATGGTTTCTAAAGAAAGCTGCTGTACCAGTGTTTCTGTGACAACGCCAGCCGGCTTGTGCCACAAAATGGTCACATCAGCCAGCGTAGCTAAACTGGCTTTGGGCATTAATTCAACCAGTTGCTGTTCTAGTACGCGAAAGCCCGGTTCTTCTATCACTAATCCATCGACTGTCACCCAACCACCGGCAATATATTGTTCAGCTGCCTGACGTGAGCAGGGAATTTGTTCTGCTAAGCGTTTAGCAAGACGTATGGAATTTGACATGATTTTTTGATGAGGCGTGTGAAGTTAGCTATTGTAACGGGCTAAGCTGTAGCCCAACAACTGTTGATATTCATAATGCCGTAATAAAGATGCTTTAGCATTCGGGCTCACGAGTTATCACTGGAGATTTTTTTGAAATCGATGTTAGAAAACGCTATCAGTTCAGCTATAGCAATGGCCATTAGTACATTTCCCATCCTCCTTTTCTTAAACGCGTGCAGTACCGTTTAGCATTTGGGCTCACGAGTTACCACTGGAGATTTTTTTGAAAACGATGTTAGAAAGCGCCATCAGTTCAACTATAGCAATGGCTATTAGTACATTCCCTATACTTCTTTTCTTAAGCGCATGCAGTACCGTTTCGCTAACTAAATCAACGAATGCAGCCCAAGTACAGGCAGATGCCGCTCAAATTCAGGCTGCATGGGTTGTGATTGGCGAGCAAGGGCAGGCAGTTGCCCGAGTAATTACACGCGCTGCTGTTTGCCCGGTAATGCAGCAAGACGATACGGAGTTGCCTATGCAAGTACGTGCAGCATCAGGCACCGTAGCGCAGCGTACTACGCTTAGTAGTACGGCTGATTCCAAGCCGTCCGAATTCCCCGTACTGACTTGTGAAGCGCAGTTGAAGTCAGGCGTTATATCAGCAAGTGTGGCAGGTAAGCCGCTGCCAGTGCCTAAACCTGTCCCGTTAAAAATTTTAGTAGTTGGTGACAGTGGTTGCCGGATGAAATTAGCGGATAACGCTTTTCAATCTTGTAACGATGTCGATAAATGGGCGTTTAGTACGGTAGCAAAAACAGCTGCCGGTTTTGCGCCGGATTTAGTGATCCATGTGGGCGATTATCAGTATCGCGAAAATCCTTGCCCAGCCGGTAATGCCACTTGCGCAGGCAGTCCGTGGGGTTTTGGTTGGGATACCTGGCAAGCGGATTTTTTTACTCCAGCAGCACCCTTATTAGCAGCAGCTCCTTGGGTAATGGCGCGTGGAAATCATGAGTCTTGTGCACGAGCGGGGCAGGGTTGGTGGCGTTTTATGGATCCACGCGCTTTGCAGCAAGGTCGTGATTGCAACGTAGAAAATGATGATATGCAAGGCGACTACAGCGCGCCATACGCTGTTCCGCTAGGTGCCGGTGCGCAGTTGATTGTGTTTGATTCTTCTAAAACATCAGCTAAACCATTAGCTAAAACTGATTCGGCTTATTCGATTTATTCTGCACAATTTAAAGCCGTTGATCACTTGGCAGAACAAGCCGAATTTTCTATATTTTTGGAGCATCATCCGATTTTAGGCTTTGCACCGGAAAAGAAAAACACCAGCGGAGTTGAAGTAAAACCCGGCAATTTAGCTCTGCAAAGCGTGCTGCAAGATCAGCATCCGCAGCGTTTATTTGCACCTAACGTACAACTTCTGTTAGCTGGGCATGTGCATTTATTTGAAGCAATTACTTTTGATACTGATCACCCGATGCAATTGGTTAGTGGTAACGGCGGCTCGTCACCGGATGTAGATTTGCCAGCTAAATTATCGCCGCAAGCGACCCCGTTTGTTAATGCAAAAGTGGCGCATTTTAATAGCACTAGCCAAAGCGGCTTTATGACTATGGAACGTGCTTCAGTTACAGCGACTGACTGGGTAGTTAAAGCGTGGGATAAAAATGGCGTGCTGATGACGACTTGTTCGGTAAGTAAGTTGAAAAAGGAATGCAGTTAGCAGGTAAACCGCGGAACAACATTGCGTATCGTGCGCAATGTTGTTCCTAGTACTAAATTATTTAGGGCTAGTAGTTGCAGTTGGTTTTGCTTTTATATCCATGGTGAATTTTGAAGAGCCGTTGCCATACTCGATTTTGGCTATCTCGTCATTATGACTAATCAAGATCGGGTGACCGATAATTTTATCTGCCTGAGCCAAGGTCACTTCAAATTTGACGGATTTTTCATTAGGTGCTGTTAGCTTCACGGTTCCAGACCATTTATCAGCAGCCCCACCTACTAGTGCAAAAGATTCACCTGTCAATACATGAATAGTTGAATTCGTCGCTTTCCCATCTTCTGTTGTCACTGTCGTGGTTACATCGTAACCCTTTTTATCGCGCTCTTTAGTTGGCGTAGATTGCGCTGCCCAAGTTACGCAAGTCCCCAATGTAATCAGTGTAATGAGGAGCGCGCTACCAATATGACGTTTCATAGAATGCGGAGTGTTGACATTAATTTGCATGATTCTTTCCTTTAAAAAGTGGCGTGATTGCCAGGTACAGGCTACGGGTACATCAAACTGCAAAGACTTAGTTTTTAACATTGCATTTGCATAAGTTTTACGTGCATTTCTATGATGACGAATGACTAGTGCATCGCAAGCCAATTCCTGATCAAATCGAAATCGTGCTGCGCAAAAATGTATAAGCGGGTGAAACCAGAACACGCTTTGCAGTAATGCGCACATTGCATTCGCCCAGTTGTCACCCCGCTGGCGATGCTGCCGTTCGTGCGCCAAAATCAGTACTTGTTCGATCGCTGTGTAACGGCTGGCAAAGTCACCAGGCACCACAATTTTTGGTCGCAATATACCAACTAATGCAGGGCAGATATCGTGCGCTTGCGCCGTATAGATATCGCCAATTTTTTCGATGCGGCCAAGGCTGCGCATGAATTGCATCTGTCTCCAGTACAGCAATCCCAGGCTGAATAAAATTCCGATGATCCAGAGCGCGGTTATTAACAGGGCGGTATCTATAGTGCTGGTGGGAGCCAGTGCAATCGCGTTAGTTGTAAATGCCGGAAGATGTAACGCTGGCAGCGGTAGATTTGCTCTAGGTATTAATAACGGTAATAAGCATGTAAGCGGCAATAACGGTACGAGCAACCAAACTGCATAGCCATGTGGTGCACCAAACTGACGGCGTAATACAGTGCGCAGTAAAAGCGCGAGTAGTAATGCGACAGTAAGCGCAATGGTTGTTTGTATTAATGTCGGAATTAGTTCATTGCTCATCGCTCATCCTATCGATCAAGGCTTTTAGTTCTGCCACTTCTTTTTTGCTGAGTTTTTTGTGCGCGCCAAAGTGGGCGACAAACGGTGCTAGCTGACCGCCGAATAGCCGCTTTAACATGCTGTCGCTTTCGCTGGATAGCCATTGTTCGCGTGTTAAAACCGGCCAATACAAGAAGCGGCGGCCATCTTTTTCTGAGCGTAATGCGCCTTTTTTGAGCAGGCGATTGAGGAAGGTTTTAACGGTGGGTTCTTGCCAGTCCTGTTCATCAGCAAGTGCAGTGACGACATCGCTGCAACTGAGTGGATTTTTATCCCAAAATATTTTCATCACTGCCGATTCGGCTTCGCTAATCGTAATTGTCATACCGCGCCCCTTTCAAAATTTAATTTAATGATTACACGTGTAAACGTTTAAATCAAGATGCGTGCAAAAATAATTAAATATGTGTGGAAAATGCTACATGCGGGTATATGGTTAAAAAATTTGTATGATTGTGATGACTAAAACTGACCTGCAAATTGATAACGATTACCCGGGTGCCACATGGTCGCAATGGAAGCGATTTGACTGCGAGAAATAGTTTCGCGATGTAAAACAAGGCAGGGCAGGGTGCTTGGAATTGCCAGCATTTCTGCAATTTTGGCAGGCGCTACGACCGCTTCAATCCGGTAATGGACTTCTTGCAGCGGTGCAGCAGCCATCAGGTACTCATTCGGCGTGATATTGGAAAAATTTTGTTGTAAATAAGCTGGCGCTAAGCTTGAATTAACCCAGCGATCTTCGACCTGAATCGGAATGTCATTTTCAAAATGCACAATCACAGAATGAAATAAAACATGTCCCGTTTCTACATTAAATTGCTGCAATAATTGTGCGCTTGGTTTGCCTTTTTCAAGCAAATGCAATGCACTGCTGTGGACATGCCCGCGAGCTCTCACTTCTTCGGCGATGCTTTTAATAGCGACCAAAGTAGCTTGATATTTTTGCTGTGCGACAAACGTGCCAGAACCTTGAATGCGGATTAGTAGTTGCTCGTTCGATAATTCACGTACTGCCCGGTTCACCGTCATGCGTGACACGACAAACTGTTTGGCAAGAACCGCTTCAGAAGGAATCGCATCGCCTTCTTTCCAGGCACCTTGCTGGATTTCATCCCTGATGTAGTCTTTGATTTGCTGAAATGCAGGAATAGTTGAGTTGCTGATTAGCCTGGAAACTTGTGCAGTTTGGATAGTCATGAAGATAACAAAGCCTAAATAATTGCATAAGAATCGAATAGTAAACCTTTTAAGTACTTGAGTAACGCCGCCGATGTTTTATATTTAAAAGGGCTAACGAAAAATCGCCCCAGCGGCGTTGTGCTCTTCTTTGCGTACTTAAGTACTGCCTGCGTCGGCAGGTCTTGGCAAACTCGTTGCTGGAACAATTTTGCGTAAGCCCTGATGCAACAAAAAAGTGCTTGCGTTGGTTGTATATACAACTTAGAATTCGAAAATCACCAACCCATCCCATGAAGGAAGACCATGAATAGCTTAAAAGACGATCCTCGCTATGACGCAACTCGTGTAATTCGCGCTACACGCGGGCCAGAAAAAACATGCAAAACATGGGTTGCCGAAGCGGCATATCGCATGATTCAAAACAATCTGGACGCTGAAGTAGCAGAAAATCCAACGCACTTGGTGGTGTATGGCGGTATTGGGCGCGCCGCGCGCGATTGGGCCTGTTATGACCAAATTCTCGCGAGTTTGAAGGAGTTGGGCGAAGATGAAACCTTGTTGGTGCAATCCGGTAAGCCGGTTGGGGTATTTAAAACCCATGAAGATGCACCGCGCGTTTTAATCGCTAATTCAAACCTGGTACCAAAATGGGCGAACTGGGAACATTTCAATGAACTCGACCGCAAAGGCCTGTTCATGTACGGCCAGATGACGGCGGGTAGCTGGATTTACATCGGTACACAAGGCATCGTTCAAGGTACTTTTGAAACCTTTGAAGAAGCTGGTCGCCAGCACTTTAATGGTGATTGGGCAGGTCGCTGGATATTGACAGCAGGTTTAGGCGGCATGGGCGGCGCACAACCGTTGGCTGCTACTTTTGCCGGTGCAGTGTCATTGAATATTGAATGCCAGCAAACCAGTATTGATTTCCGCCTTCGTACCCGTTATGTCGATAAACAAGCGCGTGACTTGGATCATGCGCTGGAATTAGTAGCTGAACATTGTGCTAAAAAAGAAGCTATTTCAATTGCCTTGTTAGGTAACGCCGCAGAAATTTTGCCAGAGCTAGTTAAGCGTGCCAAAGCCGGTGGAATCAAGCCGGATCTGGTTACGGATCAAACTTCTGCGCATGATTTAATTAACGGTTATTTGCCAATCGGTTGGACCGTCGCACAATGGAAGGCCGCACAATTAGACTCCAAACAACATGCGCGTTTAACTGCTGAGGCTGCCGCTGGTTGCGTAGCACACGTTAATGCCATGTTGGAATTCCATAAAATGGGCATTGCAACGGTGGATTACGGTAATAATATTCGTCAGGTGGCTTTTGATGCCGGCGTTAAAAATGCCTTTGATTTCCCGGGTTTTGTACCTGCCTATATTCGCCCCTTATTTTGTGACGGCAAAGGCCCGTTCCGTTGGGTGGCATTGTCGGGTGATCCGGAAGATATTTATAAAACAGATGCCAAAATTAAAGAATTATTCCCGCAAAATGCAGGCGTGCATCGCTGGTTGGACATGGCGCGTGAACGTATCGCCTTCCAGGGTTTGCCAGCACGAATTTGCTGGTTAGGTTTGGGTGAACGTCATATTGCTGGTTTGGCGTTTAATGAAATGGTTAAAAATGGTGAACTGAAAGCGCCTATCGTTATTGGGCGTGATCATTTGGATACCGGCTCGGTTGCTAGCCCGAATCGTGAAACGGAAAGTATGAAAGACGGTACTGATGCAGTTTCTGATTGGCCGTTGTTGAATGCGTTATTGAATACGGCTGGCGGGGCTTCTTGGGTGTCATTGCATCACGGTGGCGGGGTTGGTATGGGTTACTCACAACATTCTGGAATGGTGATTGTGGCGGATGGTACTGATGCTGCCGCTAAACGCTTGGCGCGGGTGTTGGTGAATGATTCTGGGTCTGGGGTTATGCGGCATGCTGATGCTGGGTATGAAACTGCGGTGGCTTGTGCTAAGCGGAATAAGTTGAATTTGCCGATGATTAAGTAAGGATTGGATCGATTTTACTGTCTGTTGTTTTTATTGAGTTTAGTTGGTCGGGGGTAGCCCGACAGCTACCTACCTTTTTTGCGTCGCCAAAAAAGGTAGGCCCAAAAAGGCGACCACGCTATTTCGGAAACCCCGATTATTTTACGAATAAATGGGAAAAGTTCGAAACTCGCCTGCGGCTCAAACAGCGAACCTTTCTGATCCATTTATTCGTAAAATAACCGGCCGAACTAGAAGTGGGGGTAGGTCAAAAGCAACGGCAAATTCAAAAGCAACAGCAGCGACACGGTAGATTTGTAGGGTGGGCACGGTTTTGTGGTGTAGCCAGGGTTTCGACTGGTATGCCAGTCGCTGGCGTAACGGTTGGGCTATGCAGAGCCCAACTCCAGTGCATTCAAAGTGGGCTTGTAAATGCCCACGTTTTTTAAGAATTTAAATACAACAAGGATTATTGATCATGATGTCAACTTTCACTATTCAACCAGGTCAATTCAGTTTGGCCGATTTACGTCAAGTTTGGCAGACGCGTTCTAGCTTGGCGCTTGCGCCGCAAGCGTATGTGGCGATTGATGCTTCTGCGGCGGCGATTGCTAATATTGTGGCTCGCGGCGATGCGGCCTATGGGATTAATACCGGGTTCGGTAAATTGGCTAAAACACGGATTCCAGACGATCAGCTGGAACTGTTGCAGCGCAATTTAATTTTGTCGCATTCAGTGGGTACCGGTGAGTTGATTGCCGATAATGTCGTACGCCTGATTTTGCTGATGAAAATCGGTAGTTTGTCACGCGGCGTTTCAGGCATTCGTCGTTCAGTTATTGATGCCATGATCGCGCTGTTCAACGCAGGCATTACACCTTGCATTCCGGTTAAAGGTTCGGTCGGTGCATCAGGCGATTTGTCGCCGTTGTCACACATGACACTGGCTTTGCTCGGCGAAGGTGATGTGCGTGTGGCGGGTGAAATAATGCCAGCAATGGATGCATTGAAACAAGCCGGCATTACACCGGTGGTATTGGCCGCTAAAGAAGGTTTGGCGCTGATTAATGGTACGCAAGTGTCAACCGCATTGGCGTTGAATGGCTTGTTTTTAGCAGAGCGTTTATTAGAAGCCGCTACTGTTGCAGGTGCGATGTCGATTGATGCAGCAAAAGGTAGCGATGCACCGTTTGATGCGCGTATTCATGCGGTACGTGGCCAGCCAGGGCAAATTGCTTCCGCCAAGTTGTATCGCGAATTATTAGAAGGCAGCGCGATTCGCAAATCGCATTTAGTCGATGATGAGCGCGTACAAGATCCTTACTGCTTGCGTTGTCAGCCTCAGGTGATGGGCGCATGTCTGGACCTGATTAATAATGTGGCGCGTACTTTGTTGATTGAAGCGAATGCGGTTACTGATAATCCATTAGTGTTTGTGGAAACCGAAGAAGTTATTTCCGGTGGTAATTTCCACGCTGAACCAGTAGCTTTTGCAGCAGATACCTTAGCTTTGGCGATTGCTGAAATCGGTTCTATTTCCGAACGCCGTATTGCCTTATTAATCGATGCTTCCAATTCAGGTTTGCCACCATTCCTGGTGCCGTCATCGGGTTTGAATTCCGGCTTCATGATTGCGCACGTGACTGCCGCTGCGTTAGCTTCCGAAAACAAATCGTTGGCACATCCGGCTTCGGTAGACAGCCTGCCGACTTCGGCTAACCAGGAAGATCACGTCAGTATGGCGACTTTTGCTGGACGTCGTTTGCATGAAATGGCGCACAACACGGCTGTTATCGTTGGTATTGAATTGCTGGCCGCAGCGCAAGGAATCGATTTCCATGCACCATTAGCCACAGCACCAAAACTGGCTGAAGTACATCAGCGTCTTCGTACTCAAGTCAGCTTCTACGGACAAGACCGCTTGTTTGCACCGGACATCGAAGCCGCTAAACAAATGGTACTCGCCGGTGCATTAAGCGTGAATTGCCAAGAAGTGTTTGCTGGATTGTATTTAGCGTAACTTTTAACCTAAGTAGGATTTACGCGAGTGACTATGTTAATTAACGGTGACATTATTTTTCGTAGGGGCATCCCTTGTGGGTGCCCTTGGTTACCAGGAACTAACAATTTAGTTATTTATCGAAGGGCACCCACAAGGGATGCCCCTACCAATTGGTTCGTGAATTCTATGCATACGTAATTTATTACTCATGAAAAAACTAAGCCCCGCTGATTACCGCAGCATGCCTTGGAAAAACGGCGCAGGTACCACCATTGAAATTGCCGTTTTTCCAGAACACGCTAAGTTAGAAGATTTTATTTGGCGCGTTAGTCGTGCTCAAGTAGTTAGTGATGGCGGTTTTTCTCACTTCGCCGGTATTGATCGTTCGCTCGCACTTTTACAAGGTTCGGGCATGCGGTTATCGGTGAATGAATTTAGCCTGAAAGTCGATGCAGAAAATAATATCGCCATTTTTGCAGGTGACGCAGCAACCCATGCTGAATTAATCAATGGCGCAATCAGCGACTTTAATTTAATGAGCCGCCGTTCGATTTGCTCGCATAAATTAAACCACTGGGTTGGTGCAGCAACGCGGCAATTGCCAGTAGGCGCAGTGTTACTTTACTGCGCGCAAGGTTCCGGGCAACTGCGCGGAAAAAATACGACGTACGATCTCGATCTGCACGAAGATGAAACACTGCAATTTTCCTCAACTGAAGAAGTCAATGAATACACGTTGCACAGCACTGCTGGCAGCAGTTTTTATTGCGTGCAAATTACAATGAATGGTGACAGCAATGCAAACTCCACAGTGGGATAGTCTTTGGCTTAACGTTCATCTGGCGACCATGTCGGATGATGCCAGTTACGGCGAATGCCGGGATGGCGCAATCGCGGTTAAAGACGGCGTGATTGCGTGGTTGGGTAGTCAATCTGCGTTGCCGCATAATCATAGCGCCAAGCATATCTACGACGGCAAAGGTGCATGGCTGACGCCCGGTTTGATTGATTGCCATACCCATATTGTGTATGGTGGAAATCGCAGTAATGAATTTGAAGACCGCTTAAACGGCGTTTCATACGAAGAGATTGCCAAGCGCGGCGGCGGCATTGTCGCCACCGTTACAGCTACTCGTGCTGCCAGCGAAGCTGAATTGTTTACGCAAAGTTTAGTCCGGGTTATGCGCTTGTTACAAGAAGGCGTAACTACCTTGGAATGCAAATCCGGTTACGGTTTGGATTTGGCGACTGAGGCCAAAATTTTGCGCGTTGCTCGCCAACTCGGCCAAGAATTACCGGTTCGAATCAGCACCACATTTTTAGGCGCGCATGCGGTACCACCAGAATATGCAGGCCGGGCAGACGCGTATATTGAGCTGGTTTGCGAGCAAATGTTACCCGCCTTGGTTGAAGAAGGTTTAGTGGATGCGGTAGATGCGTTCTGCGAAAAAATCGGTTTTAGCCATGCTCAAACCGAGCGCGTTTTTCAAGCAGCAAAAAAGCACGGCTTGCCGGTAAAACTGCATGCCGAACAATTATCCGATCAAGGTGGCGCTGCGCTCACCGCCCGTTATCAAGGTCTATCTGCCGATCATCTGGAATACTTATCGGATGAAGGCATTGCTGCCATGGCGGAAGCAGGCACGGTCGCGGTGTTATTACCCGGCGCGTATTATTTTTTACGTGAAACCAAGTTGCCCCCATTAGCTGCTTTACGCGCAGCCGCCGTTCCCATCGCCATTTCAACCGATTGCAATCCAGGCACATCGCCAATGACATCACTATTGTTGGTGATGAATATGGCCTGTACCTTATTCAGAATGACGCCGCTGGAAGCTTTGCAGGGCACGACGCGGAATGCGGCAAAAGCGTTGGGAATGTCAGACAAAATAGGGCAGTTGGCCGTTGGCATGAAGGCCGATTTTGCTCTGTGGGATGTCGATAGACCAGCAGATTTGTCGTATGCGATTGGTGCAAATCCATGTAGTGGCGTGGTATTTGATGGCCGATTACTGAAAATTAACGGCTAAATTTCGACAAAGTAAATAATCAATGTAGTTAAATTGACTTAGATCGATCATTGTAATTGTATGCTGGGGCATTCTAAACTATGGCTAGTTTAGAATGCCACAGCTTCCGTTTTAACTAATTAAAGTTAGACTGTATGTACCTCACTTCCGCCGCGTAACCCACACCAACACAAAACAACTCCCCGCCAATAAACCACTCAATAAATAGATAGCCAAATCCATACCCCCTGTTGCCATCTTTATCTGCCCAATCACATACGGGCTAACTATCCCACTCGTAATGCCAATGCTACTAATTAATGCTACGCCGCTAGCAGCCATTTTTTTGGATAAATAAGAAGTAGGAATCGCCCAAAATATCGGTAAAGCAGAAAATATCAATGTCGTGGCAATCGACAATAGTCCCATTGTGAGCACAAAGTTACCAGGGTGCGTAGTCAATAGCAGTAATGACGCCGCACCGCCCAAGGCGCAACATACAAAATGTCCCACTCGCTCATTCTTATGATCTGAGTGGCGCGAAATAGTAATAATGCCGATAATCGCCAATGCGTTTGGAATCACAGAGTAGAGGCTAATCTCCACCACATCGGTCACACCAAAATCACGGATCATGGCAGGCATCCAAAAACTGAGCGTTAATGATGCGCACGTCAATGAAAAATACACAAAGGCAAACATATAAATACGCATAGTGCTCAGCAAGGATAAGATCGTCGGGGTCACAATGTTGAGGGTATTTTCGTTTTCAAGATCAGCGGCAATACGCTGTTTTTCAGCATCGTTCAACCATGCGGCATCTTGAGGTTTGTCGTCTAAATAGAAGTACGCAATACCAGCCAAAATAAGTGCGGGTGAACCTTCAATCAAAAACATCCACTGCCAGCCGAACATGCCCATCACACCGCCCATGCTCTGCATAATCCAGCCCGACACCAAACCACCCAATACGCCAGCGACTGCCACGCCCGCGAAGAAAATGGCTAGTACCGCGGCGCGTCTGGCTGGAGGAAACCAGTAGGTGAGATACAGCACAATGCCGGGAAAAAATCCTGCTTCAAACACGCCCAACAAAAAACGCAAACTATAGAAATGGTTAGGCGTTACCACAAACATCATACCGACCGAGGCCAGTCCCCATAACAGCATGATGCGCACAAAGGTTTTGCGTGCGCCGATTTTTTCCAGCAATAAATTGCTCGGCACCTCAAATAAAACGTAACCGATATAAAACACGGCTGCGCCTATGCCATACATAGCATCGCTAAATCCTAAATCGGTCTTCATCTGCAATTGGGCGAAGCCAATATTGATGCGATCCAAAAATGAAATGACGTAGCAAACGAATAAAAATGGAATGATGCGCAATGCGATTTTTCGGTACAGCCTGGCATCAAATTGAGCGCTGGTTGTTAATGAAGGATTGGCATTGGGGTAGTCTGATTGATTAAGCATGATTGTCTCGTGTAATTTGTTTTTATAAGGGCGCATATGTTCATGAAGTAGAAAATGCCTGCGAAGATGCAGGCGCTTGCCGCATTCATTTTTTATAGGACTTACGCTCCAATCACCATTAACGTCATTCCCGCGTAGGCGGGAATCTAGGAATTCACACACTTAGCGGTGAAAGCACTACGTGCTACTGGATCCCCGCATTCGCGAGGAAGACGATTTTGCGTAAGTCCTAATTTATTTATTCACCGATGCCGTACGCCATCACGCGCCAATGTCATCGCTTCGAGGAGCGTTGCCAAATCACCGATGTGGTTGGCAAGAATTAAAATCAGTTGCGCATTCATCGCCTGACTTTGATCATTGGTTAAATCGTGGTGGCACTGAATTAACCAGTCATAAAATAAGTCGTGATTCGTTATATTGGGTGCGGTGTTAATAGACATGATTTCTCCTGACAATGTGTTGAATTAGATTTAATTTGCTTGAGTTGGTCGTGCAGAAAGTGGCCGCCTCATTTCGGCAGGCCCTATCTGCTAACGAATGCCGCAGGCTTTTTGCAGAGCTTGTTCTACTAGCGCTACATCAAACTGCCGCCAACGTGCGCAGATGTGTTGATCTGGTCTGATTAAGTAAAATGTGGCATCTTCGGCGTCGTAGCGTTGTGCTGCCAGATGGTCGACATCTTCAAGAATAACGAAGTTGGTTAATTGTGCTGATGACGAGTTCAGATGCGCATCAATGTTGAACGAGCTCAGAGGATCATCCATCTTGATTAAGATGATTTGAAAAGGGATGAGGCCATTTTGCAAATCGTTCAATTGGGATACGGTCTGTGCATTCAAGTCCGTTACGCAACCGGTATGAAAATACACGCCCGTAAACTCATGCCTAAGTTGCGCCAATAACCAATCGCTATTTCCATTGATACGCACTGGCGCATCCACAGCAACTGAGCCGGGCATAAGTTCGGTCGCAAATACATCGCTATCCGGCGTGGTTAATGACGATTGCAGCAATACCGAAGGCGTCGATAATCGGCCACTATTGACCAGTTGGCGTGCAAATAACGTCTTATTAGAAAGCTGTAACACCGCATCTCTAAAAAAGCGGCTGACGGGACTCTTGGGTGTGATGAAATCGGTAGACCGCGTGGAGCAGAGAATATTTTCATCCGCGGCCAACTCGCGCTCTTCCGCATAGCTATCTAATAAATTATCGGATGCCAACCCTTTTAACACCAACGCCAATTTCCACGCCACATTGTCGGCATCCTGAACCCCGCTATTGGCGCCACGTGCGCCAAACGGTGAAACGCGGTGCGCTGCATCACCTGCAAACAGCACACGGTCATGGCGAAATTTTTCCATGCGTAGGCAGGAGAAGGTATAGACGCTAACCCATTCCAGTTCAAATTTCGCCTCATGGCCCAATAGTGCCCAGATGCGAGGAATAACGTTTTCCGGTTTGGTTTCTACGGTTGGGTCAGCATCCCAACCTAACTGAAAATCAATCCGCCACATATTATCGGGCTGGCGATGCAGTAAAACGGATTGATTGGGATGAAAAGGCGGATCAAACCAAAACCAGCGTTCGGATGGAAACGGCGCGTGCATTTTTATATCCGCGATCAGAAACCGATCTTTAAACGTACGGCCAACACTGTCCAGCCCCATGATGCGCCTGACCGAACTGTGTGCCCCGTCGGCAGCGATGACATACTGCGCACGCAGCGTGTAGTTGCCGTCTGGCGTGGCAATAGTCAGATTGGTACAATGCGCATCTTGCTGTAGATCGACGACCTTGTTTTTCCAGCGCAGATCAATCAACGGCAGTTTAAGCGCCCGTTCAACTAAATAGCCTTCCACATAATATTGTTGAAGATTGATAAAGGCAGGTTGTTGATGACCCGATTTAGGCAGCAGATTAAAGCTGTAGACCTGTTGATCTTTAAAGAAGATTTTCCCCGTATTCCAACTTACGCCTTTGTTCGTCATTTGCTCGCCACAGCCCAGCCGGTTAAAAATATCCAGCGTATGTTGAGCAAAGCAAATAGCACGCGAGCCGGTGGATAAAGTGTGGTCATCATCCACCAACACCACCGCAATACCTTGCTGCGCCAACGCGATGGCCGCAGATAAACCAACCGGGCCAGCACCAACCACCACAACCGGATGCACCTTCACATCCCTTTTTGCCTGACGTGGTTGATAGGTAAATGTCAAAGACTGATAATCCTTATTCATCAAAGCGAACTCCAAAACTGAGTACTACTTTTCCCTGTTTGTATTTTTATGTGTTTATGTAGTCATGAATTTATGTGCGGGCGATGCGATGCGTCTATTTGCTTTGCAGCGCCGCCCACATTTCTTGATCCCGCTGCGCCGTCCAAATGCGTGGATGCAAAATGCCGCTGGCTTCATCAAACGCGCGCGACACGCCAAAAGGCAAACAATGCTCATAAATGAATACGTGACCAAACAACGGGTCCATTACCTTACGGGTTAATGCCATCGCATTTTTTAAATCCAAGTTTTGTTCCACTGCCGCGTAACCTTGCTGGAGTAAGGTAATTACAAAATGTTTGGTGTAGTTCAACCCGATATTGACTTCGTTTGGCGTCAGCAACGCTGGCCCACGACCGGGCACTAATTTTTCAGCGCTTAAATTACTCAATGCGTCGAGTGTCATCGGCCATTCGCCCAGTTGCGCATCGCCGCAATAACAGGCCGCGCCAAATTCAACCAAATCGCCCGAGAACAAAATTTTTTGCGAGGGAATCCAGACAACGGTGTCGCCCTTGGTATGGCCCGCACCCAGATGCATAATCTTGACTTCGAGCGCGCCTAAAAATAACGTGATTTCCGACTCAAAAACCAGCGTCGGCCACGTTAACCCCGGAATCGATTCAGCGCCTGCAAACAACCGCGGAAAGCGTTCTATCTCCGACTTCATATCCGCGGTACCGCGCTCCACAATCAGATCAAAAGTGCCACGGCTGGCGATAATCTGTTCAAGGCCTTCCTTCAAATAAGCCGAAGCGCCAAGCACCCGCACCGCGTGGTAGTGCGACAACACGATGTGTTTGATAGGCTTATCGGTAATGGTGCGGATGCGCGCGATCAGATCTTGTGCCATGGCAGGCGTGGCGGTGGTGTCGATAATCAGCACGCTATCGTCACCAATAATGACGCCGGAATTCGGGTCGCCTTCTGCGGTGTACGCCCATGCGTTCTCGGACAACTGGGTAAATGAAATCTTCTTTTCATCCAAATCTGCTTGCGATGCAAATGCTTTTGTCATGGTGATTCCTTGGTGAGTTGATGCTTGGGGTTGAGGCGGTGAGTTGCCTCGGGGATTTACCTGAGTGTTGATAGGTGACAGGTAATATAAAAAATAAAAAGAGGTAAGGTCTAAATTCCACCATTTCAGCGACGTTAACTAATGCTATGAAGCGTACTAATTTCCAGAAAGTAATACACGATTCAATGAACTATTATTTACATGTTGAATAAATGCTGAACGGTTAGTGCCACATTTATTGTTGTGCCTCATATTCTACGATTAACGTAGAGTAAAAGGCAAGACAATCTACGATTATCGGAGAATGTCAAATCCAACTCACCCCAAAAATACTATCATTAGCCGTCGCTTGCGACAGGCACGGCAGTCCCGCGACCTGTCGCAAGATCGGTTAGGGGTTATGGCAGGCCTTGAAGAATCATCAAGCAGCGCCAGAATGAGCCGCTATGAAAGTGGCATACATGAACCGACCTATCAATTTGTTGAGGCAATCGCAAAAGTACTCGGCATCTCACCAGCTTTTTTTTACTGCGCCGATGATCGGTTGGCCGAAATCATTCTTATTTATTCCGGCCTATCCGAAACAAAGCGTAAAGCATTACTTCAACAAGCTACCAAAATTACTGAGTGAAGAGATTCCTATAAAGAGCAGCGTATTGCGACGCATGGGAAGGTAAAACAAAATAATGCGTAATTTAGACTCACTGAAAATCATAATACAAGGGGATTGAAAACCATGGATTCATTTTATTTCTATTTAATTCTTTCTGGGGCAATAGGGCCACTAGTAATTATTTTAATTACTTATAATTTTGCCGGTTGGAATTGGAAGAAAAAACCTTGGATACCGTTTGTATTGGGTTTAATATTCCTATCCATTACATTTGCTACTAATTATTTTTTTTCTTCAACATCCGAGGAATTAAATTCAACTTTAAAAAATATTACTAGTCCCTCCGTATATTTATTCTTACAGCTAAATGCCAAAGCTGATAACGTCATTGCTAGGATGTATGAACTTATTAATATCCCGTTGGGTGTTTCGCTAATCGCCGCGGCCTTAATTTATAAAGCGGACTTAGAATTTGATCGCCGCTTAAAACAATATAACCGTGGTCTTGAAGACATTTCCAAATCGGAAGACACTTTAACAGTAGATATAAAACTTTTTGAAGAAAGGCTGAATAATGGAGATAGAGGTGCCGATTTTTTAGAGGCCTATCAGCGAATAAAAGAGTCTAGGTTGCACATTAAAATGCTTCGTCGAATGCTACAAAGAAAATTTGATGATTTTATTGAAGAGCGTTGATAAACATCTAATGCGTAACCTGTAATCGTAGCCGGCGTCGCCTGTAAAAAATAGGGTGTATTAGCCAAAGGCGTAATGCACCATTTTCAGAAAATCATCGATAAGTATAGTTAAGAAGCATTTAAGTTGATTAACTGTTTGGGGGCAGTTCACTTTGCTATTACACCTTAGATGCACGCAAACTTACCTACTGGTTGAAATCAAATTCTTCTTGCAAAACGGGTGGAGTCCATAGATACGAGTTGATGTGAATGGCGTGCCTCCAACTAGGTATAATGTGACGCCTGTGACTGCTGATATCGTGCCTGTTACTGCGAAACTTTCTTTCGATTCGTCATTAAATGTCGTTGACAAGAGTTTTGACATCAATGCAGCAAATATTCTCGCCGAAAATCCGGTGGGATCTGCTTCTTATGCACGATTACAAAATCAGGGAACTTCTGTTGCATTCGTGAATGATCCTGAAATGAATGCAATGGGCTTGTTTAATGCGAATACAAATGATGTGACAGTGAATATGGCTCTACATTCTTCTCCTGAAGAAGCCGCATCCACAATTGTTCATGAAGCTACGCATCAGAATGGTTTTTTTAATGGAATTCCGCAGATTACCCAATACACAGAATATCAGGCCTTTAGAAATGAATCGCTTTTTCAAAACGGAGTTAGGCCATCCTTGGATGAAAGATTGAATATCTGGAATGACTTTCAATCGTTGTGCCCAGATTTGCCACAAGGAAAATATCCATTCGGAGGTAGTTAATGAGTCAGCTAATTGCAAACCAGACCTCTAGTGCTGAGGTCATAAAGTTAATTCAACAAGGGCAATCTTTGCAATGTCCAGTGTGTTTTTCCGTTATTAAGACCGTCCCAGAAAATTGGAAGCCCGGAATGGTTTTACATGGCATCGAATGCCCTAATGACCAAAAACACTTTATGATTCATTGCGACGATGGGCAGGCGATGAAAGAGGTGAGGGCCAGAATGAAAGCGCGGGCTAGTAAAATTTAGGGGGAAATAGCCCAGTCGATATTACTTCACTAGCGGCAGACGGTGCTTATTTTTTCAGGTATAGGTATCGCTTAATGATATCGGATGAGGCGCCGATAAGTCTTATGCAGGTCAAAAGCCGAAGGATAGGTTGTTATTGCTGCTACATACAGAAATTAGGAGATTAAATTGAAATTTAAGGATGCCATTGTTTACAAAAATGAGAGATTTTCGGTCGGAGTTGAAGAGGAAGCTGGAAAATATTATTTGTCAATTCCGGTTAGTAATAACTTGGTAGATTACGAGGAATATTACGATATCAATAAAGAAGAGTTTGATCGATTCAGTTCAAGCGTTGAAGATGCAGCAGAATTTGTTCAACAGTGTCGCAGCCGTCAAAGAGATGATCGACTTATGGTTAGGCCTGGTAACGATAGGGGAACTGCTATTTAATATTTGACCAATTGCATTCACTGCTGCTGCCCTGTGCATCGTGCAGAACTGCCTCATTTTTCGCAACTCGTAACCTGTAGCCAGCATAGCCTACGATTGCAAGTCTTTTCACATTACAGCCAGCGTAGCCCGTAATATGTAGTCCGAGTAGCTTGTACTTAGTAGGGCGCTAATAGCGAAGCGTATTACGCCGCATGGAAAGGTAAAACAACCGATGTCGAATTACCGTCGCGCATGGCATAAAGGGGACACCTATTTTTTTGCGGTGAACTTATTGCAGCGTAAAGATAATGATTTACTAGTGCGGCATATCGATTTTTTGCGAGACACCGTTAGATGGGTGATTAAGCCCGCGTAGCCTGTAATAAGCAGGGTGTATTAGCGGAAAGTGCTGTCGGATAAATATATCAGCCATTCACAAATAAATTAAATTATGAAATCTTTTGACTTTCTCGAATCGGCTTCAAAAATATCTTTTGCTAAACTTGATAAAGCCGGTGGCAATATTCAACTCATGAAAGACCCGCTGCAAACCATCGCAATCGTATATTCAGCACAAGGAATTATCGATAATGGTGGTTTAGAATATTTTTTCTCAAGCGATTTCCCTGAAAATCCCCCATATCAAATGTTTATCGATGCATATAATAAAATCGGCGCGTTTGAAGAAGCTGAAGGCATTAAAAAATCATTAGCCTTTTTTGAAGATCCAAATCCTGAGTTGAATTTAGAATCTAGACTGAAATTTATAGATTCATTACCATCGGATTTTTCTCATCAATTTTCAAAAATAAGTGAACAGATGTTGGGAAGCGAATCCGTTTGGTTTTTACTCAATCAATATGCAGAACTGAATCAGAATTTAATTGATTCATCCAATATTTAGTCTGGTTTTCTTAAATTGAATGGCCGCAATGTAGAAGCCAGCGTAGCCTGTAGGAAGTAGGGTGTATTGGCGGAAAGCGTAATACGCCATAATCCGTAAATCATCGATAAATATATTGAAGAAGCATTTAAGTTGATTAACTGTTTGGTGTACTGCGTTTTCCGCTAATACATTCTACGATTGCAAGTCATTTCACATTACAGGTTACGAGTTTAGTAACCCATGGGTCGTTGAATTACGGAACAGAGCAATTCGTCGTGGGCATTTGAAAGTCAAGTAGTGGTCCTTTGCAGTCAAAAATAACATTTAATCTTTAACAACAATAAGGCAGAATAAATTGAAACGCGCATTATTCATTTGCACTCAAAACAGGTTACGTAGTCCAACGGCTGAACAAATTTTTTCTTCATGGCCGAATGTTGAGACTGATTCAGCTGGCCTCGGTAATGATGCCAACGTTTCGCTTTCACCCGAGCAGTTGGCTTGGGCAGATATAATATTTGTGATGGAGAAGACTCATAGGAATAAGCTGTCCGCTAAATTCAAATCCCATCTCAATGGCAAGCGTGTAATTTGTTTGGAAATACCTGATGAATATGAGTTTATGCAACCTGAGTTAATTAGGCTCCTTGAAGCTAAGGCAGGTAAATTTTTACGCTAATACACGCTACGATTGCAAGTCATTACAGGTTACGAGTGACCAGTGCTCGCTCAATGGCTGCAGGCAAACCAAACGAACAATCGAATTCAATTAAATAGTTTTTCTAGGAAATATCATGGGTGACGTAGCATTTAAAGCGCTGTTGTTTGCGAGAGAAGCGCATAAAGATCATGTTCGGAAATATTCAGGTAATCCTTATGTCGATCATCTCGCTGAAGTGGCTGGAATTACAGCGACGGTTTTGACAGAAGATTTTGCAATAGCTTCCGCCTGGCTACATGATTGTGTTGAGGATTGTGGTATTAAATTGTCTGCTATTTATGAGGAATTTGGGGAGAAAATTGGATACGGCGTTGAAATGTTGTCTGACTTAGAAACTGGAAATCGTGCTGAACGTAAAGAGGCATCAAGAAAACGACTTGCCGGTGCAGAGGCGTGGGTTCAAACAATTAAATGCGCTGATCTCATTAGTAATACTTCAAGCATTGTGAAGCACGATCCAAATTTTGCGGTGATTTATTTGAAGGAGAAACGATTACTGTTGGATGTCTTAGTTAAAGCAGATCCTCGGTTAATTGAATTGGCGAGGTCAATGTCATTAAGCCCGCGTAGCCTGTAATAAGTAGGGTGTGTTACGCTAATACACACTACGATTGCAAGTCATTCACATTACAGTTTCGTAGGTTGGGCTGGAGCTTCATCAGCCCAACACTCAACAGTAAAAAACGCAAAACACCAAATTACTTGGCGATGTATGTATTCAATGATCGTCATGATTAATTAAAGAATGTTGGGCTGGTGAAGCTCCAGCCCAACATACGAGCTGTGCTTCTTTGATGAAAGGCTGCAATGCGCAGGTTTGGAGTTGCTCATCTATAGTAAAAATACAAAGACAAAGACAAAGACAAAGACAAAGACAAAGACAAAGACAAAGACCGAATTCAGCAAGATATAGTGAGCGAATGAAAAATCTAAATTGCATCTACCAAACATGAATAGTATTTCCTTTACATTAAGGTCTCCTTGGCCACTTGCTCTATGCCTCTTTGGGTGCGTCTTTTGTGGTGCGTTATTTGTGTACGGATTACATTCCCCTGAAGCTCACTCCGTTGGCGTTGCAAAAATTGGTGTTTCTTTTCTTCTTTGCTTGGCTGGGATATACCAATTTTCGTTGACCTGTGAAGTCTACGAAAGCGTCATAATAGTAAAACGTGTATTTGGCTGGCTGGGACAACGGGAATTTAAACTCAGTCAGTTGCAAAATGTTTTGTTGGTCTTAAATATGACAAATAAGGCGACCGCAAAGCTTGAGTTTGAAGACGGTTCCTGTGTGAAATTGGGTTGGTATCAAACCAATTTCGATCCCGCAGTGCGATTTTTGCGGGAGAATTACCCGAATACCTTCCGGGATAAACCTGAAAGCACTGGCTGAAAATTTTGGGGGCAGTTCAAAACGTAATACACCCTAATCTGTAAATCATCGATAAATATAGTCAAGAAGCATTTAAGTAGATTAACTGTTTGGTGTATTGCGCTGTCAGCTAATACCCCCTACGCGCTAGGCGTATCGCGACCTATCTGCTGCCATGGTCGGAAAACTAGCACGTGCAGCGGTTATCAACGTATACCCATTGATGAAGCGGTTCATGCATAATTGCTTGGGACATAAGAGCCACCAACCTGGAGAACTTCAATGGAAATTGACTCACCGACAAACGTAACTAAACCTTCGGAAGCGAACGAGGTCGGGCTTCCTTCTGATGCAGAGAAGGTGGCGCTGGGTCAAAGCGGTCCGTTGATCCGATTCGCGGCCGAGAACGTCACGGACCTCGACAAGGCACTTGTAGTTGCAATTGCAAAGGCACGACAAGCGCAGATTGAGAAGACGTGGTCACCAACCACCTCTGAAGAATTTTGGTCTGCCTTCAACGCCCTGTGTTCCCTTATTAAGCCTGTGACAGTGGATGGTCTTAGTGCTGAGCACCGAAACATTCCACTGCGGTTTCGGATCAGGTTTTGGCGTGCGCCAATCAATGAGTCTTTGGGGGAGAGAAGTTCACGTCGCTATACAGTGGGACTCTTGGCACTTTTAGGCATCATTGTTGGATTCCAACTCATTACTTGGATCTATACCAATCTCTCGGATGACTTGGATAAGAAGGCGAAGACACTTCAGGTATCCTCGGTAGATTTGCGCGCAAAATGCGATTTGCTTGCTCCCAAGATGCTCGGAAAGGATGGCAAGCAGCACGAATGGACAGATGGAGAAACAGCTTCTTATAACAATATTATTCACGATATAGACGCCTTGAATCTTGAGTCGACTCGGCTGTACGCGTCGGGCGAATTCTTGACCGAAATCCTACCTAGATTCAAAAATTCATCAGGTTCGTTGCAGTCCGGTGACTTGAGCGACTGGATCAATAGATGTGACACCGCCCAGCAGAACGTTATCATTACCTCAACCCTAGCCTCTTTGGCATCAGACCGCGCTCGCCTTTTTTCTGGCATCTTACTGCAGTTTCTCTTGCCTGTGTTCCTAGGAAGCATTGGTGCTTTGGCCTATGTGTTGCGCTTCACTTCTGAACAAATTAAGAGCACAACATTTACAACCACTTCACCAGTTCGAAACCTGGTTCGTATAGCTTTGGGCGCGCTGATGGGTGTGGTGATTGGACTATTCACCGATCTATCAACCAAGGCCAACCTGCAACCCCTTGCCCTCGCATTCCTGGCTGGCTATGGCGTAGAGCCAGTGTTTTCTTTGTTCGATGGACTTATTGCAAGACTAAAGTAGCTTGTACTTAGTGGGGCGCTAATTGCGAAGCGTATTACGGTGTAGCAGGGGTTTTGAGTTGCATGCAACTCACCTGTGGAACGGTCTGTGCATGCACAGACTCCATCCCTATAACGCGTAACCTGTAAGCGTAGCCAGCGTCACCTGTAATAAGTAGGGTGTATTAGCCAAAGGCGTAATGCACCATTTTCAGAAAATCATCGATAAGTATAGTTAAGAAGCATTTAAGTTGATTAACTGTTTGGTGTATTACGCCTTTGGCTAATACACTCTACGATTGCGAGTCATTACAGATTACGAGTTGGTGATGTAACGACGAATTATGTTGATTAAGAAATTGGTGTAATACGTTTTGCTATTACGACATACGAGCTGTGCTTCTTTGATGAAAGGCTGCAATGCGCAGGTTTGGAGTTGATCGGTGTTTTATAGCGAAGGCTCGGAATCGGCACTTACCCGCCGGGCGCCCGCGCCCAGCTATAAAAAAGCAGACAGCCAATATGAGTTAGGGAATTTAATTTAATAAGGAGTCGCAACATGACTGAAGAAACGTCAAATTTACCCATACTGCAAGGTTCTTGTCACTGTGGCGCGGTGCGCTTGACGCTACCTTCGATGCCGGAGGTAGCAACAAAATGCAACTGTTCGCTTTGCAGGCGGTTGGGCGGTCTGTGGTCTTACTATCCATTCGGAACGGTTCGCATCGAGGGGCACCCGGAGAATACAACTGACTATGTCTGGGGTGACAAAACTCTAAGGATAATCCGATGCAAAATATGCGGCTGCGCAACGCACTGGGAACCCATTGATAGAGAGCTGGGAGCCAGGCATGGTGTGAATCTAAATAATTTTGACCCCGGTCTGCAAGAGTCAGTGAGGGTGCGCCACTTCGATGGCGCGGATAGCTGGACCTTTATCGATTGCTGACATTTGTCCAACTTGTAACCTGTAATAACTTGCAATCAGCTCGTAGGTTCCCATCTTTAAATGACCCATGTTGGTCATGCATGTTTACAAACGACAACCGTCATGTAGAATCTGAACGGCAAAAAACGGCAAGGAGACAGTTGCGCGGATCTTTATTTTTCAGAACTGAGAAATCGAAGCTGTATATTTTCAAGATTTTAACCGCACTATATTTTCAGAGGATACTCATGACAAACAAAGTTTTGTTGATTCCCGCGCCGACAGCGGCAATTCGTGCGTCGGGATTGTCGCACATTGATTTTGCCGATGGTTATTCCGGTCAGGCAGATCGAACCTACGTCGACGCCGCACAAGCAGCGCGCGCCGCGTTCGCCGATCCGCCACACATGGCCAGATGTCTGATGACCTTGCGTAACAGAATCGTGGCGCCGTTCGGACTAAGGGCAAGTATTGACTTTAGCGATCGCGGGATGGGGAAGATTGACGTGTTTCCGATTATTTCAAATACGGGCGCTGAAGTCGTCGTTGGTGGTGACGACAAGCATCTGGATTTTCGGATTTGGATAAGCATTCAACCTAGTCTGAAGGGATCGGAAGTGACGATTTCAACCTTGGTTAAAATTAACAGTCTCTTTGGAAGAGTCTACTTGTGTACCATCATGCCGTTTCATAAACTCCTGTCTCGCATGATGCTACAACGAGCAATTAATCGGCGCGACAACGTGCCTTCAGAAGCCAGGTAGGTTACCCGGCAATTTGAATATTTGAAATAAACAGGTCAATCATCGATGAGATCAATGTTTCTAGCATCGCTATGCCTAATGGTATTCGTCCCATTTAATGCGGCGATAGCTCAAAACGATCAAATTGGATCGACGGTAAATAGCGGGAATAATACCCAGAATCAAGCTTCAACTAAGCGGGAATCCCCCCTTTTCTTTTACACCTGACGAGATGCAAGACAAGTTGATGCAGATGCTAAAAATGCCGGATAAGGAATTATCCAAAGAGCCAGCGTAGCCTGTAATACATCCTAAGATTGCAAGTCATTTCAGATTACAGGTTACGAGTTGTCAGACCAACGAGCTGACTTAAACAATAGTGATTAGGAGTGGATGTGGGAAATTTTAAAAATTTCGCGATAATAATTTGGAGATTGTTCGCAATAGGACTGGTATTCGCGTTATTGACTCGTTCTGTCTTGGCGAACGATCTTGACGATGCCGAAAGGTACTACGCTGATAAGGACTATACGAAAGCAGCGCAGTTGTATAAAGAATCTGCCTTGAGCGGAAATGTCAAAGCACAGGTGATTTTGGGTATGCTTTACCAATATGGGCGGGGCTTGGATATGGATTACTCCAAGGCGATATCTTGGTATCAAAAAGCGGCCAATCAAGGAGAAGTAAGTGCGCAAGACAAGCTCGGATCAATGTATGAAAATGGTCAAGGCGTAGCGCAAGATTATAAACAAGCGGCCTTTTTGTATCGCAAGGCTGCTGACCTAGGGTTTGCTGATGCTCAATTTCATTTGGGTATTCTGTATGCCATTGGCGGTGGAGTGGAGCAAAGCTACCAGCAAGCTCTTGCTTGGTACACCAAGGCTGCTGGAGTGGTTATACCGTTACCTCCAGGTGCATATAACCACAAAATTTCTCTTACGCCGGAAGCGGCTGCATACAATATAGGTGTGCTGTACGAATACGGTCTGGGAGTGAAAAAAGATTTAGGAAAAGCGGGTGACTGGTACGCCAGAGCTGCATGGAGAAATTTGCCGTCAGCACAATTTAAGCTGGGATTCCTGCAAGAATTTGGCGGCGACAGTATAGGGCAGAGTTATCGTAACGCTGAGCATTGGTATCAAAAAGCGACAGAGCAGGGGTACGCTTTAGCGCAATCCCAATTGACTATGATGCGGTTTGGTGTGCAAACGCCGTGCGAACAAAACGATACCGACTATTCCGTAGCGCGAGCCAGCGCGGAGCTTCCTTTGAAGCCAGGTTTGTGGAAAATTCAAAGCTATATAGTAGATAAGCACATCACTGAAAGTAGCATAGTGAATAAATCTTGTTATGCCGAAAAGACCGTGTGCGTAACTCGGCCCAGTAGTTTGCCGCAAGGGAAATTTTGGCCGCAACTAATAGATGGAAAAGTTGGACTGCAGCCTGGAAGTGTTTCAGAAACGGATACGGAGTTGGCGTCCACCTTAAATGTGCAAAGTAGCGTGCCCATTTATTCGCTACGAGTATCACGAACAAGATCCCGTTCGTCTGATGACCAGTATGACTATAAGTCATACGCAAATTTTGGAGCGCCATGGCTGCTCGTCACGCCGATAACGGCGGTAGGTGAAAGCAAGATTGACAGGATTGCGACTTTTGTCGGTGCTTGTCCAAAGCCTGAGCAGGATATTCTCAAATAAGCCATTTTGTATTAATTTTTGGTGTCGTATGCGCGCCATGGTTCATTGGTCGCTCATGGGCAGTTAGTCTATTGTAATTTCATACGAGAGAGTAAAAGATCAGCGGCATAAATATTGGAAATTTGAATTTAAGTGTTTCGGGAGGTGTACTTACTGCTTCAAAGTTGCACGGTAAGGGCACGATTGAGAAAAAAATGAAAATTTAAATTGGTAGTCCAACCTATGAGCTGAATTGCTCAAGGCGTGAAACCGACAAATGGAAACTAGTTCCACGTTATTCAAGTAAAATATTTGCGGCGATTTCAACTAACTATTTTAAAAAATAAAAACATCATAATGAATGAAACCTCATTAAATTCCAAGCCATCCAATATTATTTCAGAACAGGTACCCAAAAAACCAAAATCAGTTCTGTTGGTGCAAATATTAGCTTCCGTTTTCCTCCTTGCGTTTTTAATGGGGATTGTGAGAATGAGTATTCGGATGATAAATCATGAATCGCTAGCTCAATTTGGAATGTCCGTAATAGTGAGATTTGGAGTTCAACTTGCCATAATTTTTATATTGGTCGTGTTGCTGATATCTTTGCATAAACGTTCAAAAATCGGAAGAATTCTAGGCCTTGTATTCATTGGGGCTACTATGCTGCCGGAAATAATGCCGATGATATTTATAAATCCAAGCGCGATTTCTGAAAGGTATGAATTTGTTTACTTTGCTACGATTTTGGTATTTCTTCTTCCGCTTGCTTATTGGATGTATTCATTTTTCTTTTCAGTAAATTCACGGCAATACTTTAAGCTTTGCCCAGCAGAGAGAGAAATCAATATTGAAGTTTGAAAATATTTGTAGTGAAATTTCTTGAATTTCGACTTGCGGTATGAAGGAGTCAGTCGGACGATAGTTATTCAAGACAAGACTTAAATCATATCTATTAACAATAACCACATCTCAATGAAATCAAAATCATTTTTCGCGATTTTAATATTTTTAACTTTTATTACGATTTCTTCAGTGAATGCTATCTCGCCTAGGTTGCCGAAGCTAGGAAAATTCGGATTGGTTAATGAAAAGGGTGATCTTGTAGTAAAACCAATTTACGATCAAATTGGAGAATTCTCTAAAAATGGATTGGCTGTAGTTCATTTAAATGGAAGAGCTGGATTTATTAATACGAAAGGTGAGGTTGTAATTTCAATTAAGTTCGAGGATGCAGGTGATTTTGCGATCAACGATCTTGCGGCAGTAAAGGTTGGAAATTACTGGGGTTACATAGATTCGAGTGGTGCGTATGCTATTGAACCTAAATTTGAAATAAAATTTTATCACTCGGAATTTTTAAGACACGTTCAGTTTTCATCACAAGGGCTAGCAGCTGCCGTGAAGGGTGATGAATGGGGTTATATTGACAAACACGGACAATGGGTAATCCAACCTCAATTCCATGATGTGACAGTTTTTTTTGACGATGGCCTCGCTTTAGTGGAATCAAATTGGAAATGGGGATTTATCGATCAAAAAGGAACTATTGTTATTCCAATTAAATTCGATAAGGCTTATAGATTTTCTTTGAATGGCTTAGCTCCAATAAAAATTGAGGATAAATGGGGTTACATCAATAAATCTGGTGAAATCGTTATTCCCACAGACTTTTCAACTGCGTATGGATTTGGTACAGAGATACCAGGAAATTATGCTCGTGCATGCATTAAAGAGAGCTGTGGCTTTATAGATCAACTTGGAAAGTTCATTCCATACTTGAATATGGATAAATATATTTTAGCTGGGTATTCCAATGGTTTCATTCAAATACAGGATAGAGAAAATTTAAAACATGGGTTCATGAATTTAATGGGAGAAATTGTTATAGAACCCATATATGGTTCAACCGGTGGTTTTTCGAAAGACGGGCTCGCCCCAGTGTCATTAAATGGACTGTGGGGATACCTTAATACCAAGGGAGAATTTGCGATCTCAGCTCAGTTTATTTACGCAGGTTCCTTTTCCAGTAATGGCATTGCTCCGGCTCAATTAGATGGAAAATTTGGATATATCAACAAAATGGGCGCGCCGATCATCAGCCCGCAATTTGATAATGCAGGTGAATTCAATGAATTTGGTTTAGCTAAAGTTGAAATTAAAGGGATAGAAAACCAAACTATTTATTCCAACACAACGTTGCCGGAACACTCTTGCAATGCTGAAAAAACAGATTTTTGTAGTACTTATTGTTCAGCAAGATGTCCAGCAACAAAAAAAGCAGTATGCACAAAGGGCATCGTTCATATTCCAGATCCCAATATCGATGCTGGCATAGGCTATTGTGTAAAAGAACCTAGTTGCACGTGTGAATAGCCGGTGTTGCCTGTAATAAGTAGGAGGTATTAGTAGACAGCGTAATACACCCTAATCCGTACGCGGGCTAACTTCAATAGAGATTTCCATATGAATTTAAGTAAGTTTCGACATTTTGAATCGATTGGAATAATTGTCATCCTTGTAGTCGCAATATTAGGTTCACTTTTTTGTGATGCGAAGGCTGCAGTTTCGTAGGTTAATGTAATGGACGCCTCCCGCCCACAACGGCATCGCAATGTGCCAAAGTAGAGTTTCAACACACTACTTAAGTGAGGGGAAGCGTCATGGAAAATATTACTGCAATTGGACTGGATTTGGCAAA
>NZ_PUGF01000032.1 GCF_002976435.1 Solimicrobium silvestre | reverse complement strand
ACTAGTCCCAGCGTCGCTAAGAGGGTTAGGGATCGGTTTAATTTACAACGACAGATAGGCGCCTGCATTATTGAGCTCCAGTGATTTGTTGAAGACGGTTTAGGGCATCCACCACGCGGCTGATCTGGCGCGTCAGGTTGCCGCTGGCGTCGTTGACTTGTTCCAGTGTCCGGTTGCCCATGGCATCCAGGGTGTAGTTGACCGTGTTGCCGAGGTTGTCGGCAATGTTGGTTAAGCGATGCGCGGCGTCGTAGGTGTAATTTAACTTCGCCTGATTCGGGAAGGTGGCACTGAGTAGTTGGCCTGCGCCGTCGTAGTTATAACTGGTGACTTCACTGCCGCGACTTTGGCTAGTCAGCCAGCCGCGTGGGCTGTAGACGTAGGTGGTGGTTAAGCCGTTCGGATCGGTGATGCTGCCGACATGACCATTCAGGTCGTAATTGCTTAGTGTCGTGATCTGACCGGCGGCGTTGGTGACGCTGCTCAGGTTGCCGTAGGTGTCGTAGGCGAACTGCGTAAGGTCGGTGACATCGGTGCGGGGGCCGGTGATCGTCAACACTTGGCCGACGCTGTTGTACGTGTATTTCCACGTGCGCGGGGCGCCGATTACCGTAGCACTAAGTCCCTGGCTGCCGTTCGCATCGCTCGTCGCTTGTTGTGTCTTGCTCAGCAGATTACCGTTCATGTCGTAGGTGTACGTGGTTAAGCGTAATGGTTCGGCCACTTGTGCGGGTAAGCGGTACGTTGGGTTCCACACTGTTGTGCTCGTTCTCTGTTGCGCAGTACCAGCTGCGTCGACTTTGGTCAGCTCCAGATTACGTGCCATGTCGTACGTGTAGGTAGTGACGTTGCCGTTAAAATCCGTATAGCTGAGCACGTTCGAGTTAGCATCATACGTACTGGTTGCGGTGGCTACCCCACTGCCACTGCCGGCCGGTTGCGTGATCGTATTACTGACCACTAAACTATTAATCGGCGTAAATCCGTACGTCACTTGGGCGCCTAATGGCGTCGTCACGGTGCTTGTACCGCTCCCATTCGCATTCGGGGTACCCACCGCAATTTGATAATTGTCGACCCCGGCTCCTAATTGCGATGACGTGGCTACGCCACTGCAATTAAACGTCCAGCTCACCGAGCGGTTACCATTCTCATCAACGATGCCCGTTAAGGCATTCAGCAGATAACTAAAGCCATTACCCACCGGTGCTGAATTAGGACAGACCGTTCCACCGTTGATTTGCGCCGCTTCGTTGTAATACAGAGTCTTGGTTTTACCATCCGGGTAGATAATGGCCGTTAAATTATTGGCGCTGCACGCTAAGGAGGATACGGTATTGGCTGCGGTGCAACCAGCCGATGGACCATCGTACGCGTACTGGGTAAGTTGATTGTTGGGATCAATCGTTTCGGTAATACGCCCTAAACTATCGTGCTCATATTGCAGTTGGCGTCCCCATTGATCAGTCACGCACAATAATGTTCCGCCATTGACCACGGCACCGGCTTGCACATGCGGGCAAATCGGTGCCGTGGCTGGATAACGTCCGACACTACTGTCATTCGATACGCCGGTACTGTAGGTTAGTTGCTGGGTGCTGCCACCCTGCGCGGAGATGCTTAATAACACGCCATTACCGTCATAAGTTTCTTTGTGGTTATCGGTATCCGTGAAGGTATAGCCTGTCATCGTTGTGCCATTGCTGGCAACGGTGGAGGTTAATTGACCTGACACGTCGGAATCGGCAAACCATGTCATCGTCCCGTTGACAGGCCCACCCGGTGCGGAGGTGAAATACAGTCCTTGACCACCACCACGGACCACTTCGACGATCTGCTGTAATGGCGATGCAATATACTTTGGATAGTCACACCAGATATAGTTGGTATCAGTTCGCTCCCAGCAGATCGCGGGAAAGTTATAGGTAACGGGATTGGTCGGCGTTACAACTCCCATTGGAACAATGCTGACATCATAAGGCTGCGTCCAGCGTGCGCCAAACGAGCGAAGCATTTGCCCATCGGGGTTACCCGGTGCGCTGTTGTAAGTGCGTGCCGTTGTTAAACCAGATAAGGGTGTGGCTACCGTTAAATCGATCTGCGTTTGAACACTGTTTCCGGTTCCTACGCCGATTGGGTCGCCTACTTTGCAACCGCAATCTTTTTTAGGCGGGGGGACTTGTATCACTGGAACGCATTTTTGGACATCACCAAAATAGAGGTTGTTTGGAGGGCAGACGCATGTACTATTGAAACCATCCTGACCAAGGACAATAACATCATAATTTGGGCAACTAAAATAAAAATCACCAGCAAAAAGAAACCATTTAGGAGGATTCCCATTACCATTAATCATGCAATAATAAAATACATAAGTTGTATTTGGAATATATGGTTGCATATCTACAGAAAGCGTAGCACCATGCAATTGCTCAGGAGTGTATGTATTTAAACAATACGAAGTAAAAGCAGCAAGAGTAGACACTGTAGCGGGACCAGAAAATACAGCTGTTGCAGCAAAAGTCTGAGAATAAGACGTCTGAGAATAAGACAATTCGCTATTAAAAATTAAAAATAAGAAAATGAATAAAAGCTTTTTCAATGTGAAATCCTGTTTGTGGACTTGATGATTGTTGCCGAAAGAAGATAGATTCGCACAGCCGATTGCATAGTGTGACCCAAGCCGAGTCGCTGTTGTTTGAAACAGCAATTCACCACCTGTTGCATGTTGCTCAATAAAAAGATTTGGCAATATACTCTGCAAGCAACTCCCTGTCTATGCCCTAAAGAGGGCATTCGATCTGTTATTAAACAAAAAACAACAGTATTTTGAGATTGTCACAACTATTGAAGCTGAATAAGCAAAATGCCCTCTTTAGGGCATAGCCTTTGTGCACAAACTCTGTCAAAAACACATAAATTTCCTTCATAATTCGAAAAAACAGCTCGAGAAATTTGCTTTAAGACTGTGCATGCCATTTGCATGCACATGCTCTTTCTTCTGACCATTTCATGACCTTTGCCACCATCGGTGCGATCGATGAACTGAATACCCGCTATCAAATTAAAGCTCGCGGACTCTACTTGATGTTAAGGCTTTTCTCTATCAGGTTTGACGTAGTACGCAGCGACGTATCCTCATTAAATAATACATTTGTCGTTATGTACCAATAAACAACTATTCAATCCCTATTTCCGAAAAGTTGCTTCCAAAATAGTTTCCCTCTGTTAGTATCTCTACAAAGTCTGACTCTATTAATCGGCAGCGTTTGCATGTAACGTTACCCATACCTCCTAATAAGATGAAGCTACTCACATTCAGCACGTTGTACCCGAATGCAGAACAAGCGAATCACGGAATTTTTGTAGAGACCAGGCTGCGCTACCTAGTTGCCAGCGGTCAGGCAGAGTCACGGGTTATTGCACCAATTCCCTGGTTTCCCTCCAAACACCCGCACTTTGGCCGCTATGCCAGCTTTGCCCGTGTACCCGAAGCGGAAACCCGTCAGGGTATTCACATTGACCATCCCCGCTACACCCAGATTCCCAAAATAGGTATGCACCTGTCGCCATTGCTGATGGCGCATTCACTGAAAAAAACACTGGCACGCATTATTGATGAAGGCTACGACTTTGATTTAATCGACGCCCATTACTTTTATCCCGACGGCGTTGCAGCAGTCATGCTCGGCAAATACTTCAACAAACCAGTCGTAATTACCGCCCGTGGCACGGACATTAACCTGATCCCGCAATATCACCTGCCCAAGAAAATGATACTGTGGGCGGCAAAAAACGCACGAGGCGTAATTACCGTCTGCCATGCTCTCAAAGATGAAATGGTGAAACTGGGCGTGCCGTCCGAGCACATTACGCCACTGCGTAACGGTGTCGATTTACAGCGCTTTCAGCCGATGGATCGACAGAAAGTAAGGCAAGAATTAGGGCTGCAACACTTCACATTGCTGTCAGTCGGATCGCTAACTACCCACAAAGGACATGATCTGGTAATTAGAGCTTTGAGTTCACTCACCGACATTCATCTGATGATCGCAGGCAGTGGTCCTGAACACCAAAAACTGCACGAATTAGCACAGCAGTTGGGCGTAGCCGATCGGGTGCAATGGCTAGGTTCAGTACCCCAAACGGAGCTGAAAACGTTTTATAGTGCGGCAGATGCACTGGTGTTAGTTTCTAGCCGGGAGGGTTGGGCCAATGTCCTTTTAGAATCGATGGCGTGCGGCACACCGGTCATTGCTAGTAACGTGGGTGGCTCGCCCGAGGTCGTCACTTCTCTTGATGCTGGAATACTGATTTCTGAACGTACTCCGCAGGCATTGATCGCCGCGATACACAGTTTGCGAGCCAACTATCCAGAGCATGAAGCCACTCGCCGCTACGCAGAAAAATTTAGCTGGGACGAAACTACGCAGGGGCAACTGCGCTTATTCAACACTATTTTGAATGGTGGAAAAGCACAGTGAAAATTCTTTACCACCATCGCACCAGTTCCAAAGACGGCCAAGCCGTTCACATCAAAGAAATGATCGCCGCCTTGCGTGACTTGGGGCATGAAGTCATTGTTGTAGCACCGGCCGGCAATCAACATACGTCATTCGGCTCCGACGATAATTTTGTTGTGATGTTGAAGCGCTATGTACCCAAATTTTGCTATGAGCTGATGGAGTTTGCCTACAACTGGATCGCTTACCGCGCCCTGGCAAAAGCCGTCAAACAACATCAGCCCGATTGTCTTTACGAGCGCTACAACCTTTTTCTTCTGGCCGGAATATGGATTAAGCGTAAACACCATTTACCCATGCTGCTGGAAGTTAATTCACCGATCTTTGAAGAGCGGGAACGCTATGACGGACTGTCACTTAAACGTCTGGCGCGCTGGTCGCAAGCCACAACATGGCGGGCGGCAGATTTTGTGCTGCCGGTCACTCAGGTCATGGCCGAAATCATACAATCTTACGGCGTAGCGCCTGAAAAAATGCTGGTTATTCATAACGGCATTAACACCAAAGAGTTCGACAATGTCGCGTCCCACAACTCGGTTAAATCCGCCTTGGGATTAGAGAACAAACTGGTACTTGGCTTTACCGGTTTTGTGCGTGACTGGCACGGGCTAGATAAAGTCATCGACATGATCGCCAATGACCCTCCGGAAGCTGGCCGGCATTTAATGGTGGTCGGCGACGGGCCAGCGCGACCCGCTTTGGAGAAACAGGCCGAAGCACTCAACGTGACGAACCGAGTCAGTTTTACCGGCATCATCGGGCGGGAAAAGATACCGGAATATGTGGCTGCATTTGATATCGCATTACAGCCCGCCGTGGTCGCCTACGCGTCACCGCTAAAACTGTTTGAATATCTAGCCTTGGGTAAAGCGATTGTGGCACCGGCGCAAGCAAATATTCGCGAGCTATTGTTTGATGAGCACAATGCGATATTGTTTGACCCCAACCAGGCCGATGGCATGCCAAAAGCGATAGACCGACTGTGCAAGGATGACGCACTGCGACTAAGTGTCAGCAAGAATGCATCAGCCACTATCGCGGACAAGCAACTGACCTGGAAAGCCAACGCAGAGCGCGTCGTGCAACTATTTGAGAGGCTGCGGCACCATGCGTGATATTGCACTCTTTATTTTAATTTTCAGCATCCTGCCCTTCGTGTTCAAGAAGCCGTTTATCGGCGTCTTGCTGTTCACCTGGGTCAGCTTGATGAACCCGCATAGGCTAACGTATGGCGCAGCCTATGACTTTCCGTTTGCAGCAGTCATCGTCGTGGTGACGTTGATTAGTCTACTGGTATCGAACCAGAAGAAAAATTTTCCAGTTACAGGGCTAACGATAACCCTGCTGGTGTTCGTTACATGGATGACATTAACTACTTTTTACGCATTGGAACCAACGCGAGCCTGGGCCGAATGGAGTCGCGTTATGAAAACTATGATCTTGGTGGCGGTGATCCTGCTTACCATTAATACCAAGCAAGAAATACAGGCACTGGCCTGGACAATCGGCCTTTCGCTCGGTTTTTTTGGGTTTAAAGGCGGCGTATTCACGATACTTTCCGGCGGTAGCAGCCATGTGTTTGGCCCAGAAGGCAGCTATATCACGGATAACAATGCGCTAGCTTTGGCGCTGGTTACCGCACTACCCTTGATCTGGTATGTGCAGCTAAGTGTCACGCAAAAAATTCTGCGCTATGGCTTCATCGGATTAACAATGCTGACAGTCATCGCCGCCGTCGGCTCGTACTCACGCGGCGCGCTGTTAGGCGGCGCTGCCATGTTCTTTTTCCTCTGGCTGAAGAACCGGCAAAAAATTCGTACCGGAATAATCTTGCTGTTGATTGTCGTTGTCATTTACGCCGTAATGCCGGCACAGTGGTTTGATCGCATGCACACGATTGATAATTACCAACAAGATTCATCCGCTTTAGGTCGGATCAATGCCTGGGGATTTGCCATTAACGTCGCCTCTGCCAACTTGATGGGCGGTGGTTTTGACTGCTTCACCAACCGGCTCTTCGTTGTGTATGCGCCGGAACCCTATAACCAACATGCAGCGCACAGCATTTATTTTCAGGTAGTGGGTGAACACGGCTTCGTCGGCATCAGCCTATTTCTACTTTTTATGTTTCTGGCATGGCGCACGGGAACTCGGGTACTAAAATTTTGCAAAGACCGAGAAGACCTGAAATGGGCTTCGGATCTTGCCGCCATGTGCCAAGTCAGTATTATTGGTTACGCAATCGGCGGTGCTTTTTTGACATTGGCTTACTACGATCTTTATTACGACATCGTCGCCGTATTGATTTTGCTTGAGAAATTACTATTATCAAAGGACAGCCTGACTAGCAACGCTACGGCAGAACCTGAAGCAACAGCAATTACTGCCAGCAATGTAGACCTGACTATCCGTGTACCCCAACAAACACCGTAGAGCGCATGACATTCTCACTTATAAATAATTTAACATCGCGTTTTATTCGCGTTGTGGGAAATCAAATTGCACCAAGTGCGGTTGGGCAGGGTCGACTCTGCATATTGATCTACCATCGCATTCTTGAACACGTCGACCCCTTGCTGGAGTCGGAACCGGATGTCGCCAGCTTTCGGTGGCAGATGGAAGCGTTGGCCAGCTGCTTTAATGTATTACCGCTCCATGAAGCGCTCGACACCTTACGCAACGGACGCATGCCGCCCAGAGCGGTATGCATTACGTTTGATGACGGCTACCGCTCCACGCACGATCTGGCGCTTCCGATACTCAAAGAATTCAATTTCCCTGCGACCGTTTTTGTCACCACCAGCTATCTGGACGGCAGCAATATGTGGAATGACCGAATACTCGAAGCGGTACGGAGCTTGCCCGTTGGCCCGCTTGACTTAACTAATTCGGGGCTGGGAATTCACCCAATTTCATCGCTGGCCGATCGAGAAAATGCAGCCGACAAATTAATCCGGGCAGCTAAATACCTGCCTTCGGAACAGCGGCTGGATCTGTCACTCAAGCTGGAAAGCCTGATTGGCGCTGCGCACCGCTCCGGTTTAATGCTCACGCACGACATGGTGCGCACACTGGTTGAAAACGGGATTGAAGTTGGCGGCCATACGGTTACCCACCCAATCCTGACCAAGCTAGATGACCAACGCGCCAAAGAAGAAATTGTCGGCTGCAAACAAGAACTTGAAGCCATTATAGGGAAACCGGTGCGCTTATTTGCTTACCCTAACGGCAAGGTCGGCATGGATTATGACGAGCGCCACGTGCAAATGGCGAAAGAAGCTGGCTATAGCGCTGCATTCATCACCACCATGGGGCCGGCAACCGGTCAAACCGATCCCTACCAGATTCCACGCGGTCGCCCTTGGGATAAATCACAACTGATGTTTAAATTGCGCCTGTTACGCTGGTTGGCTGAATGACGATGAACAGTACAAGAAAATCAATCGGCATCAACTTTGTCACTCAGTATCTGGAGCTGACGATTCAATTCGCCGGTGTACTTATTCTTGCTCGCATATTGACGCCAGCGGATACCGGCTTGTATTCGGTGGCCGCCTTCTTAATGACTTTGCTCCATGTATTCCGTGACTTTGGCGTGGTGAACTACATCATCCAAGAGGCGGAGCTCACTAAAGAAAAAATTCGATCCGCTTACGGCGTTGCCATTATTTTGGCCTTATTGGTTGCGGGCGCGATGTACGCGTGCAGTACTCTAGTGGCAGGTTTTTACAAAAATCCGGCTATCAAAGACATTCTTGAAGTGATGGCGCTGAGCTTTGCCGTATCCCCTTTTGGCTCCCTGTTATTCGGGATTTATCGCCGGGAAATGCAGTTCAAGAGAATTTTCTTTATTAAAATTGCCAGCGCAATCTGTCATGTGGCAGTCGCTACCATATTAGCCACGCGCGGTTTTGGTGCGTTGAGTTTAGCCTGGGCAAATTTTGCAGGAATACTATCGTTTGGAATCGCCTCCAACATCGGACGGCCCAAAGATATTCCGTGGCTGCCGCAATTCACGAATATCGGTAAAGTCCTTTCCTTTGGCAGCATCTCCAGCCTGGGCAATGCTGCCAACGCTATCGGCACGAATAGTCCCGATCTGGTGATTGCCAAAGTCATCGACATGGCATCAGTGGGTTATTTCAGTCGCGGTAATGGCTTAGTCCAGCTTTTCGCAAAATTGATCGCCTCCGCGTTGACGCCTCTGATCTTGCCGTATTTCTCCCAAATCAAACGCAGTGGCACCGATCTGCGGGAACCGTATCTGCTTTCGGTCAATTATTTAACGACATTGGCATGGCCGTTTTTTTCTGTTATGGCGTTACTGGCCTTGCCGATGGTGCGTGTTTTATATGGGCCGCAATGGGATGCGTCGGTTCCTATCGTACAAATGCTGTGCATCGCCGGAGCGATTTCCTCCTTATCGATCTTTGCGGGACATGTCATGATCGCCAATGGGCAGGTACAACATGCCACCTTTGCGCAACTTCTCTCCCAGCCATTGCGCGTTATTGCGGTCATTTATGCGTCCAGCTTTGGACTTTTCGGCATATCCATTGCCATTATCGCGGCAGAACTGCTGACTTTGATGATTGTGTCCAGGTACTTGCGCATGACGATACGCATCAATTTTATCGAGTTACTGCATGCTTGCCGGCACAGCGGATTAATTACTATTTTTAGTGCCGCCGGGCCTTTGCTGATTTATCTTTTTTGGCCCGCCGCATCGGGCAGCTCATGGCAACCGCTGGTACTAGGCGCGGTGACTGCCACAGTAGGATGGCTGCTCGGCGTTATCTTAACCAAGCATCCTTTTTTTGCGCAGATCACTGAATTTTTGACGTCGATACAGCCCCCTAGCCCATCGTCGTTTAAAGGCCAGCAAAACGTAACAAAACAATTCAAAACGGCGGTAAAAATCCTCTCATACAAACTCGGTATTTTGAGTATTTATCACCGTTTTAGAAATAAAGAACGTCTCACCGTTGCCATGTTTCATCGGGTGCTTCCGCACCATGATCAGCGTCGCCCGGGCGCTGATCCTGAGTGGACTATGGACACGGCAACCTTTAAAAAATGCCTGCAATTCTTTCAGCGGCACTATCACGTTATCTCTATGGATGAGCTGGCCGCCGCCTTGCACGATCAAAAAAAATTACCGCCGCGTAGCCTGTTAATTACCTTTGACGACGGCTGGGCAGACACTGCCGAATACGCTCAGCCGATACTCGATGAGCTGGGTATGGCTTCTGTCGTATTTGTAGCCGGGTCGGTGATCAATCAGGCTGCGCCATTTTGGCAGGAAGCTGTCTATCGCCTGCTGGCAACCCATCCAGATGGAATAACGCAATTAAATGCGGCGCTCATACAGAGCAGTATTGATGTGGTGCTGGTTGGAAAAGAGCGCAGCAGCGAAGCGGAAATCCGCTCGGTGATCCAACAATTAGATACACACAATCCAAACAATTTAAGGCATCTTGCAACTATTTTGCAAGACAGGGCAAACGCTCCGGCAGCGATGCTGAGCCTGATCCAATTACACAAACTAGCGAAAGCGCGCCACTATATCGGCAGCCACGGCATGACGCATCAGCCCTTAACAAAAGTGGCTAGCGCCGAGTCCGAGGTCAAGCTAGCGCAAGAAACGTTATCCAAACATTTAAACGGACTGTATATAGAATCCATGTCATTTCCTCACGGTGCCTACGACAATAGTGTGCTGCAAGTTTGCAGGGAAGCGCACTACCGCTACCTGTTCAGTAGCGACCCTATTTTAAATATCGTCAATCAACAAAGCCCAGATAATCTGGTATTCGGTCGCATCCATATTTCTGAACGCAGCATTACCGATACGCTGAACAAGTTTCACCCTTTCATGCTGGCATATTGGCTGTTCTTAAGGCCAGTCAGGCTGGGCTACGTGGCGAGGTCAAACTATGCTGAGTAGCGGCTTAAATAGTGGACTGAAGGATGGACTAAATAGTGGCTTAAACAGCGGACTAAGCTCACGCGTAGTAACGCCTGCAGATCTGACGGAACTAGAAATTACAGCGTGGAATGCCTTGTCAGCAAACATTGCTCACTTGTCTTCGCCTTTTTTAAGCTTTCAATACACCAGCGCCGTTGCCGAGTCGGGTGTCAATGTGAAGGTATGCGTCATCTCGCAAGATGGGCAGTTGCGTGGTTTCTTACCTTACCAATTCCAAAATCGCACTTCGGAATGGTTAAAATCCGCAGAACCGGTCGGCCGGCAAATGACCGACTACTTTGGTCTGATCGCCAGCGAAGATTTAAGGATTACGCCGGCCACGCTGTTATCGCTGGCGAACCTGAATCAGATCACCTTTTCCCATTTAGATGAATCGCAACTGGCTTATGGCTTAACCGGTGAGCTGCCAAGGCCGGGCTTACGAATTCCTTGTGACAAAATATTTAACGGCAATGAAGTCGACTGCCCGATCAGCCAAAAGCATATGCGCGAAATGACACGGCGCGAGAAGCATTTGAAGGAGGACTTTGGCCCGCTTGAATTCACCTTCGACCTGATCGAAAATCGCACAGAGCATTTGCATAACCTGATACGTCAAAAACGGGCGCAGTACAAAAGAACCAATGTGCCCGATGTCTTGGCGCAAGCCTGGAAGATCGATCTTCTGGAACGGCTGCTGTTTACCAAGTCAAGCTCATGCCGGGGCGTGCTTTCGCATCTGCAGGCCGGAGATCAATGGGTAGCCAGCCATTTTGGCATCATGGGTAATGGCGTCTTACAATATTGGTTGCCTGTATACAATCCGGAAATGGCCAAATACGGCCCGGGAAGACTGTTGCTAGACAATATATGCAAGGCAACTACGCTGCACAATATCCACACCATAGATCGGGGCGAAGGGGTAACGCCTAGCAAGAAGGAAATTCTCAGCGACGAACATTATTTTTACCGAGGTGTCTGGCACAATAATTCTCTGCCAACGCTGGTTGCGCGTGGATTCCAGAGCGTACTCTGGCGGCTGGGAATATAAGCCAATGAACAACTTAACCAACAACCCCATCAACAACGATGACTGCGTTAGCAACGATGAAACTTGCGACGTGAGTGTCATCATCCCCGCGTTTAATGCAGCGGAGACGATATCAAGGGCGGTTGGCTCGGTTCTGATTCAAGACGTTGATTCACTTGAAATTATTATTGTCGATGACGGCAGTACGGATGACACCTTCATCGCGGTCACTGAATTAATGCAACTTCATAGCGTGATACGTTTGCTGCAAATGCCGAAAAATGGCGGAGTATCTGCTGCCCGCAATTATGGAATACGTGAAGCAAAAGGGAAATTTCTCGCATTTTTAGATGCCGATGACATATGGCTGGCAGGCAAGTTAAAAAAACAATTAGTTGAAATTAAGCGCGATCCGAGCATTACATTGGTGTCATGCAACAGTAAACTGATTTCAGAGTCGGGTGAATATCTGAAAGAAGGGCATATTAATCGCCCGCCGGTGGAAGGTGCCGAGGCATGGAAAACGTTGCTAATTTATAATTTTCTACCTACCCCAACGGTACTCACGCACCGACATCTGGTACTGGAACTGGGCGGCTTTGACGAAAATCTTCCGGTAGGAGAAGACCTTGATTTGTGGATTAGATTAGCGCTGAGAGGCAAGGTTATCGTACTAAAAGAGATTTTGATCAACTATTATGATAGTGCTGGCAGCCTCATGAAGCGCCATCTTGCACAAACGCAAATGATCGTACTGCCTATGCTGGAGAAACATCTGGTACAGCAAAAAGACAAATTGTCGGCTAAGGAAATTCGTCATATTCGTGGACTACAATCATTTCAAACCGGCTGCAATTTATTTTTTGCCGATGAGTATCTTCCGAGTATTCCCGCTTTCCTGCAGGCTGCTTACTACGGGACACGACCGATGAAGAGTCTTACTTATGTACCGCGCGCTTTACTGATGCTGGTGTTTTCATTATTTAACAAATAAAAGCAACGTTTTGGGGGGGTAATTTCTTTCTCAACAACTAGAATAACTTTAAATTACTTATTTATTTTCAGTACCCTATGCCCTTAACCTCTTTTCAGCGATTTCGACTTGTAGACTTGCCTCCCGATATGTTCGAGGCATGGCAAAAAATCGCCCAAGACAACAAGGCTTTTCATAGTCCCTTCTTTTCGCCTTACTTTGCACGCGCTGTCGCCGAAGTTGCCAAAGATCGGTGCTATGTGACGGTTGCACTGCAAGACACTACCCCAATTGGCTTCTTTCCATTTCAATTTACCAACAGTGTGCTGGGGCGCGCCGAGCGAATAGGCTTATACCTGTCTGATTACAATGGCTACATTTCATCGGAAAAATTACAACCGGAACAACTCATCGAGCTGTTGGAAGTATCAAAAATTCATCAATATTCCTTCGATCATCTCCATGAATTTCAAGCAAAACTAGGCCTGAATACAGAATTTATTCGTGAAGGAACGGCAACCCATTTATGCGATGGATTTGAGGCTTATTGGGCTGAGCGAGAACGCATTTCGCCGAAATTTACCAAGGATACGATGCGCTGCCTGCATAAAATTTCCAAAGAAAAAGGCGAACTACGGTTTGAATTCCATTCACCCGACTTGTCCGATCTGCAAAGTTTGATACAAACAAAAAGACACCAATACTATGTAACCGGAGCCACAGATGGCATGGCCAGCCAATGGGCTAACCAGTGTCTGACAAATTTGCATGCGGTGCAGAACAAGTATTTCAGAGGGGTTTTATCTAAGTTGTATTCAGGCGACCAGCTAATCAGCTCACACTTCGGGCTGCTTGCCAACGGGGTTTTTCATTACTGGTTTCCCGTCTATGAAGTGAGTTATTCGGCCTACTCACCTGGACGTTTATTATTTTATTTGCTGACAAAAAATGCCGCACAGTTTGGGATCGCATGCATCGACAATGGCATGGGAGCGCAGCGCCATAAATCGGACTTTGCAAATCATACCTATAAGTTGGGCGTTGGCACCTTCCGGCGCAACACGGCTCGCTGCCTGGTTATTCGGGCGCAGGATTATATTCGATATCGCGTGCTCGACATTCGCGATCCGATAGAAGAGTAACAATAGAATATCTAACCGATTACTGTCGGTGCCGGTACTTTCACATACGCACTAACCCGACGTCCGAGCTCTATCCCCGGAGCCTCAATAAAAGTCCACGAAAATACTGCCAGACCTAGCGTTCCCGCTACGGCTAAGGGCAGCATCAACGCCACAAAATAGATTTTTTCAATGTGCGGCCACATGGTCAAAATGCTGTATTGAATCGCGTAAATAACCAGCATATGAACCATGTAGACGGAGTAAGAAATTTTTCCACACCAGCGTAATAACGGGTGATTCAATAGCCGGCCTAGATACTGTTGCACTAAGCCCGGCGAGTCATGCTGCTCGGCCAGCATGCACGTCATTAAAGCAATCCACAGCACCGGCGATAAGCTCCGAACTATGAGGAAATAACTTAAGGCAATCAACACCAAGGCGGCTACTTCAATCAGTCGAAAATCTATTGCACTAAGCTGATCAGCGCGCTTCCAGATAAAGTAAGACAGCATGCCAATCAAAAAATACCCTGCCTGATTTACCGCAAACCCTTCACCGCTGTAATTGAGAGAACGCAAAACACAAACGGCGATTAACAGGCTCGCTACCGTGTTCCATTTTTTAGCAATCACGGCATGAAAAATGAACGGGGCGACCAGGTAAAACTGCCATTCGACTGAAATACTCCATGCTTGACCAATAAAAGCGTACTGACTGTTGGGTAAAATATGATCGGATATCAGACCATGCAACAACGTGATATGCGCTAGCAAATGTGCAACGAAGTATTTTGCCGTATCCAAATGAATCGCCAAGTCATTCATGACCGCATCGCCCTGCCACGGCGTAGTGGAAATTACGTTCAACTGCCAATTCAACGTCAACGCCGAGGCTATTAATACGAACAAGAACACTGGCATCAGCCGGAACCAGCGCCGCACCAAAAAATGCAAAGTCGACGTTCTTTGCTGGTCTAAAAGGAAAAAAATCACGAAGCCGCTGATCATGATAAACACGTCAACCGCCAGCCCCGGTTCCACAAGAAATTTAGCGATGCCCAGATCTTGTTCACGGTAGCCCGCATGCCTGAGTACGTGCCCCACCACGACCCAAAGCGCTAACAAGCCACGGCTAGACTCAAGAGAACTAATTCTGTTGTGTGGTTTCATTGCACATCGAAATGGTTAATGAATCAGCTGCCCTAGTCGCCACCCTTTGCTACTGCCCTGCCCCCAATACCGAATACCGACATCCAATAGTTAAGCGTCATGCGCACACCGTTTTTGACGGTTCGCATCGCATTTAAATGACAGATATATTCCAATAACGAAAATTGTTCACTCTCGGTAATGGTGGTTCGGTACGCTGGCAAACTCTGCCCTCTGGCATCTTTTACGATCGGCGTATTGAAAGTAAAACGCCAATAAAAATACTCTCGAAGCACCGCAGATAAATTCGCTGCCGAGGACGACGAACCGTTGCGCATCACCCATGTAGTGAACCTGCCCTGCGTTGCTGTTGGTTTCGGTTTGGCTGGGTCAATGCGTAACATGTGCCGGTATTGCACTGGGAGCGTTTCAGCAACTTCTGCCACTTTATCCGCAGTAATGCAGGGGCTCCAGCGCGTCGCGTCGCGGCTGGCGCGGCTATAAAAATTATAAAATAACCGGCAAGTTGGCTGGTCGGTCTGGTTGGCAGCCCGCCCGTGCCAGGTTTCCGGCGTGAAGAAAACCACATCGCCGAGGCTGCCCGTTAGCTGCGCTTCACGCCCGTGCTCGAGCATAATATCCGGCATACAAAAATTAGGCGGTGGGGTATTACGATGGCTTGCGGGAACCAGACAGGTACTGCCGCTATTCCAGCCGATGGTATCTAGCGGCATAGTGATGGAAATAGAACCGTGCTCGTCCTTGTGGTATCCCATCCGGCCCGTATGTGGCGGCACAACTTGCAACCACACATTGGACAAATAAAAATCCTTTCCAACGACGCGCTCAACCATGTCGATAATAACGGGGTTATGTAAAGGCAGTAAAAGATCGGGCTCTAAAAACCCCACGTTATGATAAATAATGGTCGGTGCGCGGTCACTTGGCAATGGGGCCGCCAGCCGCGGCTTCATGGTTGACGCGCCAAAGCCGTTGGCATGATCAAACCCAAACGGATACGCGACTTTCAAACGATTCATCGCCGCGACGATGCGCTGCATAACGTCCGGGCTATTCGCGTCAGACAATAGGAAATGTCCCGCTTTAAAAAATTGCGCCAAATCTTGATTACCAGGAGTAGTTGACATGATCTTTAGCTCTTTATAAAGACGACCCAATCCAAAAAAACACCAGTTAACATCAACCGGATTTCACACATAAAGACGGCAATGGCGACTCAATTTCGACTGATTGAGGTGACAGCGCAAGTTCCCGAACTTCGTGCAAGAACGCTTCCATGGGAAACGACAGTTCTTTTTTCTTGCTTGCCAGTTTGAGCGCAAGCGCCGCGCGATTCGCAATCAGATCGCTCATTTTTTCCAGCAGAACTTGAGCATCCAGATTGTGGGCGCTGACGCAATAATCTTCCATGCCGATCAATTGATTGAATCCAAAGTTTTTTGAATCATAGGCAATATTCAAGGCCGGAACGCCAACATTAAAGCTGAGAATATTCGAGTGCATCATCTGACACAAGAGCACGTCTAACTGGGCATAAGCACCGGTCAGCTCTGCCGCAGGTTGATCAACTACCTCTAATTTAATACCGGAGAATCTGAGCAATTGCACGATCAGAAGCTCTTCATCTGAATGGACAAAATACATGAACTTTGCATGGAACTTTTTCTGTACCGACTTCAAAAATTCGATGTAGAAAAGAATATTTTTTTTGAATATCTGCGCGGCAAACGGGCCGTGAAAAGCCAGGTTAATACCTATTGAAATGGGTGTGCCAGATGGCCGCGCCTGCATTGCGGCGGGCTCAAGAAACACCGCCGGGTCGCATAAAAGCGTGGTTTTTTTCATGCCGAGCGAGCGAAAAAAATCAACAGTTAGCTGATCCCGAACCGCCAGAAAGTTTACCCGCTGGTCAAACTCCATAAATACTTTTTGCAGTTCCGCATCAAGATGAACGTTGAGGACGGCATCTGCCGACGGCATATTGAAGTTCACGCCAGAACCAAACACCGCTATAGGACAGCTTATTTTAGGAAAAAAAGGCGAATCGGCAAGAAAGGCACGGCTCAATTTTTTGGTCTTACTAAACACCCAATAACCGCCGCCAGCAATAACAAAAATAGCTGCGTTCTGATTAATATCAGCCAATATTTCTTTGTTCAGGCAACCCCATTCGGTTTCGACGAAGTCCAGCTCCACGTCGTGCAGCCCCTTTTGCAACAATTCCTTGATCGCCAGCTTGATCGCAATATCACCCCGGTTGCAATAAGCACGCTGGGTATAGTTGTAGCATTTAAAGAGGAAGGTCTTGTTAATACCCCAGGCCAACCAGTCCAGCGCCGTGCGCATCACACGCTTGACACGCTTCTTCAAGCTAGTCGGCAATGCGTGGTTTTCCTTGCTGCTTGGTATTGCCACATGCAGATAAATTTTCATCTTCTTGGAATTACTGATCGCCACATCAAGCTCCGTTAAAAAATTATTTACTGTCTAGGAAGAATTGCAAATTGCGGTGACGTGGAGTAGTCCGGCTTGATTGATCTCGCCATAAATACTTTCCATGCATCAGCACCACCTGCCGCACCGGAATAAACACTATACGCCAGCGCAGGTTGCATATTCGACGGGAAACCGTCCGGCTCCGAGGAATGCCCGGTCATTTCGCCTACTTTTAATTTGAGGAAATATGCCATTTCAGTTCCACCGCAAGGAAGAGCCGTCAGTGCTTGTGGATTACTGGTCTGATACGCTTTTGCCATATCGGTATAAATAGGGCCACCGTTCGTATCGGTGACCTGAAAAGCATACACGGCGCCCACTATCCAACAGTAAGCAGGGTCTATCATTCTCTTGATTGGAAACTGTGCTTTCCATGCCAGCAAAGGCTTGGCCTTGGCGTAGCCGAGTTCCACCGTGTGCCCTACGGCGGAGGTAAAGAAATCATCTTGCCACGGAGCGATACCGGTAAAGTTATTGTATTGCCTTGCATTAATATCGGTCAGCGCGCCGAAGGCGTTATCCAGACTGGCTTTAGGCTTGTATGCGCTGTTGTACCAGTCAAGGTTATCCGACAACGCCGTTTCAAACTGCTTCTTCAGAACATCCGCATCGGGGGTGATATAGGCGGCATTGGCAAGATCGCGCAATGTCCAGGCTTGCGCCCTGACTTGCGTTTGATGAAACAAACCCTTGATGTTGGCTCGATAGCCTGGGTTGCTCTCAAACAAATCGAACATCGCCCAAAATTGCAGTTCTTCCAAATAATAATAATCGCCAGTAACCAGATACGGCAGATAAGCCAATGCCGGTTCATGTGCCGGATCAGCGCTATACGGTGTGACGCAATCACCGCCGCAGGCAGGAAATGCCTCGCTCCTTTTCGTCGCAGGGTTAAAGGTATCGCTAGGATTTCCCACCAACGTCATATACGGGAAATCAACCAGGCTGACGGGGCGGTTGGTTTTCTGGTTCCGATAATGCATAGACCAGCTGCCGGATAAATCAGCCGTGCCTAAGGTCGCTTTCTTGGCAACCGGATTCATACTCAGTAAATAGCTGACCGCCCAGCTTGGCAACAAGCCGATATCGCCCCTGCCGCCAGTCGTCGGCATATACGGCACCGCCAAACCATTCCCCATCGGCTCCGTTGCCATGCCACTAAATCGCACCCCGATATTATTCAGAGTCGATGCCGCGATCTTCAGGCTTTGATCGTAGTTAGGTAGCGCTTTAGTTGAAATCAGATAAGCGCTATCGTGTTGAAGATTAACCTGTGGCTCCGTGCCCCACCAAAACACCTTGCGCCAGCGCGCATGATGAAAATGCTTTAACGCCGACTTGGTATAAACAACCTTCCCGCCAACCAGCACTTGCACGTCATAAGTCACATTCTGCGGCGCAGGGGCAAAAGCCCAATCGTTTTCGACGGTCACGTCAACCGAAGCGGAATTTATTCCGGTGTAGGAACGAATAGCAAACCGTGCCGATAAATTAGGATGCGCGACCCCTTGCGCTGTCTTTAACGGAGCAGATACCTCCCATTCGTTGACCTGCGGGCCAGCAAGCCAATTAATGTATTTTCCGCTCCGCAGCAAATCGTTCGCTGATGCCGAATAAACCTGACCATCCAGAGTTAAATTCACACTGGCGCTAAAACCGTTGCCAAGCAGTGCTTCAGGTCCGATCCCACTGGCTTTGGCGGTTGGTGCGGTTACTTTATTCAGGGACAAAACCGTAATACTGCTACCGCTCGGCACGGGAACTACCGCAGAAATAACAGCATGGCGTAATGAGCCGTCAGGATGACGTGCTTTTGCATCTACTTGCAATGGAATGTGCGTGCCATCGGCAAGTCGTCCGACCAACGCATTGGGGTCAGGAACATCGCCCGCAGCAAATACTTGCCCGAACGTGATGGGGGTCGCAACAGAATCATGAGTAGCGCCTTTGCTGGCATTTTGTATTTTTATCGACGTGATTGGAACGCCGTCGTCAGCAGACGATACCGCACTGGCCGGAGCGGCTGAACTGGCATCACACCAACCCAGTAACAACACCAAACTAACAAACAAGGACGCAGCATTCATTGCAACTCCAGTTTTTAAAACGAGATGGATTTGCGTAGGGGTGCCCCTTGTGGGTACCCTTGGCTAATCAACGAAGGCACCCACAAGGGATGCCCCTACAAAATCACACAGGCTGATTCACACTAACACCTCACGTGCAGATGGATGTGACAGGAACGCCATGGGGCTAGCGCTATAACCATAAGCACCGGACTGAAAAACGACAATTAAATCGCCTACTTCGGCATGAGCAAGCGGCATTTGATCAGCTAACAAATCTAACGGCGTACACAAGGGGCCAACCACTGACACGAGCTCGTCGGACATTGTCTGCATTTTATCGCCGACAGCAACCGGATAATTCTTGCGTAGCACCTGACCAAAATTACCCGATGCGGCCAGATGGTGATGCAGGCCGCCATCGGTAATCAGATAACATTTTCCGCGTGACATTTTTTTGTCGATAACGCGCGTAACGTAAATGCCAGCCTCACCAACCAGATAACGCCCCAGCTCCAGCGCGACTGTTGCCTTCGGTAAGGCTAGTTTTACGCGTTCAAGACAACGGTGCAAATGATCTGCGATTGGGGCAATATCCAAAGGGATATCGCCCGGGAAATAAGGTATGCCAAAACCGCCTCCCAGATTCAACGTGCGGACTTCTTGCCGGGCAATGTCAGCCAACCGGATAGCCATGGCACTACTTTTGGCGTGCGCTTCGATAATCGCTTCTGGATTGAGATTTTGCGAGCCGGCATAAATATGGAATCCCAAAAATTCCATATCCATATTCGCTAACTCAGCCAACACTTCCGGCACAAGTTCTGCATCAATACCGAATTGCTTAGCGCCGCCCCCCATCTTTAGCCCGGATGATTTCAGTTCAAAATCAGGGTTTACTCTGAGTACAATTTTGGGCACATAGCCCAGCTCTCCACTGATACGCTGCAACCTACGCAGTTCATTGACCGACTCCAGATTAAGCACCACGCCTGCGGCAACTGCCTGTTGCAACTCAGCATCTGTCTTGCCCGGGCCTGCAAAGCTAATACGTTCTGACGGCGTCAAAGTATCTAATGCCAGTTGCATTTCACCGGCAGATGCCACATCCAAACCGTCAACCAACCCCGCTAAATGTTGAACTACCGCTGGCATGGGGTTAGCCTTAATCGAATAATGCAAAGCCAGCTGCGCAGGTAAAACACTGCGCAAAGTATGGATTTTGGCCGAGATCACCTCTCTGTCATAGGCATAAAATGGCGTACCGCCGACACGCAGTGCTAACCTGGTCAACGACACATTACCCACCTGCAGGCAGTTGTCTGCGACCGTGAAACTGGTTTGTGCTGCATGGACTGGTTTGTCTGAATTCATACTCATTTAATGTTGAAACTCAGTGTTAAAAATATGTGCAAAGCGACGTTGCAATGCCTTGCGATCTATCTTGCCGTTGGCATTGCGCGGCAAGGCTTCAGTTTCGACTACGATGTGCATCGGCACCATATACGCGGGCAGCCTGCGCTGACACTGTTGGCGCAAAGTCTCTGCAGTTAAGTTACTGTTCTGCTTAACAATGGCGACGATAGCTTGCCCCAAAACAGGGTGCGCAACTCCTACTGCGGCAAACTCGCTTACGCCATCCATCGTACAAATAACTTGTTCTATTTCAGTTGGACTAACTCGATAACCTGAGACTTTAATCAGCTCGTCAGTACGCCCCAGAAAATACAAATACCCTTCCGCATCCTTACGCACGATATCGCCCGACCACACGGCAATTTCCGGCAGCGGCAAGCTGCTGTTCTGTAACTGTAGCGGCAGCGGCTTGAAACGCTCTGCCGTCTTTTCCGCATCATTCCAATATCCCAATGCAACCAAAGCACCTCGATGTACGAGTTCGCCCGGCTCTTCTGCATCACATTCACTACCATCTGGTCGTAACACCAGCACTTCTGCATTAGGAATCGCTCGACCTATCGAATCTGGACGGCGATCCAACTGCTCGGGAGGCAAAAAAGTGGAGCGGAAGGCCTCGGTCAAGCCATACATTAAATAGATTTTTGCATCAGGCAAATTTCGACGCAAGATATCTAATGTAGAACGTTGCATTACGCCACCAGAATTAGTCAGATAGCGCAGACTTGTTGCTCCAGACCAATCTAACGCTGCGAGTTGAATCCATAATGGTGGTACGGCAGCAAGCCCGGTAATGCGCTCTTGCTTTACAGCATCCAAAATGTCACGCGGTAGTAAGTAATTGAGCAGTACTGCGGTGCCGCCAGTCAGGAATACCGTGGTTAATTGGCTCAAGCCGTAATCAAAGCTCAGCGGTAAAACACACAAAACCCGATCATCGGCCGTGTTTTCCAAATAGTGCGCAACACTTTGTGCACCGGCCAGTAAATTGCGATGCGACAACACAACGCCCTTGGGCTGTCCGGTACTTCCTGATGTATAAAGAATAGCCACGATGTCGCGGTCTATGCAGCAATGCGGTGTTCGCGCATCGTGCAATTGTTCCAGAGCTTCCCAGTGCACAAGTTGAAAATGCGATCCACTTGCGATGGCTGTAGAGCTGTCACCGCCAACAACAATAACCCCCTTCAAACTGGGACATTCGGATAACAATGGCAGCACCACAGCCAATCGTTGTGCCGAGGTGACTAAAATTTTTACCTGACAATCATTGAGAATGTAGATCAGCTGCTCCGCTTTCAACAAGGGGTTGACTGGCACAAAGGCAGCACCGGCAGCGGATGCGCCAAACATGGCGAGCACAGTCTCAAAACGTTTTTCCAGATATACCGCGACGCGATCACTACGCTGCACACCTAATGTTAATAATGCCTGTCCAACCTGTTGCGTCTGTTGTGCCAGTTCCGCATAGGACATACGCTGTCCCTGGTAGCAAAGCGCTTCCGCTTGTGGAGCGCGAGCCGCCGCTTCTAAAATAAGTTGATGTACGAGATCGGTCATAAGCGGATATCAAAACTGCACATCATTCTTCCCTCATTTAATCGAATGGCGATTCATTAAGTCATAAAGTGTCGGACGACTAATGCCCAACAACTCGGCTGCCTTGGCAATATTACCGTCCACGTGTGCCAGTGCTTTTACAACGGCCTTGTATTCAGCGTCTTCACGGATCTGGCGCAAATTGATCGGCTCCTCCGCGATGTTGTTAGCGGAAAGGCCAAGATCTTCCACCGTTATTTGCAGGCCATCGGCCATAATCACGGCTCGCTTGATACAGTTTTCCATCTCGCGCACGTTACCCGGCCAGCGATGGCTTTCTATCAGCGCTAAGGCATCCTGGCTAAAATTAAGCCCAGGTCGCCCTTCTTTGGCATTGAACTTATTCTTGAAGTGATGGGCCAGTAATGCGGCATCACCGGCACGATCAGCTAGCGGCGGGATATTAATCACGATCTCGCTGAGCCGATAATATAAGTCTTCGCGGAAACGACCGGTGGACGCCAACTCTTTCAGGTTTTGATGGGTAGCGCAGACGATGCGCACATCCACCGGAATTTCCTTATGCCCGCCGATCCGTTCAAAAACCCGCTCTTGAAGGAAACGTAGCAATTTAGCTTGCAGCGCCATCGGCAAATCACCCACCTCGTCAAGAAAGAAAGTACCTTCATTCGCCAATTCAATCTTGCCCAGATTCTGCTTCACCGCCCCGGTAAATGCGCCCTTTTCATAACCGAACAATTCGCTTTCCAGTAAATTCTCAGGGATAGCAGCACAGTTAATCGCCATAAAACGTTTATCTTGTCGCGGGCTTAATTGATGCAATGCTCTTGCCAGCACTTCCTTACCGGTACCGCTGTCACCCAACAACATTACCGAAGCCGACGACGGCCCAACCTTTTCTATATTGCGGCAAACCTTCAACATGGCTGGGTCGCGGGTGATTACTCCAGCCATCGGCGACGCGGCCTGATTTTGCAACATGCGCCGATTTTCCTGCTGTAACGCATGCAGAAAGAAGGCGCGCTGTATCACCAGATTCAGCATTTCCGGGTCGCAAGGTTTTTGATGGAAATCGTAGGCACCCATTGCAATCGCTTTGAGCGCATTCTGCCGGTCTTGGTTACCGGACAAGACGATTAATTTGGTGTCGGGTGCCATCGACAAAACCTGTTGTAAGATGGCAAGACCTTCCGAAGAGCCGTCGGGATCAGGTGGCAAACCCAAGTCCATCGTAATGACGGCGGGTTCATGGCGGCGCACTTGTGCCATCGCACTTTCACGGTCGCCAGCCACGATGACCTCGTAGGCGTCCAAACTCCAGCGCAACTGTTTTTGCAAACCGAGGTCGTCTTCAATGATCAACAGTTTCTTTTTTTCCTGATTCACAATCTACCCTTTTGCATTTACGCTATTTGTGTGTTGACTTGTTCTAGTGTGCTGTAGACGGGTAATGTAATTTTGAAGCGAGTACCCGACTCCGGCCGACTTTGTACTTCTAACCGGCCACCCAATTGCTGAATATATTCCCGTGTTTCAAAAACACCGATCCCCATTCCCGCCACCTTGGTGGACACGAACGGGCTGAACAGTTTTTCCCGGATAAACTCTTCCGTCATCCCTACTCCGTTATCTTCAATCTCGATCAACGCATCACGTCCATCCAGACCCAGCTTAATTTTGATATCGCCGTCTCGGGGAGTCGCATCAATCGCATTTTGTATGATGTGGCCAATGACACGTTCAAGACGCTCTCGATTCGCATACACCGCAATATCCGGCTGCTCAATTTGTAATACCGGTTTGGGTTCATAGGGAGATTTAGAGGCAACCGCCCGTTGCAGCAATTCATCCATCGCCAACGCACTCAAACTTTCCACTTCAAATCCCCGGCTGAGTTTTTGCAGCAAAAATTTCATTTTTTGTACGGAGTGATCAACAGTATCCAGCATGTCTTTTTGAAACTCGGGATTATGTTGATGCTTTTCAGCATTGGCCGTCAACAACGATAATTGCGCCACCAGATTCTTTAAATCATGCACCATAAATGTCGACATACGGTTGAAAGATTCAAATTGACGGGCCACCATCAACGCATTCGCAGATTCTTGTTCGGCCAGATAACTAGCCGCCTGACTGGTTGCAATTTTCAACAGATCCAGCACTTCCCAGTTCACATCGAACTTGCTTCTGGCCTGTTCCAACATGATAAAACCGAACAAACGTCCATGAAGTATCAGCGGCAGCACTAACCAGGCTCTAGGAAAATCGAGCAACCATTGTGGGACTGAAATATCATCGTATTTTTCGGGGTGCAATTTATAGTCGGTCAAATTGATCACCCATTGCTTCTCTTGCAGGAATCGGCAAAACGGACTATTCAGCGCCTCAGCCTGGCTCTCAAATTGGGCGCACCATTGCGCAACAGGTTCGCAATAACCAGATTCGCGGCTAATGAACAGGGTGCCTGCACCGCTTTCTACCAATTGCGCAACGGCTTGTATGGCGCGCTCACCTAGACCTGGCTCCGACTCAGACAAAACCCGGGTAAAGCGTATCCATTCGTCACGGTAATCGTAGTTGTAGTTATAAAAGTGCTTGCTAATGAAGACTCGCAGCCAAGACCGAACCGATCCTGAAAACAGCAGAATAAACAATAATATAACCGCGCCGAACAAGAAAAAAACCTGCAACACCGTGCCCCATTGCCCACCGAAGAAACGAATGTAGTAACCCGCCGCCGCCATTGTTAACAGGTAAGCAGCGGCCCCCAGTAAGGTCGCGGAATGAAACAGGACACGGCGTGAGACTAGAATACCCAACGTCCATTTGGGATCCCTGTTTAGCGAGATCATCAGCAGTGGCACCGACAAGGCATTCACAAAACCGCGCGCCGCCAATATTTCACCGTTAATGGCATGGAACAACATGGCATCTGCATAGAGATAGAAGTCATACACAAATAAAGCCGCCAAACCCAGGCAGGCAAATTTAACGCTCCAGCGCTGGTGTTCCGTCGTATTCCTGAATAATTGCTCCAGCAATAACATGCCGATAACGGCCAACGCAACACGCCCGGTAATATTAACGATACCGCCAAACCTGACCATAAGACCGACATTAGTGAGCATGGTCGCCGCAAGCAACAGCAACAGGAATAGCCCTATTAGCACTACATAGGGTTTTTCCTTAAACAGGGATTGAGGGGTCTCGCGCTCCAGCGGTTGCAGCAGCATGAGCAAAAAAATGATCCAGCTCGCGCTACGCATAACTTCCAGGCTATTGATCCAAAATCCGGTCGGGATTCCAAATTTTGCATTCAGCGCAATCGACGCCGCCCATACCGTTGTTATACCGGCGGCAACCATGAGCGGCATCCAACGTAGCCGCCCGCGCCACTTCCACAGCAACATGCCCGACAAAACCAGGTATGCCGCAGCGGCAAGGCCGTAACTCAAGATTGCGACGTTGCTTAGCATGGGGGAATGCATAAGAAAATGTCCAAGTTATCTGCCTTTTCCGAACAAGACCACTTGCACGGTATCAATCAGGATCAGGGCATCCAAAAACAGACTATTATTTTTTACGTAATACAGATCGTATTGCAGCTTTTGCAAAGAATCTTCTACCGAAGCACCGTAAGCATAGCGAACCTGCGCCATGCCGGTAATGCCCGGTTTAATGCTATGCCGTAAATTGTAAAACGGTACTTCTGTACAAAGCTGGTCAACAAAGTATGGTCGCTCAGGTCGAGGCCCGACAAAACTCATATCACCATAAAGAACATTGATAATTTGTGGCAATTCATCGATACGCAATTTACGTATTATATTGCCCACGCGCGTCACCCTCGGGTCGTTATTACAGGCCCATTGTGGTACACCGTTTTTTTCGGCATCGCTGCGCATACTGCGAAACTTAAGAACCATATAAGTACTGTTGTTTTTTCCCACTCTTTCCTGCCTAAAGAAGATAGGGCCGCGATCCTCTAAATAAATAAAGATGCTAGTCAGCAACATAATGGGTGAGGTAATCACAAAAATTAACGCACTAATGATCAAGTCAAATGTTTGTTTGCCAAACTTACGCAAAAAACTCTGATTAAATCCTTCGCCAAATATCAACCAGCCAGGATGCAACGATTCCACCCTGATCTGACAAGCTTCACGTTCAATAAATGCGGTAGATTCAATCACCTTAATGCCGTGTAACTTACAATCCAACAGCTCTTGCAAGGGAAATTGAACGCCACGCCGATTCATTACCGACACAACAATTTCATGCACATTATGCTGCTTCAAAACAGTGGTCAAGTCACTGTTATTGGTCAACAGTTCATTTACAGGCACCAGACATTCTTCGCCTTCGGTGGGAATAAAACCAACCAGTTCGTAGTGATGATAGGAAGTATTATTGAGGGCCAATGTTCTACATTCATTGGCTAATTTACCGCAGCCCAGGAAGGCGATGCGTGACTTGAGTAGCCCAACTTCGGAAAATTTGAAAATCAATGCGCGCGTGCCGATGATCATCGACGCGGCAATGAGGACGACTAAACCTAAAATCCCCCGTCCAATATACAAATCCGGCAGCAAATAAAACAACAGGGTAATCAGTGAAAAGCTTAATGCAAATGACGGGATCAGGCGCAGTAAGGTATTGCGTATTCCCTTCCGGTAACTAATTCGATACAGACCAAACGCACTCATGCTGAATGCGGTTGCGACAGCAAAGGCAATGCCAGATATGAAAAAAAATTCGCGATGCGGGGAGTAATGATAGTTACTGTCAAGAAAACGTAACATTGCTCCTAAATAAGTTGATGCAAATGCTTCTAAAAACTCAACACACAGCAAAAACGCCGTGATTTGCGGCACATGGTGATTGGCAATACGCATAGTCTACATTCCCACTTTGCATGATCTCAGTATTTAGCATTAAATCGTTTTTTGGAGAGTGCTTTATCTCCCTGAATTAGCTTACGAGCCCAAGGGTCGCTATGCGTCTAATACAAGGTTATAGATATTCGCTTTGACAATTTGCACCAGCTTTTTTCCTTGCAGGAAAATACCGGAATCTTCAGATAAATTCAGTGGAATTGTCTGAAATCCATATCATCATATCAGCGATATTTGTTTACGAGATGAATTATTGTTCTCAAGAATCTCAGGTACGCTAGCATTTGAACTATTAGGACTTACGCAAAATTGTTCCAGTAAGGCACGCCGACGCAGACAGTACGAATGTACAGCAAGGAGAGCGTAACGCCGCTGGAGCGGTTTTGCGTAAGTCCCACTTCAGCATCCATAAGATAAGGCAACATACTGCTTAATGCAGATCCGCTGAAATACCTCTGATAAATGCAAAAAAACTGCCTGGCTTACACCAGGCAGCTACTCTATTTACTGCATGTACGGATTAAGTTCTACGACGCCGTAAAAATGCCAGTCCTGCCAATCCTAAACCGAACAAAGCTAATGATGCTGGTTCTGGGGCGGCGCCAAATACTTGAGATGCGGAAATTACTGTCCAGCCATCTGCTGTTGCTGTTGCATTTGCCGCGAATTGTGTACCCAAGTACAAGTCATGGTTGCCACCGTTAGGATCAGTCAATGAATCCGTTGCCAGTTGGCTTGCCCAAGCCCCACCAGTTACATCCATATAACCCTCACCAGTACCGCCGATTGACGCGTCTTGATAAGTGGAAGTATATGTTGCAGCAGGTATGCCGCCGAGGATACCTGGCGAAAAATCGGCTGATAGCATCAAAGTACCGCCTGTAATGCCTGTGTAGGCATACTGACCAGTACGACCGCCAGGACCGTCAGCAGGGGTGTAGTTAGTTGAATTCATATACATATTCAACCAACCGCCTGAATCCAAAATTGTTGTGGAAGGCCCGGTGATTGAATTGGTGACTTGTACCTCGTAATCTTGCAAGCCACCGAACATACCTGTCAGGTATTGGCCAGCGCCAGCACTCCAGATAGTAGTACCGGTAGATATTTCAGAAATCGAGCTGATGGAGAATATCCCCCAAGAGCTTTCTCCTGCTACACCACCAGGCACCGCACCGCCTGCAGTTGCGCATGTCGCAGCGGTAGTGCATACCAGACCAGCGGTATTGCCGTAACCAACAGCAGCTGAATCATAGTTAGCCACGGTAAATTTCAGATTACCGGATTCTAAGATTACTGGACCGGCAGACGCTACTGTGCAAACTGCAAACGCTAGTGCAACTGCGGTGGAAATTTTTTTGATATTCATTTAAGTTACCCCTTAGATAGGTTGAATCGCATCATCTACGAGCTTGAATAAGCAAAAGCTGTGCCAAATTTAGAAAATAAACATAACTCGTTGATTTAAAAAGAAATTGCATCAAAAAAAAATTCCACCTAAAACACACCACATCCATACTGTAAAAAAAATCGACATCGCTCTGTTTATGCTGAGCAATACACAAATTTTCTTTCGTAATCCAACGTTTTTCCATAGGGGAATTTTTCATAGCTTAGGCAGTGCACTTTAGCCGCCCCTTCCTTGCCTAACAGCACTAAATCAGCCGAGAGGGCATCTGCTAGCAGCATGGGATCTGCGGGGCAGTCCAACCGCAATTGCACCTCCCATAGCAAGCCATCTTCACGCTGACTTAAGCGAAAAGCACCAGAACATTCACGAGCAACATTAGGATTGTTATACAAAACCTGCTTAAAGTGATCGACATGCCAATTACCAGGGAGCATGTCTTTGCTGCGGCCAAGCAAGGCAATCAACGGTAGTGCTGGTGCCGTTAATCCAAGAATGCTTTTTTGCAACACTTGCGCAAGGTGATCCGCATCAATGAGCTTGGCGCGGTCGCCCGTTTTGTAACGCATTAGAGGAACAGGCGCTGCAGTATCGAGCACGGAAACAACCAGATCTCCATTGCCGCTGGCATCGCGATTAACTACCTCAACATAGGTTCGCAAGGGGTTGAAGCATAGCAACGTAGGCAGAGGTGCCTGACTGGAAATATCGCCCATCAAATCCTGCAATAACGTCTTATTTTTGACACAGGCACGCCGGATAGCAATGCTTTCCCTCGTTTCATTAAACAGATTCAAGCCAAGCTCACCGACTCCCATAGAGCTCCCGATTAAACCGCTATTGGCATCACTCAAATTAATGGCAAGACTGGCCGCCAAATAGTCGCGAAAGCTTTCAGTAAATGTTTCCTCTCCTATAATCACATTCATTTTATAGCGCGCCCAATCCAGCCGAAGCTCCTCAGAATAGTCACATAAGCGTTTCAGGAACAAGGGGTCGCCGCAGAGAATAATTTGTTCAAACAAATGGCCGGTTTGTTTTACGATGGCGCAAGCCATATCCTCACGAACACTCACATTCGCAACACATAGCGCTTTTGACTGAAAGGTAACGCCCATCGGAAGGCAGTTGATCAGCAAGGTACGCCTGCTATCAACGTTAAAGGCCAAGTCCAGCCCAAGATCAATCAAAAAAGGAGTCGAGTTGTATTGATTGCGTGTACTAATACCCAACGCATATCCACCTTGCCCATGTCCGGAACTGGTGAGTATGGAAGCCAGATCAGCTAATTTGGTATTAGCTACGATCAATTGCTCAATCGGGAAGCGGCGAAATGTGTTGGTTTTTTCTAACAGAGGGCAAAGCTGAGCAAAGTCAGCTGGCGTGCGTACTTGACTCGCTTGTACGCTGGATTCTGCCAGCAAGGTTTGATAGGCGGGAGAGAATTGCGCTGCGCGATGAAATGATCGCAACAATTTCTTTTCACCAAGTTTAAGCAATTTTTGCGGTGAACTGCGTTGGAGTTGGGACCGAATAAGGCGCCGCAGCAGTTTCGCTAAAATAGCATTCATGGTTGATCATCGAAAAGATGTTGGGACGCACTCATCCATAGCAGTGAAGAGAGTTCTAAACAATAACGCGTCAACTCACCTCAAATTAATTTTTTCTACATAAACTTATTTCTTCTTGGCTTGACTCTTCATACTTCCAACCAACGTCTTTACCATGATCCAAATAGGAATAGGTTCGTCGTTGAACCATGCCGCTAAAAATCGGTTCTCGCGCCTTAGTCTGACATTCAGTTCCTCAAGGTCAACTATATGCGGCGTAACTTGTCCGTAATAGTCAGTTTGCGGTCCGATAGGAATAAACTTGAACCCCATTTTCTCCAGTGACCGCGCCAAGGATCGCTCCATTGCGGCATACCAGTAACGGATATTGTTTTGACGGCTGTGCCGGTACATTTCTCTATACATACCCAGCAATAGCAAAGGACTGTTGGTGCTACGCTGATGGCTTTCCGGATTTGGCTTTATGCTCGCAACACTACCCTCTTCAACAAAATCTTTGGATACCCCTTCCATCGAATCGCCCCGGCGACGGCGGTAGGTTTTGCGCACTACCAAGCGTGATATTTCGCCACACATCTTACGATCAGGAAACTCAAATCCATCAAATACACCGCAATGACTCTCGAATGGATATTCCTGCTCATCGTGCGGCTGAACCAGCCTGACCGTACCTACAATGGATTGATCTAAGTTATATGCCGCAAAATGTGTTGAGCTTTCATCGTAGTTATCCGTTTCCATTTCTTCCTGGAAATCGTCCGCCGTTAAATATTTACATTCAAGACAATAAACCTCATATCGGAGTTTATAGATCTCCTGCAATACGGTTGACTCCATATTGCCTCTGAGTACTTTGTTGAACATGAAGTAAGGAATAAGCAAGTCCCTCTTACCGAGTAATATCTCAATCAACATTTTGATTTTCCTATTCACTCAAGCCGCCATATTACGCACAGTCTTTCCTTCATTTACTCAAAAAAGACTAAAACATCAGCCTAGTCAAAAATGAAAAGCACGTCCAACGGCATTCCCTAAGTTGATCCACCGCCTAAGCGGCCCGTCGTTACAAACGCTCTGCATATTTTCCAATCGTATCTTCCAACCATATCTTTCAACTTCGTTGAGTGCTATCGCATTACTACCGCTGATGCTTCTACAATATGGCGCTGAAAAGGATGACTAGGTTTGGGGTACAAACCGGTGATTCGTTTTACGTAGTCCACCGTTTCCGGGTAAGGCGGGACACCACGATATTTTTCAACTGCCTTTTCGCCTGCGTTATAAGCAGCAGCAACCAATACAACATTCCCTTTAAAGTACGCTAACAGCCATTGCAGATAGGCAATGCCGCCCTTTAAATTTTGCTCAATATTGAACGAATCTTTCACGCCAAAACGTTGCGCCGTTTCAGGCAACAACTGCATTAAACCTTGTGCATTTTTTGGCGACACAGCATGTGCATTAAAACCTGATTCCACAGAAATAATAGCTAATACTAAATTCGGATCGATGCGATAAAGCGGGGATAGTTTTTCCACCAGATCGAAGACTTGACCACGCGGAAATTGTTTCTCCAGCAATACGGCCTGCTGCTCCACAACCTTTGAAATCTCCTCCGACTTACATGCTGGTAATTTGATCGTTCCAGACCTGACGTAGTGTGTCATCGTCTTGGCCTGTACATGCCCTTGCTGTGCTGCCGTGTGGAACAAGAGTGCCGCAACGTCATCGTCGCGTGCCACCCCGCGTCCATTTGCATACATCCAGCCCAACGCGTACTGCGCATCGGCATAACCTAATTTTGCAGCTTGGCAATATAGCTCTAGTGCAAAGGCATAATCTCTTGGGATGCCTTCGGCGTTTTCATATTGTCGCGCCAGCTTCGTTAATACCATCGCTTCTGTAGGAATGTTGTCATCAGTACTCAACAGCAATTCAACATGACCAGCAAATGCCGAGCTACCAATTGCAAAAGTAGAGCAATAAACCAACAAACAAACGTATTTTAAACTTGCCATATGCAATCCAAGGACTTGCGCCCTTTCATTAACATTAGCTCGAAAATGATTTTTAACAATGCTGAAATTCAGCCTGTGATATTCGGCCTGAATTCATGCATCGACTTTTAGTGCCGCCGGACATCACTTGCCCACAGTTAAGATATGGTACAGGTTCTAAAGTCAGCGCAAGTATCAGACAGACAAATTTTGACGAAAAATTTCAACTATTTTTCTGTTTTTTTAAAGAATGATGTCAAGCAATACAACTGAAATTCGACACTGACATTACTCTTCTTTTTTTCTGGGCGATAAAATAGCTTTATGCAAAAGATGGCGTGTCAGCAACAAGAGTGGCATACGCAGCCAATTGGCGCGCAAGTACAATGCAAAACGCGCAACACCGGTGTAGCGATCATTGCAACTGGCATGTTTTGGCATTAGCGCACGCTCAAACAAACTGTCCATCAACGCAAGCAATACTGAGTTAGGCCGCCCCGAATCGGCCGCCTGCATTACCTGCAACGGTATTGGCGTATGCAATAAACGTGCGGCATAACGCAACGCATAAAACAGTGGGCGGACAAGCTCCAACTCTTGCGCACGCGTAGTAAGACTGGTCCAAAATCCGGGCTCTGCAGAGAAATGCACCAACAAGGAATGAATGTCGACCAAATCACGCAAACCTTGATCATATTCGCCGTCATGAAACAAATGCACAGCACTGTGCAAAACCATGTCGATCGGTGCAAACACCAAGGTTGTTAAATCTCCATTAGCCGGCACTGCCGCTGCCAATAATTTTGTCGAATCAGGATGTAGCCGAGCCGTTACCGGCAAAATAGCGTGATGCACGTCAATGGCGGTGGCACGCGTCAGATGTTGCATTGGTGGCAGTTCGTGCATCCAGGTGCGGTAATAGCGCTGATCATAACCATCATGATGTGTAGCATTCCAGCCATATAACATCAGCGTTGACTCAACAAGATCCAAATTTTCCTTCGGCACAATAATGTCGATATCCGAAAATATTCTCCCGCGTGAGTGCGGTAGCGCAGCCATGACATAAGCGGCACCCTTCAGCAATATCAATGGCACTCCGGCCTCGCTCATTGCCTGGCGGATAAACTCAACTTCCCACAACACTGATTGTGTATGCCTGCTAGCCAACTTAGCCGACCAATCAAGATGCCGACGTGGTTGTGCTGGAATGCGCGACAACAGACCAAGCGCAAGTAATTGCGCATGCAAGCTGGCAGTCAGATTGGCATGCCTGAGTTGACGCAAGAGTAAATCCCATTCGTGCAGATTCCAATCAGGCAACGAGGCAGGGTCACGCAACGCGGCAAGTATCAAACCGTTTGGCCTCATGCTTGCTTTGTTAAGGTTAAATTATCAAATACCTGCATTGCCTCATCAAGCTCGCTATAGCTAAAGTCGAAGGCCTGACTATGATCGATGAGTTGGGCCAATGCTTGAAAGCCTTGTTGCCCCAGCAGCCCATAATTGAATGAATTGTCTGCGACGCGCATGAAGGCGCGTGCAGAAGGAATCTCTTCGAGACGGGTTTCCGCACCTACAGTAAATTTAGGAAAGATGATCCATGCAGCGCGAGCGGGTTCTTGCCCACGCTGCACACTGTCAGTAGAGGGTTTCATGTGGGCGACTGTGCCTTTGATCGTATCTTTCACGACAGGACTAAATATGGCAGAAGGGACATAACGTTTGATGACTTCTATGGAACCATTTTTCAAACTGACGGGGCGTGGAAATGACTCAATCAAGCCATCATTCAAGCGTATTAGGGTCAGTTCATCCGACAACAAGCGCCAGCCCCGATTTATCAAGGCTGCGCACAAAGTGCTTTTCCCGGAACCGGGAGGTGCTGGCAAAATGGCGGCTCGCCCGCCCTTTTCCACTACGGCAGCATGAATCATGAGGTAGGTATGTGCATGGTTAGAGACGCACCAATTTAACCCCCATTCCAGCATCGGGAAGGCTTGACTATAGGGTAAGGGTTTAAACGGTAACTTTCCTTCAAACTGAAACAGAACCTGCGACCGCAACCAGCGACGAAGATTACGCGGTGGCGCTAATGTCACATGAAAATCGGCAAACTCATTACTAGCCAGGGAATAATCGGCATACAGCAGCCCCAAGCCATGTGCAACCGCTGGAATACGGGTTTTTATGTGGACCACAAATGCGCCCGTTTGCAGGAATAATCCCTGACGCAATTGCCGAATCAGCTCCGAAGGAGTAAGCGAGGAAAGTTTCAATCAGGCGCACTCAATTAAGGCTAGCGCTTGCAAGTCAGTCAATAAATTTTGCACGGATTGCACAAAATCAGGCTCCGCCTCTTGCTGCCATTCAGCACCAAGTAACGATGCCAGGCTACTGACATCCAACGGTGAAATTTCCAGTTTTTGAAGAATTTGGCCAGCAGCCAAACCTAGCAGATGGGTGCTTCCAGACTGAGGGTTATAGACAACATACTCATCCCCCCAAATTCGTAAGTTATTGGCAGTAGTGGTAACGGTTCGCCATTTCATTCTTATCAAGAATCCTCAACTTATAGAGACTAGGCCTGTACGTTCTGCAGGTAGGTGACGATTTTATTGCAGTTCCAAGAAACGATTGCAGTCGGATGATATACCTTCGTCTGTAACCATTCATTACCCATTTCGAGGCATTGTGAGGTTGTTAAAAAGTTGCTCGACCATCCCATACAAGCATTCAGATAAGCGGCAACTAAATACTGACCAACACAATCATAACTATTGGTGTCAGTCGTGCATTTTCCTGCCAACACATCTGCACAGGTGTAGTTATAGTACGGAGATCCTTTAGTACAGGAGCGGAATACACTGCTAAATTTAGTTGTTTTATCTATTGGCCAACTGCAATCACCTGCCCAGTAATAAGGACGGCGACAGCGGCTAGCTGGCGGTGTTCCGTGGGTACTCTGATTAACAGAACTAAATCCGGATGGTGAAATTTCATGGCAAGCTAACAAGGAACGGCTCGCCAATGTCATTAACACGCCCGAGGCTGCCAACCCTGCTTTGGTAAAGCGCCGGCGTGACTCTCCCGCAAAATCAGTTATTTCTGATTTTTGAGGTTGAGGTTTATCTTCGTCTTGCGGGGTCTGTTCAATCGTCATGACGCTCTCCGTCCTGCATACCATTTTTACACGATGAATCCCAAATAGAGATCCTAATTAGATATCCTATCGTATTGCACGTATGTTATAGCAATTCAAAGCAAGATACGTTCCACTCAGCAACGCAAAATAAATTTCCTTTTTTATCAACAACTTAGAGAATATTTTATGAGCGCGGATCATAAACTCAACAATTTCACTAAAAAGCGTAAAAAATATCGACAGTCTTTAACTGATAAAAAATACGGTAAATACATTCAGCCCAATACCAGTGCACATTACATTTACAGCGCATTCTCAGTCAAGCAAATATTTCCACGCTTCACCATATCGGGAAAATATTTGCACCACAACCAACAAATACTCCCACTAGGAAATTGAAAAAATGCCGCGTAGCATCAGTTCAGGTATTATATTAATCACTTGCCAAATAGCCTTCAACATAAAAAAGCAATAGTCGATCAATAGCACCAGATAAAACGATTTAAGCGCCAGCAGCTAAGCTAAACGTACAACATAGGTAGTGCATGAGTTCAATTATTGCCTTAAAAAACATCCTGACCGAAACCCTTCATCTCGGCGCCCAAGCACAAAAACTGCAAGCAGACTCCATGCTGCTTGGCAGCTTGGCCGAGCTCGACTCGATGGCCGTCATCAATGTAATCGTTGCAATCGAAGAACATTTTGGCATCACCGTTGAAGATGATGAAATCAGCGGCAACACTTTCGCCACACTAGGCAGCCTGGCCGCCTTTGTCGATAGCAAGCTCTGAACCCGGCCTCAAATGAGCGCGTCGCCCCCACCCATTCAAGCCTTCTTCTTACCCACTCCGATTGGTCAGCGCTTTTGCTTATATCATGCGCCCACACTCAACAAGATTGACGCAGATCTTGGCAGCATTGTGCATGTGCATGCCTTTGCGGAAGAAATGAACAAGTGCCGGCGCATGGCTGCAATGCAAGCCCGCGCACTTGCAGGGCTGGGCTACGGCGTACTACAAATTGATCTGTACGGTTGCGGCGATAGCAGCGGCGATTTTGCCGACGCACGTTGGGATATCTGGAAATCAGACATTGTCGCTGGACTAAATTGGCTGCAACAAAAACACAGTAAGTCATTAAATCTTTGGGGTGATCGATTGGGCGCATTGCTTGCGATGGATGTTGTGCGCGAGCGACGTGAGCAGATAAATAAACTCATGCTCTGGCAACCCGTGTTTAGCGGCGAACAGTTTATGACACAGTTTTTCCGCCTGCTGCTCGCCAATGAAATGGTCAGCGGCAAAGAACAATCCGTCAGCGGCACTAAACAGATACGCGCCATGCTGGAAGCGGGTGAGACGATAGAAATAGCCGGCTATGAAATAGCAGCAGATTTGGCAAAACAGATAGATAGCCTGAACGCACAAGACTGGCTTCTACCAGCAGGTCAATTGCACTGGCTGGAAATAAGCAATAACGCACAAAATGAACTTGCCCCGGCACGTCAGTTAATCGCCGACACATGGCGGCAATTGGGCAATTCCCTACAAGTACATCGGCTATCCGGTTCAGCCTTTTGGCTCGCTCAGGAAACCATCATTGCACCCGAATGGCTAAATGCCAGTTGCGCCATTTTTGCTGGAGCCGAATGATGCACTATGAAGAAATGGCACTCAGCTTTACTTGCCAAAGTCAGCAATTGGTGGGAGTACTTAGCCAACCGGAACAGGCAGGACAATCCGGCGTATTAATCATTGTAGGCGGCCCTCAATATCGCGCGGGTAGCCATCGGCAATTTACACTGCTGGCGCGTCAACTTGCTGCACGCGGCATCCCGGTAATGCGCTTCGATTATCGCGGTATGGGCGACAGCACTGGCGAGCCAATAAACTTCGACAATATCGATGCCGACTTGAGTGCTGCGCTAGATTATTTCTGTGCGATAGCGCCCAGCATACAGAGCATTGTTTTGTGGGGTTTATGCGACGGCGCAACAGCAGCAGCACTTTACGCCCAGCACGACCCGCGCATTAGCGGCATCGTCATGCTAAATCCATGGATCAGGACAGAACAGGGACTAGCCAAAGCCTACCTAAAACATTACTACCCAAAACGATTGCTGCAAGCTGATTTTTGGAAGAAGGTTTTCGGTGGAAAATTTAATGTCCTACACGCCGCTACTTCGCTATTTCAGCAACTGAAACCGGCACATCAAAAAGAGACAGCGCAGCTTGAGCTTCCGGAACGCATGCTGGCCGGGTTGCAGAATTTTAATGGCCGTGTCTTACTGATCTTGAGTGGTCAAGACCTGACTGCAAAGGAATTTACCGAGGTTAGTAGCACATCCCCGCAATGGAAAAAATTCTTGAAGCAACCGCAGGTATGCCAGCATGAACTCGCTGCAGCCGACCACACATTTTCGCGTCGCGCATGGCGAGATCAGGTTGCAGGTTGGACCGCTGCCTGGCTTATGGAAAATTGAATTAATCCATTCAATTAGAGCAGCAAAATATCTACCTCCCCAGAACAACATAGCGTAAATCCCTCCTACAAATTCGCCATAGGCATGTCGTTTTTCATTAAATAACGATGAATTTGTACGCGTCTACAATTGACCATAAAAATAAACTAAACGGTATTTATTACTAAAAATGAACTGTAAACTTATTAATATTATTTAAAACAATCCCAATAAAACCGCATAAAACCATATATTTCTTGCTTTTTACAACGTTTACTTTGTCTTATTTAATTTAATAGTACAATTAATTGCGAATCATAATGATGACTTACACCACACCAGATCGACAGCAATAACCAGTCAGCACCGCTGATTCGCGTAACACCCTCTAGCTTTCCATTCATTGCAATCCCAGCCTTTGATCTTCGATTACACAATCGACCAATTAAAATTAAACGGAGCAAAAGATGAAAAAAAATCCCAAATCACCACAGCACGCAACAGAAAATACCAGCACAAATCCAGTAGACACGCCCAGCGAAACCAAAGGAATCTCCCGCCGACAAGTACTTCGTACCGGCGCCGCTGCGGCAGTGACACTCGCCGTCGGCTGGAGCAACTCATCAAACGCAGCCAAAGCAAACACTGCACCACGCATCGTCATTGTCGGCGCAGGATTAGCCGGACTGCGCTGCGCTCACAGCCTATGGAATCGCACCAAACCTATCGCATCAACCATTTACGACGCCGACACCAGCCACCTTGGCGGTCGCTGCTGGTCATTAAGGGGATTTTTTGATAATGGATTAATTGCCGAACAAGGCGGGACCTTCATTAGCACGACCGACAGCAACATTCTCGCCCTGGCTCAATCACTCGGACTTCAAACCGAAACCGTCAACGGCGGAGCACTCCCCAAAGGCCAGTTTGTTGCCTGGGTCAACAACAGCACCTATAGCGAAAACGCGCAACAGAATGACTGGAACAATCTGGCCTGGCCCGCCTTTAAGGCGTCCTATGCACTGACCGGACCAACAAGCAGTTACAACAACTACACACCCGAAGCATTCCGGCTAGACAATATGTCTTGCCTGGACTACCTGACAGAGATCGGACTTGATCCGAATTCGCGCTTAGGCCAACTCATTCAAACCATTCAAGTTGGCGGCGGAGGTACCGCCGCAGACAGCTCAGCATTGAGCATGATCCAATGGCTGGGCAATGACCAAACCTTCGACGGCGGCGGCTTCGATGAAGCACTTCACATCAAGGGCGGAAATGACCAAATTATCAGCGGCATGATCAGCCAGTTACCGGCAAATTCGATCAAGCAAGGGTATCAACTCACCGCACTATGCAAAAACAATGACGGCAGCTATAACTGCACATTCAACAACAACGGCAATAGCAGCAATGTCACCGCCGATCACGTCGTGCTTGCATTGCCATTCAGCACCTTACGCTTAGTCAACCTGACCGGTGCCGGACTATCCACCCTAAAATTGACGGCAATCAATCAACAGGGAATGGGACAAGGATCGAAGATAACCTCGCAATTCTCAACCAAGACCTGGCCCGCACTGAACTACAACGGCGTAACCAACACCGGCCCCTCCGGCTACCAGACTGCCTGGGATGAATCAGTCCCATTAGGACCAAAAGGTCACCCGGCATTAATGGTTACTTTTCCAGCAGACTCCAGCTTAACCGGCGCCGTACGCGGAGCAACACCAAGCGCCGATATCAACTGGTTTCTCGCACAGATCGAAAATGTCTACCCAGGCACTACCGCCGCCTACTCAGGAAAATCCTACGAAAGCCGCTGGGCACTTAGTCCTTGGCAGCGCGGCACTTATCACTACTACAGAGTCGGCCAAATGACCCTGTTCGCGGGATACGAAGCCGCACAGGAAGGCAATATTCACTTCGCCGGCGAACATACCGTCATCTACGACTCCACAATGCAAAGCGCCGTACTTTCCGGCGAACGAGCCGCAGCCGAAGTAGCCGCGCAAATCTAATCCCCCCCCCACACAAAGGAACCGGGATTCGCCTGACACAAACGTGCCAGGCAAATCTCGCCCTCCTCCCGCCAGCCCACCCATCAATGCAAGAACATCTAAATTTAAACGGTATTTAAATACATAATTAAACTTAATAAATAAATTAAAATACATCGAAAATCAGACAATAATCCCAATTAATAGTGATTATTCACAACAATCAATTAAATTATGTGTATTATTTTAAATATTAGTACAAACAAATTTACCAGAAATTACTATCAAGTTAAAAAATAACAAGCTACACAAACACTGATGACAATAATCATAGATTGGAGAAAATAGTAATGCAGCCCAGCAAAATTGCATTTTTCCCTGAAGCCGCATACGGTCCGGCACTCAATTCAATTGGCATAGCGCAGGCAGTTGCGCAATTGGGGCACAAAGTAGTTTTCCTTTCCGATCCCGGCTTCGTTGCGCTGTATCAGGAATACGGATTTGAAGCACATCCGGTCAATTTGTCTGCGCCGATGGCCGCAGAAGAAATGGCAAAATTCTGGGAGAGTTTCATCAATGGGCACATTCCCAACTTTAGCAAGTCGCCTTTCGATCAAATTGATAATTATGTGAAGGACTGCTGGGCTGCCATTGTGGACAGCGCAAAGTTCGCACAAGAAGACCTGCCGCGCGTGCTGGATAAAATACGCCCTGATTTAATTTGCGTAGATAACGTAATTTTATTCCCAGCGATAAAACAATATGGCACGCCTTGGGTACGCATCATTTCCTGCTCTGAAAACGAGATCGAAGACCCCGCAATACCGCCCCATCTTTCCGGCTGCGCCATGCAAGACAGCGCAGCACATGCGCGTTTTCGGGCCCGATTTAATGAGGTGATCCGCCCCTTGCACGATGACTTCAACGCGTTTCTGGCTAGCGCAGGCGAAGCACCGTATCCTCTGGGACAGTTCTTCGAGACCTCGCCTTATTTGAACCTATTGCTTTACCCTGAGCCGGTAAAATTCAAACGCGCTCATCCGTTGCTATCGCCTCAATTTGAGTATCTTGAGGGATGCGTCCGCCAAGAAAAGCCCTATGTTGTGCCGCACTTTAGCGCACACAATGAAGCACCATTAATTTATGTGTCGTTTGGCAGCCTTGGCGCTGGCGATGTCGCGCTGCTTAAGCGCCTGATTGCTGCGCTAGCAACCATGCCATACCGGGTATTGGTTAATGTCGGTGCCTATAAGGATCAATACACCGAGTTACCGCCGAATGTCATCGTTGATAGCTGGTTCCCGCAGCCATCAGTCATCCCATTGGTCGATCTGGTGATACATCACGGTGGAAATAATTCATTCACAGAATGTCTGTTTTTCGGCAAACCGGCCATCATCATGCCGTTTGTCTGGGACGGTCACGACAACGCCACACGTGTCGAAGAAACCGGGCACGGATTTAAACTTAATCGCCATGACTGGACCGAAACTGCGCTGATTAGTCAGATGGAAATGTGTCTGTATTCACCCGTAATTCAAACCAAATTAGCCGCTACCAGTCGGCATATGCAGGCACAGAACGGGCCGGCCAAGGCAGCAAGATTACTCGATGAACTTCTATCAAAGGAGTACATCTGCTATGTCTGAATTTCAAAGCTCTGCGCCACATTTAGTCGATGTATCGACGCGTACCGACTTACTCAATTGGGGTCGTCAACCCAACTCCATTGAAGACGAATTTAAAGCTGAATCGCATTCAAGCGGTCGCCTCATTCATAAAGGACCAGACAACCAACCCGAAGTCGGCTTGTGGGTCTGCACACCGGGTCGCTGGCACCTTTCCATTCCACGCGATGAACTCTGTTACTTCGTCGCTGGGCGCGCCACCTATGCACATCTGAACGGCGAAGTAATTGAGGTAATGGCTAGCACGTTGGTCATGTTCACCGCAGGCTGGCAAGGCGAATGCACTGTGCACGAAACCATCCGCAATTCCTACATTTTGCTTTGAACAGCGATCCTGACTCATCAACTTAATAATAAATCCGGAGCATCACAATGGTTACCCCTTACCTCAGAAATCCCTTAGCGCAAACCGAATTAATTGCATGGGGCGTGATTCCAACCATGCTCGAAGGCACATCGCACACATCAGGCAAGCTATTACACAAAGGGCCGGACGGCCAGTCTGAATGCGGCATCTGGCGCTGCACACCGGGCAAATGGATCTGCCACGTGACGCGTGATGAATTTTGTCATTTTCTGGCGGGTCGTTGCACCTATGTGCATGAGAGTGGCGAAATTATTGAGATCACTCCTGACACTGCCGCCTTCTTTCCACAGGACTGGAAAGGCGTTTGCACCGTACATGAGACGGTCACCAAAGTTTACATGATACGTTGAGGAGAAAATAAGAATGAGCATCCGCGATCTCGAACGTCGGCGTTTTATTAGCGCCGCTGGCATTGCACCCTCCCCTTGCATCGCGCTGGCGGCGGATGCGTCATCACGCTGCTATTTCAGACTACCGAATGCCCAGCCCGCGCAATTATTAATGGACATGGAACCGGATTCGCCCGACCTGTCTGCCTACATCCTTATCAGTCACTACCTCAACAACATCGGCCTTTCCGCGCCACGCGTTTTGCGCAGCAACTCTGCGACAGGGCTAACACTGATCGACGATTTCGGCACGCAAACCTACACCAGTGCATTAGCGAATGGGCACGACGAAACCACGTTATACGAACTGGCCGTCGATGCGCTGGTAACACTGCATAGCGCACAACATGTGCCGCATGAACTACCAACTTACGACATGGCCGCATTAATTAGCGAAGTTGAGCTTTTTTTACATTGGTATCTACCAGAATTAAAACAAGGCGCAACCAAGTTCGGCCAGCAATTTATTCAACGATGGCAGGAGGCATTAAGCGATGTGGCACAGCGACGCGATGCCTTGGTGCTGCGCGACTACCACGTTGACAACCTGATGATTATTCCTGAACGAATTGGAACCGCTGCCTGTGGTTTGCTCGACTTCCAAGACGCGCTAATCGGTTCCCGCGCTTACGACTTGATGTCGTTGTGCCAGGATGCGCGACGTGATTTATCTGACGGGCTGGAACAACATCTGATCACGCGCTATTTGAACGCCATGCCTGAGATTAATCACCCACAATTCTTATCCGATTATTGGCTGCTAGCTGCTCAGCGCCACACCAAGGTAGCGGGCATATTTGAACGTCTGGCGCGGCGCGATGGCAAATATCAATATCTGCGCCATCAACCACGTGTTGTTCGGCTGCTGCGACAAGCGCTCGAACAAGCGAACTTGCAGGCAATTACCAACCTGCTTGACCAACATTTTCCGCACTGGGAAATTGTCGGGCTACCAATAAAACAATCCGCATGAATTTAACTATGAAGCAAGCTATGAACTCCCTATTTTCAATCGAAACGCCCAGCTACTTTATCAACCCCAGGTTCATTCCTGCTCAAGGTTTGGTCAATACCGTGCGCGACCCTGCCAATGGCAACACGGTTGGCGTATTTGCCGAGAGTCGCCCTGAAGAAATCGACGCAGTACTTACTTCGGCAACCGCAGCGCAACGGGATTGGAAACAGCTCGATGCCAAGAGCCGCGCCAAAACATTGCACGCGCTCGCCAATGCGATTGAAACAGCAGACCTGCGTTACTGCGCCGAATTGATGACACGCGAAATGGGCAAACCCTACCCCGAAGCAATTGGAGAGCTAGCTAACTGTGCACCGATTTTTCGCTACTACGCCGAACTGGCACGTGACGATGCGGGCAAGGTCGCTGGCACCACCCAAACCGGCTCTTTTCAATATGCAAGGTACGAGCCGCTCGGCGTCAGCGTCCACATCATGCCGTTCAATTTCCCGATTTTATTAATGTGCTGGACGGTAGCCGCATCGCTCGCCAGCGGTAACGGATGCATCATCAAACCGGCACCGGCTACCACCTTATGCACGCTCGAATTCATGCGCTGCTTTACAAACTTACCTGCAAACTTTCCCAATGGCCTTGTGAATTGCTTGCCCGGCGGTGCCGCCGTGGCCGAAGCATTGATTGCATCCGAACGTACCCACGCCGTAGCCTTCACCGGCTCAGTCGCCGCAGCCAAAGCGGTTGCCGCTGCTGCCGCCACATTAATGAAACCGGCAGTGATCGAAGCCGGTGGAAGTGATCCGATGATTATTTCCAGTCATGCGCCGATCGACATCGCCGCAGCGGGCGCTACCACGGCCGCATTTCATATGTCCGGCCAAGTGTGCACCTCAACCGAACGGATTTACGTTGTGGATTCAGTGTTCGACGCCTTCGTCGCCGCCTTCGTCAATTGCACATTAAAGCTACGCATCGGGCATGGTTTGCAGCGCAGTGAAATCGGCCCGCTGGTGAGCGAGGCGGCGCGCAACAAAGTAATGCGCCTTGTTGATGCAGCCGTCGCGCAAGGAGCGGTAATCGTCACCGGCGGCCGCATCCCACCCTCCCAAGAACGCGGCTGGTTTTATGAACCGACTATTTTAATTAACGTGACTCACGACATGGACATCATGCGCGAAGAATGCTTTGGCCCGGTTGCCAGCATCTGCCGCGTAGCAGATTTTAACGAAGCCATCACACTGGCTAACGACAGCGCATTTGGTCTGGGCGCTTCCATTTTTACGACCAGTCTGGAAGAAGCGATGGAAGCTGCAGAAAGGATTGAAGCGGGCATGGTCTGGATTAATAATCCGCTGATCGACAACGACGCCCTGCCCTTCGGCGGCTGGAAGTTATCCGGCCTCGGACGTGAATTATCGCGTCAGGGTTTAGATGCATTCCGCCGCTCGAAAATGGTCATTCTGAATCACAAACCGGCGTTGCAAGACTGGTGGTACCCCTACCCGGATAGCTGGTTTCATGATGCTGGCGGCCGTACCCATAACTAATTTTTCACTCTCTTCAATCTCTTACTTACTACATCGGAATATTTATGAAAATAGTCATACTTGGAGGCGCAGGCTTGATGGGCGCAGGCATTGTTCGCGATCTGCTTTCCGAACGCGCCATTATTGATATCCGCTGCGTGCGGATTTGCGATAGCTCACTAGAGCGGATGAACAAACTTAAAGCCGAATTAAACGACCCGCGTATCGACTTGCGTCAACTCGATGTCACCAACCCGGCTGAGATAGCTGCCGCGTTAGATGGCATGCAGTTGTGCATCAATTCTGTGCCCACTCTGGCCGGTCACCAAATGGCGATTTTTGAAGCCGCGCTGGCCGCGCGCGTTAGCTATATTGATCTGGGCGGACTGGGAACGTATACCGTCAAGCAACTCGCCGAGCATGCACGCTTTGCCGCCGCAGGTGTCACGGCGGTAATCGGCGTGGGAGCTGATCCGGGCATGTCGAATGTGATCTGCCGCGCAGTCGCCAACGAACTGGATACCATCGACAGCATTAACCTGTACTGGGCCGCAGAGCTGGTCGGCGCAGAAAATCCGGTATTGTGCCCACCGTACAGCGTATCAACCGTACTGGCTGAATATGCACATCCAAGCACCCAATTCCTGGATGGGAAACATGTTCAGTGTGCGCCCCAGCAAGGTCGTGAATTCATGACACTGCCGGAACCGTGGGGGCATTGCGAGTTTATGTATTCACCGCATTCCGAACAGCTAACAGTGCCTTTAGCCGAAGGCATTAAAGAAAAAGGGATTCGTGAATTTACCTGGAAACTTCACCTGCCGCATCGCGAACATGAGGCCTGGGTTGGGCTGGTGAAAGCCGGATTCAACGACTTTGAAGAGCCCTTGTTAGTTGACGGCGTAGCGATCAAACCAGTTGACTTTCTTAGTGCGCTCATCAATCGTAATATCGCAAAAAATGCAGAACATATTCCTGCTCAAGATAGCCATGAAATTCATCTTGCGATTGGGCGCGGCCGCAAAAACGGCAAGGCATGCACAGTGCGTTGTGAAGTTATCGTCAAACCGAATCCAATGTATGCATCCTACGTTGATGCCTGTACATCAATGAACGCTTCGATTGCAGCGCAGCTCATCCTGTCAACGCCGCAACGCGCTGGGGTGTTTGCGCCGGAGTCTTATTTTGATATCCCAAGCTACTTCCGCGAGTTAGAGCGACGCCATTTTTCTATTCGCCTTGTCGTTGAAAACTGATCATGCAGATACTTCACCTACATTGTGGAACGCTATCAGTCGGGCTCGCGCCCACATTAGGCGGCGCATTGACTTATTTTCGTACGCAGGGCAGCAACGGCAATGTAGATTGGATGCGACCGTGGTCGGATCATGGACGAGGCCCGCTGGACAGCGCCTCCTTTGTGATGGTGCCATTTTTCAGCTGGCTAGAAAAAGACGATTTCATGTTCGGCGACCGCCATGTCATGCTGCCGCCTAGCGGCTTTGGCTTCAATCGATCATTGCTAGGTCAGGGCTGGACTACGGCGTGGACAGTAGATGAGTTGACACAAACTTTGCACCGGCAGCGCGCAACACTGTCACACCACAATCATGGCGGCGCGTGGCCGTGGCGCTACCACGCTCAACAAACCATTGAATTAAACCCAGAAAGACTGTCGATTACGGTAACACTACGCAACAAAGATACCAGTCCAATGCCCGCCGGTATCGGGCTCCACACGTTCTTCCCCTGGAGTAAAGGCTTGCGTGTGCAAACGCAAGTTAAGGCCATGCATTTAATGTCAGAGTTGGGCCTGCCTTATGCGGCAGACCCCAACCACCCTGCCGTACAAATGTTGGCAGAAGGACTGGAACTACAAACTGGGTTGGATAACGTCTTCGAGCAATGGAATGGCAGGTGCACGATATCTGGGCAGCATGGCAGTTTACGCATGACGGCAGACTCACCTTATCGCTTCTTATGCATAAACGCTCCGCACAATGCAGATTACTGCTGCGTCGAACCAGTAACACATACCACTAACGCCATCCATGTCCAGAACATAGATGGCGCTGAAACCGGTTTCGTGTTGCTCGAGCCTGGAGCCAGCATGACGGCGACTGCCCACTTTCAACCCACCTCAATCTAAAAACCACTCCATGAATCAAGAACAACTGTTCATCAACGGCACATGGCAACCGGCTCGTCGCGGCAGACACATCGATGTAATCAATCCGGCGACCGACACGGTGTTCGCAACCATCGCCGCCGCAGATAGTGACGATGTTGCCGACGCGGTGCATGCCGCAAAAACAGCGTTTGACAGTGGGCCATGGCCGCGCATGAGCGGCAGCGCACGCGCACAGGTATTGCACAAAATTAGCGCGGCTATTCTGGATCAACTAGATAAATTAGCGGAACTTGAAGTGCGCGACAACGGCAAACCACTCCCAGAAGCACGTTGGGACATCAGCGACGCCGCAGCCTGTTTCACTTTTTATGCTGACATGGCAGAACAGGAAGAACGTCGTGAACCAGAGCTGCCTGCCCTGCCGGATGCACGATTTAACTCGCAGGTAGTGCGCGATCCGGTTGGTGTTGTCGGCGCGATTATTCCGTGGAACTATCCGTTGTTAATGGCCGCATGGAAAGTAGCACCGGCACTTGCCGCAGGATGTACGGTAGTACTCAAACCGTCAGAGCTGACCTCGCTCACCGCGTTGGCGCTAGCCGACATCACACAGCAAGCCGGGCTGCCAGCGGGCGTGTTGAATATTATTACCGGCTTCGGATCCGTCGCCGGACAGGCATTGATTTCACATCCGGCCATCGACAAGCTGGCCTTTACCGGCAGCCGGGCAATCGGCTCCGTCGTGATGCAGGCAGCAGCGCAAGATATCAAACGCGTCAGTCTTGAGCTAGGCGGAAAATCCCCGCTCATCGTCTTTGGCGACAGCGATATTGACAAGGCACTTGAATGGATACTGTTCGGTATTTTCTGGAATCAGGGGCAAGTCTGCTCCGCCACATCCCGCGTGCTGATTGAGCGCACACTTTATCCGCAGTTATTAGCACGCCTGACTAGCGAAGCAAAACGGATAGTAATCGGCAACGGCATGCACGAAAAGGTACAACTGGGTCCATTGATTTCACGCGAACATCACCAAAAAGTGTGCGCCGCAATTGATCGCGCTCTTGCTGACGGCGCAACACTAATAACTGGTGGATCAACTCCGCCTGCCAACAATCATTCAGGTTATTTTCTAGCGCCCACCATCCTTGCTGATATGGGCACAAATAGCTGGATCTGGAATGAAGAAGTGTTCGGCCCGGTGCTCTGCGTGATGCCTTTTGACACGGAGGAAGAAGCCGTCACTATCGCCAACAACAGCCGCTATGGTCTGGCTGCCGCAGTCATGTCAACCGACCTTGCGCGCTGTGATCGCGTAGCCCAAAAACTGCGCGCAGGCATCGTCTGGATTAATTGCTCGCAGCCGACTTTTGTCGAGGCGCCGTGGGGCGGATTTAAGCAATCCGGTATCGGACGTGAATTAGGGCGCTGGGGATTTGAGAACTATCTGGAAACCAAGCAAATCACTCGCTTTGACTCAAGCCAACCTTGGGGCTGGTATCTCAAAAAGTAAATTAACAAGCAGATTAAAAAGAGCACAAACCCAGTCAGCCGGACAGACTGATTAATTGATCAACACGCACATTAACCTGATTCCAATCCATGAACTCCACAACCCAACTCAGCACCACGCGCCTTTCTCCGCTTGTTCTCTTATGTCTCGTTGCAACCTGGTTTATCTGGGGTTCGATGTATCTGGCAATCAAGTGGGCGCTAGTTAGTTTTCCACCGTTTTACCAGATGGGTACACAATTTATCGTCGCCGGTATTTTACTGGCCATGTTTGCCAAATGGCGCGGCGCTAACTGGCCCGAACCTAGCCAGTGGGTGGGTGGGAGCATTTTGGGAGCACTGCTGTTACTAGGTGGTTATGGGTTTACCGCACTAGCCGAAACCCGAGTCGGATCAGGTTTGGTGGTCGCCTTTAGCGCAGTCGTGCCATCAATGGTCGCCCTGGCGGAATGGCCGTATGGAGCACGCCCTGGCATGCGGCGCGGAATTGGTATTGTCGTCGGGTTAATCGGTATTTTTTTACTCACTCAGGGTAGTGGTTTTAGCGCGTCAACCAGCGGATTACTATTCATGTTCATCGCTTGCGTAACATGGTCAATCGGTAGCGTCTGGGCGGTGTATGGACTGCCGGGCGGCATTTCGTTAAAAATAGCGCCCGGCTTTATGGGCCACGCCAGCCAGATGCTGATTGGTGGTGTGATGCTGCTGCTCGTTTCATTTGCGGTAGGCGAAGTGCCCGTTTGGCCGCCTGAGCCAATGGCGCTGGCAAGCTGGAGTTACTTAATGGTGGCCGGTTCGTTAGTCGGCTATACCGCGTATATGCTGCTGTTAGAACGCACCTCGCCCACGCTTGCGTCAAGCTATACCTACGTTAATCCTATCGTCGCGCTGGTTCTTGGAACCGTGTTAGGTGGAGAATTAGTCACCAGCTTTGAATGGGTGGCGGTTGCCGTCGTTCTCATCGGCGTCATACTTTTGATGTGGAAGCAGCGTAGCTAAAAGATAGGTACAGTGCAAGTAAGCGCAAGTAAGCACAAAGCCCATCAGCGGTGCGCAAGCCGATTTTCCAGATTCATGGAACGAAGTAACAATCTGGTATGAGAGTCTTGCACTCCGCACTTTGCCCGCAATTCTTCCGTCAGGCGCACTAAATCATCCTGATCGTGACAAGCCACGCGCAACATATAGTCGAAGGAGCCAGTAAGTAATATCGCTTCGATAATCCCTGTTACGCGCTGCAATCTAGTTTCAAATTCGAGCGCAGTAATTCCCAGAGCTAATTTGACGTCAATAATTGCAATCAACGGCAATTCCAACGCCTGCAGGTTCACTTTGACCTGATAACCCTGAATGACCAAAGACTGCTCCAAACGGCGCATCCGTTCAGCAACGGCATTAGCACTTAAGAATACTTTTTCGCCCAAATCTTTATAACTAATTCGAGCGTCTTTTCTTAAAAATTCGATTATTTCTCTGTCTATCTTATCTATCACAGCGATTTTCTCCGTAAAAAACCTATTTTACCCTATATTTACGATGAAAAAGAATTGGCATTCCTGCTAGTATTTCCACGCTAATAAATGAATCCGAAAATATTTAAATTTATGTGTAAGGAATTAAATTATTTCAGGACTCATGCAAAGTGATTCGCTTTATAAATAACGCCTTATGGGCGTCAACAGGAAAGGAACTGCCACTCACAATAACTAACCTCACTCAACCTAACAATCAGCATTCCTAGCGTAACGCCACCAAGAGTGCGCGTTTTTGCATCCCTGTGTTTCATGGTTTTATTTAATTGGAGATAACGATGTTTATCCGCTTTATTACCGCAATGATTTTTTCAGTCATTTTCTGTGGCGCTGCACTAGCCGCTGGAAAACCCTACGATGCAGCAACCTTTGATGCGTTGAAAAATGAAGGCAAACCAATCATGGTTCTTGTTTCAGCACCTTGGTGCCCTTATTGCAAAAGACAGGACGAAGTCGTCAACACGCTGTTGAAAGATCCACGCTTTCAGACATTGAATGTCGTCGACGTTGATTTCGATACCCATCAAGATTTTCTCAAGACCTGGCATGTACCGATTCAAAGCACGATCATCATGATCAAAGGCGGCAAAGTAATCTCTCAAAACGCTTTTGACATTCATGCAGATTCAATTGAAGCAATGATGCTTAAGGCACTATAACCATGAGCATCGGACTAGCCAGCTTAGGGCTCGCAGGTGGCGCGGGCATATTATCGACACTTTCACCCTGCGTATTACCGATTCTGCCTATTCTGCTGGCCGGTGCGCAGAGTAGTCATCGTTTCGGCCCGCTTGCCCTGACGGCTGGTCTGGCCACAGCATTTACCGCAATGGGTGTATTGCTTGCCACCGTTGGGGCCTCGATCGGCCTTAACCCAGAGCACTTCCGCAACACTGCCGCTGTGGTGTTGATTATTCTGTCCATCGTGCTGCTTTCCGAGAGGTTGCAGCAGCAATTTGCCCGACTCACGCAAGGTTTGGGTAATGCAGGACAGACATGGACGCAACGCATTCCGCATGAAGGATGGTTAGGGCAGCTAGCACTTGGACTCACACTCGGACTGGTCTGGAGCCCGTGCGTCGGGCCGACATTGGGCGCGGCAATTACGCTTGCCAGCCAGGGAGAAAATCCTCTTCAAATGACTCTGGTCATGTTGCTGTTCAGCTTGGGCGCATGCCTACCTTTACTTGCATTAAGTCTGATGTCACGCCGAGTGATTCAACGCATCAAGGGCAATTTGATTGGTGCAGGAAAGATAGGGAAAAATGCACTTGGCTTACTACTGCTCACATTAGGAATACTGGTGCTGGGTGGATTAGATAAGCAACTTGAGGCATTCTTGCTTACTAACTCGCCAGAATGGTTAACGACATTCACAACGTCAATTTAGCTTGAATTGTCAATGCTCTGCTCATACTTACGGCTATTACAAATCAGCACCAAGAAAGCCACCGTTTGGCATTTGAAAAATGCCAGTGATTCACATTTAAAGTGGATTGTGTGTCATTTGGTCTTTACCAACAATAATGTTGCCAAATTTCAATTTTTGATTTACTGTCTTTAACTTGTTTGTGGCTCCAATGTGTAGGTTCGGAGACGTTCATGGCTTTAGGGTGAATAGCTCTTTTCGGCAGAGGCTGTGTAAAAACGCACCCTAAAAAGCAATAAAAAATAATTCAAAAAATCTGTCAACGAGGTAAACAGAAATATCTCTCAAGCGTTATATAAAAAGTCGAATCCACGTTAAGGAGCGTTGATGAAGCGATTTATCCAAGGAGAGCACCGCACCCAAAGCACGCTGCTGCCGGAGGTGCTGGATGATTATGTGACCGAAGAG
>NZ_PUGF01000031.1 GCF_002976435.1 Solimicrobium silvestre | reverse complement strand
GGAAATCCGCAAAAAGCGCCTATTTTGCGCCTCGACGTTCAAATCGAGACCAAACAAATTCGTCGTTTTATGCAAGTAAATCATTAACTTACAAGCTCCTGGCGTGAGAACGTTGGGACACTACTGAAGGACTTTAAAAACTAAAATACAGACTTTAAGATTCAATGCCACCACAGCAAGAAAATAACGGCCATCACATTTCCTACTACAGCGGCCACAACCCAAGTTTGTCAAAACACGTGAAACCCGCGTAAAATTGCGGTTTCGCGGGTGTAGCTCAATGGTAGAGCAGAAGCTTCCCAAGCTTACGACGAGGGTTCGATTCCCTTCACCCGCTCCATGTTTTCGTTATTCCACTATAAGTTCCTCCGCAAAGTCACCGTATGTCATCCAAAAATCCTCATTTACCTGAATCGTTAGACTCAGTCGAACCTACCGAAGAAGCTACCAATTTAGCTACCTCCAAGTCGATGTTTTATGATCCGAGCGAACATCGTATTCGTAGTTTTGTGACGCGTGCCGGGCGTGTTTCTAGCGGGCAGGCGCGCGCATTGGAATTGTTGGGCCCTGAGTTTTGTGTGCCTTATCAAAAGGCTGAACTGGATGTGGAACTTACTTTTGGACGTAGCGCGCCGACTATTTTTGAAATTGGTTTTGGCATGGGTGAAACTAGTGCGACGATTTCTGGCAGCATGCCGGATAAGAATTTTATCGGTGTGGAAGTTCATACTCCGGGCGTGGGGAGTTTATTGAAGTTGATTGGTGAACAGCAGTTAAGCAATCAGCGAATAATTCAACACGATGCGTTTGAAGTATTGACGCACATGATTAAGCCGAATTCTCTGGCTGGCGTGCATGTGTTTTTTCCTGATCCTTGGCATAAGGCGCGGCATAACAAGCGGCGCTTGATTCAACCGGCGATGGTGCGGTTAATCACTTCTCGTTTGGCGGTTGGTGGGTATTTGCATTGTGCGACTGACTGGGAAGAATACGCTGATCAGATGTTAGAGGTGTTGGGCGCTGAATCTGCTTTGCAAAATAGTGCGGAAGGTTTTGCGCCGCGTCCGGCTTATCGGCCGGTGACTAAGTTTGAGAATCGTGGGTTGAAGTTGGGGCATGGGGTTTGGGATTTGGTGTTTGTTAAGAAGTAGGATTTTCTAAGTTCGAAGTTACCTTTATTCGCTTCTATAATATCCAGTGCAAAAGTATGTATTGGAAAAATTATGAAGCCGAATCTGCCTAGCCGACAATCTCTTCGTTTAAAAGACTACGATTATTCTTTACCAGGTCTGTATTTCATTACCATTTGCTCTGATAGGCGAATTCCTTTATTTGGGCAGATCGCTGATGATCAAATGAGTTTGAATGGTGCGGGAGAAATGATCGCAAAACGTTGGATGGAATTACCTTTGCGCTATCCGAAAATTGAATTACATGAATTTATTGTGATGCCCAATCATCTGCATGGAATTCTTCAAATTAATCCGATGGTTAAAATTGTAGGGGCATCCCTTGTGGGTGCCCTTGGTATTAGCACCGAGAATAGTGAGCCACCAGTATCAACGAGTGCCCCTGTAGTAACGATAGGTCAAATTGTTGGTGCGTTCAAATCATTAACTACCAATGATTATGTGCAAGGTGTTCGTGATAATGGATGGCCGAAATTTAATAAAAAAATTTGGCAACGCAATTTTTACGAACACGTGATTCGTAATGAGAAGTCGTATTTGAGTATTGCCGAATATATTCAAACAAATCCGCAAAGATGGCTGGACGATATTTATTGTGTGCTTTGATTTAAATTGAATAGCCTAGCCTAAATTGTAGGAGTATCCCTTGTGGAGTCCCTTGGTATTACATCTAGAATATTTAACCAAGGGCACCCACAAGGGGAGCCCCTACAGAATTGGTATTCGGATTTTATGTTGTTCATTTACCCCAACGCCGTAACCAACTCCACAATCTGCTCACCATACGTCGCTAATTTTTTCTCACCCACGCCACTCACACCGCGTAAATCAGCTAATGAGCTTGGGTTTGCTTTGGCGATGTCGCGTAGAGTGCTGTCGTGGAAAATAACGTAGGCGGGCACGTTGTGCAGGCGGGCGGTTTCCATACGCCAGCTGCGTAATTTTTCAAAGACTTGCTGGCCTTCGGGTGATAGATCGGTTTCGTTGTAGCCTTTGCTGGTGCTGCGTTTTTGTTTGGATGCTTTTTGCGGTTTTTCGTAACGGCGCATTTGCACCGATTGCTCGCCTTTTAATACGGCGCGTGCGGTCTCGGTTAGTTTTAACGAATTATACGATTCATAGTCTACGCTGACGTAGCCTTGCGCAATCGCTTGGCGCAAAATGGCGCGCCATTCGGCTTCGCTGCGTTCAGATCCTATGCCGTAAGTGGAGAGCTGATTATGGCGCCATTGCTGGATGCGCTCGCTGTCCATGCCGCGTAATACGTCGATCACATGGCCGGCGGCAAAGCGTTGGTCTACGCGGTAAATCGCGGACAGTAATTGCTGAGTAACTACGCTGGCATCGAAGGCGATGGGTGGGTTAATGCAGACATCGCAATTGCCACATTGTGGATTTGCTCCGCTGTCGTTTTGGTCAAAATAACTGAGTAAATGACGGCGTCGGCAGTGGATGGTTTCGCAGAGTGCCAGCATCGCGTCGAGCTTGCTGCTTTGTAGGCGTTTGTAGTTTTCATCGGCTTCCGATTCGTCGATCATGCGGCGTTGTTGCACTACATCTTGCAAGCCGTAGGCCATCCATGCATTGGCTGCGCCGCCGTCGCGTCCCGCACGCCCGGTTTCCTGGTAATAACCTTCAATACTTTTTGGTAGGTCGAGATGAGCTACAAAGCGCACATCGGGTTTGTCGATGCCCATGCCGAAGGCGATTGTGGCCACCATGACGATGCTTTCTTCGCGTAAAAACCGTGCCTGGTTTTGGGTGCGGATTTTTAAATCTAAACCAGCGTGATAGGGAAGAGCGGTGATTCCGTGCTGATTTAAAAATTCAGCGGTTTCTTCCACTTTTTTACGCGACAGGCAATACACAATGCCGGCATCTTGCACATGCTCTGCTTGTAAAAAATCAAGCAATTGTTGCCTCCCGCTGGCTTTTTCTACGATCCGGTAGCGTATGTTGGGGCGGTCAAAAGAAGAAACAAACTGGAGCGCATTTTCTAGCTGCAAACGGCTGATAATTTCAGCTCGGGTTGCCTGGTCTGCGGTCGCAGTTAAGGCGATTCGCGGGATGTTGGGAAAGCGTTCGTGCAGAACCGATAATTTGATGTATTCCGGCCTGAAATCATGGCCCCATTGGGAAACGCAGTGCGCCTCATCAATGGCAAATAAAGAGATCGGGCAAACTTCGAGTAATTCTAAACAGCGTTGGGTCAGCAGGCGCTCCGGTGCTACATACACCAAATCCAATTCGCCCTTGCGCATTTTTTGTTCTATCGCCAAAGCTTGCTGAAAGGTTTGAGTTGAATTGATAAATGCGGCACGCACGCCGACTTCAGCCAGTGCATCGACCTGATCTTGCATTAATGCGATCAAGGGGGAAACAACGATGCCTACGCCGTTTCTGAGCATGGCGGGCAGTTGATAGCAGAGGGATTTTCCGCCGCCAGTTGGCATTAACACCAGCGCGTCGCCACCGCCGACTACATGGTCAATAATTTCTGCTTGAGAACCACGAAATGCGGGGTAACCAAAAACGCTCTGAAGTAATGCGAGTGCTGCTTGTTTCATTCTTGCCAATCTTTATCTATTTAATTCACGGCCTAGGGTCGGGTTGCCAATTCTAACTCAGACAGCCACATAATCGCCTCTTGTTTAGAATTACCGCACATTTCCAGAGACGGCTGTAAGCCTCCGCAGCAAGCCGGTCTTTCCGGGCTGGTGAATATGCCGCAGCGCATGTCCTCGCCTAGTTGTATGCAGCGTACGCCGGCTGGCTTGCCATTTGGCATGCCGGGGATGGGGGAGGAGATGGAGGGAGCGATGCAACAAGCACCACAGTTGTTGCGACAGGGTATTAGATTCATCACTCTAGTATACAATAGCGGCTATTCTTTCAAGCTAAGGAGTGCGATGACTAGTTCAAAATTAGCCAAGACTGGGCGTGGATTGACGCCAGAGCAGTTATTTCAAAATAATCGCGATTGGGCTGCCAAAATTACCGCACAAGATGCGGATTTTTTTGCGACATTGGCAGCGCAGCAAACGCCGGAATATCTGTGGATAGGTTGTTCAGATAGCCGTGTGCCAGCCAATGAATTATTAGGTTTATTGCCGGGCGAGTTGTTTGTACACCGGAATATCGCGAATGTGGTGGTGCATTCGGATTTAAATTGTTTGTCGGTATTGCAATTTGCGGTGGATGTTCTGAAAGTAAAGCATGTGATTGTGTGTGGTCACTATGGCTGTTCCGGCGTAGATGCGGCGTTAAAACGCCGGCGCATCGGTTTGGCCGATAACTGGTTGCGGCATGTGCAGGATGTGCATCAAAAACATGAGCGTTATTTGGGCGAGGCGTTATCAGATCACGTCAGACAAAATCGCTTATGTGAATTAAATGTGATTGAGCAAGTGGTTAATTTATGCCAGACCACCATTGTTAATGATGCGTGGGAGCGACAGCAAGAGCTTACTATTCACGGTTGGGTCTATGGGTTGCAAGACGGTTTGCTAGGGGATTTGGGGATGAGTATTAGCAGCCCGGAAATGCTGACTGCTAATTTGGCACAAAGTTTATCCGTTTATGAAAAGCCGCAGTTTGTTAAAAAACCACCAGCTCAAATCTGACTTTAAAAACAGTGTTCCGGCGCGGGGAAGCTACCGTCTTTTACCGCCGCCACATAAGCTTTGATCGCATCATCAATATTGGTTTGGCCGTCCATAAAGTTTTTAACAAAACGCGCTTTTTTGCCGGGAAAAACGCCTAGCAAATCATGCATCACTAATACTTGGCCAGAGCAATCAACACCTGCGCCGATACCGATGGTGGGAATTGCCAAGAGCTCGGTCACTTGCTGGCCGAGCTCTTTAGGAATCGCTTCCAACACCAGCAAGCTAGCGCCCGCTGCTTGTACTGCCAGCGCATCTTTTATTAATATGTCGGCAGCTTCCGTGGTTTTCCCCTGTACTTTATAGCCGCCCATCTGGTGTACCGATTGCGGCGTTAAACCTAAGTGCGCGCAGACTGATACTGATCGTTCCGTTAAAAATTGAATCGTCGGTGCCAGCCAGGCGCCGCCTTCTAATTTCACCATTTGCGCACCGGCCTGTATTAATTGCACGGCGTTGTGCATAGCGGATTCGGGTGTGGAATAACTGCCGAACGGCATGTCGGCAACGACTAAACAACGCTGGTTGCCACGTGCCACGCTGGCAGTGTGATACACCATGTCGGCCATACTGACCGGTAATGTGGAATTGTGGCCCTGGCAAACCATGCCGAGTGAATCGCCGATCAACAAAATATCGACCCCACAGCGATCCATCAGCGCGGCAAAGCTGGCGTCATAACAGGTCAGCATGGTGATCTTTTCCGCTTGCGCTTTCAGCGCGCCTAAGCTGGGAACAGTGACTAGTTTGCGGTTGGAATCTTGTAAATAGCTGGCCATGGTAATACTCCGAAGTCGGTTTTTAAGATGATTAACTTTAGCTGAAGTGGCGTGGATATGGTGAAAATCTGCGCGCCAAAACTTAAAACACGGCTAGTGTAATGGCTCTGGAAAAATTTTGTTTAATTTGGGTTGAAAATTGAATATCGGCATTTTATATATCCCATATACTTTTCAAAAAAATTAATGTATCCAATGGCTTTACCTGCCGTTAAATAGTTGTTTTTTGACTGTAGATTTTAATAATGAAGTGTCTTAATGAAACTTAGTGCATTTTTGAAAAAAAATGCTTTGGTATGCTGAGTTGGATTTTGGGAATTTTCGCTGTTGCTGAAATGGGCAAGATCTGCCAAGAAAAGAATTTACTCCCCAGTATGAACTGGGAAGTAAACGAACTGAGGACATTATGTTAACGTGAACCAGAAAAAATAATAACTATTAATAAATAACAACTGGATCAACTACCAACAGCTAAGTCCAGTAATTGCATTTTCGCTAGCATCTTGGTTAGCAGTAACTCCAGTATTGCTGATGGTGAAATCTCCGCATGGATCACCATTTTGTTGGGTAGTGGTGATGATTGATGCTATCGCTTTAAAGGTTGTAGTTGTTGCCGTTACGCTAAGCGAATAATAAGCAGTGGTGCCAGATTGAGCTTTTGGAAAAGCCGTGACACTAGAACCATACAAATCGGATGCAGTCTGGCTGTATTCATTATTCAGGCTATAAAATTTTTCTTCGCGGCTCGCTAAATCTAATAACGCTGTTTTGGCATCCGTTCGGTGTGACTTTTGCACGCTAGTGTTATAAGCAGGCACCGCAACTGCTACTAAAATACCGATAATCACGATAACCACCATTAGTTCAATTAAGGTAAAGCCTGCTTGCCGGTCTTTACCTACATGGTCTGAAAACTTTAATTTTGATAAATATTTCATGATGGCTTTTGGTTAATTATTGAGATGGTTCACGGTTGGTTAATTATGGAATATCAGCGAATTTCTAGCCAGCTAATACGACCAGTAGGGCTGCCATTGCCAGAACCGCCTCCAGGGTTAGGTGGTGGTGGATTAACTACTACCGTTTTCCCGCCGCCGCCCGCTAGTGCAGTGCCTAATGTGGTGACGTTGACTGTTGTGGTAACACCAGCCGCTGATGTCACGGTTCCTGTGGACTGCATTAATTGAACTGTACCCACACCGTTCAGTGATAATCCAACAACGTTAGCGTCTGTAGTATTCGTGTTACCAATGGCGCTGTTAAATATGCCAGCAGTTGCTCCACCAGTAGCAATGCTAATGCCATAACTGTAACCGGACGCTGCAGTAATGGTACAAGCGAACGCATCCGCTTGTGCCGGGATGATGCTGTTTACCCAAAAAATACTAGAGTATACCGTTGGGTTATAGATGATTTGTTCAGTGCTGTTCGGTAAAGAAAGCTGCCAGCCATAACTAGGGTTAGGTGTGGCGTTGGTGGTGGGAGCGCAGTTCGCAGCTCCAGGCCAGCAAACAAGGTTGTTCGTGGCGGTATATGCCTTGGTGCTCCCGCTGGTATTGGCTGTTGGGTTTGAGAGCGTGACAGAAGAAAGAACTTGCTGCGTTAAGGTAGACGTTGTGATCGATAAATTGGTCCCCGTCAAATATTGCACAGCACTGTTGTTATTCCAGGTTCCCAAATTCCAGTCCCAGATACCATATAAATTTTGAGTCTGGGTAGCATAAGTTGCAGCGCTACTTAAGGTTTGAGGGAGTTGTTGACCCGTCCCAAAATCAATCATAATTCGGTTGGTGTTATTCGTGTTAATAACGGAAGCGGTTACGGCAGTGGAAATAGGTTGTAGTGCTGAGGCCGTTGACGCTGTAAACAGTTTAAATGGTGTGGCTGAAGTCCAAGTCGTGGCATTATTGCTGGTTAAATCAAAGCGCCATACATTGCCTAATGCATCGCCTGCGTAGACATAATCGGTAATATGATCACCATCTAAGTCCGCGGCAGTAACATAGGCAATGCCGTTTTTAGTATTTTTTCCGGTTGGATCAGAACTGGCTGACGTGCCAGTATCGATATAGTAGAAAGAAACTGCGCCATTGGCTTGGGCAATTTCCATGACGAAAATTCCCGCAGTCCCAGAACTGCTATTTAGCCCATTACCAAAAATTGCAGCCCAGTTGCCATCATGTAAGCGGCGGATGATTGGGGTGCCGTAGATGCCACCCATATTTTTTCCACAGGTTGGGTTGCCAACGCAAGTTATATTGCTGTTTGTCCAGTCACCCATCACCAAGCTTGCAACGCTAGCATCTGTCAGTGATGAGCTTGGGCTAGTGATATCTAGCGCAAAAACATTACCGGCCGCAGTCACTGTTGGGCCGGCAATAATGCCGCCAGCATTACCGCCATCGCCTAAACCACCGACTAACCATGTATGCCATGCACCACCATAAAATAAATCTCCTGTACCTGGAGTTGCATCAACAAACGCATTGTGTGCGTAGGTAAGACCTGAGTAATCTAGTGAATTAGTAGTGGAGTGAATGGTACTAAGAGCCAAACTAGGGACATAGGCCATGATTTCCAGCCCATCATTGTTGGTTGAATTAAATGTGGTAGTTGTGACCCCTCCAGTCGAACTACTTGTCGATTGACCAGCTTCAAAACCGTGCAACATACCGTCATTAGCACCGATGTACACAACATTTAAGCGGCCTGCATTGTTAGATGCAAATGTCGCATAAGAAGTACTTCCTTCCGGCGCCGTGGCTGATGGATAAAGTAAATCTTTCCAGCTTTGGGTGAACGACGAACTCGGCCCCCCGACTGAAACGGGGCTGGAATTAATAATGTCGCCTAGCACGCTATAACGGGTACGGAAAGTATTGTTAGCTTCGTTGGTTCGGACGCCACGTAAGTAGTCGACGCGTGCGGAACCTAATTGGTTGTTACTCGGATCTCCAGCATTGAGTGCAGTTGATCCGGCTAAATTTGCTCCCGTAAAAGCTATCCCCGCCGAACCGTTCCAAGTTGCAATAGCTCTGGCGGTAGGAGCTTCAGGCGTATTGGTTCCCCCAGTCGTAGCGCAAACTGGATTCGGTAAATTATTTGCTGTACCAGTCAATTTGCAACTAGCATCCCATGTGGCGTTGGTGTTGATCAATCCATTGCTGCTTGGTACGCCGATAACGATGTTACCGTTGGTTAGGACGGTGAGCGGGGTGGCAGTAAGTGAACCTGTCCAGAAGGTTGGGTTATATGAGGCCAAATAAATTTGACTTCCTTCATTATTTTCAACTTTATTAGCCTGCGGCACGTTACCGGCAGCCGAGCTGGATGATTCAGTTATTTGTGCAGCTTTAAAACAGGTAATTTCATGCACGTTGCTACCACCACCGGTACCTGCCGTGAAACCATATAAGAAGTTGGCTGGGATTGGACCATTATTTACTGCAGACGAGCCTGTTCCAGAACCTGTAATACTTTGATTGGAAATTACCGGTACATACACGCCTTGATTGTACGAATAGCTCAGGCTTAGCAAGCCAGTTTTGGTCAGGGTGAGTGTATAAGAAATTGGAGTGCCACTGGTACGACTTGCGTTGCTAATTGCTTCCTGGCTATAAATTAAGTTAGCACTAGGTAATACATTGTGCGCCAGCATCGGGTAATCCATCACGGTAGTTGTCGTCGTGGTAGATGTCGCGCTTGTGGTGCTAGGCGTTAGAGTTGACGGCGTGCCACCATTGACGGTTTTAGTTACTGTAGTAACTGTAATCGGCGTGGCAGTGAGTGTATAGGTCGGTTTAGCGCATAGCGAGGTGAGTATTGCGTTTGTGGCGTAATTTGTTGAGGTTGAGGAAGTACTTGTCAGCACCGTGGTGGATGTCGACGTTGTCGTCGACGTCGATGTCGTTCTATTTCTTCCAGAGCCTGTTACTGTTACTACGGGCGTATATGAATATGACAGCGAAGTGGTCGATGTAGGTGCACTCGTTGTTGCGGCAGAGTTGTAATTTAACGAATTGATCATTGCTGCGGTAATATTTCCAGCGCCGCGTAATGAAACTGTATTCGGTGAGCGTACATTGAATGCATTGGCATCAGTGAGACTACCATTATCCGTATTGTTGGCAAAGTTACCGAATTCATCAATACCCAATCCGATATAGCCGCCCGCCATACCGCCACCTTTACTTGAAGAGCAGTCATACCCTAGTGAGCCACCAAAAGAGCCAATGGTGAGTGGGTAGCTGGTTAGCGTGGTGGTGACGCCAGATGTTGATGTTGACGTGGTAGTTATTTGCGTTGTTACCGAGGCATCCGCTAAAAAAAACTCCATACCATCTGCACCACTATTGGTAGCGCCATTGTTATAGCCATTACCGCCGTAAGTCACCGTATTAAAGGTAATTTGAAGACCTTCAGAGCTTGGAAAGGCTGAGGTGCTGATAATAGCGCCGGTTTCATTATTACCATTTGAGCCGGTGGTAGTGTCACCGTTGGTTAGGCGTAAAGCCCCTCTGCCAGATGGGTCTGGTAATGCATTGCCTGTGTTGCCGCCAATAAGTTTGGAGCCTAAGTTTAGATAGTAAGAATCGCTGGCCCCCCCCGAGGTTGCACAGCCAGGAATTGTGCCGGCCGGTGTTACGTTGGCAGCAGGAGTTGAACCGGATGGTGCAACGTAAGTGCCAGCTGTAAGGCAAGCACCACCGGTTGTTGTCCAAGTCTGATTTGTTGAGCCAGTGTTGAAATTTTCCGTCACAGTTAGCTGTGCAAACGCGTACAACGGTAATAGGCTAGCTAATGATGAGGCACACAACAGCCCAATTGATCTCTTATCCATGTTGCTTTACTCCTTGATATTTTAATGATCCAGCTAAATATGATTCAACTTAATTAGGGCCCACTTAATGAAGTCGCAGTAGGCGTAGTGGAGGGAGTACCGCCAGAAGTTGCCGCGCTTCCAAAAGCAAAATAACTTTGTACTATGGCCACTGTGCTGTTTGCCCCGCCATAGCCCACTGCTGTTACTTCATAAACCGTCGAGCCGTTAGAACTGGGGTTTGGTTCTTTATAAATATAAATGCCAGGAGCCTTCGAATAATTTACATCGCCGCCAGTTTGTGCTCCCCCTCCGCTTTTGATCGTCATGGAAGATGGCGTATAGCCTGTATACAGCGGTAGACCTAAAATGGTGCTTGCTGAGGTGCCGGGGTCGTAGCTTGTGTTGCCGCCACAAACTGTAATAGCCGAAGGCGCGCTAGTTGGGCAGCCGCTAGAAACGACAGGTGGTGGAGTTGTTGTCGAGTTTATCCACCATTCAGCGTAGGACAAGGCGTCTTGCGCGCTTTGGAAGGCACGTTGTTTTTCACGCGTGTTCCCTGCAATTTTTTCAAACAAATTATTGCCGCGAAATATGCTTAAAGCCACTATCGTCATCAGCAACATAATAATCAGGCTGGCGATTAAGGCTACGCCGCGTTGATTTTGTTGGGTAGGGTGGTGTGGGATATTCATCATGATGCACGCATTATATTAATTGTCTGAACCCAGGCAGTCGTCGTGGTGGGCGCGGTTGCTAAGTTGAATACATTAGCGACATAAAAGTTAAGGGTGATTTGTACGGTGCGTACATTGGGCCAAAGTGACGGGGAACTATTATTTAAAGCTGTGGCAGTTAAATATGAGCTTGTGGTTCCCGTGCCTAACACGTCAACCCCATATAGTATGGTCATACTTGCTACGTTGCTGGCAAGTACGAGCGCACTAGTAGTGCTACCAGTGGTACCGCTAATAATCGGAGTAACGGCGCACACTAATTCATTCTTACTATTTATTGTGAAACTGTTGATAAAGACAGTGGAAGTGCCTGTGGTAGCAGGTTGACCTTGGCAGTTAATAACGCCGTCATTTCCAGAGGATTGGTAGTACACATTGAGTGAATCACTAGTACCTGTGGTCGGATAAGTATTCTTGCCGACAACACCTATGCCGTTAGAAAATACGGAACCATCTGTATTGGTATATGCAGTGGCTTGGAGGCTTGCGAGGGTTGTAGTAAGAGGGCTTGCAAAATAACCAGCCAATTCCACCGTGTTGGTTAACATCACTAGAGCCAACCGCTCGTTATCTTGAAATTGCGCCAAACTGTTTTGTGATTTTGACGTACTGTACATGCTTAAAAAAACCTGGCTTAGACCTAAGGTAATGAATAAACCAATGGTCACTGCCACCATTAATTCAATCAGGCTAAATCCATTTTTCCGCAAGCCGGGTGCCATGGAAGCATGTGGCGAAAAGGTTAAATTAGTCATGGCTGTACGTATAAGTAATAAGATTGTGTCGTGCTCGAACTATCATTTACTGCATTGTTATTCATTCCCAACTGTCTTTCTGTCCAAGTAGTTTCAATTATGCAGGTGGTGGGAAAAGTACCAGTGGCGGAATTGGTATTAGCACAGGTGATGGTGGTTTTATAAGCGGGAACTTGTGGGTTCATTTGGGCCATCCAGGTAGTAATATCGTACGCAGCAATTTGTATTGGAGTGCAAGCTGTTGTGGTTGATGAACATCCACTGGAAGCTACAGTGCCAAATGAACTTGGGAGTGTCGTACCGCTCAATGAACATGCTGAATTGCAGGGAGGTGTGGTTGCGGCCGCGGTTGCGGTTGCGCCTGTCTGCCAGTAAGTTTTGTCACCATGCATTATTGCTGCTAAGCTAAGGCTTTGAAGTGCAACCAACCCGCGCGCACCAGATACTTGGGCGTTTGCAATGGATAAGGCTTGCATCTTCGATAGGCCGAGCAGCCCGATGGCAATAATGAGAATTGAAATCAATACCTCCAGCAGGCTAAAGCCTTGCTGGTGTTTTGTTGAGCGTAATTTTATGAACATGTGTTAGTACCTTGTCCAGTGGCGGCTGTTTGATTATGGATTTGAATATATTGACGACCCGATACATCTAGCCATAAACACCGGGTTGCGCTGTTATTAACTGGGGAGTTGTCTAGCGTAAATAATAGCCCGGCACCTGCCGTAAGGCCTGGAACAAAACCATCGCGGTTAAAACTAACTGTGTGCACAGATGAGTTTGCACTGCCGGTTGAATTTGTTAAGGTATCAGTGGAGGTAAACGCATTTTGTACACGTAGCAGGGTAGATGTGCTTGCCGCATATGTTTGCGTGGCACTATTTGTAGTTGTGCTACTAGTACCTGAATCTGAATAAATTATCCACCCATTTTGCCAATTATTAGAAGTGCCACAAGAGACTCCTGTTGTGAGGGGGGGAGCTGGTAAGGCACATATAGTCACGTATTGGCCCTCTCTAATCGCTTCAGAACGGGCGTATGCCATATCATTTAATAAATTGGTTATTTCTGTTGATGCTTGTTGGGACTGAAAAGCTGATTTGAATTGGGGAACAGCAACTGCCAGTAAAATTGCCGCGATCGTCATCGTGATCAATAATTCGACCAAAGTGAATCCACCGGCTCGGCTTGCCGGTCTGAGAAGTTTGGTGAACGACCAATGCTTAAATGATCGATATTGAATTAAAAACATGTTGGTTTCCCGATGTGTCTATGTGATGCGTTATGGTGATAAGTAATTCTACTTACCGTTTAACATCAATATACATTGATCTAAGGAAACATAATATCCCGTTGGTCAGCTGAAATTAGCCGCTTGTCTTGGTAATTTCAGCTTTAAGGGTTTTGTTTTTAATGTTTAAGCAATTTTTTGAATAACTTGATCGCACAATGCCGGTAATAGAGTGTGTGCCGAACCGAAGTCAGGAATGTTGATCTCAGGCGAGATTTCTAGCAACGGCACCATTACGAAGGCGCGTTGCGTCATGCGGGGATGAGGGACTTGCAGGGTAGCAGTGTTGATAGTGAGCTGTTCATACAGCAGTAAATCTAAATCAAGCGTACGTGGTGCATTTTGATAGGAGCGAATACGGCCAAATTGCTGTTCTAAGTTTTGTAACTCGGAAAGTAACTCGGTTGGGCTGAGTTGCGTGTGTAGCTCAACTACGGCGTTAACATAATCATCACCATCGGCATCCATCGGCGCGGAGGTATATAGGCTGGACGCCTGCGTGAGCCGAGTCGATGGTAGTGCGCCGAGTGCCACAATTGCTGCGTTAATGGAATCTTGCGGGTCGCCTAAATTAGCACCGAGTCCAATATAGGCGATACCTTCTGCTTGTTTCATGACGTACTTATTCCATCGCCGCTGGTTTTTTTGGGCGACGACGACGTTTTCTTGGGGCGGCAGCTTTAGTTTCGGCTTCTTCCTCGGCATCTGACGGCGCTGGAGCCTTATTCACTACTTTATCTTGCGCCTTGCTAGTCGCAGGCTTTTTGGTACTACGTGGTTTAGCCGCCAATAAGGTTTCACGTCCCACATTGTCCGAAGCTAAAAATTCCGTCCACCACGTAGCTATTTCCTGATCAATTTCACCGGAAGCTGCGCGTAATACTAAAAAGTCCAAGCCAGCCCTAAAGCGCGGATGTTCGATTAATTTATACGGTGTTTTACCTACCCGACGATCGAATCGCGGTTGCATTGCCCAAATATCACGCATGTCGGAGCCGATGCGGCGTTGCAAGGCTAATGAATCGGTTTGGGTTTGCAAAACATCATCGGCAGCTAAATGCAAGGCTGGAATCGGAAATTCACCGGCCGCTTCGTAAGCTTGCCATTTGGCCAGTACTTGATGCCAGAGCAGGGATGCGAATAAAAATCCCGGTGAGACGGTTTTGCCTTGTTTTACCCGTTCGTCGGTATTGTTGAGTGCCAGGGTCACAAATTTTGCGCCCAATGGCTGTTCTAACACCACATCGAGCAGTGGTAACAAGCCGTGATGCAGGCCTTCCTGGCGTAACTGTTGCAAGCAGGCCAGTGCGTGCCCGCTCGTGAGTAATTTCAGCATTTCATCAAACACGCGTGCGGTTGGCACGTTGTCGATTAATGCCGCCATGACGGGAATCGGTGCGCGGGTGGTGGGGGCGATATCAAATTGCAGCTTTGCGGCAAACCGGACTACCCTTAACATCCGCACTGGGTCTTCACGGTAACGCGCTTCCGGCTGGCCGATGATGCGCAAGGTTTTTTTACGGATATCGGCCATGCCGCCGTGGTAATCCAGCACCGTTTGGGTGGCTGGGTCGTAATACATGGCGTTGATGGTGAAGTCGCGGCGGGTGGCGTCTTCCGGTTGTTCGCCGAAGGTGTTGTCGCGTAACACGCGGCCAAATTCATCTTTAGGTGCGCCGTCGGTCGCTGCGCCGCGGAAGGTGGTGACTTCTAATAAGTCTGAGCCAAACATCACATGCACAATCTGAAAACGTTTGCCGATGATAAAGGCGCGTCTGAATAAGCGCTTTACTTGCTCTGGCGTGGCGTCGGTGGCGATATCAAAATCTTTTGGTTTAACGCCTAACAGTAAATCACGTACCGCACCGCCTACAATAAAGGCTTTAAATCCGGCTTGTTGCAAGGTGTGCGTTACCCGTACTGCATTGCTTGATACCAAACCCGGATCAATGCCGTGCTGTTTCACGGTGAGCGTTTTTAGCTTCGCCACTGCCGGTTTGACTGGCTTTGGTTCAGGGCTACCAAAAATCTTTTTTATTAGTTGCTTAATCATTGAAAATCTTCAAAATTGGCCAGCCGTGTATGTGTGCGTGTGCGGATAATTGTGCATTTGGGTTTGTTGCAACTGGATGACTGACAAGCTTAAGTAAAGGCAGATCATTGTGCGAGTCACTATAAAAGTAGCTGCGCTCGAAACTATTTAACGTTGTGTTGTGCTGGGCTAACCAAGCGTTAAGGTGCTCTACTTTACCCTCGCCGGAAGTCGGATTGCCGCATAGTTTACCTGTTAAACGCCCATCCGTGGAAATTTCTGGCTGTGCGGCAATTAAATGTTGTACGCCTAACGCGTGCGCGATCGGTTCGGTTACAAAACGGTTGGTCGCGGTAATGATGATGATCAAATCATCTTTATGGCGCGCTAACAATTCATAAGCTGCCGGCAACAGTAGCGGGTTGATGACTTCAGTCATAAATTGCTGATGTAGCGTGGTGAGTTGGCTTTGTGAAAATTGCGCCAAGGTACCCAAGGCAAATTCTAAATACTCTCTGGCATCTAAACAGCCGGCCTGGTATTGGGCAAAAAAATCGTGATTGCGTTGTTCAAAATAGGTTTTGTCGACCGCGCCGATCCGGCATAAAAATCGGCCCCACTCGTAATCCGAATCGATCGGTAACAGCGTGTGGTCCAGATCAAAAATGGCGATGTTGGCAGGGTTCATAGCGAATAGCCGTCCTGTTGCTGCATCACTTCGCGCAAAATCGGCAAGGTGATCGGGCGTTTGCTTTCCAATGAAAAATTAATCAGGGTATCTAACATTTTGGAAAGCGAAGGCATGTCGCGCCGATAGTGGGTAATCAAATAAAGTAACACGCCACTTGGAATGGTAATACCACGCGCATTCGCAGCGCGCTCTAAGGCGGCCATTTTATCGTCGTCGGTCAGTCCGTGTATTTGATAAATTAAACCCCAGCCCAAGCGGGTACGCAAGTCTTCACGCACACCTAAAATGGCGGGCGGTAAGGATCCTGCGGCCACAAAAAACGCGTTATGTTCTTTGATCTGGTTAAATAAATTAAAGGCCGCAACTTGTTTTGTGCTGGCGATGTTTTGACAATCATCTAATAAATACAGGCTAACTGCGGGGCTGTATTCAAAATCAGCAATAACGGCGGTAGCCTGGATGTAACGTGCCGCTGGAGTGTTGGCTAATGCATGTAATAAATGTGATTTGCCGGCGCCGTTTTCACCCCATAAATACACAGCGCGTTCACCGTAGGTGCTGGGGGTACGTTGCGCGAACAGGCGCAAGAGATGCGCGGCTTCGGCATTTTGACCAACCACGAAGGTATCTAAGGTGTGCGGGTTTTCCGCAGCTAAATCTAACAGCAATTGCTTCATGAGGCGGTATAAAAACGACTACGATAATAAAGGGCGCGTAAGTGCTTGAGCGCCACCGAGGTAATGGCTGAAGCAGGTAAGGCTAGCAGGATGCCGATAAAGCCAAATAACTGACCAAAGGCGAGTAACGCAAAAATCACTGCTAAAGGCGGTAAGCCGATCCGTTCACCGACTAAGCGGGGCGTTAAATAAAAGCCTTCCACGACTTGACCAATGCCGTAAATAATCGCCACCATCAGTAAGCCGTGCAGCGGATCGAGCTGCAATACTGCGCCTATCAAGGCTAAACACAAGCCAAAACCAAAGCCGATGTAGGGAATAAAGACCAGCAAGCCAGTCAAAATACCGACCGGCAAAGCGACTGAAAAACCGGCCAATGCCAATGCGCTGGAATAGTATACAGCCAGAATAAACATCACTAATAATTGGCCGCGCAGATATTGCGCTAATAAGTCATCGGTTTCTTGCACTAAGTCTGTGGTTTTATTGACCCAGCGGCGCGGGATAAACAGATGCATGCGGTTTAGGATCGCGTGCCAGTCGAGTAGCAAATAATACAAAACCATGGGAATTAGCAGCACATTGGCAACAAGGCCAATAACGGCGGTGCCGCCGACTTTGAGTGACTCCAAAATGCCGGAAGTGACTTTTTGTCCGCTGCCTGCCAACTGTTCTGACAACATTTGTTTAATTCCCGCACTGTCTAACTTGACGTGTATGCCGTAGTCAAGCAATTTTGGGGCGAACATGGCGTCCATCTGATCGAGAAAGCGTGGAATTTGTTCTTGGAGTAAAGGTATTTCGTTTTGAACTACCGGTAACACGATTAATGCCAGTGCCAATATGCTGGCAATTAATGCAACCATGGCAATTAATACCGCCATTGAGCGCGCTAAGGATCTTTTGCCGATAGTGCAACGGCACAAGCGATCCACCAGCGGATTAAGTATGTACGCCAAAATCGCACCTGTGACAAAAGGCATTAGTACTGGGCCGAGCATGAACAATAACAGGACTAAAGCGATACCTAGTAGTACCCAAATAGCAGTTTGAAATTGTTCTTTAGTAATGGTCATAGGGGGTCACAAGCGGTTTATTGAGAATTTTATGGTTCTTTTTAACTAATGTCCGGTAAAAATATGCGAATCAATAGGTGAATCAGGTGCGATTTGTTAAAATGTCGGTTTCGTCGGCACTTGGTGGTATTTGCAGTAGTAGCTTGCTTGCAAATCAAAACACCGAATTTTACCCGATAGCGCCGCCTTTACTGCTATTTTTACTGCTTCCTCCCTAAATACTTAGCCAGATATCATGACATCATCCTCCAAAGTTTCCCTTTCTTATCGCGACGCAGGCGTTGACATCGACGCTGGCGACGCCTTAATTGACGTTATTAAACCCTATGCAAAACGCACGATGCGTGAAGGCGTTTTGGCCGGCATCGGCGGCTTTGGTGCGTTGTTTGAAGTCAGTAAAAAATATAAAGAGCCGGTTTTAGTGGCTGGCACCGATGGTGTCGGTACTAAATTAAAACTGGCTTTTCACTTAAATCGCCACGACACCGTGGGTATCGATTTAGTCGCGATGAGCGTCAATGATATTTTGGTGCAAGGCGCAGAACCGTTGTTTTTCCTTGATTATTTCGCTTGCGGTAAATTGAATGTCGCTGCTGCTGCCGATGTAATTAAAGGCGTTGCGCTCGGTTGCGAACAAGCTGGTTGCGCATTAATCGGTGGTGAAACTGCAGAAATGCCGTCAATGTATCCCGATGGCGAATACGATCTGGCTGGTTTCGCAGTTGGTGCGGTTGAAAAATCAAAAATTATCGATGGTTCAAAAATTACGCCAAGCGATGTCGTCTTAGGTTTAGCTTCTTCCGGCGCGCATTCCAACGGTTATTCTTTAGTGCGTAAAATCATTGAAGTTGCGCAGCCTGATTTGGATGGCGATTTCCACGGTAAAAAATTAGCCGATGTGTTGATGGCACCAACCCGTATTTACGTTAAACCGTTGTTAGCGTTGATCGAGTCATTAGAAGTTAAAGGCATGGCGCACATTACCGGTGGTGGTTTGGTTGAAAACGTACCGCGCGTGTTAGGCAAGCATTTAACCGCGATTTTGGATCATTCAAAATGGGTAATGCCGCCATTGTTTACTTGGTTGCAAGAACACGGTAACGTCGCTGATGCTGAAATGCACCGCGTATTTAACTGCGGTATCGGCATGGTCGTGATTGTGTCGAAAGAAAATGCTGCTGCTGCCTTAGCGCAATTAACTGCTGCTGGCGAACAAGTTTGGCAAATCGGTGAAATCCGCGCTCGTGCTGGTGATGAAGCGCAGACGCAAGTGATTTAAATTTGCTAGGTTTGATGAGTTCAAATAAGCCCCGTTCTGGGGCTTATTTTTTTTGATATATGATTTTTTCAAATCGGGTATCGGGAATCAACCACATTGCCGCGACAGTCAGGTAAAGTCCCATCGCAATCCAAGAGCTGATAAAGGCTAACGCTATCGCCAACGCATATAGCAGGACGGATATATTTCCTTTTTTGTCACGTCCAATTGCTTGCGCTAAAACTGAATCTTTGCCGTGTTTGGCAATTAGCGCCTTCACCAAAAAAGAATAGGCAACACCGCACATCAGTAACACCACGCCATATAAAATCACTGGCGTTTGCGCAAAATGATTTTCACCCATCCAATCGGTGGTCACCGGAATCAGCGACATCCAAAATAACACGTGCAAATTAGCCCAGAGTATCCGGCCATTGACGTGTTTGGCGGCTTGCATCAAATGGTGATGATTATTCCAGTACAGTCCTACATTGATAAAACTCAGCACATAGCAAAGAAACTTGGGCAGTAGCGGCACTAAGTCGGCTAGTTGATTGCCGTGAGGTACATGTAATTCCAGCACCATGATGGTGATGATAACGGCGATAACACCATCACTAAATGCTTCTAAGCGACCTTTTTCCATAGCTGGTTTTGTTTGTGTAAAGAAATAATAGTAGGGGTGTCAGCTAATCTTGTCCAAGAATTTGTTGTTCTATATTAAAATTCGAACTTGTTTTGGCTTTTTGTGTAAAAAAAGCGTGCTTTTAAGTAGTTTTTACATACATCCCATCTTGTTTTTACAGGTCACTCAACGTGAGGCACTCTTCAGCCGCAGTTTTTATATGAATCCGCGCAATATTAATTTCACTACCCACCAATAGATAACGCCTTATGGATGAAATAAACACCCTGGAATCATTAGGATTCACCTTGCCTACACCGGCCTATTTATTTGGTGCAATTTTGTTTGGCATCATCGGCTATGTCGCCTACCGGTTCGGAAAAAAAACCACGAACAATTATATTAAATGGTTAGGTGTCGTTTTAATGTTTTATCCGTACGCGGTGCCATCTACCTGGATGTTGTACGTGGTTGGAATCGGTTTATGTGGTGCTTGTTACTATTACCGCGATCGATAATAGTTTTTTTGGGGAGTGAGAGTTTTAGGTGTGGTAGCAACAGTTTTAAAATTTTTTAAATTTTCCACTGTTTTTTTATACAGTGGTAAAAATTTGAAGTAGAATACGCCGTATTGAAGAAAAATCGGTTTCACCAGGTCCGAATCACTTCGAAATTACATCTGAATCACATCATAATTACTTGCTGAAAGATATCATGGACGATAAAAAACCACTTCCAAATGCAGAAAAAGCCAAAGCACTGGCAGCCGCTTTAGCGCAAATTGAAAAACAATTCGGCAAGGGTTCGGTCATGCGTATGGCTGACGGTGAAGTTGTCGAAGAAGTCGCCGTGGTATCCACCGGTTCCCTAGGATTAGATATTGCCTTGGGCGTTGGTGGCTTGCCACGTGGACGTGTGATTGAAATCTACGGACCGGAATCATCAGGTAAAACTACCTTGGCATTGCAAGTTATTGCTGAAATGCAAAAACTCGGCGGCACATGCGCATTTATTGATGCCGAACATGCACTTGATGTTGGCTACGCACAAAAACTGGATGTTGTTTTATCTGATCTGCTGATTTCCCAGCCTGATACCGGCGAACAGGCTTTAGAAATTACCGATGCGTTGGTGCGTTCAGGCAGTGTTGATCTGATCGTGATCGATTCAGTCGCTGCATTAACGCCGAAGGCCGAAATTGAAGGCGACATGGGCGCATCGTTACCTGGCCTACAAGCGCGTTTAATGTCACAAGCCTTGCGTAAATTGACCGGTAGTATCAATCGCACGAATACCCTGGTTATTTTCATTAATCAAATCCGCATGAAAATCGGCGTGATGTTCGGTAATCCAGAAACCACTACTGGTGGTAATGCCCTGAAGTTTTACGCTTCAGTGCGTTTAGATATCCGTCGCACCGGCGGTATTAAATCGGGCGAAGAAGTGATCGGTAATGAAACAAAAGTAAAAGTCGTTAAAAACAAAGTTGCCCCTCCGTTCAAAGAAGCACACTTTGACATCATGTACGGCGAAGGAACTTCCCGCGAAGGCGAAATTCTTGATTTAGGTTCCGATGCCAAAATCGTCGAAAAAGCCGGCGCTTGGTATAGTTACAATGGTGAGCGTATTGGACAAGGTAAAGATAATGCTCGTAACTATTTAAAAGAGCGCCCAGCCTTAGCGCGTGAAATTGAAAATAAAGTGCGTGAGCATTTAGGTGTGCGACCTTTGCCTGTGATTGCAGCACCTAAAGTTAGCAAGGCAGCAGCGGCTGCCGCAGCTTCAGCTTTAGCAGACAACGTGGATGAAAGCTCAGTAAATGCACCAAGCGCAGCAAAAGCAGCAAAAGCTCAGTCTAAAGAATAGGGCGCTTCATTACCTTTTCCTGCGTGAACACAGCCGGCTTGAGCTTGGGCGTAAGCTGGTGCGTTTCGCGCAGGAAGAGGATGATGTGGAAGCCTTATTGGATTTTTTAGAAAAAGCTAAATTTCTATCCTGTGAGCGATTTTCCGAGGCCTTAGTGCGACGTCGTTCAGAAAGCTACGGCAATAGCCGCATTTTGGCTGAGCTGCAAACACATGGTTTGGATCCTCTGTTATTAGCACAAAGCAAAGCGGAATTGGCTGAGTCGGAAGTAGCGCGCGCCTGCGCTGTTTGGCAAAAGAAGTTTGCTCACACCATCAATCCCACAGAAAAAACCACACCGGAACAACGCGCCAAGCAAATCCGGTTTTTAGCCCAGCGTGGTTTTTCGTCCAGTGCGATTCGGGTTGCATTACGCGGTGAGGTGGACGAGTTGGATGGAATGGACTAAGTTTGTTTGTGCTCAAACTTGCTGAGTTTTTCATTTTTTGCAATAATTTGGGCGCTATTGCTGAGAAATTCCAGATTTAACGCTGATAACGCCGCTTGCAACCGCTCAATTTATCCAGAAAAGAACTGATCGCTGATCAGCTGTGCTAAAATCCCGTGATATTTTGTAGTGCCGCAAGAGCGGCTGTTAGCGTAGAAACTATGCCAACGACTCGACATGCGGCTTTTTGATTTTAGTTAGTAGTTAGTAGAATACAGCGTAGAAGATAGCCTAGCCTCTCCCCATGTTTTTTTCACCACCCAATTCCCGCCGCGCTTTAAAACACAGCCGTGTTATTGAAATCGACGCTTACGCTCGAGAAGATAGCTTGTGGGACATTGAAGCCAGAATTCGCGATACCAAAACCTCTGACACGCAATTAGCCTCCGGCCTACGCCCTGCCGGAATGCCGATTCATGACCTTGGTCTACGTATTTGCATCAACACGCAATTTGATATTGTTGATGCAGAAGCGGTTTCAAGCGCGCACCCTTACCCCGGATATTGCAATGCAATTACGCCTGACTATACTAAGTTGGTCGGTTTGAATTTGCTCAAACAATTCCGTCATGAAGTTAAAGTGCGTTTAGGTGGAACCCGTGGTTGCACTCATTTAACCGAGTTAGCCCAGGTATTACCTACTGCAGCTCTTCAGGCATTTGCGGGCGAAGTATTGAAAACCCATGAAGTTGGCGGTGGCGAAGTTAAAAACGCTATTAATGCTACTGTGCAAGACAATCAGCAACAACCTTTTCAGTTAGACCGCTGTCATGCTTTAAAGCTCGATAGCGGAGCAGTTGCAACATATTATCCGCGCTGGGTGAAGCAAGCCAGTGCGTAATAAGACAATCTCGCAATAACAGGTCAATCTGGTCACATTTTGTTTAATTTTTATTTAAACGCGTTCGAAGGGAAATCGCATGAAAATCCATGAGTATCAGGGTAAAGAAATTCTCCGTAAATTCGGAGTAACAGTGCCACGCGGAATTCCGTGTATGTCAGTTGAAGAAGCTGTTAAAGCGGCTGAAACGTTAGGTGGCCCAGTTTGGGTTGTTAAAGCGCAAATTCATGCAGGCGGTCGTGGTAAAGGCGGCGGCGTGAAAGTAGCAAAAACGCTGGAGCAAGTGAAAGAATACGCGGATGCCATCATGGGCATGCAGTTAATCACGCATCAAACTAGCCCAGAAGGCCAAAAAGTGCGTCGCTTGTTGGTAGAAGAAGGCGCTGACATTAAACAAGAACTGTACATCAGTCTGGTGACAGACCGTATCAGTCAACGCGTGGTGCTGATGGCATCGAGCGAAGGCGGTATGGATATTGAAGAAGTTGCCGCTTCCCATCCAGAAAAAATTCATCAGATCGCAATCGATCCAACAGCGGGTTTACAAGATGCTGAAGCGGATGATATTTGCCGCAAAATTGGTGTGCCGGAAGCGTCTGTCGTTGATGCTCGCACTCAATTAAAAGGCTTGTACGCTGCTTTCATGGAAACCGATGCTTCTTTGGCTGAAATTAACCCATTGATCGTAACCGGTTCTGGCAAAATTATCGCTTTGGACGCTAAGTTCAACTTTGATTCCAACGCCTTGTTCCGTCAACCAGAAATCGTGGCTTACCGCGATCTGGATGAAGAAGATCCAGCAGAAATCGAAGCATCTAAATTCGATTTGGCTTACATCTCTTTAGACGGCAATATCGGTTGTTTAGTTAATGGCGCAGGTTTGGCGATGGCAACAATGGATACCATTAAATTGTTTGGCGGTGAGCCAGCCAATTTCCTGGACGTCGGCGGCGGAGCAACAGCAGAAAAAGTAACCGAAGCATTCAAGATCATGTTGAAAAACCCAGGTTTGAAAGCAATTCTGGTTAACATTTTCGGCGGCATTATGCGTTGTGATGTTATTGCTGAAGGCGTTATTACTGCCTCTAAAGCAGTATCGTTGACGGTACCTTTGGTAGTACGCATGAAGGGTACTAACGAAGAAATCGGTAAAAAAATGTTGGCTGACTCTGGTTTGCCTATTATCTCCGCAGATACGATGGAAGAAGCTGCTCAGAAAGTGGTTGCTGCTGCTGCCGCGTTTTCAGCTAAATAAGAAGGAAACACTATGTCAATCTTAATCAATAAAGACACCAAAGTAATCACCCAGGGTATTACCGGCAAAACCGGTCAGTTCCATACTCGCGGCTGTCGTGACTACGCTAACGGTAAAAACTGTTTCGTCGCAGGTGTGAACCCGAAAAAAGCCGGTGAAGACTTTGAAGGCATTCCAATTTTTGCGAATGTTGGCGAAGCTAAAGCCGCTACTGGTGCAACTGTTTCAGTTATTTACGTACCGCCAGCTGGCGCTGCTGCCGCTATTTGGGAAGCCGTAGAAGCTGACTTGGATTTAGCAATTTGTATTACCGAAGGCATTCCAGTGCGCGACATGATGATGTTGAAAGACCGCATGGCTAAAGCTGGTAGCAAAACATTGTTGTTAGGCCCAAATTGCCCAGGCTTGATTACTCCTGATGAAATCAAAATCGGGATTATGCCAGGCCACATTCACCGTAAAGGTCGTATCGGCGTGGTGTCACGCTCAGGTACATTGACTTATGAAGCAGTTGGTCAATTAACTGCGTTGGGCTTAGGTCAGTCAACAGCAGTTGGTATTGGTGGCGATCCAATTAACGGTTTAAAACATATCGACATCATGAAAGCCTTTAATGATGATCCAGATACTGATGCCGTAATTATGATCGGTGAAATCGGCGGACCTGACGAGGCGAATGCCGCTTACTGGATTCGTGACAACATGAAAAAACCAGTAGTGTGCTTTATCGCTGGTGTAACAGCTCCTCCAGGTAAGCGCATGGGCCATGCCGGCGCGTTGATTTCTGGCGGCGCAGATACAGCGCAAGCCAAGTTAGATATTATGGCTGAGTGTGGTATTAAAGCGACTAAAAACCCATCAGAAATGGCTCGTTTGTTGAAAGCTATGCTTTAAGTTTTATGCACTGCAGGGAATTAAGGGAAGCATATGCTTCCCTTTTTTGTTACTCTTTGTTAAAGTTTTTAGCACCTAGCTTAAGTTGGTTTTGTTATAGTTATTAACCCGTGCTATCGAATTAAATTAGCTTATAAAATACAGCTAGTAAAACAGTGAGAGTTTTTGTTCATGCCTAATAGCGACAGCATAGATTATGCATCCCAAACCGATACCGGTTTAAAGCGTGTGCATAACGAAGATGCGATTGCAGTCTGTCCAGAAAGCGCCATGACCATTTTGGCGGACGGGATGGGCGGCTATAATGCGGGTGAAGTTGCGAGTGAAATCGCTATCACAGTGATTAAGGACTATGTAAATGAAAAATTACACCGGTTTTTGTCACATTTAATCCCTTACCAGCCCGATGATCTTCAGCTAATTGTAGAGCAGGCAATTGAGCTGGCAAATAACACTATTTTGCAAGCCGCACTGACCGAGCCGCAGTATTTCGGCATGGGGACCACGTTGGTCATGTCGGTTTGTTATCGCGATATATTAGTTGTGGCGCATGTCGGCGATTCACGTGCTTATCGCTATCGGCAAGGCCAGTTAACCCAAATCACCCATGACCACTCTGTTGTTCAAGAGCAAATCGATGCGGGGATGATCAGTGTTGAAACTGCCCAGTATTCTGATATTAAAAACCTAGTAACGCGAGCGGTTGGCGTGTCTTATCCGGTGGAAACCGAAGTAAATTTACATCAAGTTGAGATAGGCGATGTTTATTTACTTTGTTCTGACGGCTTATCTGATATGCTCAGTGCACAAAAAATACAAGAAACGTTGCAACAAGATAATGTAAATATTCAAGACATGTGCGCTGAATTAATTCGCTTAGCTAACGAGGAAGGCGGGCGAGATAATATTTCGGTCATTTTGTTTAAAATAAACAGTATTAAAAATTTTGGTTTAAAGCAACTTTTCTAAATTGCAAGGCACGAATCGTGCTTATACTATTGCTATGTAGCATTTTGCACATACATTCTATTTAACGCCACCACTTTTAATGGTTGCAAATAAAATAGCTAAAATATTCATGGAGTTTATCAATGGCAAAAATAAGCGTGACACTCGAAGGCGCAATATTACAAGAAATCCCCATTAATAAAGTCAAAATCACCATAGGTCGGCGTCCAAGCAATGACGTGGTGTTAAATCACCTTGCCATTAGTGGTGAGCATGCTGTTATTGAAACGCACAGCAACGATTCTTTTCTGGAAGATCTTAACAGTACCAATGGTACGCAAGTAAATGGGCAACCAGTTAAGCGTCATTTTTTGCAAAATGGTGATGTGATTTCACTCGCCAAGTACAAGTTGCGGTTTGAAATGGATGGCATGCATCATGTTATTAATAGCCAATTTCCTGATCCTAATCCTGTTCCCGGCGCATCGGTTAAACATGCTTTTGTAAAAGTATTGAATGGAAGTAATGCTGGCCGACAATTGGTTTTAAGCAAAGAACTCACAACGCTCGGCACTCCCGGAGTTCAAGTTGCTACCATCACTCGTACCAATAATACTTATTTTTTAACGCATGTCGAAGGCGCTCAATCCACCTTGGTTAATGATGCTGGCATCGGTAATAAAGTGCGTGAATTAAAGCAAGGCGATGTGATTGATTTGTCTGGTACGAGGTTAATGTTCCAAACGGGTTGAGTTATTGATTGTTGTAGCAAGATGGCTTTGTGCGTGATTTGTGAAAATATCAAAGCCATAGCGGGATTCCCACGTCAGCGGAAACATAAAATCCCTACCAGCAATGTTTGTGGTTCCTTTGGGTAATTAGCTGAATTGGTGTGTTGGTTTTATTGGATAAAACTACGGTTTTTTTAGCACAATTAGGTTACAAAATCTTACATGGCTTGCTTATTGCTTACTGCTTTACTATAACTATTAATGAAGCGAGGGAAGCAAAATGAAAGCGGCACAACAAGGATTTACTTTAATTGAGTTGATGATAGTGATTGCCATTATTGGAATTTTGGCGGCTGTTGCTATTCCACAATACCAGCAGTATACGAAAAGATCTTATTTTACTGAAGTGATACAGGCAACTACGCCATTTAAACTTGGCGTTGAGGTATGCGTGATTCAACAGGGTTTGGCGCTTGGGGGGGCGATCACAGGGTGCTCTGGAGGAAGTAATGGAGTGCCCGCTAACGCTGTTGCGTCTGGCCAGGTTCTATCAATTAATGTATCTGATGCTGGAGTTATTGCGGCAACGAGTAATTCTGGTGCCTCAGTTGGCGTGCAGACTGACTATACTTTATCACCGCAATTAAATGCTGTTAATAGTTCGACATTGATTGTCTGGACTAAGCTTACAACTAGTGGATGTGTAGGCCTGGGTCTGTGTTAATTATTACCATTGCCGTGAATTGTCACTGCTATTTATTGACCCAATATGTAGGTGTAGATGACAATATACGTCACAGAGTGACAAAATTTACTTGCTTTATATTGTAATCACACAAAATTTTTGCTGTAAATCAAGAGAAGGTTCTGGCACATAATTTGCTTGATAAAGATTATGTAGAAATTGTTCTACTTCACTGGAGAAACTAAATGAATACTCAAACTACCCAAAAAGGTTTTACTTTAATCGAATTAATGATTGTTATTGCGATCATCGGTATTTTAGCTGCAATTGCTGTTCCTCAATATCAAACCTACACGGTTAAATCAAAATTTACTGAAGTAGTTGGTGCAACTGCACCTTGGAAATTGGCTGTGGAATTATGCGCACTTGATACTGGTGCATTGGCTGCGTGCGCAAACGCCAATACTACCGGTGAAGTTGGTGCTGCTCCAGCCGCAACAGGTAATTTGGCTTCAGTTGTTACTGTTGCAAATGGCACAATTACAGCAACAGCAGTTGGAGCTGCTGGCACCCCTGTAAATGGTTTGTCTGGTCAAACTTATATATTGAATCCAACTCTCAATGCGGCTGGTTCAGCAACAATGATTACCTGGGTAAAAAACACTGCTTCAACTTGTGTTACTCAATCAATTTGTTAATATATTGCGATTTACTAAAAAGCACGGTATAGCCGTGCTTTTTTTTAACTGAATTGAATGGGATTTTATTTTGGTTGTGAACATGAAGATGAATAGATTTCAAGCATCAGCATTACATTTGTTTGGCAGTGCCTGTTTTTTGGCGGTATTTTTTTTAATGGTTAGCCAGGTTTGGTATCCCGGTAAACTGTTTTCTGCTGCGGCAGGTGTGGAACTATTGCGTTTGTTGATTTGCGTCGACCTTATTATTGGCCCACTGGTCACATTGATTATTTTTAATCCTCAAAAAAAGAAACTAAAACAGGATCTGATTATTGTTGTACTTTGTCAGTTAGGTTTTTTATTCTATGGAGTTTGGTCAATTTATACCGTTCGCCCGGTTTACATAGCGTTTGCAGAAAATAAGTTTTACATGGTGCGTGCGAATGAAATTGATGCAACTGATCAAGCTAAGGTAACCGATACCCATTTCAAAAGTTTGCCTGTATTTGGCCCTGAGTATGTCGGTACACAGGAACCAACTGATCCAAAAATTAAAAACGATATTGTGTTTAGTAGTCTGGCGGGCATGGGAATTCAAAATTTGCCGCAGTATTTTGTGCCGTTGAATAAGATACAACAACAAATTAAGGCGGCTGCAAAAACGAGTCAGGAATGGAAAACAATCGATGCGGAGACTAAGCAGCGGCTGAAATCATATGAACGTGAAAATGCAGGAACATCCGTGTCATTTATAGCGTTGATTAATAAGAGAATTGCATTGTTTGTGGTAATTAACGCACAGACAGGTGAAATTATCGGTATTATTTAATCTTTGCCGACAAGTCTGTAAGCATAAGACGCGACAGTGCCTTGAAGTAACTTCCTCATTATAACTTTCCCTATTTATGCTTAATAATAAACAACTGAACTACGTCATTGGGATATTCGCGTTTTTTTTGTTTTGTAGTTACATTCATCCTTTTCATATCCATCCATACCGTAATTATTATCATGATGCTTTGACGATAACAGCATTGGTATTTGGTATTGGTTTTTTAAGTTTTAGTCCAAAACTAACTATACAAATACCATCCGCCGTATTTTTGCCAATAGGCATGATAATTATCATTGCTCTACAGACTTGGAACGGATTTTTGTTGATGCCGATGGATAGTTTTTTTCCAATTGTTGAACTATTTTGTTTTATATTGGCGATCATTTTTGGTGCTACGCTAGTCAGGCATCTACAAGGGATGGAAAAGCTTTGCTTTGCGTTTTCTTGTGTATTTGTGGTGACTTCATTGTTATCGGTGGTGTTTCAACATATTCAGATAGCTGGTTTGAACGCTATGCCGTTTGTGATGCCTACGAATGTAAATGGAATCGTCAGCCGCCTATATGCTAATCTTGCTCAACCTAATTTATTGGCTTTATTGATGTGTTTTTCACTTGCGTCTGTATGGTGGATGTATCAGAGCAGCCGTCTAAATAAATCGATGGCAATTAGTATTGTGATGATTGTATTGTGGGGATTAACCCTTACCCAATCCCGAATTGCCTGGATTATTTTGCCTTTGTTTGTTCTTGCTTGTTGGTTTCATCCACGCGATTGCAAGCTAGTGGATCGGCATGTGCTTGTATTCTTATTGTTTTTATTTGCTTTAATGGTGGTTTTTGCACCGAGTTTTTTGTCTTATGTTGGTTATCATTCATTTGAAACCGCTGCTCAGCGTGCTGGACATAATGAGCGGCTTATCTTGTGGCATCAAGCGTGGGTGATGAGTTTAATGCATCCGTGGTTTGGTGTTGGCTGGTTGCAGTTCGGTCAATATCAAGTGGCGTTATCACCTTTGTTTGAGCCAGTGGGAATGAGTGATTATGCGCATAATTTTGTGCTCAATTTGGCTGCTGAACTTGGTTGGCCGGCTACATTGCTGATTGTTGCAAGCACAGTTTACTGGTTCTATGTCAGTTGTCTTAAATATTGGCGTAATGTACATATTCGTTATCTTAGTTTGATGTTTTGTGCAGTAGCGGTACATAGTATGGTTGAATTTCCGCTCTGGAATGCATATATATTAATTCCGTTTGGCGTTATGGTTGGCGCTGCACATGGCTCAAATTTAGGGGGGCTTCAGTTTGGTTGTGTACGTAGTTGGATTATTAGTTTTTTTGTCGCTGCACTGCTTGCAATTGGTGCGGTAAGTTGGGATTATCATCGCGTAGTAGATGGTTTCCAGGCTTTGTATTGGGAGCAAATGGGCTCTACTAAAGGGAAGGGAGGCACAGATAAACCTGAATTTACTTTGTTTCCGCAGTTTTACGATTATTTCCGTATCGATAAAATCAAGATTTATACAGGAATGCCAGCACAAGATATTACTTTCCTTGAAAAAATGTCACTCAGTTTTGGATTTCCCCCTGTTTTGGAAAGGTTGGCTCTGGCGTACGCCTTAAATCAGCGGGCAACAGAAGCTTTACAGGTAATGACGGCGAATCAACGTTTAAATCAGAATTATTATCCGAAAAGTTACGCTTTGTGGGCGAAATATGCGGAGCAAGATCCCCGTAATTTTTCTGAGATATTTAAGCGTATGCCTAAGCCAGATTCCGCTAACAAACCTGAAACTGAATCAACTTCTTCCAAAAAATAATCGTAACAAAACACCATTTGCGCCGCATCAACATACTATTGATGCGGCGTTTTGTTCTGACGCACCTCACCCAATGTGCTACGAACAGGTAAAATAGCGACTTATTTTTGCTGTACGCTATTTTAAGAGCCCGTTTGTGACTTCACCTAAATTACCCTCCCGCCGCGTTTCCGTCGCTCCGATGATGGATTGAACTGAATAAGGTACTTTTCTCCTATAGAGCTACCTCTAAAATCCGTAATAAATCCGTAATGTGCTTATTCGCATTTCAAATAAGCCATTCCCGCAATGTGCTAGATTGAAGGTAAGAGCACAAGTGAGGCGGGGTATTGAAAGTCCCATGTTTGTCGCCAATTCGAGGATTTGAGATGCTTTTGTCTGACTGATCCATCGATCGTCGCCACGGTGGCGCGGGTATGATGTCGCGCAAGAGTCCAACTTCGGATGTTGGTCCAAGTTGTAAAGGAGCCATGCCATGTCTTTCGTCTCAGCGATTTCCGCCTCGCAACCCTCATTCGTCTCCAGCACGGCGCAAAGCGACGGGCAGCAGATTCCCGCTTCCCAGCCTCAATCGTCTGGTGGGGCCAGCAGCGTGGCTATTTCTGCAGCTGGCCAAACCTATTTGAACTATGAACAAACAATGGCGATAGATCAGCAAAATCAAAGCAGGACTATCGCCAGTGCCGACAGCGATCCGCAATGGGGGGCGGGCTTGGCGTCTGCGATGGCACACGACACCTCTATGGATGGATCGGCGGTGGGCGGCTTGGTGTCGATCAGCGCGCCCTTTGGAGACCCCGTGACTTACACGAACGGCGCGCCGGTGACCGTGGCCAGCCAAGCCTATTTCACCAAGCAATACGCGTCTTATCAAAACCAAGTCACTCAGCTTTACAACTCGGATAGCGCAAAAGGAACCCCGCCGGGACAAATCATCAGCGACATATTCGCACTGCAAGCCAAACAGCCCGATGCGTTCCGTGCGATGATGAGCTGGCCCCCTGGCTCAGGGCCGCTGAGCGTTCAGCAGGCGACGAATGTCCCTGGCAGTGTGCCTCAATATTTGAATGCGGGAGGCCAGGTGATTCAATCGTGACCCGGCTCCTGGCCATATTTTCGAACAAGGGCCGCAATCTGCAAAGTCGATCGAACCCCTCGCTCCATAATGCGGGATGACGTGGTTTGGACGCCGTGATACGCTTGCGCCAGTTATTGGGGAATCCCCAAATAATTTTAGTGCTGTGAATGACCGCTTCGGAGAACCTCATCTGGTGGGTCAGGCGCACTGCAGGCATTCCCATCAAAACATCAATGACTGCAATGGGTGGCTTTTTTCATGCGAATACGCATAATGTATTCAAGATAAACTTATCTAACTAGGATTTTTATAATCTTACTTTCAGCACAAATTATGCTGAAAGCAGTTTTTATTTATTAAATTCACGTTGCCGAAGCTCTAGTTTTGTCCATGTACAAAGCCACGTCGCGCACATCAGCCCGTAGGGGCTTCCCTGACATCGGAATAGGGAAGGTGCCATTTGATCGTTGTACGTAGGCGGTATCCTTAGCTACGCCGACTATATGGCAAACCTGCTCCAGTGTTAAGACTGGAGAATTGTAGATTGCTAAAAGCATGAATTCAGCATTCATTAGTTAACTCCTTTATTCTTGGTTGCGTTTTTAATTGATCATTCTTGGATATGGGGAAGTTAGTACCCCTAATATCACCATTGGTTGTTCTTTTATTGTTTTCACTTTGATCGTTAACATCAAAAGTTGATGAGTTCAGTCTAGTTTTAGGTGATTCTGGGTTTTGGTGAGTACAGTTATTTACACGAGTCCGAGGAAGATCAAAAACAGCCCCATCACCACCGTTATTTACCGGCATCCATGTATGACGCACAGACTTAAAAACAACCCCAATCAAGGCAGAACAATGGACACCGTAAGGTGTCACTTTGATCGTTTCACCGTACCGGCCGATGACGGTTTTTTCGTCCTTGGCCAAGGTAATCACCAGCTCTTTACGTGGCACAATTGCACCGCCCTGGGCGCGTAAATATTCGGCCCAGTCTGCGCGTTTTTCGCCATCGATTTTTTGTACTGCGTCCCAAGCACGTCGCATCGGTTCCGGCGCTTTGTTAACCATCTCTTTTTTTATGCGACGCAATTCACGCCAAATGGTGACCGGTGCACCGCCCCATTGTTGAAACTGGCGGATGCCCCACTTTGCAGCCCACGTTTCAACGCGCATAGAAGGTGTTAATTCCACGTCGCCATTTAAATCAGTCGCGACCGTATAACCTTCACGGGTTTTATGTTGCTCAACACCGTCGATGTTTTTTGCGACATATTTGGCGATATAGCCAGCGGCACTGCCCTTGCTCCAGTCAATACGCTTAACATCTAAGCGATGTTCAAATGCACCAGGCTCACCGCGTTCAGTGCGCCAGGCGTAACGCTTCATGATACGAATCGCACGGCCGGCGACATCATGGATGTGGTGCTTCTTGTACTTTTCAGTTGGACGAACGAATAACAGCATGTGCCAGTGTGGGCAGGAATCATGATGTGGTTCTGCAATCCGGAAACCGTATATGCCAATGCCCAGACGCGCTAGAGCCGAACGACACAATGCGGTCATTTTGCACAAATACTGATTCGCTTCACGCGGTGTGGCATGACTGTATTTGGGGTTGGCATACCCATTACGGCGGGTCGCGTGAAAGTGCGATGGACATGTCCACGTCACAAAAATACCCTGGTCGCCGGTTTCCCTGGCGATGGTTTCAAAACCATTGATACGTAGCATTAACTCTCCTCTTCGTATGGATTTATTGGCAGTCGTTTTTTCTGCGAGATCGGCAATACTGAATTGCTCGCCGTTCTCGTTTTCTAATACAGTGGCGGCCATGGCCAGTGCGTTACGACGGTTCTGTGCTAACCGTCCGAGCACTGCTTCATTGCTAGCATACGGTTCACCCCGATAATGCACATAACCGAGCCGGATATTACCGGCCTCAAAAGCACGACCGATGCTCTTGCGTAGCTGGCGACGCCACCAGCGGTGGTCAATGGCACGTGCCACGACATCGGCTAACTCTTCAAAGGCAGGTGTATCGATGCCATAGTCACGACAGAGGGCGCTAATGATGAGCAAGGCGTGTTGATCCGATTGCGCGGCACACAGCCCTTGCGATACCTGGCCAGCGGCTTTCTTGGCGGTGGCGATAATGTCGTTATCATCCTGAGTCATATTGATACCAGCTGGCACGTACTGTTTAGCAAAGTCACGTACGAAATTCACCGCAATCGATTCATAAATTTTGTGCCAGGAAGACCAGGCCATTTTATCCAGCGTGCGTGCGATTAACCGCTTGCGCCACTTGTAAGGAATGTGGGCAATTTCTGTTTTAAATTTAGCCGTTTCAAAAAATAATTCATGACGACGCTGCGCTGGCATTTCTCTCTGTTTAGATCGCATGACTAGCTCTTTCATACAAGCGAACGCCATGTTCTGCCGCCGCCTTCATGGCAATACGCTCCGCATCGCTAAAGGAATGCACAGGGCAATCCCAACGGTGGTCTTCCAAGCCTGCCGCCCGCAATATATTGCGTCGCACACCCGCAGGTGTCACGCCCCATAGTTGCGCCGTCAGTGGGCTTTTATTTTCTACCTGGCGATGTTGTATCGCGGCTTTCGCTTCGGCTAGCGCACGTAATGCAAGTGGGCTATTTGGCGGAGTTGGTCTGCCTTGATCCCATACTTTAAAGATGTCAGTCGCGGGGCGAAAAGAGAGGTGATCATTAATAAGTGAAACGCTCATTACCATTCCCCCGCCATACCGCCAGCTTCGTGCAAGAAGTTTTGCAAATCAAAACTAAGCAAACTCACCGACCAAAAAAAGCGTTCTTGCTTGCAGAAAACGTATTCCCGCAAAATTACACGGAACAAGCTAGGGGAAGTAATCCGAATCGAAAGCGGTAGTTGCATGGCTAATCCTTTGCCCAACCAAGCGCTACCACAAAGGTAGGAGCGAACATGGCGATGCCACAGAGAACTCCGCTCAAAAAGTTTTGCAATCGTGTTTTTTTAATACCCACGCCCATTAAGGGCGTAGCATATTTATAATATAGTAACCATGTGCGCTTTGGATAACGCATGATCGCCAAGTATCCACATTCAAATAAAATGGAGTTCACCGTATGGAAACAACGCTGCACCCGGGTCATAAAGCACCCGACTTTGATACCAAAATCACTGATTTCATCAATACCTATGACCACTACCCCTGGCCCTCGCCGCCCCGTTACATCGGCATCGCCATGATCGTTGACGGGAGCTATGTAGCGTATCGCACGGTGGAGGCCATGGGCATGCCAGAAGCACTCGACATGCTCGGTTTCTTGCATTCCATCGGGATGCGCGACATGATTGACAGCATCCCCAAAAAGGGGAAGTTTGACGGTATCTTTGGCTTCCCCATGGATCTGGCCAATTAAAGGAAACACACTCTTCGTTAACTTGCCTTGCGCTACGCCCAGCGCAGGTTTGTTAGCAATAATTTTCAGAATATTAACCGCTCTGCTTCCTGATTTTTTTCTGTTGAAATTCATGATTCACTTTCATTGGGGTGAGCAAATCCCGCACGCTATTTTTCAAGCGTTGCAGGTACGACGAAATAATGGGCGCGCTAAATCAGCGTGGTGTTAATTACGGCGGGGCGAGGATGGTCGGTAACATGGCAGTCCTTAAGCGACAAACAGATTCAATGAAAGTTGATTCGCCGCGTTATGGCGGACATGCTGCGATATGGGAATGCGTAGATTCGTTTTAGGTAGTGCTGACAGCGACAGCGTGCGCAATACTTCTAAACCAGCTACAAAAGTATGACCACAGTCTGGGTTCTGACACATGTACGTAATCTCTTTAAATAACGGTGACAAGGTGCGGCTTTTTCTGGCTAACACACGGCTTTCACAATGGGGGCAGGGCAGGCTAATGACTCTCATGTGACTTCCTTGTGCTTGACGCAGTGACGGCATACAGGCTACGACCGCGACCAGTAAAATGTTTGGTTTGATTGCGTAAACGTGACTTTACCAACCACTCGGCGGTCTGCTCTAACGTGGCCAGACCTTGTTGCAAACGAACGCGCTCTAGCATGTCGCGCTCATCGTCACTAAAGGTAATTTCTTGTGTTGGCATAGTTTGAGTAACTCAAAAGTTGCTGATGTCTGGCTTCGTTTATGCGCTACGACGCGATAAGCTGTCGGCATGGTCAGCAGTAAGCAAAGCGACAGCTTCCCGCATGATCATCTGGCGGGCGATGACGGCTAATGATTCGCCCCGGTAGTTCGCCAGCGCATTAATCAGATCATGTTCGTAATCGTCCAGGCTCACCATAATGCGGTTGTGACGAAGACGTTTTGTATCGGGATACATAGTTAAAGTCCTTTGCAATTATTGATTAATGGCAATGTTGCGTTCATACTGTTCTAAACCCGCAAGGATCATGACGCGCAAGAAGGAAGCGCGAGAGCGGAACTCATCGGCCGCATATTTTTCTACGCGGATCATTTCATCTGGGGTCAGGCGCAGATTCAATGGTCCACCCAGAATGCCGCGTTGAACGCGGAGCTGTTTGGGCTGTTTTTGTTGGGTGGTTGTCATGGTATATACTTTGTCATTAGCTAGGGATAGCTCAACTATAGTGGTCAAACGTCCACATGTCAATTAAATAATTGGTCATATGATAGATTTTAATGTGCGTCTTCGCGCAGAAAGAAAGCGACTTGGTTTAAACCAGGAGAAATTTGCTGTTCTTGGAGGAGTTACAAAAGACACTCAATTAAATTATGAAAGTGGATCGCGAAAGCCAGATTCAGACTATCTAGCCGCAATCGCTCGCGCCGGAGTTGATGTACTTTATTTATTAACAGGTGAACTTGCTGTGTCTGCATTGACGCAAGAAGAAAATGAAGTCCTGATTGGATATCGAAGCCTAGACACACGTGGCAAAGCTGGCGTGCTTGGCTTAATTGATGGCATGGCACCAATCGAAAAAACAAAAAAAGAAGAGCTTAAAAAAGAGAATCTCGAAATCCCAGTAACGCCAATTAGTGGCGGCAATCATTTTTACGGGAAAGTGGGTGAAATGACGGATGTAAAAGGCGATCAATATAATTCTGGAAGTAAAACTATAAATGTCGGTGGCGATAAAAAAAAGAAAAAGAGCACGCCCGAATCCTGAGTATTCTGCAACCCCACAAGCCAACCGTATTTTTTGGCAGTACTGGCCAGGTGTTTATCGGTAGCTTTCAACCTGGCCACCTATTTTATTTAGTATTTTTTTCGGCGTTTTTGGGCATGGGTCTTGTATGTGACTATCTACTTTATATACATACCCCCGAGACCGTTATTTCGCAGACTATTGAGTCGACTATTCATGCCTACGTTGCGAAACAATCCACCGTCGTCGTGGGCAGCACCGATTGCACCGAAACCCAGCAATGCGGGTTGAATGCCACTGCAAAGTATGATTAACACGTAACCTGTAATGCAAAACAACATGAATAGGTAGGGTGTCAATAAGCGAAGCGCATTGCACCTTTTTGACGTATCAACCATGCGGCGCAATAGATGAAGCCCATTGCGCCCTACTTATTACAGGCTACGCGAGCTTATTTTGCAGCGCTGGGGATTTACTGTGCCAGACTTTGTGGCGGAATGCGCTGGTACGGTTTTAAACTATAATATACTACTAAGCACTTAGCTCAGAAGATGAAAGGAAATCAGAATGCAGACCCAGGCAATGCACCCACTTGATATGGCGACAGCCGCGACAGTTAAGGCCTTTATGGAACGCGTGACTGCTGTATTTTCTGTACGTAGTGCAATATTGTTTGGCAGTCGCGCACGCGGCGAATTTAAACCAGACAGCGATGCTGATGTCGCGGTTTTGCTCTCTGGCCAACACGGTAAATTCATGGACGCAAAAATGGCGATGTCTGACATTGCGTTTGATGTCATGCTTGATACCGGTATTCGCGTTGAAGCTATTCCGCTATGGGAGGATGAGTGGGCCAATCCAGATGCGTACCGCAATCCTTTTTTACTGCGCAATATTGAGCGCGATGGGATCATCCTCTGATGAGTATCATTTCCCCACACGATTTGATTCTTAAAGCCAATCGGGCGATTGAATCTGCGCAATTGCTTCGTCATGCAGGCGATGTCGATGGTGCCTGTAATCGTGCTTACTATGCGATGTTTGATGCTGCGAAGGCGGGATTGCTTAAATCTGTCCCGGGAATTGATCCGACGATCGGCAAAACACATAGCGGACTGATTTCCGCATTTGGACAACATTTAGTTAAAACCGGTCTTGTTCCTGTTGAGTTTGGCCGTGCGTTTAATCGCGCACATGACATCCGACAAGTCGCTGATTACACCGGTGATCTGATTGAAATTGCCCAGGTAGAGTCATTGATTCAACAAGCTATCGAGTTTGTTGAATGGATTAGTTCTCAGATTGTATCTAAATCAAATTGATCCGCGGCTGCGCCAGTGGCGCAGAGCTAATCCCTATTGTTTTCCGCAATAATTTCCCGGCGCTCCTGAATTTCCACCCATTGATCCCTGGCGGTTTTTGCGGCGTACTGGCGGCTGGCGTAGACGAGTTCTAGTGTTTTAGCATTGTCAGTGCTGCCTGCTAATTCTTCCCCGCTGCGATTTCTTCCCTTTTCTTTCCATTTGGTGAGCACGCCGGTGATGCCTTCGTCCGGATCTGTTTGAGGTTCACGTTCGGCCTCGGCTTCTTCCACCTTGGTTTCTAATTCTATGCGGGTGGTAAATCCTCCATCGCTGATGCTGTGTATGGTTTTGACCGCTTGCCATTCCACCTGATCTATCGCGTCTTTAAAACCGGATACGGTCACCGGAGATTTTGGCATGAGCGCTGGATTGCCGAGTGCTAGTGCCAGTTCAAACGTGGCCAGTCCGCGCTGCAGGCGCTGCCATTCGGCCACGGCGGCTTGCCGTGCGTCGGTTTCGTTGGCGTAGGTGGTGCGCAGCCGTTTGCTGTTGCCGGGGTTACCGGCCACCACACTTTTCCGTACCGCATATTTTTGGTCATGCCAGAACACGCGCACACCAGAATAGCTGTCGCGCTCGCTGCTGTGGTAGCGGTGGCTGTCACCCAGTTGGCGGGTCAGGTGAATGATCGGCAATGCTTTGCCGGATGCCGTTTTGCTTTGGTTGGTCGGGATGAATAACAGCGTGTTGTTTTTGACGGTAGCGGTGGCGTCGTATTTTTTGCCGAGGCGACGCAGAAATGCCGCGTCCGATTCGCGGGTCTGATCCAGATGCATGACGACGACGTTGCGCAAACTGTCGGCAATGCCGGATTGCAGTTCATTTTTAAATGCGATCAATTCGATGATGGCACCTAATGTGGTGTCGTGGAAACTGGCTTCTTGCAGTTGCCGGAAGGCGTCGATTAAATTGGCGGTGCGGGCACGCAAGGTGATCTGATCCGGCGTGCCGCTATGTTCGACTTCATCAACCGTAAATTCACCTTTATTGACCAGACCGTCCTGCGCCCAACCGATGTGCAGATTGATTTTAGCGCCGCGTGGCGGAATGGCTAACTTGCCGTCGGCATCACTCAACGTTAGGTCGAGCTGGTCGCTGTCATCACCGGCGCATTCGGTCAGTGTCAGGCTGACCAGACGTGGCGCGATCTTGCCGGTGATGTCTTGTTCATCCAGCGTAATCAAAAAGCCGGGGCTGGGGTAGCGCGTTATCATGATCTCACCATCGCACTGCCGAACCGGTTACCAGCGGTGAGTGCGTCGTTAGCACCTCTGGCCAAGCCATCTAGACCCAGCATATTTTTGATACTGCCTGGATCACCGAGGCTATTCATCAGCCCCGGCAGATCGTCATCAATGCATTTTAAGCTGATCGTAAAATCGACCTTGCCTGCTGCGCCGGTAGCGGCCAGGTGGCTGCTGTTCTCGGTCAGGCCGGTGATGATGAAGGTGCCGAGAATACGGCCGTTACCCTGAATTAAAATCCACGACTGGCCGGTATCGGCCATCATGCGTAAGGCATCCAGCGAATACAGGCTGCCCGTTAATTCCGGCGCGATCCACCCGGACAAGGTAATGGTGTCGTCACCCTTGCCGGTGAACTGGTGCGCGTCGCGGGTACCGACCCGGCTGGTACCGGGATGTTTCCACTCGGTCTGGCGTTGCAGTTCCTGGTAGGCCAGGGTGGGCAAGCTAAATACAAACATGCCTAATGCCATCATCATCGTGTGAGTTCTTTCTTAATCGGCTAATCGGGAACGCAGGCGCGCGGCTTTCTGGTGGCTCTGCTTTTCTAGGGCTTTTGTCACGGCTTTGGCAATGGCCGCTTCATCCATACCGGGTGCTGGGTTGATCGTAAAATGATTGGTGTCTCCCTGCATCATCACGCTGCTGCCAGGCGGACGGGTAGCCACCGGTGGGCGGGTGTCAAACGACAGGGCTGGCATGGCGGTTAGATTGGCACGAATTCCAGCACCGGCCTGGGTGAGGTGGTTGGCCATGCCGCCCACCTCACTAAAATTCGATACCGGTGCAATGGGGCGCTTGAGTTTTAGCGCATCCATCATTTGTTGCGATTGCTGTACCTGCTCACTGGAGAGCGGCTTGCTATCGATGGCCAGTTTTCCGGTGGGAAGTATGTTTTCAAATTTAGAAATAAGGGCATCTAGCATCGGAAATTGTGCGCGAATTCCTTTAATAAAACTCGCAATCATATTGCTGCCGAACTCGCTAAACTGTTCTGGCATGTCCACACCAAATAGGCGCAATATGCCCGCAATGGCTTTATAGACGATGCCCAACGGTGACCAATTCAATATAAACGCGTTGACGGTCAAGAGACTTTTAAACATTCCCGTGATGATGCTGATACCCACATCTGCCATGAGGAGGATAAGTCCTGCTATCCATTTTCCGAACAAATAACCACTACCTGTAGTTGCATCGAGCTCCGCTTGCGTTGACTGCAGCGGTGAGATCAATTCAGACAACCACTTTCCTGCTTCGTTAAATTTTTCGACAAACCAATCCCATAACGGTTTTAGTGGCTCAAGTACGGTACCCATCGCACCAAATGCCCGGCTAAACAGTTCACCCAACGGAGCAAGGCCATCGCTCAACCCTTCCCAAAATCCGGTAAACCATGCCTTGAGCGGCTCCCAGTATTGATAGACCAGATACGCCAACCCCGCGAAGACGGCAATGCCAGCAATAATCAGTAGTAACGGTGCTAAGGCAATGCCCGCTGTGATGCCCAGCACACCGAATGCCGTGCTGACTGCGGCCATCGGCACGACAATGGCCGCCAGAGCAATCGTCAAAGTACCGAGTACCAGCAACACCGCGCCGACTGCCAACGTGATCATCAGCAGTGTTTCGGCTAGTTTTGGATTGTCTTTCATCCACTTGTCGGTCACGCGCAGGATGTCAGTTATGCGGTCAGTGACTTTGCGCATTGGCACATCGATAGCATCGGACATGGTGATGCCGAGATTTTCCCACGAGGAGGACAGGGTTTTGAGATCACCGCTTAAGTTGTCGGCCATCACCTGCGCTGTTTTAGCGGCAACGCCTTTGGAGTTCTCAACAATGGCCACATACCTGCCGATACCATCCGCGCCTTGTTTATCGATCAGCTCGGCCATACCGGCGGCAGGCTCTTCACCAAAGATACGTTTTAGGAATCCTAGACGCTGGCCACTGCCCATTTTTTCCGTTGCCTTGGCCACGTCGCGCAGAATGCTGGGAATGTCGCGCACATTGCCCTTCAGATCCTGCGAAGATACACTCAATTCTTTCAGCGCTTTACCGGCGGCCGAGGTCGGCGCGGCCAAGCGCAGCAGCATCGAGCGCAGTGTTGTTCCGGCCTGGCTACTTTTAATCCCGGCGTTACCCAGCAACCCGGCCATGGCCGAGGCTTGTTCCAGCGACATACCTGCTGCCCTGGCAATCGGGCCGACGTATTTCATCGTGTCACCCAGCATTTCCAGATCGGTATTGGCGGTGGTAAACGTCATGGTCAAGACGTCACCGACCCGCGTCATTTGGTCGGCCTGCAGGCCGAAGCTGGTCAGGATGTCGGAAGAAATATCGGCGGCGCGTGCCAGATCCGAGCCGCCAGCCTTGGCCATGGATAACACACCTGGCATGGATTGCAGAATATCCGCTGGTTTAAAACCGGCCATGGCCAGATAACCTTGTCCTTGCGCTGCTTCGGTGGCGGTGTAACTGGTGTTCGCACCCAGATCACGCGCTTGTTGGCGCATGGCCTTGAAGTCGTCGGATTTTTTATCGACGCGACTCAATGCCTGCACCCGCGACATGGCCTCATTAAATTCAATCCCTGGCGTGAGCATCTGCCTGGCACCCATTAATACGCCGCCACCGATGGCGGCACTGGTTGCGCCGACCATGGCGGCTTTACCCGCCATGTCTTTGGTCTTGGCATACTTGGCACGCATGGCAGCAACACGAGTTTGCTGGGTGGCGACATCGGCCAGTTTCTTTTTTTGCGAAGTCAGTTCGGCATTCGTATACGCAATGCTATTTTTTAACCAGGTCTGAGCCTCACCGAGTTTTTTGGTGCTAATACCGGTGGCGAGTAACGCATTACGAACCGTCTTATTTGTTTCTAAATTCGTGCGGTAGGTGGTGGTCAGTTTTTCAACGCTGGCTTGTGCTTTTTTATACTCACTGCTGAGTTTTTTAACGGCTCCCGCTGCCGGGGAAGATTGGGACTTCAATGTGGTCAACTGCGTACCCAACTCAGAGACACGCTGTTTTGCAGCGCGCAATTCGATGGAGGTGGTATTCAATCCTTTTTTGAGTTCGCGGAATTGACTGATTTTGTCTTGCTGGGCATTGAGGTCTTTTAGCCGGTCACTGGTGGCTTTAATGGCGTCAGAGGTCGGAGCGGCCGCGCCCCGAATTGCTTTGAGTGGTGCCGTGATTCTATCCAGGGCAGAGAGAATCACCTGTAATTTGAGGTCGGCCATTGTGTCTTTCTACTGTTCTGTTGTACTGCGCACTCTGGCACGTTCGCGCCAGTCCATCAGTTCCGATAAGGTAAATTCCGACATGGCGGCCGGTGGCCAGTGAAACACCACCGCAATGTCGGCCATCGCGTTCTCGACTACGTCGGGGAGGCCATGTTCCGATCCGCCTTCTTCGCCAAAAAAAAGGCGACCTCGGCACCGAGCGACATCAGATCGGCTAGGTCCAGATTGTTGACTTCATGATTGGTTAAGGTTGGTTGTGTGATGCGTGGCAAGACCTTTTGCAAGGCGGTGACATCCAACTGCGCCAGCTCGACTAGCGATACGCCGCGCAATTCACCCGCCTTCGGTTTGCGTAATTGAATCTCGGTAATCAATGACTCGCCGCGCTGGATCGCTTCATCTAAGGTGATCGTTACATAGATGCCGTTGGCGTTGCTCGTTGCATGTTGCGCTGTGTTCATGGTGTGATCCTTCAGTTAAAAATAGAATAAAAAGTCATGTGATGCAATCCGAATTCAGGCGAATTTACAAGCCAATGGCTTTACGAATGCCCGCGTTGCGATCCACGCCGCCGATCAGTTCCACTCCGGCCATGAAGTCCAGTTCAATCAAAACTTCATTGTCAACACTGAGCTTGTAGTAACTGCATGCAGTATTGAATTTGTGTGCAGTCTCGGTGGCGTGTTTGGCGCTGCCCATATCAATTTCCTGATGACGGCCGCGTACCACCACTTCCACCGCCGCAACCTCGCCGGTGTCGTCGTTTTGGTACGCGCCAGCAAAGCGCAATTGCACGGCGTTGTGACGATTGGCTGCGTATTGTTTGAGTGCATCCACTACCACGCCGCCAGTAGTCCATTCCAGCGTGATTGCTTCACTGCCAAAGTCCACCATGATCGGGCCAGTCATGCCACCAGCGCGGTACTCTTCCATCTTGCGCGCTAGTTTCGGTAACGTGAGTTCCGGCACTTTGCCCATATAGGATTGGCCGTCGTTAAATAAAATAAAGTCTTTTAGTTTGCTGGGTAAGCCCATGCTGTTCTCCTGGATAAGTTAAGGTGCGTTACGCGTTGACGCGGCTGGCAAAGTCGGCCAGGTAGCGGTCGGTAATGCGTTGTTGAAAGACCAGATTTTCTAGCGGTGGCACTGGCGTGTAATCGTAGTCAATGGCCAGCTTGCCGGACTTGAGTGTGTCTTTGCTGTTGAACTGCTCGTCGTACCAGGCACTGCCGTCGATGATGTAACCCTGCGCTTTCAAGTCACGGAATTTAGCGTTAATGCTCTCGATCAAATCCTTGACCAGTGATGGGTGCAGTGGCTTATCCACATAAGTAAAATGGGCTTCAGCAATCGTATCGGCCAACACTTGCGCGGTGCGGGTGTAATTTTCAAAAAAGAAGAACTCCGGCACTTCTGCAGTGCGTGAACCCCAGAACCGGAAACCGCCGTTATTGATTAACGTCGTCACTTCCTTACTGTTCAAGTATCCGGCATCGGTCGCCGGATCTTGAAGATCCCAGAACACATCGCGTGATAAACCGGTTGGACCATTGATCGGCATATTCGAGAGGGTTTTATGCCAGCCGATTTCTTCATCAATTTTGGCGCGCAGGCCGAGCGCATAAGCTACCGCCGGAATGGTGGTTTCGCTGTTCGTGGCGGTATTCCAGTTCACAAAGTCCGGCCAGATCAGCATTAGCTCACGTTGACCAAAATCTTTACGGTACAACACGGCTTCTTCCTTGGTAGCACACTCATACGCCGAGGCATACACAAAGCCACGCAACTGCTGTGCCACCGCGACTAAGGCGTTGGTAACGGCCTTGTTATCTAAGCCGGGCGCACCGAGAATACGCGGCTTGATGCCGAGTTTGCTTTGAGCGGCCAGCAAGGCTTTGATGCCGGTATATTTGCCGTCTTCATCCGAGCCGCCGATCACGTTGCTGGTGGTTTCGTCCTCATCGGCACCTTCTGCCACGCGCACCACAATAGTGAATGGTTTCGTTTGCATGCCGATGGCGTCTAATGTGCGACGCAGTGTCCCTTTGGTTCCTGCTTTACCTGCAGCAGCAATGACATTGGTCAGTAACACCGGCGTGTTTAAGGGGAATACGGTGGCGTCGGCATCGCTGGCGGTGGCCACTAAACCGATGACGGCCGTGCTGATGGTACGGATAGGGCGAGTGCCTTCGTTGATTTCGATGACTCTGACGCCGTGGTGGTAGTCTGCTGCCATAGTGCTCTCCTGTTATGTAAATGGTTAGGTGTTGATTAGCGTTGGAATACCTGCAGCAACGGCGAACAGGTGCTGACTAGCATTGCTCGCGTTGACGACTTCATTCCTGAATGACTCCACTGCAGCGTTGGTGCTACGTTGCTGCTGTGAATTTTCAATCAGCAGAATTGGTACCCAGCTCATGGCGCAGCCGCGTTCATCGACTGCATCGCCGGTATTGGGATTGGTTCCGGCAAGTTGAATAAACCAGGCGCAGCGATGTAATGCATCACCTCTAATTTCTTCGCACTTGGAACCGAGCGGGCAACTGATAACAGTTTTAATTTCCATCACTGACCTCGTCATCTGCAGGTATTTCTCTGTCCGGTAGCCAAGGCATTTCTAGGTTGCGAATGATCCATTTTTCGCCATCGAAAACGGTTTCTTTATCTGCAGGCAGATCGGTTGGCGGTGGAATTAGTGTTGTACGTGGTGGGCAATGAATTTCTTCTTTATCTCGATTTTTTTCAAATTGATATTCACCAATAAAGTTGCCGTAGTCGCCGTATTGGTAGCCGGTGATCAAGATTGGAATGATTTTTTCTACGGCCGTTGTTTCGACAATGTTGACGTCGATTTTTTTGGATATTGCTTTAGTTCTCGTTGCCATTGATAGCCTCTTAATTTTTTGCGCAAATAATCATGTCGATGTAACGTGCTTGCCAGTTGGTTTGCGATGAGCCGTTATCGGTGGAGCCGCTGTGGGTGTGGTTGGCGCTGATACCACTATTCCAAATGCCGGTTACTGCAGCGTTGGAATAACCTGTGTAGGTGATTCGGTCACCACTGTCTGAAAAGCCAGCGCCGGTTGAACCTCTGGCACGCACAGGAACACTATGGACATGACCTGGATCTTGAATGTAATGCGTGTGGTCGGCACTTTCAACACCGGTTGTAAATGAGTGGGTATGGGCTGGAACCACGTTGTTAATGACAGGATCATGGTCGCCGCCAGTGCCACCGCCACCACCGTTGACAACGCGCAGCATCCGGTTGTTGGTGGAATCGTCGTTGACTTGCGTCCAACCTGTCGGTGCGGCCGCTTGGGCAAATGGCATTCGCGTTCCAGCAGGAAATCGGTCTTCTTTACCTGCTAATAAGTTGCTGACGTTGTAAATAGATATTTGACCTTTTGACGTGGCTGTCACACCTAATACGTAGTAAGGTATTTGGCCCGGATTCTCTTCGTAGCGGTAGCCGTAGCCACACCATAGAGCGGCGTTGCCCGCCGTATCGGCATGACCAACACGGAGATTTTTAGTTGCACTTAATCGCGCCGAATTTGAGTTATCACTACCCCATACGTAGGTGGTTTGTCCACCGGGATCATGCCAGTTAAACGCCATGTGGTCGGCGCCGTTATTGATCTTGAAGGTGACCTGCGCCGTGTCGGCATTAGTGGCATTTCCCGCTGTACCGGCATGTCTCACAGCGAAATTACTTGGATTGTAAAGCGCGCAATTACCGGGTGAATTTCCTCCGTGCAGCCAAGTTGGCTGTCCTTCTCGCTCATCCCAGTTGAGAATAATACCCTTGCCGCCGGCTTTATTACTCAGGCTATCTTGTACCCACGCCTCAAATTTTTCCACGTAACTAATAGAGGCGGCGTCCGTTATTTCATAACCCGCCAACGTGGTTGGGTTGTTGCCGTCTGTGACGCGGCCTTTTGCATCAACGGTGACTTGGCGATAGCTTCCTGCTTTAATACCGCTCTCTTTTTGGGTAAGGGTCATGGTGACATTTTCCGAGCCGTCAAATTCAGCGTGGCCTTCCGCATCACCATCAATATTGATGGTGCGTGCCGTGTTGAGTTTGATGGCCTTACCTGCCGCTTTTTTGCCTGTTTCTAAATCCTCGACATGGTTTTTTAAGAACGTGGTACGCGACGCCAATTGAATCGCCTGGCGATTATCGATGCCGTCTTCACCACCGATCACATCGTCGGTTTTTTCTAGTTGATAAATGCCGTCTACCCACTGATTTGTTTCTTTTACATTTGCCATGCGGATTCCTTAAACCACGCCACGACTATAAGTGCCGTCGCGTTTGATGGTGCCGTTGTGCTTAATGGGGTTGGAAGTAAAGTCGAGCGCAGTCAAATGGCAGCAGACGCGTTTGACGTTTTCGATGCGCTGCCGGATCAGTTGCGCTTGCACATGTGAAACCGGCCGGGTCAAGATGACTTTAAAGGTCGCCCACTCACTATTACTGCGCTCGATCAATTCGGCATTCGGATGGCCCACTGCACTCAGGGCGCGTTTCACGGCGGCCGGTGTGCCTTTTTGTTGCCGGATGGCGCGGGTGGAGGCGACCACATCGCGCTGTAGTTGTTCTGGCCACGTGCTGTCCCACTCTTCCACGCCCACTGCCCAGGCTAACCAGGGCAGTAAGGTGATGGGGCAAGTTTGCGGGTTCCAGTTGTCGCGCAAGCGGAACGGAACGGCACCCAGACGTGCAGTGCTTTGTTCCAGGGCGCGTTCAAGCGGGCTGGTGTTGGGTGGTAGTAATGAGCGCGTCATCATGTTGGCTTTACTCCGGCGATGTGGATGGCGGTTGAGACGCACCACGCGGCTTGCGTGGCAGTGCAGACAATGTCGACTAACGGACTGCGCCGCACTACTTTAAACACACCAGGCACATGCAAAGCGCGAGACAAAGCCGAATCGGTGATGTCGGCTTCGAGCAATTGCTGTTCCAGCAGGTAGGTTGCAAAACTGACTTGCGCGGCTTTTAAGACCAGGTTTTGATCGGGGCCATTGTAGGTATAAATATCGGCATCCAATTCCCAGCGCACAATCTCAGCACCTGCGACGATCAGTTCCTCTGATAACGGCCGGATTTCGTCGCTATTGAGCGTGGCGCGCACTTTGTCGAGCAGTTCTTCGCTGGCGGTACCATCACCGGTACGGCTTAAAATCGTGACGACAGTGGTGCCGGGACGTGGGCTGGTGACGGACGCATCTTTAATCTGACCGTCAGCAGACAAGGCGTGAAATTTATAGGCATTACCGGCACCAGCGGTCGAGTAACTGTCATCCTTCAATAACAAGCGACGGCGATAGCTTTCGTCTTCCTCCATCAGCTGTTCCGTGGGTGGCGAGGTAGTCGGGTCCGCTTCGCAAATGACCAGGCGTTTTTCTCCGGCATAGTAGGTAATGCCGATATGATCCAAATCGGTGCCGGTAGAAAAGGCGACCAGTAATGCGCGACCTTCTTCATTAATCCGATGGCGCAGCAGTAGTTCGCGGTACGCCGCGACTTCTAAAATCTTATAGGCAGGATCAGACTCAAGCAGGTTGCTGTAACTAGCGTGACGCTCCAGTAAATCCGTGAGCATGTCGTCAAGAATAGCTTCAAACGACAGTGCTTCCACAAACGCCGGTGCCGGTAATTTCGATAAATCAATGGTGGAATTAGTCATGCGGCCACCTGGTGTTGATCACTATTAAGCGGAACAGTCAGTTCGACACTTTGCTGCTCGGTAATCCCTTGCAGCGATAAGCTGGCACGACCAGCGGCGTTGTAGTCCAGTTGCAGGCTGGTTAAACGAATACGCGGTTCCCAACGCTGCACGGCATACGCGGTGGCGGCATACAGGCGTAATTGCGTTACGCTATTGAGCGGTTGGTCGATCAGCTCCGGCACTTCAGAACCATAATCGCGGCGCATGACGCGGCTACCGAGTGGCGTGGTAAGTATGTCGGCCAGCGACTGGCGGATATGCGCCAGACCGGACAAGGCGCGGCCAGTGAGTGCGTTCATGCCGATCATTTCGCAACTCCAGAATCGGCACCCAGTGCAATCACGGGATGTTTGTGGCCAGTCAAGCTAATACCCTTGGCAATGACGTCGTCAGACACATTCAGCTTGCCTTGAATACTTGCTGCTGCCCCGTCTGTTCCTGGCAGTACTGCCATACCGGCATTGAGTGAACTCATGCCATTCACGATTAAATTTTTTGCCACGGTCAGGTTGCCGGTGCAGAGTGTTTCTTTTGCGTCGGACGTGACTTTGTCGGCTTTGACCAGCGCGCTGCTACCGCTCGGTAATATAGCCGTGAGGGCGTGAGCCTCATGGTCGTATTGAATGATGGCACCATCCGGATATTTAGTCGTGTGGTGCGCCGGATTGGTGGACGGTGGCTTGGCGTGTTCGGAATACACGGCGGGAAACAAGATGCTTTGATTAAAGTCACCTTCAGGCGAAAACAGAATGACTTGTTCACCTTTTGTGGGTGGCCACCACGTTTGCGTGTCACCGGCGCGTTGCGTTGCCCAGGGACGCCAATCAGTTAAATTTTTACCGACCAGCACGCGTACTTTTTGGGCGTCGTAATCCACTTCGGCAATGGAGCCAAAACGGATTAAATTTAAAATTAAACGGAGGAGGTCGGAGAGGTCAGAAGTCATACGGCTATGTTGCCGTGTTGCTGACGGAAGTGCATTAAGGGGCGGGTTAGAAAGCGGCTTGCTAACCTTGCCGATGTTTCACTGGCTGCGTGCGCGTGAGAAAGTACGGGCTTACATAAAAACGCGGCGACGTGGACATTAGCACTAACTAATATCCACGCCACCGTTCCGGCAGTTGTACCTGCAAGACAGCCAAGGCCGCGCCACCTGATCAGGTAGGCCGAAGGCTATCATATTTAGATAGGTATTGACCATGTTGGATATCCGTTGCGGAAGTTGTTCCCGTAAATTAGGCGAGGGTGAGTACATCACCCTGTCTATTAAATGCCCACGTTGCGGCACCTTAAATCACTTGAGAGCCACGCGCTCCGAACCGGCAAGCCCCAGAGCTTCTGAATTGAAAACGCTATCTCATGCACGCAAGTCCCATCATTCCCTGGCTGGGCGGCAAACGCCGTCTGGCGGATAAACTCATCCCCTTATTTCCACCGCACGAATGTTATGTAGAAGTATTCTGCGGCGGTGCCGCGCTGTATTTCCTGCGGCCGGTACCAGCGCATACCGAAGTCATCAACGACATAAACGGTGAGCTGGTCAATCTATACCGCGTGGTACAGCACCATATGGAAGAATTTGTGCGCCAGTTTAAATGGGCGATTACCAGCCGTCAGATTTTTAAGTGGCACCAGGCGGTGGTGCCGGAAACACTCACCGACATTCAACGCGCCGCTCGTTTTTATTATTTGCAGCAGCACGCCTTCAGCGGCAAAGTCACCGGGCAGCATTTTGGTACTGCCACCACTGCACCGGCCATTAACCTGTGCCGAATAGAAGAAAACCTGAGTGCCGCGCATTTACGCCTGGCTGGCACCTTTGTAGAAAACCTGCCCTGGCTGGATTGTATGAAAAGGTATGACCGGACGCATTCGTTTTTTTATTTGGATCCACCGTACTGGCAGACCGAAGGCTATGGCGTGGAATTTGGCTTTGAACAGTATGAGCTGATGGCTGAATTTATGCGTAACTGCAAGGGGCGTGTGATGGTGAGTATTAACGACCACCCGGATATTAGGCGCGTGTTTGAAGGCTTTACGATGATGGGGCTGGATATCAAATACAGCATGGGGAGTGTGCATGGCCAGCCGTCGACTAGCAAGGAATTGGTGATAGCTAACTGGGATTTTGGGGCGGTTGAGGGGTTGTTCTAAGGGGATTTTTTGTTAATTGTGTTCATAATGCCCTATTTAGGGTATAGCCAATGGATTTAATACACTATAGTATCTTTGGGCACTTTATAGATTCTTTTGTTAATGCAAATAGGTAACTAATTAATGGTGGTTGGGCTAATGCTGCATCAGCCCAACATTTTGTGATTGATTCAGGACGTGATGCGGACGATCAGCGAGTAGGCTGGGTTTATACACGCAACCAATTAGATGCTGGGTTTTAACCCTACTTGGGGCTCTTCGAATATATTCTTCATGGAGGGATAAATGGCAAGCTTGGATGTGCATATTAGCAACATTAAACAAAGATCTACGATTTGCTTACTCATCGGTGCGTGTTTCCTTGTTCTGTTATTTTTTGCCTTGCTATACATAATTATTGTTCCCATCGATTCAATGCTACTTGTTGAAAGAATTGGTGGTTTGATTATATTGATAGGGGCGTTAATAACTTGCTCGTTTTACTTTCTTCAGTGCGCAAATGCTTGCGAATTAACCTTGGGTTATATTGCACTTGGAAATGAGAGAAAGGTTGCATCGACAATGGATAAAAGCCATTGCTTGAAAGTTTTTGTTGCGAATCTAAGACATCATTAATTCAGTGGAGAGAGAATATGATCAGCGAAGATAAGAATAAAATTCTAACCAGCAAGCCAGAGGAAAAACTTGAAATTCTTTTTGATGATATTTCAAGGAAAAATAAAAAAATATTTATTTTTAGCATTGTACTTTTAGTCATAATGATTACTGTTGCCGGTGCCGGGCTATATCGTGGTTTTCAAGAGGTTAATCAGAAATATTCCGCATTAAATATGCAGATTGCCAGTGAGGTAGTAAAGCTAAAAGAGCTCAACGAACGTGCAGACAAACTGGCCTCCCAGGTAGTCGATGACGAAGCAGATGAAAAAATACATAGTAAGTTCGTCTATGATAATTTAGGCCCGATTGTGAATGACCAGGCCAAAAGAATTGAAGCCATCGAGAAAAAAATAAATAGTCGATCGCAAAATGGTACACCGAAGTAGTAAATTAGCGCGAAGCGAGCAAACCGGTCGAAAACCCAACGCATTACCGTAGGGCGCTAAAAACGCAGCGTATTACGCTGACAAATTATGCATTAGGTTGTTTTACCTTCCCATGCGTCGCAATACGCTGCGCAGATGATTGAGCAAATTGAAGTAATCTTGAATAACCAATTGGCGTAATATAGGTTGCTATTACACCCTACGTGTTGCCAAAAAAGGCTAACAATTCACTCCATCAGATCTGCGCAAGGTGCCGCGCAGGCCGGTGAATTCAAACGATAAACCTTATATGTCAAGTCTCTCTATTTTTCTACGTCAGGTTCGCAGTCGATCGCGTGAGCATCTGCAGGCAATGCAACTTTTAGCGCAAGCCCGACTTGCGGGGCAAATGGTTTCTGTTCTACGGCAAGAGTTGGATTCGATGGTTCGTGTCATTTATTTGCTTACTCGGAATCTTGAGCGTCGAGAATTGCTTATCGAGGCCTCGGTCAAAGGCGAAAAATGGTTACAGGAAAACTCGCGTGCTACAGTGACAGATAGAGAAATGGTCGATCTTTCGCAATCTTTACAAGGTTGGACGCAATCCGTTTACAAGTTTGGTTGCGCATTTATACATCTTTCTGGACTTCATGATTACAATGATCGAGACCCACTTGTGCAGCTTCCTCGCCAAGAGCGTCACGACATTCTTGCGCACTGCCGTCACTATCATGGTGGATCTTTAACAGACGATGCCAGCTTTGAAGATCTCGTTCCGTTCTTTCCTCGTGTCCTTGAAAAAATTGCTAACAATTTGGAGAGCTATCTCGTAGCCTTGGAAAATGGGGAGGTATGCAGTGCAGCTGAGGTTTAATTGGTCGATCCATTAGAATAAACAATAAAGGGTTGCTGCTACGCCGCATATTGTGTACGCCAGCGGCCTCAAATTTTGACGCTATGCGGGCGATCACTTAATCAAAAAATGATTTCATAGTGCGTTAATTTTTACTTAAATGCAGCAACAACGACTCCCGAATCAGCGTGTGATCGCTGGGGCTAAAACCCAGCAATTGCCGTTCTGGATATTGATAGTCAACGCCATTTTTAGCTACCTTATCTTTCAACCCTTCCTGATGTATTCGCGCAATGCGCGCTACTCTGCCATAAAATCCTACTGTTAATTGCTGTGCGTCCTGCCGCGTTTTTAAATGTTTGGTTGTGCGCAACACGGTATCTATGGACTCCACCCGTTTTGCAAGAAGAATTTGATTTCAACCAGTAGGTAAGCTTGCGTGTATCTATACGGCCTGATAGATGAGCGGTTTTTTGCTCTGGCCCTGATGTAATACGCGCGTCA
>NZ_PUGF01000030.1 GCF_002976435.1 Solimicrobium silvestre | reverse complement strand
CTTGAGTTTGACTATGTTTGAAACAACACCTTTAAATCAACTACTTACGCCGCTATCAAATTTATCTGATGGTGAAAATCAACCAGAACAGATGTCTCTCCTATGAGAAACGTTGGGACACTACTGATATCCAATATAATCATATTGGGACGATGGTTTCGGGCTATTTTTATGCCAGCACCACCGTTAGTTGCGGTCAATAATTTGATATCGCTGCGCCTAGAAATTAAGCGTTCGACTAAAAGCAAATTTGCGGGATTGTCTTCGACATAAAGCAGCGTGCTTTGATGAGGTTGATTTTCTGGGATTGAAAGTAATGGAAGAATTATATTCTGCATGAGTGGCACCTCATTATTATTACTTCGAGTCAAAATCAAGGCGTTATGAAGCAGACTGTAAGAACATAGCTCGGAAATACTAGCATTGTAAGGATGGCTAATTAAATTAAATTTAACTAATCACGTAAATATGTTTTCTTTTAAATACTGAAACTTATTTATATAGAATCAAAATGTGGTAAAAATATTGAATAGTTGTCTATCGGCAATTGGAGCACTTAAACGAATTGAGTCTTGCGCAAAAACCGCATGAGTCATTGTTCACTTAACTATCATCAAGACAGGATTAATATCATGACTGAAAAAAACGCAAGCGTGCATTGGAAAGGTCAGGGGAAAACTGGCACTGGCATGATCAGCACTGAAACTGGAGCATTGAAAGATTATCCTTATGGTTTTTCTAGCCGTTTCGAGGATAACCGTCACGGTACCAATCCCGAAGAGATTCTCGGTGCGGCTCATGCCGCGTGTTTCACAATGGCATTCTCGTTTGCTTGCGAAAAAGCAGGCGTGACAGCCACCAGCATTGATACTACGGCTAGTGTGCGTTTGTCTAAACAAGGTGAAGGATTTGTCATTGATCGAATTGCGCTGACGATGCAGGCCACACTATCTGGCGTCGATGATGCGACGTTTCAGGAGATTGCGAACACGGCAAAGCGTGATTGCCCGTTATCGAAAGCGCTTGCCAGTGTTCCAGAAATCACCCTTAAGGCGGTCATGCAATAGTGGCGCGACGATTGACACTGAGTATGCATAAACGAAGTAAGTTCGCAAAAAATTGAGGATATCTTTGGGTATCCTCAACTACTGCCATATTTAAGCAAGAGTTCTGATACTTGCTTCGCGTTCCCATTGACGGGTTGCGGCTGCTTCAATAAAGTCTCCTAACGCTGTTATGCCGATCACACCGGAAGTCTTTTCAATACCAGCTTTTTGCAACAAAGTATTGCCTCCTTCATCAACACAAATTGCTTTCAAGTGACAAAAAGCATCGCGCACAAATTCAAGAGCAGTAGCTTCCTTACAAAGTGTTGATACGCTAATTTCCGTCAAAATGACGGCGATTGCATCATAAATCACTGAAGGCGTTCCAGCTAATTGGCCATCGATCACTTGTAATGATCCATCTGATAATTCAACTTCACCGATTATCGGAGAAATAAATTTAATCGCGGCGCCGGCTGTAATAATAGCGTGACGAATGGCATTAATGTGAGTACTGTCAGATCCCCGCATAATGAGCACGCCGACTACACGTCCTTCAAGGGTCGCCTTCATTTTTCCAATAATTTGCAGAGATGGCGATAGCATCATGTCTTGAATTGCAACCGCCTTCAACGCAGCTTCCGGTAATTGCTTCATTCCCAGGCCATGTCCGACTCGACCCGCTAATTGTTCGTCAATATTGCGTAAGTGAGCGACGATGCTTTCCCGGATATGTGGATGCTCTAACTTGGATAATTCAAATACCAGGGCGGAAGCAATATGTGCTTGTTCATATTCGGTTTGGCTGCGATAAAATTGGCGCGCCTGGCTATAGTGATCTGCAAAACTTTCTGGGCGGATGCGGCTCTTTTCCCCGGAATCCACAACTATTGCACTGCGAAAGCCGCCAGCAATTTTTTCTCTTGGCGAATCAGTAGCCAGCGTATTCGGTTCATAGGCAACGCGCCCAACTGGCTGCGTCATTTGCATATGGCCATCACGCTGCTGATTGGCAAACGGGCATTTTGGCGCATTAATTGGTATTTGATTAAAATTGGCTGACCCCAACCGCGAAAGTTGGGTGTCCAGGTAGGAAAACAAGCGCCCCTGCAATAAAGGATCATTCGAAAAATCGATACCGGGCACGATATGCGACGGGCAAAATGCAACTTGTTCGGTTTCAGCGAAAAAATTGTCTGGCCAGCGATTCAACACCATTCGCCCAATCACTTGTAAGGGAATCATTTCTTCCGGTATCAATTTAGTCGCGTCGAGATGATCGAACGGGAAAGAGTCTGCTTGTTTTTGAGTAAATAATTGCACAGCTAATTCCCATTCTGGAAAATTGCCATTGCTGATCGCCTCAAACATGTCGCGTCGATGAAAATCGGCATCGGCACCAGAAATTTTAACCGCCTCATCCCATAAGGTCGATTGCAGTCCGAGTTTAGGGCGCCAGTGAAATTTGACAAAAGTTGATTCATATTCGGCATTGATCAAGCGAAACGAGTGGATGCCAAAGCCTTCCATCATTCTCAATGAGCGCGGTAAAGTCCGATCAGACATGATCCACATAACCATATGCATCGCTTCCGGGGTCAGCGAAATGTAATCCCAGAATGTGTCATGCCCCGTCGCCGCTTGCGGGAATCCGCGATCAGGTTCCATCTTGACGGCATGAATGAGGTCGGGAAATTTTAGTGCGTCCTGAATAAAAAAGACCGGGATATTATTGCCGACCAAATCCCAGTTACCTTGCTTGGTATAAAATTTAACGGCAAAACCTCGCACGTCACGCGGCGTATCGGCAGAGCCAGCACCTCCAGCTACGGTAGAAAAGCGGGCAAACAGCGGTGTTTTTTCTCCTACTTCGGTTAATACTTTAGCTGTGGTGTACTGGCTTAGCGATTCAGTCAACTCGAAAAAGCCGTGTACCCCAGTGCCACGTGCATGGACGATCCGTTCCGGAATGCGCTCATGATCGAAATGAGTGATTTTTTCACGCAAGATAAAATCTTCCAACAGCGTCGGGCCGTGTGCTGTGGCGCGTAAAGAATTTTGGTTGTCAGCGATTATTACCCCTTGATTCGTAGTGAGTGCAGGATAATCGCTAACGATGGATTGATGTAATTCATCACCGCGACCTAATGTACTGGGAATGGCGGTGGGTACCGTCACCAGCACTAACTTAGCTGGCGGTATGCCTACTTTAATGTCGCTCATATTGAATCTCCAATAGAAATTTTGATCTTGTCAGGGTCTTACACGGTCAGCGTTCAATGATGCTGGAATTACGGTTCCGATTAACAATTTGCTACAGTGGACGATATGCCAGCGCCCTTGTTTTGTATGTACGCTAACGAACAGTGGCGCTGTTACTAAAAGCTGCGAATAGTAATTTTTCTGGCCGTACCATGCTCTTTATTTCAATCCGTTGCTTTCAATGTCTGCCGCAATGATGGGTGGGTTTATTTCCCAACCACCGCCAAGTGCTTTGTAAAGCGTGATCAAATCCGTGCTCAACTGAACCTGTGCCGTAGTCCATTGTGTTTGTGTCTGAACTGCCTGTCGCTCACTATTTAACACCGTGATGAAATTGATCAGGCCGTGTTGATAAGCGTTGCTGTTGAGTGCCAGCGCACGGTTATTTGCCTGTGTTGCGGTTTTTAGTGACTGAGCACGTAACTGGTCTTGATGGAAGCTGATCAATGCGTTTTCTACTTCTTGCAATGCATTGAGAACAGTTTTGCGATACATAATCGCCGCAGCCGCTTGTTCTGCTTTCGCTAAATGCACATTGGCGGTTAAGGAGCCACCTTGAAAAATCGGTAGTGAAATGGACGGACCAACGCTGTAAAATCGGCTGGCCCAATTGAACAGATACTTGGTGGTCGTGTTGCGTAATCCATATTGTGCACCCAACGATAAATCTGGATAAAGGGAGGCGATTGCTACGCCGGTTTCTGCTGTTGCCGCATGCAGATTTTCTTCCGCTTCGCGAATGTCTGGTCGACGACGTGCCAGGCTGGCAGGTACACCAATGGCGATCACATCCGGTAGTGCAATTATTTTTCCATCAATCGTTAATTCCGCGTTTAACGTCCCGGGATTTACGCCAATTAACACGGCCAATGCATTACAGGTCTGGGTAATCTGTATTTCATATTGTGGTAAAAGCGCTTGATTTTGCGCGACCTGGCTGACTAGTGATTCAACGTCTGACTGATTGCCTAAACCGGATTTTTGCAGGTCTTTGGTTAAGTCCAAAATTTGCTGTTCATCACTAAGCTCCTTTATCGTTAACGCTCGTAACGCTTGAGCTGCACGTAATTGGGCATAGGTTTGTGCAACTTCGGCTTGCAGAGCAACCAAAGCCCCATTACGCGCCTCTTCATTAGCGTGCGATTGTGCAGCGGCAGCTTCCACCGACCGTGTTACTTTACCGAATAGATCCAACTCCCATGAAGCATCAAGAGCCACCGTGTATAGGTTTATCGGATCAGTCAATTGTGATTCGATGGGGCCAGTCGCTGGATTGTTTTGTAAAGAGGGCGGTAGTGGCCCGGCTGATTTTAGAATACCCTCAAGGCCCAATTGTTCACGATCATAACTGGCTGCGGCTTTTAAATTTGGCAAACCTTGAGCACGAGCGATTTGCTCTTGCGAACGTGATGCGGCAATGCGAAGTAATGCGACCTGGAGATCAAGATTCCCGGCAACCGCGCGTTGTTCCAGTGAATCCAACAAGGTATCGTTAAAACTGTGCCACCAGTTAGGGTCTGGATCGGCAAGCGGATTTGTTGCGACATTTGTTGTAACTACAGCGCGCGTATCAACGCTTTGATCGACATTCCATGTTGTGGATAAATGTGATTCAGGCGGTGAAAAATTAGGGCCTTTGACAGCACATCCCGTCAGAAATACTAAGCCGATACCGGCGAATGTTTTTATTATCATGCCCATGTCAGTGTGCGCCTTCCCCGCTTTTGCCTTTTGCCGGTGAAAAGAAAAATGTAAATGGAATGAAGCACCACGAAAGGATCGCACAGGCTGCAAACACATCCATATAGGCCAGGATTGAAGCTTGTTGGAGCAGGTTTTGGTACATAACTCCAGCAGCAGTTTGAGTAAGATCGCCAATGGCGGACATGCTTCCTTTTAAGGCCGAAGTGATATGCGCAATACTCACGGCATAGTTAGCCTCTAAAGGCCCAGTATGAGCAGCTAGAATTGCCTGATGCACTTGAGTACGCGCCGTGATGGCCGCAGTAGAAAGCGAAATGCCGATTGAACCCGCAATATTACGAAACATTGTAAATAGTGCGGCACCATCACCTTGCAAGTATTTAGGCAGGGTCAAGTAAGTCAAGGTGCTGGCTGGAACGAACAGGAACCCGATTGCAACGGATTGTGTAATGCGCATCATGACTAGCGTGTTGAAATCAATGTCAGGTACCAATCCGTGTGAATACAACATGGCACAGCCTAGTAAAAAGAACCCAACACTTAAAATGTAGCGCATCTGTACGTAAGGCATAAAGTGATTAATGATTGGAATAAGAATGATGATAGCTAATGCGCCCGGGCTTAACACCAAGCCAGATAGCAAAGCTGTATAACCTAAGTGTAATTGTGTAAGTTGAGGAATTAAGATAGCACTGGCGTACAGTATGGAAGCGAAAGCCGCGATAGTTAAGCAGCCGAGAGTAAAGTTTTTATCTTTGAGCGTACGTAAATCGACTACCGGTTTTTTTGTATACAACAGCCAGGCGACAGCTGTCGATAACCCAATCAAAGCAAGTGTGGCAAAGATGCGAATGAATGTAGAAGAAAACCAATCAGCATCTTCACCACGATCAAGCATCACTTGAAGTGAACCTAAACCGAGCGCGATCAAACCAATGCCAATGTAGTCAAAATTAATTTTCTTGGGAATTTTTTCCCATGGCGGATCTTCCACCAAACGCATCACTGCAAATGCCGTCAACACACCGACCGGAACATTGATGAGAAACACCCATCTCCAGCTTAAGTTGTCTGTAATCCATCCACCCAACGTCGGACCAAATACGGGCGCCACGACAATGGCCACTGCAGTCACTGCAAATGCCCGACCTCGTTGAGAAGCTGGAAAGGTATCAAGGATGATGGACTGCTGGACCGGTTGTAGCCCTCCGCCAAAGAAGCCTTGTAATACCCGGAAAAGAATCAGTTCATACAAATTGGTTGAAATCCCGCAGGCGAACGAACAGGCCGTGAAGGCGATGATGCAGATCAGAAAATAGCGCTTGCGGCCAATTGTACGCGCCAGAAACGCCGACATGGGCAGCACGATGCCGTTGGCGACCAAATAAGCCGTCAGCGCCCAGGTTGCCTGGTCGTAGCTGACCGACATCGTACCTGCGATATGCGGCAGAGCGACATTGACGATTGTGGTGTCGAGCACTTCCATGAAGGCCGCTAGAGTGACAGCAACGGCGATTAACCACGGGTTACCCGCAGGCTTCCAATTAGCGTGGGCAGTTGCGCTTGCTGCTGTGCTCATTTGAATAGCACCACCGGTGAAATGGATAAGCCTAGCGACAATGGCTGATGCGGATCTAGCCCGCGATCAATGACGATCTTGACTGGTACCCGTTGCACGATTTTAACGAAATTACCGGTTGCATTCTCAGTTGGAAAGGCAGCAAAGCGTGATCCGCTACCGAGTTGAATACTGTCAACATGACCATGTAATTGTCGATTCGGATAGGCATCCACCGTCATGTTGACTTCATCACCGACATGCATGCGCTCAAGCTGCGATTCTTTGAAATTGGCAGTAACCCATATATCCGTATTAACAAGAATGAACATCGGGGTTCCAGCGGCTAGAAAGCTGCCAAGCTGCACATTGCGTTTTGTGATCCAGCCATCGGAAGGGGCGATGATTTTGCAATAGGCGACATTCAATTCAGTCGCGGCAAGTTTGGCCTTTGCCTGGCGCAATTGTTCCTGACTGATGGTGACTTTATTCTGTGATTGCAGTAATTGTTGACGCACCAGTGCAGCAATTTTCAATTGAGCATTCGCACTGTCAACATTCGCTTTTGCAATAGCTTGTGCCGAATTGGCGCTATCAATATTTTCATCGGTGGTAGCACGGCGATCCACTGCGTGTTGACGGTCATAAGTAAATTGCGCTTTTTTAAGATTCGCCAGCGCTGAATTTTCTTGTGCTTGAGCCTGTGCCAATTGCATCGGGTACTGGACTTTTGCCATCTCTAACGCAATTTTTGAGGATTCTAATTGTGCTTGTGCCAAGCCGACCTGAGCCGCTGCATCGTCGCGTACCGCGGCATAATCACGCGAGTCAATTTCTACTAGCACATCTCCCTTATGCACAAAGGCGTTGTCATTAACCAATAAGGAGGACACATAACCGGACACAATAGGGGCCATTACGACCGCATTGCCATCCGTGTAGGCATCATCGGTAGAAATTTGATTGCGCGTATCAAACCACCAAATGAAGGCAATGATCGCTAGTATCAGGATTACAATCGCCAGAATAATCAGCGGTGTTTTACTGCGCGGCTTGGCGTCATCTTTTTTATCTTCGTCCTCTGGCTTGCCGGCGTCCTCGGTTTTTTCTTTTTTTACGGGTGTAGCCTGAATTTTGGAACCATTTTCGGAATCCATTCCAGTTTCAGCGTTGGCTTCAACAGGCTGTTGGCTGAGCACGCTGTAAACTGGATCGGTAGCGCGCCGCCCATGTCGTTTTTTATTAACAAGAGCTAGGTCATTTATTTCTTTTACAGACGGACGTGATTCGTTATTGCGATTCGAATCGTCATTCAAATCTAGCTCATGTTCATCCTCATGCATGGACGCTGCCTTTCGTAATTAAGTCAATACAAGAACAGCCAAGATCGAAAAACATATATATCTGACGAATTTTTATTCAGATAAGGCTAAATGCGTAACGCCATCAAGTCTGTACGGCAGCGCGCATATCAAAAAAATCGGTGAGGAGATTTTAAGGAATATTGGAATGAAAATTTAATGGTTAGTGAAGCCCGGTAAACTCGTTGGGACAACGTAATGTGTGATAGCGCACAGAATCATTAAATGATTGGGCTATACAGTGCTCTATGTCGAATTGCTGAATAACGAACATGGAGAATGAATGATGAATTTGCCAAATAGCTATCAACGACGGAGCTGGCACCTTGACGATATCGATTTCAATGCAATTGATATAGCGTCGGTGCGCGACGATAATTTTTTATTCCTTACATTAGCGTCAGCATCTTTTGTTGAAATCCTTTCCGAAATGTATGCTGCTAACTTGATCGAGCATTTTCAGGGAGATTCTGAACTGACTAATTGGCTGAGCGAATATTGGCAGCGAGACGAAGTGCAGCACGGACAAGCATTGAGGACTTATGTGCAAACGGTTTGGCCAGATTTTGAATGGGATAATGCCTATAACGCATTTTTTATGCATTACAGTACGCTTTGTACCGTCGAGCAACTAGAGCCCAGTAAAGCGTTGGAACTGCTAGCACGTTGTGTCATTGAAACTGGGACGTCAAGTTTTTATCGTGCATTGCAGCAGTATGTTCGTGAGCCTGTGCTACGTCATTTGATCGGTCATATCCGAGCCGATGAAATTTCTCACTATGTATATTTTCGTAAGTATTTCACAGCTTATAACGCGATCGAGCGCCATGGTGTTGGCGCCAGTATTGCGACAATATGGCGTCGTTTAAGTGAAATACGCGGTGAAGATGTTTATATTGCATTTAAACATGTTCATGGCGATCGTTATTCAAATCAACCGTATCTTGAAGCCGATTGGCGTCGCTACAATCAAACGGTGAAACGCTTGGCTCGTAATTATTATCCTTATTTGATGACAGTCAAAATGTTGATGAAGCCTATTCCCATGTTCGAATCAATCAAGAAAATGTTGCAATGGCCTTTAGTTGGATTAGCTATGTTGATTTCTCTAGGCTAGTTATTTTCGTAAATTCAAAATCAACATTTACCTTAGTTATTAAGGCTGTCGTTTGGAGTAATGTTCGATGCCGCACAGACGCATCTTTCAATATCGAGCAACCTGATCTTGCTGGATGATCCAATGCAATGAAATCAATAAATCGCTCCGACATCCGGGTAAAAATGGCGAGCATAGGCTGGAGAAAACACACAGTTTTTAATGTAAAGACCAAGCAAAGGCATCAAGGATGAAAAAATCTAACGTCACGGCAATGTATAGACGGCTTATCGCCTCGATAGGAAAAGAGCGTGCTGTGACGACGAAGGATCTCAAGCCCGCGTGGTTCTTGAGTGAGGCGATTAGCACGATAGCTATTTACGACACGCTGCCAAGTGTGTTTTTTTTCTGATGGACATTCCTTCTCTTGACCACCGTGAGCAGCATTTCTTTATACCAGGGCCGCATGCGCCCTTGAATTTGTTTTTGCGTTACCTTCCTGCGACACAAGTTATCGCTAACTCATCACACTCATCGCATATCGTACTTTACGTACATGGTGCTAGCTTTCCATCGGCACTATCGATTGCTCACCGGTTTGATGGACACTCATGGCGTGATGAACTCAATGCAGCAGGGTTTGACGTCTGGGGCCTGGATTTCCAGGGTTTTGGTTTTTCCGATCGTTATCCCGAGATGGATGCCCCAGCTAAGTTGAATCCAGCTCTATGCAATACAGCCGATGCAACTGAACAGCTACATTGCTGCGTTCAATTTATTCTGTCCCACCATGCTGCTTCGAGGTTGTCGATCATTGCGCATTCTTGGGGCTCAATTCCGACATGTCGCTTGGCAAGTATTTACCCTACGCTCATTGATCGACTGGTGTTGTTTGGGCCCATAGCGCGACGAGGGCCGCGACGCTATGAGGTCGCGCCAACTGCGACGGCATGGGGTCTAGTGACCATTGAAAACCAGTGGAAGCGTTTCGTTGAAGATGTCCCTCCCGGAGTTGTGCCGGTACTGTCTCAAGTTCATTTCGACGATTGGGCTGAACACTATCTTGATAGCGATCCTGGTAGCAGGCTGCGCGATCCTGCCAGCGTAATGGTGCCTTCCGGCCCGGTCAACGATATCTTACGTGCTTGGCATGGGCAGCTCGGTTATGAACCAGCTATGGTGCGAGCACCTGTCGCGTTGATTCGCGGCGAATGGGATGGACTAATTCCTGATCAAGATGCGCGGTGGTTATTTGACGCCTTCACCGCATCGCCGAATAAGCGTGACATTAAGATCAGTGGCGGTACACATTTGATGCATCTTGAGGCAATGCGATTTGCGTTATATCGCGAGTCGATTAGCTTTCTGCATGGCGGCGATCTGCCGCCAGATCTGTCACCAGCTAAAGGTACTAGCTAAAAATTTGCTACTTAACTCATTACTCTATAAAGGAAACTCCAATGTTTGCCGTGATTTTTGTAGTACATCCAAAGGACGGTCGCAAGGATGAATATCTTGGCTTGGCCAAACACTTGAAGCCGCTGCTGGAAGGCACTGATGGCTTCATCGATAACGAACGTTTCGAAAGCAAACGTACCGAAGGTGACGTCCTGTCGCTCTCAACATGGCGCGACGAAAAAGCCGTCGTACGCTGGCGCACGCAGGGCGAACATCATCAGGTCCAGGAGAAAGGGCGTTTTGACGTCTTCAAGGACTATCACTTAAGAGTGGGTGAAGTCACTGCAGATAGTCATCCTCCAGAAGGTGGGACGGTGGACGAAAAACGCTTTGATGAAACGGTGATCGGAGAAGCAAAGGTTTGCACTATCACTGAGGTTATACCCGCAAAGGGAGCTTCGCTAGGTGGGTTGGGCAAATTACTCCCCGCGCATCTCGGCCTCGATCTGAGCTCAGCAGGGCTTGTTGATCACGTCGTTTTCCAAGGTATCACGATCCCAGATAAGTACTTGTTATTGGTTGATTGGAAGGACGCTGGAGCAGCACACGCATGGACGCCGAAATCATTCGCGGGTGTTTCCATGTTACGCCACAGGCATGTGCGAGTGATACGCATGTACGGGATGCAGGATCGGCGGGAAGCACCACAATATTATTCTGATGCAAAGACTCAATGATCCGGCCAATGAATTAATTATTATTTGATATTGGTCTGAACATATCTGCGCGATAGCGCACGGACTAACCTCGAATATAAGCTTACTGTGCAAGCGCATCCAAGTAAGCCAGTGTAAATGCAATTCACCGATTGCATTCCGTTCGGTGTTCTTAAAGGAGAAAACTCATGTTACGCAGTTTGATTGATCTAAATGAATATGCAATTCATGCCACGGACGGCAATATTGGTCATGTGAAGGATTTCTATTTCGATGATGAGGGCTGGGCAATCCGCTATTTTATTGTTGATACGGGTAGTTGGCTTTTGAGCCGTAAGGTATTGATTTCACCAATAGCTATTGGGAAACCAAATTGGGCTGAAAAAACACTTCCAGTTTTAATCACGAAGGAGCAAGTTAAAAATAGTCCGGATATTGATACCGAAAAGCCGGTATCGCGGCAACACGAAAACCATTATCTAGGATATTACGGTTATCCAATCTATTGGGGCGGTGCCGGACTTTGGGGCGCGGGGATTTACCCAGACATGATGATGCCAGGTTACCTTGGCGACAATACGTCTACAAATACGTTGCCCCAAGAAGCTGTAATAAATGGCAGTCGACCTGAAGAAGTGGAGCGACATCAAAATTCCGGTAGTCACCTGCGTAGCTGTAAAGCAGTAATCGGCTATCACATCCATGCGAGCGATGGAGATATCGGCCATGTAAGTGGCATGCTTGTCGACGATGAGACCTGGGCCATTCGCTACTTCATTGTAGACACTAGCAATTGGTGGCTGGGTCATCAAGTGTTAATTGCACCATTATGGGTTGAAGAAGTTCGATGGCTCGATAGAACGGTCACCGTCAATCTGACCCGGCAGGAGGTAAAAGACGCTGCGCCATATGACATAGCAGTGGAGTTGGGGCGAGAGCAGGAGGTTGATATTCACCAACATTACGGGCGTGCTGGCTACTGGGAGCATGAGGAATCAAATAAAGACGTTGAATTGTACGATTAATTCACATTTGATTTCACTAGTGCCCGGTTAAGTTGCTATGAAACTCTGAAGAATCCGCATAACGACGCGGGTTCTAAGATGATTTTGTTTTGTGCCAATTTGAAATCGGTTGTGCATTTTTGTGTCATTTTAAGGAGGTGCGGTTTATGTTGGGATTTACAACAGACAACCGTACATGAGCTACGCGCTTCTTTGCAGAAGCGTCTTTTCAATTTTTTGGTCAGTCTTAAATTGGCTTAGTGCGCAATGCCCGCGCCGATACGCTTTCCACTCGCCTTTTACGAGTATTGTGCAATTTCCAAGTTATTAATTAATTCCGATATTTATGATTGAGATCAAAAATTAGCTCCGACATGATTCAAATTCATGATATAAGCAACCTCAAGGCATCTTCTCCTCCTTGTCACAGATCATACATATTTCGTTGTATATCGGGATGGCAACCTGTGAAAATTTTTCCAACTCCCTCCTTCTTGCCGTCGGCCAGTTCACGTTTTAGTGCTGGTCGATGTGGCGACCCGCGAGCCTGCTCTGCAGTAGCGTTACGTGCATTTCACATGCACGTCATTTACTGATGTGTGTTTGTCTACGGAAGCATTTATGCCAAAAACTGGTTACGGTGAGGGGGCGGGCGGCCCTGATGGTGTCATGGAATCCAAGCGAAAAAAAATCCTGTTGAAGACAGGCGCGTTGCAAGACGCGATCTTCAATAGCGCCAATTTCTCCAGTATTGCCACGGATGAAAAAGGGGTCATCCAGATTTTCAATGTCGGCGCGGAACGCATGTTGGGATATGCGGCAGTGGATGTCGTCAATCAAATCACGCCAGCCAATATCTCCGACCCACAAGAATTGATTGCGCGGGCTACCGCCCTGAGCCTGGAATTGGATACGCCGATTACGCCAGGTTTTGAGGCGCTGGTATTCAAGGCTTCTCGCGGCATCGAAGATATTTACGAGTTGACGTATATCTGCAAGGACGGCAGCCGTCTTCCTGCCATTGTTTCGGTCACGGCGCTGCGTGATGCACAAGAAAACATCATCGGATATTTGTTGATCGGCACCGACAATACCGCGCGCAAGCAGGCAGAAGAGGCGCTGCTCAAGGCGGGGGCCTTGCAGACTGCAATTTTCAACAGCGCCAATTTTTCCAGTATTGCTACCGACGCAAAGGGTGTCATTCAATTATTCAATGTCGGGGCCGAACGCATGCTAGGTTACGCGGCAGCCGAGGTCATGAACAAGATTACGCCGGCCGACATTTCCGATTCGCAGGAAGTTATTATGCGCGCCGAAGCACTGAGTCTTGAAGTCGGGACAACGATAGCGCCGGGCTTTGAGGCATTGGTTTTCAAGGCCGCACGAGGGATTGAAGATATCTATGAATTGACCTATATCCGCAAGGATGGCAGCCGTTTTCCGGCGGTCGTGTCGGTTACGGCATTGCGCGATGATCAAGGTGCAATCATCGGCTATTTACTAATTGGTACCGACAACACCGCACGCAAGCAGGTCGAGGCAGCCAAGGCGCTGACCGATCAACGACTACGCGACCAGCAGTTTTATACACGTTCTCTGATCGAATCGAATATCGACGCGCTCATGACGACTGACCCGCAGGGCATCATCTCGGATGTGAACCAGCAGATGATGTCACTTACGGGGCGTACACGCGATGAATTGATCGGCGCTCCCTGCAAGAATTTTTTTACCGATCCGGTTCGTGCCGATGCGGCAATCAGGCGCGTCCTTACCGAGAACAAAGTGAGCAACTATGAGCTGACTGTTCGTGCGCAGAACGGGGAAGAAACGGTTGTGTCCTACAACGCCGCGACCTTTCACGACCGCGAACGCAAGCTGCAAGGCGTATTTGCGGCGGCACGCGACGTGACTGAGCGCAAGCGCTTCGAGCGTGCCTTGCAGGAAAAAAATATCGAGTTGGAGCATGCCAGCGGCATGAAATCGGAATTCCTAGCCACTATGTCGCATGAATTACGCACGCCGCTGAACGCTATTATCGGATTTTCCGAGGCGCTTAAGGACGGTCTGATGGGGCAGATGAGTGCTACCCAACAGGAATACATTGGCGATATTTTTACGAGTGGGCAGCATCTGCTGTCTCTGATCAATGACATCCTGGATTTGTCGAAGGTCGAAGCTGGCATGATGGCGCTTGAACTGGAAGAAGTCGACTTGAACAATCTGCTGTCGAACAGTCTGTCGATCGTCAGGGAAAAAGCGGCAGCCCAGCACATCAATCTCGAACTGGAAACAAGCGACGACCTGGGTGTACCCCATTTGGACATGCGCAAGACCAAGCAAATTGTGTACAACATGTTATCGAACGCCGTCAAATTCAGCGCCAACCGAGGACGTGTGACTTTAAGCGCGCGCCGCGTTTCACGCAATACCGTTGGCACATTGCCCGGCATATGGCCGGTGCATAGCTTTCCTCTCGCCGACAATGAGTTCAACGAATTTCTTGAAATATGCGTTACTGATAACGGCATCGGCATTTCGAAGGAAAACATGGCGAAATTGTTCCAGGCCTTCAGTCAAATCGACAGCAGCCTGGCGCGCAAATTCGAGGGTACCGGTCTTGGTCTTGCGATGGTAAAACAACTGACGGAACTACAAGGGGGCGCTGTAGCCGTAGCTAGCGCAGAAGGCAACGGGGCGCGCTTTGCCGTCTGGTTGCCGTTGCGCACCTCGGCCCAAGCCGCGCACACTTTACCCTTAGTCCAAAAGCCAATTAGCAGCAACCAGTTGAAAGCCTCACTGACCAATTTGGGCGTGCTTTCGGGCGAAGGGCACATTCGTACAGTATTGGTCGTAGACAATGATCCTAAAGCAGTCGACATGATTGCCGCGTTCCTGCCGCCGCCGGCATATTCGGTCGTACGTGCATATGGCGGCATCGAGGCAATTGCCCTGGCGCAGAGGCTCCGGCCAGATTTGGTCCTGCTGGACTTGATGATGCCAGAAGTGAGCGGATTCGATGTGGTTTTAGCACTCCGACGCAATGCCGATACGGCGTGCATCCCGATACTGGCGTTGACCTCCAAGCAAATTACAGTGCAAGATCGTGCCGCGCTCAATAGCAATCCGGACAAGGCCATCCGCATTATCGAAAAAGCCGGTTTCAATCGTGTCGGCTTTATCGCGGAAGTAACACGCGCATTGTCACCTAATTGAAGGAGGTTCCATGGCGAAAATATTAATCATTGAGGATAATCCGGCGAATATGAAACTAGCTTCTTTTCTGTTGCGTAACGCCGGTCATACAGCGCTGTGCGCTGTCGATGCCGAGACAGGTTTAACGCTGGCGCGCGACAGCCAGCCAGAGCTTATTTTGATGGATATCCAACTACCCGACATGGACGGACTGGCTGCGACTGCTCTATTGAAGCAAAATCCTGGCACTGCTTCCATTCCTGTCATTGCGCTAACCGCAATGGCGATGAAAGACGATCAGGAAAAGACTCGAATTGCCGGTTGCGACGCCTATATCGCCAAACCGCTACGCTATATGGAGTTGTATGCAGCGATTGATGCGCTCTTACTCAAGCGAAAGCCACCGGCGGCGAGCGAAGAAAATCTTTTCGGTCAAATACCATGAGCAGTGCCGCTGCCACTATTCTCATCGTCGATGACGAACCACAGAGCCGCAAGCTGTTAGAAACGTTGCTGCGACCTGAAGGCTATCGCACTCTCAGTGCGGCCAATGGCGAAGATGCGCTGACCTCGATTGGGCAAAGCACACCGGACTTGATTTTGCTCGACATTATGATGCCGGGTATCGACGGATACCAGGTGGCTGTCATCCTCAAGGCCAATCCCGCCACGGCGAATATTCCGATCATCATGGTGACCGCTCTTATCGACCGCAGCGCCCGCCTTGCCGGTCTTAATGCGGGTGCGGAAGAGTTTTTGACGAAGCCGGTCGACCGGGCAGAATTGTGGTTAAGGGTGCGTAATCTGTTGCGCTTAAAAACATTTTGCGCACTTCAAAGCCATAGTTTGGTCCTGGAACAACAGGTGCAGGCGCGTATGGCTGATCTTCAACGCTTCCGTACTGCGATGGATGCAACCGCCAACGCGATTTTCCTGTTAAACCATGCCACCATGCATTTTATCGAGGTCAATACGACAGCCTGCAAAATGCTCGGCTATACACGCGAAGAATTGTTCGAAATGGACCCGTCGCAGTTAGGGGCTGGCACGCAAGAACTGCTGCAAAGCGCCTACTATGCTGCTATCACTGGTAACAGTTTGACTGATTTGGTCGAAACTCAATTACGCCGCAAGGACGGTACGCAATTGCAGGTAGAAATGCATAGACAGACCCAACCCTCCGGCCCGGACTGGATCATTGTTGGCGTCGTACGTGATATCACAGAGCGCAAGCAGGCAGAACTGCGCCTGCACCATCTGGCGCACTACGATGCACTTACAGGCTTGCCCAATCGCACGTTATTCTATGAGTCCTTAAAGAAGATTATGCTTCAGACCGCGAATAGCGGCTGGTTGATCGCCGTCATGTTTATCGACCTAGACCTTTTCAAAAATGTGAACGACTCGTTGGGCCATGGAGTTGGCGATGAATTACTACGTCAATTCAGCAACCGCCTTGTCGAATGCGTACGCATTCGCGATACAGTCGGGCGTTTGGGTGGTGATGAATTTGCTCTCGTCCTGGTGATGCAAGACGAACAGGATGCTGTTATCGTCGCCAATAAAATACGAGATACGTTGCACCGGCCTTTTGACTTGAATGGTCACGAAGTTACTGTAACGGCCAGCATTGGCATCACCATTTATCCCACCGACGCATCCGATCCTGAAACACTACTCAGATACGCAGACACGGCGATGTACCGGGCTAAACATGCGGGACGAGATACTTTCCGCTTTTTTACGGCACAAATGAATGTCGAGATGTTGACCCGGCTTGATCTGGAAAAAGCCTTGCGTCAAGCCGTTGAAAATAATGAATTCGTATTGCACTATCAACCCAAGGTGCGGCTCGATAGTGGTCGCGTTACCGGTATGGAAGCTTTACTGCGCTGGCAGCGGCCGGGGCACGGCCTGGTTTTTCCAGGAGATTTTATTCCGATATTGGAAGAGACCGGCCTCATCGTACGCGTGGGTAGTTGGGTCATTGCCGCTGCATGCAAGCAAATCGGACTTTGGGCCCATTCTTCAATCGGGCCGATACAGGTATCAGTGAATGTCTCCGGACGTCAGTTCATCGAAGGCGATCTGGATGGGGATGTCATCAAAGCGCTCGATGATAACGACATTACAGCCGATCTGCTTGAATTGGAATTGACCGAGAGTTCCATGATGGCGAATACCGATCGAACCATAGCCAGTTTGAAAAATTTGAAAAATCGGGGCGTGCAGATTTCCGTCGATGATTTCGGCACTGGCTATTCGAGCCTGGCCTATTTGCGTCGCTTCCCCATCGATAAATTAAAAATCGATATCGCTTTTATTCGTGAAGTAACGAGTAATCCGGACGATGCCGCCATTGTGCAGGCCATCATCGACATGGCCCATAGTCTGAAGCTTGAAGTCATTGCGGAAGGTGTCGAGACAGCAGCGCAACTAGAGTACTTGCGACGTCATCGCTGCGATCAAATCCAGGGCTATTATTTCAGCCGGCCGCTACCGGTGCTGGAACTAGAGCAAATGCTGCGCGAAGAAAGGCGACTGCCGAAACAGGATGACGAGGCAGGCACGCCGCGCAAGACACTTTTGCTGGTGGACGATGAAGCCCACATATTATCCGCGCTGCAACGCGTCCTGCGTCAGGATGGTTACCATATCCTGACCGCAGAGTCGGCCGCCGAGGGTTTTGAATTACTGGCACTCCATAAGGTGCAAGTAATTCTGTGCGACCAGCGCATGCCCACCATGAATGGCACTGTCTTCCTCGACTTGGTCAAAGACATGTACCCCAATACATTGCGGATTATCTTGTCAGGTTATATCGATGTGGAATCCATTTTAAACGCGATCAACCGCGGCGCAATTTATCGCTTTTACACCAAGCCATGGGACAACAAAGTCTTGCGCGACAATATCTGCGAGGCCTTTCAGCACCATAGTCTATTGCATGGTGTTCCACTTGAGTAAGATCATGATGCCATACGGTTCGCGCCATAGAGAAGTGCCGACGGCGAATTCGTTGGAGATGTTTCGCACCGATGTTATGTCATCTGAAAGTTTCTGCCTTATAAAGTCACAACTAGTACAGATAACGCTACCCTGAATGCTCAGTGCTGCTTTAGCATAATTTTAATCATCTCAACAGCATCACCGGCGCGCCTTTCCATATTTCCTGAAATTCTCTTTGTTATTCCGCTACGCCGTAAATTCCAATTGCCCAGAAATTTACCTGTTTCCTCTTCTAGTTTTCCTGCTAGCCCACGTATGGTTCCTCTAATTTGCTTTCGGTTCATGATGTCATCTCCAAGTTACCTACAATTGCTGAAAAACTACGCTACTTTGCGTAAGTCCTAATCATGTTATTTGTTTCATTAACTAGCCAAGATTTGAAGAGGTATTAGTCAATTTGTCACGCGGTACTTTATTTGCTAACCAATATCTTTTTGAGATAGTTGGGTTCATCAACGATATGACAGCTACGCTAAAAAATAAGCGATCATTACGCACCAATCTGGGTGCGCCGCTTGTTAACTTAGGTGTGGGCATTATTTGTATCTCGTAATTTTTGGGGCTGATCAGTGTAATTTCATTTTTCTTGAAACCACGCATCAACTGCTTTTTTATGCGATCGACTAATGACATTTTGATCGTTAAAGGGAGCGCATTCGCTGCATGGGTTACCGCTATTTCTCGCTGAGTAAACAATCGTGACGGATGAATAGCATCGTTATGTTTGGAAATACTAAGAGAAGAGGGGTTATTGCTGATCATTTTTCTGTTCCTTACAATAGATTGTTAAATTCGAAAGATTCTGTTTTCTTTGAATAAGACATCACTACGTCAAATGTAACCATATACAAATCATCACATTCAGTTATTGTGAGATTGAGACAGCAGCATTTGTTTATGAATATGTTTTTTGTCTGATTAATTGGAAGTATGTGACTGAACGGTGTAAGAATCTGTGCGGCATCGCACTTACGGATTAAATTTTTTTAGCTATCACAACCATCCACCAATAAACCCGGCACGTTTCAAGCCTTGGATAATGTAAGAATTTTTGCGCATCAAGTTCCAGATTAGTTCGCTGCGATAATTCTCAACCATCAATAAAATCGGCCCTTCGTTGATTGCGAAATGCCATGGCGACATCCAGCCGTATACAGCATGAGCATTGCACGGATAGGTTGGATTGAAGGTAGATTTAAAGCCATAGGGATTGCCCGCTTTTAATCCAATTTGATGCACAAAGTGATCAATAGTGGGTAATACAATCTCCGGAGCGAAGGGTAACGATGCGACTGCCACCCAAGGTGAAATAGTGCCGTCGTCCACGCCGTTTGGAGCACCCCGTGCGATGTAATCGAAAAATTCGTGCTTGATACCATTTATATGTACAACTCTGGGGCCAGGGCCATCACTAGCAGTAAAGCCCCAGCAAAATTCACCGTAACCGGCAAATCCATGTGGGTTATGAATAGCGTATTGCTGCTGAATTAGTGTCGCGCGCCGGCTATTTTCAAAGTAGTCGATTCCCTTATCTTGCATATAAACATCCTGTATGCCTCGAAAATCAACCCATATGTGGGATAACTGATGCGCAAATAGCGGTGCGGAATATAAATAGCTATAGCCGTAACTGTGTTGCCATTGATAACCTGATGTCCAATTTAAATAACTGCTTTCTGGTAATGGATATGTTGGTGAACCGAGACCAAGGATGTATAGCAACAAAGCTTCATCGTATCCTGTCCATTTATAGGGTAAGAATCCGTTTTCTGGCGTCCAGCCCATGGAGACCGTATTATCTTCAGCTCGTACCCATTGCCAGTCGGCGCGTTGATAGAGCGCGTTGGCCAAGGTTCGAATTTCCTTTTCATCTACATTATCTGCATTAAAGTATTCGCCGCAAGTTAATGCGCCAGCCAATAAAAAAGCACTATCAATCGTCGATAGTTCACAATTCCAAGTACGACGCCCAGTTTGCATGTCAAGAAAATGATAATAAAAACCGTGATAACCGGTGGCATCAGGCTCAGGCCCTTGCGGACTCTGCCAAAAAAATCTCAGCGTAGTTGATACAAGTTTGATTGCTTCATCACGTGTGATGAAGCCTCGCTCAACCGCAACCGGATAACCTGTCAATGCAAGTCCCACAGCGGCAATACTGGATGGCCAATCTGGAGCGCTTTTGTCGATTACCAATCCATTTTCTGGATTAGTCTCGTGTTTAAAATAGCGATATGACTCGCGTTGGAGTATCTCCAGTTCATCATCTTCAGATAAAATTCGGTGATTCATGGCGCCTAAGTTAATATTTAATTGCAAAGAAAAGTCGATTTACGGATTTTGTTAAGCGATTACTGGCCGTCATTGCAACCAGAAATGGCAGTATCAACAATTTCTTGCGCTTCTTTTAAGATTCGATCTAAATGATCTTGCCCTTGAAAACTTTCAGCATAAATTTTATAAATATCCTCCGTGCCAGATGGTCTTGCCGCAAACCAGCCATCAGCGGTAATGACTTTTACTCCGCCGATTGGCGCTGCATTACCAGGTGCTTCGGTAAGAATGCTGATAATTTTTTGCCCGGCCAGATCGGTTGAATGAATTTGCTGTGCCGATAGTTTAGAGAGATTTTTTTTCTGGATTGGAGTGGCAACTGCCTCTACGCGTTTAGCGACTGGATCACCAAACTTTTCCGTGAGATGTCGGTACTCTTCACCTGGATTACGTCCTTTTTTAGCTGTTATCTCTGCTGCCAGCAACGCTGACACAATCCCATCTTTATCCGTTGTCCAAGTACTGCCGTCCAGTCGCAGAAATGTGGCGCCGGCACTTTCTTCTCCGCCGAATCCAAGCGAGCCATTACTTAAGCCATCGACGAACCATTTGAAACCAACCGGTACTTCGTGCATTTTTCGACCCAATCCGACACAGACGTGATCAATCATTTGCGTGCTGACGATAGTTTTTCCTACTCCGGCAGTTGTTGACCATGCGGGGCGATACCTGAATAAGTAGTCGATAGCAACGCTCAGATAGTGGTTAGGTGGAAGCAAGCCTGATGTGGGCGTAACAATGCCGTGACGGTCATGATCTGTGTCGCAGGCGAAGGCAATATCGTAATGATTTTGCAAATGGATTAAACGCTGCATGGCATAACTCGACGAAGGATCCATGCGGATGCGGCCATCCCAATCAAGCGTCATAAAACGGAACGTAGGATCAACTTCTTCGCTGATTACCCTCAAATTTAATTTATATTGTTCTCCAATTCTGCCCCAATAATGCACACCAGCGCCGCCGAGCGGATCGATTCCAATGCGAAGATTTGCGTCACGAATTGCATCCAGATCGATGACTTGGGTGAGTTCATTTACGTACGAAGTCAGGTAATCAAAGTAGTGGGTAGTCGAAGCCTGTAACGCTTTGCTGTACGGCATGCGCTTGAGTTCGGACAGGCCTTTTTTTAAAAGTTCGTTGGCTCTTAATTCAATTGCATCGGTGACGGACGTATCCGCTGGCCCGCCATTGGGTGTGTTGTACTTAAACCCGCCATTATCAGGTGGGTTATGGGAGGGCGTAATTACGATGCCATCAGCAAAACCGAATTGGCGGCCACGGTTATACATCACAATGGCGAGTGAAACTGCTGGGGTAGGGGTGTACTCATCATGTTTTGCCAGCATCACATCGACGCCATTGGCCGCTAATACTTCCACTACACTGGCACTGGCTGGAATTGACAAAGCATGCGTATCAATGCCAAGAAATAGGGGGCCGGTAATATTGTGCTTGGCGCGATATTCACAAATAGCCTGGCTAATTGCGACGACATGCAATTCATTAAAACTGGTTTCCAGGGAAGACCCGCGATGACCGGATGTGCCGAATGCGACACATTGAGAAGGAACCGAAGGGTCAGGCACATTTGTATAGTATGCAGAGACAAGGCGGGGCACATTGACGAGCATGTCGATTGGGGCTGATTTCCCAGCAAGAGGGCTGATTATCATGCGAGCGCCTTTGCAGAAGTTGCATTACTCAATTTTTTGGGTTGACCGTTTTTGACAGAATGCGCATTTTCGAAAATATCAACCCACATCCGATACCGTTGAGCGATATGTGCGATGGCGACCTCCCTGCTGATTGTTTTCGATTCAAATTCTGCGATGGCATCCCAGAATGTCGTACGTCCCACTGCGAAGCCGATGAAACCGGGAACGGGTGCTGCAATTGCCAGCCATTCTGCAACCTTTTTTTCATCCGCGCCTCTTCCTAAAATGATGCAACTTACTTCATTTCTTCCATGGCGCCGTGCCGCATCGACTACTTTTTCGCAATTCTCTCGACTATCCAAACCTTCAACTTTCCAAATGCTAGGTTCTATACCGGCATCTTGCAGTGCGCAGATCGCTTGTACCATTAACATGGGACGGCATTTTCGATCATAGGCATTTTTATCTTCGTTATACCAACTCAATTGCGCTTTCGTTGCAGGCACGAGTAACTCAAACATTAAAGGTCGTTGAGTTGATTGACAATATTCGGATAATTTTAAAAGTCGAGCAACCTGACGCAGGTTAAGAGCCGCGTCACCTTCCGGGTTATAACGGACTAACACTTTCGCGAAGGTTGGTTTGAATAAGTCGATATGTGCTGGAAATGCTTTACCGTATTCAAATTCAAACTCATCAGTGCCGCTTTTCTCTACCGAAATTGCGCGGATACAAGTGCGTTTAATCGCATTTTGCAAAATTTCTGTACCGAATTGTTCATCGACGAGAATGCCTGCGCGTGATTTCAACTCGTCGCTATCTAATGCGGCCAAGAACCCTTCATAAATGAGCTGTTTACTAGCGACTATTTTTTTATGCTGCTCATTCGAAAGTGGCAACTGAAAATGAAACATGTCACGCACATAGGAATCGCGATGATCGAATGGAAGTAAATACAGTGGTTTTATATAGCCAGGTTTCATGTTAATTCCTTGCTATATTTTTTTAATCTTAACGTTGGCCTTGAGGGCGCTGTAGGTTCTGTCGGTATAGTTGGCGTAGGTTGTTGTTTCTCTGCTTCTCCATTCGCGAGCGTAACGCTTTTACTATTGATCATTGCCAGTAATTCATTCCATGATTTTGTGAATGAAGCGGTACCCTCAGTTTGTAATTGCCCTGCTAATAAATCAATATCAATCCCCGCTTTCATAAACAAGGCAATTTCTTGTTCTGCGTTGTCACCATCAACCGACATGGTGTGTCCGATTAAGCCATGATCGCCAAATGTGAGTAATGTCTTTTCCGGTAGGGTGTTGATGGTATTTGGTGAGGCTAATTCTTGTACATAAAAGGTGTCGGATATGGCTGAATCCTTGCTGCCCGTGCTGGCCCAAAGAAGTCGTTGTGTTTGCGCTCCGGCCTTCGCCAAATCGAGCCAGCGCGGTGAGTCTAATAAGTGTTGATATGCCCGATAGGTACGCTGCGCTATCGCTATACCTAGTTTATTATGCAGATCAGCAGGAACTTTATCTTTGACCGCTACATCCCACCGGCTGACAAATAAGGAAGCAACCGATGCTACTTTAGGGTTGAGTCCTGCGGCAATACGTCGTTCAATCGCACGCATATAGGCGGATCCTGCTTTCATATATTGCTCGCATGAAAACAATAAAGTTACGTTGACAGGTACCCCCGCGAAGATGACTTCTTCAATCGCGATGCAACCGGATGGTGTGCCTGGAATCTTGATAAAGAGGTTTTCCCGTTGAGCACTTTCATGAAGTCGTATTGCTTCGCTGATGGTAGCGTTGACATCATTTGCCAGCAGTGGCGATATTTCAAGTGAGACCCAGCCATCGACGCCCGATGTCGCTTTATGAATTGGGGCAAATAAATCAGCTGCCTGCCTTAAGTCTTCTATCGCCAGTTCAAAAAAAATTTCTGAATTGGTTTTTCCTTCTGTGGCTTTTTCCTTGATTTCTTCATCATAAAAATGACTATGTCGAATGGCTTGCTCGTAAATCGTTGGATTTGAAGTAAGGCCTGTGACGTTGTAATTATCGATGTAATTTTGCAAGGTGCCATTTTGTAAAAGTTCACGCGTGATGTTGTCAAGCCATACGCTTTGCCCAAGATCGTGTAATTGTTGAGTTGTGTTCATGGAATTCTATCTCCAAATAATGATGTAAATTTAGCTAGTCGGATTTCTCGATGTGACCGCCGAAGCCATGGCGCATCGCGGATAATAATTTGTCGGAAAAGTCAGCTGCGCCGCGTGAGCTAAAACGCTCAAACAAGGCGGCGCTGAGAATGGGTATAGGCACCGCTTCATCAATTGCGGCCATAATTGTCCATCGGCCTTCTCCGGAATCGGAGACACGGCCGGTATAGTTTTCGAGCTTTGGATCTTTAACGAGCGCGGCTGCAGTCAGATCAAGCAACCAGGAACCAATGACACTGCCACGACGCCACAACTCTGTAATTTCAGTTAAATCTAATTCATATTGATAGTGTTCAGGATTACGTAGCGGCGTAGTTTCGGCATCACTGTCAACTTTACTTTTGCCAATGTTCGCGTGATGTAAGATGTTCAATCCCTCGGCATAGGCGCCCATGATGCCGTACTCAATACCATTGTGTACCATCTTGACGAAATGACCTGCACCCTGTGGCCCGCAGTGTAAGTAACCATGATCCGCGGTACTGCTCCTGTTTGTTCGGCCAACGGTCAGGGGAGCCGCATCGACGCCGGGCGCAAGTGTTTCAAAGATTGGGGAGAGATGTTGAACAATCTCTTTTTCCCCGCCGATCATTAAACAATATCCGCGGTCTAATCCCGCAACCCCGCCGCTGGTACCGACATCCAGATAATGAATTTTGTGTAATTTCAATTCATTACCTCGTCGAATATCGTCGTGGTAATAGGAATTGCCGCCATCAATAATAATGTCACCACTGCTGAGTAAAGGAACTAGTGTTTTCAGACTTTCGTCCACGATCGCAGCGGGAACCATTAACCAAATGACGCGCGGTTGATCTAATTGACTGACCAAGTCACTAATCGATGTAGCGCCTGCCACGTTGTGATGAACAAGTGCTTGTATCGCGGAATCTTGTACGTCATAGACGATACAATTGTGATCACCATCCGCCAGGCGGCGAACCATGTTAGCGCCCATGCGGCCTAATCCGATCATTCCTATTTGCATAGTAAAACTCCTGAATAAACAAACACTGCGTTAAGTGGTTTAACCCGATTTCAATATAGCCAATGCTCTTTCACAGACATTTTCTACAGTAAATCCATACTTCAGCATCATTTCTTCCCCCGGTGCTGATGCACCGAAACAATCAACGGCAAGTACGTCGCCTTTCGTGCCGACATAGCGATGCCATCCCTGAGATATTCCGGCTTCTACAGCAAGTCTGGCGGTGACGGAAGGCGGTAGAACTTGGTTGCGGTAGTCCACATCTTGGGCATCAAACAGCTCCCAACTTGGCATTGAAACTATTCTGATTTTTAGCCCTTGCTTTACAAGCGCCTCTCGTGCAGCGACGATCAGCCCAACTTCGGAACCACTCGCAATGAGTATTAAATCGGGGTCGCCATTCGGCGCATCCGCTAATATATAAGCGCCATGTGATAGCCCCTCGGAGGAGGCGTATTGGATACGATCAAGCGTAGGCACATGCTGCCTGGTCAATATTAATGCGACCGGTTGTTTGGTCGATGTCAGTGCCATTCGCCAAGCTTCTGCCGTTTCATTGGCATCAGCTGGACGAATAACAATTAAGCGTGGAATTGCACGTAAGCTGGCTACTTGTTCGACGGGTTGGTGCGTTGATCCATCTTCGCCAACGGCAATGCTATCGTGCGTAAATATATAAATGACATGTAAGCCCATCAGTGCGGCAAGACGCATAGGTGGCCGCATGTAATCGGCAAAAACAAGAAAGGTTGCGCCAAATGGTGTAAATCCGCCATGCGCAGCTAATCCATTCATGATCGCCCCCATAGCGTGCTCACGTACTCCAAAATGCAGATTGCGTCCTGAGTAAGACCATCCACCACCGTTGGAGCCTTGGCGGTCTTCAGTACTAATGATGTTGCTGACGGATGGTTGAAAATCACCGAGGTTGGTCAGCGCCGTAAATGTGGAAGGGTCTAAGTCAGCTGAGCCGCCAATTAGCCCTGGTAATCGTCCTGCAATGGCATTCATTATTTTTCCGGAAGCGACTCTTGTTGATAAGCCCTTCACATCAGCTGGAAATTGAGGTAGCTCTACATCCCAGTCGATTGGAAGATTACCGGTCATTAATTGGCGTAATTCTGTAGCCAATTCTGGAAATTCTTGCTCGTAGCTAGCAAATGTGGTGCTCCATTGTGTTTCGGCTAGTTTCCCTCGATCAAGGGCAAATGAAAAATAAATTTGAGCGGAGTCAGGGATATAAAAGGGCGGTTCAATCGGCCAATTAAGATGCGCTTTAGTTAAACGAACTTCTTCCTCGCCAAGAGGTGAGCCATGTGCTGCGAAGGTATCTTGTTTATGCGGCGAACCGAAGCCGATATGTGTCCGTACCAATATTAATGACGGACGTAACGTTTCGGCTTTGGCTCGTCGTAATGCGTTTTCAATTGACATTAAATCGTTACCATCAACGACGGTTTGTGTATGCCATCCATACGCGTCGAAACGCTGTGCGCAATTTTCTGTGAAACTCATATCTGTTGCGGCGGATAAGGTGATGTGATTATCATCATAAAGGTAAATTAATTTACCTAATTGCAAATGCCCCGCCAGCGAAGCTGCTTCGGAAGCAATTCCTTCCATCAAATCGCCATCGCTCACGATGCCATAGGTATGGTGATCGATTACGCTAAGGCCGGGCTGGTTATAGCGCGCCGCCAAATTTGCTTCGGCTATCGCCATACCTACGCCGTTAGCAAATCCCTGTCCCAGTGGTCCGGTTGTCGTTTCGACGCCCGGAGTAACGCCGCGCTCCGGATGCCCGGGAGTGATGCTGCCCCATTGACGAAATTGTTTGATCTGGTCCAGCGGAACCGCATAACCCGTAAGATGCAATAAGCTATATAGCAAGGCAGAACCGTGTCCGGCAGATAAAACGAACCGATCGCGATTGAACCAATCCGGATTAGATGGGTTGTGTTTCAGGAAACGCGTCCATAAGACGTATGCCATTGAAGCTGCACCTAAAGGCAGACCTGGATGACCGCTATTTGCTTTTTGTACCGCGTCCACTGCAAGAAAACGTAGTGTATTGACACATAAATCGTCAAGCGATAAGGCTGGAGCCGTCGCCGGAACCGTAATATCTGGAGGCATGATGTTCCTAAGCTAGATAAAATTTTCTTTCAAATGAAAAGGGGCTGGTTCAGCATAGGCTCAGTGTCAGATTCAATCTGTTCGTTATCCCACTTAGTCGCTTTAATTAGTCAATTGAATAATTGCAGGCGCCTTATCATTTCGCATTTTTAAGAGGAAAATTGCGGATCCGTATCGTTAACCGCATCGCCATTTTTATTATTAACATTGATACGGCCAAAAGTACTTTCGATCGCTCTTCGTAGCTTATTAACAGCACCATGAATGGAATGATGCATGCTAATTGCATGGTCGCTTGCAATGATCGGTGGATGGCCTTCAATGCGCGCTTCCATGACACACTTATGCTCACCACCGCTATGTTTGTGATCATTGATCAGGCTAAGATGTATTTCGACACGTGAAATGCGCTCGCTGAATCGTTGCAAAGTTTCTGCCACTATCGTTTCAACATGCGCAACTAAGGGAGCATGGCTTTCCACTGTATTGTCTGTATTAAGTTGAATATGCATGATAGAAGTGTGAGACCTTAAATAGTGTTATGAAAAGGAGGCCGCCAGAATTTTTGGGGTAGCGGTTGTATAGCGGATACCTTATGTTGAGAGAAATCTGCTTTGATCTACAAGTTAGTTGAAAACGTAGCGTTAATCTGTACGTTACCCAACAGATCCCCCCATTTTATTGACGATGCAATTACAAATTGATCCCTGATTTTCCGCTATCCCATTTCCAATTCTGGATTTCCGGCATGTCTTCCCCGTACTGTTCAATATATGCTTTGTGATCCAGTAGTTTTCCACGTAAAAATTGCTTAGCATGTGCCGCTTTGGCTCCTAAACTAGGTACACGGTCAATGACGTCAATGGCTAAATGGAAGCGATCAAGATCGTTTAGTACAACCATGTCAAATGGTGTGGTTGTGGTACCGTTTTCTTTGTAGCCACGCACATGCAATTGATGATGGTTGGTACGTCGATAGGTAAGGCGATGAATTAATGTGGGGTAGCCATGGAATGCAAAAATAATTGGCTTATCTTTGGTGAATAAAACATCAAAATCTTGATCGCTTAACCCATGCGGATGCTCAATCTGCGGCTGCAACGCCATTAAATCAACGACATTAATAAAGCGAATTTTCAGATCAGGAAAATGCTCTCTAAGAATTTTTACAGCAGCCAGCGATTCGAGCGTCGGCACATCACCGCAACTGGCCATCACCACATCCGGCTCAATGCCTTCATCGTTGCTGGCCCAATCCCATATGCCGATTCCATTTGCGCAATGCTTCACTGCGGACGCCATATCAAGCCATTGCGGCTCAGGCTGTTTGCCGGCAATAATCACATTGATGTAATCGCGACTGCGTAAGCAATGATCAGTGACCGACAATAGCGTATTGGCATCCGGTGGTAGATAGACACGAACAACTTCAGATTTTTTGTTCACAACATGGTCGATGAACCCGGGATCCTGATGACTGAAACCATTGTGATCCTGTCGCCAAACGTGTGAAGAGAGCAGGTAGTTTAGTGATGCAATTGGACGACGCCATGGAATTTGATGTGCCATCTTTAACCACTTGGCATGTTGATTGAACATGGAATCAACAATATGAATGAATGCCTCATAGCAGGAAAAAAAGCCGTGCCTCCCTGTGAGCAAATACCCTTCGAGCCAACCTTCGCATTGATGTTCGCTCAACATTTCCATTACCCGGCCATCGTTGGCGACATGGTCATCGATGGCGATAATTCTTGCCGTTGAACAGCGGTCTGTTACGTCAAATACCGCGTTCCAGCGATTTGATGCTGTTTCATCCGGGCTGAAAAGTCTAAAATTATTTTCTACTGTATTCAGTTTCATCACATCACGCAAAAATTGCCCTTGTATGCGCGTCGCTTCCGCATCCACCACGCCGGGCTTTGGAACCTTAATTGCGTATTCGCGAAAATCGGGCAATATCAAATCACGTAGCAGCAAACCGCCATTGGAATGGGGATTGGCACCCATGCGGCGTTTCCCGCGCGGTGCTAATTCTGCTAACTCGGGTAACAGTCGGCCATTTTTGTCGAAGAGTTCTTCGGCGTGGTAACTCTTCAGCCATTGTTCGAGTATGGCAACGTGTTCAGGGTTATTTCTTAGTTCTGCAACCGGGACTTGATGCGCCCGAAACGTTCCTTCGACTGGTTTGCCGTCGACTATTTTTGGCCCAGTCCATCCTTTTGGTGAGTTCAAAATAATCATCGGCCAACGCGGTCGTACACTAAATCCATTTAAACGCGCATCGTCTTGTATGCGCTGAATTTCGGCTATCACAATATCAAGAGTAGCCGCCATTAACTGATGCATTTTTTCAGGATCATCCCCTTCAACAAAGTAGGGCGTATAACCATAGCCGCGAAATAGTTGCTCCAATTCCTCATGACTAATGCGCGCTAATACTGTCGGGCCGGCTATCTTGTAGCCATTTAAATGCAGAATCGGTAGCACAGCACCATCACGTACTGGGTTTAGGAATTTATTCGAATGCCAACTCGTCGCCATTGCTCCAGTCTCTGCTTCACCGTCACCGACGACACAGGCAACTAATAAATCGGGATTATCAAACGCGGCGCCATAAGCATGTGATAAGGAATAGCCAAGTTCTCCACCTTCATTGATTGAGCCCGGTGTTCCGGGGGCGACGTGACTGGGGATTCCTCCGGGAAAAGAAAATTGCGTAAACAATTTTTTTAACCCTGATTCATTTTGAAGAATGTTGGGATAAAGCTCGCTATAACTGCCTTCAAGATACGTATTGGCGACCAGCCCTGGCCCACCATGACCAGGGCCGGTGACATTAATGACGTTTAAATCATGCAGTTTAATAATGCGATTTAAATGCACATAAATAAAATTCAAGCCTGGAGTCGTTCCCCAGTGTCCTAATAATCGTGGTTTGATGTGCTCTAAGGTTAATGGTTTTTTGAGCAGCGGGTTATCCAGTAAATAGATTTGACCAACCGATAAATAATTGGCCGCTCGCCAATAAGCATTCATCTTTTTTAATTGAAGGGGGGAAAGTGCATCACGTGGTGGTGCTGTTGATTCAGAATGTTGATCCGTCATGATTATTCCTCGTAAATAATGGCGTGTGATGGAGCAATGCAGGAACATCGGTATTGATTAAATCAGCGATGTATTCGATAGACATGTCGGCCGCAGGATATGCAGCGATATTTGCTGGATCCAATGCGTAATGCCCTTGGCGTGGAAAAATTGTGGTCAAGCGATTGTGCCAAATTTTTTTCATCGCAGTCAAAATTTGTAACTTGTCATCCACCATGACGTAGTGATGTGATGGAAATCGTTGCTCGATATCTTCGAGCATTTTTTCTTTGTGTTGATAGATTAAGACTCTGCCTTCAACCGCATCCCATAACCCGGATCGTTGAATTTTACGCGGTTGAAAAATCATATCGCCGTCCGAGACAATGACGGTATTGCCCCATCGGAGCAAATGATTGAGTAAATCCAGAGCGCGTGGATATAAGCGCTCAGCAAATGGGTAATCAAGGAAGAATGAAGACAACATCAGTATGCGGGGATCTTCTTTTGACTCTGATCGGAATCGCTGTACGGCACCAAGGTAGTCGACATAGCCTAATTCCAGGCGTAAAGACTCGGCGATTGCCCAGTAGCGAAGGCGTCCTTCGTCGCCGAATACTTTGTAAAAATGACTGTCGATATCGGATATGATGCGGTCCCCATCCAGTAATGTATTGTCAACGTCGAGTAGAAATACTATTTTTTCTGGTGCGCTCATGGTGTCACTTTCTACAAAATTGGGTCATACCAGTGACCATCGGCAGCAATGAGTGTATTGGCTTGCTTTGGCCCCCAGCTACCTGGTTGATACGTATGCAAAGGACTATGCGTATCAAGAACCCCTTCAACGACCGACCATGCTGCTTCCACGGCATCTTCACGTGTGAATAGGGCAGCGTCACCCGTCATGGCGTCACTCAGTAAGCGTTCGTAAGGGGTTTCTGCTCCGTGTTGTTCATCCAGCAGAAATAATTCCTGCTGTTCGCCAACAAACTCTTTACCGGGCCGTTTGACGCGGGCAGCCAATGCGATAGCGGAATTGGGCGAAAGACGAAACCGTAGATAATTGGATCGACCGTGTGCAGAAATTGCGTCGTCAAATAGCATTTGCGGCGGTGGTTTTAGTTCGATCACGACTTCAGCTGCGGTTGTTGCAAGATATTTACCCGCACGCAAATACCAAGGCACACCTTGCCAACGCCACGAATCAATGTGCAAGCGCGCTGCACAAAATGTCTCTACCTTAGAGTTCTTTGCCACACCGGCTTCTTTTTTATAGCCGGAATATTGGCCGCGGACTATATCGTCTGGACGCAAGGGCCGCATTGCCTGAAACACTTTGGCTTTTTCATTTTGAACTGCACCAAAACCTTGAAACGCGGGTGGCTCCATCGCCAGCAACGCAACGATTTGGAATAAATGATTTTGAACGACGTCACGCAAGCAACCCGCGCTTTCATAAAAAGCACCGCGGCCTTTTACGCCGAATGATTCCCCCAGCGTTATCTGTACGCTTTTCACATAATTGCGGTTCCAGATTGGCTCCAGGAAGGAATTGGCAAAGCGAAAATAAAGAATATTCATAATCGCTTCTTTGCCTAGGTAGTGATCAATGCGGAAAATGGCTGCTTCAGGAAAAGCGGATAGCGCAATCCGGTTAAGTTCGCGTGCTGAAGCCAGATCACGTCCGAAAGGTTTTTCAACAATAACCCGTGCGCCATGCGCTAAACCTGAAGCAGCAAGCCCTTTAATTACGGTGGAAAAAAGGGCAGGGGGGATGGCGAGATAATGTGCCGGGCGGCGTGATTTCCCCAATATTTGTTTTAGCGCTTGGAAAGTATTCGGATCGTTATAATCGCCGCTTACATAACTTAATAATTCAAGAAGTCGGTTCAACGCAGGTTGATCATCAATTTTCCCTGCCTGTTTAAGGCTATCGATGACTTGCTTATGTAACTTGCTTATCGTCCACGGCGATGAGGCAACGCCAATTACCGGTACAGTGAGTACACCGCGTTTAACCATTGCATAGAGTGCCGGGAAAATCATCTTACGTGCCAAATCGCCGGTCACGCCGAAAATGACTAATGCATCCGCATGCCCTTTACCTGTGTTGGTCTTACTCATAGCCTCGACCCTCTTTTATTTCTTATCTTTAGTTGCTTAAGCCACACCGCCATTAACGTCATTCCCGCGCAGGCTGGAATCCAGGATTGACACGGAGAATCGCCAAATAAACAAAGCGGTTTTTGATGATTTGGTAATGGGATACGTATCTGCATTCTTAATTAACGTTGCAGGTACTCACGTGCCCCTGGATCCCCGCCTGCGCGAGGATGACGATTTTGCGTAAGTCCTAATCTTGTCAAAATTGATTTTTAGAGCATTGCTTTAGAAATTGCCTTGCATCCGTTTATAGCAGTTTGCCTATCTACATCCAGTTACTCCGTGCGCTATCGCACATACCAAGCCGTAGTCAAAGGAATAGCTTTAATTGGCGCCCTGTATTGCACCTGTTTATTACACGTCTTTTGAAAAGCTCAGGTTTTTTATATGTTCGGTAACGAACGGAGTCGTTGTTATTGACGTATTAGACTTGTTTGAGATTTCAGGCTTAAAAGAAAGAGGAGCACTCATTGAAGATTATCGATAAAAATTCTCTCTCCAATCTGCTGAGGCTGGTTGGCATTACACGTCATAGCGATTGGCAAGGAATATCTGACGAGGGGGAATTACCTTTGCGCGCCGAGCTGTTTGGGATTGTCCAGATGGAAGAGCACGGCAAGGTATTGGCCAGGCTACATAAAGTCAGCAAAGGAAAATCGAAAGATTTGTTGTTAGCTCGCTTAGCAGATAATGAAATCGTTCTCAGCGAAGCCTGTAATGTTTTGACCGTGGCACTGAAAGAGGGCCGTCAAATTAGCCCGGCTGCAGAATGGTTGCTAGATAATTTTTACCTGATTGAAGAGCAAATTCGTACTGCGAAAAGGCATTTGCCGAAAGGTTATAGCAAAGAATTACCGCGCCTCATCAGTGGTACTTCAGATTCACATCCACGTGTCTACGACATCGCGTTACAAACCATATCGCATGGTGATGGTCGGATTGATCCGGAAGGTTTATCCCGTTTCGTCGCATCCTATCAACAGATCACTCCGCTGACCTTAGGCGAATTATGGGCGATTCCAATTATGTTGCGGCTGGCCCTGATTGAAAATCTCAGGCGGGTGGCTGCACGTCTGGTTGCCAATAGAATTAATTGCAATTTAGCGGATACATGGGCCGATCAAATGGTGGAAACCGTTGAGAAAGACCCTAGTAGTCTTATTTTATTAGTTGCCGATATGGCGCGTTCAGATCCACCGATGGTTGGTTCATTTGTCGCTGAATTGGCGCGCCGCCTGCAAGGTCAGGGCCCGGCATTAACGTTACCGCTCACCTGGATTGCGCCGCGCCTTTCTGAAATTGGCCTGACAGTCGAACAGTTAATTCAAATAGAGGGCCAACAAATGGCCGCTGATCAGGTGACGATCAGTAATAGCATCGGTAGTTTGCGCTTATTAGGGAAAATGGATTGGCGTGAATTTGTTGAAACAATGAGTGTGGTTGAACAAGTTCTTTTGCGTGATCCGAATGACGTATACCGCTTAATGGATTTCGCTACCCGCGATCGCTATCGGCATGTCATTGAAAGCATTAGCCGGCGTAGTGAGTTAAGCGAAATTCAAATTGCAGAGCAAGCGCTGTTTCTGGCTGAGCAAGCAGCAATGACGTATGGTAAGGATGCCGTCACCGCACATATCGGTTATTTTTTAATCGGTGATGGGGTGCCGCTCTTGGAGCTTGCTGTCCCAATGAAGTTTTCGCTCTATGGGCTGCTATGTCGATCATGTAGCAAATCACCATTGCTCACTTATTTAGGTGCTATTTCCTTATTGTCGTCATTGATCATCATCGGTATTCTTGTAAAAGCCCATCTCGAAGCGATGCAGGATTGGCAATTAGTCGTAGTCGCCATACTTTCTCTATTAGGCGTAAGTCAGTTAGCAATTGGTTTGGTTAACTGGTTTGTCACTATCATCGTCACACCGCACCAACTTCCACGTTTGGATTTTTCTAAAGGCATTACTGCTGAGTGCAAGACCTTGGTTGTGGTGCCGACGATGCTTATTTCCGTGGAAAATATCAATAGTCTTTGTGAAGCGTTGGAAGTCAGGTTTCTCGCGAATCAGGATGAACATATTTATTATTGTCTTTTGACGGATTTTCTTGATGCGGCAACGGAAACGACAGAGGAGGATGCTTCGCTTCTGCTGCAATTAGGGCACAAAATAGAGCAGTTGAATGAAAAGTATACGAGTGGCGGCGAGGGGAGATTTTTACTTTTGCATCGTGCACGTAGCTGGAATGCGCAAGAAAAAATTTGGATGGGTCGTGAACGAAAACGCGGAAAATTAGCCGATTTGAATGCTTTTTTACGCAACACCGGGTTCAATCCATTTTTCTGTGTGGTGGGTAATTCAGATAATTTATCCTCGGTTAAGTACATCATCACCTTGGACACGGACACCCAGTTACCACGCGATTCAGCGCGGCAGTTGATTGCGACTATCGCACATCCTCTCAATCAGGCGCGCTTCAATCCCGGTCAGCAACGTGTCGCTGCGGGTTACGGTATTTTACAACCGCGGGTTTCGGCTAGTTTGCCATCTGCTAATGCATCCCTTTACCAACGCCTATGTAGCGGTGATTCTGGCATTGATCCCTATACCCAAGCTGCATCGGATGTTTACCAAGATATTTTTGACGAAGGTTCATTTATTGGTAAAGGTATATATAACGTTGATGCGTTCGAACAATCGCTGGCCGGGTGCTGCCCAGATAACCAGATTTTGAGCCATGATTTATTAGAGGGCTGCTATGCTCGTTCTGGTTTACTGACGGATGTACATGTCATTGAAGATTACCCCAAACGGTATAGCAACGATGTACAACGTCGGCATCGATGGATACGCGGTGATTGGCAATTAATTGGCTGGTTGTTGCCTCACGCCCCGAAAGTCAATGCGGAAGAGCTGAGTAAACACAACCCACTTTCAGCATTATCCCGGTGGAAGTTATTTGATAATTTACGCCGTAGCTTGGTTTCAACCAGCCTGGTCTTATTGTTAGTGTGCGGATGGATAATGTCACCGTCGCCGTGGTTTTGGAGCGGCATCGTTTTAAGCATTTTGTTGATTCCACCGTTAACGACTTCTTTGCTAGATTTGCTGCGAAAGTCAAACGACATCCTCGTGCTACAACATTTGAGTGCGTCTCTACGATCGACTAAGCAGCATCTTTTCCATGCCGCGCTCACGTTAATATTTTTGCCTTATGACGCGTTTTTCAGTTTAGATGCCATCTTACGGACGCTTTGGCGCCTGCTGATCAGTCGTCGACATTTGCTCGAATGGACTCCATCAAATCAAAGCAATTCGAATTCCGACCTTAGCTTGACCAGCTCATTTCGCATCATGTGGTTCACGTCCACGTTGTCAATTTTCCTGATTATTGTCTTGCTCTTAATTCACCCCGCGTCATTATTCGCCGCCGCGGGATTCTTACTTGCATGGTTAATAGCACCGGCCATTGCGTGGTATATCAGCGAGCCGCATGCACGTTCAGAAGCGCAATTGCAAGACGATCAAACGGTTTTCTTGTATCGCCTTGCACGTAAAATTTGGTCTTATTACGAAATATTGGTCGGGCCTGAAGATAACTGGCTACCGCCGGATAACATCCAGGAGCGACCGGTTGCCGTTGTAGCACATCGCACCTCGCCAACGAATATCGGGCTAGCTTTACTCGCTAATCTGACAGCCTACGACTTTGCTTACATTTCAGTCGGTCAATTACTCGAACGCTCAAGTAATACCTTACTCAGCATGCGTAGGATGGAGCGCTATCGCGGGCATTTTTATAATTGGTACGATACCCAAAGCCTGAAACCGCTGTTGCCTATGTACATTTCTAGCGTGGACAGCGGGAACTTAGCCGGTCATCTTTTAACATTACGGCCCGGCTTGCTGATGTTGATTGATCAACCTATCGTCAATCAACGCCTGATCGGTGGCATAGAAGATACGTTCAAGATTTTTCAAAGTCTATCAGGCGCAAGTTCACAAATTGAATTGATGCAATTTAAGACGCTGTTAGATTTTACTTCCGATGCGTCCATGATGACATTGAGTAATTGTCAGGTAATGCTGCAGAAACTGACTATTGGCGCAGAAGATTTGGTCGCCGTATTCGGCGGTAAAGAAGATGATCAGTTGACTTGGTGGGTTTCGGCATTATTACGGCAATGTCGTGCTATGTACGATGAATTATTGTTTCTTGCACCTTGGAGTAGCTGGATCAATTCGCTTGAGAAAAATATCATGTTTTCCAAAATTGATTTTATTCCGACATTACGTGAATTAGCTGGGTTAGAGGCGCTTTGGCTGAGCGGAAATATAATTCCAAAGCAAAATCACAATGAAGCAAATAGCAATGAAGAAATTCGGGGTATCGGTGAGCTGCTGGCTTTAGGAAGCCTTCGAGCCGCCACGCGGATTAAGGAAATAGAAAGTCTGGCACTCCAAGCTTCTGAATTCGCGCAAATGGATTGCAGTTTTCTCTATGACAAAGCAACGCACCTGATGACGATAGGCTATGCCGTTGCAGAGCAACGCTGCGATAGCAGTTACTACGACTTACTGGCTTCAGAAGCCCGGTTATGTACTTTTGTGATGATTGCACAAGGCCAATTGCCGCAGGAAAGCTGGTTCGCCCTGGGAAGACAACTCACGGTAGCGGGCGGTGATCCGATTCTCATGTCGTGGAGTGGCTCCATGTTTGAATATTTGATGCCATTATTGATCATGCCGACGTTTGAAAATACCTTGCTTGATCAAACATATCATTCAGTCGTTCAACGCCAAATTGAATATGGTGCCCAACGGGATGTGCCGTGGGGAGTCTCTGAATCAGGCTTCCATACTTTCGACGCCAGTCTGAACTACCAATATCGCGCCTTCGGTGTGCCAGGGCTGGGTTTGAAACGTGGCTTGGGTGACGATTTAGTGATTGCCCCCTACGCAAGTATGTTGGCCATTATGGTCGACCCAGAACAAGCATGTAGCAATTTACAGCGACTTGCTAAAGAAGGATTTGAAGGGAAATACGGCCTTTACGAAGCCATTGATTACACTACGTCGCGTTTGCAGCGCGGCCAATCCTATGCATTAATTCAATCGTTCATGGCACATCATCAAGGTATGGGGTTGTTGTCCCTGGCATATTACCTGCGTGATCGGCCGATGCAAAAACGCTTTGAATCTGATCCATTATTTCAGGCAACGATGTTGCTATTGCAAGAAAAAATTCCTAAAGCATCGGCGTTTTATGCCAATACGATTGAACTTGCTGATATACGCACCAATAGCGAGGAGCAAAGCATGCCGATGCGTATTATTAATCGACATGAAACACGGGTTCCTGAAGTGCAGCTTTTGTCCAACGGCCGTTATAACTTAATGGTGACGAATGCGGGTGGTAATAACAGCCATTGGAAAGATCTTGCGTTGACCCGCTGGCGTGAAGATGGCACTAGCGATAATTGGGGTTCATTTTGTTATGTCCGTGATTGCGAATCCGGGGAATTTTGGTCCACGACGTATCAACCGACGTTAGTTAAACCCGATTTTTACGAGGTGATTTTTTCGGAAGGAAGGGCTGAATATCGCCGTCGCGATCATGATATTGAAATGCATACGGAAATAGTCGTGTCGCCGGAAGATGATATTGAAATGCGCCGCACTCATATTACGAATCGTTCACGGGTACGCAGAACAATCGAAGTGACCAGTTATTCGGAAATTGTGCTTGCCCCAGCGGCCGCCGACAACGCACATCCGGCCTTCAGCAACTTGTTCGTGCAAACTGAAATTTTGGAATCGCAAAATGCCATTTTGTCCAGCCGTAGACCGCGTTCCGGTGATGAAAAAATGCCGTGGATGTTGAATTTGATTGTGGCGCATGGTGAAGAAATAAAACAAATTTCTTTTGAAACAGATCGGGCTAAATTTCTTGGGCGCGGTAACTCAACAGTAGCACCGGCGGCGATGCGTGTTTGCGGCAAGCTCTCTGGAAGTCAAGGTTCGGTACTTGATCCAATTGCCTCAATTCGTTTTCAAATTGATCTCGCCCCACAGCAAATAGCGGTGATTGATATGGTGATCGGCGCGGCGGAATCCCGTGAAGATGCGTTGCAATTAATTGCGAAATACCAGGATCGCTTTCTGGCTGATCGGGTATTTGAACTGGCGTGGACGCATAGCCAGGTTGTGCTACGTCAGCTGAATGCGACCGAAGCAGATGCCCAACTCTACGCACGTTTGGCCAGTTCTATCATCTACGCAAACGATCAATTGCGTGCAGAGGCAAGCATATTATTGAAAAATCGCCGGGGCCAATCCGGTCTCTGGAGTTACGCCATTTCCGGCGATTTACCGATTGTGTTATTACAAGTTAAAAATTTAGAAAATATTGATTTAGTGCGACAGATGGTGCAAGCGCATTCTTATTGGCGCTTAAAAGGGTTGGCTGTCGATTTAGTGATCTGGAATGAAGATCATGCCGGTTATCGACAAATTTTACAGGATCAAATAATGGGAATGATCGCTTCCGGAATTGAAGCGCATTCTATTGATCGTCCTGGCGGGATTTTTGTGCGGCTAGCAGACCAGATGTCGAGCGAAGATCGTATTTTGCTGCAAACCGTGGCACGTGTCGTACTTTGCGATAGTCGAGGCACACTCGCTGAGCAACTGAATCGACGCAGTATTCCGGAGCTGCGTATGCCACAACTTAATCCAACACATCCGCGAGCGATTAGCATACAAAATGCTATTCAAGCCGAAGAAAATAATCTTCAATTTTTTAATGGCTTGGGCGGCTTTTCGCCGGATGGTAAGGAATACATCATTACGACCGAAACGGGTAATACAACACCTGCACCTTGGGTGAACATTCTGGCAAATCCGCGGTTTGGCTCGGTGATATCTGAAAGCGGACAAGCCTACACCTGGGGCGAGAATGCACATGAATTCAGATTGACGCCTTGGAATAACGATTCGGTATCCGATAGCTGCGGCGAAGCCTTTTATCTGCGCGATGAAGAGAGTGGACATTTTTGGTCGCCAACCCCATTACCTTGCCGAGGGCAGGGGCCATATGTAAGCCGGCATGGGCATGGCTATAGTGTTTTTGAACATACCGAAGATGGAATACATTCTGAACTTTGGGTTTATGTCGCTATCGATGCGTCAATTAAATATTCTGTACTAAAGATACGCAATGACTCGAAAACGGAACGCAAATTATCCGCCGTAGGTTATGTTGAATTATTACTTGGCGACCTGCGCTCAAAATCGGCCATGCATATTGTGACGGAGTCGGATCCGATCAGCGGTGCGATATTTGCACATAATTCGTACAACACCGAGTTCGCCGATCGGATTGCGTTTTTCGATGTCGATGCCATGAACCGTACGGTGAGCGGTGATCGTGCCGAATTTCTTGGACGAAATGGCGCGCTTTACAATCCCGCCGCGTTAAGCCGTACCCGTTTAACAGGCCGGGTAGGAGCAGGTTTGGATCCGTGTGCAGCAATCCAGGTACCATTCGAACTATCAGCAGGACAAGAGCGAGAAATTGTCTTTATGTTGGGCGTTGCTGGCCGTCGAAGCGCTGATGTCAGTAGCCTGGTGTATCGTTATCGTGGTGCTACGGCGGCTCGCAAAGCCTTGGAAGCAGTGAAGGCGTATTGGCAGAATACACTTGGCGCGGTTCAGGTAGAAACACCGGATATTGCCCTGAACCTGCTTGCGAATGGATGGTTAATGTACCAAACCATTGCTTGCCGGTTGTGGGCGCGGAGTGGATTTTATCAATCGGGTGGCGCATTTGGATTCCGTGATCAATTGCAGGATGTGATGGCCTTGATCCATACAGAGCCGCATCTGGTACGCGAACATCTTTTACTGTCTGCTGCTCACCAGTTTGTTGAAGGTGATGTCTTGCATTGGTGGCATCCACCAACAGATCGCGGCGTACGTACCCATTGTTCTGACGACTATCTTTGGCTGCCGCTGGCAACTTGCCGCTATGTACAAAGTACCGGAGATACGGGCATTCTCGATGAACATGCACATTTTCTAGAAGGCCGGGCAGTGAATGCTGAAGAAGATTCTTATTATGATTTACCAACTATCTCGACTACATCAGGAACCCTCTACGAACATTGCGTACGCGCTATTTTAAGAGCCCTGCGGTTTGGCGTTCATGGCTTACCGCTGATTGGTTCTTGTGACTGGAACGACGGTATGGACAAGGTAGGGGCGGAAGGCAAAGGCGAGAGTGTTTGGCTCGGCTTTTTCCTCTACGACGTATTGATGCGGTTTACTGAGGTGGCGAAATTACATGGCGATTTCTCGTTTGCGGGACAATGTGTCGATCAAGCCATGCAACTGCAACAAAAAATTGAAGCCAATGCATGGGACGGGAATTGGTACCGCCGCGCGTATTTCGATGACGGCACGCCGTTAGGTTCAATTAGCAATGCAGAATGTCAGATTGATTCGATATCGCAAAGCTGGGCAGTTTTATCCGGTGCTGGAGAAATAAGCAGAACTCAAACGGCGATGTATGAAGTCAGCCAACGTTTAGTTCAACGTGAATCAGGGCTGATTCAATTACTTGAGCCGCCTTTTGATTCATCGGATCTGAACCCGGGTTATATCAAAGGTTACGCGCCAGGTGTCCGTGAAAATGGTGGCCAATATACACATGCTGCGGTGTGGACGATCATGGCATTTGCAAAAATGGGGGATAACAAACGTGCTTGGGAATTAATGGACATGATTAATCCAATCAATCATGCCAAAACTGCTCACGCTGTTGAAACTTACAAGGTCGAGCCCTATGTCCTCGCTGCGGATGTCTATGCAGTGTCGCCGCATATCGGAAGGGGTGGATGGACTTGGTATACCGGATCAGCTGGTTGGATGTATCGCTTGATTATCGAATCCTTGCTCGGATTACATTTAGAGGTCAATACGCTGACATTCAAGCCCTGTATTCCTGCTGACTGGACATCATTCACATTGAAGTATCGTTATCGAGATACGACATATCGTATTACGGTTGTGCAAATCGCTTCTGATGTTGCAAAACAAAGTGTGACGGTGGATGGCATTGATCAACCTGATTGCGTTATTCATCTTAATAACGACGCTTTGGAGCATTTGGTGGAAATAAAAATGATGACGATTGGTGACGCATTAAATTAATCCTGACTTTTACTTTCCTTACAACACGTAAGAATTCGGCGTGTGTTGCCCTTATGTAGGCCTTAGCCCTCATTAATTAAATTGGAATTATTTGAAAAATTTGACTAAAAAATAGGTAAAAATCGCACAGTAAATTGAGATTAAATGTATTGATCGTGTTTTTATAAGACAGAAATCCATGCCAGCGCGAGCATGCGTTTTGATACTGCCTTGTTCCTTAGCAAAAATTCAGGAAGAAGTTTTGAATTGTGCTGATGATAATATCGGAAGTAATTTGAGGATTAAATTTCAATTACACTATTTCCAGTCAGAAGCTCGTCGATTCGCTTTATTCTTGAGCACCCTTGAGCAAATTTCTATTGGAACTCCTTCATCTTGCATTATTTTCACTCCTTCCCGAACGCCATCCAATAAAGCAACTGCTAAACCGCGATTTACAGCTAATTCAGTTTCCATATCTGAGCGTTCATCGACAACATGTGTACGGACGATATCACTGTCTGCATTCATTTTAGTTCTCCTTCAATTTTAAAATAAAATCTTGCCACAAATCATCTAAGCGACTAATTAGGAATCAGCTTGTGTGATGCCAACGTCACGATAATCTTTTTAATTTTCTGAATCAGTACGCCAACACACATAACTCCAGCTAATTTGTGTGCTGAACTCGACGAATAACACCTAGCCTACGGTGCTAGACGTCGCCGAGGTATGAGCCTCTGGTACAAGGGCGGGACGGGCGCGGGACTTGCAGGCCTTGGTCGTGGAATAGATACAACAGAAAGTTGAATAAGCTTTGCTGCGCGTTCACCTTGATGTAGATTTCAACATCCTTCGAGATATTTCGTAACCATATTTTCGTGTTGGGACGATGCATTCACAGACGAGCAGGGCCATATTGCAATTTGCGTAACTCTTAAGGAAAATAACTCATGTTTCAATCCAAACTATTCCTAGCGACATGCCTGATGGGATTTGTAACTTGCGTCTCTGCCGCTCAGGAGACTCAAACCCACGTTCAACTGGTGCAATTAGCCCAGGATATGACGCAAACCACGGCCAAACTGTATCCAATTTCAGCGACCATGATGGGTATAACCGGGCATGATGGCGAACTCGAACAACCCAGCGAAGCGTATCGGCAACACTATATTGGTCAGATGAACCTGTGGCAAAAACAATTAAAAACGATTGTTGCCGGGGCAGGTAAAACGATGTCACTAGTTGATCAGGACGACGCCAAACTGTTGCAATCCAAAATTGCCAGGGAGCTGAATCAGTTGACTATTTACCGACAAGATCGCAAGGACTACGGGTCATGGGCGTTAAATATAGTCGGTGTAATTTATGACCAATTTTTACATTTGCCCGTCAATGGTGTGGAAGGTGCGAGCAATGCTGATGTTACCAGCGCATGGAACGACATCATTGCCCGCATGAGTAAGGCATCCGACTATATTGTCCGGGGTCAGCGGTTGTCTACCACGCCAGGTCATTTGTTTGGTGTGATTAGTAGCGAACAGCTTGGTGGTGCGCCTGAATTTTTAAATGAGGCATTAACTGGAGCCGCCAAAAGTCAGCTAGGAGAACAGTCGGCAGAATATCGTCGCTTCGTTCAGGCTCGTGATCAAGTTTTACAAACTCTATCTGTCACTAAATCGTATATCGATGCGCATTTAAAAAGCTGGCCAGAGAATCACACCATCACTCCAGAAACGTACGACATGATGTTGCGTGACGAACAGTTACTGCCCTTTAAAAGCGTGGACGTGCAACGCATGGGTTGGGACGAACTTTCCCATGGATGGGCAGAAGAAGCCTGGTTGAAATCACGTTCGGTGAAATCGGGGCTGCCGTTCGGACCATTAAGCGGCGGTGGCATTGCACCTGATGGTGCTGCGCTGATCGATTATTATCGCGACCGCATTGCCGACCTGCGCAAATTTGTCGTCGACAATGATGTTGTTACTGTGCCTGCCTGGTTAGGATCAATGAAAATCATCGAAACGCCGTCGTTCCTGCAATCTGTTTCACCCGGCGCTTCGATGAATTCACCACGACTATTTTCCACATCCACCACTGGCTTTTACTTCATCACGCCACCCAAATCGCTGAAAGAGGCTGCCGAACGGCTGGATATGAATCAGGATTTCGACAGTGACCGCATTATGTCCACCGCCGCGCACGAAGCTATGCCAGGACACTTCATGCAATTGTCGATAGCCAAGCGTCATTCAAATTACATCCGGCGCATCCAGGAAAGCGGTGTATTTGCCGAAGGCTGGGCATTTTATGGCGAGGAAATGTTCGTGCGGTTAGGTATGTATGGCGACAATTTAGACGGGCGTTTATTCACTGCACGATGGGAGCGGGTGCGTGGTGCGCGTGCCATTGTCGACTATAAATTCATTACCGGTGAATGGAGCTATGAACTAGCTGCTGAGTTCTATTCCAAACAGTCAGGCTTTACTCTTGATGCCGCCAAGGCCGCCGTCGCCGGCATTGCCAAAAATCCGGGTTATATGATTGCTTATACGGTAGGGCGCTTGCAGCTACAGACTTTGTTGGGTGAATATATGTTGCGCACGGGTGCTAACGGTTCGCTACATGATTTTCATGACCGCTTGCTGTCTTATGGAACAACTCCATTTGCGGTTGTTGGTCCGGAGCTGTTGCAGGACTTGAATAAACCAGTTCAGGAAGTCCGCGCAGCAGCGAATTATTGAATTACCTCAGTAAAAACTTTTACTATAGTGATCAATTATTTTCTAAAAAAGGAGATTCAATGATTAAGCAGTCTTTTAAAGTAGTATCCGCACTATTGATTACATTCGCATTGTCGCCAATGCAAAGTTATGCCGGAACTGACAGCGCAGCGACTGCCTCAGTGAAATCCGTATTTGAAGAATATTGGCAAGATCAACTGATCGACAACCCCGAACGTGCCACGCTTTTAGGAGACAATCGCTATTCAGACCGTCTACACGATCTGTCACCTAAAGCTACAGCCAAGCGTAAGAGTGATCGCCTCAGTTTTGAAAAAAGATTAAATGGCATCGATACGCAAGGTCTGAATGCGGAAGATCAAATTTCCCTTTCTATCTTGCGTTATCAAACCCATAAAAACATCGTGTTAGATGCCATTTTTGGAGATTTACCGTTTTCAGCGGATGATTTGCCGTTTGCCATTACGCAAATGAATGGTCTCCAGCTTGGAATTCCCCAGTTGTTGCGAGCTACCTCGCTCAAAACAACTAAGGACGTCGAAATGCTGATAAAAAGGCTGGACGCCTTGCCAGTCTACATAGACCAACTGACCTATGTACTGCGCGCAGGCGTGAAAAGCGGCTGGATGCCTGCTGCAATTACGCTGAAAAAAGTGCCCAGCCAGTTTGATCCATTGCTGACCACCGCGTTGGAAAATAATCCCATGTTTCAGCCATTTATCAAATTACCGAACGGCATATCAGTAGCGGATCAGGATAAATTACGTAAAGAAGCCAAAGAAGTCATTTTGCAACACGCACTTCCTGCGCTGGGCAAACTGCAAACATTCCTTGCGACAGAATATCTGCCAGCGGCAAGTGAGCATATTGCAGCTTCACAGCTTCCAGGCAAACTAGCTTTTTATCAGGCTATGCTCGTTTCCAGTAATACTACGCTCAAGACCCCGGAAGAAATTCATCAAATCGGTTTGAGTGAAGTGGATAAGATTGAAAAAGCCATGCTGGATGTAATGAAAGAAACGGGTTTTAAAGGCACTCCGGCCGAGTTCAATTTGTTTATGAATACGGATCCGCAATTTTTCTTTTCCAATCCAGAAGCAATGCTTGCTTCCTACCGGGATATTGCAAAACGTATCGATGCACGCTTACCCGAGCAATTTGAAACACTGCCGCGTTTGCCTTATGGAATACGTGCCATGATGCCCTCGGAAGGAGATGGGCCGGAACATTACACGACGGGCGCTCTGGATGGCAGCCGGGCCGGTTATTTTGAAGCCAACGTCAATAATCTAAAGCGACGCGCCAACTGGAGTATGGAAGACCTGGTATTGCATGAAGCTGTACCTGGGCATCATCTTCAAATCGCACGTGCCGGGGAATTAACCGGATTCCCTACATTTCGCCGTGCCTATTTTAATTCCGGCTATGGCGAAGGTTGGGCACTTTACGCGGAATCACTGGGGTACGATCTGGGCATGTATACCAGTCCATACACACGTTACGGTTATTTAAGTTCGCAAATTTTCCGTGCCTGCCGCCTGGTGGTTGATACCGGCATACATGCTTTTGGTATGACGCGTGAAGAAGCCATCGACTACCTGATAACGCATGCGGCAGTAACGCATGATTTTGCCGTTGCGGAAGTTGATCGCTACATAGTGTGGCCAGGGCAGGCAACTGGTTACAAGCTAGGACAATTGGAAATCATTGCGTTGCGTAATAAAGCGGAAAAGACATTGGGGGCAAAGTTTGATATCCGCAAATTTAATAACCAGGTTGTTGATCATGGCGGACTTCCATTGGAAATATTAAACAATGTGATCAATCAGTGGATAGTTACTCAACAATAAATAGTATAGTTGGGCGAGGGCGTGTTGAGCTTCATTTTTTGCATAACCAAAATGAAGGTCAACACGCTTTAGTCTATTTTTGCTCTACTGCGTAAAGACCAGACGGATTGGATCATGAAAATTAATTTGATAAGGAATTGATTGCATAGGTACAAAGATCGTTGGGCATATAAATCTTTTACCCCAGTACATCGTTGTATAAGGCCACCCGATATTCCGTTGCGAGAGTTCCAATTGCTTCTTGCGTCCCGTTAATGACACCGTAAAGAAGGACGTATTGGGTAAAGGAATAAGGGTCCTGTTTTTTAAACATGATCAACATCCTTTCCTGAAACGGTGCTTTCATCTGATGTACCTGCATAGATGTAAAAATACAGCGCGTAGGATGGTTGCATTAATTTGAAGGAATTAGTTGTTCCAGGCGAACTCGCAGTTGTACCCTGACCACCGGCCCAACCCGACGGGTAGAAACCGTTGTCAGTATCAGTGCCCGATAAGCCACGGTTGTTGTTGCCAGCACTATCAAACCCGTATGGCCAACCATTTTGGGTACTATCGCCAACCCCATTATGTTGATGTGGTGGTATTTCAGCCAAAGAAAGCTGATGAGTACTCGCGCCGTAGGTGCCGTCACTATTTTGATTGGTAGCGCCTTTGGTATTAGAAGTCGGCCAGGCAACGTTCGCCGAGTTAGTACCTGCGCCAATTAACGTCATCCCAGCAAAATTGGGCAATGTGGTTCCACCCAACAAAATGGAAAGTTGTTCATATTGATCTGATGAAAACGTTCCACCAATGCAAGGTAACCAACCCTCTGGTGGATTATTTGGGTCTGCGCCAAATATTGAAACAATGGTGCCAATGGGGAAAGATGTGTCAGCCATATTAATTTCCAGGTTAGTTATTCAATGAACGTGCTAGATCATTACTATTAATCCAACATACTGAACATTAATCTGCTTCAACACAGATGTAGATACGGTGATTACCGTAATTTTAAAAATTTACATGTCTCGTGATAAAGTACTGACAAATCTATTTCACATTACGGCAAAAAATTGTCGAAAATGCTAGATAAATGTCATGGAAATCAGGAAGAAAACGAAAATAGCTTACAACAATGCATGGATAAGAAGGCATCGATGAACATACTGCTCGCTGACGACCACACGATTTTCCGGCACGGGCTCAAACTTTTACTGGACAGTCAGTGTGGTTATCAGGTCGTAGCAGAAGCGGCCAGCTTAGATGTTGTGTCGTCACTACTGCAACAACATCCGATTGACCTGATGATTTTGGATTACAACATGCCGGGGGGCGACTCGACGGCGGTGCTGTCTTATTGCAAGCATCGCTATGCCGATCTGAAAGTGATTGCGCTAACCGGTTCAGAATCAGGCATCGTGCTAAAACAATTACAGGACGCCAGTGCCGATGCCGTGCTCCGCAAAGATGTAAGCGGTTCCGAACTGCTTCTGTGCATCACAAAAGTTATGGCCGGGCAGGTCGTGGTATCGGCAGATGTCCAGGAACGTATCGCCGAAAGTATCACCAACCTGACTCCGCGCGAACTCCAAACGGTGAACATGATCAATGACGGATTGACCAATACCGATATGGCGAAGCGACTCAACCTATCCGCCAAGACGATAGACAAACATCGAGAAAATCTGATGCGCAAACTCCAGGTGAGCAACATCGCCCAACTCATACACAAAGCGAAGCTGCTTGGACTTGTCTGACATCGTGGCACAACAAATACACCCATTATCAACTGAATTTTTCTGACAGCCACACACCTAAAGCATGCCCCAGAGTCGTCAACGTCTAATCCGCATAATAGGTTTTGCATCGGCGACGCTGTTGTTATACGGGTGTCTTCACAAAGCGAATTCGGCCCCCTGCGAAGTCAATGTCCTTGACGGCACTCAGTTGCCCGTCCATCTGGCAGATTGCGTGCATCGCATCAACCCGGTTGAAATTGACAAAGTGCTTCCAGGATTGCAGGACAGAACGACCGACAACGGAAAATGGTTCCAGATAGATCTGCTGGCCAGCCAGAACGAGCGACTAAAACTTAGTCTTGGCATACCCGATTCCTATAAAGTACAGGTTTATCTGGTGCAAAACGGCCAGGTGCAGACTGTGCTGAATCTCGACGAAGCCAGTAGTTTTAGCGACAGACCGGTACAGCACCGTGAACTGTTTGCTCCACTACAATTGAGCGCTGGGCCCGCTACCGTCTATGTTTACGATCACTCGCACGGCGACATCATGTTGTTTGCGCGATTGTCCAATGAACGGCAATTCATCTTCAACGATACGATCTCCAATCTGTTCAACGGCATCATATACGGCATCATGCTGACGTTGATACCGGTTCTGACATTGGGATTTTCAACGTCACGGCAAATCAGTTTTCGGCTTTACGGTTTAATGGTGCTGGCAAATTTTTTATTTATCGCCGACATTGAAGGATATCTGTTTGCCTTTATCTGGCCCAATTCTCCTAGATGGACCATGCTCTCGCCCGGCGTGTTCGGTTTATTGTCGACGATGGCGCACATTCTGTTTGCGATGAATTTTTTGCGCATGAAATCAGGCATGCCGCACCTGTACCGGCTGCACCAGTTTTTGCTTGGACTGGTGAGCCTGGTCATTGCACTACATCTCATGTTCAATCTCGATTATGCAGCTGATGTGGTTATGCTTTTTTATCCTATGATTGCCTGTTACAGCGCACTACAGGGCATTCGTCAAGGCATCGGTGCCGCATCTTTTTATTTTTTTGGTGCGTTATTACTGCTCTTTTTTCCATTGATGCTTGCTATCGTAACGGTCACGCAGCTCAATCCGTTTCCGGAACTATCGATCCTGGCTTATCCCAAACTGGTATATCTGCTTGAAACCGTGATGTTCGGCGCTGCCGTAATCAGCCAGATGCGCCAATTCAATCAGCATCAATCTGATCAACGCATAGTGCGCATCGCCGAAATCGAGCAGTTGCTGCAGGCAGAGCGCGACAAAACGTGTGCCATGAAAAAAGCTAGCGAGCAGCAACTGCACCTAGCCTCAGTCAGTCACGACATTGCCCAACCGCTGGCATCACTCAGTTTTGCCATCACAGCGTTAAGTCAGCAGGCCAAAACAAATACGCTGACCGACCATATGGATAATACGGTGCGGTACGCGCAGACCTTGCTGAAGGACCTGCTTGAAAAAGCGCGCAATGAACATCTGCCGCCAGAGCAGATCGAGCTCAACGCAACATTCATGCAGTTGAAGCAGGCATTTGCTGGCATCGCCGCACATAAGGGACTACGTTTGTCGGTTCAGAAAAGCAGCCTGTGCTATGAAGGTTCCCCGATACTTTTATATCGCATGCTGACGAATCTGCTCGCCAATGCACTGCGTTACACGCAAAAAGGGCGGGTCGTACTGGGCGCGCGACGCCGCGCTGATGGAATCGAGATTATGGTTTGCGACAGTGGTCCAGGCATTACTAAAGAAATCGAAGAAGTCCTGCTGCAGCCTTTCCGACAAGGAGTCGAAGGCGAGGGCTACGGACTGGGATTATTCATCGTAAAAAATCTATGCCAGCAATGCGGCTATCAACTTAGAATTCGTTCTATCGCGGGGCGCGGCAGCTGTTTTTCTGTTTTCATTCCGGCGCAAAAGGTCGTGCGCAGATCAGCAGATGTGGAATAAAAGAGAACTGAGTCGGGCAACCACAGGGACTCGTTGGCAATCGGCAAGACGCGAAATTTATCGTTAAGGATAATGAGCGCTCCCTGAAGGTGACGTAAAACAACGTTACTTTAGGAAGGTCGGAAATGAAAAAATACCAAAATAACCTAATATAGAGATTGGTTTGCAAAGCTTAAAACTCGCATCCGTGAAACACAAACTCGGATTGTTTTCACGGCTAAAAGTGATAGATCGATTAACCAAAGATCTAAAACAGGAGCTCCCCGATATGAAAGGTTTGTCGCGTAGTAATCTAATGTATATGCGCGCATTTGCCAACGCCTGGCCAGCTAAGGTAATTGTCCAAGAGGTGCTTGGACAATTACCTAGAGTTAATGAAGGTGCTTAAAAGCGGTTTAATTCGATCTTTTTACCTACTACAATTTTCGCATAATTTATATTGCGTTTTCTGCAAATTAATCTGTTATGCCGTTGCTGGAGCCATTGCCCAGCTTACGTTTGCTGCGCATAACAGTTTCTTAAAACCCTCTGAAATTTTTGCTAATTTACCACGTCTTTTTTGCTCTTCTTCTGCCAATAATTTAAAGGCATCTGCAAGGTCAATTCCCGCCTCTTCAGCCATTTTTTTTGCCGTTACAAAATCAGGCATTCGCTCACCGCGTATATACCTATTTAGTGTCATATTATTAACCCCCCACAATTTTGACACCGCGTAAACACTCCTACCTTTAAGAGCAGTTTTTATCATTTCTGCATATGACATAGTATTTTCTCCATTGCCTTATTAACCAAACGGTTATACATTATTAACCGATTGGATAATATCCATTCGGTTTATAGATGAACATTAGCATAAAACTGCTAATGCTTTTAATTTGTTTCTTTTTGTTATCTGTATTTCTAGTTTTTAAGTTGCATTTTCGCCCCAGTCGGCGAAATTTTTTTAGTCAGGCGAGCGTGGTAGCACCGCCTGACAGTCCCGATTTAGGGAATTTACTCGTTTTTAGGGGCCATTATGGAAACCGTCGAATCGCTGTTAAATCAACTTCCATTTTCTTATAAAGACAGAAGCAGTTTTTTTCAACTTGGCGTAGTAAATGCCGCTGAAAAAATCATTCACCAAAAATTCATTACATCCGGTTGGAAAGATCTACTTCTTGGCTCTCCTGAATTGGATGCTTTTGATTTTGCATTCGATAAAGCACTTTTATTTTTTCTTAAAAAATAATATGGCTTACGACACGATCAAATTAAAAAGCCCAGCTTTATTAAAATACGTCGTAGATCACGTGCAAAATCAATGCTTCCTCCGCACTGGCGTGGAAATGCAAACTGGTGATGTTCGTTATGAAATATTCGCCGGCGAGCTGTTGGGCTCCTGGGACGCCAGAATTTCCGTCATTCCAAAATACGAAGATTTTGTTTTGAACTCAGCGGGGCGTCCAGTTCTAGTACCGTGCGAGCCTTACCTCGTCATTGAAGCATCAGTACATAAAATTTTCACAGGGCACAACGTCTACGGCGGTCCAACAGATTTTCAAGACGTGTGCGCCAAATTCATAAAATTAATCGCCACACTGTTAAATGTAGAGCTACCAAATGCACGAATGTGGACAGTACACCGCGTTGATGTTGCACTCGTCTACAAATTATCAAAGCCAGCATGCAAGGAATTTTTCGACGGAATGCAATTAATCAGCTTCCCAAGACGGAAAAAAGGTTCCGCAAAATATGCAATGGCGGTCTACTTCGCTGGCAAAACCACCACAGTCAAGTTCTACCACAAAGGCAGTGAATTTGCCGTCCACGAAAAAGCACGTCTTCGCAATTTCTTCTTCAATTTATTCAATCACCTTCATGGCGTAGACGACCCCAAAAATAAGCAACGGGTCGAACGCAAAATTCAAGCACTTCAACGTCTCGCAGACAATCGACTGCGCGTAGAAGTGGAAATTCATTCCGACAAACTGCAATACGATTATGAGAAAAACCCACGGGTCGACGAAGTAACCGATTCATATCTAGCGCAAGTTTACGACAAGGAAGTCGAAAAGCTGCTACGTGAAGGAAAACAAGGAATGGACACAGTAAAAGAGACTAGGGCCGTTATGCGCAGATTACAGATGAATTACGGTAAATCATCCGGAACGCGCTTGTATGGCTTCTGGTCGTCGCTCTGCACCCTTGGCGATGAAGTCACCAAAGAGCAATTTCCTAAAACGGTTTTTTATCGCAACCGTAAACAACTCGAAGATGCCGGCGTGAGCTGGCGCGGCACAGATATTCAAATCATCGCCAATGACAAATTAATTCCACACGATTTTTCGCCGATTCGTTCGGATAAACGGTTGTGCTACCTACCTGCTCGCAATCGTGAAATGTACAACGTAAGCAGGGAAACAATGCGGCAAGCCGCCTAAGGAAAAATCATGGCAGAACCAGCGACAGCAACACAAAGCAGCAATTCAAAAATCGGATTCATGCAAGTAGCAGTGAAGGGCCGGATTGAAAGTTCTAGCAGTTACGAAGGCAAACGCGCCACCAAAATAATGACGCCAGCGGCCGACGAATATTCGCGGCCACAAATTCTGGAAGTTCGCAGCAAAAATCGGCTTGGCGAAAACGGCGATTTAGTGACTCTGCGTTGCACGCTCGGCGGTTACCAACGCAAGGCGTATCAAGCCAAAGATAAAGAATCTGGCGAAATCAAAACCGTCGTTCCAGTCGATCACACACTTGATGTAATCGAAGATTAGTAATGGCAACGTGCGCCAATCAAGTCAGCAATTCTGATGGGTCTCTAAGCCTAGTGCTTATGCCCACACAACCGGATTTATCACAGTGTCAGTTTGCTGTGATGAGTGGTAGTGAGGTGATTAATAGCCAATTCTTGCAACTCACGCCAGCCGAAGCAAGCCACATCTCAAGCTTCGTTTTACTTGTTTGGGGAACTGCTTGGGGATTTAAGCAATTGGCTAATTTTATTAAAGGTGATACCCATGTTTCAGATTAAAACTTTGTTCACTAAAAAAGCTGTTTTATCAACAGTGGCAGCCTCGACGCTTGTGCTGGCTCAATCGGCCCATGCTGCGATTGATACTGGTGCGGTTGTTTCGGCATTGACAGATGCTGCTGCCGCTGTAGCAATTGTTGGCGCTATCGTGTTGACCGTTCAGGTAGCAATCAAGGCGTATAAGTTTATCGCTCGCGCTTTGTAATTTTTGATTTTTGAGGGGGGATTATTTCCCCCTTCATTTTTAGGTCTAATTATGAATTCAAGGTGCAAAAATGGGACTCTTTATTCTTGTGGTTACGCTCGTCGGCTTCTACATTTTATTTTCGGATTAGCCTTGGTTTTACTGTCGACACCTACTTTTTCTGCTGATTGTGCTGCTGGTGAAAAGCCTACTTATTCGACATCAGGGAGTAGTCAATCAGCATCGTTTCAAGGTGCATGCGATGCTTATTCTGAAAATTTTCTTTCATCTGTCCACAACTACCGAGGAGAAATTATTGTTAAATATTATCCGGATCAGGGCAGATGTAGTTTCACTAAAATTGCCCCTGTTTATTATTACACTACTTTCATAAAAGCATCTTGCAGTATAAAAATATGCCCACCTGGTCAAGCACTTAATTATCAAAATGTTTGTGTAATGCCTTCGTGCCCACCTGGTCAAGTACGTGATAAAAATTTTAACTGCATTCCAAAACCTCCTCCTCCAGATTGTCCGACAGGCACAGTAAATGGCGGCATCGATGCAAATGGTGATCGTATTTGCTCTGCAAAAATTTGCCCACCCCCATCAAAATTAAATTCAGACGGTCTATGTGGTCATGACAACGGGCTAGGCGATAAGGGTGACAAAGGCGATAAGGGCGACAAAGGCGATAAGGGTGACAAAGGCGATAAGGGCGACAAAGGCGATAAGGGCGACAAAGGCGATAAGGGCGACAAAGGCGATAAGGGCGACAAAGGCGATAAGGGCGACAAAGGCGATAAGGGATTACAAGGCAATCAAGGAATTCAAGGTCAGCAAGGTGACAAAGGAGATAAAGGAGATAAAGGGCTGCAAGGCACTCAAGGCCAGCAAGGAGTTAAAGGCGACACTGGCATGCAAGGAGTGACGGGGCAGGCTGGTCAGAACGGTATAAACGGATCAGATGGGGCAGTCGGAGCAACGGGCGCTACTGGCGCAACGGGTTCTTCAGGTCAAACCGGTGCCGCCGGTGTTGCCGGTGGCACGGGAACCGCTGGTAAAGCTGGAGCAGACGGAAAAGATGGGAAAGATGGAGAGGATATTTGCAAGTTGCATCCAGATCTCACCGCATGCATGAATTCCTCCGTTTCTGGTACCTGTGCATCAACCACCTGTGATGGTGACGCGATTCAATGCGCCATCCTGAAAACTTCGCAAAAACAGTACTGTGAATTAACCGACAAAAAAGATAAAGCCTACGCGTTGGGCGACGAATTAATGAAAGGTGATTCGCAAACTTATCCATCCCCCAATAATGCCCAAGTTTTAGATTTATCGACAGGGCAGTTAGATCAAACTGGCTTTATGGGTGGCGGCGCGTTTTTTTCCGATAAATACATCAGCATCAATGGTCACTCAATCAAAATTCCATTTTCTGACATGGCTCAATATCTCATAGCACTGCGCTACCTGATTATGGTTTTAGCTGGAATTCAGAGTTACAAAATGATGAGCGGTACAATTTTAAGGATTTAATATGCCAATATTAGCTATTTTAGTTAGATTTATTTGGGGTGGCTTGGCGATTGTTTTGCCTTCATTGGTTGGCCGAGTTTTGCTTGCGCTTGGTATTGGTTTTGTAACCTATAAAGGCTTCAATATCGGCACTGATTTTTTAATGAATTTAATCAAAAATAATTTATCGGGTATGCCATCAGATATCACAAGCTTTCTTGCGTGGTGCTGGGTCGATAAAGCACTTGCGCTAATGTTTTCTAGCTTCACCGCTTCACTAGCCATCAAAACAGCGCAAGGCTCACTTACTAAAATGGTATTTAAAGCCAAATGATCTCTCTATTTACCGGACTGCCAGGTAACGGCAAAACTCTTTACGCCATTTCCCACGTTAAGGAATGGTCTGAAAAAGACAGTCGCCCAGTGTTTTATAGTGGGATTGAATTAAATGAAGAGTTACTGCCCTGGACAAAAATCGAAGCCGAAGATTGGCATAAATGCCCGACAGGTTCAATCGTCGTAATCGATGAATGTCAGCGCGTTTTCAGACCAAGAACAATTTCAAAAGAAATTCCTGAATACGTCTCAAAATTAGAAACGCATCGGCATTTAGGTATTGATTTAGTTTTAATCACTCAGCATCCATTATTAGCTGATTCATCGATTCGACGGCTAACTGGTGATCATCGTCACATCATTCGAATATGGGGCACTGCAAACGCTACGATTCACCAGTGGGGCTCTGTAAAAGATTCCTGCGATAAAACAAGCGGTAGGCTTGATTCAAATAAAACAAAGTGGCGATTTGATAAAAAAGTTTATGACTACTATAAGTCTGCCGAACTACACACCGGAAAAACTTCTGTCCCATTTCGGATTTATTTGGTAATTGCTGCGCCAATAGCGATCGCATTTGGCGTTTGGTATATGTACGGTTACACGCAAAAACAATCAAATCCAACGACAGAACTTGCATCCTTAAATGGAATAGCTCCAGGAGCTTCTCAAGCTACTGTCCTAAGCTACAAAAATGGAATGGAAGAAGCAAAACAATATATTTATTTGAGCACTCCACGCTTCCAAGATTTACCGCACACTGCGCCAAAATATGACGAATTAACCAAACCAACAATTGCACCAACTCCTGTCGGCTGTGTCGAAACTAAAAATACATGCCGCTGTTTTAGTCAGCAGGGAACCCCAATAAACGTTTCTGCCAATATGTGCCTGAATATCGTTCAAAACGGATTTTTTCAGGATTTTGATGTTAACGGCCAGCAGCAAAAAGATAGTAATCAACAAAATAATCAAGTATCAAAAAATGATTTATTGTGATTCGTCACAAATAATCATTGGTAGCGGGGATTGTATTTAGCCCCATTTAGAATAGTCGTGATTTGTCACTAAAAATCAGGAGTACGTATGAAACAAGCTTGCGATAAGTTTACTTTAGATTTTTTAACTGCCTCTCGTGGTCGGCCTCCTAAAGTTAACGCTTTAACTGCTGCTCAACGTCAGGCACAACGACGTGAGCGTCTGCGTAATTCCGGCAAGAGCTCTCTTACTGTGATTTTACCTGTTGAGCTCATCGACGGACTGGACAAGTTTGTCCAGTTCAAAGGGCTGTCTAAAGATGTTGTGATCGAGCGCTTGATTCGCTCTCAGCTTTTACGTAAGCGTTAATTTTCGTGACATGTCACATTAATTCTTGAAATACTACTATTGACTTAATGATGTGTATTTGGCCTAATGTAGTCAGGCAGGTAAATCCTGAGCAAATCGCGATACCCTAAAGGCGCCGTAAGCGCGTCGATCTTAGGGGCTGCCAAATTTTATGGGTGACTTAAGAAAATTTTTGTGAATTGATTCAATTTAATGTACAATCTGTTCACCACTCATCTCTCGTGATGTCATTAAGTTGGCTTCTACTTGAGACGAAATAGCCGCTCTTTTGGGCGGCTTTTTCACATCTGGAAGATCAAAAATATCGTGCCAACAACAGAAAATATCCCAATAAAGACCGCCATTTACATTGATGGATACAACTTGTATTACGGTAGATTGCGTGGAACCTCTTTTAAATGGCTTGATATAGTTCAATTATTTCAGGCACTGCTTATTCAACGCAGTCAAAACGAACATTTGGAAAAAGTTAATTTTTTTACTGCTCCTGCATTGGCCAATTTTGCTACTCATGGCGTCGCCTCCGTAAATGCACAATCTGCATACCATCGAGCATTAAAAAAACTACATGGTGATCGCCTCGAAATAACCAACGGTACACATACTTTTGATAGTAAGGGCACATTACTACCTGCATTTACTTCCGGCCAACCCTATAACAGAACGAATCGAGTTAGAGTCTGGAAGTTGGAAGAAAAGAAAACCGATGTTAATTTAGCCCTCTCTATGTATCGTGATGCTACCAAGGGTCTTTATGACCGCATTATTTTAGTGTCTAATGATAGCGATGCAGAACCAGCGCTACAGGTAATTCGTCAAGACTTTCCGCATATTATGATCGGTGTGGTTATGCCAATTCATCCCCCAAAGCCAGGATCAACAGTAAACCGTCGAGCAAGCGGCTCACTGAGCAATCATTCTGACTGGGCTATTACGCATCTTACAGACGATCAATTAAGTTTGGCGCAATTGCCAAGTATGGTGTCTACTAATAAAAAACCAATTTTGAAACCTGAGCATTGGTAACGATTCGTCAAGCTGTCCCATAGGGTTCGTATTTCCGTCGTTTTTGGGACATGGCCGAAGGCATCCTATAGAGGTGATGCATGGCTCAGTGGTTGCGGCCTCTCATGGCCAGCATAGGAAATCGAAAAGCGGTTGATGCCGCGGTAGTATGCGAAGGGCAGGGATGTTAAAGCTGAACAACTGCTCCCATACTAAATAACCGCTTTTTCGTTAATACATATATCTCTTTTTTCAGCGGAACATTATAGTACCTTCGCTTTTGGTATATGCGACGCAGCGGCTTGACCGCCAGGAGCAGGTGCCGAAAGCGGCTCACGATTTAATGTAAATAGTTTTTCTTCCTCAGTTAATTCCTTCTTTTCTTTTTTTATAAAGGGTATTATTTTTGCATCTGTCGATACCACGCCTAATTTAGCCCTAGTTTTGTGAGTAGCCCAAAACATTTGCCGCATCATTTCTTCATGCTCTTTGTCTTGTAATCGCAAAACCTCACAGACCCACCAAGGCATTTTCTTTTTGCAATTCAACCAATCACTGATGGTTCTTTCAGTTCGGCGCAGTCTTTTAGCGATTACTTTAATTGACTTTCCTTGGCAGTAATATTGGAGTTCAAAATTATTGCCGTATCTTAAGTTTGGAAATCTCATTTCATCCTCCTTAGTAAATTCCATCTTTTACATATTTTCGGCATTCTTCTTGCGTAGTTTCTAGGCGGCTACTAAATTTATTGTAGCAATTGCAGCTTTCTTTAAAAATCACACATCCAGAGGGTTGCGAATGTTTTGTCTTGAGTTGTTCTTGCGGTGGGCTTATGGTGTTTTGTTGTATTTTTCTTACATTATTTAAATTATTTTCAATTATTTTTTCTGTTGAATCGAGCATCGTTTTTTGCACATAAGGAACAAAAAAGTACAAAAGAAGAA
>NZ_PUGF01000029.1 GCF_002976435.1 Solimicrobium silvestre | reverse complement strand
GGTGTATTTAATGTATTTTACTGTCGCCAGAAGATTCTTAAAATCGACTTGCGCGCTGCAACTAATTCGGCTTAAATGTGTTACCCATGTCTGGATACACCCGTTACCTATGTCCCACGTCTAAACAGCGAAGCAAAAAAGGTGACTAGTCGCCGGTCTACCACCGGCCCTAAGCCTTAAGTTTGTCATTTCAGTTGATTAGTTTGAGTTTGCGCAATATCAGCTTTGGATTTGAAAATACGTTAAAACCAGTTAATTTACTGATGATTTTTGAATTGCTTTCGGAGCTAATCCGATGCTTGTAGGCCGGTGGTAGACCGGCGGCTACCTGCCTTTTTTGCGTCGCCAAAAAAGGTAGGCCAAAAAAGGCGACCACGCTATTTCGGAAACCCCGATTTTTTTAAGAAAAAAAGGGAAAAGTTCGAAACTCGCCTGCGGCTCAAACAGCGAACCTTTCTGATCCTTTTTTCCTTAAAAAAACCGGCCGAACTAGAAGTGGGGGTAGGTCAAAATCAACAACAACTTCAAAGACAACTTCAAGGGCAACAGCAACGTCAACTTCAACAGCAACGTCAACTTCAACAGCAACAGCAACGTCAACTTCAACTTCAACTTCAACTTCAACTTCAACTTCAACTTCAACTTCAAAAGAAACGTCAACACATGCAAATTTTAACCACCTCAGTGCTTAACATTACTAACTGACCGGGGCTTGTGCTGCATAAGCACCAACCACAACGCCACCGCAATCAACATCCCCCCGCCCAAATGCGCCCAGGTAATTTGCTCACCTAAAAAAATCCAACCCCAAAATACCCCGAACGGAGGGATTAAAAACGTAACGGTAAGTGATTTAACCGGGCCGATATCAGCGATTAGTCGGAAGTACATGATGTAAGCAAGCGAGGTGCATATGAATCCGAGTCCGGCAATAGCTAACCAAACGCCTGTGCCGCCCCAAGTGGCTGGTGGATTGGTGCTTACGCTGAAAATAAATGGCGGTAACAGCAGTGCTGTTGCACCTAGCTGAGTGCCTAAGGCGACTAATCTGCTGTCTAGCCCGCCTCGCTCAGAAATCCAGCGTTTGGTTAAAAATCCGGCTAGTCCATAACAGCTGGTAGCAACCAGGCAAGCTGCAGCACCAAGCAGAACCTGTCCGTTGAGAGCAACTGGGCCAGTGCGCGTTAAGACAGCAACACCAGCTAGACCAAATAACACACCTGCGGCTTTGGCGATGGTGAGTTTTTCTGAGAAAAATAACGCACCTATCAATATACCCATTAGCGGCGTGGTGGCGTTGAAAATAGCAGAGTAACCGGCGGGTAGTACTAGAGCGGCAATACTGTACATCAATACCGGAATTCCTGAGCTGAAAATGCCGAGCAGCAACAAGGATTTTAATTTTCCTTTAAAATGAATCGAAAATTGAAGTGCGGCAATAATAATCAGTAAGCCGATTGAAGCAAAAAACACCCGAATAAATGAACTAGGTAGTACCCCTAATACAGGAACGATGATGCGCATAAAAAGAAAGCTAGCACCCCAAATAGCGGATAGGCAGATGAGGCGGATAAAGTCGGTGGTTTTCAAAAATTCTCCGGGTTGTTTTGGTGCGAATGGGGTTGTAGGTTGCAGTTGAATACAGTTTGAGCCCGGCATTTTGACACTTAACGAGAAAACCTGCCGCTAGTAACAGATTTAAACTAAATTGATTTTATAAAACTTTACTTTTTTGACGAAGCTTGAATTAGTAGATTCCATTATGTTGTGGAATTAAAAGTTTCCATGTGGAACTTTTGTAATTTGCGCCCGTCAAATTCTGACTTTTCAGAACGGAACGCACTCAAGATGTGGATAGTTAATATAGCCCTACGACGCCCTTACACGTTTATCGTGATGGCGTTATTGATTTTATTGTCAACGCCGTTGGTCCTTACCAAAATGGCGACGGATATTTTCCCAGACATTAATATTCCAGTAATTAGTATTATCTGGAATTACGGCGGTTTGTCGGCGCAAGAGATGGGGCAGCGGATTACCGCAACCAGTGAGCGCAGCCTGACGACTACGGTGAATGATATTGAGCATATTGAATCGCAATCACTGTCTGGTATTTCAGTGATTAAGATATTTTTCCAACCCAATGCCAATATTCAAACCGCGATAGCGCAAGTGGTGGCAATTGAGCAGGCGCAATTACGTTCCCTGCCACCGGGTATTACCCCGCCGCTGATTATTAAATACTCCGCATCTAGTATTCCAGTTATTCAACTTGGACTTTCCAGTAACTCCATGACCGAGCAGGCGTTAAGCGATACCGCGCTTAACTTTTTACGCCCGCAATTAATTACGGTCCCCGGCGCGGCAATTCCTTATCCGTATGGCGGAAAAATGCGGCTGGTGTCGGTGGATCTGGATACGCAGGCGATGCTCTCCAAAGGCTTGACTTCTACTGACGTAGTGAATGCCATCAGTGCACAAAATCTGACTTTACCTTCTGGTACCGTCAAAATGGGGAGCAGCGAATATAACGTCACCATGAACGGTTCGCCGGATACGATAGAGGGCTTAAATAATGTGCCGGTACTTGCTAAAAACGGTACGTCGACCAATCTTTCCGAAGTGGCGCGAGTGCGCGACGGTTTCTCGCCGCAAACCAATATCGTGCGCCAAAACGGTGAGCGCGGCGTGTTGGTGTCGGTATTAAAAAACGGTAATGCGTCAACCTTGGATGTAGTGAGTAACTTGCGCACGCTGTTGCCGACGGCGATGCAAAGTCTGCCTAAAGAGCTAAAGATCAAGACGTTGCTAGATCAGTCGGTATTTGTTCGGGCGGCGATTAGCGGTGTGATCCATGAAGCGGTAATTGCGGCCTGTTTAACTGCGGCCATGATTTTGCTGTTCTTGGGTAACTGGCGCAGCACCTGCATTATTGCGGTTTCTATTCCACTTTCTATTTTGTCGTCATTACTGGCTTTATCTGCCATGGGTGAAACCATTAATATTATGACGCTGGGCGGCTTGGCTTTGGCGGTCGGTATTTTGGTCGATGATGCCACAGTGACGATAGAAAATATTGAACGCCATTTGCATTTAGGTTCCGATTTGCATACCGCTATTCTGGACGGTGCAGGTGAAATTGCGATTCCGGCATTGGTATCTACGCTGTGTATTTGTATCGTTTTTGTACCGATGTTTTTCTTAACTGGCGTGGCGCGTTATTTGTTTGTGCCGTTAGCGGAAGCCGTGGTGTTTGCGATGCTGGCGTCGTATGTGTTGTCGCGTACTTTGGTACCGACCATGGTGATGCTGATGATGAAAAATCACAATCAGGTAGATGCATCGGCTAAGCCGAGTTTATTACAGCGGGTATATCGCAAATTCGATGCCGGATTTGAAAAATTCCGCGGCGGTTACGTGATTATTTTGTCGAAATTACTCACGCATCGTAAAGAGTTTGGCAGCCTCTTTTTAGGGTTCTGCGTTCTGTCTTTGGGCTTGGTGTTTTTCTTGGGGCGCGACTTTTTCCCTAGCGTTGATTCAGGCCAGATTCGCTTGCACATGCGTGCGCCAACCGGTACCCGGATTGAAGAAACGGCACGAATCGCGGATGAAGTAGAAAAAGTGATCCGTGAAATTATTCCTGCTTCCGAGCTGGAAACCGTTTTAGATAATTTAGGCTTGCCTTATAGCGGTATTAATCTCTCCTATAGCAATTCGGGAACGATAGGCACGATGGATGGCGAAATTCAAATTTCACTCAATGAACATCATCAACCAAGCGTCTCGTATGTTGATAAATTACGCAGTGAATTGCCGAAGCGTTTTCCTAGCGTTGAATTTTTCTTCCAGCCTGCCGATATCGTCACCCAAATTCTTAACTTCGGTTTGCCGGCCGCGTTGGACGTGCAGATTTCTGGAAGTAATTTGGCGAATAATTACCAGCTTGCCAGTAAATTGATGAAGCAGGTTAAGCAAATTCCTGGTGCGGTGGATGTACATATTCAACAAAAATTAAATCTGCCGACCTTGGCAATGACCATGGACCGTAACCAGATTAAGCAACTCGGATTAAATCCGGTTGATCTGGCGCAAAACTTGTTGGTGTCCTTGTCGGGTAGTTCGCAAACGGCTCCGGCGTTCTGGTTAAATCCTGGCAATGGCGTTGTGTACAACATCGCCGTGCAAACACCGCAATACCAGATTAGTGATATGGATGCGTTGTTGCGCACGCCAGTTAAATCAGGTACCAACACCAACCCTAACACCGCACCACAATTGTTGAGTAACTTGGTGCAAGTTGCGCCAGCCGAGCAAATGGCGGACGTTTCTCATTACAACATCACTCCGGTGATTGATTTGTACGTGAGTGTGCAAGGCCGTGATCTGGGTGGAGTTTCAGATCAGGTAGAAAAACTGGTTGAACAAATGCGCCCTGATTTACCACGCGGTACGCATATGGTGATACGCGGTCAGGTAGAAACGATGAAATCGTCGTTCTTCGGTTTAGGTATCGGCTTGCTGATGGCGATTGTGTTGGTCTATTTGCTGATCGTGGTTAACTTCCAATCATGGGTGGATCCGTTCATTATCATTACCGCGTTACCGGCCGCACTGGCAGGGATTGTCTGGATGCTGTTTTTAACCGGCACCACGCTTAGTGTGCCAGCCCTGACCGGAGCGATTATGACCATGGGGGTCGCTACCGCAAATAGTATTTTGATGGTGTCGTTTGCACGCCAGCGCATGCTAGATGGCGCGCCGCCTTTGTCAGCCGCGTTAGAAGCCGGGGCCACCCGGATTCGTCCGGTATTAATGACCGCACTGGCAATGATTATCGGTATGATTCCGATGGCGATTGGCTTCGGTGAAGGTGCTGAACAAAATGCACCGTTAGGTCGTGCTGTGATCGGTGGGCTGTTATTTGCCACGGTATCCACCTTATTTTTTGTACCAGTTGTGTTTGCCGGCATACATCGCTATTTAGAACATCGTAAAGAAGCACGGAACCATTCATTAAATCTATCACCATCGTTGTCCGCAGCTAATGCAGGTAATGAAGAAGGAAATACTTAACATGTCTGAAAAACGTCACGCCAATCTTGGCATTCATACTGATGCAGCGACAGGCTCGCATTCAGCGACACATGCGCATCATGTTGCACACGCCCCTATATTGAAACGGGCCAAGATGATTAGTATTTTGATTGTGCTGCTATTGCTGCTCGGCGCAGGAGTAACCGTGGTGTTGCGCGTACTTCATAGTCAAACGTTAGCAAGTGCTACCGAGCAGGATGCGCGGGTTTTTGTCTCCGTTATTCACGCTCAGGGTGGTGGAAAAACGGAAACCATTACTTTGCCAAGTACTTTGCAGGGGATCATCGAAGCGCCTATCTACGCGCGCAGCAGCGGCTATGTTTTGCGCTGGAAAAAAGATATCGGCAGCAGCGTAGTTAAAGATGAAGTTTTAGCGGAAATTGATACGCCAGAAGTCGATTCACAATTAGCGCAGGCGATTGCAGCCAGAGCGCAATCGGCATCCAGTTTAGATTTGGCTAAAACTTCAGCAGAACGCTGGGAAGAGTTACGTAAAAAAGACGCGGTAACCCAGCAAGAACTCAATGAGCGTCGCAGTGCTTATACCCAGGCTGTCGCTAACGTGGAGGCAGCGGACGCCAATGTGCAGCGCTTGCAAAAACTGGAAGGCTTTAAGAAAGTACTCGCACCATTTTCTGGCGTCATTACCCGTCGTAACGTGGAAGTGGGTGACTTGATTGATGCCGGTAACGGCGGAGCAGGGCGTGCGCTATTTACGATGGCGCAAGTTGATCCATTGCGTTTGTATGTGTATGTGCCGCAGGCGTTTGCACAGCGTATTAATATTGGCGATAGCGTTTCTGTCACTCAAAATGAAATGCGCGACCAAGTATTTCAAGGAAAAGTAGTTCGCGCTGCCGGTGCTATTGATGCCGCTACCCGTACTTTGCAAATGGAAATTAACCTTCCTAACCATGACAATAAATTACTCGCTGGTTCTTACGTGCAAGTCGCTTTGTCCGCTAACGGTACTTCTAATGTGTTGCGCGTACCATCGAATGTGCTGTTGTTCCGCCCTGAAGGTACGCGGATTGCGGTAGTTGATAATGCTGGGCATGTGCAATTACATACGGTGACGGTTGGTCATGATCTGGGCAATTCGCTGGAAATTTTGAGTGGCATTACTGCTGCTGATAATTTAATCGTCAACCCCGCTGATTCGCTGGCTGATAACGATATCGTCACTGTGCAAAAGGACAAGCCTGAAGCCGCAGGGAAAGCGCATTCATGAATAAGCAACTAAGCAATTATTCCGTCAGTGCTTTGCTGCTGAGTTGTTTAGCAGCTTGTGCGGTCGGGCCAGATTATCAAAAGCCTGATGTTGCAATGCCCAAAGGCTGGCAAACCAATACCTCATTTCATCCAGCAGAACCGAGCGACGGCGTGTTAAAAGGAAATTGGTGGGAGATGTTTGGTGACGAGCAACTCAATCAGTTGGAGCAGCAAGCTGCACAACATAACCAAAGTTTAGTGGTGGCAGCAGAGCGGCTTAATCAGGCACGTTTGCAAGTGACGGCTAGTTCATCTATTCAATTGCCGCAAGTTGATTTACAAGCCAGTGATGCACGCTTTAAGACTTCGGCCAATCGACCGTTGGCAGTCTACGGCATGCCGAATTCCTCTGTAGTGCAAAATAATCCGCAGCTGGGTTTTGCTGTGGGTTATGAAGCAGATTTGTTTGGTCGGGTACGACGGGTCGTTGAAGGTGTCAAGGCGGCTGAAGGTCAAGCAACGGCGGATTTTGAAAATACCAAATTGATGTTGATGTCCGATCTGGCGGCAGATTATTTCAATTTGCGCGAATTGGATGTGGAAATTGATATCGTCGAAAAAGGCGTGGTATTGCAAGCCAAAGCATTAGACTTTATTCGCATTCGGCATGACCTGGAAGCGGCTTCCGGTTTGGATTTGGCCGAACAGCAGGCTTTGTTAGACACTAATAAAACGCAATTGGTGCTGCTGCAAAATCAGCGCTCTTCGGTTCAAAATGCGCTTTCTACGCTCACCGGCACCCCGGCGCCTGAATTTAAGTTGGCCCCGCAAGTAGTTAAATTAGTCGCGCCTTCTTTACCGGTTGGCTTGCCAGCTGATGTATTGCAACGCCGCCCTGATGTGGCTTCGGCAGAGCGTGCCATGGCGGTAGCGAATGCCAATATTGGTGTTGCACGCGCGGCTTATTACCCAACCATTATGTTGCAAGCGAATGGTGGCTGGGACAGCAATCAGATGGCAAATTTGTTTAATGCGCCTAGCATTCTTTGGTCACTGGGTGCGGGGCTAACTCAGCATTTATTTGATGCCGGCAAAACTACCGCAAATGTAAAAATCGCGGAATCTTCCTATGTAGCTGCTACGGCGAACTATCGACAAAGTGTGTTGATCGCCATGCAGGAAGTTCAAACCGGGATTGATAGCATGGCGATTTTGAATGGCGCTAATCATCAGGCAGAAGCAGCGGAGGCCAGCTCGGCACGGGTGCTGGAACTTGCCAATGATCGCTACACTGGAGGTTTGGATATTTACCTGAATGTGATCTCAGCGCAGCAATCTTTGTTGGCTAGTCAGCGCCAGGCTGTGCAAATTCACGGACAGCAAATGCTGAATGCAGTGTATTTGGTGAAGGCATTGGGCGGTGGGTGGCAGGGTATGGTTGCTGCACATTAATTTGTTCACATTGATTTAGATGACGCCTTCAAGCTGTAGCAAATATTTTTTCCTATCTAGTCCGCCATCATAACCAGTCAGCGTGCCGTTGCCGCCTAATACGCGATGACATGGCACGATGATGGAGATTGGATTGCGTCCAATTGCGCCGCCTACTGCGCGTACTGCAAGTGGTTTGTTGATCAGTTTGGCGTGTGCTCCGTAGCTGCTTGTTTTTCCAAATTTAATGCTTAATAATGCTTGCCACACGGCTTGCTGAAACTCTGTGCCTCTGAGGTGTAAATCTAATTGCACGTCGAAGTGTTGGCGTTGTCCGGCGAAGTATTCGTCTAGTTGGTGGGTTGCTTTGTCTAGGTGTTGGTGATGTTCCGTGTGTTGCCAGTTTTGTTTGTCTTTTATGTCGTTGAAGTTGCGTTGGTCTTCGAAGTAAATTCCGCAGATTCCTTGGGGGGTGGCTGCTAGGGTTAGCTGGCCTAAAGGGGAGGGATGTTCTTTGTAGTGGATGATTGTGTTCATTTTTATCTCTGCTTAAATTTATGCTTGATATATTTTAGATTGCTGGCGGATAGCTTATTTGTAGGGTGGGCATGGTTTTTGTGCCCACGCGTTACGGTGAATATGCAACTATTTTGAGCTGGTTTTCTGGTTGGATAAAAATTGTCGCTTAATTTATTTTGAATTGCTGGCCGGTGGTAGACCGGCGGCTACTCACTTTTTTTGTCTCGCCAAAAAAGAGTAAGCAAAAAAAGCGACCACGCTATTTCGGAAACCCCGATTTTTCAACGAGAAAAAGGGAAAAGTTCGAAACTCGCCTGCGGCTCAAACAGCGAACCTTTCTGATCCTTTTTCTCGTTGAAAAACCGGCCGAACTAGAAGTGGAGGTAGGTCAAAATCAACAGCAACACCAACTTCAACACCAACTTCAACACCAACTTCAATCCATCAATTACTCAACGACTGCCATAACAACAACGCTGCATAGCCGCGCCATGGCGTCCATGATTGTGCGCGGTTCAGGAGTTGTGCTTCGCTTATTTTTCCTGCGCTATTTTCTGTATCTACGGCGGCGGCTTTTTGTAAGCCTAAATCGCCCGCCGGGAATGCATCGGGGTAACGTAGGACGCGCAGGGCTATGTATTGGGCGGTCCATTCACCGATGCCACGTACGGTTTTTAGATGTGCTACCGCTTTGTCTAAGCTGCTGCCTAACGGTAATTCTAATCCACCATCGGCGGCAAATTGGGCTACGGCTAAGATGGTAGCGGCGCGACTTTTTGGCATTCCTAATTGTGCTATTTGCTCTTGGCTCAGCGCTGCTAATGCTGCTGGTTCAGGAAAATGATGGGTAATGCTGCTGAACGGGGTTGTGCTTGGTGTGCCAAATTGCTGTATCAGGCGGGCGGCTAAGGTGGTTGCGCCTGCCACGCTTATTTGTTGACCTAATACGGCGCGTATTGCTAGTTCAAAACGGTTGAATGCGCCTGGTACGCGTAATCCTGGTGTTCGTTTTATTTGCGCGGCTAACAACGGATCGCTGGATAGATGTGCTTCAACAATGGTTGGGTTGGCATCCAGATCAAATTGCTGCCTTACTTTGGCTAATAGCGGCATTAGTACAGGTGAAAAATTGCTGGATAGTTGCACTTCGAGTTGCTGTTCTTTGCTTAAATTGCTGACCTTAAGCCATCCCTGTAGTTGCTCTTTCCCATGCCAGAAATTGACGCTGCGTACGTAATAGCGTTGTTGCTTATTTACTCCTACGTCTTCTTCTATCGCTTCAACGCCAGAGATGATTCGGCCCGCTAAATAATCTAGCATTGTGTCCCAGGCAAACGGGGCGCGGTAGGCTAAACGTAAGGTGATGTGATCTGTCGATGCTTTGCTTGTGGCGCTGCGACGGATTGCGCTGGGTGCCATTCCGTAACGATTTAAAAATAGCGCATTAAAGCGTCGGACGCTGCCAAAGCCCGCTGCGTAAGCTAGTTCTGTCATTGCCAGGCTGGTTTCTTGTAGTAGTTTTTTGGCAAACAACAGACGTGCAGTTTGCGCCAGTTCTATCGGTGAAACGCCAAAGTGGTTTTGCATTAGTCGTTGTAATTGGCGCGCTGATAAACCTACCTGTTGCGCTAGCTCTTGCATATTTCCGCCGTCGCCGCGGTTGTTTAATGCGCCCGCTGAAATCCTTTGCCAAATGGCATAAGCCAGATTTTGTTGTAATGCATATGGCGCTAACTCAGGTCGGCAGCGCAGGCATGGTCTAAACCCTGCGGCTTCGGCGGAGCTGGCATTTTGGTAAAAAGTGCAGGAAGACGGGCGCGGAGTTTTTACTCTGCACACTGGCCGGCAGTAAATGCCGGTGGTGGAGACGCCAACAAAAAATTCGCCATCAAAACGACTGTCTTTGGCGCATAAAGCACGATAGCAGTTGGCATGGTCCAAGCTGCTTGCTGTGATTGGTGTTGATGGCGTAAATAAATTTTTCATAACGTATTTAAACGCACAGCAATTCATGTTGTCTAGCCATTTTCAGACATTACTGTGTTGGCTTAATGCATTGTGATAGCTATTGCGATAAGGTTATTTAGATATTTTATTGTCTAATTGAGTAATAAATTATCTACTTATATGGTACATTTGAGCCATTCGTTCTTTTTAAATCTGAACGCAAAACACATAAAAAGCCATGCTTTGCGATTTTCGTAGCTAACCTCGTTCCGCAAGCGCTCATTCAAGAAGTTATTATTTTTGCAGCAACTCAATTCTCACCCGTTGTTCCTATTCTGCTCTTGCACAAGTCCACTTTTTTAGAGGAAGCATCATCATGGAAGTAAAACCGCCAATTGTCGTTTCGAGTTTTGATTTGGAGCGCATCGAACAATTATTAGAGTCGAATACGCATCGTAATTTGCCAGGCATAGATGCTCTTCTGGTGGAATTGAATCGCGCTGATATTGTTTCGCCAGAAGAAATTCCGGACAACGTTATCACCATGAATTCAAAGGCGCGTTTTATTGATGATGCCACCGCGATTGAATACGATTTAACGCTGGTTTATCCGCATCAGGCAAATCTTCCCGATACGGTTTCTATTTTTGCGCCAGTGGGTAGCGCCTTGCTGGGCATGTCGGTGAAGCAAACGATAGCTTGGCAAGTGCCAAGCGGACGCACGATGAAATTACGGATTTTATCGATTATTTATCAGCCGGAAGCACAGGGTGATTTTCATCTTTAATTGATCATTTTTATCATTTAAAAGTGACCGTATATTTCAATTTATTTGCACCTTAAAAAGCGCTTAATTATTTCATGCAAAAATTAAGTATTTTCCTGTATAGATACTATTATGGGTAGAAGAAGGTGCAAATTTTATGTTTCACGCATTGGATTTTGATCGTGAAACTCTGGATATAAACATAATTTATTGAAAATTTGCAATGTTTGGAGCAAACCGGAAGGTAAAAATGCTAAAATCGCGCTATGACGGAGCATATTAAACCTTATCAAATTTCCACTGAATCTGGTTCAAAGCCAGGTTCATCATTCCATGTTGATTTCATGCCGTTATCCGACTTAAACTTAGCGAATCACTTTTTGATCGCCATGCCGTCGATGCAAGATCCGATGTTTGGCGGCACGGTGATTTACTTGTGTGAGCATAACGATCGCGGCGCTTTGGGTGTTGTTATTAACAAGCCCACCGACATGAATATTGAAACACTGCTAGAGCGGATCAGCATCAAACTCGACATTACCCCAGAACTTTGTCAAGAAACCAAAAAACTGGTGATGTTTGGCGGCCCAGTTCAGGACGATCGTGGCTTTGTATTGCACGCACCCCTGGATGACTATACTTCCACCATCAAAATCAGCGATCAAATTGCCTTTACCACTTCACGTGATGTATTGGAAGCGGTTGCCAACGGCAGTGGGCCGAAACGCCTGCTAGTCAGCGTCGGCTATGCGGGTTGGAGTGCGGGGCAATTAGAGGATGAAATCATTAGAAATGGCTGGCTTACGGTACCTGCCGATCCGGCCATTTTGTTTGACATGCCAATTGAACTGCGTTTTTCAGCTGCATTGAAACTACTCGGCATAGACCCGATTATGCTATCCGGCGAGGCTGGTCATGCTTAGTAACTTATGTAAGCGAAGTAAGCTAAGTATTTTTGCGCAAGGATGTGTGCATTGACTGCAACTACCTTATTAGCCTTTGATTTTGGCCTAAAACGTATCGGTGTCGCCGTTGGAAATACCTTCTTAAAGCAAGCTCAAGCCTTAACAGTAATTTCTGCTGAATCCAATCAAGCAAAATTTGACGCAATTGCACTTCTTTTAAAAGAATGGCAAGTAACGCATTGCGTGGTCGGTTTGCCTAGCCATCCGGACGGAGCTGAGCATGAAATGACGGTGCGTTGCCGACGCTTTTCAAATCAGTTGGAAGGACGGTTTGGGGTAACGACAACCTTGGTCGATGAGCGTTATACTTCGGCTGTTATTTCTGCCAAGCGCGGTGAGGTGATTGATGCCCAAGCCGCCGCACTAATTTTGCAACAATACTTTGACGAGAACCCATGAAACCGATTCAGCAATTTGATGCAGAGGCTTTATATCTGGAGTTAGCCAGACAAATTAAAGCCGCCGTCGCCAATTTGAATAATGTGGCGATTGTGGGAATCTATTCGGGTGGTGCATGGCTGGCTGAACGCTTGGCGCATGATTGCCAGATTAAAAATCCGGTCGGCTATATCGACGTTTCCTTTTACCGCGATGATTACGCGCAAAAAGGTTTGCATGCTGAAGTTAAAACTACCCAGATTCCGTTTGAAGTGGATGGCGCTAACATCATTTTGGTTGATGATGTGCTGTTCACCGGGCGCACCACGCGCGCTGCGATTAATGAGTTATTTGACTATGGTCGACCAAATCAAATATTGCTAGCGTGTTTGGTTGATCGAGGCGGTCGTCAATTGCCGTATGCCGCTGATTTTGTCGCGCAACAATTAACGTTACCGCTGAATTTATCATTGCAACTACAGCGTGAGTTAGTGGCAGATCAAACAGCAGAGCAAGCATCAAAACTGATATTGAGTTTGGTAGAGATCAGCGACCATAAAAACGACGATATTGAACCTACGCCCACTAAAAAATAATATGCATAATCCACAATTAAATCAACACGGTGAATTGCAGCATTTACTCACCACCGAAGGCCTGCCCAAGTCGGTCATTCATCATATTTTAGATACTGCCGAATCGTTTGTTTCCATCGGCAATCGGGAAGTCAAAAAAGTCCCGTTGATGCGCGGAAAAAGTGTCTTCAATTTATTTTTTGAAAACTCCACACGCACCAGAACGACGTTTGAAATTGCTTCAAAACGTTTATCTGCCGACGTCATTAACTTAAATATTGCGGCTTCCAGCACCAGCAAAGGTGAATCGTTACTCGACACCATTGATAACTTGGCCGCCATGCATGCCGACATGTTTGTGGTGCGCCATGCGCAATCCGGCGCGCCGTATTTAATCGCCAAACATCTGCGCGACACCAATCAAAACCATGTGCATGTGGTGAATGCAGGCGATGGTCGCCATGCTCACCCAACTCAGGGTTTGTTGGATATGTACACGATACGTCACTATAAAAAAGACTTTACCCAACTGCGCGTGGCGATTGTTGGGGATATTTTGCATAGTCGCGTTGCCCGCTCTGACATTCATGCGCTAACTACGTTAGGCGTGCCCGAAGTGCGGGCCATCGGACCACGCACCTTGCTGCCCGGCGGTTTGGAGCAAATGGGCGTGCGGGTGTTTACCGACATGAACGAAGGCTTGAAAGATGTGGATGTCATCATCACGCTACGTTTGCAAAACGAACGGATGAGCGGCGCGTTACTGCCTTCGGCGCAAGAATTTTTTAAAAGTTACGGCTTGACGCCAGAACGTTTGGCGCTGGCAAAACCAGATGCAATCGTCATGCATCCGGGGCCAATGAACCGTGGTGTGGAAATTGATTCAGCGGTGGCCGATGGCCCGCAAGCTGTGATCCTTCCACAGGTCACGTTTGGGATTGCAGTCCGCATGGCGGTCATGAGTATTTTGGCGGGGAACTAGGCGAAATGAAACTACATATAAAAAATGGCCATTTAATTGATCCGATGAATGATATTGATGCGCAGCTTGATCTGTTCATCGTGTTTGGAAAAATTGCAGGAATCGGCACCGCACCAGATAATTTTGTCGCAGATGAAGTCATCGACGCTACCGGATTAATCGTGGCACCTGGTTTGGTTGATTTGTGCGCACGGTTGCGCGAACCCGGTTATGAATATAAAGCTACATTGGAATCCGAATTACGCGCCGCAGTACATGGCGGTGTCACCAGTTTAGTGTGCCCGCCTGACACTGATCCGGTGTTGGATGAATCCGGTTTGGTCGGCATGCTGAAACAGCGCGCCAGAGCACAGCGTTTAGCGCATGTGTATCCATTGGGCGCATTAACGCTCGGCTTGCAGGGTAAGGAGCTGACTGAAATGGCCGCGTTGACCGAAGCCGGTTGTGTGGGTTTTTCTCAGGCTGAACAAATTATCCTGGATACCAACGTGCTATTGCGCGCCATGCAATATGCAAAAACTTTTGGCTACACCGTTTGGTTGCGTCCGCAAGATGCGCACATCGGTGTCGGCGGCGTAGCGCATAGCGGCGCATTTGCTTCGCGCATGGGTTTATCTGGCGTACCGGTAATGGCCGAAACCATCGCCTTGCATACGATTTTTGAATTACAGCGCGCAACTGGTGCACGCGTCCATTTGTGTCGCTTATCTTCCGCTGCTGGCGTTGAATTAGTTCGTCAAGCCAAGCGTGAAGGTCTGGATGTGAGCTGCGATGTGGGCGCGCATCATTTGCATTTGTCCGATGCGGACATTGGCTTTTTTGACGCCAACGCCAGATTAAGTCCGCCGCTACGTTCAACGCGCGACCGCGATGCGTTACGCATGGCCGTGTTTGACGGCACGGTAGATGCAATTTGCTCCGACCATACGCCAGTTGACGATGATGAAAAACTGATGCCATTTGCGGAAGCATCACCAGGTGCCACAGGGTTGGAATTATTATTGTCATTGGCCATGAAATGGGCGAATGAAAGTCATGTGAATTTATCTGTCGCGATCGCAAAAATAACCAGTGAGCCAGCGCGGGTAGCTGGACTCAATGCTGGCAAACTTAGCCTGGGAAGTAATGCGGACATTTGCATTTTTAACCCCGCAGGCGAATGGCTGGTGGAAGAAAAAGCCTTAGCCAGTCAAGGCAAACATACGCCATTTTTAAGCTATACATTACCTGCTGTCGTTCATCACACAATTGTGATGGGGCATGTGGTTTATCGACTTCAATAAGACTTCAATAAATCCTATTGTAATGAACACTTCAAATCGGGTAGCTACGCTGCCCGATTTTTTATACGGTTAAATATCATTGTGGAATTATTGTGAATAAGCTTCGTTATTACCTCCAAATTTGTCGCGTAGCAGTGCATTTAGTGCGTGGCCTGTTAATTTGTTTTTTACTTTTTCCGTGGTTAAGTAAAGAAGCCAAGCAAAGCCGTATTCAAATTTGGTCGCAGCAATTGCTGGCTGTTTTTAACGTGCGTGTCAAAATGAATTTAGCCAGCATGCCGACTGGTTCTGTAATTATTTCTAACCATATCTCCTGGTTGGATATTTTTGTCATCAATAGTTTGGCGCCATGCCGATTCGTCGCTAAATCAGATATCCGCTCCTGGCCTATGTTGGGTTGGTTGGCGGAGCAGGCTGGCACTATTTATATTTCACGCGGCAGTAAATCTGACGTAAAACGCATTTATCAATATCTGATCGATCAGATTGAAGCCGGTGAGCGAGTGGCATTTTTCCCTGAAGGAACCACTGCAGCGCAAGGCGTAGTATTACCTTTTCATGCCAATTTATTTGAAGCAGCGATTCATGCAAAAGTACCGATTCAACCATTCACACTGCGCTATTTAAATGCGGCAGGTGAGCTGCATCACGCGGTTGATTTCACCGGCGACATGACCTTTGCCGCGAGCATGGATAACATCCTGAATGGCGGTGAAGTGGTCGTTGAGTTGCAGAGTCTGGAACCAATTTCATCAATAGGCGCGCATCGGCGTGAACTGGCTTCTGCAGCGCGACTGGCTGTGGCGGAAGCGTTGCAGGTAGATATTTGATCGATCAACAAGCGTCAGGAATATGTATGCACAGCGCCGTTGGAAACACGAATGCCGGTAAAAATGTGACTCAGGCTTATCGGGCCAGTATTTTATATTTCACGAATGACCCGGCATTTGATTCGCAAGCGACAGTTTGGCATGAAGATGGCGTACTGATTGCTTGTGACGGTAAAGTTCAAGCCGTCGGTGCTTATGCGCAGCTTAAGAATACGCTTGCAGAAGATGTTGTTATCCAGGATTACCGCGGCAAGCTGCTCATGCCCGGCTTTATCGACACCCATCTGCATTACCCGCAAACTGACATGATTGCCTCTCCCGCGGATGGTCTTTTGCCGTGGCTGGATAAATATACTTTTCCGACCGAACGGCAGTTTTCAGATGCGCAGCATGCACAGGAGGTAGCGCGGTTTTTCCTTGATGAATTACTGCGATGCGGTACCACTAGCGCCATGGTGTATTGCAGCGTTCATCCCGAATCGGTCGATGCATTTTTTACCGAGAGCGCAGCACGCAATTTACGCATGGTGGCGGGTAAGGTAATGATGGATAGGAATTGCCCGGAATTCCTGCAAGACAGTGCTGAACAAAGTGCCCGCGACAGCGAAGCGCTTATCAATAAATGGCATAAAAATGGCCGTCAACTATATGCCATCACACCACGTTTTGCAGCGACCTCAACGGACGCACAATTAAAGTTGGCGGGCGAGTTGGCGCGCACTTACCCTGATACGTATTTACAAACGCATGTCGCTGAAAATGTGGATGAAGTCGCGTGGATAAAATCTTTATTCCCTAAGGCGCGCAGCTATCTGGATGTCTACGATTATTACGGTATGCTGCGTCCCAGATCTATGTATGGGCACTGCATTTGGCTGGATGAATTTGATCGTTCACGTATGGCGCAGACTCAATCCGCTATCGCCATTTGTCCAACCTCTAACTTATTTCTCGGTAGTGGCCTGTTTAATTTCGATTATGCGGATGCGCAGCAAGTGCTGATGTCATTAGCTTCCGATGTTGGCGCTGGAACTTCTTTTTGCATGCTTAAAACCATGAACGAAGCGTACAAAGTGGCACGCTTGGGCGGTACGCATTTATCTGCGTTGCGCATGTTTTATTTAGCGACGCTAGGCGCTGCACGCTGTATGCAACTGGAAGGTGTGATAGGAAGTTTTGAGATTGGTGCGGAAGCGGATTTTATTGTGCTGGATTTGCAAGCAACGCCTTTATTAGCGCGGCGCACGGCATGCACGACTAGTTTGGAAGAACTACTTTTTGTGTTGGCTATGCTAGGCGATGATCGGGCTATTTGGGCGACTTATGCTGCGGGGTGTTTAGTACATACGCGTGTGAGTTCTGATTCTTGACGCGATATTAATCTAAACTCACCCACAGAATCACTCACAAAATCAATACTGCGCGGAAATCATTCACATTGGTTCTGGTTGGGCCGCTGATCACCAAATCCCCTAACGCACTAAAAAAACCGTAACCATCATTGTTGTCCAGTAGCGCTTGGGCTTCTATTGCCAAGCTAGTAGCGCGTGCAATGGAGTCTGGGCTGAGCACGGCTCCGGCGTTATCTTCCGAGCCATCAATACCATCCGTGTCGCAGGCAATCGCATAGATATCCGGCTGCCCGTCTAACCCAATTGCCAGGCTAAGTAAAAATTCAGCGTTGCGCCCGCCGCGGCCAGAGCCACGCACAGTGACGGTAGTTTCTCCACCAGAAATCAGGACACATGGTTTTTTAAATGGTTGCCCTTGTAGATTCACTTGCCGGGCAATTTGTTTAGCCAGAACAGCATGCATGTTACCGACTTCGCGTGCTTCGCCTTCCATCTTGTCCGACAAAATATAGGGTGTAATGCCGGCAGCGCGGGCAAGGTCAGCGGCTGCGGTTAATGCGGTTTGCGCACTGGCGATAATTTGGTGGCTGTTGTTGGCAAAGCGCGTATCGCCGGGCTTGGGTGTTTCTCCAGCGCTTGATGCTAAATGTTGTTCAATATTGGCGGGAATAGTAATCCCATAGTGACGCAAAATTGCCAGTGCTTCTGCACAAGTCGTCGCGTCCGGCAAAGTTGGGCCGCTGGCGATAATCGTAGCGTCATCGCCCGGTATATCGGAAATCAGCAACGTCACTACTCGTGCCGGTGCGCAGGCTAATGCTAAACGGCCGCCTTTGATAGCCGACAAGTGTTTGCGCACGCAATTTATTTCTGCAATGGTCGCGCCGCTCTTGAGTAAGGCTTTATTGATGGCCTGTTTTTGTTCCAGCGTAATGCCTTCGGCAGGTAAGGATAATAAGGCCGATCCGCCGCCAGAAATCAAACACAGTACCAAATCATGTTCCGTTAAGCCGTGCACCATGTTCAGCATGCGCGCAGCTGCCTGGCGACCTGCTTCATCAGGTACCGGATGCGCAGCTTCAACGACTTCTATTTTTTGACAATCTGCGCCGTGCCCGTAGCGAGTGACGACTAGGCCAGAAATTTCACCCGGCCAGTGTTGTTCGATAACTCTAGCCATGGCTGCCGCACCTTTGCCGGCACCGATGACAATGGTTTTGCCATGTACAGGTGGCGTCGGTAAATAGGACGGCAGGCATTTTTCAGCGCTGACGGCGTTGACTGCGCAATTGAACAGTTCGAGTAAAAACGTTTTAGGGACGAATGAGTTCATTATTGTCTCTGCATAGTTTCATGATTAGCTCATGATTACATTGTAAAAGGGAGCGGTAACATGCCCAGTTCTTCATCCAATATGTCGATGCTTTCCAATAGACCGAGCAAGCCTTGATCTAATACGTTCAAGCTGCTGCGATCAAGTTGCATCAGCGCTTCGGGTAATAGTCCACGCGCCGGTTTGGGTGCCGCCAATAACATTTGCGAGCCCTGTGCAGTTAGCGTAACGGTGACGGCGCGCTGATCATTCGGGTCGCGCATTTTTTGCACATAACCGCGTTTTTCTAAACCGTCGACCAAATTGCTGGTCGTGGTTTGGTGCACGGCAAGTTTTAACGTCAACTCTCCAATCCGTAATGCTCCCGCCTCGTGTAATTCCTGCATTATCCAGAGTTGCGCGCCATTCACTCCGCATTGCTTATCTATCCAGGAAGAATGCTTTGCTGCGGCACGAATGATGATGCGTAGTTTTCTTAAAATTTCAAGACGGGCCGCCGAATCGCTAATCTCCGGCGCGTTAGTCGCCGATATAGATGAAGGCTCTTGAATATTGCTGTTCTTTTTATTCATTTATTGACTCGATTTCAAGTGCGAAGTGCACTAAATTTAAATTTACGCAAATATAATTTATAGCAATATAATATGCCGTAAAGAAATAATTCCCTTTTTTAACAATTTTAATGTAATTGCAACCCGGTAATGATACCTGAACATTCTGAGCGACTTAGTGCGCGGCTACTTGAAATTTGGCACCGTGGATCAGCTTGGATAGTCGGGCCGGTTTTGGTCGGTCTTATGGCAGTAGGCTTGGCGTTGGGTAGTGATCAAATGAGCACATTTAACATGCACTTGAATAAATTGCATCCTTACGCGCCATTGTTGTTTATGCCGCTGGGGTTTGCTTTGTTAGCCTATCTTGGCAAGCGCTTTGTGCCTGGGTCGCAGGGTAGTGGTATACCGCAAACCATTGCGGCGACCGATGCTGAGGAAAATGTCAATATTGGTTATTTGCTGTCCTGGCGTATCGCCATAGGCAAAGCGTTACTTACCCTTGGAGGTATCGGGCTTGGTGCTTCGATTGGTCGAGAAGGGCCAACCATTCAAATCGGCGCTGCTGTCATGAACTCCTTTCATGGTAGGGGGCCATTTCAAAGCGTCGAATCACGTCGCATTTTAATTCTGGCGGGCGGTGCAGCAGGGATTGCCGCAGCATTCAACACTCCTTTAGCGGGAATTATGTTTGCTATCGAAGAATTAAGTAAAAAACATGTTTTTAACGCGAATAGCTCAACCTTAGTGACGATCATCGGCTCGGGTTTAATTTCCTTATCGATACTGGGCAGCTATACGTATTTTGGTACCACCGAATCTTTTCTCGATTGGAATGGAAGCCTGGGCGCCATTTTATTGTGCGGAATAGTCGGCGGTGCCGCCGGCGGCTTGTTTAGCCGGTTATTTATTTTGTCTACGTTTCACATGCCGAGTCGCTTTGCGGCTTTTGTGAAGCAACGGCCGATACTCTTTGCGGCTGTTTGCGGCTTAATTGTTGCCATCATCGGTGTTAGCTGCAACGGTTTGATATTTGGCACTGGCTACCAGCCAACGCGCTTGTCGTTGGAAGATACGGCAAGCTTGCCGTGGTATTTCGGCATGGCCAAGTTGCTGGCAACGTTACTTTCATCTATTAGCGGGATTGCCGGTGGTGTGTTTGCGCCATCGCTTTCGGTCGGGGCTGGAATCGGCGACAACGTTGCTGCATTATTTCCTTTAATGGCAGATCACAGCGCGATTGTGTTGTTGGTGATGGCTGCATATCTGTCGGGCGTTACCCGCGCTCCGGTAACCTCATTCGTTATCTGCATGGAAATGACCAACAGTCATCAAATGCTGCTGCCGTTAATGGCGGCGTCGGTGGTGGCAAGCCGGATCTCAAAATTCATCAGCCCGACGCCGTTGTATCACAAGCTGGCAGAAAATTTTACCGAAGTGCCTGTTCAAGCAGCGAAGCAGCAAAAAACGAGGGCAAACGCCCAAACTCAATTTGCTGATAGAGCGAGCAGAGCGGACGAAAAATTTTCATCAACAATTAAAAAGCAACCAGACATTGAAGTAGGTAGAAGTAAATTTCAATAAGCAGCAACCAGTAACACAAACACTTAGTAGTAAATTTAATCTATTCCATCGAGGATCACATGAAACAAACGTTAACAACCATCGCTCTTGCTACTACAGCTGCTCTATTAGTTACTGCTTGCGGAACTACGCCAAAAGTAGCAACGTCAGTACCAACACCCGTTGCAGCAGCACCAGCGCCGGCACAGGTACGTACAGTTGCTGCGGTAGTCGCGCCGGTGCTTGATCCGTTAAATGACGCACATGGCATGTTGGCTAAACGTAGTATTTATTTTGACTTTGATCAATACAGTATCAAGCCAGAGTTTGCAGCGTTAAACACGGCGCACGCTAATTATCTGGTGTCACATACTGCGCGTAGCATCGTTATTCAAGGTAATACCGATAGCCGTGGCGGTGCCGAATATAACCTCGCTTTGGGCGAAAAGCGTGCAGAAGCAGAACTGAAAGCATTAGCTGCTTCGGGTGTGCCAAGTTCACGTATGGAAGCGGTTTCATTTGGTAAAGAAAAACCAAAAGCCAGTGGTAACGACGCTGCTGCGTGGGCTGAAAACCGTCGCGCCGACTTGGTTTATGCTGGTAAATAATCTGTAAACAAACGCATGAAGATTTTTCTTCATGCGTTTGTGCGTGCCAGTTAATTCAAATACCTCGCGCATGAATTAAAATGAGGTTCTTCAAGGCACGCTAATACATGATGAAAATAACATTGAATAAATTACTTCCAATTTTTTTACTGCTTAGCACGTTGTTTTTCGAGCAATTCGCCAGTGCTGCGCCAGCTAGTCCGCCACCAGAAAACATCAGTCATCTCGGCCCAACCATTACCGCTAATGTGGTGCGTGGCAAGGAAAGTCTCCCGATATTTTTAGTCAATCATTTACGCAAAGGCGACAAACTGGTTGTTACGACTGACCAGGCTGAAAAAACCGACGTGAAATGGTTAGCCGTTTTGGCGACAGTAACGCCGATCAGCAATAATGTCGTAACGCGACAATTTGATCTGTCCGATCATGCCGGTGAGGTCGCGATTGAGATTGCTGCAGACGATCAAATTCCCATTATTGTGTTAGCGCCTCAAGTGCGCACCATGTTTGGATTGCACACGAGCTTTTCCGAATCGGCTGCATTAATTAGCGACGCCATCAAAACCGATCCACAGCGCTTTGTCGATCTGCAAAAAATAGACCAGATTAATCATGCGATTGCATTTATATCGCGTGCGCTGGATGCGGTTATTCAAACTAAAAAATCAGATCAGGCGGTCGATGCGGCGAAGTCCTTAGCCGCTAAATTTGGCGTTAAATATGTCGACCCGGATTGTTTTAAGGACGGAACGGTAAATTCAAAATGTGTTGCCGCCTATATCGTAGCTAGCGAAGATTTGTTGGTTCCTTCAAATGATATCTGGCTAGCCGCCGGCCCTGATGCGGCCTCAGTTAAGCTCCCAACGGATATTTTTGCCGGTTTAAAATTAGTGACCGAGACGAGCACTTATTTAGTGAATAAATATGGCGACAATTATGATTTTGCGCCTTCATTAGGGCAAAGAAAAGCCGCTACGACTACGATCCAATTATTTACCAACGCGCGCTTTAAAAGCGGCGATATAAAAACTGCCTATGTGTATGTACCAAGTTGGTTTCCCGGTAAAGCACCGGAACTGGTGTTGGAAAGTAAAACCCCGTTCTGTCTGGCTAAAGGTGACATAGTGAGCAGCGTTAAAGGCCGGCTCCCTTTACTCAATTATTGGCATGACTGGAATTTAGTCATTAAAGAGCACGGCTCTAGTGCGATGTTGGCGCAATTTAACGTCATTGACTTCAAGCCAGACACCGGGCATTTTTTGTTTGATTACAAAAATACGGATTCTGCACTGACTCTGCATGGGCAACTATTAGACGCAACCCTGACGGCGAAATTTGGTTTTGCCGAAGTAAGTCTTAGCCCGTTTAATTTTGTGGTGCCGACCAATGCACCATTGCTGGCGCAAATAGTGGGGTTGGATAGCTTAATTTCAGGTGAGCAAACCAAGCTTGGGTTTACCGGTGTCAATGGCAATGCGTGTATTGAGCAGGTGAATTTGCTGGTGAATGGAAAAACTCTGGCAAGTAGCACGGCGGAGCTGCCCAACGAACTCAGTGTTGACCTGAGTAAAGCCGAACCGGGCCCGGCGACATTGGAAGTGCAACAATATGGCGCGGCCAAACAAGAATTAGTCGTGACTATTCAACAGCGTCGAGCGCATATACAGCGGCTGGTGCATTACGATCTTGAAACGGAGCTGAGTGTTTATGGTGATAATCTTGATCGGATTGAGGTCATCCAATTAGGGAACAATCTGCTTTGTCGTGCCAGCGATGTGCCTAATTTAACGTTAAATGCGAGCCCGGTTAGCAGCACAAGCCGGATATTTTCTTGTCCCGCTGACGTGGCGGCGAATGCAAAATTTCCTGCCAAAGTCACTATTAGACATTTGGAAAAAGAACCCGCTTCTTTTGATGTTGCGGTGACGAAAATTGAAGCACGTCCGCACATGACCGTTGCTCCGCTTAATGCAACGGTGGCAACCTTGTCGTCAAAAGCGCTGCAGTGGAATTTAAGTGCCGATGATCAGTTTATTACGGAAGATTCAGGTATTAGCATATTGATGCATGCTTTTGGCGGCTACAAATTAAGTCATGGTTCTTATGTTTTACAACTGAAGTTTGGAGACGGTGCCGAAAATGAAGTTGCTAATAACCCGCAAGCCGATAATGCCGTCATTTCAGTGCCGATGATGTCTGATTTAGCGCATAACGAATTGCGGACCAGAAGTCCCATTTCCTTCGCAAAAATTCAGTTACCTAGTATTGTGAATCCGATTTGGTATCGCATTAAGCATCAACCGTCCGGTTTGGCCGGTGATTGGCAGGCATTGAATCGCTCCATTGTTTTTTTTCCGCAGATTGATGCCTTAACGTGTGACACGGATGGACGCGGTTTATTAATTCATGGGCCTCAGCTGGAATTAATCGACTGGATGAGTAATGACTTAATTAGTTCAGGTAATGTGCAACCAGCGGCTGATACTAAAACGGTACAGGCACGTTGCGACAAAGATCTTTGTTTAGCAATTAATGGGCTGGGCGCCGCGAATAAATTAAAAGTAAAAGTACATTGGATTGATGAGCGCTTATTTGAGGTAACTTTTCCTGCTGCACCAACTTGTGCGCCGCAAGTTCAGCCTTAAATTCGGCTTTAAATCGCAGAATGCACCTTGCATGGAACGGTTAAGGTAAATGTCGCTCCGAAACCGAATTCAGATTCAACGTGAATGCTGCCGGCCAGTAGCGATGTGGCGATCCGGTGGGTGATGTTTAAGCCGATGCCTGAGCCGCCGCGTCCTAGCCGGGTAGTAAAAAATGGATCAAATACCCTGCCAATATTATTGGGTGCAATGCCGTTGCCATCGTCTTTAAAGACGATCGTCACCAGCTTCTGGGATAGGTCGTTTTCCTCCGTGCTGGCACGGATGGTGATACACCCATGACCGCGCCCATCAAAACCGTGACGTATGCTGTTGTGAACTAAATTGATGATGATCTGCTCCAGAGGACCGGGGTAACTATCCATTTGAATTCCTGCCGGTATCTCTATATCAAATTGCCACGGGTCATGCTTAAAACTCGGCCGCAAACTCGTGATGGTTTCATTAATCACAGTGGCTAAATCAAATAGACGGCGTTGTTCTGAAGTTTGATCAACCGCGACCTGTTTAAACGTGACCACCAAGTTTAACGCGCGCTCAATTGAGCGATTGGCGAGCACCACAATATCTAAACTTTCCTTGATAAATTCTTCAATATTGCTGCGTTTGATCGTGCCTGCAAGGTAGTGACGATTGAGTTCGTTGAGCCGGTCGTGCATGGTTGAAATGGCGAGTTTTGAATTACCTAACGGTGTATTGAGCTCGTGTGAAACGCCTGCCACCATCGCACCGAGCGCAGAAAGTTTTTCTGATTGCAGCAAGTTATCCTGCATCGAACGCATTTCAGAAAGTGCGGTGATTAAACGGTTTTCCCTGTCTTGCAGGTGCTGGTAATGCCTGACCCGATTTAGGAAAATATTATCGTCTAACGGTTTGGTTAAATAATCGACCGCACCCAACGCGTAGCCGCGCTTGATAAATTCTTCCGACTTAAATACGGCAGTAAGAAATACAATCGGAATATTTCGGGTGCGCGAAGTCATTTGTAGCAGCCGGGCAGTTTCATAACCATCCATGATCGGCATATGGACATCCAGCAAAATTAATTGAAAATCATGTTCAACGGTACGCAATAACGCTTCTGCGCCGCTGGAGGCTTCAATGACTTCAACATCAGGCAAACGCGCGAGTAATTCGTTGAGTAAAAATCGATTACCCTGATTGTCATCAACGGCGAGAATCTTAAATAGTTCACCCATGTAAGCCTCCATTGCCCAAGCGATACACGTGACTGCCGGTGATGTAAGGCACGAAGCCCGCTGAACGAGCCAGATGATGCATGCCATCTTGTGGGCCAAGAACCAGAAAGCCATCACGGTGCAAGGAGCGTGCAAACCGTTCAAGTATCTTGCTTTGTAATTCAGGTTTGAAATAAATCATGACATTGCGACAGATGATGAATTGAAACTCGTTAAAAATACCCTCGTCAACCAACGAGTGTCGATGAAACAAAGTCGTGCTGCGTATGGAATCTTTGACTGTTAGGTAGTGACTACCTTGTTCAATGAAGGAGAAGAAATTATTTTTTCCGCCACTTTTTTCATAATTTTGCTGGCTGGTTTCTAATGATTTCTGCGGGAATAAACCCGCCTTGGCTATGTCAATTAAGTAAGCATTAAAATCCGTGGCAAATAAGCGGCTGCGTTTAAGCAAGCCTAATTCTTCTAGCAAAATAGCTAAAGAATAAGGCTCTTCGCCGGTGGCACAACCTGCCGACCATAATTTAATGACCGGAAAACTTTCCAGGTAAGGGAAGATTTTTTCGCGCAACAGTAGAAACTGTTCTGGGTGTCTGAAGAAGGTACTTACTCCAACGGAAATTTCCGCCATCATGCGATTGAATAGGGTGCTGTCGGAGAAAATTGCACGCTCAAAATCAAGCAAATTGGGCAGTTCAAATTTCATCATGATGTGCATGATCCGGCGCTTAAAGCTGGCTTGTTGATAGCCTCTGAAGTCATAACCATAATGACTCAATAGCGCATCTATAAATAGCTCTAGCTGATGCTCCGTTATAGCGGTGTCATTGGTGTAAACGGTTGCCGCAACCAGGCTGCAAATGACGGGTAATTTTAAAACATGGTTGAATTTACCAGCTTCAATTGCTGCATCGGGAAGTGCCCGCGCGTTCTCACATTCCGCACCGTTTTCAATGATGACGCAAGCACCTGCGTTGGTTAACTTGGCGCAGCCATCCACGCCGTCCCGGCCAAATCCGCATAACAGAATCGCCATTAGTTGGCTGCCATACTCGCTTGCCAGCGACTCAAATAACACATCAATCGACGGCCTTGCGTACTGAACTGCCTTGTCGCGAGTCAGGTAAACCAGACCATGAGCTACCTTCATGTGATGCCCTGGTGGCGCTACATAAATTGTTCCAGGTTCTATCGGCATTAAATTCTGCGGCATGACAACCTTATATTCGGTACGAGTCCGCAGTAAGGTATCCAACAGATTAATTTGATTTTCCAATACATGCTGCACTACAAACACGGCCATTTTGCCTAATGGAAGCTGTTCAATAATCGGTAGAATTTTATCCAAGCTGTTGGCGGAACCCGCTAAGGCTAATGCTTGAATTTGGAGCTTAGTTTGAGCCTGCGCTTTATTGATTCTCACCGCAATCGGGTGCACCGGTAAGTCCAGGCGCATCAGGCTATGCGTGAGCAGATAATGGTAAGTAATTATTTTAATCTGGACTAATCTAGTCAGGCATCTGGCAATTGCAGCAATGATTTCTGGCGGGAGTGTATCGGCATCATAAAAATCAATTTGATGCTGTACCGTTTGGTCGGCTGAATCGAGTATATGTTGAAGCTGGTCGCGCTCTGCGGCACTTTCCAAGTGGCCGAGCACGCCAATACGGCACAAATTTTCAGAGGATTGAAGTGTGATTTCCATGATTCATTCAACGCTTTTTGTACACCATAGTGCCGCCATATTGCACAGCACATCGTAATCTACCGGTTTGGAAAGGTAATCATCGGCACCAATTTCCAAGATATTTTCTCTGTCGTGCTGCATCGCCTTGGCCGTTAGCGCAACAATCGGAATGGCAGCGAATTTAGGGTTTGCACGAAGCGCGGTAATAGTTTGATACCCATCCATTACCGGCATCATGATGTCGGTAATGATTAAATTTACCTGTATGTTTTCAAGCATCTCCATAGCGCGGCGGCCATTTAACGCATTGAATACTTTGGCGCCCTGTTGCTCTAATGCGGAAGTCAGCACAAATAAATTGCGTGGGTCATCGTCAATTACGAGGATTTTTTTATGCGCCAGTTTTTTCTCATTGCTACGAGCCGCAACCGAAGTTAACTGAGTTTGTTCAACGGATGGCACAGTACGTAAAAATCGTGCAATATTTTCTTGCAGGCGTTGGCCAGCTTGTGGCGCGTTGACGATAATGCTGTCTGAGTAGCTGCGCAGGAGAGCTTCTTCGTCGTCACTTAACTGATCGATCCCAAAAAATAGCATGGCCGTATTATGGCTATCGCTGCGAATAGTCTGGGCAACTGCCAAGGCTTTCTCCATCGTTAAGTTAGCCAGATCAATCATTACGACACCCCATTCATGATTGTTCAATGCATCTTGTAATTCTTCTCCCGGGGTTGTTATGTGTACGGCATAGTGCTCTGAAACCAGTCGAGATTCAAGGATGCGTAATATCTCATTTGTTTCGTTAGTCTCGTTTTGCATCGTAGTGACCAATAAAATACCGCCGGCAGGCGCTAGTTTAATGGCATCAATTAACGCCGCTTCTGCTTCAACAATCTGGCTGCTAACAACTGGTTTTTGCAGGTATCCAACAATGTCCTGTTGGTTAAGCGTGCTGTCATGATCCCTGGCTGAGATGATGTAAACAGGAATTGATGCTAGTTCGTGCGTGGTTTTAATTTCATGCAAAATGTCGGTTCCGTCTTTGTCTGGCAAACCTAAGTCCAGCAAAATTCCGGCCGGGTGATGTTGCTTAGTTAATGCAAGACCTTCAGCACCCGTGTTGGCGACAAGTGTTTTGTAGCCGAGGCGGTGGTTAATTTCTATCACTGCCGTGCCAAAATCAAGATCGTCATCAATCAATAAAATGACCTTGTCATTTTGTTTTAAATTATGCCGGTCATCGTTGACTTTTCCTTGTGGCGTGTTGACGTTAGTTTTTGGTGTTGCGCTGATGTTCGTTGTCAGCACGGGTAAAGCGGCCGATAGCGGTGATAGGGGAGGGGTAATTGGAAGGCATAAAGTAAATTCACTTCCTTTGCCTTCAATGCTATTCAAGCTAATGGTGCCGCCTAATAATTCTGCGAAACGCAGGCTAATGGTTAGTCCTAGCCCGGTGCCACCGTATTCGCGCGAAGTGGAGCCATCCACTTGGCGAAATGCGTCAAAGATGCTGATGTGTTTGTTCTGTGGAATGCCGATGCCGGTGTCAATGACCGAGATCCTGATAGGCAGTTGATCGTTGGGTATTTTTTGAATGCGTAAGGTCACGCTACCTTGCTTGGTAAACTTGAAGGCATTCGACAAGAGATTGCGTACGATCTGGCTGATTTTGCCTGGGTCGCTGTTCAATTTAGTGTTCAGCTGATCCTGAATGATAAATTCGACACCATTATTTTGTGCGACTGAATCGAATAAATCCCGCAATTCGGTGATGATTGCGTTACTTGAAATCTCAACAAAATTCAGCTCGATGCGACCCGCATCGACTTTGGATAAATCCAGCACGTCGTTGATTAGAGTCAATAAATCCTGACCGGAGCGATGAATGACTTCAGATCTTTTAATTTCACTGTCACGGAGATGGCCATCTGGATTATCCATCATCATTTTAGAAAGCAGGATGATGGCGTTAAGCGGCGTCCGGAGTTCATGCGACATGTTGGCAAGAAATTCGGATTTGTAATGATTGGATAGCTCAAGTTGCTTGGCTTTTTCATCAATCTCGGTTTGCGATTGGCGCAATACTTCGTTGCTGTGTTCCAGTAGTTGGTGCTGTTCTTCCATCTGCGCATTGGATTGTTGTAGTTCTTCCGATTGCTGCTGCAAATTCTGTTGCTGCTGCTCCATTTGCGCATTAGATTGCAGTAATTCCTCAGCCTGTTGCTGCAATTGCTGCTGCTGCTCTTCCATGCGGATATTTACTTCTTGCAAATAGTCATTTTGTTTCCTGACATCCCGCCCAGCCTGTTCAGACAACGTTAATAGTGTGTGTATCTGGCCGCGTTGCTCTGCTACATACAAATAGGAAGCGATAATTTTTAGTGCTGAATTGAGGTAATCGAGCTTAATTTCACTTAACTGCTCCAAAAAGCTAAATTCAACAACTCCCAACAAAATGTTTTCTTTAAGTATCGGATAAGTGTAGGTAGCGTGCGGTGGTGAGTTGGTCGTGCCGGTGAGGATGGGGGCTGTGCCGTCGCCGGCAGCGCGGCTTATGTTGGTTAAGACGATGGGGTTTTTTTCAACGGCAACCTGACCGATCGCACCTTCGCCAAATTTAACCGTTTTTTGTTGATTCTCTCCCTCGGAATACATATAACTTCCAAGTACATCGAGCATCCCCACATCGGTACGCATTCTGTAAAGCACGCCGCGCCCGGCACCTAAGTAATGCCCGATGGTACTTAGCGCCGTATTGGCGATTTGTTGTGGCGTAAAGTCTCCGGTCAGTGCTTGGGCAAGCTGGTTATTGCCAGTATTTAGCCAATTATTTCTATCATCAATAATTCTGGCAGTGCGCAGCGACACCACCATATGATTGATCGCCTGACCAAGCCGGTCTCGCTCTGAAAGCACTTCCACGGCATCAGCCAGGTTGCCTCTACCTACCGCATCGGCGCGGTTGGCTACTTTTTCCATAGCATTGATGAGCTGCTTGATTTTAGCCATTAAGCTCGTGGTATCGCCGGGCTTTAACTGAATTTGAGGAGAAAGGTCGCCGAGCGCTAGTTTGGCGGCAATGTCCGCGGCATCCGCAGGTTCGCCACCCAACTGTCGTAAAATTGACCTGATGCTGAAAAAGCCGATTGCGCCGATGCTGATGAACGTAACAAAGCCGATAAATTGCAGGAAGTAAAAGGCCCGCTCTTTTTCAATTGCCGCCTTGTCGGCACTTCTTTTACTGATGACCGCGTTGTATTGAAGATGCTGATCCAAGACATCCAACAGCTTTCCATTTAAAGCCATTGTTTCCAGGATGATGTTTTGGGCTTTGACCTGGCCTTGCTGATTTTTGCTAATCTCTGCTAATGCTTGTGTGAGTGAGTCACTAAATTTTGCCCACAATGCTTTTTCTTGAAAATATAAACTTTTATCTTCTTCATCCGTAAAGCAGGGTGTTCCAAAACAGCCATTAAATTCGTATTTATTAAACGTATCTTCGACGTTGCGCCGGTAAACACTGATTTGGCTGATTAGCGTTTCCTTCTCTGTCCCATTTATTGAAAAAAACAATTGTTGAGCTGATATCCAGGCCAGGAAATAATTCTTCCGCATTTCACCGAGTAGCAGCAGACTGGGAACGACATTGACGTTGGCGTAATTGGTGCTGTCGTACACCTTATTGTTCATGTATTGGCTAATGCTAGCGATTAATGTGACTCCCATCAGCGCTACTGCAACAACGGGAACCAATCTTTTTAAAATAGTTAATTTCATGCCTATGGCCATTTAATGGCGGTTGGTTGAATTGACTGCATACAAAAGTGATCATTCGCTTACTAGGGGGGGTGATATAGCGTAGCTTAGTCATCGTCACTGACGACAAAGAATAATTAATATTAGTTAATAAACTGAAACTTGTTAGGTTTTTTTAGATTTATTAATTTGTAATTACATAACTATTCAGACGCTGATTAGCTGGGTATTAGCGATTTGATTTTCCTACTTTTGATATTTATCAGTGGGTCGATAATTCCCTGCTGTTCCATGGCGTTGAGCTGCGCTGCAAATGGATCTGCCTTTTTGTATGCATTTAATAACATCTTCATGCTCTAATAATTTTTGATAGTCGTGATTAAAAACTACGCTTCAATAAATGTCGCCGCGCTGTGATAAGTGGCTTTGTTTAGCGATGAGCGGATTTGGTTGAGTGATTAAATTAATGGTAAAAAAGTATTGAATTGGTGAGCGTTTATTTGCAGTATCTTTTTTCGATGTTCCAACATACTCTTCGAATAAATGAGCTGTAAATACACTAAGAATCGGAAAGTTTAGAATAATCTTCGGTAAATTGAGCTAGATATCTTCAATTATTCCGGCCTTGGTCGAATTTAAATGTTATTTAATTAAAAATAAATAAACGATTTAATTTTAATTTCCCAAATTAAATTTCGCAAATTCCCACTTTCAGACCACATTAAATCCTTTTGTTGGATTAATCAGACATCTGTTGGCTTATTGCAACTTAAAATCTGGACTATGTATCAATACGTTACATAATGTGGCTTCAAAGTATCAAATTATTTTGAGTTGTTTTTATAAAAAATCAGAGTTTGTAAAATAAAGATTAAGGGAGTCACACAAGATGAAATATGAACAAAAGGTAGGAGTAACTGCTGTTCAACTGGCGCTTGCACTTTTAGCCAGCAGCGCCATGATTAGTGCTCATGCACAACAGGCTCAGGATGCGGATGTACATGTTGAAAAGGTGTATGTCACCGGATCTAATATTAAGACTATCGATGCTGAAACAGCGTCGCCGGTTCAGATTATCAAGCGGGAAGATATTGCTCGCCAAGGTGTAACTAATATTTCTGATTTGATTGCCAACACTGCGGCTTCGTCGTCCCAGGGAAATTTAACCGATATTAGTGGTAATGGTTCATTTGCCCCAGGCGGTTCGGAAGTGTCGTTACGTAATTTGGGGGCACAGTCTACGTTGGTGCTGGTGAACGGACGCCGTATTGCCAGCTTTGGATTTGCTAATTTTACCGAGGTATTTAGCAATGTGGATTCAATTCCCATTGATGCGGTCGAGCGCGTAGAAATATTAAAGAGCGGCGCATCGGCAATTTATGGTTCGGATGCGGTAGCAGGTGTTATCAATATCATCACGAGACAAAATTTTCAGGGTGTCGAGGTTAACGCCGACGGCCAAAAATCCTTGCAAAGCCATACCTTTGGTACCAACAAGGCCTCCATTACTGCCGGTTTTGGTGATTACGCGAATGATGGCTTTAATATCTTAGTTAATGCCGACGTGTTTAAGCGTCAAAGTGTCATGTGGAGCGATGTACAGCAATATACCAATCCTTCCTTGATCTCTACGTCGTCAGCATATGGGGCGTTATCTACCTACTCACACGGTAATTTGATTGATGGAGCAAATTCTGCGCCATTGCCTGGTTGTGATCCTAGCCTGATTCAAGGTGGTTTGTGTAAATATAACCGTTCGCAGCAATCTCAGGCGGTCCCAGACGCGAACCGCATCAATTTTTATAGCACTGGTACCTTCAATTTAGGCGGTGGAACTCAGGCATTTACAGAAGTCAGTTTATCAAGAGGAAAAACGGACTATATTGCCCCCGTACCGTTATATGGTGCTCAGGCACCAGTTACTTGGGGCAATCCGTCCACCGGTCAGCCTTTAACCTTTAATTATCTCGGACTTTCGCTGAATGATCCGATTAATACCACTGGTGATGACGGTTCCGAGCTTCGTTTCCGCTTTTTGGATGCGCCTTCCTACAATGATGTTGTCGGGACTCAATATCGAGTTCTGGGCGGCTTGCGCGGCACTGTCAATGCATTTGATTGGGAAACTGCAGCCGGGATTATGGGGTCCAAAGTGACCTCTACTACGCAAGGTGCGTTTAGTAGTTCTGGTTTTATTCAAGAAATTGGTAACTACAATAACTTTTATCCAAATTCCAACCCTAATGTTGGTTTGTCCTATAATGCCACCGATCCGAATTTCTTTAACCAACCAGGGGGGTATCGTGCTGGGGGACAAAATAGTGCTACGGTATTGAACACGTTGTTCCCTAAGTTTGTTAGCACTGGACAAACACAGGCAGAATTCGTTGATGCAAAAATCACCGGACCGATTTATAGTTTGCCTGCGGGTCAAATCAATGTCGCCATAGGTGGTGAGCTGCGCCATGAAAGTATGATTTTAGGTGACAGTAATAATTTGCAAACTGGTGATATCGTCGGTTATGGTATCAGCGAAGCGAACTCGTCGCGTAATATTGAATCCCTGTATTCCGAATTCAATATTCCCGTGCTGAAAAACTTTGAAGTAATTCCTGCTCTGCGTCTGGATAAATATCCTAATCTGTCTTCGCATTTTTCACCTAAACTGGCAGCGCTTTATTCCCCTACCGATTCGTTGAAAATCCGTGCTTCACTAGAACATGGCTTCAGGGCACCGAATCTGATTGAAAGTGCTAACTCGAAGAAGTTTGCGTTTGATTCGGGAGTGCAAGATCCGCTGCGCTGTGCACAAGCGACTCAGTTATCGAATGATTTGTACACTGCGGCAAATAACCCGGCCCTAACGCCGACACAAGCATCACTAATTGCTGCCAGAGCTCTGGCTGTTCAAGGTAATGAATGTTCAGTTTCGGTACCTGACCAAGTGAGTAACAATCCTGAATTAAAACCAGAAACGGCGAAGAGCTACTCCCTTGGGTTGGTTTTTGAGCCGGTGAAAGGCTATGCAACTTCCGTCGATTTCTTCAGTATTGATCGTTCAAACGTTATCGGACTGCAAGGTGCGCAGCAATTAGTGAATGATGCGGCAACCGGGAATACACCGGCTGGTTCCACAGTTATTCGTCGGCCGTTAAATACCGCTGCTGATCAATCGTTCTCAAGTAATGATCCAGCTCTCGGAGGCCAGAACGATTTTACCGTGTATGGAGTCAACTCGGGATCGCTTCAGCAGATTGTTCGCGCGATGCAAAATATCTCCGAACAAAAAACCAGTGGTCTTGACATAGCATTCCAGGGAAAACAAAGTTTGGGTGAATACGGTAATTTCCGTGAAATTTTGGATAGTACGTATACATTAAAGTTTTACGACACCTCAGTCAGTACCTTGAGTGATAATTTGGTCGGTAGCTATTTAATACCTCACTTTGCAGGCAGCTTGACGTTGGTGTGGGACTTTAAGAAATTCTCCAATTCTTTACGTTTTAACTACACTGGTGGATATAACGAGCAAGCGGGCCTACCTGATACCGCTTGGAATCTGGCAGGTTGTGCTGGGAATAATCTGACGGCAGCCCAGTGTCGCGTTGCTTCTAACCGGACAACCGATTATGCGATTTCTTATACCGGGATTCAAAACCTGACATTAGGACTGAATATAATTAACCTGTTCCAGCAAAAAGCGCCGGTAGACGTAAAGGCATTTGGTGTCGGTGCGACTTTTGGTACCAACATGCAAGATGCAGAAGGCCGGATGTTGAATTTAAGTGTGAACTACAAATTTAAATAAGCGTGTTGTAAGCTGATTTAAATAAACGTTGTAAAAAATGGCCAGGTTATCCTGGCCATTTTCATTAAGACATTTTGAGTCTCGATTTAGTCTGGCAGTTTGATGCCAGTCATGTAGAGTTTTATAAACTTGCCGCCAACTCTGCACCTTCCCGAATCGCACGCTTGGCATCCAACTCAGCCGCCAATTTAGCGCCACCGATTCGATGAAAACGTGGGCCAGTTGGTTTGGTTTGCGCCGTACCTTCAACCTTTAATTCAGGCATTAATTCTGTCAGCGAGTCTTGTCCCGCACATAAAATCACGTTATCCACTTCCAGCAAACGCGTTTCGCCATTCACCGTGATATGCAAACCAGCATCGTCAATTTTGTTGTATTCAACACCGGCCAACATCGCGACACCGCCGTGGGCGAGCGCAGCGCGATGTACCCAGCCTGATGTTTTTCCAAGGCCCGCGCCGACTTTACTGGCTTTACGCTGCAGTAAATGAATTTGACGGAACGGGTTAGCAGGCAGCTTGTCGGTCGCTAAGCCGCCGTTCGTAGTCGCGTTTAAATCCACGCCCCAATCAGCGCACCAATGTTCTACCGTAATCGGCAAACTGATGTTTGGGTTGTGTAATAAGTACTCCGCCACATCAAAACCAATTCCACCCGCGCCGATAATGGCGACTTTGTTACCGACCGGTTTCTTATGCTGCAACACATCAATGTACGACAATACTTTAGGGTGATTAACACCGTCTATGCGCGGTGTGCGCGGCACAATGCCGGTCGCGACGATGATTTCATCAAAGCCTTGCGCTAACAATTCGTCACGCGTAACACGCTGGTTTAACTGAAGTTTGACGCCGGTAATTTCAATGCGGCGTGCAAAGTAGCGCAGCGTTTCTGAGAATTCTTCTTTGCCCGGAACTTGCATGGCAATCTTAAACTGACCGCCTATGCTGTCGCTACTGTCAAACAGCGTTACGTCGTGTCCGCATTCTGCTGCAACGGTCGCGGCGGATAAACCTGCCGGGCCACTTCCGACCACGGCCACTTTTTTGGCCTTTGATTTTTTTAAATAGATTAATTCAGTTTCATGTGCAGCACGCGGATTGACCAGACAACTGGCGCGTTGGTTGGCAAATGTATGATCTAAACAGGCTTGGTTACAACCGATGCAGGTATTGATTTCATCACTGCGGTTGCTTGCCACTTTATTCACAAAGTCAGGGTCGGCTAAAAATGGCCTCGCCATCGATACCATATCTGCGTCGCCGCTGGCAATAATGTCTTCGGCAATGTCTGGCGTATTAATGCGGTTAGAAGCGACCACCGGAATTTTTACTGCCGCTTTTAAACGTGCCGCAACAGAACGGAAAGCCGCACGTGGTACCGAAGTCACAATGGTTGGGATGCGCGCTTCATGCCAGCCGATGCCGGTGTTTAAAATCGTTACGCCAGCAAGTTCCAAGGCTTGCGCAACTGTTACCACTTCATCCCAGCTATTGCCGCCTTCGACCAAATCTAAAATGGAATGGCGATACATAACGATGAATTTCTCACCGACTGCAGCGCGTATTTGTTTAACGATTTCAACCGGCAGACGCATGCGGTTTTCAATTGAACCACCCCAGCGATCCTTGCGTAAATTGGTGCGCGTGCATAAAAATTGATTCAGCAGATAGCCTTCGCTACCCATAATTTCAACCCCGTCGTAACCGGCTTTTTGCGCCAATTTAGCGCAACGCACGTAGTCGCGGATCGTGCCCTGAATGCCGCGCTCAGTTAATGCACGTGGCTTGAACATGGAAATAGGGGATTTTTTGTCCGAAGCAGAAACTACCAAGGGCTGATAGCCATAACGTCCCGAATGCAAAATTTGCATGACGATTTTGCCGCCTTCCTGATGCACGGCTTTAGTGACTTTTTGATGATTGAATACATCTAATAAATGATTCATCGTGCCGCCGAACGGCAGCAACCAACCGCTGCGGTTCGGTGAAATTCCACCGGTCACCATCAAGCCAACACCCCCGCGCGCCCGTTCGGCAAAGTAGGCGGCCAATTTGGAATAGTTATAAAAACGGTCTTCCAAACCGGTATGCATCGAGCCCATAATGACGCGATTTTTTAAGGTGGTAAAACCCAAATCGAGCGGGGCGAGTAAATGCGGATGGCTGCTAGTTGTCATGGCGATGGCTGTAAGGTGGCTGTAAACGTGGGGAAGAAGTTGAGGATACACACCGCGTTGCATTGCGGCTAGTGCTTAGGCTAGGTGCTGAATTCTAATGTGGTGAAATTTGTAATTGTATGTTCGAGTATGTTGATGCATAAAATCTAATTTATTTCCTGATGCGGAGGGCAGTCCACTTGGAATAATTGATGATCAGATAATCGCATTGCCGTGAGTTTGCCGCCCCACACGCAGCCGGTATCCAAGCCAATTAAGTTGGGTTGTAGTTGCAAACCAATTGCGGACCAATGACCATAAATAAGCGTGCTGGATGCCGATAATCTCGGATGACTAAACCACGGAGCAAAGCCGGGTGGGGTTTTGTTGAGGCCTTCTTTGCTGTCGAATTCCATTTCATCGCTGATGGTGCAAAACCGTAAGCGCGTTAACACGTTGACGATGCAGCGCAGCCTGTCCATACCGGTTAACGTTGTGCTCCAAACGCTGGGTTGGTTGCTATACATAACGCGCAAAAAGTCCACGTAGTTTGGACCTTGTAACATCTGCTCAACTTCTCGCGCATAGTCCAGCGTTTGTTCTACAGTCCAGCTTGGCAATACACCTGCATGAATGATTAAATGCTGTTCAATTTGAAATGCTAACGGACGATGACGCAGCCAATCGAGCAATTGTTCACGATCTGGCGCATCGAGAATGGGGCGTAAATAGGCGTCGTGATGCGGGCGATGCGCGCCGTACGCGATCCCCAGTAAATTTAAATCGTGATTACCTAATACGCTATTCGCACGATCACCTAATGCGACTAATTTGCGTAAAGTAGGGAGGGATTGCGGTCCACGATTAACCAGGTCGCCAGCAATAAATAATGTCGCGTCGGGATCTTGCAGCAAGATCTGCGCATGCAATTCATTGAACTGGTCGCAGCAGCCTTGAAGGTCGCCAACTACATAAATATGCTCGGTGTTGGTCATGGTGTTGTTTGCGATGCTGTTCATTGAGTAGCACCGATTTTTTTAGCCCAAACCACACTAGCGGCAGCTTGTTGCTGGACATCGCGTAGCGCCTCAAAACTGGTCGGCCAGGCGTGTAAATGCGGTTCGGTGATTTCAGCTAAAGCGCGTAACCAAAGCGCATCTTCATTCAGGCACGGTATGTAATGAAACTCTTTACCGCCCGCCAGCATAAAAGCGGCTCGCACTTCAATATTAATTTCTTCCAGCGTTTCTAAACAGTCGCTGGTAAAGCCCGGGCAAATTACATCAACGCGGCGCGTGCCGCTTTTTGCCAATGCTTCAATGCTCGGTAAGGTGTATGGTTGCAACCATTCAGCTTTACCAAAGCGGGATTGAAACGTAACGCTGTATTCGTCTTCTTTTAACCCCAAACTTTGCGCTAACAAACGCGCTGTTTTGTGGCATTCACAGTGATAAGGATCGCCTAATAATAAGGTGCGTTTTGGCACGCCATGAAAACTCATTACTAAGTGCCCAGCACGCTTATTTTGTTCCCAGTGTTTGAATATGGAATTTTTTAAGGCAAGAATATAGCCGTCATGATCGTGATAATGCTTAATAAAACGTAGTTCAGGAATGTTCCTGATTTTTTTATAATGTGTGGAGACCGCATCAAAAATAGATGCGGTAGTCGTGCCGGAGTATTGCGGATAAGCCGGCAGAATTAACACCCGTTCACAGCCATTTTTCTGCAGCTGGTTCAACACATCTGATACAGCAGGCTGGCCGTAACGCATGGCTGCAACCACATCAACCTGATGCCCGCGTTCACCTAAGTAACCACGTAATAATGTCGCCTGTTTAAGTGTGTGAACTTTTAATGGTGAACCTTCGGCAGTCCAGATCGCCGCGTATTTGGCGGCAGATTGTTTGGAGCGGAATGGCAGGATGATGCAATTCAGGATAAACCACCAGATTAATCTGGGAATTTCGACCACACGCGTATCGGATAAAAATTCTTTTAAATAGGGTCGTAACGCCTTGGCAGTAGGCGCTTCTGGCGTACCTAGGTTAACCAGCACTACGGCGGTTTTACTGGCTTTGCCGTGCTGGAATGAGGAAGAATTTTTAGACATTGGACTTAGGTAGTAAGTAATTCTCTGGCGTGCTTGCGGGTGGTGGCAGTGATTTCCAAGCCGCCTATCATGCGGGCGATTTCTTCCACGCGTGACTTATGGTCGAGCATTTCAATATGGGAAACCGTTCCTTCGGCCTGACTCGTTTTACTGACCTGGAAATGCTGATCGGCCTGGCTGGCCACTTGCGCTAAATGGGTGACGCACAGCACTTGGTAATCTTGCCCAAGTCGTTTTAATAAACGTCCGACTACTTCAGCGACACCGCCGCCAATGCCGCTATCAACCTCATCAAAAATTAACGTTGGTGTGGCAGTGGAAGAGGATGTGATAACTGAAATCGCCAAGGAAATTCGTGCTAACTCACCGCCAGACGCGACTTTGGCAAGCGGTCTGGCAGCAACGCCGGCGTGTCCTGCCACCATATATTCAATGTGTTCGGTTCCGTATAAACTTGGTTCTATCGGCGTCAGAGCGACTTCAAAACAGCCGCCTACCATGCTAAGTTCTTGCATCGCGTCGGTGACAGCTCTGCCGAGTTTGTCGGCGGCAGCCGCGCGTGCTTTGCCCAGTTGCGTCGCACTGGTTTTATATTTTTTCAATGCGGCTTGTTCCATTGCCAGCAATGATTCCAAGTCAGTCGCTTCACCTAATGCCGCTAATTCAGTGGATAGCGTTTTGAAAAGGGTGGGCAGTTCTTCTGGCGTTACATGGTATTTACGTGCGCAAGAGTGTAGTGCTTCAACCCGGTCTTCCACTATCCGTAAACGTTCAGGGTCGAGTTCAACCCGGCTTAAATAATCATTTAATGACGAAGTGGCTTCTTGCAGGTGGATGCGGGCCGGTTCTAATGTGTCGAGAATGGCTTGCAGGTCTTCGTCATATTCAGTCAGTTTTGCGAGTTTTTGATTGATCGCGGCGATTTGAGACAGGATAGGATCTTCGGATTCCGAGATTGCATTGAGCGCATATTGAGCGCCTTCAATTAAGCTGGCAGCATGCGCTAAACGGCTGTGTTCATTGGTGATTTCTTGCCATTCATCGGCTTGTGTGCGTAGTTTGTCGAGTTCACTGACTTGCCACTCCAAGCGTTCGCGTTCTAATAAAACCTGTTTGGCATTCGCTTCAAATTGCGTACGTTGCTGGCGTAACGCGTTCCAATTTTTATACAGGCCACCGACTTCGTGTACTTGTGTTGTTAGCTGAGCGTGATTATCCAGTAACTGTCGCTGCGTGTCGTTTTGCAATAAGGACTGATGCGCATGCTGACCATGAATATCCACTAATAACGCACCCAATTCACGCAGTTGTGCGGCGGTGGCGGAAACGCCATTAATAAAGGCTTTGGAACGTCCTGCATTATCAATCACCCGGCGTAGCAAAATCATGCCTTCATCCATTGCTAACTCTTGTTCGGAGAGCCAGGCGTCACAAACTTTATTGGAAGAAAATTCGGCGCAGATGTCGGCTTTATTCGCGCCTTCACGCACCATGCTGGCATCGCCCCGGCCACCTAAAGTAAGGCTTAAGGCGTCAATCAAGATGGATTTACCAGCGCCGGTTTCTCCGGTTAATACCGAAAATCCAGCAGAAAATTCCAGTTCAATGTGTTCAACAATGACAAAATCACGAATCGTTAGGGTGCGTAGCATGGTGGTTGTTGAGGTGTAGTTAGATGAAGTAAGGTGAAAAATCGGGGAAGACTTATTTTATCTGAAAAGTGTTAAAAATAAGTCAAAAGTGTCATGCGTGCCTTAGTTGAGATTCCCATTCACCGTTGGGTACTCATTCCAGTGCATTTTGTCGCGCAGGGTATGATAGTAATTCCATTCTTTGGGATGTAGGAAACAAATCACATGTTTTGAACGTTGAATATGAATTTGGTCACCCACCATCAAATGCGCAAATGATTGCATGTCAAAATTAACACTGGCTTCGCGTACGGCGGAAATTTCGATAATGATTTTACTACTATCGGACACCACAATCGGCCGGTTAGAAAGCGCATGCGGTGCAATTGGCACAAATACAATTCCGGCTAAATTGGGATGCATTAACGGGCCACCGGCGGACAAAGCATAAGCGGTAGAACCGGTTGGGGTAGAAATAATTAAGCCATCGGAACGTTGGTTGTACATAAAATGGTTGTCTACCGTCACCTTCAATTCCACCATGCCGGAACCTGCACCACGTGCGACGACAATATCGTTAAAGGCTAAGCCACTGGTAATTTCCTGGCCATCGCGGATGACGACGCCTTCCAATAAAGAACGTTGTTCTAATTGATGATTACCAGCCAAAATTTCACTTAATGCGGTATACATTTGCTCAATGGGAATATCGGTCATAAAGCCCAAACGGCCCTGATTAATTCCAATCAATGGTATTTGATAGGGCGCTAATTGACGCGCAATACCCAGCATAGTTCCATCACCGCCAAGTACAATAGCAACGTCGGCATGCTGCCCGATCTGCGCCGGCGGCATAATGGTAAATTCGGTAAGACTTAAGTTAGTCGCGGTTTCTTGTTCCAGCACGACGGTATGACCGGCTTCAACCAGAAAATGCGCCAGGCTGAGTAAGTCTTTGGCAATACCTGCGGCTGAATATTTACCGACTAATGCAATGGTTTTGGCAACGGCGGGCGAAGTTGTCATAAGTTAGCAGTTGCCTCTGTAGTGTTTGGGTGATTAAAATAATCTGGGCTAAATTAGATCATAGTTCAGCGTAGTATTGAATAGTAAAGTGTGGAGTATCCAGTGGAAATGCGTCATAAAAATAGCAGGAAACCTCAAAATCTGTCCATAAAAGCCGTCATTTTTGATCTGGACGACACTTTATGGCCAATTATTCCGCTCATTAATCATGCAGAGCAAACTTTATTTGATTGGCTGCAAGCAAATGCGCCCAAGGTTACCGAGCAGCACAGCATACAAAGTATGCGCAACTTTCGGGCCGCGTTGATACCAACTAACCCGCGTTATCAGTTTGACTTATGGGCCTTACGGCATGCCATGCTAACGCAGCTATTTTTAAGTACCGGTGAAGACGCAAATACGGTTAACAATAAGGCCGATACGGCGATGCAGGTTTTTGCCGCGGCGCGTAATCAAGTCAGTTTATACGACGATGTCATACCGACTTTAACGGAATTAGGCCGGCATTTTCAATTAGGCAGTATTTCTAATGGCTTTGCAGATTTAGAACAAATAGGCTTGGCAGAGCATTTTAAAGTCTCCATCGCGGCACACCAATTCGGTTGCGCCAAACCGGACCCAAGCATTTTTAAGGCTGCGTGCGCCGCATTAAATGTAGAGCCGCAGCATGCCGTGTATGTTGGCGATGACGTGCTGCTAGACGTGCGGGGCGCGCAAGACGCCGGATTGGCTAGTGTTTGGATCAATCGTACTAAGCGTCCTGGATGGTCAGAAGTTCGGGCAGATTATGAATGTAGGGATTTGACTGAGCTATTGGCTTGGTTGTTAAATGGGCGAGGTTAGTATTGTCAATGCCGCTTCTACCCAAGTAAAGCCGATGCGTTCCTGTTCCAGGCGCAGATGTTTTTTTATCCGGTTGTCGCGCAAATCGTCAAAAAGCGCTGCTTCGTCTGGCGTTAATCTAGGTAAGTCGCGCAACATGGGTTTATCTTCTTGTCCCCATTGCGTTTCAAACGCCATCAAGGTGGTGCGATCCATTAAGAAGGATTGCGCATGTGGGAAATGGTTGCGCAACTGATCAAGAATTGCGTAACCGTGTGTGTCGATGTCGCCCCAGTAGATCATCTGGCAGCATGACAGCCACTCCGCTTTACTCAACATCTCAAACCCATATCCCGCTCCAAAAATGACCATGCTGTCGGGCAAAAGTGGGAAGGCCAAAAAATTGATTTCATTTTCAGTGATGAAAACACGTGAAATGGCGGGGTTTAAGCGGGCAAAACTGTCTGCATCCAAGGTGATGTCAGCCAACTGCGCACCGGGTAGCCTGGTTGAAATTAGATCAAGCAGGCGGAAACGGATGCGGTGCGGTTTATCTAAAAAACCGTAGCGCTGAGCGAATTGGTTCACGCCGGTGGCGTTGAAGTCGATGGTTTCGGGCGCTAAGCTTAGATCGAATAATTCGCTTAATAAGGCGCGGTGAGCTTCGATTAATTTACTGTGCACAAGCGGAATATCTACCTGCCTTAAATAAATTCCGGGACGCGGATGCGCTTTTAACCAACCCACAATGGTAAGTAGTAGCGACCACGATTCGGCCAACTCTAATGCACGTAACGGGCGTTTTGCCAGCCAAGGAAGTAATTGCGGTTGTTGTGCCCGCGTTATGGCGATGATCGTGTTAAAGCGTTCAGCATCGCGTTTTTTTCCTAACCAGACCAGAGCCGCAGCCAGCGTATCTACCCATATTTGATGAGGAATGGCGTTGGCACCCAAAAGACGATGATTGAACTCGCGCATCTCGATACGGCAATGTGGCATGGCTCGTAGTGCAGCGATCCATGTTCGCACCTGATCAAAGTGCTCTGCCATGTCTGGCGAGGTCGGTGTTTTTAGCGTTAAGCGAATGGGAAAGGGCGATTCGCTACCTAGCAGGCTAGCTAATAGCTCACCGCGTTCCCATCGTTTTTGCAGTTGAGCACGCAATTCATCCGGTGTGCTCCATTTCATGAAAGTACCTTGGTTTTTTCAGTGCGATACTCGTCAATCGACAGATTGCGCAATTTGGACGTGCGGCCCTGTTCGTTATGAACGAAGCCGACATTTGACACAAACGGTTCAATAATATGAATTTTTTGCAGTGGAGTGATGATCAGTAATTGCAAATTGAGCTGGGCAAACAGACGTAAGCCGTATTGCGCTGATTCGTCTGAGCCGCGCCCGAAGGCTTCGTCAATTACTACAAAGTGGAAGGAGCGTGAGCGGGTCGCTTGCCATTCCAGGCCGAATTGGTAAGCCAGACTGGCGGCTAAAACAGTATAGGCCAGCTTTTCCTTTTGGCCGCCGGATTTGCCGCCTGAATCTGAATAATGTTCGTGTTCCCGGCCATCGTCGCGCCACCGTTCGCTGGCGGCAAAGCTATACCAGTTGCGTACATCGGTGACTTTATTGCTCCAGCGTCGATCCAGTTCCGACAAGCTTTCCCGACCGCGCAGGCGTTCGATGATGTATTTGACTTGTAAAAATTTGGCTTCGGAATAATGATCGTCCTCCGAACCGGTTAACGTGCCTTCGGTACAGGCGCGTAATTCAGCTTGAAAATCGCGGATGTCGGTATCCATACTGGGTTTGGCTTCCAGTTCGATGAAGCGACCGGGGTTGTAATCTATGCCAGTGAGCGAAGCGTTGATGCGTGTAATGCGATCTTTAATATTTATTTGTTCTCGTCCCAGTTGCGATTGAAAATTAGCGACTTCGCGGATGGTATCTTCGTTGAGCAGTTCTTTAAAACGCGCTTCAAAGCGCGGCAGATCATCGGCGGCCAGTTTGGCGAGCATGGTGTCGTATTCGAACACCGCGTCGATACTGGCATCCACTTCTTCCGTTTCGAGCCTAAATTCGTTGTTGTAGGATGTCATTGCCTTGACTATTTTGTCCCTTAGTCGATTCAATTTGCCGTCTTCCGATTCGATCTTAGTTTGTAGCCAGCCGCGTAGGTCACGCTCGCGTGCATCGCATGATTCTACGCTTAAGTTGTGCTCACCCAAGGCTTCATTGCGGATACTGTTCAGAGCGTCAAAATAGGCGGTGTGGACTGCTAATTCCTGTTGATTCAGGATTAAGGTGGTATGCCGGTGTAATTCTTCGGCGACATTACGTTTGACCCCGGTTCCTCCGCGCTTTTCAATTTGAAGATCAATTTTTATTTTGACGTCAAGCAGTTCACTACGCACTTTAGTGAGCCGTTGCGTTAATTGCAGCAAGATGTCGGATGCCGATTCGAGTAGCTTTTTTTCATCCTGTAATTGGGCAATTAAAACGGCAACGGCTTGCCAATTGATCTCATTAAAATCGCGGTATTCGTCCAGTCTGGATAGTGTGGCGAGCTTGATGTTGAGTGTGTCAAGTACCGCCTGAGTCTTATTAATCACATCACGTAATTTATTTTTTTCAACATCTAGTTTTGCGGCACTGGCTTCCAAGGTGGCGATTTTGTCTAAATTGCTCCAGCCCAGCACGTAACGGCTGCGATCATTAATGCGGTGACGGTCATCTTTTTCATGACGTTCACCCGGCATTTTGATTTGCCCATTCGGCGTGACGGCTCGTACCTCACGCCGGAACTGGTCTTGCGTAGCACAGCAGGCCACGTCAAAACGGCGTACCAGTTCACGCTCTAACCAGTCAAAGAATTCTGAATCGGGCTTTATCGCTATTTTGCGTGCCAGAGAATCTCTATGCAAACTCGGTAAGGCAGTTGATACGCTTGAGTTTTGGCGGATTCTAAAATACACCAGACGTCCTTTGAGATGGATTTTATCCACCCAATCGGCCACCAATTGGTAATGCATATCCGGCACCAGCAGCGATAGACCAAAGGGACGCAAGATGCGTTCCGCAGCGCCTTCCCAGTCGCGCTCGTTGTCATGTATTTGCAGGAGTTCACCGGAAAAAGGCATATCTTCTTCTGGAAGATTGAGTGCCTGGCATAAGGCGCTGCGCATGGTAATTTGTTCTGCAGGGAGGTTGTTGCGGCGCGCTTTAAGACTGGTGATCTCGGTTGTTAGTAGAGCGTGTTCCTGCTCGAGCTGAAGTAGGTTAAGGCTATGTCCGGCGATGGTGTTTTGCAGTTTTTCGATTTGTGCGGAAGTGGTTTGCGCATCGATTGGAAGGTTGTTACGCCGAACCAAAAAATCAGCTTCATTAAGACAGGGCTTTTCGCTGATGTCACTAAGCAGTTTGGTATACCGACTGGCCTTTATTTGACGGGTGTTGCGCTCCTGTTGTTTAGCTTCTATCTCTAGTGTCAGTTTTTGAATGCGGTCACCGCCATTTTGGTGAATATCTCGTTCGAGTTCATTTTCTTCCACCTTGAGGCGATCGCGCACCTCTTCACTACGCGCGATCTGGTGTGTTTGTTGTTCAAATTCCTGCCTAAGAGCGGCGATGCGCTTATCTAGTAAGTCTAGTTTTAAACCCGCAAAATACGGTTCAAGAGCGACCCGGCAACTGCGTAATTGGGCTACTTGTGTTTGTTGTTCGGTATAGCGCGTGCCATCGCTCATCAATGGCGTGAGTAATTCCACTTGGCGTTTAGCTTTAAGCACCGCTGCATGAGCGCGATTCAAATCATCAAAATGGCCGATCAAGGCATCAATGCGCGGTGCTACATCGAACGCTTCCAGCATGTGGTTGCGTACAAAATCGGTCAGATTGCCGACCGATTTCATTGATACGGTTTGATGGAATAATTCCAACGCTTGTTCATTTTCAATCCCAAAACGTCGCCGGAACCAGGCACCGTAGGGTGGGAAGCTATCAAACAGGTTGATGCCGGGCCCGCGTAATTTTTTGCGTAGAGCGGTAATCTCGGTTCCAAATTCGGCGAAATCTTTGGCAATGGACAAGTCACGTTCAGCGCCGACAAAAAAACGCGCTGGTTGACCTTGCGCTTCTTTCATCCAGAAAACCTGCGCCAGGGTGATGGTCTGGTTGTAGTCAATGTTATGAAATACGCCCAAAATCACTGAATAATTATGCTGGTCACGTAGTGCGACCGGCTTGGCTGTGCCGCTGATGTCATTACGTTCGGATTTGTAATGGCCCAGCACGTAGGAGCGTAACGAGCGTTCTTTATGGTCGGCGCCGGCAGCTTTGTTATAGGCGATGCGGTGCGCCGGAACCAGTAGCGTGGTTACTGCATCGACCAGAGTGGATTTGCCCGATCCAATATCACCGGTAAGCAAAGCATTCTTGCCATTCAGGTTGAGTGTCCAGACGCGTTCGTCAAACGTGCCCCAGTTGAATACTTCCAGCCGTTGTAAGCGAAAGCCAGATAGAGCAGGCTCGTTGCTAAAGTCCAGTGGCAAGCTTGCTTCGGTTGGGCTATTCATCTTCTTCCTGTGTAGCAGTTAAGTGGATTTGATAAGCGTCTAATTGCGCATCAAATTCCGCCAGCCATTGCGCATCCACAAAGGCCTTGATAATGCGCCTGACTTCGAAAGCCGCTGGCATGCTTGGGTTGCTGGCCTTGAGTTTGCGCAAGAAACCTAATTCCACAATTTTGTTGATATGGGTTTCAATCTGATCGGTGAGTTTGGCATCATTACTGGCGCTGGGTAAAAAAACCCGAATCAGTTCGATGATGTCGTTTCGATTTAATACCAGCCGCATACCGTTACCATCTTGCCCGCCGCTGGCATCAAATTCGGCCAGTTTTTTTCGTAGTAAGGCCAGTAATAAACTGACCGAAAATGAAAGTTGGCGACGTACCACTAAACGTGGCAGCTTGGATGCGGGATCATCCTTTAACTCGGAATGGGCGCGTAAAAAAGCATAACCTTCAGCTTCGTCCAGTGCCAATTCCAGGCCGATGACGGCAATATAGTCACGCACTTGCGCTTGCAGGTTGAGTAAGTCCGCCCATAGATTGACGTCATTTTCCTGATATAGCACGCCTTTAAGCAAGACGATGATGAGTGATGATAAATTACTGCAGGCTGGTGTCTGTTCAAGCATTGGTTCTGACATAGTTGGATTACCTTACAAAAATCACGCGCGGCAAACGTGCTTGTTTTTCGATGTGTTGTCCATCGACGGTGTCGCGTGACCAGAAAACGGTTTCAATAATATCTTCATCTACGGTGGCGTTGAAGCTGTCGCAGGCCAGTTGCAGGTAGGCTACTAGTTCGGCCAAGCCATGTTGTAGCGGTTGTAGTTCGCAAAGTTCGCGCAAGGTGACTTGTGAGCGATCCTGTAAGGTTTGGCGGATATGTTTGGCGAGCTGGTGTTTGTCGATCACAATCTGCGAATATAGCGCTTGCATGGCCGAATCAGAATCGAGATTAAGTTCATCTTCACCCGATTCCAGTTTGAGATTTGCTATAGCGGTTTTAGTGGCTGGGCTAAATAATGGCCGCTCCATCGGCAGTTCAATACTGGCCGCGGTGTCGGCAATGCTCATGACTTCACCTGGCGGCAGAGCGTGGCGCAACGCTAGTGCTTTTACTTCGATGCCGTGCAAAATATCCATGATACGGCGGTTTTCCAGCCAAGCCTGATCATCCAAAAAACGACGTAACTGTTGCGATAATTGCGCCACCGTGCGTTGAGTATGTTCACCCGCTTCCAACCAGTCGTAATGGATTCGGCGGATACGAGCATCGGGTTTGAGTTCGGCGATGGGAGTCAGGTTAAGTACTCGCTCCAACAGGTTCGACAATTCTTCTTGCCTGCGACTGGACATTAAAAAATCCCAAAAAGCTCGAAAACTCTTACCCTGATCCGTATCGGAAATTGCATCACGCTCCCCCATGATTTCTTCCAGTAATGCACCTTTAGATCCATTCCATAGGGCGACACGTTCTCGTACCCGGCGATCCAGTCCGCGAAAATTGTGTTCAACTTCGCGGAAATCAGCTAATAATTCACGGGCTATGCTGGTAAATTGCTGGAAGCGGTCTTTTAGAGCGGTGTCATCCAACAACGTAAAATCGCCCGCTGATACTCGAATAATTTCAGCATCAATCTGATCGCGTTGTTTGTGTAACTCGGCAATGCGGGTTTGTGGGTCGGTTTCGCTACCGGTATTCATCTGCTTGAGTAAATCAAACAGGGTCAGCAAGCGTGATTCAGTGCCAACAAAGCTACGTTCGGCTAGTGCACCGAGCCAGGCAATGGATTTCTCGGTGGCGGGCGTCAGATCAAAATGCGGTTCGTCGGAATCCTGCACATAAAACTTACGCAACCAGGCGTTACTGGCCCAATCATTTAAATAATCCAGAGCCGCTTTAGGAAAAGCATCTGCACCGAGTTGCTCACGCAAAGAAAACAATTCATCTTCCAGTGTTTCCACCAAATCAGCTTGTGTCATGATCCGCACATTGGGCGTGATAAATACACGTTGAAAAAAACTGGCTACCAGCGGTACATGATCGGAACGCAACAGTTTCCACGCAGGATGATTCTGGCGTAACAGGGTGAGGGTGGTGTAGTCGAGAGTAGTCAATGAACTAGGGTAATTGGGGGTGATGTTATCTACCCGTTAACGTTGAAATCGGCAAAGATGATTGTACTTAAAGCGCAAAGGCATCGCTATCTTATTACGAATGCTATGGTCGAATTTGCAATATCTATTAATATAAATAGTAAATTTTTTTAACCAAATAATTTAAAATTAATATGTCCTGATACTGTTGGCCGATGGGGTAACACTATTTCAGAACTTAAGACGTTACGAGCGGACTTTCCCGCGTGGCTTGTCATTTTAAAAATTCGTATTCACAGCGTACAGTAACAGGATTAATTTCGCGTACCAATAGGCATTATTCGGAGAATCTGCAGTAGCCTTTCTTCAACCAATCAAAACGTATTTTTCCATTCACGAACGGCAGCAAATACCGTCACCTCATCAGTTACATCGGATAATTTTTGCTTGTTTTGCAACGTATGAATAATTTCAGGCGAGCTTGAACGTAAAAACGGGTTAGTTTGCAATTCCAGATTCAGCTGGCTGGGTACCGTAGATAAACCGTTTTCACGCGCTACGTTGGCAAGTTTAAATCTATTTTGCAATGCCGCATTATTCGGTTCAACTGCCAAGGCAAAGCGTAAATTGGATAGGGTATATTCGTGTGCGCAATAGACATTGGTATTAGCTGGCAGTGCACTTATTTTTCGTAATGAAGCGACCATCTGCGCTGGCGTACCTTCAAATAAGCGTCCGCAACCGCCTGCAAACAGGGTGTCGCCGCAAAACAGACTGCTTAATGCGGCGCAATAATAAGCGATGTGTGTGCTGGTATGGCCCGGTACTTCCAATACGTCAAAATGAAGGTTTAATTCTTTCAAAAAAAGCGTTTCGCCTTGCTGGCATCCCTGTGTTATGGTGGAAATTCGGCCGCTTTGTTGATCTGCCAAGGGGCCATAAACAGGAACCGCAGCGTGGCTAAGTAGCTCATCAACTCCGCCAATATGGTCAGCATGATGGTGAGTGATTAAAATGGCGCTTAGAGTAAGCTGGTGCTGATTTAAATAGGCTAGCACTGGCGCAGCATCACCAGGATCAACGATAATGGCGTTTTGATCGTTATGTATCAACCAAAAATAATTGTCGTCAAAAGCGGGAATTTGCTGAATGTGAATGTTTGTCATAGCTGAGCGGGTATGGAAGAAAAGAATAATCAAAACTGTAACATAGACTTGGACGCATGGTTGAAACAACCTTCGGGCATCTATGTGCGCGCTTGGGAACAGACGGTGTTAGATAAATTAACGGCCGATATTTTTGGCTTTAATGCCGTGCAAATTGGTTTGCCGCAAATTGATTGTTTAGCCGCTTCCCGCATGCCGAATAAGTGGCTGGCTAACGATACTTTACTCCCTAATTCACCGAATAAAATAGCGCTGTTACATGATTTTGAGGATCTGCCTTTTGATACCCAAAGTCTGGATTTAATCGTGCTTCCGCATGTGCTGGAGTTTGCGGCAGAGCCGCATCAAATTCTACGCGAAGTAGAACGCGTATTGATACCGGAAGGCCGGTTGATTATTTGCGGTTTTAATGGCGCTAGTTTATGGGGTGCCCGTCAAACTGTGGGGCGATTTTCCGGACGCTATTTCCTACCGAAATCAGCCGAATTTATCAGCCTGTTGCGGTTGAAAGATTGGTTAAAATTACTCAATATGGAAGTTGATCGCGGCCATTTTGGTTGTTATGCGCCGCCATTAGATAATCAGAAGTGGTTGCAGCGGTTTCACTTTATGGAGCCCGCGGGTGAACGCTGGTGGCCTTATCTTGGCGCTGCTTACATTGTTCAAGCTATCAAACGGGTTAAGGGCATGCATTTAATTGGACCCGCATGGAAAAATAAACGGTTGTTGGTACCGAATGCGGTTCCGGTCACGAATCGGCATCACAGCGATCAATTAGATATTCCAAGCAAACTTATAAAATAAAGAAACAACATGGATCAAATTAATATCTACACCGACGGCGCTTGCAAAGGTAATCCTGGCCCGGGCGGTTGGGGCGCGTTATTGGTGGTCGGCGCAAATGAAAAAGAATTGTTCGGCGGTGAAGCAAATACCACTAACAACCGGATGGAATTAATGGCGGTAATTCAGGCATTATCCGCTTTGAAACGCCCTTGTCACGTCACGATACATACCGATAGCCAGTATGTATTAAAGGGCATTACTGAATGGATCGAAGGCTGGAAAGCCAAAGGTTGGAAAACGGCTTCCAAAGCGCCGGTAAAAAACGTCGATTTGTGGCAGACACTTGATGCTGCAACGACACAACATCAAATTGAATGGCGCTGGGTTAAGGGCCATTCAGGTCATGCGGGTAATGAACGTGCTGATCAGTTGGCTAATCGCGGCGTGGAAGCGGTGCTGTAGCAGCAATAATGCTTTAGCGCATGGATGCGATCAGTTGTTCCAGCTTGACGGTATCGGCGCAAAATAAACGAATTCCTTCAGCCAGTTTTTCTGCTGCCATCGCATTATTATTCACCGCTAAACGGAAGCTGGCTTCGGTCATTGTGATTGCTGATAAGTCGCAAGCCTTTGCTGCTGCCTGGTTGAGTTTGCTTGGAACCGGATCGCTGGATTCGCTGAGTTTTTGCAGTAATTCAGGGCTGATGGTAAGCAAGTCGCAACCAGCTAATTCAGTAATTTGTCCGGTGTTTCTAAAACTCGCGCCCATGATTTCAGTCTTAAAGCCAAATTTGCGGTAGTAGTTATAAATCTGCTTTACCGACTGAACACCCGGGTCATTTTCAGCACTGTATTCTTGGCCGGTATTTTTTTTGTACCAATCATAAATGCGACCAACAAATGGCGAAATTAACTGCGCCCCAGCCTGCGCGCAAGTCACGGCCTGCTCTAAGGAAAACAACAGCGTCATATTGCAATGTATGCCTTCTTTTTCAAGAATAGCCGCGGCTTGTATACCTTCCCAGGTTGAGGCGATTTTAATTAAAACCCGTTCACGGGTAACGCCGGCAGCCTCATACAGTGCAATTAAATGGCGTCCTTTGGCAACGGTGGCGGCAGTATCAAACGATAAGTGCGCATCGGTTTCGGTGGAGACACGGCCGGGTATCAAGGCTAGGATTTGTAGACCGAAAGCGATCAATAAATGATCAATAATTTCGCTGTTCGTAGCCTGTGGATGTGCGCTAATTGCTTGACTTAGCAAAGGCAAATAGTCAGGTTTTTGAACGGCTTTCAAGATCAATGATGGGTTGGTCGTGGCATCTTGCGGCGCGAAGATTTTCATGGATTGAAAATCACCTGTATCAGCCACTACTGTTGTGACTTGTTTGAGTTGTTCAAGTTGGTTCATGAGCTGCTCCGCGTAATTTTGATTAATAAGAATGCTTTTATGGTGCCACGATAATGTTTGCTGCGCTAGTGACAGGTTTCTCAACTAACTCACCAATAACGCAGGCATGCGGAAAGCCCTGCGCATGAAACAGCGCCAATACACTGGCAACCGCTTCAGGGCGTACCGAGACTAATAATCCGCCGGAAGTTTGTGGGTCACTTAATAAATGCTGATGGATTTGGCTAACGCCATCCAGCAAACTAACCTCATGCCCGTAAGCGGCCCAATTGCGGCCTGATGCGCCAGTAATACAGCCTTGTTCGGCCAGCGTCATGACGTTATCCAATAATGGAATGGATTGCATAGATAAATTCGCCGTTAATTTTGCAGCACGAGCGACTTCGAGCAAGTGCCCCAGCAATCCAAAACCAGTCACATCGGTGACTGCACCAACTCCATCCATGTTTGACAAGGCCGCACCGGGTTTGTTGAGTTGGGTGGTGGTATTGATCATGCAGGTATAGCCGGCTTCGTCTAACAGGCCTTTTTTAAGTGCGGCTGAGAGTATTCCTACGCCCAATCCTTTACCTAAAATAAGTTGGTCGCCAGCTTTTGCGTCGCCATTGCGTTTTACTTTTGATGGATGCACCAAGCCTAAAACCACCAGACCATAGATTGGTTCGACTGAGTCTATCGTATGGCCGCCAGCAATCGGAATTCCTGCTTCGGCACAAATTGTTTCGCCACCTTTAATTATGTTGGTAATGACATCAAGAGGTAATTTGTTGATAGGCATTCCTACCAAAGCCAGGGCCATAATTGGAGTTCCACCCATGGCGTATACATCGGAAATGGCGTTGGTGGCGGCGATTCGTCCGAAATCAAACGGGTCATCTACAATCGGCATAAAAAAATCTGTGGTGGCGATGAGTGCTTGTTCTTCGTTGAGTTTATAAACGGCAGCATCGTCGGAGTTTTCTATGCCGACCATCAATTGCGGTGGAATAGGGAAGCCGTTAGAGTTTTTTAATATTTCAGCCAATACGCCCGGCGCGATTTTGCAGCCACAGCCACCGCCGTGAGAGAAAGAAGTTAGTTTGATGGGAGTTGTGGTCATGGTGGCTAGCAAGTATTAATTTAATGAAGCACCATTTTATTCCATTCCTATATCAACCGTGCACTTTGTCGGTTTCACAATTGATCTAGAAATGGAACTAATTGTTTATGTCTCTGAAAAACAAAAAACGACTGCGAACAGTCGTTTTTTTATTACATGGCGTAGTTAGACTACGCCATTATTCCAGTCACTTCGCCAGATTACCGATCGCCGAATGAGCGACGTGTAGTGTCTGAAGAGCGATTGCCACCTTTGTAGCCGCCAGCTTCTTTATTGAAACCACCGCCACCATCTCTGGATGGCGCTGCCGGCTTACTGAAAGTACGCTGTGCTGGCTTGTTGCCTGCATAACCACTACCAGTATTGCCGCCGCCATTGCCGTTACGGCTGTTGCTATTGCTGCGGCCGTCACCTGGTTTCCAGCCGCCTGGTTTAGCGGATGAACGTGGTGATGCGCTGCGTTTGGCTTCAAAGCCTTCTACAACTTCAACTGGGATCAATTGTTTTGTGAAGCGCTCGATGCGTTTAACGTTCATGCTTTCAGCATGATTCACCAAAGAAATCGCAACACCATTACGACCAGCACGGCCAGTACGGCCGATACGATGTACGTAATCTTCTGGGAACTTAGGTAAGTCGTAGTTGAAAACGTGGGTAATCGCAGGAACGTCAATACCGCGCGCTGCAACGTCAGTTGCTACTAAAACGCGTACTTGACCGCGACGCAAACCATCTAATGTACGGTTACGAGCGCCTTGATGCATGTCGCCATGCAAAGCGGCAGCTGCAAAACCAGCGATATTTAAACGGTCAGCAATAGTGTCTGCATCACGTTTAGTAGCGGTAAAGATAACTGCTTGATCCAATGTTTCATCGCGCAATAAATGATCTAACAAACGGTTTTTATGTGACATGTCGTCGACAAAGTGAACGCGTTGGGAGATGTTTTCATGCTTGGCTGTTGAGCCAGCGATTTGAATAATCATTGGATTATTCGTGATGCGACGTGCCATGTTACCGACTACGCCATCCAATGTTGCTGAAAACAACATGGTTTGACGAGTTGCAGGAGTTGCATCAACGATTTTTTCGATGTCGTCAATAAAGCCCATATCCAACATACGATCGGCTTCATCCAACACTAAAATTTCTAATTCAGAAAAATCAATTTTGCCGGATTCCATGTGGTCTATCAAACGACCTGGAGTAGCAACCAAGATTTCTGGGTTTTTAGCCAAAAGTTGCATTTGTTTTGGGTAAGGCATACCGCCCAAAATAGATACCGCACGAATCTTGCGTAAGAATGAACCGTATTTATCGGTTGCTGTAGTTACTTGCAGAGCTAATTCGCGAGTTGGTGTAAGCACCAACATTTTTGGTTTTGCTGCTTGAAAACGTGGACGATCGCCGCGTGAGCGAGCTGATTGACGTTCTTGATTAGGTGTTTTTTCACCGGCAGCAGTGTCGTTGATTTGTTCGTTGCTTGCAAATTTATGCAACGCAGGGAGCATAAATGCAGCGGTTTTACCAGAACCGGTCTGGGATGATACTAATAAGTCGCGACCAGCGATAGCGGCAGGCACAGCTTGTTGTTGCACTGGTGTAGGCTTGGTGTAGCCAGCTTCAGTCAATGCTTTTAATAGGGATGCGTGTAAGCCAATTTGTTCAAATGTCATGCTTTTCTTTCGTAGTTTTCGTACTTATTTAAATAAGCACTTAGTGCAGCACACAAAAGGTGTGATGCGCAGCAGCGCAAACCAAACGAAATAGTTAAAGACGACAAATAAACGCATAAATTGCGCAAAATACCTTACACACCAATTGATGGCGTGAAGAAATTCAGAAGTATCTTTAACAAAGAAATTTCGGCACAAAAAGCTTTGCGCCGGGACGATGTCTAGAATAACGACATACAAGGCGGGGGGCTTTTCATCGCGCAATCCAACTAAGTTGCTGGCGCGCAAGGGTTCACGATGCTACTTCAATGTTGCCGCTGCTAATATATTGCAGCGCACAAAGAACTATACAGTATTTCGAGTTGAATTGCATCAATAATTTCACAATTCACGCATAGATCATTGAATTCATTGATTTATTGCTTTTGAGAAATGATTGGTGCGCAGTCGGTAGGTACATAACGAGTGCTTAAATTAATGGCACTCAGTATTAATTTGATATGCAAATCCGACTGCTATTTACAGTGGAAACTTATTCCACGTTGACTGCAACGTGTGAAAAGCCACCATCTACATAGATAATTTCACCGGTAATGCCACTTGACAATGATGACAGCAAGAACGCGGCAGTATTACCGACATCGTGAATAGTAACGTTACGACGTAACGGAGCCATTTGCGCTGCCAGTCCTAATAATTTGCTGAAATCTTTAATTCCCGCGGCGGCCAGGGTTTTGATCGGGCCAGCTGAAATACCGTTCACGCGAACGCCGTCTTTGCCCATTGTTTCGGCCAAATAACGCACGCTGGCTTCCAGTGATGCTTTGGCTAGCCCCATCGTGTTGTAGTTGGGAATAGCGCGCTCGGCGCCAAGATAGGTCAGGGTAATTAATGCCGCTTCGTCACTTAACATTGACTGTGCGGCTTTGGCTAATGCCGGGAAGCTGTAAGCAGAAATGTCGTGGGCGATTTTGAAGGATTCGCGTGATAGGCCTTCTAAAAAATCACCGGCAATCGCTTCACGTGGTGCGAATCCGATAGCATGTACCAGACCGTCTAATTTATCCCATGATTTGCTCAAATCGGCAAAAACCGCGTCGATCTGTTCGTCGCTACCGACATCGCAATCAAAGATCAATTTACTGTCAAATTCAGCGGCAAAATCGGTGATACGGTCTTTAAAGCGCTCACCAACATAGGTGAAGGCCAGTTCGGCGCCTTCGCGTTTGCAGGCTTGTGCAATGCCGTAAGCAATAGAGCGGTTTGATAATAAACCGGTGATGAGAATTTTTTTACCTTGCAGAAATGCCATGAGTGACTCCAATTGCCCGCCATGCTCCGCGCTGATAATGCTTGAGCGCTTACGCTTGCAGCGGTGTTAAAAGTGGTTGTTGAGTGGTTATTGTTATGATTACCGCGCAGATTGTAGGGCTTTGTTTTGGCTTCGGCAACCATTCTCTGTACTGGCTTGGGTTTGAATTGTGTACGAATAATGCTGAAATTCGGTGAGTTTGGTCGCATAAATCAGGAACTTCATATATTTTCCTGATTTTTTTAAATTTTTAACGTACCCAACGGGTTTCCTGTCGGTGAAATCTAATTTTTAGACAGCGTGTAATAAGTTCCATGTAAATAGTTAGCATTGCCGAATTTCAATCTGGCCTAATTCTGTAAACCACGCGGTATTGCGCTTAACAAGCTGCGCGTGTATTCCTGTTTTGGATTCAAATATAACTCGTCTGAATTCGCCAATTCCACCACGCGCCCTTGATGCATAACCATCACCTGATCGGCAATGTATTTCACCACTGCTAAATCATGTGAAATAAAGATATAGCTCATGCCAAATTCTTCCTGCAAATCTTGCAGCAAGTTGAGCACTTGCGCTTGCACTGACACATCGAGCGCAGAGACAGATTCATCGCATACCAATACTTCCGGGCGCATAGTCAGGCAGCGCGCAATTGCAATCCGCTGCCGTTGGCCGCCAGAGAATTCATGCGGATAACGATGAAAAGCCGCGGCCGGCAAACTCACTTTATCCAGTAATTGATACGCCATTGTTGCGCGCTCAGCATCATTGGAACCAATACGATGGATGTGCATCGGCTCCATCAAAATTTGACCGACAGTAAACCTTGGATTTAACGACGCATAAGGATTCTGGAAAATAATTTGAATCCTGCGTTTGTAATGCATAAATTCGTTATTCGACATGGCGAGAATATCTTTGCCGTCAAAAATCGCTTGCCCGCCGCTAGCTTGATGCAAGCGCAGTAATGTTAAGCCCAGCGTCGTTTTTCCTGAGCCGGATTCACCGACTACCCCCAAAGTTTTTCCGCGCGCTAACTTGAATGACACATCCTCCACAGCTTTAAATTCTTTGCGGCCGAAAAAACCTTCACGGAAGAAAAAACTTTTCGCTAAGTTAGTCACTTCAAGCACAATCTCTTCGCTGCCATTTAAGCCGCGCGGGCGTTCTGTGTGAATTTTATCGCTTGGCGCTGTTTGCATATAATCGTCGATGACCGGCAAGCGCCAAGGCCGGGTTGTTAGCGACGGACGGCAATGTAATAACGCTTTGGTGTAAGCATCTTTTGGCGCTTCAAAAATCTGCTGCACTGCGCCCATTTCACGCACCTCACCGTGCCGCATCACAACCACATAATCAGCAATTTCACCGACCAAGGCCAGATCATGGGTAATAAACAGCACTGACATTTTATGTTTAGTGCGCAATGACTCGATCAATTCAATAATCTGTTTTTGGATAGTGACATCGAGCGCTGTGGTCGGTTCATCGGCGATTAATAATTTTGGCTCGCAGGCAATCGCCATCGCAATCATGACGCGTTGTTGTTGGCCGCCCGAAAGTTGGTTGGGATATGCATCTATCTTAGTTTTCGGATCAGGAATGCCGACTTCATCGAGCAAGGCCAAGGTGCGCGCATGTGCTTGCTTGGCATTCATGTTCAAATGCAAACGCAGTACTTCGGCAATTTGAAATCCCACCGTAAAGACCGGATTTAACGACGTCATCGGTTCTTGGAAAATCATGGCAAACTCTTTGCCGCATAACTTGCGCCGTTCAGCCAGTGATAAATCCAGCAAATTTTTACCTTCAAAGGTAATTCGACTATTAGGATCTATTTGAGCGCTATCGGATGGCAATAAACCCATTATCGCCAAAGAACTGACTGATTTACCGCTGCCGGATTCGCCGACCAAAGCTACTGTGCAATTTTGAGGAACCGTAAACGAAATACCTTTAATGGCGGCTACGCTTTCGTGTTTATTAACTTTGAAACTGATCCGTAAATTTTCAACGTTTAACAACATATCGTCAGCATTAGCTACTGTTTTATTATTCATGTGGCGTTCCTCATTTCAGTTTAGGATCGAGGGCATCACGCAGCGCATCCGTAAACAGTGAAAACGCCGTCACCAACACCGCCATCGCCACGCTAGCTGCGACCAATTGCCACCACTTACCTAAAATGAGTTCGTTCTGCGCTTCGTTGAGCATGCTACCCCACGACACCATGCCAACCGGAACACCAAAACCCAGGAAGCTCAAAATTACTTCCGATTTAATAAAGCTCACCACCAAAATGGAAACCTGTACCAAGGCCACATGTGAAACATTAGGGAAAATATGCGCAAACATTTTTCGCCAGTGGGAAGCACCAATTGCATCGGCGGCTAAGACGTATTCACGTTCTTTGTGTTTCATGTATTCAGCGCGTATCAAGCGATAAGTGCCGGTCCAACCAGTGAGTGCCAAAATCAATACGATGGTGCCGATACCTTTTTGTTGTAGTACCGCTGCGACTGACAAGATCAGCAGCAAGTAAGGTATCGAGGTGAAAATACTGTAAAACCAGCTAAAGATGTCGTCGATCCAGCCGCCAAAATAACCAGAAAATGCACCAAGTAATGTGCCCAGAAAGGTCGCTAAAAGTGCGGCGACCAAGCCAACAATAATTGACGTTTCTGCGCCTTTAATTGTTTTTTTAATGATGTCATGGCCCCACTTATCTGCACCAAATGGTAAGGAGGTACGCTTGGCTACTTCCGTTGTTTTTGCGGCAGATTTAACCTTGAGTTCTTTAATAAACTCTTTTAATGGATCGAGTGGATTCTCTGCTAATGCCTCTTCAGTTTTTTCAATACCTGTCATCGTTTTTTGCGTGCCAATAAATGTCGGTGGAGCATAATTAACGGCAATTTCTTTATTCCAGTCGGATGCGACTATGTCGGTTGCAGACGCAAGCAATAACAGTAAATAAGCGACGACTATAGTCAGCGCCAACATAGCAACGCGATCAGCTTGTAAGCGACGCCAGGCGAGTAGCCAGAGACCGGGAGATGTTTGTGTGGTTGATGGCATTTGAGGTTTTTTCTATTTCAGAACTATTTCAATTTAATGCGTGGATCAACCGCTTGATACAGCAGGTCAGTTAGCAAATTAAAAATCATGGTGACAATCGCGACATAGATAGTAATTGCTTTAATCACCGGAAAATCGCTGCGCTCTACAGCTAAAATAATTTCACGCCCAATTCCTGGAATACCAAAGAAACGTTCAATCAAAAACGCACCAATCAACAGAGCCGGCAAGTTGGCCATAACGTGGGTAATGATGGGTATCGACGCATTGCGTAACACATGCACCCAGACTATCCGTCGCTCAGATAAACCCTTGGCGCGTGCGGTGCGTACATAATCCTGATTAACTTCATCCAATACGAAGCTGCGGAATAATCGTAAATCTGGTGCAACCGAGACAGCTAGCGCAATTAAGATCGGCAACGCAGAATAGCGGAATAAATTTTCGAAAAAATTATTACCCCAGCCTTGCACCGGGAATAAACCAAGTTGGTAGGCAAACACATATTGGCCAACAATGATGTACACCAAAATGCTGACCGACATGCCGACCGTGCAGGCAATCATCACCATGCGGTCAGTGAGTGAGCCACGTATAAAAGCAATCGACAAGGCTAATGCAATAGCAATCGCGGTTTCCAAAATGGTGAGCGGAATTAGCACTGTCAGGGAAGGGCCCATGCGGGTGCTGATGATGGAAGAAACCGTTTCGCCGGTGCTCCAACTTACGCCAAAATTGAAGGTGGCGATTTGTTGAATGAAGATTCCGAGTTGTACGTAATACGGCTTATCTATGCCGAGTTGCGCGCGTATTTCGGCGATTTGTACCGGGTTCGACATTTTGCCGGCCAGCAGATACGCCGGGTCGCCACCGACCCAGTTAAATAGAAAGAATACCAATAAAATCACCCCAAGCAAGGTGGGCAGCATTTGCCAGAGGCGACGTAATATATAAGCTGACATGGATTTTTAATGATTATTTGGCGTTTTATTGGTGCAGATATACATCCATTCGGGCGGAAAAACTGGATTTTTTTATTGTTAATTACTTATTTTCGCGTCGTTTTATTGTATTTATTTTTCAGCAATTAAATGCGAAAAGTTCAAATGTAACATAGAGAATTCTGATTGAAGATGGCTTGTTAATATTTTACTTTCGTGTAATTGCAATTAAACATGTTGAATAAGTCATTCTTGGCGTAAATATTGCCGCATAAAATCATTGATGCTGATGCAGTTTTAGTACTTGTCTATTCATGCATTAAATGTTGACGTTTTAATCGTATTTGTTTATTGGTTAAGTGCAATGAAGAAGCACCTTATACCGTGTTTAACGCAAGTGGGCATTGGTTGGTGGGAAATTTCGATGTTTTCAAAAGAAGATCAAATAAATTTGTAAATTAATGTAGTTTTCTTTTTTTAAATAATTCAAAATTTTTTGCAATCGGGAAAAAATTTTTGAAATTTCTTCAAAAAAAATAATTATCTTTTTTCTCTCCATTCCCCTTGAAAACTAATGAAAACATGTTGCGTCGCATTAAAAAAATACGGTCGTGTACAAATTGGTAAAACTATTTTTAGTTTGTGTCTGAGAAGTAAGATTTAGATACAAAGTA
>NZ_PUGF01000028.1 GCF_002976435.1 Solimicrobium silvestre | reverse complement strand
AAAAATGGGATGCTCAAAAGGACTATTTCCGATTAAACTGACGCGTCTTGAGCGGCTTTAAAAAGTCGTTTGAATGGAAAAATTAGGTCGCAGCGCGAATTCTTGTTTTTACACGGCCTCGGCACATTCCCGCCATTCGCGACGACCACCAATTTTCATGATTTTCTTCGCAAAATGCCAAAAATTTAGCATATCAATTTCCCATTTTTTCTGTAATCTCACAATAATTATTGTATCAATGAAAATTAGATAGGTATTTAAATGCAATTTACATTTTCACTTTTGCTATTTTTTTACTCGGCAAATTTGCTTGCTTCAGAATGCGAAGATGTTTACCGAGCACATATTAAGTCCGATCTTTTACTGCCATATGAGCAATTCGATCAAACGGAAAAAAAAGGATTTCGATTGTTAGCGGAATCTGGATGCGATAAAGAAGCAGCAGATCTGATTGAAGAATATATTAAATCTTCGAAATCTTCGAAATCTTCCTTAAGATGGCATATAGCCCAACTTCGTGCAACACAAGGAGATTACTCAGCGGCTATAAAAAATGCCATGACTGTTTTAATTAAAAAAGAAGATTTTAAAGTCGATCCACTAAGATGGAATGATTATGTACTTGCGACCATTGCTTTTTTGGAACGGGATAAGGAAAAATTAATTTTTCATCGGGATATAGTTGCAGAGGGAAAAGAGGAATTTTGGGGAAATAAACTTAACCTAAAACTGCTCGACAGCCTAATCTTAAATTTTGATAAAGACTATAAATTTGCAACTTCACATATTGAATAAATTTTAGGGACATTGAGCAAAATTAAATATTTTTTCCTCTAATGCGTGACCTGATAAATAACCAATACTTGGCTGCCTCAAATGACGGCGGATTCAACCGGACGGTGGCCAATATGCCTCAAACAGGGTATTTTGAAGGCAGCTCACGGTAAATCCCTGGCAACGCGAAAGCCCAGGTCAGCGCCGTGGCGATCCTCCGGGGCCGCGCCGCGGTCGCGCGGCGTCCTCGTTGGAGAAATACATGAGCCACCTCGCACCACGCGATAACCGCTTCGACATTGTTTGGGCAGGCTGGGATCATCGATCCAGGCACGACCGTTTGCGGGGGCGCCATTGTAGTCGCGGTGATCGCAGTCTTCGACCCATTCCCAGACGTTGCCAATCATGTCATGAACCTGAAAACCATTGGCTTTCTTGCTTCCAACCGGATGTGTCGTAAATTGGCTGTTGTACTGGTTCCAGCTCGCGTCGTCGCCGATTTGTTCCTGCAAGGTTGCGTCACTCGGCGCCTGTCCTGCCGTGGCAGCGTATTCCCATTCAGCCTCACTGGGCAGGCGGTAATGCTGTCCGATTTTGGCGTTGAAACGCCTCAAAAATTCCTGCACGTCCAACCAGCTTACATGCTCCACCGGACAATCCAATCCGCACTTTTTTTCCATACTCGGATCGCTGTCCATCAAACTCTCCCACTGACGCTGCGTGATTTCCATGCGACCCAGTGCGAATTGCGCAATGCGCACCGGATGCTCAGGCGCGCGCGTCGTATCTTCTCCAAACATGAATCCCTCGACCGGATCTTTTCTGCCCGTATCCGACTGCCCCATCATAAAGCGATCAGTTTGGGGAATAACCACCATTTCAGGGCAAATCCGACAGTCTCGAAAGACCGTGCCCGCGTGAAGATCGACCGGCGTCGTTGACAGTTGCCACATCAAGGCCCGATATCCCAGGAAACCGGCAACACCCAACAAAAGTAATGCAATAACACTGACTATTAACTTCATATTTATCCTGATTCAGGTGAGCACAGCAACGGCAGGGTGGGACGCTTACGAACATCCTGACAATCCATCCACATCCAACAACTTCCAACTGCCACCGATATTAACAAAGTAGTAGCGCATGATTGCTTCGTAGGGGCCTGTTGTGCCAGATTCAGCGCCCGGCACATCTGAGTAGCCGCGCAGCTCGAACACGGTAAAGTCTGGCGCAAAATCGCCCGCCAAGGTCACCGTGTATTGGACCACTTGATGGATCATGTTTTTTTGCAGTTCCCGGCGCGCTTTCTTTTGAAAAGCCGAAAGCTCGTGCCTTTGCATTTCCACACGTGCTGTCGACGTATTCACGGCAACGGGTGAACGAAAAAACATCAGCAAACCGTCAATCGGCAATTTGGAAACAATGTAGTCGCCGCTCGCATGATCGTGCAAATGCGCATCGATGACAAAACTGCCGCACTCTTGCGTTGCTTCATAGTCGATATAAAAACCATCCCATTGATTCAGACTGGTTTCCAAATCCTTGACATGTCCATTCGTATAAATGCCAACGTCATGCACCGGCCTGACCAACGAGAGGTTAACGTCGCCGATATCCCAACTCCCGAAGATATAAGGGTCTTCGTATTGCGGGCTGACCGTGTAGGGCTTGTTCAGCGGTTCGACTTGGTAGGGAATCTGGAACAAGGCACTGAGTTGATCCGTCGTGGTTTGCATGGCACCGACTTGCGCTTGCGCACTAAAGCGGGAGGCGCCTAAGGCTGGCAGGAATGCAAGCAGCGGCAAATGTTCTGCTGGCATCGTCGCCGAATCCGGTTTGGCCTGCAGGCTCGCCACATCCGGATAAATTGAATTCAATAGTGGCGGCGGTTGCATGCCGGCTTTCGCCAACGCTTTCATCGCATCAAACTCAGGCACAGAAAAACGGGAAATTGTGATTGACTTGGCCACGTTGGGAGAAACAGCGGGCACCTCAAGCCACGCCTTCAATTGATCCGCCTCTTTCTTTGCTGCAGCCTCGGTCAGCATTTTCTTCTCAAAATACGCGCCAGCTGCCCTCAAGCGCGAAAAGCTGGGTTCAATCCAGAATGCTCTGAGTGGCGACGCTTCAAAGTGTTCATCATTGTCGTTGGCAGGAGAGCGCTCGACATCGCTGAGTTGCAAGGGCTTGGCGCCAAGGAATTGGCATGCGACAAATCCGCTGCGTGACTGCGCCCAACTGATTTCGCAATAGCGTCCCTTTTCGCCGACGAGATGAATCGGGGTGTTGGCAGTCAGATGCTCGATGACTTTGGCTTTGTCGTCTGCGGCTTGACGAATATTGACGTAGGAGCCGACTACCCACATGGGTCCGGGTTGCATCTCGGATGCGAGACTTGACGGTGGCAGAATACTCAGTCCGACAGCGATACCAAGGCCAATCGTTACAGTCGCATATTGCATAGGCAGCAGGCTCCGGTTGGATGAGTTGAAATGCGGATTGTACTGGAAACTGAATTCAATACCACGAATCACTTGTCGCAATCGGCCCAGCAAAACGAATTTGCTCAACTAGCTGGTTAATACGAGACTTGGAGTGTTGAAGTAATAAGTAATTCCTAACGCTGGGTCCAACTTTTCCACCTGCGACAATTTATCTTCAGAAAGAGTTCGAACGATTGTGTCTGTCACTATCGCAACTGGTACCAGTCTATTAGCGTCATTGATAAGAAAGAACAGTAATTTAGAATTTAAATAAAAGCAACTTTATTGCGGGTGAATTCTAAACGTCGCGCAATTGGCAACCAATCGTTATGCTAACGTGCATGTTGGTTTTTGATTATTTTGGCCGCTAAGTTTCCTAATATCAGGTCCAGCGACTGACCGCAATGTAGAGCCGCGACGGGCAGCAATGGGCACCGTCCAGGCAACCACTGAAAAGCCTCAACGACTGCAATCCGATCCCAGCAGTCATAGAATAATAAAATTGCTAATTTGATTTTTTTAATTTATTGTTTGCCGGCCGTGTGTGCCCGCTATGCGCAGGACAGAAGACAGTGCCGTATGTCGGCATCCGCTCGGTGTCGGCACTTTGCCGACCGATTGGGAACGGCCAGATTAATGAGGGTTTTTCGAATAATGGTAATCAGAAATAAATTCCTTCGGGGGACAGGTGCATTTTTGGGCGCATCACTGATTTCGTTTATAACAACCATATTTTTCGGTTTTATTGTTCCTGGATTTTTTTTGAGCAGAATTTATCCTGATGACGACGGATCGGGACCTCCAGGAATTGGGATTTTTTTGGTAGTAACTATGGGAATTGCAGCACTTGTTTCACTAGCCCCATTAACTATATTTACTGCAAAGTTCTACAGCAAATTGACTCCAAGAGAATAGCGCGATTTAATCAGAGGCAGGTCGCGGCACGGAGCTGCCACTCATTGCAAACTCTAAAATGAAGCATGGAGGCCGTTCAACCATTGCTTTCCAAAACACGGCAAGCGGGAGTCACTGAGATGGCAATTAAATTGCATGGTTGGCGTAGGATCGCCTTGGTCCTCTCGGTTTCGTGGATAACCGTTACGGCCAGCTTCGCTGCCGCGAATTACTTTGGTGGAAGCGACGGCTATTTTGTATATCAAAGTATGCCGATGGGCTCCAAGATCGAAGGTAACGTTGTTACCTTTCAGGATGGTCGAAAAGTGAGACTACCGATTGAACCAGACACCAAGCCCTGGGAGGTCGATTGGTCAAAGCAAGTAGGCGTTCCAAAATTACCTGAAATACGTTGGCCTCGCTTCCTAATTATCGGTATTTTTTTTCCTTTTCTTCTGTGGCTTTTTGTTGAGATTTCTGCTGTGGTAGTACGTTGGATCGCCGTAGGGTTTCGAGATTCGAAATCTCGATCCGACAAATAGAAGTCCAGTCAGCTTTTAGGTGTCCAATTGTTAGCCTTTTTTAGTTTCGGTAGGTTAAAATTTTAAAGGAAATGTATGGATCAAAAATGGCAAAGAGTAATTGACGCTTATACTGCGAAGAAGAATGCCGAAAATGCATTTCAGGATGCAATTGAAAGCATTTCAAATGGTGTTCCGTCCGAGAATTTCGACCGAGAGTGGTTGATTGCCAATATGGCGAAGTGTAAATCTGAATTTGAAGCGGCAATAGAAAACAATCAAATAAACTCTTAGTATGCGCTACCGCTAAACCCATGCAAGAGCCTATTGTTTTCCCGTAATTGCGTCTTTTGAATGACTGGTTCAGAGGACATTATTTGTCGGCTCAGGTCACGCTGTTGGCAATCGCTGGAAAGGCTAAACTAAACGGCTGCAACCTGATCGGAGCCGCCATAGAACAGAAGAATCGCTATTTTGAATTTTTTAATTTATAGTTTGACGGCTGTGAATGGTGGCAATGCGCAAGACAGGAGACAGTGCCGTATCTCGGGATTTGAGAGCAGACGGCACAAAGCCGCCTTTCGGCGTCACCAGCAATTGAGAAAATAAACGAATAAACCAACGCGCCCAATAGACATAGGCCTCTTCAGTGCGTAAGCTATAATATTTATCCCGAATGCAGCGTTTAAGTTGATCGAGCAATTTTGGTTTTAAAACTGCGTCTGAAGCCTGTACATTGGGAATAACGTTTTTCATGGTTATTTAGCACTGTTTTTTATGCAGTATATTGTTCAAATGACGGTGTGACAAACCTGTCCATGGATTTGATTGGTTGAATTAGGTGGGCGGCATGTGTCCGCCTAATTAAAGTTAGACTTAGGACACATCGAATGCGCGCAACGGTACCGAAGATTGTTACTTATGGGGCAGTCGGTCTTTTTGGACTTATCGTCGCATCGATAGCGCACCGATTGAACGTTGTCAGCGAGGCCGCCCAAAATACGACCGAATTCTGCCAGAGCGTGAAGCCGGGAGACGACGTCTCTTTCATCATGAAGAAGGTGGGGCATGGAGAAAGTGGCGTGCAGTTCAACACTATTTACGAACAACGAGAAGGCCAACCCACATGGCCAAGGCATGTAATTTGGAATGGACCACATTACAAAAGGGTATACTGTAGTCTAGAGATAGGATCACATGGCGACGTCCTAGCCACACACATTGGGCCTATTGACGAGAAGACTCCCGGTTTTTTTGAGGATTGGATCGGCTTGTGAGGTCAATCGAGTCTAACAGGACGCTCAACTCGGAAACTGCTCAGATAGCCGTTTCAACGTTCAGTACTTCATCAATCATTAGCTTTTCGGTTTGTGTGTATTGTGCGCAGTTCCGGGTAAACCTGCACAATAAAGAATGTGCAAAGGACAGCAGACGGTGCACAAATGGGACGGTCGACAGCCACGGCAATTTAACATGCTAATATACACCGCAATTACGATTGCAAATCTCGGGAGCTCCATGCATCAAGTCTACAGCCGCTTTATGGGTCTATTCGACCGAAGTCACTCCATGGTTTGTGCCACAGATGCTGAAATTACCGAAATGGAAAATGAACTCGATACCATGGTGCCGGAATCGTATCGAGCATTTGTCATCCAATTCGGCGAAGCGTTCACACCGTCGCTGCTATCCCTCGTAACTGACAACAATATCGATCTTTTCGATATTCAAAACATCGTTCTTCCAAGAAAAGCCGTTGTAGGTACAAAAGCATATTGGGAAGCTGGCATGCCAACTCAAAACGTAGGGTTCGCAAACGACTGCATGGGAAATATGTTTTGTTTCCACCGCATCCCACGCTCGTCGCCTAGACCGTTGGACGCGCCTGTTTATCTGTTTGACCATGATTTCGGCACTGTGGAGCTTGTAGCGCCATCAATGGAAAAGTGGTTGCAAACGTATGTTTCTGCTTCGATGACTACATGCACCCGGCACGTTCCGGCCGGTCGCAATTAGTCGTCATTCCCGCGCAGGCGCACTGCTGTCCGGAATATTATTCTTAACAGCTTCATGCAAATAGACCGATCTGATATTGATTCATTTTTTGTTCCCTCTGTCGTCGTTTTCGTTCTCGATGTTCATCTAATTCTTTACGCTGAAACAGCGTTGCACGGAGTAAACATAAGCATTCCCATAAAGTCGCTTTTATTTGATGGGTTTGCTTATGCAATGCCACCAATAAATAACCGATCAGTGCGGTCAACAACTGTATCCGTACGGCGTTTTCTGTACGACCATAGAAACTCTTTATTTTGAGATGCTGCTTAATCCATTTAAAGAATAACTCTATGCCCCAGCGCTCTTTGTAATTCTGCGCAATCTCTTTCGCACTTCTTGTTAAATCGTTTGTTGCCAATACCAACGGCGTGGCTTTGTCTTCCCTCACAATGGTGATGCGACGCAGCGTGCGCTCATAGTATGATTTGCGTTGCCCTCGCGTGCGCCTATGTTTGAAGCGTACTAGCTGATCGCTGATTACGATGCCTTTATCGGCTTCTGCAATCGGTAGTTCTTCTTCAATACCAATGCCCGCATTATTCTTAAACCGCGTTACAAACTGCGCGCCTGCCAAGTCAATTTCTCGCCACCAACCATCGTCACAATAACCTTTATCAAACACGTAAGTTACTCCCTTTTGCAGAGGCACATCCCAGGCTTTGCTCACATCATTGACATTCGGTGCCGTGATGCTTTGCCACGTCGGCACTTCTGTCTGGGTGTCGTACAGCACGTGCAATTTCAATCCTTGTGTACGATGTGTTTTTGATTCGTCGGTCCAGCGATCAAACTCTCTGCCTTTCAACATAATCGGCGTCGAATCAAGCAAGCACAGCCATTCTTTCGTTTGTTGACGAACCGATCGGGACGCCTTTTGCATCAGCAATTGCACAACATCGATAAACACGGCATCTTTACGTCGGCTATTCGCATCAGCGAGCGTCGATTTCTTAATCGCACAAGCGCCAAGATGATAGTGATGTGCAGCATGTCCATTAAATCCCGCCTGTAATTCCCGCAAACTGGATGCGCCACTCAATTGCGCATAAATCATCGCCACCGCATGCTGCCAATAGCCAAATTGCTTCGTATATTTGTTTGCCTTGTGTTTTTCTACAATCGCATCGAAGGAACCTCGCGGCACCCCCCTTCATTATTTCTTGAAAATTGGTTATTCTAAACATGTTGTGGGTTTGATTTTTAAGTCGGCAAACAGGGTTTTAACCCTTTAAATCAATACCCGCAACACTTTCAATCATTTCTTCCTAAATTATTCCAGACAGCAGTGCGCCTGCGCGGGAATGACGAATCATAGGATCGTCGATTTGAATGACTGCAATGTAGATCGCCGACTGTCTCTTCAGGGCACCGTCCTGGCAACCACTGAAAAGCCTCAACGACTGCAATCCGATCGATCACGGCATCCATCCCATTTTCCCATCAGCCCGCTACCTGTCGTTAATCAGTCATTTGAACATCATTAAAAAATCCGCATCCCGATTTTTGATGCTCAATCCCCATGTTCTTACTTTCCAATGTCTGAAAATGAAAGTAAGATTTGGTGTGAATTAAATGACGACATATGTGTTACACGTTAATCGCTGATGCCCCACGCAACCCAAACCTATTAACGTCAGACGCATTGCTTCATCTAAGGGTGTATATGGCTCTCTACCCAACAAGTGCAGCAGCTTACTGTTTTCAAGCCGCAGTGGCTTTTGCCACAAGTAAGGTATCTTCATCAGTTCTCGCATCAACCCAGAAAATGGCGCACGCAGTTTCGTCAGCGGCCAGAGCAACATACGCAACGGTAGTGTCCACCGAAATGGTAGATATCGAAATCCGGTACCCGCCATTTAGTATCGCGCTCCAAAGTAGACGCACGCCCTATATTCGCCAGCCAAATTTTAAAATCTGAGGTCTTAAATGGCAATTCGAGATTTACATCGTATTTCAGCGTTGATGATCGCAGCATATGCGGCTCTGCATGTTACGAATCACATCGTAGGCATTGGTGGTGCCGTTTCTCATATCAACTTCATGGAAGCGATCCGGCCGATCTACCGGCAACCCGTGATAGAAGCGGTACTTCTGTTTTGCGTAATGTTTCAAGTGGGAAGCGGCTTGTTTTTGGCTATCCGTGGCTGGAAACAGCGACACGGCCTAATCCCGTGGGTTCAGGCAGCTTCCGGTATGTACCTCGCCTTCTTCCTAGTGGTTCATGTGAGCGCTGTTTTGTTAGGTCGTGCAGTATTGAAACTCGACACAAATTTCTATTTTGCGGCGGCCGGATTCTACGAGACGCCATACAAATTCTTCTTTGCACCTTATTATTTCTTTGCAATATTCGCGCTTTTTACACATCTCGGCTGTGCCGCATATTGGCAGGTTCAAGCTCGCCCAACTTTAGTTCGCGCCCTTACTGTGTTGATTCCCGCTGGATGCGGTCTAGTAATTTCGCTGTTTATCGTCCTGTCTCTTGCGGGAGTTCTACACCCGGTCGAGATTCCCGCGGAATACAAAGCAACGTATGAACTAAAATAATGGCAATTTTATGTAATAGCATCAAAATCTTCAACGGAGGCAATATAGGGCTTTGACTGCCACATAAGAGCACTGTATAGCAAGCATGACGTGGAATTTCGACGGAGTCTGCCTTAGCAGACTCGCCTTCAAATCAGCCTAACTTGTTTCAACTTTATTATTAAAATCCATCCGCCTGATACACCACTTTGCCGCCAACAATAGTCGCTTGAACTTTGATGTTGGCTATCTGCTCTTCGTCTATGCTGAAAAAATTACGATCCAAAATAATCAGATCAGCTAATTTACCGACTTCCAACGAACCTGCATCTTTCTCCAGATGCAGCGTATAGGCCGAATTCATGGTTGCGGCACGCAAAACTTCCTTGCGTGACAATCCGACATCCGCATTAAGACGGCCTGGATATTTACCCCACAAGGCCGGATTATTGGTGCGCGTAACACCGACTTTCAGTGCAAACCATTCATTGAACGGATCGCAAGGCCAGTCGCTACCAAAAGCGATTCGCGCTCCGGCAGCGTGCAAACTTCCTTCCGGCTCCATCCGTGCGAAACGCACCGGCCCTAAAAAATCTTTAGTGGCATCAGTCATGTCCGGCGCAGGTTTGGCCCACTGAAAAGACATCACTGGCGTCACATTCAACTGGGCAAAGCGTGAATAATCGGCAGGATCAGTCACCTCAACATGTGCGATACCGGGGCGAATAGACGGGTCGGGAACTTGTTTGCGCATTTCAGCTACAGCATCCAGCGCTTCGCGCACCGCCCGGTCGCCAATTGCATGAATATGAGGATTAAATCCGGCCTTTGCTAGCGCAACCATCATCGGATTCAACACATCCGACGGTAAGTAGATTTGTCCGCTAAGCGTTCCGGGAACAAAATTAGGATGTGTTTCACTGCCCTGATTAACAAAATAGGGCTTGAGCAAAGCCGCCGTAAAAGCGGGCGTTTGCACGACACCATCCATAAACAATTTGGCGTGATGCACGCTGATGGTCGGGTTCACGTTGACCGATCCTTGATCAAAGCGCTTTGCCAGGTCCTGCAGCATGGCTACCGCATCAGCCGGTTTGCTTGCCATATCGGTCGTGATTAGCGGCGCAAAATAAGCCCGAGCAGTGAGCTTGCCACTATTTTGTAGCGCAGCAAAAGCGGTCAATTGAGGTTCATCTGCCAGAGCATCAAAAAATGTAGTAACACCCTGCGTACGCAATACGCCCAGCGCCAGATTGGCGCTAATAATCGCGTCACTGGCAGGATGCGGTGGTTTGACTGCAGCAATCAGGCTGCTCGCTTCATCTTCAAAAATCCCGGTTGGAATTCCGGCCGCGTCACGCGCAATACTTCCTCCCTCCGGATTCTTGGATGCGGCATTAATGCCCGCCAACTGGATAGCCCGCGAGTTGGCCAGCACGCTATGATAATCACTCGATTGAACCTGTATAGGTCGCTTGGTGCGCAATACGTCCAGCGTTGCGCGCACAGCATCCGCGCCCTTCGGCAACATCGCTTGCCGATACCAGTTGGTCACTTCAAGCCAGCCATCGGGCTCGTTGCCCGCATCAGCATCCAGACATGCCTGAATACGGGCCTGGAACTGGGTAATGGTGAGCGCTTCGTAATTAAGATTACAACCGCGCAGCCCATCACCACCATCCATGGGATGCATATGCGCATCGATTAAACCCGGCATTAGCATCCGACCTTTAAGATCAATGACTTTGGTGGTGTTAGCGATTAATTTTTCAGCCCCGTCATTGCTCCCAACGTACATAATGCGGCCGTCACGCACGGCCAAGGCCTGTTGCACAGAATCGCTGGCATCAACGGTGTAGATATAGCCGTTGCGGTATACCGTATCGGCTTGAAGTGCCTGTTTTGTGTTGGGTGAATTCGCGCATCCAGTCAATGTAAGCACCGCAACGGCAATAGTTCCGATTGTCAGCGAAGAAAAAATAGGTTTTAACGTCATGTTTTGATCCATTACTAGTCAAATTCAACTTGTTTTACTGCCACAGTCACACTTGCATTAACCTCATTCCCGCGCAAGCGGGAATTCAGAGACTACACCGTAAGTGTTGTCTACGCGTACCTGACGACGTTTATAGCTTGCCCGATACGCTAATCCCAATAATGCGCGGATCGATACGATAAGCCTCACTGGTATTGGTTTGAACTATTGGATGCTGGATAATTTTTTCGTTATTGGCCAGATTCTTCACAAAAAACGACAACTCCCATTTTTCCCAAGAAATACCAGTGCTAAAATCTGCCGTTGCATAAGCCGGACGGCGGTAATCCGGATCGATTGATCCGTTAGTCAGCGTAGGAAATCCTCCATTGCTAGTGCCTGTCCAATGAACTCCTGCACGCGCAAAACCGAAATTATCGTCACTTATATTGAAATTATATTGACCAGTCAACGCGGCATTAAATTTAGGTACGCCAGGAATCAAGGCTCCAGCTACCGCACCAGGAACGCCAGCATTTTCACCGCCGTTATCGGACAGCGTTGCATGCGTTATGCCTGCTGAAAAATCGATGAGCAGGCTTGAAATAGGTCTGGCCTTGACTTCGACCTCCGCGCCATAACTGGTGGCACTACCGACATTGGTGTTGTAGTCATAACCGCAGCCCAGAAAAATTTGCTGCTGCATATTTTTCCAGTCTACGTAAAAAAGTGAGCTATTGACTGATAAGTGATTATCCAAAAAGCGTGATTTATCACCGACCTCATAACTCCATAAAGTATCCGACGCATAGCTAGCCGGATTAGGCGTACTCAAGCCACAAAGTGTTTGCGGTATCTGTAAATTTGCACCGCCCAGACGGAATCCTTCACCTGCCAACGCATATAAGGTATCGGTATGATCCACTTCCCAGGTCAGCGCGATTTTTGGCGTCGCTTTACTGCCGCTGGTATTGGCGAAGGTATGCGAATTACCGTCGTTGGTGCCGTCATTATTAAAATAAAGCCCGCCCTCACGTTCAAATTCTTCTTTCGCCTCCAAATAGCGCAGACCGAACGTAGCGTGCAAGTTCGGCATGAAGTAATAATTAGCTTCACCAAAAATTGCCTGTTGCGTATCGTGGTAATGCAGTTGACCAAAGTAGGAATTATCATTCGGAAAACCGGCACTCACCGGATTCGCCAGGACAGTTGGATCAGTAGTGCTGGCACCAGCCGCCGCAAAAGCCGCATTCACGCCGAAGATAGGTTCATTGTCGGTAATGTTGGTATGCATGTCGGCGATATAGACCCCGGCAACCCAGGTAATTGGCGAGACACTTGGATCGTAAGGTTTGGAAGCAAAACGCAATTCTTCCGAAGACTGACGAATATCATTATTAAACCAGACTGCCGCCGGTAAAACAGAGACCTTGGCCGCCAGCGAGGGAATCGAAATGAGAGAACCAAGTAACACACTATCAACCGCAGTAGCATCTTGGGTGCGGTTAAATTTGCGCTGGAAGTAGCTGGAAACAAAAGTCAGGTCGCCATAGTCGGTACCGTAATTCACCGTCAGGCTCGGCACCAGCAAGCGGTCTACGCCAGGCTCCCGCACTAGCTTGCTAGTCTGGTTCATCGGCAACGGCGTGCCATTTTGTGTTTGTGTGTAAGAAACATCGATATCGCCGCTTTGCACCTGCTGATAAAACACAGAAGGTGTAATCGTTAAATCTTTAGTCGGCGCCCATTTCATCGCCATACGCACCACCTGATCAGCCTCCCAGTTAATATTGGGAGCCACTAGCGCGCCCGTGGTCTGCGATACCTGATTAATAAATCCGCTCTTATGGATATCCTCAACACCGATCCGAAACGCCAATTCATTTGGAGTTAGCACCGCATTAAAAACACCGTTGGCGGTGTAATTGGTACCGCCACCTTTGGTGGAAGATACCTCGGAATAAATCGTGGCTTCCTGTTCCTTCAGATTCGGTTGATTGCTGAGGAATTTGACGGTACCGCCCATAGAGCTGGAACCATACAGCGTACCTTGCGGGCCACGCAATACTTCCACGCGATCCAGATCGAAAAATTTCGGCTCAGCCTGACCCATGCTGTAGATATTTCCGACGGTCATGGAAACATCATCCAGATAAACGCCGACGGTTGCAGAACCGGATGTAGAACTAATACCGCGCATCTCAATACTGGACAAGCCGGGCCCATTACCCGCATTACCGCTACCGCCTCCGCCGGAAAAAGAAACATTGGGGATCGAACGGGTGATATCGGCAAAATCCACAATATGCTGCGCAACCAGGTCGTCACCGCTAATGACCGAAATACTGAGCGGCACCTTGCTGGCATCTTCGGTACGCTTTTGCGCGGTAATAACCACTGTTTTAATTTGCCCTGTGTCCTTAGTGGCATGTTGATCTGCACTTGGCACCTCCGTTACCACTGGCTCCGGCGCTGTTGCTGCCGTAACTGCCATGGCTGGCATTGCCGGTGTTTGCTGCGCGCCGGCTGTGCTGAATGCCAGGCTCAAAGAAGCTGCAATGATGCTTACAGAACGTCCTGAATGATGTCTCATATTTTTATCTCTCTTTTACTATTTATGTTTTTAATACTTCAAAGAAGGCGTCTCTTCAACGCACCAAGATTCCCTAATTTCGCTACACTACCGTGGACTCAACAAAACAGATTGCGGTACAATTACCAATATTAAAACCATCAATTTACTTTTTTTGATTGTACTATTTTTTAAAAAAACTCCAACAGTAATTTATTATTGTTGCTACATGAACACACTTATTGAGGCAAAAAATACACATCATGAAAGAAAAACCAGCTCTTTTGCCAAAGTCAGACACACCAACCGAAGCACGTCCCAACACCGCAAAACCACTTCGTCAACGCCATGTTGAGTTGGCGCAGCGCGTTTATGAGGTAGCGATTAACGCGGGACTTAATGCGGGCGACCGGATGCCGGAACAGCTGCTAGCTATTCAGTGCAATGTTTCAAGAACGCCGATTCGACGGGCTTTGCAACTACTTGCAGAACAAGGGATTGCCACCATTGACCCAGACGGTGGCTACCGAATGAGCAATATTTCAGACACATCAACCGGCCAGATCAGCGACCTTCCACAGACCGAAGAAGACGAGTTATTCAAAGCAATACTTGATGACCTTGCGGCTCGTAGAATCCCGACCTCGCAAACCCTGGCAGCTCTTCAACGCAGATACGAGGCAAGTAGACTAACGGTACAAAATACGTTACAAAGACTGCTTGAAGAACAGTTTGTTGAACGCGCAGCGGGTCAGCGCTGGCTTTTTAAACCGATGGTTGTAGGGAGTGAGGCAACCGCCCAAAGCTATGAATTCAGGATACTGATGGAACCTGCGGCGCTGCTTTCGCCTGGATTCAAAGCAGATCCCGTTACGCTGGCTGGTATGCGCCAATCGCTTGAAGCTCTGGAGCAGATAGCCGAGGAAAATTTTGATATTCAGTTGGCAGAGCGTTTGGATTACGAGTTTCACATCATGATCGCACGCGCTTGCAGCAACCCTTTTTTCCAGGATGCGCTGCTTAATCATCACCTACGCCGTCGTAATGTCACTGCTGGCGGTGGGACCAATATTTTCAGAATGCGTCAGTCGGTACGTGAACTTTTGCACATCATTGAACAAATCGAGCGCAATCAAATGGAGCTTGCAGCTGACTTGATGCGCGCGCATTTACGTCTACTAAGTTTTGGCCGGCCTCGGGTAGTTGGACGCAGTATTCCTCCGATGCCGCAAACGATGAGCGCCTAAACATAAGCTGCATAAGCCACATTAGCTACCAATAAACCCCAAAAGGCCAAATTGAACAAAATGACTGAAAAAACCATCGCCCTCTTCCCTGAAGCCAGCTACGGCGCTGCCTTAAACTGTTTAGGCATAGCTCAAGAATTACTCAAACAAGGTGCCCGCCCGGTCTTCATCTGCCACCCGGGTTTTCATGGCGTCTTCGCAGAATATGGCTTTCCGGAATATCGCTTATTTACGGAGCAAGAGTCGGATGATGCGGGCAATATAGACTGGACCAAATTTGTACAACAACATCGCGAGGCCTTTCGCACTTCTGCTTTCGAGCAGATCGATAGCTACATAGCGCCAACCTGGGAAGCGGTGGTTGCGTCCGTCATTCGTATTGAGGTGCCGTTACGCCAATTGCTAAGCCGCTTAAAACCTGCTGCCATTGTGGTTGATAACGTCATCGCATTTCCTGCAGTAATAAATTCCGGCATACCTTGGGTGCGGGTAGTCTCCTGCGCCGAAACAGAAATAACCGACCCGGATATTCCACCTTATTTATCAGGATGTGCAAGCAAAGACCGCGCTGACTGGGAACAGTTTAGCGAGCACTACGCCAGCGCAATCGCACCTATCCATGAACGTTATATGACGTTTCTGCGCTCCTGCGATTTAGCACCGTTTCAAAACGATGAATTCATGGAAACTTCGCCGTGGCTTAATTTACTGCTGGCGCCAAAAATTCTACGCCATCAGCGCCAGAACCCATTAATGCCTGACAAATTTATCTTCCTGGAAGGCTGTGTTCGCACAGAAGTTCCATGGCACGCACCACGCTTCGCATCACACAATGACAAGCCTTTGGTGTACACCAGTTTTGGTAGTTTAGGCGCGATGGACATTGAACTATTCGAACGCATGATCCAGGTCTTTGCCACGCTGCCATACCGCTTCATCATCAATGTCGGCAGCTGGCGCGAGCATTATCAAACCACGCCAGACAATGTCTATCTGGATAGCTGGTTCCCACAACCTTCCGTGGTACGTGAAACGCAGCTATTCATACACCATGGCGGCAACAACAGTTTTTGCGAAGCGCTCTACTTCGGCGTGCCGTCGCTCATCATGCCCTACTGCTGGGACGGCCATGACAACGCACAACGAGCGCAAGAAACCGGCGTTGGAAAACACCTGCCGCGCTATGAATGGAGTGACGAACAATTGCGGGCAACAATCACTGCATTGATCGACGATCAGGCTATGCACAAACGCCTGCAATTAAATGCCAAACACATGCAAGCGTCTAATGGTGCCCAGGTGGCCGCCGCCGCGATTCTGCATGCAATTAAAGAATAGGATGTATTAATCAAACTCAGCACATTTATCGCAGATTCTTGCCAATCAAAATTAAAGGACTTACGCAAAATTGTTCCAGCAAGGAGTGCCGACGCAGACAGTACTTTAGTACGGCAAGGAAAGCACAACGCCGCTGGGGCGGTTTTGCGTAAGTCATAAAATAATTACCAACAAAACGGAGACATGTTATGGCACTAGACAGCAGCGGCAACACGCAAAAAAAATCACTGATCGAAACCCGATCTATTGATTACATCCCTGAATCGGAACGACACGGGCACTTACTGAGCCAATTCACACTGTGGTTTGGCACCAATTTACAAATCACCGCCATCGTCACCGGCGCTTTGGCGGTTGTACTTGGTGGTGATGTATTTTGGTCTTTATTTGGATTATTGATCGGGCAGATACTTGGCGGCAGCGTCATGGCGCTACACGCCGCGCAAGGACCGCATTTGGGCTTGCCGCAAATGATTTCCAGCCGCGTTCAATTCGGCGTATATGGCGCGGTCATACCGATTGTTTTAGTCTGCGTTCTGTATGTCGGATTTTCTGCTACCGGGACGGTATTAGCCGGCCAATCAATCGCCAAGTTACTCGATACAACGAACAGCACCGGCATTTTATTATTCGGCGCGTTAATCGTGGTGCTGACTTTATTTGGCTACCGTTTAATTCACCTAATCGGCCGCGCGGCCAGCGTCATCGGCATTATTGCCTTCGTCTATTTATTCAGCTCTTTAGTAATGCAATTTAATTTAACTGAACTGCTGATGAATAACCGCCACTTCACGCTCGCACATTTTTTACTGGCGATTTCCTTATCGGCTTCGTGGCAAATTGCTTATGGCCCTTACGTGGCTGATTATTCGCGTTATTTGCCAAGCACTATTTCACCAATAAAAACATTTTTGGCAGTGGGTGGCGGCTCAGTTCTTGGCACACAAATATCAATGACTCTAGGCGTATTTGCAGCTGCTTTAGCAGGTAAACAATTCGCCGGCAACGAACTGAATTACATCGTCAGCTTAGGAGGCACCGGTATCATTGCCAGTTTTTTATATTTCAGCATTATTTTCGGAAAAATTATTGCCACCACACTCAACTCTTACGGCAGCTTTATGTCGATAGCGACGATTGTGAGCGGATTTAGGGGCAACAGACAGATCTCCCCCGTTGTACGTTTTATCTATATTTTCTCCATGGTCGGACTAGCAACCGGATTAGCACTAGCGGGGCAATACTCATTCCTAACCATTTTCAAATCATTCATCTTGTTTTTACTCGCGTTCTTCACCCCTTGGAGCGCGATCAATTTGGTGGATTATTATTGGGTCACCAAAGGCCGCTATGACCTAAAAGCCTTATCAGATCCCAATGGCCGCTATGGTGCATGGAATAAAATCGGCATCAGCACATACGTGATCGGTGTTGTGATTCAAATGCCGTTTTTGGCAACCGGATTTTATACCGGGCCGATGGTCGCGCATTTAGGTGATACCGATATTTCATGGATTATTGGATTAGTCATTCCTGGAATTTTGTATTACTTCGCCATGAAGAAATGGCCTTATGAGATTCCTGAAAAACTCATTCTGCCGGATGCTGTTTGTGTTGATGAAGCCGTTTTTGAAGGCAGTGAATTACAAGCGAGTTAACTAAGTTCGGCATCAATTGGCGCTATGGTCTGCGGTGTTTTTTCGTTGACCATTAGCGCCATAACACCCTCACACCAAGTGCAATACTGAAGCACTTATCAATGACCGATTAAATTTACAGCCCTCCCTACTCGCGCCCGGCGTTAATTGCAGCTCATCTTAATTTTCAAAAAATATAATTGCTATTTTTCAATTTATAAATTATTGTCTTTAAGAAATAATTAGCTGAGATACTTACAAGATTTTTCGGCCCTTGTGCGTTGGTGACTGACGCAAAACGGCGGCAGATTCAAATGATCGATGTAACAGATTGATAAAATATTTCGGCCGGTGTTTTATAGCTTAATGTCTTTCTAAGTCGTTCGTTTAATCTCCTTGCCACTGCATTTCATCGCTGTATAGCGTGTGCCAGGTAGATCAGAGCGTTGCCCGTCTACTGGAAGCACCTAAGGTCTTATAAGCAGTGTAACTTGCCTCATTCCTTGCTTTTTTTATCGCTTTGAAGCCCCATTCTGAGCGCCAATTCCTTAATATATTGAAATGATCCCGATCATGAATAGCTCAGTGTCAGCCCCTTCATTTCCAAAGCCACAACCTCTAATGGGTTGGCGCCGTGTGCGTGTCGTATTGATTGTTAGCGTAGTTGTCGGCCTGATCTGGTTGCCAATTTTCCAATCGTCATGGGTCTTGCTTCTGTTTCGGCTGCTGTTCGTTGGTTTAGTCCAATTGTTGATTTATGGTTTGTTTGAACGGTGGCCACAACGTTTGCCGCTCTGGTTGGCACGATGGGTGTTACAAGTTGCCGCAGTCGCGATCGTTGTGCCATTCGCGACGGTATTTATCTATTCGTTAACCACGTTTTCCACCCCTGCCGTTTGGTCTCTTGATGACAAAAAGATGCTTGGTTTTGGTCTCTTGACTGCTGTAGGCCTGTTAGTCTCTCCATGGATCGCGATGTCTGCGCTGTATCGCCATATTAATGGCCATGCACAGAGACAGGCGCTGTCGTTTGAACTGGAGCGGAGTGAGTTCGCACGCGACGCGCTCGATTCGCGTCTGCGTTTGTTGCAGACACAAGTGGAGCCACATTTCCTGTTCAATACGTTGGCAAATGTGCGTGAATTGGTTGATTCTGGTTCACCGCAGGCTTCAGCGGTTCTGAATAGCCTGATCGCCTACCTGCGCGCTGCCGTTCCGAATTTGAATAACGCGTCCAGCACTCTGGGGCGAGAGTTGGAGCTTGTGCGGGCCTATCTCGAACTGATGCATATGCGTATGCCAGATCGAATGCAGTTTTCAATTGATGTTGACGAAGCAGCGTTAAAGATTCAATGTCCGTCAATGTCTTTGCTCACTCTGGTGGAAAACTCAGTGCGTCACGGCATTGATCCCAGTGAAGACGGCGGGCAGATTGACGTCACTGTACGACTGAAAGACGGACGCTGTCTAGCTCAAGTCAGTGACACAGGTATTGGACTTGCACAAGATGCCCACGGCAATCAAGGGAGCAAGGGATTAGGTACTGGATTGACAAATCTGCGTGAACGTATGCAGTTAGTATTTTCCGGTGACGCACAGCTTAGCCTGACTGCGCGCGTCCCTCACGGCTTTAACGCCGAACTCAATTTTCCGGCTCAATTTGAATCTCTAGTATCGGGAAGTAAATCATGACTTCAGCACGTCCTACCGCATTAATCGCTGACGACGAACCTTTGCTGCGCAGCTCCTTGACGCGCATGCTTGCCCAAGCCTGGCCTGAATTAGAAATCGTGGCGCAGGCTCGTAACGGACGAGAAGCGGTTGAACAATACCAGGCACACAAGCCAACCGTTTGTTTTCTCGATGTTCATATGCCGGGCATTTCGGGTGTGGAAGCGGCGCGCCAGATTGGTCGAGGTGTGCACATAGTATTTGTCACGGCCTATAACGACTATGCGGTGGAAGCATTTGCGCAAGGTGCCTTGGATTATTTAGTGAAACCAGTTGATCCGGCGCGGCTGGCCGACACCGTAATGCGAGTGCGTGAACGCCTCGGCACGACACAGGAAGCACCGGACATCGAGGTCTTACTCGACAAATTGGAGGCTCGCCTGCAAAAAAAGGCAGCTCCAGAACCCTTGCGTTGGATTAAAGCGTTAGTCGGGCAGTCGCTGCGAATGATTTCGGTTGCGGATATTGACTATTTGCGTTCGGACGAAAAGTACACATTAATCGCCTGGCGTGGAGCTGATGGCAAAGCGGGTGAAGCACTGATACGCACTTCACTTAAGGAACTGCTAGACCAACTCGATGGCACGCATTTTATTCAAGTGCATCGCTCAGTGGTTGTGAATATGAATATGGTCAGCCATGTTACGCGCGGTGAGAACGAGACGGCATCTGTTTACATGAAAGGGCGTTCAGAGAAATTGTCAGTTAGCCGTAGCTATTTGCACCACTTCAAGCAGATGTAAATTCCTCTCTATTTTGAATTCAATGGCGACTGACGCCGTCATTGATCTATCCAGCTTTGGCGCATTCTCAGTGCGCTATTCTTTAACATTCCGCTCAGCCTGTCAGCTCAAAAAATTCGATAATAGGTCTCCAAAAATCGATTACGTACAGGCGACGCGTTAAATCGCTAAACCTCCTTCACAACTCCCCATACTCAACCCGGTTCATCATCGCCTGACATCACTCGACCAAATGAAAGCGAAGTTGCCGGCATTATTGCTCATGACTACTGTCTAGCGATAGTTGAAAATTATCTAAGGGCAGGTTTCTTTGAACAAGCCCCTTGTATTTCAAGCCAGTTTTCCTGTAACTCATGGGTATCAGACCGTAAGCCATCGCTTTTTGATTGATAGCGCCATCCGCAAAAAGGCACACTCCATTATCGATTGTAAGTTGAAGAGAAATCCTCATTAATAGATTTAGTGTTTTGCTGATAGTTTGAACTTCTTTACATCGCTTGGGCTTCCTTTTCACCATTCATTTATTTAGGAAATTTTCTATGAATATCTTTTCTGATCACCAAACCATCGTTGAAGGATCTGCTGTTGCAGTGCTGCTGTTGCTACCAGCGTTTGGCATGCAATCAGCATACGGGCACGAATACACTGCGCTTATCAAAGCAAAGAAATATGCCGAAGTCACACACTGACGCTGAAGAACAATTGAAAACACCTAGGTAATCTACCGAAACCGTATCGCAAAAAAATTGAAAGAGTAAATAAAATGAATGAAGTTTCTCTATTTCGCCTCTACGTATTACGCGCCTTGTATTTATTTGTTGTTATCGGACTGGGAATGCTGGTAGTGCCACAAATTTTTACCCATACAAAGCCCTGGGAGTTTTTTCACGGAGTGACGACCTGTATGTTGGTTGCATTTTGGTTGCTTTGCATACTTGGGCTACGATACCCCTTGCAGTTACTACCAATACTTATGTGGGAATTGATCTGGAAAACCGTGTGGCTCATCCTCATACCCCTGCCGCTATGGTTATCTGGAACTCTGGACGACTCGCTAATACCTAATGTTATTAATGTCAGCTGCGTAGTGCTCGTCTATATCGCTATGCCTTGGTCCTATGTTTACAATCATTATGTAAAAAATCAGAGTAACCCGTGGCGCAACGTGAAGTAATAATGATGTTGATCTAATTCATCCGAGCGCGGTAGGCTAAGTTGAAAACCCAGCATTACAACCGTTGATGCTGGGATTCCATGCCAATCAATGTCCGCTTCCCATTACGCTGTCCGTCAGAAACAATACAGATAACAGTTACAATTCCATCACCGCATCGACGTATGGTGTTTAAGCCACGCGCTGTACAGGATAAACATTAAAATTTTCCGCTCAATTTTCCCGCCTTTAATCGTAATTTCGTCTATTAACGCGGCAGACAAACCAAATTGTTCTGCTTATGTGATTCGCTTTAACGATATTAAACCCGGCCGTTGCGGCACCAGCAGTGCCGCCAACGCCGGTATCATCACAATCGCCCCGACCATATTCCACAAGAACATAAAGGTCAGTAGCAATCCCATATCGGCCTGAAATTTAATATCCGACCAAACCCACGTCAACACGCCAAGCGACAAGGTGACGCCCGTGAGTGCGACCGCAGCACCAGTGCTTTTCAGTGTTTCAAAATAGGCGGCTTTCAACAACAAACCCTGATCTAAAAAGTGCTGGATGCGATTGTAGATATAAATACCGTAATCAACACCGATACCAATTCCCAGCGCAATCACCGGCAAGGTCGCCACTTTCACCCCAAGCCCTAATTTAGCCATAATCGCCTCACATAGAACGGAAGTAATATACAGCGGCAGCATAATGCACAGCGTCACCCGCCAAGAGCGGAATTCCCACAGCACAAGCAAGGCCACAATTCCATAGACCAACATCAACATCTGCGGCTCGGCCTGTTTGATCACTTTATTGGTGGCCGCTTCGATACCGGAATTCCCCGCTGCCAGTAAAAATTGAACCGTTGCATCGTTATTGGCCGCAGCAAAATTCTCCGCCGCTTTGGCTATCCGCGTCAAAGTGTCGGCCTTATGATCAGTCAAAAAAATCAGCACTGGCAACATGGAACAGTCATTGCTGTACAACTCCGATGGCAGCATCCGGTGTGCCGCATTCGACACAAACCGGTTGCGCGATAATGCCTGCCAGCGCAAGTCGCCACCATTGGTTGCGGCGATCACTTTCTTCATTCCGGAGAATAGCGACGTAGTTGATTCCACTCCGGCGACCTGCTCCATCTCCCATTGAAACCGATCCACTACTTCGGCCACTGGATAGCTGCCACATTCATTAGCAGGTGTTTTGACCATCACTACGAATACGTCTGGACTGGTTGAGTAATGGGCGCTGATATACGCGTTGTCGCGGTTGTATTGTGAGTCAGGGCGCAACTCCGGCGCACCGGCATCCAGGTCGCCAATTTTAAGATCACGACTGATATTCCACGCAACACCCAGTAACAAAGCCGCGCCGAGCACCGCCACCCAGGCAAAACGAGGTTCGGCAAAGCGTGATAAAAAATGCGCTGCACGATGCTGGCTACCCTGTTTTTTTGCCTGATGGCGCAAACACGCATCCGAGACGCCGACATACGACATCAATATCGGCAACAGAAACATTTTAGTCAGGATGATGACGGCCACACCGATGCTGGCGCTGATCGCCAACTCCTGAATAACACCGATTTTAATCACCAATAATGTTGAGAATCCGACTGCATCGCATAACAAGGCCACCGAACCGGGAATAAATAACTGGCGAAAAGTGAGTTTGGCCGTGTCCACATTCGAGCTGCCAGTAAGACGCGCCGCGGCCATGGTATTAATATTTTGAACGGCATGACTGACGCCGATAGCAAAGGTCAGAAACGGAACCAGAATAGAATACGGATCCAGGCCGAAACCCAGCATTCGCACAATTCCCAGCTGCCAGATTACCGCCAGACTACAACACAAAATAGTGACTGACGTACTACGCCAGCAGCGCGAATAAGCCAGTAACAACAGAATAGTCAACACAAAAGCAATCGCAAAAAATACGCCAATTGCTTTAGCCCCGTGTATCAAATCGCCAACCACTTTGGCAAAGCCGGTGATGTGGATTTTTATATCCTTGGTTTCATATTTTTGCCGAATCAGAGTTTCTAGCCGTTCAGAAAATTGACCGTAGTTCAGCTTGGCGCCCGTGTCTGGATCCGTTTCCAACAGCGGAACCAGAACTATCGTTGAATGTCCGTCAGCAGCCACTAAACTACCAATGCGGCCTGAGCGAACTATGTTGGTGCGTACCTGTTCAATTTTTTCTGGCGTACCGTCAAAACCTTGTGGGATGATCTGCCCGCCGGTCATTCCAGCTTCGGTAACTTCCATCCAGTTCACATTCGGGGTCCACAGTGATTTCAGGTTACCCCGATCAACGCCCGGCACATAAAACACTTCGTCGGTAATTTTTTTCAGTGTGTCCAGATATTCTTTGCTGTAGATATCCCCGTTTTTATTTTCCACAGCAATCCGCACCACATTACCGAGTGGCCGTAATTCATTTTCGTATTTTAAGTAGTTGGCGATGTAGGGATGAAAGATCGGCACCATTTTTTGAAAACTGGCGTCAGGTCGTAACTGTGCTGCTTCATACGCAAATAAAATCGATGCCAATAAAAAGAAAATCAACACCGGCAAACGGAAGTTAAACAAAATAGGTTCAATAAACCGTTCCACCAGACCGAGCTTGGGATGCAATTGCGGTTGCGGCTTAATTTGAGCTTGAGTTTGGGTTAGAGTTTTATTCTCACCGTTAACTACTTCAAGTAAAGTTAAATTGATTGTCATGATTATTTCAATTTCCCTGACATGTTAATGCCCGAATCGATGCTAATTAAGTGCACACCGCCCATCCCAGCTACCGCAACTTCCGCATACCCTGCTTCTTCCTTCAACACAGCGGAGCCTGCAATCAGCAACCCAGTTCCCTGCTGCACGATAGTAAAATGTTGAGCATGCTCATTACTACGCAACACACTGCCGTCCTGCGCAACTAGCCACACACTGCCATCGGATGTTTGTGAGCCGCCGATCAAATTCTTATTGGTGATGATTGCTAATTCTTGCCATCCGCCTGCTGGTTTATCCGCATTAGAAAGCAAAATATGCCCACCAAAACCAAACGCTAACAGCTGCTCTTCAGAGCCAGCATGGGTGATGCCAAGTGCGCCGTACAATTGGCCCTTATAACCACTATCCAGTGTTTGCCAGCTTTCACCCTGATTTTCGGAACGATAAATTTTTCCGCCTTCACCACTAATCAGCAAAGCGCCGCTTGGCGTTGCTGAAATCGCGTTGTAATGCAAGCCGTCCGGGTTATTGATGCGGTTAGCCAGCGATTCCCAATGCAGGCCACCATCCAGCGTATGAAAGAATTGGCCGTATGCACCAACCACATAACCTTCGTCAGCATTCTTAAACCAGACTCCCAATAATGGCCGTGAAGGTCCGAATTTTGCACCAGCCTGAATATCGGCGAGTGTATTTTGTGCGGCTTCCAGCGCAGGAGAAGTCGCCTTATCCGCATCGCCAGGCTTGCTTTCAAGTTCACCGCGAATGCTGGTTAATTTTTTTTCTGCCTCAGCCAGCATCAATGCATTGGCTTGGTTACCATCGAAACGTTTCTCCCAGTGTTGCCCGGCATCTTGACTACGCAACACAACGCCATCGTGCCCAACTGCCCAACCGTTTTTGGCGTCACTAAAAAACACTACCGTCAAACTTACTGAAACGGGAACCTTGGCCTGAACCCAGTTTTTTCCCTGTGTATCTGAATAGACGATGACGCCATGCTCACCGACCGCAACCAGCCTTTTACCCGCCGTTGTCACGCTTAACAACATGGCTCTTGCTGCTCTGTCTGAAGTCGCTGCAGGGTGCTCCAACGGATCAGGTGCTGCATGTGCCGCACTTACTGATTCCACCGCCAGCAGCATACCGACTGCCAGCAATACTGCCCGGCTCTGTCGCCGCATAATTGCATTCATTTGCCATCCTTATTTGCAAGCACTATGCAGTGCTCGCATGTGCCAGTGCCCTTCAAACACGAAGGGCACTTAATCATCAAACACGTTTTTTTAATTGCTAATACGACGCAAATTATCAGCAGTAAAATAACTGGCTTGAATGTTGGCACCGAACTTGATCGGCTTTTCCTGATTAGACAAACCTGTCACCAAATAGCGGCGCGCCTGTAAATCATAAATAGTTTCACAAGCAAACCAAGGCGCTGGCGCATCGTAATACTGCACGGCAGCCAACTCATGCACACGCCACAATTCGCCACGTCCGTCATAAGCATCTGCGTGTGCAATCTGCCAGCTGTCTTCGTCTATGTAAAAAGTACGCTTGGCATAAATGTGGCGCATCCCGTTTTTCAGGGTTGCTTCCACGACCCACACCCGATGCGGCTCGTAACGCACCATCTCCTGATTGGTATGGCCGGGACGAATGATGTCGACATACTTCACATTTTTACTAGTGAGTTTGTAGTTATTGTAAGAGATGAACATTTCTTTTTTACCGATTAACTTCCAGTCATAACGGTCAGGTGAACCGTTATAACCATCATAGTCATCGGTAGTACGTAAGCCATCAGCACCTGTGCCGGGGGAATCATAAGAAATATCAGGCGCGCGCAGCACCCGACGCTGGCCGGGGTTATAAACCCAGGCCTGACGTGACTCTTTAACCTGATCCATCGGGTCAATGACTAATAACGACTCACCCGCAACGCTCGACGGCCCGGTGATGGAACCCATAAAATAAAGCAGCCGATTTGGCTCTGGGTTCGTCATCGCCTGTGCCAGCACCAAGGTTTCAGAGCGCGTCACAGGTGTAAATGCACCATTCGCCTGCACAGGAAATTCCGTGCTAAACCGCTGAATGCTACCGCCGCGATAACGCAGCAGATGGTTCCAGATCACTTCAATGCCGCTCTTTGGTGCCGGGAATGGAACGGTTGAATGCGTGACATTTTTAATGCCATTGCCACCTTCGGCTAATTCAATTTTAGTGGCTTCGGTTTTAATACTGTCATAGACGTTTTGCGGATAGGCAGTAGTCCGGTGACTAGGGTAAACATTGATTTTATAATCCGGAAAACGCTTGAGCATTTCCATTTGACCGGGCGCTAATTTGTCCTTGTACTGCTGCATGTTAGCGCCGGTAACAGTGAACAAAGGTTTTTCATTTGCGAACGGATCAAGGTAACCTGCTTTAGCATCAAAACCGGCTGGTGCCTTAGCAATGCCGCCATCCCAAACTGGAATACTGCCATTACTGTTTCCTGCTTTTTCCGAGCCCATCGGTGTCAGGTCTTTACCTAAACGATCTGCATCCGCTGCCGCCATACCGGCCAAAGCATTAAATGAGGCACTGCAAAAACAAGCCAGCACCGCCAGCGTGACCAGTGCTTTGCTGGTCGTTTGATTTTTTTTCATTATGTCGTCTCCTGATTAATTAAAAATGAATGCCAATAACAGCGGATATGTTGTCGCGGTCATTCATCGGGTCATAGATCGCATGATGGTTATAGGTGGTGTAGGCGATCTGCGCATAGTATTTATTCAGGTAATCAGCACGTAAAACTAAACCCAGCGTTTCCCGGTCTTGTAAAAAAATACCATCTCCGGAAGTACCGCGTACGTCTTGCGACCAAAACACGCGAGGTTTCAGGTTCCAACCCGCAAGCGCATTCGGGTAACTCAACTCGGCCTGCATGCGATAGCCCCACGCCGAACTCGTATCAAACCCGTTGGCGGCACAGTAGGCTGGATTCGGATTCAACTTCGCGCACACCGCGGCATTGTTGGTGGCGAAACCATACAAAAAGGCACGACCATAACGGATCGATGCAGGATCATTCGGGTCGCCAATACCGCTCCAGTGCTGCATACCGACCTCACCCACTAACGTCAGCGATTCTGCACCAATCACTTGCGACAAGACTTTGGTGGTATTCATTTGCAACTGCGACTTATTGTGCAAGTCATAGCCTTGAATTTCACTATTGGATGGAGAGCTTCCCATTTTGTAAAGCGGCCCAGCCAACGGCCCAAATAATTTACCCAATTGCTCACCAACTACCAGATCGGCCGGGTTAATTTGCACGGGCAAGCCTTTGGTGTAGCTGACTTCACCTGCCAATGACCAACCACCCACTTCAGTTGCCGCTGAAAGTCCAGCTACCTGAATATCGGTTGCTGAGTAATCCCAATACGCCGTCAAGGGCGACAAGAAATTAGCGACACCAGCCTTAGCGCCTAACTTACCCGTGTAATTCCCGGAGTAAATAGACAGCGGGTTATTGCTAGGCGTATTGGAGATACTCAAGTCCGGCGTGCGTTGGTTATAGCGCGCAAAATACACACCGAAATCAGTGCTGATACTGGATGCAAAATAATGCGATGAGATACCAGCTTGCCCACTGCTTTTCGGATCTTTTTCTGGCAACGACGAAACACCAAAATTAATGCCATGTAACAGTGGTGAACCGGTCAGCTGGGTATATTGATTACCGATTGCATCGCCCAATAAAGGTGTCGTAGCATTGCCGCAGTTGTACACATCACTTGGGGAAAAGAATGTGCCGCAACCGGGTGCCACATTCGGAATCCACACAAACTGATAGAACGCTTCCACACTCAAACCGCCACCCAAACCCCAGTTGGCACTGACTTGTGGAATCGGAATTAAAATATCTTTCACCGTCGCGCCGGGTTCGTGCGTCGCACCCAGATTAAAAGCGCCGAACTGATTCATCCCGGGAATGAATAAACTCTCCCCCCAATTGACAACCTGGTCGCCCAATTTGATCGTTAGTGGCTTGTCATCGAAGGTAGAGAAAGTATTGAACAGATAGGCGTTATTGACCGCCACACCGGAAAATTTAGAGAGGGGCGCGTAATTACTATCGTTTAATTTAGAGTTGGCAATGAAACCGTTTGCAGCAGAACCAATCGGCACGGTTTTGTGTTCAAGAGTGTAGTCGTACCATGCTTTGAGACCCAACACGACGCCAAAGGTATCGTGTTTTAATTGAAGCTCACCGCTAATGGTAAATGGCGTCGAAACCGAATCACCCTTGCCATAGTTAAGATTGCCATCCTGATTGCCGTCACCGGCCGTACCGCCGTAAGGCTTGCTATATAGAGCTGGGTTAGCGTTCATGGTGCGCCAGGTATTCCCTAACGACATATCGGCCGTCCATTGCCCCTGATCGCCATTATCAAGAGTAAATGCATCGGCAAACGCCGTCGATGAATAGCTAATACCGCCAACACTGAGCGCCATCAACGCAACGCTACATGCCTGCGCCATCACCCGTGGCTTTAAGCGCAACAACTGGCGTTGCTTGCCTGATTTTCCTAAATCAATCATTTTGTCCCCTATTATTATTTATAAAATGAATTCATCATTTCGTGCCTGACATTGGAAATTCTTATGCGATTTCCTGACACTGATTGTCGGCAGGTGTACGACTTTGCGCTTGTCATTTCCAGACAATCGCTGGTCATCCAACCGAAAACTACACATGTGAATTATTTTTTAAACAGGTTTTAACAGCTGGCGTGTTAAAAACAATAAGGCTCTGACGGTGGGATAAGTGGACGTGGTTGGTAAGCTGGGATGCAATCGTAGGCTGTGATGTGTATAAGCTGGGTTTTCAACCCAGCCTACGATCTAAATTGGATGGGGCAGCCCAATCCGCTGGATAGTGACCTCGCACCACATAGATATGAAATGAAGAGTACGGCCAATCAATAGCTCTCAAAACATGCCCATGCTTAACTGGATTGTAGTGAATATAATCGAGATGATTGTGAAGGTCTCGTTCATCTCGAATCACATGCTCCCAATAACGTCTTTGCCATATGCCTCGCTCACCTTTCTTCTTTCGGCTAGCAGAAATGAATTCCCCACACGCGAGCATTTGAGAGAAATGTGCTTTGATTAAACGCCAGCGCTTCGGGTAGTCACTGTCATCTGGCGGCAAGCGCCATAGACAATGCAAGTGATCAGGCAATACCACCATGGCCTCAATCACAAAAGGATGTGTTTTCTTCGTTACCCGGAATGCTTCGCGCAACGCATCAATATGTTTTACGAGCAGGTCATTACCTTGACGCTCAGCTAAATTCACGGTGAAAAAATACGTGGCGCCCGGTATCCGGGATCGTGTGTAAATTCGCATCGGATGATTATATGCTGGGATTGCATACCAAACTCAAGAACCGACAGTGGACGCCAGTGGTAGGCTGGGATGCAATCCCAGCTTATACATTCACAGATGCTGGGATTACATCCCAGCCTACGATTCATCCCAACCTACGATTGCATCCCAACTATTTATTGAAGATGCTGCCAAAGAAATGAGTAAGTTCGCGCAATACGCGTTGCCAATTGTTCCGTCACTACCGGCCCATGATGTCCGCCTTCGACGTTTTCAAAATACTCTATTTGATAGTTCATGGCTTCCATTTTCGCAGCCATTTTCCTTGCGTGACCAGGATGAACGCGGTCGTCGCGAGTAGTTGAATAAAACATGACGTGCGGTAATTTCATACCGGATTTGAGATTTTGGTAGGGTGAATATTTGCTTATATAGCCCCATTGTTCCGGCACGTCAGGGTCGCCATATTCGCCTACCCAGCTCGCACCAGCGAGAAGTTTGTTATAGCGCTGCATGTCGATAAGTGGATTGCCGCATACAACCGCGCCATAAAGTTCAGGGTGTCGCAGCATCGTAGCGGAAACCAGAAGTCCACCGTTGCTGCGGCCTTCAATGCCGATGTGCACCGGTGAAGAAAGTTTACTTCTAGACAGGTCGGCGGCTACCGCTTCAAAATCTTCAAAGGCTTTAACGTGATTTTCTTTCAGTGCAGAAGTGTGCCAGGTCGGTCCAAACTCACCACCGCCACGAATATTGGCCAGCACAAAAACCCCGCCGCGTTCCAGCCATAATTTGCCGTAGGCACCGTGTAAATCTTCATACGATCCCGAGTAGCTGGGTGTCAGGGAGTTTTCAAATCCGCCGTAGGAAAACATCCAGACTGGATTTTTTCCGTCCATCTTGATATTTTTTGATGCAACGACAAAGTACGGTATCTGCGTGCCATCTAACGATTTCGTCCAGTGCTGAGTCACTTCAAAATTGCTTCCATCAAAACTCGCTGCTTGCTGCTTGAGCAGATTAATCGATTTACCATCGGCTGCAACAAAGTACAACGATGGCGGGGTGAGAAAAGTTTGAAACTGTACGATCGCGTCGCCAGTGTCATCATCAACTGATTTCACTTCAAGTGAACCATTATCCGGAAACGGAACTTTCACGTGCTCCCAACCGGCTGTGCCGAGCGTGTAGCGATTTAACCGCCCGCGTACATCATCCAGCGTGGAAACCAGCAGGCCATTCGGTGTCGTTACCACGCCGATGACATTCGAGTGTGCATCAGGAGCCACAACCAGCTCGATCGCGCCGGGCTTTTCAAGTGAAGCATGGGGATCAACCAGCACAACAGCACCGGCAGGGTAAGTTCGGCCATTCACTACCCAGACTTCTTTGAGCCAAATGACTAAGCGGCCATGATACCCGCCGTGGATGCTTGCAGTAGCAGGTAATGCAAGCGGTTGAAGTTTTCCATCAACGATCAGGCTGACCTTGCTGTTCCAAAAAGTCAGATTTTCAGTCAGGACATCTATCTGTTTCTCACCATGTATTTTCACGACTCCGGCGCTGGCAGTCATGGAATTTTCATCTCCTTCGTACAACGTAGGAGCATTCGCGAGAGCGGTGCCACGCTGCCATACTTTCACAATGCGGGGGTAGCCCGATTTTGTCAGTGAGCCAGGGCCAAAATCAGTTGCGACATACAAGGTGTCAGCATCACGCCAACTCACATGTGACTTTGCGGCAGGAAGAGTAAATCCGTCTGAAACAAACTGCTTAGCTTCAACATCAAACTCTCTGATTTCAGAAGCGTCGCCTCCACCTGGCGACAGAGAAATCAGGCAGCGTTTGTTTTCAGGCGCAAGGAAAATAGCGTCGCCAAACGCCCAAAGTTTGCCTTCGGATTTGGAGAGCGCATCAATGTCAATCAGTAACTCCCATTGCGTATCGGGCTTACTTAATTCAGCAAGGGTTGTACGCCGGAACAAACCGCGTGGATGTAACTGATCCTGCCAAAGATTATAAAAATAGGCGCCATGTTGTTCGACTTGTGGAATGCGAGATGTTGAGGTGAGAATTTTGAGGGCGTCGTTGTACAGATCAGTATAGCCGGGCAAAGATGATAGACGGTCTTTGGTAATGTCATTTTGCTGAGTAACCCATTTCAACGAGCGAACGCTATCAATGTCTTCTAGCCATAAATAAGGATCATTTGATGACGGTGCTACGGAAGGTGATGCTGATGATGTGACGCTGATAACGCTAAGTAAAATATAAAAAAATCGGTGAATAATTTGTTTTTTCATTGGGGTAAATTTTTAAATAATGAGTAAAAAACCGGTATACAAAAACTTTTTTCAAAATCAATCGATGATGAGCAACAACAGCTAATCAACGCTAAATTAATGCTCTCAACCAAGCAGCGCTACTCTCAACGACTCGATCTGTTCCGCTGCGTCCTCAATGATCGACGTCAATGTTTCGTCACCGATTCTGAAATCAAACTGCGAATCGGTATCACGGATTGCCAATTCGGTTGGCGATTGCAATGGAGAAAACGTACCGGCCAGATCATTCGCCAGAGTGAGAACGTCACCTAAGGTCACCGGAGGTTGCGCACCCACCCCAACCCAGACTTGTTCGATTGCTTCGCAAATTGTTTCCGGTATTTCAAGTGCTTTCAGCACGCCTCGTCCGATGATTTTTTCACCATACTCCATCCAACCTTCGAGCTCACCATCCAGCAAACCGGGGAACTCTTCAGCACGCGATAACAAATAGAATCCGCCCACTTCATGCACAATACCGGCGAACAGTGCTGCATCAGGGTCAACTTTGGTCATACGGCGGGCGATGACTTGCGCTAACGCAGCAACACGTGCGGTGTGCTCCCAGAGTTCGGCTGATTTTTTCCGAATGACTGGATTGGAAAACCCATCATTCATCTGGCGAACGATGAGCGACATCGCAAGCGATCGTAATGTAGCAAACCCTAAGCGCATCACAGCCGTCGTGACATTGGTGATTTTGGTGTCAGTGCGATTGTAGGCAACGGAGTTAGCGACGGCCACTGCGCGGGCAGAGAAAAGGGGATCAGCAAGCACAAGCTTGGTTGCACTTGCTAAGTGGGCATCTGGGTCATCCAGTAATTGCTTAATTTTTAACGTGGCATTGATGTTAGCCGAGAACGATATCTCTCCCCGGCTGGCTTGCGCTGCAATACTGCGAAAGGCTTCAAGTCTGTCCATAGTCATTCTCCGGTTTCGAGCATTTATTTAATCAATTTTCTGCTATCCAATCAAGCAATATCTGGCCTTTTTCCAGTAACTTATTATCCTACAGAAGAAATTTAGATCATTTACTTTTTGATCTTTTTTTTCCAATTATTAAATGCTATTACCGATAAGACAGGGATAGCTAAGCTTAGATTTCTTCTACTGACATTGACGATTTAAAGTGCGTCGGGGAAGTACCGGTCCATCGTTTGAAGGCACGCGTAAAATTACTGGAATCGGTGAATCCCAGCAAGAACGTGATTTCGGTCATGGAGCGCGAAGGTTGTTGTACATAACTGCAAGCAAGTTCCTTGCGTGTGTCGTCCAGCAGTTGTTGAAATTTAGCGTCGCGCAGCGATAATTTACGCTGCATCGTGGCCGGGCTCATGCACAGCGCATCGGCCACTTTTTCACGGCTGCATTCCCCGGATGGTAAAAATTCAATAATTTTTTGTATAACACGCGTGACAACGTCACCTTTATCAATGCGTGCCAGATATTGAGTGGCGATGTGGTCATTCATTTGCGCCAGCTCCGGACACGAGCCATCCAACTGCTGCTCAAGGTCTGCTTTATTAAAAACTAACAGCCCGACCTTGTTTGAAAAAGTGACTGGTGAGCAACATAATGCTTCGTAAGGACCCGCGCCTTCCAACGGCATTGCATGACACAGTTCCACTCGTATCGGGTTAAATGTGGGCTTATACAGCGAGCGCATCGTTAAGACCAAAAACCCAAAAAAAGCGTCTTCGGTTTCACCACAAACCTCCGTCAACAACTCACAACGCAGAAACACCTTGTCATCAACCGTACTAATGCTCACCCTGGCCGCTTGCGAAACAAGCCGGAAGTAACGTTCCAAGCGCTGACAAAAATCCATTAATGTGGAACTCGATGCCAAGGCATAGCCCAGCGCATGAAGATTATTAGCTTGAATTAATTTTGCGACAATTAAACCGAAATACGGGTTATTCGTCACCTCCACACAAGCCCGATACAGCTTGGTGAGTGTTTCGGTCGGCAAGCGACTTAGCGGGTCGGTCGACAATTCAATTGGAATGCCTACCGCACGAAATACCCGTGCGCTATCTACACCACAAGATTCGAGCGCCTTAGCAATCACCAGACAATAGCTACCAATAGTGGTCGTCTCACTGGCTGGTAATTGTGCCTCCGGTTTTGCGATTGCCATGGGGTTCTTGAATTAAATAGACCAAGCTATTCTTCCACCACCATTGCCTCAGGTCAATAAATATAATCCGCAAGACCAGTGTTTTAGCTACAAAGACCTGTGAGTGTGTTCCGATCTTTCTATTATCAACCTGTGATTAATCGCTATAAATGGAACAGCGCGTGAAAAACAAAATATCCGTCGTTTGTCGCATTACGCTACTCATCTTCAGTGTAGGAATGTTCTCTTTCAGCCATGCAACTGGTACAAAAGCACAGCCGAATATCGTCATATTGGTGGCTGACGACTGGGGTTTTAGCGATGTCGGTGCTTTCGGTAGTGAAATAGCCACGCCAAATATAGATAACTTGGCAAAACAAGGGCTTAAGTTTTCTAATTTCCATGTCGCCGCGTCCTGCTCACCCACGCGTGCCATGTTATTAACGGGGGTTGATAATCACCGTAATGGCATGGGCAATATGCCGGAAACCATGCCATTCGAACATCAGGGCAAACCCGGTTATAAGGGCACATTAAATGATGACGCAGTTACTTTGGCGACCATGCTTAAGGACAACGGCTATCACACCTATATCACCGGCAAATGGCATCTGGGCAAAGAACCGGGCGAACTACCGCCGCAACGTGGTTTTGAGCGCTCGTTTATTCAAGCCGATAGCGGTTCCGACAATTGGGAAAACCGACCTTACATATTTTTGTATGACAAAGCGTATTGGTTTGAACAGGGCAAACCCGCTACGTTGCCGGAAGATTATTATTCGTCTAAATTCATCGTCGACAAGGCGATTGATTACATTGCTACGGATAAAAAAAACGGAAAACCGTTCTTTGCCTATTTAGGTTTTCAGGCCAACCACATTCCGGTACAAGCACCGCGTTCGTTTATTGATAAATACCAAGGTGTTTATAAAGACGGGTGGACCGCATTACGCACGGCACGCCGCAATCGTGCTGCGGAAATGGGCCTGATACCAAAAGATACCGAGATGGTGACCATGGCCAGCACCGCCAATTGGGATACACTAAGTCCTGAGCAAAAAAAATATGATGCACGTCGGATGGAAGTCTATGCAGCGATGGCTGAAGCCATGGATTACCATGTTGGGCGCTTTGTGGAGCACCTGAAACAGACTGGAGAATTTGATAATACCGTGTTCGTTTTTCTGTCCGACAACGGTGCCGAACCAACCGATCCATATAAGATTTTGTCAGTCAAATTATGGCTGTACATGAACTACACCAATGACTTTGACCGACTCGGCGACAAAGGCGCATATGATGCGATAGGCCCAAGTTGGGCAAGCGCCGCCGCATCTCCGTTAAGTACCTATAAATTTTTTGCTGGCGAAGGCGGGTTACGCACGCCGCTCATCATCAGTGGCGTACCCAATATGAAAAAGGATCAGATTTCCTCTACCTTTGCCCACGTTACCGACATCGTGCCGACCTTGTTGGATATAGCTGGGATTAAGCCGCACGATGACCATTACCAAGGTAAAACTGTCGAGCCCATGGTCGGCAACAGCATGCTACCGCTGTTGCAGGGAAAGTCCATGCGGGTTCATTCTGCGGATCAGGCGATAGGCTATGAATTGTCTGGCAATGCTGCCTTATTTAAGGGCGACTATAAACTCTTAAAAAACCTCGGGCCGGTCGGCGATAGCCAGTGGCATCTCTACAATATTGCTAATGATCCCGGCGAAGTGCATGACCTGCAACAAGGTATGCCGCAATTATTTCAAAGCATGAAGAACGATTACGATAATTACGCACGGGCGAATCATGTGTTGCCGATGCCAGCCGGTTATAACTACATCACGCAGGGGCAGTTATACGCTGTGCATCATGTATTAATCCCCAAATTAAAAGCGTCATTACCTAAGATTTTATTCGGCCTGTTTGTGTTAATTTCCGGACTATTTTTGATCCGGCGTCGCAAGCGGAATACCACGATACCGAAAAAATCCTGAGCTGCCTTCATCCATGAAAAACTCTTTACTGCTAAAAATTTTACTGGGATTGCTGGCAATAAGCAGCATGATCATAGTCACTTCGCTCTCGCACGGAAGAAAACCGCCGCCTACCGGCATGGTCTGGATTCCTGCTGGCGACTTTTTAATGGGCAGCGCCAGCAAACTCGCCAAAGCCAACGAGCAACCAGTATTTAAAGCTCGCGTGTCTGGATTTTGGATGGATAGTTGTGACGTGACGAATGCGCAATTTTCCGCCTTTGTGCGCGCCACGGGTTACATCACAACGGCGGAACGCAAGCCAGATTGGGAGTCATTGCGGGTGCAACTGCCTGCTGGCACGCCAAAACCAGATGATGCGGTATTGGTGGCAGGTGCGATGGTATTCACCGGTACATCCAAGCCAATTCTACTGAATGACTGGTCGGCCTGGTGGACTTATGTAGCGGGAGCAAATTGGAAACACCCAAATGGGCCTGCCAGTGACTTAACAGGAAAAAATAATTACCCGGTAGTACAAGTCTCCTGGCTAGACGCGCAAGCTTATGCCAAGTGGGTAGGCAAACGATTAGCGACCGAAGTGGAATGGGAATACGCGGCAAGAGGCGGCATAGAACAAGCGGACTACGCTTGGGGTAATGAGCTCAAACCTGCAGGAAAAACCATGACGAATATTTTCCCCAACCAAGGTAAATTCCCTGTCATTGACGTTGCAACTGAAGCGCACACCACAACACAAATCGGCACGCAAGCAGTTAAAAGTTATCCGGCCAATGGCTACGGGCTGTATGACATGACGGGCAATGTCTGGCAATGGACGGCTGATTATTATCGCGCCGACCGCTTCCAGCAATTAAAGGGGTTGAAAAATGAGTTCGGAGTAGTACAAAACCCACCCGGCCCCGCAGAAAGTTTTGATCCTGAAGATAGTAATGCGCCCGCGAATGCCCCAAAACGGGTTATCCGTGGCGGTTCTTTTTTATGCGACGAGAGTTATTGCCAAAGTTATCGTCCCAGCGCACGGCGCGGAGCTGACCCTGCCAACCCGATGTCGCACATTGGGTTTCGTCTGGTTTTGTCCGCAGAAAACCAACAGGAAAGCATAAAAATTGCAACGCAATAAGCGGAATGAATGACAATACGAATGCTAATAATTCACAAAAAAATCACAACAACATCAACGGAGACCACATGTATTTTTTATTAAAAATCGCCTGCATAGTTATCTACCTCGGCGCTGCACTAAGTTTAGTAGTCGATTTACCGCATGGTTTAGCCCTCGCATGCCAAAGCATTACGGTACTATTTCTGGTTGCCCATGTAATCGAAGTGATGATTTTTATGCCGCATCTGCGCCTTTATAAAGGGCCACTTTCCACCAGTATTTTACTCACGCTGATATTTGGCCTATTTCACTGGAAACCGCTGCTGGATGCGAGCAAACGCGATGTAAAAATTTGATGCTGTGAACCACAAATAATGAACAAACTTTTTCAAGGAATAGCATGGGTGTTTTAGACGGAATCCGTATTATCGAAATTGCCGGAATAGGGCCGGGGCCATTTTGCGGCATGTTATTAGCCGACATGGGTGCCGAAGTTATTCTGATCGAACGCCCCAGCAGTAATAAAAACGATCCGTTGGCGCTGGGTAAAAACGCCATCGTCAATCGTGGCAAAAAATCTCTGGCATTAGACCTGAAAGACCCCGCTTCCATCGCCGCAGTACTGCAACTCATCAGCGACGCTGATGCACTGATCGAAGGCATGCGCCCGGGAGTAATGGAGCGTTTAGGATTGGGGCCGGAAATCTGCCTTAATGCAAATCCACGTCTGGTCTACGGTCGGATGACAGGCTGGGGGCAATCTGGGCCACTGGCGCAAGCGGCAGGACACGACATTAACTACATCGCCCTCTCCGGCGCCTTATGGTTCTCTGGCACACCCGGATCTGCACCGATGGCACCACCGACGTTGGTGGGTGATTTGGGTGGCGGCGCGCTATATCTTGCTATGGGAATTTTAGCCGGCATATTAAATGCCAAGCGCAGCGGCACTGGCCAAATAGTGGATGCCGCGATTGTCGACGGCAGTGCCAATTTGATGAATTTACTGCTGTCTGCGCATGCAGCAGGACAACAACCGTTCGAGCGTGGACGCGGCCTGCTGGACGGCCCGCATTGGTACGGCAGTTATGTTTGTGCAGATGGGCATTGCATTAGTATTGGAGCGTTGGAACCGCAATTTAACGCGCTGTTATTTAACAAGCTAGGTCTGGGTGAAGATGCTGATTTCAAATCCCCCTACGATCCACGTTTGTGGGGTCGGCTACGCGAACGGTTGACTGCTTTATTTATGCAGCAACCACGCCAGCACTGGGTTGAGTTACTGGAAGGAAGCGATGCCTGTTTTGCTCCGGTGCTTAACCCCAGGGAAGCGATGGCGCATCCACATAGTCAGGCACGCGGTATTTATGCTGAACACAATGGCGTATTGCAGGCAGCACCGGCACCGCGTTTTTCAGCAACGCCGGCTAGCGCTATTGGTGCAGTGCCAAAATGCGGCGAACACAGCGTGGAAATTTTGCGTTCTATTGGGTTGTCTGAGGGGGAAATTAAGCGATTGATTCCGGAGGTTTGAGCAAATTCAAATCTAAGCTTAGTTTTGTAGGGGTATCCCTTGTGGGTACCCTTCTCAAACTAGCTCGTATACTCAGTTCCTAGCAATCAAGGTACCCCGACACCAATACATTTATCTCCAGCATATCTTCCGCACTCCCCCTTCCCTGAAATCCCATCAAAGCGATCCGCAAGACCACTCTTTTAATCGCAATGACCTGCACCTACCCCGCAACGTTCCTATCATCACCTCATTAGCTTAAGGTCTGCATCACAGGCCTGACTCACAAATAACAGGAGACATGATGACTGAAGAAGTGCTGATAGTTGAAACCATCGGTTCGGTTGCGCGCATTACGCTGAACCGGCCTCGCGCCATGAACTCACTTAATTTCGCCATCTTGGCTGAGCTTGAGCGCAATTTAATAAATATCGCTGCCAATGACGAGTTACGGGCAGTTATTCTGACCGGTGCTGGCACCGCCTTCTGCGCCGGAGCAGATCTCAAGGAAGTATTGCAAGGCAAGCAAAACAAACCCGGTGAAGCGGACTTTTTAGATCGCGCCAATCAGGTCTTTGGCTTGCTGCGCAACTTCCCAAAACCGGTCATCGCCGCGTTAAACGGCGTTACGATGGCAGGCGGTTTGGAGTTGGCAATGTGCGCCGATGTAATCGTTGCCGCCAGCAGCGCAACCATTGCGGATGCGCACGCCAATTTCGGTGTGTATCCCGGTGCTGGCGGTGCGGCAGTTCTGTCGCGCTTAATCCCTTTAAACATGGCGATGTATTTACTACTGACGGGCAAATCACTGACCGCCACAGAGATGCACAATTGCGGTCTGGTTTGTGAAGTCCACGCAGATGACGAGTTGGCTGATGCAACGTTGAAACTAGCCGCCCACATCGCCAAAAAGAGCCCTATCGCGCTATTCAGAATGAAACAGGTAGCACGCGCTTCCGCAGATAAAAGCCGTGAAGATGCCCTGCTGCACGAACAAGTAATGCTGCGCCAGCACATGCGCTCATTCGATTTTCAAGAAGGCTTGCAATCCTTTATGGAAAAACGCGCACCGAATTTTCAGGGCCGCTAATGCAATTGCGCCCATCGTCACACAAAGGAATGCAACATGAATGAAATTTATATCGTCGGTGTAGGCATGACGCAGTTTGGCCGCTTACTTGACCGTACCGTCTACGACATGGTCAACGTTGCCGTCAGGTTAGCATTAGCCGACGCTGGTTGCGCCGCTGCCGATGTCGGATCGGCCTACTATGCAACGATGACTAACGGCCTGTTTCAAGGGCAAACTGCCATTCCCGGCCCGATCGCTATGCGCCGCCTCGGCATAGAGGGAATTCCGGTATTTACCGTTGAAAATGCCTGCGCGTCAGGCTCTTCCGCCTTCAATCTGGCGACCTTGGCACTACGCGCTGGCAGTTGCGACATTGCCTTGGCGGTAGGTGCAGAAAAAATGAATATCCCCGATAAAGCCAAAATGTTTTCCGCCTTCGATGGCGGTTGGGATGTCAGTACGGTGGAAGAAAATAAAACCACGCTGTTGGCAATGGGTGATGGAATTATCCCTCCGCCGGGCACTGTTTCAGAACGCCCTTACAGCGTATTTATGGACGTGTATGCTGCAATTTGTCGTAATCACATGCAGCGCTATGGCACTACGCAACGTCAGATCGCTGCTGTCGCGGCTAAAAATCACCGGCATTCCGTACACAATCCCTTATCGCAATTTCGTGAAGCATTCAGTATTGAACAGGTACTGGCTTCCCCGCCGATTTGCTATCCGCTGACTACGTTAATGTGCTCACCGATCAGCGATGGCGCTGCCGCCGTCGTGTTGTGCAATGCCGATGGCCTCAAAAAACTACAAGACGCCAAAGATCGTGCCATCCGGGTTCTTGCTTCGATTGTGCAAACCGGCTCAAACCGAAGTCTGGATGAGCCTTACAAAATCGTTGCGCATCTGGCGGCTAAAAAAGCCTATGAGCAAGCGGGTGTCGCGCCGAGCGACGTAAGTGTCGCGGAAGTGCACGACGCTTCGGCTATCGGCGAAATCCTCAACGCAGAATCATTAATGCTGGTGCCATTTGGTGAAGGCGGGCCTGCGGCGGAGCGTGGCGATTTTACTGTTGGCGGACGGATTCCAATTAACCCGTCTGGCGGTCTGGAATCAAAAGGCCATCCAATCGCGGCTACTGGTTTAGGGCAGATTCACGAACTGGTCACGCAATTGCGTGGCGAGGCTGAACAACGTCAGGTCAGCAATGCGCGCATCGCAATTCAAGAAAATGGCGGCGGCTTGTTCGGCATCGAAGAAGCGGTCGTCGTGGTCAATATTCTGGCAAAACAATAATCATACAAGGAGCAGTAATGGGACATGTAATCAGAACGGAAGAACAGCAAGGCGCTATTGATGGTTTGCGACGTTATCTGGACGCCGAAGTTGACCAGGTTTTTAGCAAGGAATATCGCGATCAGTTCGTACCGAAAGAAAAGATGGCTGCGATCATGCAGAAGCTGACCGAATTCGGTTTGGTGGCTGGCACAGTCAGTGAAGCCAATGGCGGCATGGGCATAGACTGGCTCACGATGACGATGCTATTTGAAGAAGTCGCCGCTACTTCTGCCGATTTATCCGTGCCTGTATTGATCAATTCATTCGGCGCACAAATGATAGAAAAGCTGGCACCGGCACATTTGCGCGAACGTTATTTACCCGGACTACTCAACGGCACGTCCTTCGTCAGCATGGGAATTTCTGAACCGGATGTGGGCTCGAATGTGCTTGAAATCAAAACCCGGGCGCGCCGCGATGGAGATGATTACATCATTAACGGTGAAAAAACCTGGATCAGTAACGGCGTCTATTCCGATTTTTTAATTTGCACTTGCCGCACAGGGGAAGATCCACGCCGCGGACTGACCCACTTCTTACTCGACCGCAAAGAACATCCCTACGAAACCCGCAATATCCACAAAATCGCCTGGAACAGCCAATCAACGGCACAAGTCTTTTTACACGACGTTCGAGTACCTGCCAGCAATATGATCGGCAACGAAGGCGCGGCGCTTAAAAACACTCTGTCCTTTTTTGAGCGCTCCCGCGTATATGTCGCAGGACAAGGTTTGGGTATCGCCCGACGTGCGCTGGAGGAAGCAATCCGTTATTCAAAAGATCGCCAACAACACGGCAAACCTATCGCGGGCCACCAATTAATTTCAGCCATGCTGGCTGAAATGGCGACCAATGTTGACGCAGCGCGCTTGCTCACCTACCGCGCCGCTTCGATGATAGAAGCTGGCGTACCGGCCGAAATGGAAGCGGCGATGGCGAAATATTTTGCCTGCGAAGCGGCCGTAAAAATAGCCCGACAGGCAGTGCAGATTCATGGTGCCAACGGTTTAACTACGGATTTTCTGGTGGAAAAATTGGCGCGTGAAGCCATCGTTGCACCGATTCCAGAAGGCACCACGCAAATTCAGCAGTTGATTATTGGACGTGCTCTCACTGGTATTAATGCATTCTAAACCCGACTAAAACATCGAGAAAACATCATGCGTATATTAGACAAAGTTATTGTTATCACTGGCGGCGCGTCTGGCTTGGGGCTGGCAACGGCACATTATCTGGCCGAAGAAAAAGGCGCAAAAATCGCTATTTTTGACCTCAACCAGGAAGCTGGCAATAAAGTAGTGGAAGAAATCGGCGCCGATCGCGCACTCTTTGTACAAACCGATGTCAGCGATGAAGCCTCTGTACAGCAGGCAGTTGATGCGGTAATGACCAAATTTAGTGCCATTCACGTTTGTATCAACGGTGCCGCCACGCCAGCTGGCTTTAAAGTACTCAACCGCGAAGGTAAAGCCGCGCCGCTGGCCAAGTTTGCACAAACCACGGCCATCAACATTAATGGCGTGTTCAACGTCATGTCCAAATGCGTGGAGCAAATGGCGAAAAATGAGCCCGAAGCCGGCGAAGAACGCGGCGTCGTTATCAACGTCTCTTCCGGTGCTGCCTATGAAGGGCAAGTCGGGCAATGTGCTTATGCCTCATCCAAAGCCGCCATCATCGGCATGAACATGCCTGCCGCGCGTGAACTGGGTTCTATCGGCGTGCGCGTTAATGCGATTGCACCGGGCTTGTTTTTAACGCCGATGGCTGCCGCACTGGATGAAAAAATTCTGAATTCCCTGAAAGAACAGGTCGAAGCGCCACCACGCTTAGGCGATATGCGTGAATTTTCACATTGCTGCGCCTTCATTATTGAAAACGCTTACGTCAACGCCGAGACGATTCGTCTGGATGGCGCGGCGCGTTTGCGGTCGCGTTGATAGTAAGTTTCAAAAACAACCAGTTAAGTTTTTAAACTCAGAGAAGATCATCGGAGTTGGTTATAGAAATATATCCCAGTAATAAATAATGTCATCCTCGCGCAGGCGGGGATCCAGTGGCACAAAGTGCCTTCATCGGTAAATTTGCGAGCTCCTGGATTCCTAAGCAGGAGCCCGTGCCTGCAGGCACGAGCCGTTCCACTGGCAGACGATGTATCGTCTGAATTCCCAGTTCCACCGCGGGAATGACGGCTAATAGAATCCACATTGCCACTGATTTCTGAAACTAGTAACTGAACAGTAAAAATTAAACGACTTTCCAAAATTATCAGGTGGTAAAAAAATGAAAATGAATTTTTGTCGTGTTATGCGACTCATGGCATTACGTTTTGGCGAGCAGGAAGCGATTGTCAACGTCGAGCGACAGCGGCGCTACAACTATGATGAATATCACCGGCTGACCAACCGCATCGCCAATGCCTTGCGCACTGAGTTGCAAGTGGGATGCGGCGATAAATTCATGCTCATTTTAGAAAATGACAATCTTAGTTTGATGCTGTTTCCGGTAGTCTTCAAACAAGAAGGAACGGTCGTCATGACGAATTTGCGTGACTCGATTGAAGAGCACGAACGGCAGCTGGACTTGGTACAGCCCAAGGTGGTTTTTATCGAAACCCGCTTATTGGAAACCTACTCTGCACTGTTGCACAGCAAGGGCTGCACAGTAGTCGCGATGGATGAAATTCCAGAGCCACAAAAATATCCTGAAGTACGTGCATTCTGGGATTTGGTTGAAGCTGCTTCCGAGCTAGACAACGATGTTGAGCTGGATACCGACGAGCACATTTTTATGCTGCGTTTTACCGGTGGTACAACCGGCAAAGGTAAATGTGCGATGTATTCCATCGACAATATTCTGGCGAGCCGGGATGGCGGATTTATTAATTTTGATCTCAACTTTACCGATGCAACCCGACTAGTACACGTAACACCGTTATCGCACGGCACGTTGATTACGTTTTTCCCGACCTTCTTTGCCGGTGGTACCAATCTCACCATGAATCAACTCAATCTGGATCACTGGCGCGAAGTGGTTGAAACAGAGCGGGTGACGCATTCCTTCCTGGTGCCGACCGTGTTGTATCGCCTGCTGGAGTTACAACGTGCACTGCCGCGTGACTTCTCTTCTTTGAAGACGCTGATTTATGGTGCTGCGCCAATCAGTCCGGTCAAGCTCGATGAATTGGTGCAATGCTTCGGCCAGATTTTTGCGCAAGGCTATGCTGCCACCGAAGCCGCCATGTTCATCTCGATACTGGATAAAGCCGAGCATCGGAGTAATGATGACGCGGCAATTAAACACCTGTCGTCAGCCGGGCGCGCTACACCCGGGGTAGAAATATTCATCACGGACAAGCAAGGCAAGCCCTTACCGTTCGGGGAAACCGGAGAAATTCGAATACGCTGCAAAGCGATCATCAAAGGCTATTACGATAATCCAGAAGCTACCGCTGCCGAATTTGAAGATGGCGCATGGAAATCCGGCGACCTTGGTTATATCGATGCCAACGGCTATATCTACATCGTCGATCGCGTCAAAGACATGATTATCAGCGGCGGTTTTAACATTTATGCGATTGAAGTTGAAGCAGCTTTGCAAGCTCACCCTGCCGTTTTAATGGCCGCCGTAGTCGGCATTCCCCATCCCGAATGGGGTGAATCGCTGCACGCGGAAGTGGTGTTGCGCCAAGGTGTTTCTGTCGCGGCAGAAGAGTTAATTGCACATTCAAAAAATAGGCTAGGCGCTTACAAGGCACCTAAAACATTAATTTTTGTTGAAGAACTGCCGCTGTCGGTAGTCGGCAAAGTATTGCGACGTAAGGTGAAAGAAAAGTACTGGCAACACATGGACAGGAAGATCAGCTAGCTGGTATTCAACTACGGAGACAGAGATCAGCTAAATCAACGTAAACCCACAGCTATCTCACCATAACAAGACGAACCTAAAAGAGGTCATCACATGAAAAAAATCATGAAAATTAACGCAATAACGGCATCCCTGCTGTTCATCATGAGCACAGCGCAAGCGCAGTTACTAAACGCGCCTAAAGACGCAGAGCCGGCAACCATCGCAAAAAACGCCGAAACAGCTCGCCATTTACCGCCTGCAGATCCACAAATCGACGCAGATATTGCGCATGGTTTTATCGGCAGCATTCCTGACGCAGCAACAATCGGTGCGCAAGGCAACGTCGTGTACACACTTAAAGGGTATGAGTTTCTTCAAGCGGAGAAAGCGCCCGCTACAGTTAATCCAAGCCTATGGATTCAAGCCCGCAAAGGCATGGGTAATGGTTTATATAAAGTCACTGACGGCTTTTATCAGGTGCGCGGCATCGACCTGACCAATATGACGATTGTTGAGGGTAAAACCGGCATTATCATCATCGATGCCATGCTCAGTACTGAGACGGCTCGCAGCGCATTAAATTTGTACTATAGCCACCGCCCTAAAAAACCCATCGTTGCCATCCTCTACAACCACAGCCATGTCGACCATTACGGCGGCGTTAAAGGCCTGGTCAGTGAAGAAGATGTGAAGAGCGGCAAAGTACAAATTATTGCGCCAACCGGATTTATGGAGCACGCCATTAGTGAAAACGTTTTGGCGGGTAACGCCATGAGCCGACGTGCTGAATACCAGTTCGGCACCAGCCTGCCGCGCAGTGATCGGGGGCAGCTTGATATTGGCGGTGCTAAAGCGCTTTCCAAAGGAACTATTACCCTGATTGAACCGACCCGTTACGTTACTCAAGCCGTTGAAAAAATGGTGATTGATGGCGTAGAAATTATTAACATGCTGACGCCGGGCACCGAAGCACCGGCTGAAATGATTCATTTTTTTCCACAATTTAAAGTACTCGATACCGGTGAATTAGCCTGCCAAACCCAACATCAATTACTGACCTTACGCGGCGCATCGATTCGTGATGCACAAGCCTGGTCAAACTATTTAAATCAGGCGTTAGCCCGTTTTGGCGACGACACGACGATGTTAGTCGGCCAGCACACTTGGCCTGTGATTGGTCATACCCGCGTAATCAACTACTTATCTAAACAACGCGATATGTATAAATGGCTTAATGACCAGTCCTTACGATTAATTAATCTCGGCTACAAACCAGTCGAAGTCGCCGAATTCATGAGTAAAAATGTGCCTGCAAGTCTGGCCAATGAATGGGAAACGCAGGGTTATTACGGTTCCGTGCAGCGTAATGCCAAGGCGGTATATCAAGAATATATCGGATGGTATGACGGCAATCCGGCCAATCTGGATGCGCTGAGTGATGCCGATTATGGACGTAAATTTGTGGCCTATGGCGGCGGTGCCGAAGCAATTTTAAAACGAGCGCATGCCGATTATGTTCAGGGTGAATATCGCTGGGTAGCACAAGCGATGAGTCACTTAGTTTTTGCGGATCCAAGCAATCAGGAAGCACGTAATCTGGGTGCCGATGCATTGGAACAATTAGGCTACCAAGCCCAATCGGCGGTTGAGCGTAATGCCTATTTATATGGTGCGATGGAACTGCGCAACGGTAAAAAAACACCTGTTGCAGGTGAGCTCCGCACTGACAGCGCCGACACGGTAAAAGCACTCAGCATCGACAATATTTTTGATTATCTGGGCGTGCGCTTGAATGCGCCAAAAGCAGAAGGCAAACACATCGTCATTAACTGGAATTTCAGTGACGGCGACGCTGCTGGTAAAAACGACTTGCACTACGTTCTCAATCTGGAAAATTCAGCGCTAACTTATTTGGTAGGAAAACAATCGACAACCGCCGACGCTACGCTCACATTAAGCAGAGCAACGCTAGACGCTATTTTGCTGCAGAAATTATCGCCTAAACAAGCCATTGCCACGGGCTTAATCAAGATCGACGGTAATCCGCAGGCCTTTGGAATGCTGCTCAGCCTGATGGATACTTTTTCACCGACCTTTAACATCGTCACACCAAATCCAGTGCTGCCATGAACACACCAACAACTGAAAATACCATGTTTGATTACGTGATAATCGGAGGCGGTTCGGCCGGTTGTGTATTGGCGAACCGACTTTCCGCCGACCCGGCAATTAGCGTTTGTTTGCTGGAAGCCGGTGGTGACAATCAATCGGCATTAATTCGCACTCCCGGCGCATTCGGCTACTTCATGTTTAGCCGCAAATACAATTGGGCGTATCGCGCCAAGGCGGACCCAACGGTTTGCAAAGGTCGGCGCATGTTTCTGCCACGTGGCAAAGGGCTGGGCGGCAGTTCGGCTATTAACGGCATGGTCTACATTCGCGGGTTTCGCCGCGATTACGACGAATGGGCTGCGTTAGGTAATACCGGCTGGAGCTTTGACGAAGTACTGCCTTACTTCAAACGCTCTGAAGACAATGCGCGCGGCGCTTCCTCTCATCATGGTTCAGGTGGGCCGCTGCATGTTTCGGATGCAGAAATGCATTACCCAATCAGCCAGCAATTTCTTGAGGCTGCCAAGCAGACTGGCTTGCCATTAACCGACGACTTTAACGGTGCAAAACCAGAAGGCGTCGGCATCTACCAGTTCACTATCCGCGACGGTCAACGTTGTGGCGTGGCGGCTGCGTTTCTTGATCCTGCACGTCGGCGTAGCAACTTGACCGTGATTACCCATGCCCATGTAACCCAACTCAATCTGATCGGAAAACGTGTCAGCGGAGTGAATTATGAAGTCAATGGACAGCCATGCTTTGTTGCCGCGAAATGTGAAGTGATATTGTCTGCCGGTGCTTACGGCAGCCCGCAACTTCTGATGCTGTCTGGCATTGGTGATCCGTTCGAATTAAAGCGCCACAAGATTGCGTGCAAACATGTGCTGCCCGGCGTAGGTCAAAATCTGCAAGAACATGTCGATTCCTGTGTGTTAACCTCCAGTCATGACCACGGTGGAACTAGCCTGACGCCGACAGGCATCGCCAGAATGTGCAAAGCAATCTGGCAATATTACCGACATAAAAAAGGCTTGCTCAGAGCATCCGCAACCGAAATCGGAGCTTACCTTTGCTCCAGTCCCGAGCATGTGATTCCCGACGTGCAGTATCACATCATCCCGGTGCTGTTCGACGACTCAGGACGCGACATTGCCCTTCTCGCAAAAACCGGCTATTCGGTTCATGTTTATGTGGTCCGCCCTAAATCACGAGGTTCTGTACGCCTTGCCAGCAATGATCCCTATGCAGAGCCGGTTGTTGACCAATGCTTGCTGGAACATCCTGATGACATCAAATCCTTATTGAACGGTATCCGGCTGGCACGTCGCTGGCTAGCCGCGCCAATTTTTTCTGCATCACGTAAAAAAGAACTGGTGCCGGGCGCAGAACGTGTCAGCGATGAAGAGATTTTGGAGGCTTGCCGCAACCACCTTGGGAATGGTTTTCATCCGGTTGGTACTTGCAAAATGGGGATTGATGAAATGGCCGTAGTCGGGCCCGATCTCAAAGTACATGGTCTTGATAACTTGCGGGTGGTTGATGCGTCCATCATGCCGAATGTGGTGAGTGGCAATACCAATGCGCCCACCATTATGATTGCAGAAAAAGCATCCGACATGATTTTGGAACTAAGAACCATGAGTAAATTGCCAGAGTTTGCACACTGTAAATAAATAGGAAAATTATCACCCATCCACTTCCCCCAAGTTGCCGCGACTGACACTGCCTACCCAATGTCAAGTTAGGCAACTTTTCTACCTCACGATATAAACCAACCGTAGCAATTATTTAACCTTAATTAGTCATAGCATAAGCTTTAGTGACTAATTGCTAGCAAAACCCTCCATATACCAAAAAAATAGCGATGTAAATGCCCTATTTAGGGCATAGCTATATGCCGCTGGGCAATATATGCTTTAGGAAATAAAAAAAGCTTCTTATAACTGGAATGTACAAAAAATCTACCTAATATACATAGTCAGGGTAAAGATTTTAGGGGGAATATGATGAGCAAAACCATTATGGTTGTAGACGATTCGATCTCGTTAAGAGAGGTTGTCGGCCTTGCATTGAAAGATGCCGGTTACGACGTCATTGAAGGCTGTGACGGCAATGATGCGCTCAGCAAGCTTTCCGGTCAAAAAATCCATCTCATCATCAGCGATGTCAACATGCCCAATATGGATGGCATCAGCTTTATTAAAGCGATAAAACTGCTGCCGCACTATCGCTTTACACCCATCATCATGCTGACCTCTGAGTCGCAGGAAGTGAAAAAACGCGAAGGTCAGGCTGCAGGCGCCAAGGCATGGGTGGTAAAACCATTCAAGCTGGACGTATTACTAGGTGCAGTGCAGATGCTGGCAATACCTTGAGCGGAGATCACATGACAGCCGAGACAATCACCGCAACAGCTACCCTGCGTATCGAAGGCGAGATGGATATTTATCGCGCCGCCGAACTGAAGAACACGCTATTGGCCGCACTGGATCAGACCAAGCAACTGGAACTCGATCTTGCCTCAGTCAGTGAGCTGGATACGGCAGGCGTACAAGTTCTTATCATGATCAAAAAACAGGCGTTGGCAAACGGGCGAACACTACGATTGATTGCACATAGTCGCGCGGTGATAGAGGTGCTGAAGCTGTTCAACCTGATCACCTATTTTGACGATTCCCCATTAATTTCAGCATCACCGGCAACTGGCCGCCGTTAGGCGATTTTCCAGTAAAGAGACACTCAAATGAATCGCGATCAACCATTACAGACATTTATTATTGAAAGTCGTGAGTTACTGGCAGCGATGGACACGGCATTGCTTACGGTCGAGCATGCAAAAAATCAAACCGATATGGTGAAAACGATATTTCGTACCGCGCATATCATTAAAGGTTCAGCCAGTTTGTTTGGTCTCGATCATATCGCCGCCTTTAGCCAACTGATTGAGAACGTACTTGAACTGGTACGGGAAGACAAAATTGGCATTGCCGATCGCATGGTCACTCTGCTTTCCTCATGCAGTAACTATATCGGCACAATGGTTGATGCAGCTGAAGCTGGCCAACTGGAACCGGATCAAGCCATGTCGCAGCGCGGCTTGCTATTGTCGGAGCAATTACAACTCTATTTAGGCGCATCGATTTCAACATCAACTCCAGCGCTTACCACAGCTCAGCCTCGGCCATCTGGCGCAATTCGGAAACCTAGCGGCAACGCAGATAAAGAAAGCGGCTACTGGCAGATCTCCTTACGTTTCGGCCCCGACGTACTGCGCAACGGAATGGAGCCACTTTCGTTTATTCGTTACCTTGCCAAACTTGGCACCATCGCCGGCATCGTTACGCTAATCGATGCGGTACCGGATAGCGAAAAAATGAACCCTGAGTCGTGTTACCTGGGATTCGAAATTACCTTAAGTAGTGCTGCTGATCAAGCCACAATAGAAAACGTATTTGAATTTTTACGCGATGATTGCAGCATTCAACTGCTGACACCGCAAAGCCATGTTTCAGACTATATTCAGCTCATCCAACGCATGCCGGAACAAGCAGAACGTCTGGGAACAATCTTGATCCGTTGCGGCATAATTACCCGGCAAGAACTAACTGGCGCGCTTCACGTCACTCATGAGCTATTGTAAAAAAGTAACAGATGTTGGACATTTACTGATCAAACCAAGCGTCATCGACAATTGATTTGTGGATCAGTTAAAGGAGTTAAGATGAATAACTGGACAAATAAAAGCGTTCTCATCGTAGAGGATAGCTCGGTACAACGCACCCATTTGGCGGGCTTGTTCAAGTCACTTAATTTTGGCACCGTACTGGAAGCGTGCAACGGTGTTGATGCCTTGCGGGTACTCTCAACCCACGGCATAGGAATGGTCGATCTGGTGATAACGGATCTGGATATGCCGCACATGGATGGTATTGAGCTCATTAATCATTTATCCGACCGCCAGCTCACCAAGCACTTAATCGTCACCAGCGCGCGCGACCCGCGCATGCTCGAAGTTGTTGAGAGCATGGGATTAGATGATGCGGGAATGCACTTGCTCGGCACCGTAGTTAAGCCTGTAAAAATAACCGATTTACTGACTACGTTGCAACGTGCCGACCACATCATTAGTCACTCCCCTGCCATACTAGACCCTTCGCGATTCGATTTAGCAGAACTCGAAACAGCGCTGGAACAAGGGCAATTCATCGCCTTTTTTCAACCGAAAATTGAAGTCGCCACAGGAATAATCAAAGGTGTTGAAGCACTCGCCCGCTGGCGACATCCTGAGCATGGGATTTTGTCGCCGCTACACTTTATCCCGCGTATCGAAGGCTCTCCCTTAATGGAACCCTTCACGCTAGCGATCGTCGGCCAGTCATTGCGCGAACTCGTCAACTGGCATCACGCAGGACTAACTTCGATCAAAGTGTCGATCAATTTATCAGCAGAAAACCTGGCAAATTTAGGCTTCATTGAACGGCTAGTCAGCATCACCAACGCCTACGGTGTAGAACCTGAATCCGTCATATGGGAAGTCACTGAAACGATGGTGATGAGCAACCTGTCGCAATGCCTCGCCAATCTGGTACGACTACGGCTGAAGGGATTTGGGTTGGCGATGGATGACTACGGTATCGGCTATTCGTCCATGCAGCAGTTGTCCCGCTGCCCGTTCACCGAACTCAAAATTGATCGCGCCTTCGTTGACGGCGCGTCGGAGCGCCCAAACCGGCTGGTGATTTTAGAAAGCTCTATCGACATGGGGCATCGGCTGGGCGTTGTTACTGTTGCGGAAGGTGTCGAGGCGCTAGCTGACTGGGGGTTATTACAAGAACTGGGTTGCGACATCGCACAAGGCTACCTGATTGCCAAACCGATGCAGGCATCCGAGCTTCTCGATTGGATTGACACCAACCGAGTCCGCCTGCAAAGCCTTGCTAAACGGGCTTCTGTAAAGAATTCCGTTTAAGGCAACGATAAAAAAATAGCATCAACGTCATTAAATTTGATGATTAATCCCGATGGTGAATCCCGTTGTTGTTGATTTATTGGCAGCACCGCCCTGGAATTGCGTTACATCGCCACCCCATTTGTTATGGTCAAGTTCCAAATAAACCAGCGTGCTTTTCGAGAATTTATATTCTGCGAAACCAATCACACGGTTAATCGTTGCATCTGGTTTTACATCATTAGTCCAGGTCCGATTTACATTGTAATAGCCCAATGTCAGATCAATTGCCGAGGTAGCTGCGTACGTGGTACCGATTGAATAAATATCCGTTTTAATTTGTGTAGTCGGCGTATTGTCGGCGCTATTACTTCCATAGTTGGCAGCAATTTGCCAATCACCGAATGTGTAGCGGCCACCAGCTGTGTACGCAGTCAATTTAAGAGTATCGTTATTATTGTTTAAATTTTCATACGCAGCAGATAACACTAATCCACCATCGCGATAGCTTAATCCTGCCTGGGCACTTGAGCCAGATGGTGTCGAGCCAGCCACACCGCCAAATGAATACAACAACGTACCGGTAACCGGGCCCGATTGCGCGATGTATTTAACCGCGTTATCTTGTCTCATCATGGAGCCATTACCAGGGTCGCCTGTGCCATAGTAAGTACCCGACGAAGTGACTAAAGAAGCTGAATTAAGAGAGGTGAATTGTAAATTTGGGTTGAATCCGGTGAAGCGTCCATCAATGGCATCAATTTCATCAATAATGTCACGTATCACGCTTTGCTGACGTCCAAATAATACTTTTCCAAATGGCGTGGCAATACCCACACTGGCTTCACGTTCAAAAAATTTATCGGTCGTTGCCGCCGCAGCATCTTTACCGGTACCAGTGTTGGCGTTGGTACTGCCGGTATTTGTATATAGATCGCTTTCCAATTTAAATAATGCCTGATAACCACCGCCGAGATCTTCCGTTCCGGTAAAACCAAAACGTCCTGACCTGTCTACCCCGCTAGCCAAGCCAGTTGTGCTCGCGTTGCTTGCGGATGGCGAGGAAGTCGCCGACAAACCCAGACCGGAAGAGTAACGCGTGCCAGCGTCAATAACGCCATAAATTGTGGTGCTGGATTGTGCATGTGCTACGCCTGAAGCTAAAGAAACCAAGCCGATTGCAAAATGTTTGTAGTTCATTATTTCTTTCGTAAAAATGTAAAGTTGACAGCGTTTGAGTGAGCAAACACGTTGGCTATCACTGGAAAACGCAGATTAGCATTCACAGTTTCTTTACAGAACGAATGATTTTAAGTTTTGATATGCGGAAATCGCATAAGGGAATTAGCTGTAAGGAAATGTCAATAAAAATGCGATGGCCGGTGAATCAGCGAATTAATGCGATTCTCCCAACCGGATCCACAAATTTATCAGGCGCTCACGAGTATTATTTTCGCTAGGTTTTGCGAATGCACTCGCAACTCCGGAACCGCAATCGCTTCCCAGTAACTGGCTTTTAACATAGGGCCGATGTAATGGAGATTAGGCAAATCACTGCAACGATAATTTTCATCGACGGTAAAACCCGTCTTCAACTCATCTTGCTGCAAAATCCCCGCATCGGTCAGTTGCCGCACCAAGGGGTTGCTAATGCGGTGAATATCATAGTTTGGGCCAGTACAATTAATAACGGAGCCAACCATGAATTCTCGGCAGCGATTTGACCCTCGCAGGCGGATGCTTGCGCAGATAGTGCTATCGCCCGCAATTGAGTCAAATTGCGCAATACGTCCGGCAATAATTTCAACCCGCCCTGCAGAGAGCAAGTCTTCAAAGCGTCGAATAGCGACCGGTGCAAGTCGGTGTCGCAACACATCCCAGTGATAAACGACATGGCGTAAAAATCGCGCCCGCTCGCTGCCTGGCAGCGCCCGCCAAATTTCCGGAGTAAGTTGTCGAAGACTGTTAATCACATCACGCCAGTTACCCTGCTGCTCACTATGCTGCTTGCTTAATTTACGGATTGTTGAAAATAGCATCCTGATTGTTGGCCGGTCAGAAAGCAAACTTCTCATCGTACTTTCTACCGACTTGGTCAACTGCGCCAGCTTGACAAATTCACCTGCTTTTCGATGTCCATTCGGTGTGTGTCCATGTCTGGAAACAATATAAATTTTACGTGCTAATGAAGAAGAAACCAGACGAAACAAGGTGTCCATAGCGGTGTGTCCGGTGCCGACTATCAACACATCCTTGTCTGCTGGCAAACGGTCAAGCGCTGCAACATCCCAGGGGTTATCTAAATAAGTTTGTTGATCGATGCGTTGATGAAATGTTGCTTCACCTAAGATTTCAGATAAAGCCCGCGGTGCAAAATGACCGAATGCCAATACCACACAATCGGCGGCCACTTGCGCGCCAGTTTGCAAATTGAGGATGAGGCCGCCTTGGCTTGGTCGCATCCCTGTTACGAAATCCCGCATTTCAATTAATCTGTCGGTATACGCCGATTTTGCTTCACGCAATCTTAACTGTAGATATTCACCATAAATGCGCCTAAATACAAAAGAACCGTGATTTAAAGAGGAATCCATTCCATGGCAGAACTCTAAAAAATCATCCGGCAAATCGGCAAATGCACTCATATTACCGATCGGCACATTCAGCACAAGATTGTCATCTTCTGTTGCGTAGGCTAAGCCTTTGCCAAACGAGGCCGCCTTATCAATCAAGACCACATTGATTTGTGCTTTTAAAGCTTCAGCCTGGCGCAACAGGTTTAATGCGGTAACGGTTCCGCTAAATCCTGCGCCGATAATTGCAATTGTTTTCAATGTTGATGCGCCCTTAAGTCGATATGCCTACTACGTCCAGCACCTGATAATCCGCAAAAAAATCGGTCAGCATTTAGCGTATAACGCCGAGTTCGCCGCGCGCATGCCCAATATCACCAGCAACATTTTGGTGGGCACTAGACACGTGCGCCCACTTTGCCAATCTCCATATCCAACTTATTTTTGATCAATGCCACTCACACCAAAATGCTGGTTAAAGAAATTATTAATCGTCTTGAACACATGCAAATTGCTGGATTTCTTAGATATGCCGTGTTTGCCGCCAGGGTAAGTCATCATGTTAAACAGGATGCCGCGGTTTTGCATTTCGTCGATTAAGCGGGTCGAATTCACAAACAACACATTGTCATCCGCCATGCCGTGGATCAGTAATAACGGTGACTTTAATCCATCCAGATGTGCAATTACGCCGCTTTGTTGATAGCCTTCCGGATTGTCTTTAGGGCGAGTTAAAAATTGTTCTGTGTAATGCGTATCGTATAAATCCCACTCGGTAACCGGTGCAACGGCAACGCCCAACGCGATACGATCGGATGCTGCTTCCAATAAACGCAAAGTCATAAAGCCGCCATAACTCCAGCCAAATACACCGATCCGTTTAGCATCGACATACGGTTGTTGTGCCAGCCAATCAATACCGACCAACTGATCTGCCACTTCATTTTTACCTAAATTTTTATAAATCACATCGGTAAAACGGCGTTCACGGCGGAAGGATCCGCGGTTATCCAACTTAAACACCACGTAACCTTGCTGCGCCATCACTTGCCCAAATAAATCACCCCAGCGTCGTTGCACCGTTTGCGCGTGTGGGCCACCATAGACACTTAAAAATACCGGATAGTGCTTGGCCGGATCAAAGCCGGGTGGTTTCAATATTGAATAATGCAGCACTTGCCCGTCCGCTGACTTCAGCGTGCCAAATTCGGTTGGCACATGCGAAGGTTTATACGGCGCATACGGATGCGTGCTGTTGAGTTCATTGTGTTCCAGCCAGGTGATTAAGCTGCCATCGGCATGCCGGACACTGACTTGCGGTGGCGTGTCGTTGTCTGACCAGGTATCAATAAACGCACTGCCATGCTTGGAGAAATTAGCCTCATGCCAGCCATCGGCTTTGGTGACACGTGCCGGATGGTCTGCCATGCTGCCGTCTATCGCTAACGCATACACCTGCTTATCAATCACCGCGTCGCGGTTAGCGGCAACATACACACGCCCGGCTTTTTCATCGACGGCCAGCACATCATCAATACCCCATTCGCCGCTTGAAATTGCATGCAGCATCTGTCCATTCATGTCGTACAAATACACATGATTGCGGCCGCTACGTTCTGAGGCCCAAATGAATTGCTTAGTTTTTTCCAGAAAGTGTGGACGCGCAACGCCAACGCTGACCCAGCTAGGCGATGTTTCTGACAGCAAGGTATGCTGCGCCAATGTGGACGCATCCACTGCCACCAAATCCAGACGCTTTTGATCACGCGTTTCGCGTTGATACACCAAGTGCTGCGCGTCGGAACTCCAGTCGGCGCGCACCAGATAAATATCCGTTTCTTTACCTAAATCCACAGTGTGGATTTTTCCGCCGGTCGGTGCTACCAGCGCCAACGAAACTAATACGTTCGGATCACCCGCCGCTGGATAACGCTGTTCAATAATTTCGGTATGATCAGCATAAATTTCAAAGCGACGTGCATTCGGTACTGGCGTTTCATCAAAATGCTTGAAGGCAATTGCCGAGTCATCCGGCGCCCACCAATAGCCGCTGGTCTGCGACATTTCTTCCTGCGCTACAAACTCGGCTTCGGCGTTATGAATTGCACCGCCACCGTCCGTGGTTAATTGCTGCTCCTTGTTGGTGGCTAAATCAATCGTAAATAAATTTTGCGCACGCACAAACGACACATAATGTCCCTTAGGTGAAATTTTTGGATCAATCACATCACCAGAAACAATCCGTCGCGCCTGGTCTGGATGTGCCACGTCGGCCAAATATAAATTGCCCGCCAACGTCACTAGTAATTGCTTGCCATCCGGCGACCAGCTGTAGTCCGAAATCCCATGAAAACTAGCAGTACGTTCACGTTCGCGACGCGCTTTTTCTGCATCAGATAACTTCTCTTCAGGCAGCAATATTTTTGAATCGACCAATAACTTGGTCGAGTTGTCTTTTAAATTGAATTCCCACAAATCAAGCTGAAACCGATCATCACTACGTCCACGCAAAAAAGTGACCCGACTGCCATCCGGCGACATTTTAAGAGCACTAACGGTAGGGCCCGACAGCGACGGATCGGCGTGAATACGTTCAAGTGTCAGGCGGTCGGCAAAGGAAGGGATACTGGCAAGAGATAAGGTCATAGCGAATAGAGTTAGCCGTAATAAGCGCATCATGTTGTCTTTAATTGTTATGCGTCAACCTCAAGAAACCTGAAGTTCTGGAATAACGCGTGTAGGGAATGATGTAAGCGATGTTGCATTGCTCGCAAGAAGATAGCAGAAGTGTTCCCTAATAACAACCTAGTGCACGGGAATGATGTTATTGGCGTTGATTGAGTTAGCTGTAATCGATGAATTCACAAAATATTGGAAACGTTCTTATTACCCTCAAGCAGCGTAAACAAACAATCCATTTCTGCTTCGGTGAGCACACCACGAACCCGTTCCATGTCGACATTAAGTTGCCCAGAGTCAATCAGAACACAGGTTTTGCTTAAGAAATCTCCTTTTTGCAATACTTTGGCAAGTGGTATCTTGGCTAAAGCGGTTTTATCCATACCCTGCCCTTCAATCGCTTTAATCACCACTTCCGGCAACGACCATATGTGGCCGATACGTGCTGACAGCACCATAGACTGCTGCTGAAACTCATCACGAAAAGTCGGTGAGGTCGGCAATTGCCCACTGCCGCTACTGCGATCAAACACCCGCAACGCCACCATTAAGCCCACGTCTTGCATTAAACCGGCCAAAAAAGCCATAAATGGATCGACCTTTTGATGCTTTGCCAGCAAATAACATACAAATGCGCGCTTTTGCGACTCTTCCCAAATTTTGGCGGCAGTTAATTTGGTGTAAGCACCAAGCTGTGCATTATAAATAGGCGTAAATGAGATTTTGGCTAACACCATGCGCAAGCGGTTATGTCCTAGCAGGAGAATGGCTTGACTAAGATCGTTGATGCGATCCGACAAATTATAAAAAGAGCTATTCACTTCACTGAGAATAGCGGCCACCAGCACTACGTCTTTGGTAATAATGCGCGACAATTCTGAGCCGGAAACATTCTCTTCGTGCATACGTTTCAGCAACTGCACCATCACGCTGGGAACTCGTGGAATCAAATTAGAACCGGCAAACTCAGAAGCGGCCAAAGCGGCCAGATATTCAATTAATTTTCGTTCAAACGAACTGTCTTCGACTACGTTTCCAGTCGATTTACCCGCCATCCAATCAAAATAGCGCGCATCAACATAGCTTGGTAATTGTTTATAATTTCCTAAAAACTCATTCTTGGGTGCAGCATGTTTGCTGGACGCGAGTGATTTGGCTAACTTAGCCAATTTGGCCGCTGCCCTGCTTGAAGCGGTTGACATTGAATCGCTCGCTGACTGCGTACCGGCACGGCTACTTTTAGGTATATAGCCAGGATTAAACAGTCGGTGGAACCACAATATCAGCGTACGCATTTTATCCCCGCGATGACCTCAGACAAGTACATGTTGCATATTCACAATAGCAGAAAAAATAAATGAACCACATAAAACCTGCTTAAAACGGGGATTAAATACGCAGAAATTTAGCTCTTGTGCAGAGCCATCCAAACTTAACATTTTTGCATATAGTAATATTTTTTTATTCGTTGTCCTTATAAAAAGAGTTAGGTATGCTCATAGAACTCATTAGAAAAGTGGCTTTATTCATACTTATTTAAACTTACTCACCATTTCCAAAGGGGCTGTCATGTCAAACTGGTTTAAAGATAATTCGCTATCGATCGGGCGCACTCCGCTAGTACGCTTAAACCACGTCAGCGATGGCGCTGGTGCCACGATTCTGGCAAAAATTGAAGGTCGCAACCCAGCTTATTCAGTGAAATGCCGCATCGGTGCCGCCATGATCGACGATGCAGAAAAGCGCGGCGTTTTAGGGCCAGGCAAAGAACTCGTCGAACCCACCAGTGGCAATACCGGTATTGCTTTAGCATTTGTAGCAGCGGCGCGCGGAATTCCGCTTACCTTAACCATGCCTGAAACAATGAGCATTGAACGGCGCAAATTGTTACTGGCCTACGGCGCAAAATTGATCCTGACCGAAGGCGCAAAAGGGATGAGTGGAGCCATCGCCAAAGCGGAAGAAATTGCGGCATCAAATCCCGATAAATATGTCTTGCTACAACAATTTAAAAATCCATCTAATCCGGCCATTCATGAAGCAACAACAGGGCCAGAAATTTGGAACGATACCGACGGAAAAGTAGATATCTTTATTGCGGGTGTTGGCACGGGCGGCACCATTACCGGTGTTTCGCGTTACCTTAAAAAGATCAAAGGCGCGAAGGTGCAGTCGGTCGCCGTCGAACCGATTGCCAGCCCGGTATTAAGCCAGGCACGCGCCCATGAAACAATCAAACCAGGCCCGCATAAAATCCAGGGCATCGGCGCTGGTTTTGTGCCAGAGGTGCTTGACTTAAGTTTGGTCGATGACATTGAAACCGTTAGCAATGAAGATGCGATTGCATTTGCGCTACGCTTAGCCCGCGAAGAAGGTATTTTGTCGGGAATATCAAGCGGCGCCGCAACTGCGGTGGCGGTACGTTTGGCTAAACTGCCCCAAAATGCAGGCAAAACGATCGTGGTGATCTTGCCTGATTCTGGCGAGCGCTACTTAAGTTCAGTGTTGTTTGATGGCGTGTTTGATGTCAGTGGCTTGAAGGTTTAATCGTCGACTGGTAGCAATATAATCTCGTTAATTTGCTAAATTAACGAGATTTTTTCGTTTCTACATATGCGGCGTCAATTTACACTTTTAAATTAAGAATGGTTTCGTCAATTTGCGCAATAGTAGTCACGCCTGTCAATGTCATTGCAACGCGCATTTCCTGCGCAAAAATATCCAGCAAATGTTCAACCCCTTGCTGCCCGTTTGTCGCCAAAGCGTAGGCTGCCGCTCTTCCCAATAAAACCCCTTTGGCACCAAGAGCCAGCATGCGTACGACATCTAACCCAGAACGTACCCCCGAATCAGCCAACACAGTCAGGTCGCTACCAACGGCTTGCGCAATCGAAGGCAATGCTTTGGCGGTAGAAAGAACGCCGTCAAGTTGTCGCCCACCGTGATTGGATACGACGATACCGTCGGCACCGAACTTAACGGCATCGCGCGCGTCGTCAGGGTCCAGAATACCTTTAATAATCATCGGCCCTTTCCAAAATTCACGCACCCATTCCAGATCCGACCAGCTAATTGATGCATCAAAATTTTTCCCTAACCAGCCGATATAATCTTCCAGTGTTATCGCTTTCCCTAAGTAGGCCGAAACATTTCCCAGATCATGCGGACGGCCATTAATGCCGACATCAAATGCCCATGCCGGTTTAGTCATCGCTTGCAAGATCCGCCTTGGTGCGGAATAGCGGCCGGACATGCCAGAATGCGCGTCACGATAACGTGCGCCGGGAATCGGCATATCAACAGTAAATACCAGGTTTTTTATGCCAGCGGCTTGTGCTCTTTCAAGCGCATTTTTCATAAAACCACGATCTTTTAACACATACAACTGAAACCAGATCGGCTGCGAACTTTGCGCTGCAACTTCTTCCATTGAGCAAACTGAAACCGTCGACAAGGTGAATGGAATCCCTTTATTAGCCGCTGCCTTGGCAACTTGAACCTCGCCTCGCCGTGCGAACATACCGCTTAATCCAACTGGGCCGAACACAATCGGCATGGCCTGTTTCTGACCAAACAATTCAGTTTCAAGGCTTAAATTGGTGATGTTTTTAAGTACCCGCTGCCGCAAACAGATATTAGCCAAATCAGCACTATTAGCTTTTAAGGTGTGCTCAACGTAGCTACCGCCGTCAATATAATCAAACAAAAAGCGCGGCAGCTTGCGCCGTGCCGCTTCGCGAAAATCTGCTGCAGACGAAATAATCATGGGAACTCTTTCATAAAGAAATCAGATGCTGGAAATTGTAACAAGCTATCTTGTGGATATGCAATTAAATCAGATTATCTCAATTAATCTATCATTCAAGCGTAACACCCTTGTCTTTCCAACTTTAATCCTCAAGTGGCTGAAATGATCCCCTTATCCATACTCGACCTCTCCCCCATCACGCAAGGCAGCACTGCTGCCCAGTCGTTTCGCAACAGCCTTGATCTTGCCCAACATGGCGAGCGCTGGGGCTACCACCGCTATTGGCTTGCGGAACATCACGGCATGCCGGGCATTGCCAGTGCAGCAACTGCGGTACTAATTGGCCATGTGGCGGGCGGCACTACACGGATACGAGTCGGAGCAGGCGGAATTATGTTGCCTAACCACTCACCGCTGGTGATTGCCGAACAGTTCGGCACGCTGGAATCGCTGTTCCCCGGTCGGATTGATTTGGGACTGGGACGAGCTCCCGGTTCGGATCAGGTAACGGCGCGAGCATTGCGGCGCAATCTGGCTTCCGACGCGGACGAATTCCCGCAAGATGTAGTGGAATTACTGGATTACTTTTCAGCAGAGCCAAAACGTTCGGTACGCGCGGTTCCCGGCACTGGCTTAAACATTCCAATCTGGATACTCGGTTCCAGCTTATATGGCGCGCAACTAGCTGCAGAATTGGGGCGGCCGTATGCGTTTGCCTCACATTTTGCACCGGCACAAATGATGCAAGCTATTGAGCTATATCGCGCCACGTTCAAGCCGTCAGCACAACTTGCCAAACCATATGTAATGCTGGGGATGAATGTGGTTGCAGCAGATAGCGACGAAGAAGCCAACTATAGAGCCACCTCCATGCAGCAGGCGTTTGTAAATTTACGCAGTGGCAGGCCGTCTACCTTAATGAAATGGACTCCACCCTCCTGAAAACGGCATCATAATGTGCCTAGCGAGCCAGGTGGGCTGGCAAGCGACAATCAAGAGAAGGAGTCCGAAATGGATACTACCGTAAAAATGATTGGTTTGGA
>NZ_PUGF01000027.1 GCF_002976435.1 Solimicrobium silvestre | reverse complement strand
CACCGCCGCCGCAAGTAGCACCGCCGACTGTGGTCAACATTGACATTGATTTTGATGGCACGATTTTATGGGACGGTAACGTTATACCTGATCACGCATCATTAGAAGAGCATATGCGTGCAGTGGCAGCGATACCAGATCAGCCGGAAATGCATTTGCGTCCAAACAAGTTGGTGGCCTATAAAACGGTGGCTAGCGTGATGGCGGCAGCGCAACGTCTTGGGGTTACTAAGATTGGTATGGTTGGGAATGAGCAGTTTGTGGATTAATTGATTTAATCACTTAATTACTAATAAAAAACGGCAGGGTTATCCTGCCGTTTTTTTTTGCTTAAAAATTGATGTTGCGTAGACTTAAATTGATTAGCTGATTCCGTAAATTTGAGGCTTGTTGGTCGGGGGTGGCCCGACAGCCAGTTGCCGTTTTTGCGTCGCCAAAAAAGATAACCCAAAAAAGGCGACCACGCTATTTCGGAAACCCCGATTTTTCTAAGAAAAAAAGGGAAAAGTTCGAAACTCGCTACGGCATAAAAGCCTTAGGTGCCTGTGGGAGACTTCCCTTGCAAGGGAAGTCCGTTCCGCAAGCGCGGAGCAATGCTCCACGAAACCCTTGCTACACCTCAAACAGCGAACCTTTCTTATCCTTTTTTCCTTAGAAAAACCGGCCGAACTAGAAGTGGGGGTAGGTCAAAATCAACGTCAAAGGCAAGATCAAAGGCAACAGCAACAGCAACACATACATATTTCAACCAGCTTGCTACCTAAAACTGCCCCGTAAATTGATATCTATGTCCTGGGTGCCACATGGTGGCGACAGAAGCGATTCGACCCATTGATTTGGTCGTGCGATTCAGTACCAAACAAGGATCTTTCGATGTCATTGCCAGTAGCTCGGCAATTTCTGTGGGCGCATTGCACGCTTCAATAGAATAGTCGGCACCCTGTAAGGGTGCTGCTTTCATCAAATACTCGTTTGGTGTGATGGCGTGGAAGTTTTGCTGTATATATTCGGGTGCTACTTCAGAATTTACCCAACGGTCTTCAATTTGGATCGGGATGTCGTTTTCAAAATGAACGATGGTGGAGTGAAACAGCATGTGGTTGTGATTCACTTGAAACTGTTTGGCTTGCTGTTCATTGGCCTTGCAGCGCTCCAGACAGAGTAGTTCGCTGCGATGTGTATGCGCGCGGTCTTTAATTTCTTCCGCAATATTCTTAACTTTAATTAGCGTGGCTTTATACTTTTGCTGCGCTACAAACGTACCAGATCCTTGAATGCGCATCAAAATTTGTTCGGACGTTAATTCGCGTAAAGCACGATTCACTGTCATACGCGACACAACAAACTGTTTAGATAAGGCCTGTTCGGTTGGAATTACATCGCCTTCACGCCAATGTCCCAAGTGTATTTCTGCCAGGATGTAATCCTTAATGCGTTGGAAGAGGGAGCCATTTATGTGCGGATCGTGAGCTGGCAAACGAATCTCCCTTTAGTTTCTTTAGTCTCTGCATTGAGAAATTGTTGTTATTCCGAGCACAGATATTATCACCGCTAGCCGGTGTTTTTGTGATTTTCGTCGACTAATACGTATCCTAAAATTCCTGCTTGTATATTCCCAAATAGAAAATAAACTAAAAAAAGTGATAAAGGATCTTTGAATCGGGGAAATCATGGGCTTAGTTCGATTATGGTTGTTATTTTTCATCGTGTTCGTATTGGCTTCGTGTGGCAATTCAAGCAATCAAACAGAGAAAAGTGCGGCAAGTACGGCGCAAATGTCTGCGTCTGTGCCATCGGCTAAAAAACCGCTCAAAATCGCGTTGGTATTAAAAACCCAGACGAATCCCTTTTTCGTTGAAATGGAAAAGGGTGCGCGCCGGGCGGAAAAGGTATTGGGTATTGAGTTGTTGGTGAGAAATAGCTCTCAGGAAACCTTCATTGAAGAGCAAATTCAGATCGTTGAAGAACTTATCGAAGCCAAAGTCGATGCCTTAGTCATTGCCCCAGGTGACTCTCAGCGCTTAATTCCAAGCATTAAAAAAGCGCAGAGTGCGGGGATAGTGATTATTAATATTGATAATCCTCTCGATCAAAAAATGATGCAAAACCAACAAATGCAGCCGATTCCGTTTATCAGTGTTGATAATGAATCGGCCAGTTATCACGTTTCGATGCTGGTGGCGGATAAAATTCATAAGCCTACCCAAGTCGCTTTGTTAGAAGGATTGCCCGGTGCAGGAAATGCGGTGATGCGGACGAATGGCGCGTTACGGGCGATCAAGCAAAATCCAATGATGCATCTTGTTGCAGAAGAGACTGCGCATTGGAAGATTGATGAGGCCCATGAAGTAGCCAGGCACATTTTTATGATGCACCCTAAGGTGGGTGCTTTAATTTGTGCCAACGACATGATGGCATTAGGGGCAATTCAGTATTTAGCTGACAGTGGCCGCAAAAATGTGCTGGTGGTTGGTTACGATGCACTGGATGAAGCCCGCGCGGCGATTAAGGCCGGAACGATGCTGGCAACTGTAGATCAGCAAGCAGCCGAACAAGGCTACCAAGGCGTGGCACTTGCCGTGCGCGCTCTTAAGGGTGAAAAAATACCTCCCGTTTTGATCATTGATACCCGGGTAATAACGGCTGATACGCTGAAATAGGGAAATCTGGCTTGAAACTAAAGCTCAACATCATTTATAAGCTGATTGGTTACCTCGTCATTGTCAGCGCGCTCCCTCTGTTGATCTTTGCAATCATTTCTTATGATGTGGTGCGCGATACGATTTTGGATCTGACCGGGCAATACAGTACCCAACTGGTCGGTAATCAGCGTGACTATTTACAGCAGCAAGTGGTGGAGCAAATTGAAAATTTAGCTACCCGCATCGCCAGCAGTGAGGAAATCAGTGCGGTATTAGTTAAAGCAGATTCCACAAATAACAGAGAACATAATACCTTTGATGAATTATCAACCCAGGCAGAAATCAGGCAAAGTTTAAGTCTGTATAGCAGTCTGAAAGGCATTGTATCGATTGATTTATTTTCAGTCAGGGGGCATCAATTTTATGTCGGTGATACGCTTTCCGAGCCTCTGGTGGATGATAAAGTCCGGGTCGCACTTTTCATTGCCGCTATTGCTGAAAAAAAGCCCGTGTATTGGCGCGGTGTTGAAAATAATTTAAATACCGCATCTACCGCACATAAAGTATTGACCGCCATAAAAGTTATTCGGCATTTTTCAGCTACGTCGCAATTGTCAGAGCCGGTCGGTATGTTGCTGATTAATTACTCAACAGACTATTTGTTTGATCACTTCAGTCAAGTTGATTTGGGCCTGCATTCGTACATGATCGTCACGGATTCAGAAGGGCGAATGATCTATTCGCCGGAGCGCGGCAAGATTGGGCAGGTCATGTCTGATGAGATTAAGAGCCAGCTTAAAAATCAAATGGAATTAAATAGTGGCAGTAGCATTATTCATATTAATGGCCGAGATAATTTAGTCAGTATGGCCAAGCTGGATACCAAAACCTGGCGGGTGTTTGGCATCATCCCGCAAGAAACCTTATTGGCGCCGATGAATCGACTGACTCAGATATTGATGATGCTGGTGATATTAAGTTTTATTGTTATCTTTTTCGCGAGTCAAATTTTCAGGCGCAATATGGTGGCGCCTATACAGGCAATTTCAGATGGCTTTCGCCGCATACAGGATAAAAATATTAACTTGGCTCACCACTTGGTTGTCCCGAAAAGCAAGGATGAAATCAGTGAACTGGTGGTGTGGTTTAACGAGTTTTTAGATACGCACAGAATGCGTTTGCAGTATGAGCAAGATCTGCTGGACAGCCAATATAAGTTCGCCAGTATTTTTAAACAAGCGCCTATGCCGCTGGCGTTAGTGCGTATTGAAACCGGTGAGTTTATTGATGTGAATGATTTTTGGCTGGATCAATTTGGCTATTCAAGGAATGAAATTATTGGCCGCACTTCGATGGAAATGAAGTTGTGGCTGGATATTTCTGATCGTAATCTGGCGTTGGATCAAATCAAGCAAACGAAAGTGGTGAATCGGTTTGAAATCAGGCAAAGAACGAAAGATGGCCGTATTTTGATTTGTTTAATGTCGGGTCGTCCGATTAAATTCCAGGACGATACATTTTTTATCTTTGCGCCAGTGGATATCACGGGTCAGCGTGCCGCAGAGCTCGAAATTCAGGAAAATAATTTGCAACTGGAATCGCGAGTTCTGTCACGTACTGCCCAGCTGCAAAAAACCAATGAAGAGCTTAATCTTGCGCTGGAATCGCTTAATTTAACCAAAGGGGAGTTGGTTCGTTCTGAAAAATTAGCCGCTCTTGGTTCGCTGGTAGCCGGTGTCGCGCATGAAATTAATACGCCGGTCGGCATTATAGTTACTAGTGCGTCGGTGTTAAATGATGCCAGTACTGAGATCAATAATAATGTGAATGAAGGGAATATTCGTAAGTCACAAATTGTGGAATATATTCATGTGGCGATTGAAAGTTCTCGTCTCATCATTGCTAATGCTAACCGGGCAGCACGGTTAATTCAGAGTTTTAAACAGGTCGCAGTTGATCAAACTAGCGAACAACGGCGCGAGTTTGAGTTGCATGAATTTTTACACGAGTTAATCACGAGTCTGAATCCGACCTTGCGTAAAGCAAAAACTAAAATTGAAATGAGGCCCGGCGGTATCAGTCAAATTCGGATGGATAGCTATCCGGGGCTTCTTGCACAGGTTGTAACTAATTTGACCATGAACTCAGTGACGCATGCTTTTAATAATCGTGATTTTGGACATATTATTATTGAAACAAACTTGGCAGATGATCATGTGTTGATTAATTTCCGAGACGACGGTTGCGGTATTCCCGAAGATATTCTTGGCAAAATCTTCGATCCCTTTTTTACCACGCGGCGCGGTCAGGGCGGCACAGGCTTGGGGCTGAATATTGTGTTTAATATTGTAAGTAAACAATTTAGCGGCACCATCAGCGCGCACAATAATGCTGACGGTGGTGCGCTATTTAAAATAAACATCCCCAGAATTACCAGGCAGTTGTCAGATAATGAATATATTCGGATCCCTTAAAAAGTAGCACTTACGCAAAACCGTTCCAGCGGCGATGCGCTGTCCTTGCCGGAACAGTTTTGCGTAAGCCCTAAAAGTTTTATTAATAATGCAATGCCATTGTTTTTATGTATTTCAATAGGTGAAATTGAAGTTTTCAAGCTATCTGCTATCCTAAATTAATACAAAGCAAGTTACAGAATCCACCCTTAATTTAACTAGAGGGATTAGTAAATGTCTCAACTACCGGATGACGACGACGAAGGTTGGCTGGAAGATGAAGGTGAAGTCATCGACTCCACGGTGAAATGCGTAACGAAATGGCGCATATTAATCGTTGATGACGAGCTTGATGTACATGCCGTTACCCGTTTAGCGTTAAAAAACATTACCTTTAAAAACCAAGAGATTGAAATCCTCTCCGCTTACTCCGGAGCAGAGGGCTTTGAGGTGTTGGCAAGAGAGCCAGACATTTGCATGGTTTTGCTGGATGTGGTGATGGAAGTTGAGAACGCCGGTTTGATTTTAGCGCAGCGAATTCGTGAAGAATTGCATAACGATCTGGTGCGCATCATACTTCGCACCGGTCAGCCGGGTCAGGCACCAGAGCAAAAAATTATCGTTGACTATGATATTAACGATTACAAATTAAAAACTGAACTGACCGCGCAAAAAATGTTTACCTGCGTAATCTCCTCATTGCGCGCTTATGAAGGGCTAAAGACTATTGAAGCCAACCGGCGTGGTTTGGATAAAATTCTTCATGCCGTCAATAACCTGTATCAAATTGATTCGCTGAAAGACTTGGCTTCGGGTGTGTTAACGCAAATAAGCGCCATCCTTAACTTTGGTACTGAAGGCATCTTGTGTGTGATGAGCTCCACTAATTCCAAGGAAGTGGTACCGATTGTGATTGCCACGATCGGGCAATCAATTTCGTTGCGAGAACAGAATGTGCTGCCCAACACGCATCCGTGGTCAGAGGCAATTCTTCAGACATTCCATGATAAAAAGAATTTTTTTAGTCCAATGGTCGACGTACTGTCTATCATCGCGGCACATGGTAAACAGTTTGCGGTCGCCTTCGCTCCGGCTCGCCCATTGACCCCGCTTGAATGTAATTTGCTTGATATCTTTTGTGACCGGATTGCCGCAGCATTTGATAATCTGCACATGTTTGATCTTCTCAAAACCACTCAGGAAGCCACTGTAATTGCCTTGGCAGATCTGGCCGAATCACGTGATGCAACAACAGGTGGGCACGTGCGGCGTGTTTGCCGGCTGACCGAAGCGATCGCTGGAGAGCTCTTGGATACAGGTAAGTTGCCGGTTGATATCGACCCCAATTTTATGACTTTTGTTGGCCTTGCCAGCATTTTGCATGATGTCGGCAAAGTAGGAATTCCTGATGCGATACTCTTGAAACCGGGTTCGCATACGCCGGAAGAACGCATCATTATGCAAGGCCACGCACTTATCGGAGAAACCGTATTAGCGCACGCTGCCGGTGCTGTGGAAGGTGTTAGCAGCCTTAGCCTTGGCGCAGAAATTGCGGGTGGACATCACGAACACTTTGATGGAAATGGTTACCCACGCGGTTTAAAAGGGGAGGCGATTCCTCTTTCCGCGCGTATCGTTGCGGTGGTTGATGTATTTGATGCGTTGCTACACGCGCGCCCTTATAAGAAGCCTTGGCCTCTACCTGAAGTGATTACCTATATTAACGACCGGAGCGGTACCCAGTTCGATCCTGACGTCATACAGGCACTCATGAACTTCCTTAGTACAAATAAGCCAGACTGGATTATCGCTGAAGGGCATTGATATGCAGAGCGACCATTCTGATGAAATTATGTCGACACGGGATGCCGCAAAGTGTTTGGGGGTAAGTGTTCGTACGGTTCAGTTGTGGGTGGAAAGCGGTAGTTTGCAGGCTTGGAAAACGCCAGGTGGACATCGGCGTATTTTCCGCCAATCGGTGAATGAGATGTTAGCGGCACGCACTGCGATGCCGAATGTAAGTGAATTTTTTGAGATTTTGATTTGTTCGGGCGATGCAACGGCAGTTAGTTTAATGGAGGAGCAATTAACTGCGCTTGGCTCACAAGTACGAATACGAAAAGTGAGTAATGGTTTTGAGGCGTTGATACAAATGGGTGAGCGTTGCCCCAATCTACTGATCACAGATTTATTCATGCCCAACATGGATGGCCTGCAAATGTTGAAAGCACTGCAAAATACCGCGTTTGTGCAAACCATGAAGATTATTGTGGCGTCTGAGTTGCATGAAGATGAGGAAGTAGAAAAGCGAGGCGGGTTTCCGCCTGGTGTGACCAAGTTTTCCAAGTCGGCTCCTTTTGACCAACTGCTGAGTCTAGTTACTGACTACATTGATGTCAGTAAAACACAAAGCAAATAAGTTACCCCTTCAGCTATTTCTGCCTTTATTTCCCATTGGTACACATGTCAATTTGCGTTGACTCTCTTGTTCCGCACGGGCTTTTTTCTTGTAGCGCCGGGGTAGGGATGCCATTGTCGTCAATATGTGCAACGCTGGTACTCCAGCTTTTAACGCCATTACGATCCAGCGTGAAATGCATAACCCATCCACGCATTTGAGCTGCGTTATCCAAGGCATCAATCATGAAGTTGCCGACACTGTAGACAATCAGCTTGCCCCGGTAATATTCAATTTCTTCCGTCACATGCGGATGCCCACCGATGATTAAATCTGCACCGGCATTAATCATTAAATGCGCTAGTTGTTGTTGGCGAGCGCTGGAATGTGGCTCGTTCTCCCAGCCCCAATGCATGACGGGAATCACCAGATCTGCTTTATAAACATCGCGTGCTTTATGAATGTCGGCACTGACTTGCTCGTCTTCGCTCCATGCGGTACCGGCGCCATGCTCATCGGCTTCAAAACTACGTGGCATAAATTCGTTATAGCCAAGCAGGGCAATCCGTAGGCCATTGCGTTCGATGATTAACGGCGTGTGCGCCTCGCTTAAATTGTGCCCGCCGCCAAACCGTTTAATGCCGCTTTGGTCGAGTAAGCCTAGCATTTCTTCAAACGCAGGGCGACCAAAATCGCCGGAATGATTATTGGCAATGGACACCGCATCAAAGTGTTGTTTGAGTATCGGTAAAGTACGTGGATGGGCGCGGAAATTATAATTTTTGTCTTCGGGATCACCGACTGTGGCAATCACGCATTCCAGATTGCCGACCCGAATATCGGCGCTATTTATAATGTCGGAAAAGGCGGCAAATGGATCATGTCCTTGTTCAATGACTTTACCGGGTTGACCGTCTAAAACAATATCGCCAGCAAACAGCAAACTAACGGTAGGGGAGTTTGACTCAGCGCCTGCTGTGCAGGTTGCGATGCTTAAGGCTAATGCGACGGCGAGTTTAATCATGATTTGGCCTCCAATAACGCGCAGCCGTATTGGAGTTCACGCCCCAGCGGTGGCGAATAGAGGTAATTCAGTCCAGTCAAACCATACGCTGTCGTTGATAGTGTAAATGGCGCGACATACTTCACTTCCTGTAACAAAACCGCTTGCCGGTGCGTTTCGTAATAGGCATACAGTTTGATGCTGTCTACATGTTGCTCGGTCCCCAGCATGAGCGCTTTAAAGCGGAACCGTCCACCTATATCCATTGCTTCGGTTGTGTAAGCGCCGCCAGCATCTGCGTTAGCGTCAACGCTGATGCGCGCTTCTAGCGTGTGGGTGGTTCCGGCGTATGTAATTTCACAGCGTAGCAGCGGTTGAGCGTTGATATTGGCGCAAGCCAAGGTCAGGAGAAGTAATGCGAATAGCTTGGGCGGTCTTGCCGTCATCAGATTTTTCATGGTGCTCGGTGGTTTTTAGTTGCTGTATGGTATCCCTTGATGTACCAAGCCGTCTAATAAATCGAATTAAATTGTTGTTTGCGTCAATTAATAATTGCTTGATCACATTAATGTGCTTATATTTGTAGATGGTGAATTGTGTCGATTTAGGGAATGCAATTGGAACGCAGTTTGAACTCCCGCGCGTATTAATTGAATCTTGAGGTTGCAAATGGAAATCAGTTTTCCCAATTTGGTAATGCCCAAAGTAACGGCCATGGGTACCATATCTTTTCAAACACTCGTTGATGGTGAGTATATCTGGTGCGAAATTTCATGCGAAGCATTGCGTGATCATTTCGGCGCGCATTCGATGGATGGAAACGATTTGCTGTACTCATTTCATATGAGTAAAGAAGAAATTCTGCAAACAGCGCGTAACTATCTTGAGTTAAACGGCGGGAGACCAGTGTTGCTCATGGCAGTGAATTTTAAATAAATCGTGTTTTTTCGGCTTATTTTCAGGCGGTTTAATATACCCCCCACTGTTTTTTAAAAATTTTAACGTATTCAATGGTTTTGCGAGCATCAAAAAACCTGTTTTTTGACAGTATGTATAGAGCTTAAAGTAAAATAATACGCTTAGCTGATAAAAACAAAATATATGCCCCAGTATTCCCAATCATAAATCCTAATTCTTATTTCAGCGTTTTGCCTAAATAGCGGATTTTTTTGCATGACTATGCCGGCAAATGCGATGTTATGCCTTGCTTGCGTCGTAAATCCTATAAAATGCTGCCTTATCCCCTATTCATTGAAATGCCGTTTTCGGCTTTCAGTATCAACGCGGTTTTTACGTTACTAGAATATATATAAATGTCTATCTCAACTACCCTGGAAATTGTTGCTGAATTACGCGCCGGTCGCATGGTTATTTTGGTCGATGAAGAAGACCGTGAAAATGAAGGCGACCTGGTTATGGCGGCTGAATTTGTCACCACCGAAGCGATCAACTTTATGACCAAATATGGTCGCGGCCTGGTTTGCTTAACGCTCACCGCAGAACGTTGTGACCAATTGCAGTTGCCGATGATGACGACCCGCAACGGCACCGCCTACGGCACCAATTTCACTGTTTCCATCGAAGCCGCCGAAGGCGTTACCACCGGTATTTCCGCCGCAGATCGTGCTAAAACAATTCAAGTTGCCGTTGATCCGATGAGCGACGCTGCCGACATCGTGCAGCCCGGCCATATATTTCCATTACGGGCCCAAAAAGGCGGCGTGTTAATGCGTGCAGGTCATACCGAAGCTGGTTGCGATTTCGCTGAACTGGCCGGTTTAACTCCCGCCGCAGTGATTTGCGAAATCATGAACGACGACGGCAGCATGGCGCGTTTGCCCGATTTAATCGAATTTGCAAAGCAACACGACCTCAAAATCGGCACGATTGCTGACCTGATTCATTATCGAAGCCTGACGGAGAGTTTTGTTGAGCGCGTAGCAGAGCGCTCCATGGTTACTGCGCATGGCACATTTAATGCCATTGCCTACCGCGACAAACCAAGTGGCTCTGCTCATTTGGCGTTGGTGCATGGTGATGTTTCTGCTGATCAGGTTGCTTTGGTGCGGGTGCATCAACCGGTATCAGTGCTTGATTTACTGGAATGCAGCGTGACCACTCATTCGTGGAATTTAGCTTCGGCTATGCAGGCAATTCAAGCGTCACCGAATGGCGTACTGGTTTTGTTGAATTGCGAAGAATCGGCGGAACAAATGTTTGCCCAATTTACCGCACTCACATCACCTAAAGCCAAACCGCAAGGACGCGCCGCGAGCATGGATTTACGCACTTATGGAATAGGCGCGCAAATTTTAAAAGATGTAGGCGTCGGCAAAATGCAGTTATTGGCCAGCCCACGCAAAATGCCTTCCATGACCGGTTTTAATTTAGAAGTGGTTGGTTATCAAGAAAAACCAGCGAATTAAAGTAAAGATTTTAAAGCAAAGATTTCCCTTATTAAAAATGACTAAAGCGCGACAAGGCGCAAGAAAGAATATGATGACAGTTGGAGCTTACGAAATGAATTTAGACGGTGCTGGCGTACGCGTTGGTATTGTTCAGGCACGTTTTAATCCAGAAATCGGCGACGCATTATTTACAGCCTGCGTAGCTGAATTGCAAGCGTTAGGCGTAATCGGTGAAGATATTTTGCACGTCACCGTGCCAGGTGCGTTAGAAATCCCGTTAGCCCTGCAAAAGCTCGCCGACACCCAGCAATTTGACGCTTTAATCGCGCTCGGTGCCATTATTCGCGGTGAGACTTATCACTTTGAATTAGTATCGAACGAATCTGGTGCGGGCATTACACGTATCGGTTTGGATTTCGGACTCCCTATCGCGAATGCCGTACTCACAACCGAAAACGACGCACAAGCAGTCGCTCGTATGCATGAAAAAGGCCGTGACGCAGCGCGCGTAGCGGTGGAAATGGCTAATCTGACGTTGGCTTTGGAAGAACTGGCAGAAAATGCCAAAGACGCTAATTTTGACGCTTAAGTGAAATGATTGAACTAAATGAATACTAAAACCCAGCATGCCAATCCAAGTAAAAGCCGTTCACCGCGCCATCGCGCTCGTGAATTTGCTTTGCAAGGAATTTACCAATGGCTTTTAAATCACGAAGATGTCGCCGTGATTGAAGCACATATCCGTCAGGCACACGGTTTCGAAAAAGCCGATATTGAGCATTTTGACGCCGTAATCTACGGCAGCATTAAAGATGTGGCTGCGCTGCGCAACAGCATTGCTCCGTTGCTGGATCGTCCTATTTCTGAATTGTCGCCAGTTGAGCACGCTGCTTTATTAATTGGCGCGTACGAATTGAAAAACCATTTAGAAATTCCGTATCGCGTAGTGATTAATGAAGCCGTTGAGCTGACTAAGTCATTCGGCGGAATAGATGGTCATAAATTTGTGAATGGCGTATTGGATAAATTATCAAGCCAACTGCGTCAAGTTGAGATAGCTGCTGGTAAAGCGTAATTAGTGGCTTAGTTGTTGTGAATAAAAAAGCGGCACTTACTTAGTAAGTGCCGCTTTTTATTGAGATGCTGGTGACTTGATTAAATCGCCGCTAAATGTTCCGCTTCAACACGTGTCTCATTTACTTTAATAATCGCCGGTTTGGCAGTAATCGATGCGTTGACTGTATTCACTGTGAAAGTAGGGACGGATTTTCCATTCGCCACGTCTTTCAAGCGTTTGTATTCAGCGATCACTTTATTGCCGTAGCCGCCGTCGCTGTCTGACATGGCAGCACCGACGTATAACTTCAGGCCAGCTTCGACTGAACCACCACGAGTGACGTATTCTTTAAGAATTTGTGCGCCAACCCGAATATTTGCAACTGGATTTAATGCCGCTTTAACGCCGCCTAAATCGTCAAACTTCTCTTGATGTACCTTGGACATGACTTGCATCAAACCTTGAGCTCCAACCGGGCTTTCTGCGAACGGGTTTAAACCTGATTCAATCGCCATAACCGATAAAATCAATAAGGGATCGAGTTTAATCTCTTTCGCCGTCAGGTAAGCCGCTGAAACGAGCATGTCGGTTGCATCATTGGCAACGCGATAGCGTTTGGAAAGCCAGTTCGTTACCGAGCGCTGTTGTTTGGCATCACCGATTAATTGGGCGTCAGCCGCGTTGGCCGCTTGATTGATGGCGGTATCGGTTGCAATCGTTGCCAGTGAAACTGGTGCTGGTTCATCTATATCGGCTGCTTCTTTAAAGAAGGGCGAAATAGCTTGAAATTCGTCGGTGAGCTCAGGTTTTACAAACATGAGTCCTAAGGCAGTAATTGCTGCTATGCCTAATACCATCATGGTGTGATGCAAAATGGTAATGAGTGTGTTGCGTTGTTTCGATACAATAATTTGCAATGGAGCGCTAGGTTCGCTAAAACTTGGCGCGGAATTAAACATCTGTTGAAACATATTTTTCTCCTGAAATGTCGCTTTGCTCGATTACCGCTGATGAATCATAGGTAGACAAATAATGCGAATCAGATACATCATCTGGCTTTGCACTTTTTAAATTGCAAAGATAACTTTGGAGGAGCTACAAGAATATTGCGTGGCTCATGTAAGTTACTTAAAACCAGATGCCGGAGTTGTCTGGTGTTGGCTAATAAATTAGCCTAACATCCTGCACTGTGAATGAACGTGAAAACATAGTGGCAAACAACTTGTCGGGGGCGCCGTTTTTTTGGCTGGTACTGCAACCATCCTTAAATCTAATGGTATCCCGAATTGAGTAATTAGTTTATTTTTAGCAATGAATGCTTAGATCAACTATTTCTGAATTTGGCGCATTGTAGGGGGCTGTTTATATCAAGTCAATACTATTAAAACTAAAAGCTATTACTTATAAATCTAATTATTTATGCTGCGCCGCAATAAAATTCAATTAAATCAATCACTTGCTGATTTTTCTTGATTGAGCCGTTTAACCTGAGAAAAACTTAAAAATTGTATGAAATACGAAGACTTACGCGATTTTATTGCTAAATTGAAAATAGAAGGGGAGCTAAAAGAAATAAATACCCCAATTTCACCCATTTTAGAGATGACGGAAGTCTGTGATCGCACATTGCGCGCAGAAGGTCCGGCACTTTTATTTACGCAACCAACCGGTTTTGATATACCGGTATTAGGCAATTTATTTGGCACAACGCGGCGTGTAGCCTTGGGTATGGGCGCACAAGATCTCACTGAGTTACGCAAAATCGGCCATGTGTTAGCCAGCTTAAAAGAACCTGAACCGCCGAAAGGATTTAAAGATTTATTGGGTTTAGGCAGTCTGGTGAAAGCGGTATGGGATATGGCCCCCAAAGAATTACGCAGCGCACCTTGCCAAACTATTGTTTGGGAAGGCGCGCAAGTTGATTTGGGGCGCTTGCCTATTCAGCACTGCTGGCCGGGTGATGTCGCACCACTTATTACCTGGGGACTTGTTATTACTAAAGGGCCGTTTAAAAAACGCCAAAATTTAGGAATATATCGTCAGCAGGTTTTATCTCGGAATAAAGTCATTATGCGTTGGTTGGCACATCGTGGTGGTGCGCTGGACTTCCGTGAGCATGGCATCGTTAATAAAGGTCAGCCTTATCCGGTGGCGGTTGCATTAGGCGCTGACCCGGCAACTATATTGGGAGCGGTGACGCCAGTGCCGGATAGTTTGTCTGAATATCAGTTTGCAGGGTTGTTGCGCGGTAGTCGCACTGAATTGGTAAAAGCAATCGGTAGCGAGTTGCGAGTACCGGCAAGCGCCGAAATTGTATTGGAAGGGCATATTTATCCCGATGCAAACCATCCTAGCGGCTATGAGCACGCCTTGGAGGGGCCGTATGGCGACCACACTGGTTACTATAATGAGCAAGACTCTTTTCCGGTGTTTACGATAGACCGCATTACCATGCGTGAAAATCCGATTTATCACTCTACATATACAGGTAAGCCGCCAGATGAGCCGGCGGTGCTGGGTGTGGCGCTCAATGAAGTCTTCGTGCCCTTATTGCAAAAGCAATTTAGTGAAATTACTGATTTCTATTTGCCGCCGGAAGGTTGTAGTTATCGGATGGCGATTGTGCAGATTAAAAAATCTTACGCAGGGCACGCAAAGCGGGTGATGTTTGGCGTCTGGAGTTTTTTACGTCAGTTTATGTACACCAAATTCATTATTGTGGTGGATGAAGACGTGAATATCCGCGACTGGAAAGAGGTCATGTGGGCAATAACCACGCGCGTTGATCCCTTGCGCGACACAACCTTGGTCGACAATACGCCAATCGATTATCTGGATTTTGCGTCGCCGGTGAGTGGTTTGGGTAGCAAAATGGGTTTGGATGCGACCAATAAATGGCCGGGTGAAACCAATCGGGAATGGGGGCAAGTTATTACGATGTCGCCGGATGTCAAAAAACGAATTGACGGAATTTGGCAGGAATTGGGTTTATAGCGATCAATACTGAGGGATATCAGCAGTGCAGTGCCCCGGCAGAAACTTGCGGGGCTACTGAATTATTCAGAAAATGCGTTAACGAATGCGGCAATACCAGCCAGCACTGCCGCCGTTCCACCCATAATGCCTACCGCAACAATAATGGGATACCAGCTAGCTTCACTATTTAGTTTTGCTGTCTCAGCCATCATTTTGCTGATATCAGTGTGGATTTGTTCAATTTCAACCGCGTACATTTTTGCGCCTGAGTTGTCTGTCGTTCTCATTGTTCGCCGCCTTTTCCGATTGAGGGTTGTGCCATGGATCTCTTAAAATTGAAGATTATCATAACACTGCCCATAAAGGCAGAGGCAGATGTTGTTAAGCTAAAAATGGGAGTAAGCGAGAATCGTTGTTTATAGTGGTTCACAGCGCGGATTTATTGCAGTATAATTCGCGCTGGCGGGTCCCTGCGCATTGCGGTGTGACCAATCTGGTCAGGTCGGGAACGAAGCAGCCACAGTCATTTCCCGTAAGTGCCGCAGATCAGGCTCGCCAACTTCTTACTCCGCACTAATTTAGTGTACGGATCAATAAAAAAAGCTGCTTAAATTAAATAAGCAGCTATTTTTTTATCATTTTTTCCAAAAATTATTTTTTTGCCGAATCCTTGAGCAAATAAATACCGCAAAACACACCCATAATACTTAAGAATACTACATAGTAAGAAGCGCTCAAGGGATTGATTTTATTCACTATTCCTAAGAATAATGGTGTTAATCCGCCAAAAATCGCATAGGACAAATTATATGAAAAAGATAGGCCGCTGAATCGGATCTTGGCAGGGAAGGCGTGCACCATAATGTAAGGAACGCCACCGACAATACCAACAAAAAACCCGGTAATTGCATACATCACGGTGAGCGTTGGGTAATCTACGTGGCCGATGCTGTGATAAAAAACACTGCTGCTAATTGCCAATGCGCTGCACATTACAATAAAAGTTTTACCTACGCCAAATTTGTCGCACAGTTGGCCGGTAGTGATGCAGCCGAGGGCTAACGCCACAATCGTGAAGCTTTGCATGGTTAACGCAACTTTGGCGGGGACATTAAATATGTCCGATTTCATTAACTCCGGCGCAAATAAAATAATTACGACGATACCGGCGGTCAATAGCCAGGTCGCTAAAACAGAAATTAAGATAGCGGGTTTATGATCTTTAATCACCGCGGCAATAGGCAAGCCTTGATTTAATGCTTTACGTTCCTGCATTTCTTTAAAGACCGGTGTTTCATGTAAGTAGCGACGCAGGTATACGGTAACAAAGCCCAGCAGGCCACCGACGATGAAGGGAATTCGCCAGGCGTATTCGGCGATGTCGCTTTTTGAGAAAGTGCTATTAATAAGCAGTGCCATTAATGACCCGAGTAAAATCCCCAGCGTTAAGCCGCTGGTAACCATGCCATTCGCGAGTCCAATACGCTTAGCGGGCACGTGTTCGGATACAAATACCCATGCACCTGGAATTTCTCCGCCGATGGCAATCCCTTGCAGCATGCGCATGAGTAATAGCAAAATCGGTGCGGCATAACCTATGTGCTCGAAAGTCGGTAAGAAGCCAATGCAAAGAGTGGGCAAGGCCATTAATACTATTGATAAAGTGAACATCCGTTTGCGACCAACCAAATCACCAAAATGCGCCATTATCACGCCGCCAATCGGGCGCATAAAATAAGCAATCGCAAATGCGCCGTAAGTGTTGAGTGTTTTCCAGAACGGGCTGAGATCGGCGGGGAAAAATTGACCGCTAAAAACGCTGGCAAAGAAGATAAAAATAATGAAGTCGTAATATTCCAGCGCACCACCTAAGGACGCTAAGGAAAGCACCTTAACGTCGCTTTTATTTAACGAACGGGAATGCATTGCAGAATTTTTTGAGCTTGAAGCTGCGTGCGGCATGCTGGTTTGGGTTGAATTCATAATTTATGGGCAAGAAGGTTCTGAATAGTGGTGATTTTTTCGAACTTATTTCAAACTTAGTATCATTAAGGATGAACGAGCACAATTTGTGTCGACGGAAGATCTTGCCCTTATTTGGTTTATAAAACAAGTTTTAGTTTGGTCGAAGTAAATTGAATTATCTAAAATCGCTTGACACTAGACGACTGGTCTAATAATATTCGCAAATGGAAAAAACAGTGCATTTTCAAGATACCAAACAACGCATTCTTGCCGTAGGCGAGAGTTTGATCGTTGGGCGCGGCTTTTCTGCGTTGGGCTTGAGTGAGATTTTAACTACGGCAAAAGTCCCTAAAGGTTCTTTTTACCATTACTTTCAATCAAAAGAAGGTTTTGGCGTCGCGTTACTAGAGCGCTATTTTTCTGAATACGATGAGCGCCTGACGATTTTATTTGCCGACCAAACGATGACTATGCGTGAACGCGTCATGTCGTACTTTAAAGGTTGGCACGCCACGTCGGCGGAGCATGCATGTAATAGCACCTGCTTGGTAGTGAAATTAGCGGCGGAAGTTTCTGATTTGTCGGAACCGATGCGTTGTGCTTTAGCGCTCGGCATGAGCCGTATTACTGGACAGTTGGCCGCAGCGCTGAGTTTGGCGCAAGCGGAAGGCAGCGTTTCGATGCAAATGGATGCGGCGCAATTGGCTGAAATTTTGTATTCAATGTGGGTCGGTGCATCGCTGGTGGCGAAGGTAAAGCACGACTTGCTGCCACTGGATTTAGCGCTGCAACAAACGGAATTATTGGTAAGTTAAGGTTTTAGGCTGTATTTGAGCCAATAAGATTGGGCGCATGAATTATTCATTTGTCGCTCATTTTTTTAATATGTCTTTTAGACGACTGGTCTAATATTAAGGGATTTTATGTATAAAAAATTACTCTCCCCAGTAACAACTGGTTCAATAGCGCTGACAAATCGCGTTGTGATGGCTCCATTAACTCGTTCACGAGCTGGTCAGGGCGATGTGCCGCGCGCTTTAAATGTTGAATACTATCAACAGCGCGCGAGTGCTGGATTAATCGTTACTGAGGCCAGTCAAATTTCACGCCAAGGCCAAGGTTATGCTTGGACTCCGGGTATTTATACTGATGAGCAAGAAGCGGGATGGAAGCAAGTTGTTGCTGCTGTGCATGCTAAAGGCGGACGGATTGCTTTGCAGTTGTGGCATGTGGGCCGTATTTCACATTCTTTGTTGCAAGAAAATGGCGGTGCGCCGGTTGCGCCATCGGCGTTGCTTGCTGAAAATAGCCAATCATTTGTCGTGTTACCAGACGGTACGCCGGCTAATGTGCCAACCGAAATGCCACGTGCTTTAGAATTGACAGAAATGCCGGGCATTGTTGCGCAATATCGTCAGGCAGCGCAACGCGCCAAACGCGCTGGTTTTGATCTGGTTGAAGTGCATGCGGCAAATGGGTATTTATTGCAGCAGTTCATGTCAACTAACAGTAATCATCGCACCGATATTTACGGTGGTAGTTTGGAAAATCGTGCGCGCTTGAGTCTGGAGGCGGTTGATGCTGCGATTGCAGAAATGGGTGCAGATCGCGTTGGTGTTCGGATTTCACCACACTTTGTCGCGCACGGTATTCTTGATACCGAAGCAGATGCGATGGCCTTGTATTTGGCAAAAGAATTTTCTGCACGTGGCATTGCATATCTGCACGTAGCAGAACCTGATTGGGCTGGTGGACCGTTATTGTCGGATGCGTTCCGTAATCAATTGCGCTCGGTATTTAAGGGCACATTAATTTATTGTGGCAATTACAGTGCGGCTGAAGCGGAAACATTAATTGAGCAAGGTTTTGGCGACGCAGTTGCGTTTGGCCGGCCATTTATTGCTAATCCTGATTTGGTAACCCGGTTCTCGCAAGGCGCGGAATTGAATATGCCGGATCGTGCGACGTTTTATGGTGGTGATGCAAAGGGTTATACGGATTATCCGACCTTGTAAGCGCTTATAGCATTAAAAAAAGGCCGCTCAATTTAAACAACTGAGCGGCCTTTTTTACCATTAAAAACTCGTCGACATTCCTACAAACAAAGTCCGTCGCGCGCCATATTGCGGTGCTCCAACACCAATCCCCGTGCCGTCGCGCAACTCGTAGGAGCGGTCAAAAATATTCAATAAAGCGATACGACCTTCAATGCTGCCAATTGCGGTGTCTTTCCAAGTGCGGGTTATATTGCTATTGAAAGTGATGTAGTCCGGCAGTGAGGCGGAATTCGGTGCGCCGCCAGTTGGTGTGTTGCGTAAGCCGCTGCCGTAGATGAAATCACCACTCAGTTTGTAGTCGCCTAACTTTGTGTTAGCACCACCGGAAATTGAGAAGGTTTGGTCGTGATCCAAATACACATAATGGTTGGCGATATAGGCTAATTCATCCGGTCCAAACGTGGCTTGTCCAGAAATAATATCGGTACCTTGTGCTTTTTGAGCGGATAAATTCAGAAAGCCGCCCCAGTTTTTTTCATTGTAAATGGCGGACAATTCCAAGCCTTTTGCATAGCCTTTGGCATAATTAAAAGGCGACAAAATCAAGGCTTGACCGAACTGGCCCTCATCTAACAAATTGGTGATTTGTTTGTAGTACACATCCGCGGTCACCGATAACTGTGCATTGACTTTGTGGCTAATGCCCATATCAAAATAATTGGTGCGTTCTGCTTTGACCGGATCTGACGTTGGGACATTAGCTGCGCCGGTGGTGCCTGCGTATTTATCAATACTATTTTGCGACAATAATTCTTGCGATGGCGGCGTAAAGTACCGTGAATAGCCAGCATGCAGGGCGGTATCTTCAGTAGCCTTAAATGCCAAATTTAAGCGCGGGCTCCATTGATGCTCCTGGATGAAAGCTGAAACTTGGTCGTAGCGCGCGCCATAGTTAAATGTCAGTGCTTTGGTAATTGTCCACTGATCTTGCATATAAAAACTGCCGGTAGTGCCTGTTTTGCTGGAATTGTCGATGATCGTTACTGGATCAGCGCTGGTGACGCCATTCGCGATCGGGAATACCTGCGAGCTGTTATTGCTCTCGGTATCTTGTCGATTGTAAGCAAAGCCGCCGCGCACTGTGTGCTGCGCGTTGAGTTTGTAGCTAGTATCAAATTGCAGGCCGTTCGATGAGCTGTTGCGCATCGCTTGCGCGGCAATACCGTTGTAAATCAAATCGCCGGCAACATCAGGGGTATACAAGGTTTCTGAATATTGGTGGTAGCCCGAAATTTGGAAATTCAAATTACCCAGGGTTTTTTGATACGACAGCACCATGAAACGGTTTTCTTCATTTTGCCGTTCATTCAATGAAGAAGAGGGCACGCTGTTAAAGCCGGTAGTGAGATCGCTGTAGCCAGTTAGCGAATATTGCGCTGTTTGATTCGGGTTATTCGGGATTTGAAATTTGCCGTCATACGTGCCAAACAACAGGCTAATGCGTGAATCGTCATTTAAGTAATACGACAAATTACCAAAAGATTTGGTTTGATGGGTGTCATCATGAATCGGATTTTTGGAGGCAGTTGGATTTTCAATGCCGATGGAGTTTTGCAAATAACTGCCGGACAAATAATAGTTAAACGCGCCGCGGCTACCGAACACTTCTGCACTTGGTTCTACGTAATGATTGCTGCCAATCAGCATCCCAATTCGTCCGCCCGGCTCAACACTGCCTTCTTTGGTTTGAATGTCAATAATGCCCGCCGTGCGCAAGCCGTACTGGGCTGGCAGTGCGCCGGTTACGAAGTCGATATTATCAATAAAGCGTGTGTCCACTGCTTGACCAAATCCTGAAATCCCTTCCGGTAATTCAACGCCATTAATTCGGTATTGCACATTGCCATGGTCATCTCGAATATGTAACGAGCCGGACGCTTTTGAATCTTGCACCACGCCGGGCATGCGCAGTAATACATCATCAAATGGCGTGCTGTCGCCTTGGCCTAAGCTGTCGATCATGTGCTTATCAACGGAATAAACGGTGGTGCCGATGTTGGGCAGTAACTCTGTCCGGGCACTTTTTAGGCGCTCAGGAGCAGTGATGACTACCGTGTTGGCGGAATTGGTTGGCGTTTCGGCTGGTAGTGGCGGGGTAGCCGCGGGATCTGCTGCATACAGTAACGTGGAATAGCCGGAACTGGCCGCTAAAATACCCGCAATAGCCAGCGATAGCTTGCGTCGCGTTAATGTTGATGAAGTACGTTGCATGAAAAACCTCGGATGATATAGGTGCAAAACGAATATTAAAAAAATATGGCTAGCGTGGCTAACGCGATATCCATTCAGGGAATATGCTTAGCCGCCAATCAAGATGACATGTAAGACAGAATGAGAGATAAGCTGCGCGATTCCACGTCGCGTGTGAACGCGGTAGACGAGCAATACTCTTCAGGTGTGATTAAGCGATGCTAGGCGGGCCGCAGCTAGGTGGAAAAAGTTTGGAAGTGACGTAGAAAGTACTGCGTAGAGTTTGAACTGCGACCCTAAACAGGACAAAGAAACTGGCGACGAATAAGGACGGTGCAGCTAAGTTACCGCCGATTTTATCGGAAACAGCACTGCAAAACGAGCAGTCTTGGGATTCTTGGACGGTGCTATGGTGATGTGTTGCCGCAATCGAAATCAGCGAGATAAAGGCCAGCGCCGTTATCAACGCTACTAGCGCGCACCACGATTTCGCCTTTAGTTTCAAGGTGAAGCGGGACGTGGCAGATGATTTTCGCTGTTGCTGGAACATTGTTGGAATATTTTTCCGTCGATTTGTATTTGGTGCCGCAAAGGTGAAGAATGTAGATCTTGTTAAGTACTTAGTCAAGTTCAGTTTAGTATTTTATTCTCGTAACACAATCATTTACACCTGTTTACTTGTCTGAAATGCAGGCATGGACATATTCCGCGAAACTCCTGCTTCACCTAAGGTAGGCTGAAATATAATTTGTTATCTTATTACATCCAAATTACCCGCCAGGCAATCACCAGACTATCCCACTTGTTTAATTTTGGCCTGTCTTGGAAAACGTTTTCTTGCTTTAGTTCAATCTTTTCTAAAATTCTTAATCCCCCCTGAACGACTGCGCGTAACTCCAGCCCAATTCTGCCTGGTAAGCGGCAAGCTAATTGACTGCCGGAGAGCATTAGTTCGCGGGTTCGTTGCACTTCAAATTGCATTAGTGCGCGCCAGGCCGGGTCGCAAATTTGTTCGCCAATGGTTTGCTCTGAAACGCCAAAGCGCTGCATATCGTCAAGTGGAATATAAATGCGCTGCTTTTGCCAGTCGATGGCTACATCCTGCCAAAAATTAATTAGTTGTAATGCCGAGCAAATCGCGTCGGAATCGTGCAAGTTTTGCGGAGTGGCTGCGCCATATAGATGCAAAATTAAATTACCGACCGGATTGGCCGAGCGGTCGCAATAATCTAACAACTCAGCATAATTGGCATAACGTTTTTTAACGACATCTTGCTTAAAGGCGGAAAGTAATTGATAGAGCGGTTGAATCGGTAGCTGATATTGCGCAATGGTTTGTTGTAGAACTTGAAACTGTGCATCATCCGGCGTATCGCCCCGTTTAATTTGCGCTAATTGCGCCGCATACGAATTTAAACCGGCTATGCGTTGTTCGTCATTCGCATCTCCCTCGTCGGCAATATCGTCCGCACTACGCGCAAATGTGTACAAGGCACGCACCGCAGGGCGCAAGCGGGCGGGCAGCAAAAAGGAGGCAACCGGGAAGTTTTCGTAATGATTAACGGCCATAAGTCTGTGATTGAATGCGCGATTGGAGAGTAAAGCACGAGCGCGCATTATAGGGCAACAAACGAGACGGGGGCGCGCAGATTGCGTGGTTTTTTGCCAGAAATGGTGATAATTTCTGGCAAAAAACGTTTTTAAGCAGGAGCTTATTTAAGCCAAATGACCAATCAATTCCGGGCCAAATACTTCATGACGAATTTGCGCCTCTGGAATACCACGCGCTATTAAGGCGCGACGTTGTTGTTGCATGAATGGGCTAGGGCCGCATAAATAATAGTGCCCATTTGTGGGTAGCAGGTCGGCGTTGACGGCGTTTAAATCAAGCTTGCCAGCCGATATGTAATCACGTCCAATGACATCGCTGGTCTCAGGATGTTCATAGCAAATATGTATATCCAACTGCTTATTATGCTGCGCCAATGCATGCAATTCAGAGCGTAAGGCATGATATTTTCCGCTTCGTGTTGCGTGGAAAAATCGTACCTGGCGCTGCTGCTTAGCCAAACTGCTGTGCAGCATACTCATCACCGGCGTAATGCCGACCCCAGCACTGATTAATATTAATGGCGCACGGTTGCTTGCAAGTTCGGACTCGTGATGTAACACAAAGTCACCGCAAGGCATGCCGACCCAAAGCGTGTCGCCAACCTGAATTTGATCATGGATTAACCCGGACACCATGCCGGCATCTAGTTCAGCCTGCGCAACTTCGCGCTTAACGCTAATCCGCCAGTACGGCTTATCCGCTGCGTCTGACAGGCTGTATTGACGTAGCTGACGCAGCTGTTTTCCGCCATCAGCTACTTGCATCGCCACGCTGATATATTGACCAGGTAAAAAAGCCGGCAAAGGATTGCCATCGGTGGCAACCAGATAAAACGACGTAACTTGCTCACTCTCGATTACTTTTTTATTTACCGTAACTTGTCTGCATTGTCCCGGTTCTATACTTTTGCTGCGATATTGGGCTTGCTCTTCGGAGATAAATAGTCCAGCCAGATCACCATAGGCATCGCCCCATGCCGCCAACAAGGCCGGTGTGGCGGCGGCACCCAATACATGAGCAATTCCGCCCAGTAAATACTTCCCAACGATAGGGTAGTGGTCGGCACGAATCCCTACGCTAACGTGTTTTTGTACAATCCGGCTCACTACCGGCAAGAGCGCAGCCTGATTATCATAATTGGCGGCGTAAGCGAATAGGGCGCTAGCTAGTGATTGTTGTTGCGCGCCTGATTTTTGATTTCCCATGTTGAAGATGTTTTTTAATTCAGGATGGGCAGCAAACATGCTTGCATAAAAACTGGTGGTAATTGCTACGCCGTGCTCACGTAGTACGGGGACTGAAGCGTCTAATACAGCTCTGGTTTCTATTGATAACATCAGTAATTCCTTATTGTGGTAAATAATATGCGACAAATAAAACGTGTTTCTAAACGGCGTGATGATGCCGGGTCAAACTAACAAAATAGTAGTGGGATATTTAGTGCGGTCGTGCCGACAAACTACGCGGTTGAAAATGCATACGGGCGATCACATCCGAAGTAGGTGATTGGGTTAAGTCTGCCAGACTGTATTGATTCATCGCAGCAAAAAAGTCACGTAAGCCAAGATCAAGAATGCGTTTTAAATTGCAGTTGCCTTTCAGTGCGCAAGCGGGTTTTTCGCAATCAACCAAAGCTGGATGGCCTTCCAGCGTTTGCAAAATATCGCCCAACAGCAAACTAGCTGGTTCGATATTCAGACGTAAGCCACCGTTACGCCCTGGCGTGGCCTCTACCCAGCCCAATTTGCCAAGTCGGTTAGCGATTTTATTCAGATGATTTTGCGGCACATTGAATTGCGCTGAAATCTCTTTAATCGTGACTACTTCGCCGTCCGGTACGCCGGTGAGGTAAATCAAAATACGCAAGCCGAAATCAGTAAAATGGGTAAGCTGCATGGAAAAAACGCAACTCAAGGTTGCGATTGCTGATGGGATGTTTGAATTATATATATGTTGCATTTAAAATGCCACATATATTTCAGCGAGTTGATGGGAGGAGGTATTGCAGGGCTGACGCATTGTCAGCCCATGTTAATTTGAATCTGAATTATGCAGCCGTGTCGAAACGGTTAGCTTCTTTGTCGCTGTCTTGCACATCCCAAATAAGAAGAAAAATCCAGCCGATGATTGGAATGAACCAAAGCAATTGCAGCCAGCCGCTACGGTTTGTGTCGTGCAATCTGCGTGCGCCAACTGCTAATGATGGGATCAGCGTTGCCAGAGAAAATAATCCGCTCAGGGTGCCTGATCTGTTGATGATATTTAATGCAGCGGAGACTAAGAAAGTGAATAATGCAAACCACCAAAATTCAGAACGGGAAGCGCGACCATTGAAGTCGGCATATTTATTAAAGCAAATACGGATGGATTCGGCGAATGTCATTTTAATCCTTTAGCACTATGTAATTGGTTGAGAGAGATGCAGGAATTCTTGAATAGAAAAATACGCAATTCAGATGCCACTGAAAGTATTTCCTAAACGAATAGCTATTGCAAGTAATTTAACAAGTTGTATAAACGGAACATCATTATTGTTGCTGTTAAGCAAAAATAATGACAGCGGTATAAACTATCGAAACTTTAAATGTAAAGTAAAGCAGACTCTCTTTGGACTGCCTGGGTTTTACTCAACTGGGTGGTGAAATATAAAAAATAACATCATGAAGTTTCAATCTTCTAGCAAGTTTTTAAATGATCGGATATATATGCCATTTTCAAGCGAACATAAGGCTATTTCTGGCAAGTTACCTAACGCCAAATTAATCGCTACTTTATTAGCGGCAACAGCGTTTCATGTTGCTGTCGCGCAGGAAATTCCGCCGCCCGTCGATAAAGTTTATCCAGGTACTATTCAACTGGACGTCGATGTGACGAACCTCGACCAAAAGATTTTTAAAGTGCATGAAAGAATCCCTGTCACGGCCGGTAAATTAACGCTATTTTATCCGCAATGGTTGCCAGGTAACCATGCTCCGACTGGGCCAATCTCGCAGCTTGCGGGCTTAATGCTGACAGCGAATGGTCAACCGGTTGAATGGAAGCGTGACACGCTCAACATGTTCGCCTTTCATCTGACTGTCCCTGCCAACGTCAAATTTATTGATGCCGATTATCAGTTCCTGTCACCCGTTGAAGGTAACCAAGGCCGCATTACCGCCACACAGGAAATCGTTGGCGTGCAATGGAATGCTGTAGTGCTTTATCCGGCCGGATACTATGCCCGCGGCATCAGCTTTAAGCCGAGCGTAACGCTGCCTGCCGATTGGAAGTTTGGCACTGCGTTAGAGCTTGCCCAGCAAGTAGGTACACAAGCCCAGTTTAAACAAACCAATTTAGATGATTTGATTGATTCACCGCTTTTTGCCGGTAAATACTTCAAACGTTTTGATCTGGATCCGGGCGCAAAAGTACCGGTATTTTTGAATGTGGTTGCAGACAGACCGGAAAATTTAGTCACCAAGCCAGAACAAATTGATGCGCATCGTGCTTTGGTGCAGCAGGCTTATAAGCTGTATGGTTCGCAACATTATGTGCACTATGATTTCCTGTTGTCGTTGAGCGATGAATTTACCGGTATCGGTTTGGAGCATCATCAATCGAGCGAAAATGGGGTTAAGCCGAATTATTTTACCGAATGGAGTAAAACGTGGGGAACGCGTGGTTTGCTACCGCATGAATTTACTCATTCATGGGATGGCAAATTTCGTCGCCCCGCCGATTTATGGACGCCTAATTTCAACGTCCCGATGCAAAATTCCTTGCTATGGGTATATGAAGGACAAACCGAATACTGGGGCGATGTATTAGCCGCGCGCTCCGGTTTAGTCAGCGTCGAGCAAACTCGCGATACTTTGGCCAATATCGCAGCTTCTTATGATCAACGCGTAGGCCGCACATGGCGCGCATTGCAAGACACCACCAACATGCCGATCATTTCGCGCCGCAGTCCGTTGGCATGGGTATCTTGGCAGCGTCCAGAAGATTACTACCGCGAAGGCCAATTAGTCTGGTTGGATGTGGATACCAAAATTCGCGAAATGTCGGGTGAGCAAAAATCATTAAATGATTTTGCGCACACTTTCTTCGGCGTCGAAAATGGTCGCCATAGCGCATTGACTTACACCTTTGACGACGTAGTGAGCACGCTCAATGCAATACAACCCTATGACTGGGCAACTTTCCTGCGCACGCGTTTAGATGGACATGCAAAAGAAGGCCCTAAAGACGGCTTAACTCGTGCGGGTTGGAAGTTGGCTTACACCGAAGAACGCAGCGAAGCTACCAAGAGCGAAGAGGAAGAACGTCATGTGACGGATTATGCTTATTCACTCGGCTTCACAGTTGGTAAAGAAGGGCGTTTAGATTATGTCGCGTGGGATGGCGTCGCCTTCAAGCATGGCATGACAATTGGCGCGACGCTGCTAGCGGTAAATGGACGTAGCTATAAAGCGGAGCTGTTAAAAGAGGTTATAACGGCAGCAAAAACCAGCAAACAGCCGATCGAATTGCTGCTTAAAAAGGATGATCGTTACCATACCGTGAGCATTGATTATCATGACGGGTTGAAATATCCGCATTTAGTCCGCATCGAAGGAACGCCGGATCGTTTGACTACGATTTTGCAGCCGTTGAAATAACGGTGTAGTGGGCTTTCTTTGAAGTAACTACATCGGCGGTTCCAGTAGGTGGGGAACTGCCGATCCGTATACTAGTTTGTACTAGACGTGACTTTGTAAGGCAGAAGGCACTTTGCCATCATCGGAGAACGCTCTAAAATCTAGCCATCGCGTTGAATATCATTACTTTTGATCACTGGGGAATTTAATGATTTTAGAAGTTGCTACACTCGATGTTCGAGCAGGTCAGGAACAGCAATTTGAAACGGCATTCTGTAAAGCTTCAGAAATTATTTCAAATATGAATGGCTATGTCTCACATCAGCTTCAACGATGTTTGGAAAATAAAAGTAGGTATATTTTGCTTGTGAATTGGCAGAGTTTGGAAGACCACACGGTTGGCTTTCGAGGATCACAGGAATATCAAGAATGGAAACGATTCCTTCACCATTTTTATGATCCGTTCCCAACTGTTGAGCATTATGAGTCTATTCTTGAGAATCATGCTTAGGGCAGTTGACATGAAACATAAGGCGGCGGGCTGCCCATAACTGCCTGTTGCAGTCTCTTGTAATTTGAAAATAAATTCACATCCACACTATGGGAATGCAGATCCAAAGAAGATGAAAATGTGTATTCAAATAAGTCGAATATTTTTGATCTTTTTTGACCGTTTTTAGCATAGGCTGCGTGATGTCGCCAAATTAGGGATAGTCCCCGCATAAAATTTATTGCCTATTAACTGGCGGTGATCTGCCAGTCAATTAAGTTTAAATTTATCAGATAGCAATCAAAAATTTAAATGGAGAGATTTTAAGTTTCGATTCAATGGTGCAAAATCCAGTCTTACAATCCAAAACTTAATGTCAGTTTTGTTGTATGTTGCTGAGCCAGCAAATTACTGCCAATCGGAAGAACGTCGTTTATGATTGGTTAGCACTCGGGTACTGATTTCTACCGGAACACCTTCTTCATACATTACCTTTGCGCCAGCTGAAACACCCTCCAATAAAGCAACTGCCAAGCCGCGATTTACTGCGGCTTCAATATCCTTATCGGCGCGATCCAACCATGCGTCTAATTTTTCTCCTACTTGCTCTTCAATTTTTTCTTCATCTAAGATCATATGGTTCCCTTTTTAAACTGTTGTATTAAGCAATGTGTAGTGCCTGGTGTTCATTTTTACTCTGGGCGTCGTTCCCCTTGTGGCAATAGACACTGTTATCTAACGGCCATTTTGTTGTTGCCTCATTGCAACACCTAAATAGTTTTATTTTGTAATTGTTGTTGTTTTGCATTTGTAGGTAGCATATATAGCTATTCAATCGAAGTAAATGCCCTATTTAGGGCATTTTGAATTTTCTAAAAGCAATTAAAAGCACCTTTAGATGTGGGTGAATTCGGTGTTGTGGGTAATTTTTAGGCACAATCAAAATATCCTACGTTCTAGTGCAAAAAAAGTGGGTTATCGGGCGCTTTAGGTGGTCGATATGCGAATAAGATTTAGTCACGGTTTTGCGAAATTAATTATGACGAAACGATGACTCTGGGAACGGTTAAATCTATTTTTTTCAACTATACAAATTACGATTCAATCCTAGACTTTTAAGCGCTTATTGATATTTATGCTCAATATCTTAATTTCCGCACTCACATCCAATTAAAAATTAGCTGGTGAATACGTTGATTAGCCGCAATTTCAGAATAGTGAAATCAGTTAACTTTACGGTGAGGCTTTATAGGAACGCGAATGCCTCTTCGTATAACGTTGCGCTGGCAAAGATTCTCTTATGTACTCTGGCGAACAGAGTGGTTAATCATTATTGCGTAGCATGACGTATATATTCATGGAGGATCAAATGCTCAACTATTCGATAATGACGCACGCAGGCATTTTAGTGCTCAAGCCCCAAACACCGCTAAGCAAAGAGGATTTCGACGGTCTCAGCGTGGTTGTCGATGCTTATCTTTCCGAGCACCTCAAACTCAAGGGCGTGTTAATTCACACAAAGGGATTTCCCGGTTGGGAGAACTTCGGAGGATTTGTTGCTCATATGCATTTTGTTAGCGAACATCATAAGAAGGTCGAACGCGTGGCGATCGTGACAGATACTCATTTCGCCGACATAGCAGAATCACTTGGCAAGCATTTTATATCGGCCGAAATAAAACACTTTCCTTTTGCTGATGATGTGCAGGCTTTGAAATGGTTGGAGACTTTCTGAAATAAACGCTAATTTATTGAGTTTATTAATACCGATGAGTGAATTAGCTATCTATGATTAATTTGTTCAGACAAGGAGTATTTGGCTGGATATCTGACAGAAGATGATGCATGGCCGTATATATTCAAATCTCGGAATTATGATGATTTGGAAGAGCCGTTAATTTCAAGGAAAAGTATTTGTTTTAATCAAAACCAATCCGTCGCACTTGAATAAGTGCGATCCATTTTCACATTGAATTTATCGCGTATTTAACTAGTGCTTCGAGGCAAAAAAATCAACGCCGACCCTAGTTAAGATAGCTTCAAAATAAACGTAAAAATCACGATAAACCCAGCTACAACCGCTGATTCCAGCGTAAATACTATTAGTGGTATTTTCAATTCGTTTGGAATTTTCATGGAACACCCCATTAAATGGAACTCAACCATTCTTGCTCGTTGGTTCAATTAAAATTATACGCCTTTGAATTCAGTACTGAACATCATATAGATCCAACTATTTAGGACGTATAGATTTACCAAATAGCCAGGGTAGAGTGTAATGCTGCCGTGATTTTTCTTTACTAGAGGAAATATCTTGAGTGGCAGCTATTGGGCGAAGGCTTGGTCCGGATTGGGGCGAATCACTTAGTCGCCAGAAGATTTAATTCTCCGCTTCCAGCGCGATGAGATGAGTGGTTTAGGTTGTCAATGATAGAGTTTTATCTTCTAGAACATTACGGATAGGCATCCGAATGCGCTGCAACTTATTGACTTTAAATAGTAATTTGGTCGGGACGGTGTGATTCGAACACACGACCCCATGCACCCCATGCATGTACGCTACCAGGCTGCGCTACGCCCCGACGAAGCGCCGATTATAGTAAATTTTTTATTCAATTACCAGACTTACGCCTCTGTTACGAAGAAAATTTGCAGGTTGCTTGGCGAAAACTTGGCAATAGGAGGACAATAGCGGTTTTCCTTTTCCGATCCTTGCAGATCTTTTTATTATGTCGATCAAAATCAGTTCTCATTTTGATGCAGGTGCGATTGAAGTCGTTAGCACTGCACAGCCTAGCCAAATCAATTTAAATCTACGTAAAGATTCCAATGCCGATTTTATGCAATGGTTTTATTTCCGACTGCAAGGTGCGCGCGATGAAGCGTGTACGTTACGTATTCTGAATGCGGGCGCGGCAACGTATCCGTCGGGTTGGGAAGGGTATCGGGCAGTTGCTAGTTATGATCGCGAAGAATGGTTTCGGGTCGACACCGAATACGATGGCAAGGTACTGACTATTAAGCATACGCCGACTGAAGACAGCGTTTATTACGCCTATTTTGAGCCGTATTCATGGGAACGTCATTTGTCTTTATTGGGCCGCGCGGCTTACTCTCCGCAGGTTCGAATTGAAGATTTAGGTAACACGGTAGATGGTCGCGATTTAAATATGCTGGTCATCGGTGATGAAGCCGCTGAGCAAAAAGTGTGGGTGATTGCACGTCAACATCCGGGCGAAAGCATGGCCGAATGGCTGGTAGAGGGAATGTTGGATGCCTTGCTGGATGTGGCAAACCCGATTGCCCGCAAGATCTTACAAAAAGCCGTGTTGTATGTGGTGCCGAATATGAATCCAGACGGTTCAGTGCGCGGCAATTTACGTACCAATGCGGCAGGTGCCAATTTGAATCGTGAGTGGATGACGCCAAGTCTGGAAACTAGCCCGGAAGTTTTCTATGTTAAAAATAAAATCCATGAAACAGGCTGTGATTTATTTTTAGATATTCATGGTGACGAAGGCTTGCCATATAACTTCGTAGCCGGTAGCGAAATGTTGCAAGGTTTTACCGAACAGCAAATGGCAGAGCAAAACGCGTTTGTGCAGAGCTTTGTTGCTGCTAGCCCGGACTTCCAAACGAAATTTGGGTATCCAACTGATAAATATTATGAAGACGTATTAAAACTCGCTTCTAAATATGTTGGACATCATTTCAAATGCACTTCACTGACCTTGGAATTGCCATTTAAAGACAATGCCGATATGCCGGATGACGTAGTGGGCTGGGATGGCGATCGTAGTGCAAAATTAGGTGAAGCAATGTTGCAACCTATTTTGCAGCATTTGAACAGAAATCAAGTAAAAACTAAGTAGGAACTCATCTCATCATGGCGCTTGAAATAGAACGTAAATTTTTGGTGTTAGGCAGCCCGTGGCAAGATTTGCCACGGAGCGCAGTAATGCGCCAAGGCTATCTTCTGGCTAGCCCGGAACGTGTAGTGCGGGTTCGGATTGAAGGAGCCGACGCTATGCTTACTATTAAAGGCGCCATGCAGGGCATCGTGCGGAGCGAATGGGAATATCCGATTCCTTTAGCTGATGCGGATGAATTGCTGAAATTATGCGAGCAGCCGCTGATAGAAAAATACCGCTACCGGATACCTCACGACGGAATGCTGTGGGAATTGGATGTTTTTATTGGTGACAATGCAGGTTTGGTGGTCGCTGAAATCGAGCTTGAAAGTGAAGGGCAAACTTTTAGCAAGCCCGCTTGGGTTGGCGAAGAAGTGACGGATGATAAGCGTTATTTGAATGCGAATTTACTGCGCCATCCATTTTCAACTTGGTAGAGTGCTGGCAAGCTGTCTACCATATTAAAAAGCAAATGTATTCCATCTTCAAAAGCTGAAACTCACAATAATCAGCCGATAATCATCAAAATGTGCCACCAATTCCTTGGTGGCATTATTCTCAAACGGCCATAAAACTGGCACAATCCTGACCGCAATCAACCAGTCGGGCAATCTGAATTAATTCTGTGAATATTGTTATATTGTCCGCGCACAGTGCCACCGCGTCACCGTACGGTGCTGTGACATGCGCAGCCACAACTATGTTGCTTGATGCCAAAAGTCGGATATGATAGTCGCGCTTTTCTAAAAACAAACCATAACTAACGAGCGGAGCCCAGGAATGAACAGTGTTACAGCGTCAATGCCAAAAGAGATCACATTGCGTGGGGTGATCTTAGGCATCTTAATCACCCTGATTTTCACCGCGGCGCAGGTCTACCTGGGCCTGAAGGTCGGTCTCACTTTCGCTACATCGATTCCGGCGGCTGTTATTTCAATGGCCCTGTTGAGCGCATTCAAAGATGCATCGATCCAGGAAAACAATATTGTTCAAACCATCGCTTCGGCCGCAGGTACGCTGGCTTCAGTGATCTTTGTGTTGCCCGGACTGTTAATGATAGGTTGGTGGGTACATGTGCCGTTCTGGCCTACATTTGGTGCCTGCGCCATCGGCGGTGTACTTGGTGTGATGTACACAATGCCGCTGCGCCGCGCATTGGTGTCGCAATCTGATTTGCCGTATCCGGAAGGCGTGGCTGCGGCTGAAGTTTTGAAGGTCGGTATGTCTTCACGCGCTGGCGCTGCGGAAGGTCAGGCCGGATTGTGGGCTGTTATCTGGGGTAGTCTGGCATCCGCACTTTATGCGGCCGGTTCCGCTCTCAAACTGATGGCTGACGAAATGTCGATTTATTTCCGTGTCGGGAATGGTTCAACCGGAATCGGTGCATCAAGTTCATTAGCCTTGATCGGTGCCGGTCACCTGATGGGCATTACGGTCGGTGTAGCGATGCTGGCTGGCCAGATCATCGCTTGGGGAATACTGGTTCCTATTCTGACTAATATGTATCCGCTTCCAGGATTATCGTTGGTCGACCATGCACTTAAAATCTGGTCAACCAATGTTCGCATGATCGGCGCAGGTGCGATCGGTACCGCAGCGATCATCACGCTGGCCGGTATGGCGAAACCCGTTATTGGCGGGCTTAAATCAGCACTCGATACCGCACGTCGTGTCAAAGAGGGTAGCACCGACATCCCACGTACTGAACAGGATTTGCCGATTTTTATTGTCGGTCTGGTGACCTTGTTCTCAATGTTGCCTGCTGGCTGGTTGCTGACAAGCTTCCTGCAAGGCGGCGTATTGCAAAGCGTGAGTGTGCCACTGGTTGCTGTTGGCATTGCCTACATTCTGATTGCCGGTATGTTTGCTGCGGCAGTCTGTGGTTATATGGCTGGTTTGATCGGCTCGTCCAACTCGCCCGTCTCCGGTATCGCTATCCTGACCATACTTGGCGCTGCGTTGAGCGTTGGCGCAGTCGCGCGTCATTTGATCGGGCCGGATGTCGCTCAGGCTCTGGTTGCTTATGCCTTGTTCATTACTACGGTTGTGCTGGCGGTGGCGGTAATCGGTAACGACAATCTGCAAGATTTGAAGACCGGCCAACTGGTCGATGCAACGCCGTGGCGTCAGCAGGTAGGTTTGCTGATCGGTGTTCTGGCTGGCTCAGTCGTAGTGCCGCCGGTGTTGGAATTGCTGAACCATGCCAACGGCTTTGTCGGTGCACCGAATCTGGATGCCATTTCCAATCAACCGCTTAGTGCGCCGCAGGCAACGCTGATCACGACTCTGGCTAAGGGCGTGATCGGAGGCGATCTGCGCTGGGATTTGATACTGTTTGGCGCAGTGATTGGACTGGGGCTGGTCTTGATCAATTTTATTCTCAAGAAATCGAGTAATGATAAATACAGCCTGCCGCCACTCGGTGTCGGACTTGCTATTTACCTGCCCGGCGCTGTTACCCTTCCGGTAATCATTGGTGCTTTTAGCGGCTGGTTTTTTGAGCGGGCCGTTTCAAAACATAGTTGGGGTGAATCTGCCAAGCGTCTTGGCGTACTGATCATGTCGGGATTCATCGTGGGTGAAAGTCTATTCAATGTCGCTCTCGCTGGCCTGATCGTTTTGTCCGGCAAGGGTGAGCCACTGGCGATTGCGAATAGCTTGAGCGGAGGTCAATCCATGACCATTGCGCTGGTTGTGGGTGCGACCGTTGTTACCGGCCTGTATCGGTGGGCGGCAAAGCGCGGCAAATTGGGGTAACAAACTGGTCGAACTGTCATGCTGGCACTGCTTCGCGTGATAATCAGATCAGGTAGTTGAAATAACAGTAATAGTTAATGAAATACCGCTCCCCGTGTTGGGGGCGTATCAAAATAGAAAGAGGAGATACATCAATGAAATTACGTTTATTGCTGATCACGGCGCTGTGCGCTGCGCAGTTCACCACCACTCACGCGCTCGCTGCACCGCGTGGATTCACCGTTGAAGACATGGTCAAGATGGAACGTGTTGGCAGCCCGCTCATGTCTCCGGATGCGAGCAAGGTAATTTACACCGTGCGCAGTACCGATAGTGCAAAAAACGCTGGTCATACCGAAATCTGGATGCTCGACCTTCGTGATGCACATGCAATGCCTCATCGCTTAACCCATGCAGCCGCTAGCAGCTCTGATCCGGAATGGTCACCGAACGGTGACGCAGTATATTTCCTGTCGGCGCGTTCGGGTACATCACAAGTATGGCGCTTACCTATGAACGGCGGCGAAGCTGAGATGGCAACGGACTTGCCGCTGGACGTTACCAGCTTCCGTTTGTCACCGCGTGCAGATCGCATTGCGCTGAGCGTTGAAGTATTCCGTGATTGTGCGGATCTGGCGTGCACCAAAAAACGTCTTGATGAGCAAACCAAGACGCAAGCATCCGGCCACGTATTTGACAAACTGTTCGTGCGTCATTGGGACACTTGGGCCGATGGCCGCAACACCGTGCTGTACTCAACTGCGCTGGATGCTACCGGTCATGCGCGTGGTGAGTTAGCCAATTTGTCCGGCTCACTGGATGGCGATGTGCCGTCCAAACCTTCAGGTGACCATGACGACTATCAATTCAGCCCTGATGGCACCACCATCGCATTCTCGCTGCGTCTGGCTGGTAAGACCGAAGCCTGGTCAACCAACTTTGACATTTATGAAGTGCCGGCAGCCGGTGGTAAGGCTCCGCGCAACCTGACTGCGGACAATCCTGCATGGGATGGCAAACCGACGTTTTCACCGGATGGTCATACGTTGGCTTATCTGGCGATGGACCGTGCCGGCTTTGAAGCCGATCGTTTTCATGTTGTGTTGATGGATATTGCGAGCGGTAAAAAACGCACGTTGGCGAACAACTGGGATCATTCGGTTGCCGATTACGCTTGGTCGTCGGACAGTAAAACTTTGTACGCTGGCGCTGACGATGTTGGCCAACATCGCGTATTTGCAATTGATGTTGCCAGCGGTAGCGTCAAGTCCTTGACTGGTCCGGGTTGGGTTTCCGGTTTTGATGTTAAGCATGACATGCTGTTGGTTACATATCAAAATTTAGCTTCTGCTGCACAGCTGTTTAAGCTGAAGCTCGGTTCCCCTGAGATGACGCAACTGACGCATAACAATGCGCAGGCGCTGGCCGATGTTAAGTTTGGCGAGTATGAACAGTTTTCATTTGCAGGCCACAACGGCGACAAGGTATACGGTTATGTGATGAAGCCTTGGAATGCAAAAGAGGGTGGTAAATATCCGATCGCATTCATCGTGCATGGCGGCCCGCAAGGTAGCTTTGGCAACGAATGGAGTTATCGTTGGAATCCGCAGATTTACGCTGGTGCCGGTTATGCGTCAGTCTTCATTGATTTCCACGGTTCCACCGGTTACGGCCAAAAATTCACCGATGCAATCAGCCAGGACTGGGGCGGCGCACCACTGGAAGATTTACAAAAGGGACTGGAAGCAGCGGTTAAGCAATTCCCATGGCTGGATCGTGGCCATTCCTGCGCACTCGGTGCTTCGTACGGCGGCTACATGATGAACTGGATCGAAGGCAACTGGCCGGACGGTTTCCGTTGCATTGTTAATCATGACGGCGTGTTTGATAACCGTGCAATGTATTACTCAACCGACGAACTCTGGTTCAACGAATGGGAAAACGGTGGCACTTATTACAAAAATCCGCAAGGCCACGAAAAATTCAACCCTGTGAATTTCGTCACTAATTGGAAAACGCCGATGTTGGTAGTGCAGGGCGAGCAAGATTTCCGTATTCCGTTCACTCAAGCTATGGGCGCGTTCACGGCACTGCAACGTCAGGGTATAGAGAGCAAGTTCCTGGTTTTCCCGGATGAAAACCATTGGGTATTGAAACCTGCTAATTCTGTGCTGTGGCATCACACTGTTTTAGATTGGCTGGATCAGCATTTGAAGCAGTAATAACGTTTGAGATTTTCTAGCGCAATAAAAATGAGGGCTTGAGCCCTCATTTTTATTTGTGATGATGAGTATCGTGGTGAGGCAGGATCTTACTTGGAATATTCAACCTGTAGTGAATGAAAGAAGAGTGAAGCTTTCAAAGCATAAGAGGCTGTTGAGGTTTTAAAAAATGCTATTTATACCAATCTACTATTCTGTTTTACAAAAATATTGGTAATTGTTTTCAGCTTGCTGAACACGTATTTCGGTCTGTTCATTATTCTTGTTTTTTCGTTTTGATTGCGGCTTGTCGCGCTGTTGTTTAGCTATTTTTCGTTTCAAATCCAAATCTTTACACTTAAATTTTTTATCTCTGGCTTGTTTATTTTCATTTATCAAGATTAGCGCTTCACGTTTTTGTTGTGTCTCTTCTTTTTCCTTTTGTTGTTCAATTTTCTTGAGTTGCTGGAGATCGGAAAGGTAGCGCTGTTTTGCTGCTGCGGGGTCGTTAGGTGGACTGATTGATGGAGTAAAAGGTAAGACATTTGCATTGGCAGGACAAGGCATGTCCGAATAGGTGATGCTGCCGTTTAGAATGCATTTATGTATGGCATATGCAGCGTTTGAACTGAGCAATAAAGTCAGTGCCGCAGAAGTGAATACGATGTGGAAGGAGAATTGGCGGGTTACATTTTCTTTGCGCATAGTGCGGGCTTTCTATGGCAAAGGCTGTACCACCTTTCCCGGGTTCATGATGTTGAGCGGATCAAGTGCTTGTTTAATGCTGCGCATTAATTGCATTTCGACCGGACTTTTGTAGCGCAAAATCTCGTCGCGTTTCTGCGCACCCAAACCGTGTTCGGCAGAGATAGAGCCGGAAAACTGGGCTACGCTGTCATATACGACCCGGTTTATTGCATTTTGTTGCGCGAGAAAGTCATCAATCGAACTATTTTTTGGTGCGGATACGTTGTAATGCAAATTACCGTCACCCAAATGCCCGAAAGTCACCATGCGGCACCCGTTGAATTTCTGCTGCAAAAGCGCGTCGGTTTGCTGGATGAAGGTACCTATCTGCGAAATGGGCAGGGAAATATCGTGCTTGATATTTTTTCCTTCCGCCGCCTGTGCTGAAGAAATGGATTCGCGCAACTGCCATAGCGTGTTGGATTGCGCCAGTGAAGTGGCTAGTACTGCATCTTGCGCTGTGCCAGTATCGAGGGCGATAGTCATTAAATTTTCTAATGCCGCACAATTGGCCGCTTCGCTATCTTGGCTGGAAAATTCAATCAACACATAATAGGGATGTTCTTTTAGTGCCGGCTGTTTTAGTTCAGGGAAGTGCTGTTTAACTAAAGCCAGGCTGTAACTGGACATGATTTCAAACGCGCTGAGTACCGTATCTTTGCTGTTGGAACGCGCCAGATTTAATAAGGCTAATGCGGCCTCAACAGAATTGATCGCTACAAATGCCGTTAATTGGCTGGCTGGCTTGGGAAATAACTGCAAAACGGCTGCGGTGATAACGCCCAAAGTGCCTTCTGCACCGATATACACATCACGTAAATCGTAACCGCTATTATCTTTTCTTAAAGCGCGCAAGCCGTTCCAGATATCGCCTTGTGGCGTGACCACTTCCAGGCCCAAACATAAGGCGCGGCAATTACCATAATGCAGAACCGCTGTGCCGCCCGCGTTGCTGGAAAGATTGCCGCCTATTGTGCAGCTGCCTTCGGATGCGAGCGATAAGGGGAATAAGCGATCAACCGAGTTCGCGGCGTTTTGCACTTGTTGCAAAATACAGCCAGCTTCGACGGTGATGGTGTTGTTGATGTCGTCGATGTGACGGATCTGATTTAAGCGCAGCAGCGATAAAACTATCGAGCGGCCAGTTTGGTCTGGGACGCTGCCCAGTACCAGACCTGTGTTGCCGCCTTGCGGGGTAATCGCTATCCGGTGCTGCGCGCATAATTTGACGATTTCTGCGACTTGTTCGGTATTTGCTGGTTTTAATATGGCTGCAGCGGTGCCGATGTAGCGTTGTCGGTAATCGGTTAAATAGCTCGTCATGTCGCTACTGTCGGTGAGCACATGGGTGCTTCCTATTAGTTGGCGACATTGATCGATAAAATGTTTCATTGCGATGCTTGTTCTTGAGCTTTTTTTGCAGCTGCTTTAGCCGCTTTTTTTAATGGACGTAAATAACTTAATACGCAAAAAAAGAAAGCCAAACAAAGGGCAACTTGCAGCCAGCCTAGCTGTGCGGACAGTGTCGTTTTGTCGGACGTTGCGCGCACGATTCCTTCTGTGAAATACAGCAAAATCAACATCGATGACCATTGCATTGTGTAATTGTCGCGCTTCATTACACCGCGTAAAGAAAACAATAAAGGCACTACTTTTAATACTAACCAGGAACCGCCCGGGCGCAACGGTGCCAGCCACATTTCACCAATAATACCGAGCGCAATAATGGCGATGAGCGAGGCGGTTGCGCCGTGGGCGTAAAGTGCGGATTTATTCATATTTCTCTCATTTTGCTTTTATGCTGAATTTTATAACGACTTTTACACGTTCAGTTGTTGCGCAGTTTTCGCGAGTCGTACACCAAGCGCAATGGCCAATTGCTTGCTGTCTTCAGAAATGGCTTTGCTGCCGTCGGCACCAGCCCAATGACTTGCCCCGTAAGGTGTGCCGCCGCTGGAGGTGGACATTAAAGCGGGGTGCGAGTAAGACAGGCCGAGGATCAACATGCCGTGATGAAGCAGCGGCAACATCATTGAAAGCAAGGTGGATTCTTGACCGCCGTGCAAGCTGCCGGTGGACGTAAATACGCAGGCCGGTTTGCCGTTTAAGGTGCCGGATAGCCAGTCAGCGGCGGTGCCATCCCAAAAATATTTCATCGCGGAAGCCATATTACCAAAGCGGGTAGGTGAGCCAAGTGCAATGCCAGCGCATTCGCTTAAGTCACTGAGTTCTACATACGGCGCGCCGTCGGTTGGAACGTCGGATTGAGTAGCTTCGCAGACGGTGGATATGGCCGGAACGGTGCGTAATCTGGCGCTGCAACCGGGTACGCTTTCAATGCCTTGAGCGATAAAATCGGCCATTTTTTTAGTGGCACCGTGCCGCGAGTAGAACAGAACGAGGAGGGTGATGTTAGATGTTTTCATGGCGGGCATTAAAAAGGTCGGAGTGCACGGATTACATAAGGGAGAGTATAGCGTAGGGTGGGCACGGTTTTGTGCCCACGCGTAACCGTCAATAAACAAAGGAATTAATCAAAAGTAACCCGTGGGCACAAAACCGTGCCCACCCTACAATATTGAGTAATTTATCAGCGTTAACGCCCGTGCCGAATTTTTCCATTCCGTGTTTTTTCACGCAGTTGCGGAGCCAATACCGTTGGAATTGCTTTAGGTAAGGTATCCGGGAAATCGCGACTAAAATGCAGGCCGCGGCTTTCGCGACGTGATAGCGCGCTGTTGACGATCAGTGACGCCACATCGACCAAATTACGCAATTCCAGCAAGTGATTGGTGATGCGGAAGTTGGCGTAATATTCGTCGATTTCTTCTTTCAATAAACGAATCCGATGCTGGGCGCGTTCCAGACGTTTAGTGGTGCGCACAATGCCGACATAATTCCACATAAAGCGGCGCAATTCATCCCAGTTATGAGCGATGACAACTTCTTCGTCGGCGTCGGTTACACGGCTTTCATCCCAACTTGGTAAGTCAGGCGAGCGCAAAATTTCTTGATCGGCAATTTGTTCGGCCACCGCTTTGCCGATCACCAAACATTCTAATAATGAGTTACTGGCAAGCCGATTTGCGCCATGCAAACCGGTATACGAAGTTTCACCAACTGCATATAAACCTGCTAAATCGGTGCGTCCAGTCATGTCGGTGACGATGCCGCCGCAGGTGTAATGCGCTGCTGGCACGACGGGAATCGGTTGTTTGGTGATGTCGATGCCTAATTCCAGGCAGCGTGCATAAATAGTGGGGAAGTGTTCTTGTAAAAACTCAGGCGGTTGATGGGTGATGTCTAAATCAACATGGTCTAAACCGCGTTTTTTCATTTCAAAGTCAATCGCGCGCGCCACAACATCACGCGGCGCTAATTCAGCACGCTCGTCGTGCGCTGGCATAAACCGTTTTCCTGCAGATGTACCTGCTTCGGCGGGCAGTTTCAATAAACCGCCTTCACCGCGTACCGCTTCGGAAATCAAAAAAGATTTGGCATACGGGTGATACAAACAGGTCGGATGAAATTGAATAAATTCCATATTCGCAATCCGGCAACCGGCGCGCCATGCCATGGCAATGCCGTCGCCGGTGGCCGTGTCTGGATTGGTTGTGTACAAATACACTTTGCCTGCGCCGCCGGTCGCTAATACTGTATGTTGCGCGGTGACGGTATGCACTTTTCCGGTTTGAACGTCTTGCACATATAAGCCTAAACAGCGCGCTGGTGTTGGGTTGACGTTGGCGCTGGCAGGATCGGCTAATTTATCTGACGTAATCAGATCAATCGCGTAATGATGCTCAAATAACGTGATGTTGGGATGGTTGCGAATTTGCTGTTCTAGCGTGACTTGCACCGCGTGTCCGGTGGCATCCGCTGCATGAATAATCCGGCGCTGACTGTGGCCTCCTTCACGGGTCAAATGGTAGCCAAGCTCGGCATCTGCATCTGGGGTAAAGGGCACACCTTGAGCGATAAGCCAATCAATTGCGCTGCGACCGTTTTCTAAAATATAGCGTGTGGCCGCTTCATCGCATAAACCGCCTCCGGCGATGATAGTGTCCGATAAATGCTGCTCAACGCTGTCGCCAGAGTCTAATACTGCAGCAATGCCGCCTTGCGCCCAGCTACTTGAGCCATCTAATAAACTGCGTTTAGAAAAAATGGCTACTTTGTGATTTTCTGCCAAGTGTAGCGCGACTGAAAAGCCCGCTAACCCGCTTCCAATGATTGCAACGTCGTAATTCATGATTCGTCTAGAAGATGTGAGTGGGCTAAACTATAGACGCTTTGTTGAAAACGGTAAAACATTTTCAACAAATACGAGCTGCGTCATTGTTTAAAGACTATTAGCCATGCCAAATAAGCGCGTTAAACGACGACCGGCTTCACTTTAGCTGCTGCTTGTTTGGCTTTAGTGCGAGCCGTATCCGTGTCTGGAGCCGTAGCTAAAGTCACACCCATGCGACGACGGGTAAATGATTCCGGCTTGCCGAATAAGCGAATATCCGTGCCGGGTACCGAGAGCGCATCCGCGACGCCTTGGAATGCAATCGCACGAGCGTTGTGTTCGCCATAAATAACCGCCGATGCGGCAGGGCAGCGTAAGCTGGTATCCACCGGCAAACCAAGAATCGCTTTGGCATGCAACTCGAATTCATTTTGCACCTGTGACGCCATCGTTACCATACCGGTATCATGCGGGCGCGGGCTGACTTCTGAAAACCAGACCATCTCGTTTTTAACAAATAACTCAACGCCGAACAGTCCCAGTCCGCCTAAATTATCAGTGACTTTTTTAGCGATGTTGCGGGCATTTTCAAGGGCTTGCGGATGCATCGCCTGAGGCTGCCAAGACTCAACATAATCACCTTGTACTTGTACATGGCCGATTGGTTCGCAGTAATGGGTCGCTGGCTGGCCGTTAGCGTCTAATGCACGCACTGTCAACAGCGTAATTTCATAGTCAAAATCGATGAAGCCTTCCACAATTACGCGGCCATTTTGTACCCGGCCACCGCTTGCGGCGTATTCCCAGGCAGCGTCAACTTCGCTGGCATTATCAATCTTTGACTGGCCTTTTCCTGATGAAGACATGACCGGTTTAATAATGCATGGATAGCCGATAAAATCGCAAGCGGCACGCATTTCTTCCAACGTATCTGCAAAGCGGTAAGGTGATGTTGGCAGGCTTAATTCTTCGGCCACTAAACGTCGAATTCCTTCGCGGTTCATAGTTAGCCAGGTGGCTCTGGCAGTGGGGATAACCCGTACTTTGCCGGCGGCTTCTAATTCAACTAACGTAAGCGTCGCAATGGCCTCAATTTCAGGCACGATTAAGTCAGGTTGTTCTACAGCTATTAAGTTGGCGAGTGCTACACCGTCCGTCATATCAATAACGTGCGAGCGATGCGCAACTTGGTGGCCTGGAGCATCTGCATAACGATCAACAGCAATCACTTCAACGCCTAAACGTTGTAATGAAATAATCACTTCTTTGCCGAGTTCGCCGGAGCCTAGCAGCATAACTTTGGTTGCGCTATGTGATAAGGGAGTGCCAATTTGCACGGAGATATTGTTGGCGGAATTAGAGGATTTATTCATATTTTGAAGGAAGCACTGCAGCATTGAAAGACCCTAAATTATACTGATTAGTAAGCCGCGTACGATTTTCACGCATTATTTTTTTATTCCTTAGTAAAATTTAGTTAAACCGCTTGACACCGTGCTGTAGGACTTGTTTAATACGAGGGCTGATTTTCTGCCGTAAAAGGTGGGAAGAAGTGAGAATGAACAAAAACCAAATGAATTGACGCGTGATGATGCGCGAACATTGAATGTCGATAAGCATCGACACAGAAATTAACTTTTGCTAGGGGACGTAAGTGAATAAAACCGAATTGATTGAACATATCGCCAAAACAGCAGATATTTCCAAAGCTGCGGCAACACGTTCGTTAGACGCGATGATAGGCGCAGTTAAAGTAACCCTGAAAAAAAATGGCACTGTAACCTTGGTCGGTTTCGGTACTTTTTCAGTTGGAAAACGTGCCGCACGTGTGGGTCGTAATCCAAGAACTGGCGAAGCCATTAAAATTAAAGCGGCGAAAGTACCAAAATTTAAACCTGGCAAAGGTTTGAAAGATGCGGTAAACTAACGCCCTCAATGCAGCTTAGCTGTTTAGTTGGGTGCTTAGCTCAGTTGGTAGAGCGGCGCCCTTACAAGGCGTAGGTCGGGAGTTCGAGCCTCTCAGCACCCACCAATTAAACAAGTTGCATGGCCAAACACAGGAGTGGTAGTTCAGTTGGTTAGAATACCGGCCTGTCACGCCGGGGGTCGCGGGTTCGAGTCCCGTCCACTCCGCCAAATACAAATGCCCGCGCAAGCGGGTATTTTTATTTGTGGAATGGAGTGAGTCGCCAGTGCGGGTGCCAAAGAGATTCGAAGCGATTCTCCAGTCAGCGGTATGTATACGAGCCCTCATAACGTAGCCAAATATAAATTCCCTGACAAGCAGGCGTTTTATTTGTGGCGAGAAAAAGCCACCTGCGTAGCTTCTAATGATTTTTCCTTTGCAGTGTTGTAATAATCCTTAAAACACTGCTAGAATCGCACTTCGTTTCTACCAGATTCCACCAGAAATTTTAAAAGTGAACGTAAGTTCCTTTTTTTTATATGCAATGGCCTTTATAAAATATCGAAGCCGCCTGAGCGCCCACCAGCATGTGAATGAGTGATCCACCATGTTTGAATATGTACGTACCCACCAGCGTTTAATGCAGTTCATTTTGCTGTTATTTATCGTTCCATCTTTCGCCCTAGTTGGCATATCTAGTTACGTTCGTGGTAACAACGAAGAAACTGTAGCTAAAGTAGCCGGCGAAAATATCTCGCAACAAGAGTTTGATGATGCGTTACGTCAGCAGATGGATAAAATGCGTCAGCGGTTTGGCGATAAGTTTGATGAAGCGATGTTTAATACGGTAGAAGCAAAAAAATCTATCCTGGATAATTTGATTGCTCAACGCGTATTAAGAGCAGAAGTGAAGAATCAAAACCTCAGCATCCCTGATCAAGTTTTGCAACAAAATATTTTGGCTATCCCTGGTCTGACATTGCCGAATGGCTCGTTTGATAATGAAGGATATAAGAACGCTTTAGCGGCGCAACGTCTGACTCCTACAATGTATGAAAGTGGCGAAAGAGAGCGCTTGGCTCAACAACAATTAACTACCGCCATAGAAGGCAGTGCTTTTGTTCCTAAAGCAGTTCTCGCCCAAGTCAATGCAATCACCAGTCAAGAGCGTGAAATACAATCAATTGACTTTAAAGCAGCTGATTTTGTGAGTCAGGTCAAAATTACTGATGCAATGCTCAAAGCCTATTACGATAAAAATGGCGCTCAATTTCAGATTCCAGAAATGGCTAAAATTGAGTATGTGGTATTGAGCGGCGAAACTATTGCAGCGCAAATGACCGCGTCTGACGAAGAAATTAAAGCTTACTACGATCAAAATATTAAAAATTACAGCGTAGACGAGCAACGTCGCGCCAGTCATATTTTAATTAAAGTGAATAAGGGCGCTAGTGCCGCTGAAAAAGCCGCTGCCAAAGCGAAGGCTGAGGAAGTGTTGGCTTTAGTGCGCAAGCAGCCGGAAAACTTTGCTCAGTTAGCTAAGCAATATTCAGAAGATGAAGGCTCTAAAGCACAAGGCGGCGATCTTGATTTCTTCGCTAAAGGAATGATGTTAAAACCGTTTGAAGATGCAACATATAAATTAAAAGAAAATGAAATTAGTGATTTGGTTGAGTCAGATTTTGGCTTTCACATCATTCATTTAACAGCGATTAAGCCAACATCGGTTAAACCGTTGGATCAAGTAAAAGATCAAATTAGTGCTGACATTAAAAAGCAAAAAGCTGGCAAGAAATTTAGCGAAATGGCAGAGACGTTTACCAATACTGTGTACGAGCAATCAACTAGTTTGCAACCAGTAGCGGATAAATTGAAGCTGACTATAGCAACTGCTGATAATCTTACCCGTGTTCCAAATTCGGTTAATCATTCCAATCCAATTTTGGCTAACCCTAAATTTTTGAAGGCATTGTTCTCGGATGACGCTATCAAAAATAAACGTAATACGGAAGCATTGGAACTAGGCGCAAACACGCTGGTATCGGCGCGCATTGTGGAACACAAGCCAGCCAGCAAGCGTCCTTTTGATGAAGTTAAAGATGTGATTACTGCACGTGTTACTTTAGCTGAGTCTGAATCATTAGCACAAAAAGCGGGTCAAGCAAAATTGGCCAGTTTGATAGCGACACCTGATGCGGCTGGTTTTGGTGATACAAAACTGGTTTCACGGATTCAGCAAGGTGGTATTCCGGGTGCTGCGTTTGATTTAATCATGAAGGCAGACACACGTAAATTACCAGCCTTTGTTGGCGTTGAATTGCCTGGACAAGCATATGCTGTGTACCGCATCAACAAAATCCAGCAAGCAGCCCCTGATGAAGGACGTACTGCGGAAATCGCCAAGCAGGTTGATAATGTTACTGCCTCAGATGAGTTTTTTGCCTACGTTGAAATGTTAAAACAAAAAGGGAATGTAAAAATTGTTAAGCCTTTTGTTGCAACACCAGCAGAACTCGCTGGCGCTAAAGCAGCTTCTTAAATTAGTAATGAGTTAAATAAAAAAGGGTAGCTTCGGCTACCCTTTTTTGCATCTTGTTGAAGAGCTTTAAGATTTACGGCTGTCTTGAATAACAAGTCGATAGCCAACACCAGTTTCAGTTAAAAAGTGTTTTGGTTGGGCAGGTGCCTGCTCTAATTTTTGACGTAAATTAGCCATGTAAATGCGCAAATAATGATTGCTCTCTGAGTGGTTCGGTCCCCAGACATCATTCAGTAGCTGGCGGTGTGTCAGCACTTTGCCGGCATTGCGTGCCAATACCGATAACAGGCGATATTCGATGGGGCTTAAATGAATTGCTTCTTCATTTTTAGTCACGGTGCGTAAAGAAAAATCGACGGTAACGTCGCCAAATTGAAATAGATGGTCGTTTGAGGTTGCGCTTGGTTGGCGGCGTCGCAAATGAGCGCGGATCCGTGCAATGAGTTCAGCGGTGCCAAACGGTTTGCTTAAATAATCGTCAGCACCAGCATCCAGTGCATCCACCTTTTCATGTTCCTGGGTACGTGCGGATAGCACGATGATAGGTACTTCGCTCCAGCTTCGTACTTCACGGATGAGTTCAATACCGCTGATGTCCGGCAAGCCTAAGTCGACAATGATAATGTCGGGTTTTCTGGTGGCGCATTCGATCAAGCCTTGCTTGCCCGTTTCAGCCTCATGGACGTTGATACCTTCATTGATTAACGCGGCACTTAAAAAGCGCCTGATTTGTTTTTCGTCTTCGATTAAAACTAGATTGATGGTGGTTTCGTTAGTCATTAGTAAGTTTTGAGTTATTCGTTTTCAATTTTAGGTGCATCGCCAAGTGGTAGCGAAAAACTGATATTGGCACCTTGCATTGGTGCGTTAGTGGCCCATATTTTACCGTTATGGGTTTCGATAATTGCTTTGCAAATAGCCAAACCTAAACCCACTCCATGCGTGGCGGATTCTTTTTCACCGCGGGTAAATTTTTCAAATATTTTCTCTTCCATTCCAGCTGGTAGGCCTCGGCCATTATCAATAACGCTTAAAATAAACTCGTCATCCTTTACTTTTGCTTTTATTAAGATTTGATCGTGCCCATATTTAACGGCATTTTCAATTAAATTACACAAGACGCGTTCAATCAGCACCGCATCAAATGACAATATCGGACAATTTTTATCTATTTCAAGTTTAATCTGATGTTTTGCCGTTAGCTGGCTTGAGATGCGCAACGCACTGCCGATCACTTCATCTATCGGTTGCCATTGCTTGTTAAGCACTACTTTCCCCGATTGCAGTTTAGCCATATCCAGCAAGTTAATAATCAAGCTGTTCATGTGCTGTGCCTCTTCATTAATTCCATGAATTAATTCGGAGCGGATTTTTTCACTTAACTGCGATTGTTCAACCAATGTACTGGATAAGCCAATAATTGCGGTAAGCGGTGTACGTAAGTCATGCGAAATCGCTGAGAGTAGTGAGTTGCGTAAGCGTTCTGCTTCAATATTAATTAATGCATCCTGGGCGACTTCCACGTAGTGTACGCGTTCGAGTGCCAGCGCAATTTGCGCGGCAAAAGTGTCTAACAACTGCTGCTGTTCAGGCTGAAAAATCTGTCTTGGCTGTAGTGGTGCAATCGCTATTACGCCACGCGTGCGCATCGGAGCTTGTAAAGGTACATACAGCAGAGCATTAGCGGGCAGGGTGTTGGTTCCGAGGCCCGCACGCTGTTGATGGTCATACACCCATTGCGCAACTCCGAGATCAAGGTGCTCAGGAACGCTGCTGGTGTTGGCTAACGGCTGACGAATTTTTTCATGGCTATCTGGCAGCAAGATCGCTATTTTTGCTTGAAAAATCCCAACCAAATGCTCATTACTTATTTCAATAATCTGTTCCACCATTAATGCCGATGAAAGCGCTTTACTCATGGTATTCAAGGCATTGGTGCGCCGCTCCCGATAACTGGCAATACGCGCTTGGTAACGCAAATTTGCGGTCAAGTTACTGATGATCAGAGAGACTGCCAACATAATCACAAAAGTAAATAGGTATTGGGTGTCCGAGACAGAGAATGAATAACGCGGCGGCACGAAGAAAAAGTCAAATGTGGCGACGCTGAGAAAAGAGGCAAAAATACTCGGCCCGCGTCCAAAGCGGATGGCAATTAATACGGCGGCCAGCAAATACAGCATGATGACATTGGCCAAATCAAATACATTGAGTAAGCCTTCGGTAATGCCTGTGACGGCTATACAAATGGCTGCCGCCCACAAATAACCCCAGGGTTGCACGTCGTTGCTGCCCGCCGCCCCAGTTAACGTATCGTAATGGGTATGGCTACCACCGCTGATTGGTTCCGGTTCAATGTCATGCCCAACTACATAGACATCCACATCGGTGGTGCGGCTGGCTAATTCGTCTGCCAGGCTGGTGCGTAACACACGTGACCAGGTAGGGCGCATCGATTTGCCGATAACCAGTTTGGTCACGTTACGGCTGCGTGCGTAGCTGAGTAATACGGGGGCTAATTTTTCACCGGATAAGGTACTGGTTTCTGCACCTAATTCCTGCGCCAGTTTGAGGGTTTTGTGTATCGCGTCGCGGCGTTTATCTGATAGTTTTTGTAAAGCCGTTGTTTCGATATAGACCGCAATTAAATCAGCGCGCAAACTAGCCGCCAGGCGTGCTGCGCTACGTACCAGTTTATTGCTGCTGTCATGCGGGCCGATACAAACCAGCAGGCGTTCTTTGGCTTGCCAGACGTGATGTATCGATTGATCTGCGCGATAGTCGCGCATTTGCGTGTCAACCTGATCGGCGGTGCGGCGCAAAGCCAGTTCGCGTAATGCGATCAGGTTACCTTTGCGGAAAAAATTTTTGGAAGCACGTTCTGCTTGGTGTGGGATATATACTTTGCCGTCTTTTAAGCGGCGTAATAATTCGTCGGGCGGCAGATCAACCAAGGTGATTTCATCGGCCATATCAAAAACGCGGTCAGGGATGGTTTCCCAGACTCGAATGCCGGTAATTTGCCCAACGATGTCATTTAAACTTTCCAGATGTTGAACGTTGACCGTGGAATACACATTAATCCCTGCGGCTAATAATTCTTCTACATCTTGCCAGCGTTTTTGATGACGCGTACCAGGGATATTTGAATGCGCTAATTCATCCATTAATATCAGCGTTGGTTTGCGTTTTAATGCGCCATCAAGATCAAATTCATCACGCAGCTTGTCGTTGTAATTAATTTTTTGCAGCGGGAGAATATCCAATCCCTCCGTCATTGCAATGGTTTCGCGGCGACCATGGGTTTCAACTACGCCAACGATGACATCCACGCCGAGCAGTTGCTGCGCTTTAGCAGCAGATAGCATGGAAAAAGTTTTCCCCACTCCGGCACAAGATCCAAAAAACAGCTTGAAATGGCCGCGCTGTTGTTTGGCGTCTTCGCGCTGAATTTTATCGAGCAGTTCGTCGGGATCTGGTCGGCTATCAATCATAATTTTTTCTTAAAATGAATTCACATATTCTAAACTAACAATGCAAGGGCAGGTCTGGAACCTGTCCTTGCATAGCTTGGTGCTGTAATGCTGAGTTTGTGTTTGCAGCTTATTTTTGCATCTTATTTTTGTATATCTAATGCTAAATTCAACTGCAGCACATTGACTCGCGCTTCGCCAAAAATACCGAGTTGTGGCGCTTCGGTGTATTTAGCCACGAGCTGTTTTAGCACTTCGGGATTAATGTTGCGCGCTTTGGCAACCCGTTGCAACTGATAATTGATTGCTGCCGGGCTAATTTGCGGATCTAAACCACTGCCGGAAGCGGTGACTAAATCAACTGGAATCGCTTGCGTATTGCTTGGGTCAGCGTCATGCAATGCTTTAATCCGATCTGCCACAGCAGCTTTTTGCGCTGGGTTAGATGGGCCAAAGTTGGATCCGCCAGAGTTCAAGCCGTTATAAGGCATTGGGCTAGTGGCTGACGGACGACCCCAAAAATAACCAGGGCCGCTGAAGTTTTGACCGATCAGGCTAGAACCGACGATTTTGTGGTCTTTTTCAATCAAACTGCCGTTGGCCTGATCGGAAAAAACGACTTTGCCGATGCCGGTAGTGAGCATGGGGTAAATCAATCCGACCAGAATACTAAGCACGACAAATAAACTGACTGCGGGGCGAATGAGGGTTTTCATAGGAGTTCCTTAAGCTAAACCAAGAATGGTCAACACAACGTCGATGAATTTAATGCCGATAAAAGGCACAATCAAACCACCCAAGCCGTAGATTAATAAATTGCGACGCAATAATATGGCAGCGCCTAAAGCACGGTATTTCAAGCCTTTGAGCGCCAACGGAATCAGGCACACAATAATTAAGGCATTAAAAATAACCGCAGATAAAATGGCGCTGGCTGGTGTCGTTAAATGCATCACGTTCAGCGTATTCAATTGCGGATAGGTGCTGGCAAAGGCCGCTGGAATAATCGCAAAATACTTGGCCACGTCATTCGCAATTGAGAAGGTGGTGAGTGAACCGCGCGTCATCAGCATTTGTTTGCCGATTTCTACGATTTCAATCAACTTGGTTGGATTGGAATCCAAATCCACCATATTGCCAGCTTCTTTTGCTGCCTGAGTACCAGTATTCATCGCTACGGCCACATCGGCTTGCGCTAATGCTGGCGCATCGTTGGTACCGTCACCGGTCATGGCAACCAGCTTGCCTTCTGCCTGATGGCTACGGATCAGTTTTAATTTATCTTCCGGTGTAGCTTCTGCCAGAAAATCATCAACCCCAGCTTCAGCGGCAATGGCGGCGGCGGTTAAGTGGTTGTCACCGGTAATCATGATGGTTTTAATGCCCATTTTGCGTAACTCTGCAAAGCGTTCTTTAATGCCACCTTTAACGATGTCTTTCAGTTCAATCACGCCCATCACTTTGCTGCCATCCACTACGACCAATGGCGTACTGCCTTTTTTTGCAACTTGCTCGACCAAGTCACTGACGTTTTTAGGGAAAGCGTGTCCTAAGTTAGTCACGTATTGGCGAATTGCCTCAACCGAGCCTTTGCGAATATGACGTTTTTCCGATGCATTGCCGCTATGAGATTCATCCAAATCGACGCCACTCATCCGAGTTTGTGCCGTAAATGGAATAAAAGTAGCGCCTAATGCCTGAATATTACGTTCGCGTAATTGGTATTTTTGCTTAGCCAAAATAACGATGCTGCGACCTTCCGGAGTTTCATCTGCTAAGGAAGATAACTGTGCGGCATCGGCTAATTGTTCCGCAGTGACACCCGTAGCCGGATGGAAGGTAGATGCTTGACGGTTGCCAAGAGTAATCGTGCCGGTTTTATCCAGCAACAGCACATCGACGTCACCAGCAGCTTCGACTGCGCGACCAGATGTGGCAATCACATTGGCCTGCATCATGCGGCTCATACCGGCAATACCGACGGACGATAATAAACCGCCGATCGTCGTTGGAATTAAGCAGACTAATAACGCGACCAATACGGTGATCGTGATCGGCGAGCCAGCACCAGCGGCTGTTACGCTAAACAGCGAGAACGGCAGCAGCGTTACCGTTGCCAACAAGAAGATAATCGTCAGTGCCACCAATAAAATCGTTAAAGCGATTTCATTCGGAGTCTTTTGACGTTTAGCGCCTTCCACCATGGCGATCATACGATCTAAAAATGCCTCACCGGGATTAACCGAAACACGTACCACGATCCAGTCAGACAGCACGCGAGTGCCACCGGTGACAGAGCTAAAATCGCCACCGGATTCACGAATCACCGGAGCCGATTCGCCGGTAATAGCAGATTCGTCGACTGATGCCGCGCCTTCAATGACTTCACCATCGGCAGGAATCACATCGTGCGCTTCTACCAGCACGACATCGCCCTTGATCAGGGTTGAGCCGTTCACTAGCAACTGGGTTGAACCGTACTTAGGTTGCTGTAGTTTTTTGGCTTTTACGTCTTGTTTAGCGCCGCGCAATGATTCCGCTTGTGCTTTGCTGCGGCCTTCGGCTAGCGCCTCGGCAAAGTTAGCAAACAATAAGGTAAACCATAACCATAAGGCGATGGCAATAATGAAGTTGGCTGGTGCTTCACCCTTGCCGAATACTGCTTGAAAGGCTAGGCCAGTCGTTAGCAAACTACCGATAAACACCACAAACATCACCGGGTTTTTAATCTGGGTGCGTGGCGATAATTTACGGAATGCGTCGACCAACGCGACTTTAAGAATGTCTGGGTTTAATAGGGATTGATTTATTTTATGAGTCATATGTGCTTTCGCTGATATCTCTTAGCTGTTGATCTTAGTGACCAGCGCTAAGTGTCAAATGTTCAATCACAGGGCCAAGTGCCAATGCAGGGATGTAAGTCAGTGCGCCAACAATAATCACGCTGCCGATTAACAGAACCACAAACAAGGGGCCGTGGGTAGGTAATGAGCCAACAGTGGTGGCCAGGCGTTTTTTACGTACTAAGGAGCCAGCAATAGCCAATACCGGAACAATGACCAGGAAGCGTCCAAACCACATGGCGATAGCTAACATGATGTTATAGAACGGCGTGTTGGCAGAAATCCCGGCAAACGCGCTACCGTTGTTATTGACCGCCGAAGAAAACGCATACAGCACTTCGGTGAAACCATGTGCCCCCGGATTTAAAATGCCGGCTTTGCCATCGGTCACGAGTACCGCGATGGCGGTTCCAACCAAGACTAAAAATGGACCTACCAAAATCGCAATCGATACCATTTTCATGTCGAAGGCTTCGATTTTTTTGCCGAGATATTCTGGTGTGCGACCGATCATCAAACCTGCAATAAATACCGCTAATATCGCGAAAATCAACATGCCGTACAAACCTGAGCCAACACCGCCAAATACCACTTCACCGAGTTGAATTAACCAGAGTGGCACCATGCCACCTAGAGCAGTGAATGAATCGTGCATGCCGTTGACCGCACCGCAGGACGCTGCCGTAGTGACGGTGGCGAAAATGCTGGAAGCGACAATCCCGAAACGGGTTTCTTTGCCTTCCATATTGCCGCCAGCCTGAGCAAAGTTGCCGCTGCTGACTTGCGCTGTTTGGTCAATTCCCATGCCATTCAATGCCGGATTGCCTTGCATTTCAGCGGCATTGGCAAAATACGCCATGACCACGAAAATAACCGTCATGGCGGCTAATACTGCCCATCCCTGACGAGGATCGCCAACCATTTTTCCGAATGCAATGCACAACGCAGCAGGAATTAAAAAGATCGCTAATATCTGGATGAAGTTAGACAGTGGGGTTGGATTTTCATAAGGATGTGCCGAATTCGCATTGAAGAAACCGCCACCGTTGGTCCCAACCATTTTGATCGCTTCTTGTGATGCGACTGGCCCCATCGGCAAAGTTTGCGTGGTCGTAGTAAGTGTTTCTTGTACGGCTACGCCTTTAGCGTCTAATACTGGAGCACCGGCAGCATCTACTTTAGGTTGTGTATAGGTCAGTGCTTCAGTCAGGTTAACGGTTTTATACTCGTCGAAATTCTGAATAACGCCTTGGCCCATAAAGAATACGGCAATAATTAACGCTAACGGCAGCAAGATATACAACACGCTGCGTGTGATATCGACCCAAAAATTGCCGATAGTTTGCATGCTGTGCCGAGCAAAGCCGCGAATCATGGCGATGACAACCGCCAAGCCGGTTGCTGCAGAAAAAAAGTTTTGCACTGCAAGGCCCAGCATTTGCGTTAAATAACTCATCGCCGCTTCGCCGGTATAACCTTGCCAGTTGGTGTTGGTAACAAAACTAATCGCGGTATTAAAAGAAGAGTCTGGTGAAATAGCTGCCATGGCTTGCGGATTCAGCGGTAAAAAACCTTGCAGGCGCTGCAAAGCGTATACAGCAAGTACGCCTAATAAATTAAACAGGATGACGGCAAAAGCGTAACTTTTCCAGCCCATTTCGGTGTTGTGGTCAACGCCGCAAATCCGGTAAATAAACCGTTCAATTGGGCCGATCAGGCGTGTAACGGCATTGCCTTCGCCGGACATGATGCGGGCAATATAGCCCCCCAGTGGTACGGCGCACAGCATCAATACAATCAAGAACAGCGCGAGTTGGAAGTGAATAGACGAATTCATTAAAATGTCTCCGCTTTTAATAAGGCATAAACGAGATACACGAACAATAAGGCGGCAATAATTCCAGCGATGATTAATAAGCTATTCATTTATCGCCTCCTAGTCGGCTGCAACCTTTGATAATTAATAGCGTGATAGCGGCAAATAAGAAGATGCCGATCAGATAGGTAATATCCATACATACTCCATTGATGTGGTGAGGGTACGATACGTAAAGTTGGGTAAAGTTGTTGTATAAGTCGCTATTGAGGGTGTAAAAATAGTGTAAACGCGGCGTAAATATATACTCCGGCTGATCTTTGATATTTTTTAACGCATTGAGTGGATCATAGAAAGGTAGATTTTTTATTTTGTGGCAGTATATTTTTACCGCGTTCTATTATCTAAATAATTAAGCTGTTTATTAAATAAATACCCTGGTATGGGGAATTGAAAATCTCGTATTACTAAGTGCATGGTGTCGATTTTGTTAAATTGAATTACACTGATTTCAGCAAGCTAAATTAATTACTTAGCTTTCATTTCAATTTACATCAATGAGGGCAATATGGAATATCCGGTTCTAGATACTCAAATTTCCCCTGAAGGCAGGCTAGACGTTTTATTAAAAGCCGAAGTCAATAAGTTACTTGATACCAGCCATGGGGGCTTGTATACCATCTTCAGACACTGTACTTTAGCAGTATTAAATAGCGGCAACGCGTTAGATGATGGTAAAGAATTGCTCGCTAGGTATCCTTCTTTTTCCATCAGTATTATTCATCGCGAGCGCGGCATTAAGCTAGACATAAAAAATGCACCAGCTAGTGCATTTGTCGATGGCGTGATGATTAAAGGTATTCAGGAGCATGTGTTTGCTGTGTTGCGCGATATCATTTTTCTGAATAGTGAAATTGAAGGTAACGCGCAATTTGACATCACGACCTCGCAAGGAATTACCGATGCTGTCTTTCATATATTGCGTAATGCCAATCAATTGCATCCGCTAGTTAATCCTAACCTAGTGGTTTGTTGGGGCGGGCATGCTATTTCCGGCAACGAATATGATTACACCAAACACGTTGGCTATCAGCTTGGTTTGCGTGGTTTAAATATTTGTACCGGCTGTGGGCCTGGTGCTATGAAAGGGCCGATGAAGGGCGCAACTATTGGGCATGCCAAACAGCGCATTGCTAATGGTCGCTATTTAGGGGTAACAGAGCCGGGAATTATTGCAGCAGAAGCACCGAATGCCATCGTTAATGAACTGGTGATTTTGCCTGATATAGAGAAGCGACTGGAAGCCTTTGTGCGCTTAGGTCATGCCATCGTGATCTTTCCTGGCGGGGCTGGCACGACCGAAGAGATTTTATATATTTTAGGCATCTTGTTGCATCCAGATAATGTTGATACGCCTTTCCCATTAATATTTACCGGGCCTGCCAGTGCGGCTGGTTACTTTAAATTAATTGATCAATTTATTGGTGCAACGTTAGGCGCTCAGGCACAAAACCGTTACCAGATCATTATTGATAATCCCGTATTGGTAGCGCAACAAGTGCTAGCCGGTATTGGTGAGGTGAGGGCGTATCGCAAAGCGACTTCAGATGCCTATTATTTTAATTGGGCGCTGAAAATTCCTAACGAATTCCAACACCCATTTATCCCGAATCACTTGAATATGCGGCAATTACAGTTACATAAAAATCAGGATACGCATTTATTAGCGGCAAATTTGCGGCGTGCCTTTTCAGGAATTGTTGCGGGCAATGTCAAAGAAGCCGGAATTCGCGCGATTGAAGAATTTGGACATTTTGAGTTGACGGGCGATTCCGATTTAATGGAATCAATTGATGCGCTATTAACTTCTTTTGTGCAGCAACAGCGTATGAAGTTGCCCGGTAAACTCTACGTACCTTGCTATCGCATCATAAAATAAGTTTTCTGTCGGAAATGCCTAGCCTGTTTAGAAATCGTCACTATAATCTATTCATAGCTGGGTAACTTCGACCGACTCCTTGGAGGTAACATGAGTTCAATTCAACAAGAAATTGATGAACGTACCAATTTAACGGCATCGAACAAGTTTGAACTGCTTTTGTTCCGTTTGGGAGTCGCAAAACATACCTCGCACGCTGAATTATTTGGGATTAACGTCTTTAAAGTGCGTGAAATTGTCGCTATGCCTAGCATCACAGAAGTGGCTGGCGCAGTAGAAAATATGCTGGGCGTGGTTAATTTGCGTGGGCAAATTATTCCCGTGATTGATTTGCCAACGGTAGTTGGATGCGTTCCAAGTTCTGGGCTTAATATTTTATTAGTCACCGAATATGCCCGCTCGACCCAAGGTTTTGCGGTTGAGTCGGTTGAAGAAATAGTTCGTTTAGACTGGGGCCAAGTGCTTTCAGCCGAATCAAGCTCGGTAGCTGGGATGGTCACAAGTATTGCGCGTTTAGATGGCGATATTGCCAACACCCGTTTAGCCCAAGTGCTTGATGTGGAGCAAATATTACGTTCAATACAACCTGAAGAGCCAGAAATTGACGCAAAAACGGTAGGCCCAACGTTGCTGTTGCCTCCGGGAACCTTAATTCTTGCGGCCGATGATTCTCATATGGCACGTACCTTGATTGAGCGCGGCTTAACGGCAATGGGAGCGCCGTTTATTATGACTAAAACCGGTAAAGAGTGTTGGGAGAAATTACAGGCATTGTCGAATGAGTTGGAAGCGCAGGGCAAAACAATTCATGACAAAGTCGCATTGGTACTAACTGACTTAGAAATGCCAGAAATGGATGGTTTTACATTAACCAGAAAAATCAAACACGATACTCGTTTCCAGTCGCTACCTGTCGTCATCCATTCGTCATTGACCGGCTCAACCAATGAAGAGCATGTAAAAAACGTTGGTGCGGATGCCTATGTAGCCAAATTTGTAGCGGAAGAGTTAGCGGCGACAATCCGTAAAGTGTTATCGGATGCCAGAATTAAAGCCAGTTAATAAATAAGCTACGGCATAGTCATCAATCTGGTAACTAAGCTGGTCACTTTTTGATGAAGGTGACCAGTTAGTGTGTTTACTTCACGTCCATCAATTCCACATCAAAAATCAAGGTTGCATTCGGCGGTATTGAGTTACTGCCTTTAGTGCCATAAGCCAGATAACCTGGAATAATTAAGGTGCGCTTACCGCCCACTTTCATTCCACTTACACCCATATCCCATCCGCGTATGACGTTTCTGGCATCCACTTGGAATGTCAGCGGTTGTCCGCTGTCACGAGAACTATCAAATTTGAGGCCATGCCGGTCTGCCGCATTCGGGTTGTAAATCCAGCCGGTATAGTGCACGTCAACGTATAAACCTCTCGTTGCTTCAGCGCCTGTGCCGATTTTTTCATCGATTTTAATCAAGGAATTTATTTTTGCAGGCGCTGTGGCAACAGTCATTGGCACTGTTTCTGTGCTGGCAACTGGCGTACTAGCCGCTTGAGTGTTGCTTTGTGCGCTACAGAGTCCGGATACCGCAGATAGCAACAAAATTAATGATGTGTGATGCAATAGTTGATAAGAAATTTTCATGTCTAACTTAGTAAATGGAAAGGGTGGGCAGAGTCGGGATAAAACAGGTGTTGTAATTATATATTTATACTGATTTACATAGCGACTTTTTGCTAAGGGCGATTTAATTTTATTGGCAAGTTTTAAATTCAACATCTTTTTCAGATGTTGATGTATATTCGCTAAATTGTCCAGAATTCCTTTCCCAAATGAAACCAAAAAATCAATTTGTCCTGCTGCTACAACGCCGTTTTGCCCCATTTTTTTGGACTCAATTCTTGGGCGCGCTCAACGATAACGTGTTTAAAACTGCGCTGCTCACGATCCTCACGTTCGACGCTTTAAATTGGACTACGATGGATGTCGGCGTGCTGAATAATTTGATCCCCGGATTATTTATTTTGCCGTTCTTGTTATTTTCCGCGAGCGCAGGACAAATTGCTGACAAGGTAGAAAAAGGCAAGCTAGCCAGAGCAGTTAAATTGCTGGAAATTTTCATCATGAGTGTTGCTGCGCTTGGCTGGTTTTCGCATCAATTGTGGTTATTGATTGTGGCCGTTGCGGGAATGGGGCTGCATTCAACTTTGTTTGGACCGGTCAAATACGCCTACCTGCCACAGCATTTAAAAAACGATGAGTTGGTTGGAGGTAACGGCATTATTGAAATGGGCACGTTTGTCGGTATTTTGTTGGGTGAAATAATTGGCGCCGTGTTGGTGGTCCATAAGCCTTGGGGGATTCATTTAGTCGCACTTGGCACGATCGGAATAGCGATATTGGGTTGTGCTGTGAGCTGGAAAATACCAAGGTCGCCAGCACCCGCGCCTAATCTGGTAATGAATTGGAACCCGTTTACTGAAACAGTGCGCAATATCCGTTTTTCCAGCCGAAACCGCACGGTCTTTTTATCGTTGCTAGGTAATTCATGGTTTTGGTTTTATGGCGCGATTGTATTGGCACAATTTCCGCAATACGCTAAAGAATATTTGCATGGTGATCATAGCGTGTTCGTGTTGTTGCTGGCAGTTTTCTCGGTTGGAATTGGCGCAGGCTCATTATTATGCGAACGTTTATCTGGACATAAAGTCGAAATCGGTTTAGTGCCCTTTGGTGCCATCGGCCTGTCACTGTTTGGCATTGATTTATATTTATCTAGCGTGCAATACGTTAATACTAGCAGCGTTGATTTGTTTCAATTTGTGCAGCAAACGGGCAGTTGGCGGATCTTGTTTGACATTGTTTGCATCGGTATCTTTGGCGGCCTATATATAGTCCCTTTATTTGCGCTCATTCAAACTCGTTGCGATCCAGAGCACATGTCGCGCACTATTGCCGGCATGAATATTTTAAATTCGCTGTTTATGGTGGTAGCTGCGCTGTCAGCAATGGTGATGCTTAAGTCTGGTTTAAGCATCCCACAGATTTTTCTGGTTACAGCCTGCTTAAATGGTTTAGTCGCTATTTATATATTTAGTTTGGTACCTGAGTTTTTAATGCGGTTTTTGGTGTGGTTACTCATACATACGATTCATCGCGTGCGTGGGATCGACATTAGCCGTATCCCGGAAACAGGTGCGGCGGTGCTGGTTTGTAATCACGTCAGTTATTTAGATGCGTTGGTTATTGCAGCTTGCGCGCCACGTCCGATTCGATTTGTGATGGATCATCGGATCTTTAATATTCCGGTATTCTCCTGGATATTTAAAACTGGTAAAGCGATACCTATTGCTTCTGCCAAAGAAGATCCGTGGATCATGGAACATGCTTTTGTGGATATTGCCAAGGCATTGCACGATGGAGATTTAGTATGTATTTTTCCAGAAGGCCGATTAACCCAAAACGGCGAATTGAATACATTTAAAAATGGCATTCAAAAAATCATTGAGCGGACTCCTGTGCCAGTAATTCCGATGGCATTACGCGGATTGTGGGGCAGTATATATAGTCGTGGTAGTGACAACCCATTCAAACGTACATTCCGACGTGGGTTATTCTCAAAACTGGAGTTAATTGTCGGTGAACCAATTCCATCTGAATTGGCAACCCCTGAATTTTTGCAAGAAAAAGTGCAAGCTTTGCGTGGGCAATGGCAATAATGATGATGTTTTTATAGAGAACTTAACTATTTCATCATTTTTATTTAATTTGTAATATTTTAATAAGTAAAAATAATAAAAACCGTTATAATCCGCTTCTGACTTTTGAGTCATTAATGAATTAAGCTGTTTTTAGGCCGCATCCAAATTGAAAGTTTTTAATTCTAATAAATAATCAATTTTTAAAAACGGTATAATATTTATCTGACTTTTCAGTCATTAACACAAATCAGGAGTGTACTAGTGAAAAAAATGATGGAATTTCCCTTAAAAACATTGGCCCTAAGCACAAGCGGGCGAGCAGTTTTAGGCCTTTCTCTTGGTTTAGCTTTAAGTGGCTGTGCCGTTGGCCCAGACTTTAAAGCGCCAGAGGCTCCAGCGCAGACAGTATCCAGTTCTTCCGATGCATACTCATATACGTCAACACCTGTAGCGACACAAACTGAAGCGTCAGAAGGAAAATCGGGCATTTCCCAAAAGTTAGTAGTAGCGCAAGATATCCCTGCGCAATGGTGGGAAGTATTTCACTCTGAAGAATTAGACACATTAATTCGCCAAGCATTAACGCAAAGTCCGGATTTGGCTTCGGCGCAAGCTGCATTACGTCAGGCAAAAGAAAATTACAATGCGCAATCGGGTAATACGCTTTACCCAAATGTCAGTGCTAATTTGGGAGCAGGGCGCGACTTGGCTTCAGCTGTATCGACCAATGTTCCTGGCGGCGAGTTGTATAACCTGTATAACGCATCGGTGAATGTGTCGTATACCTTAGATATATTTGGGGCGAATAAGCGTGAGCTGGAAAGTATGCAGGCGGCGGTAGATTATCAACGTTTCCAAGTTGAAGCTGCTTATTTATCACTCACCGCTAACTTGGTCACAACTGCGATTAAAGAAGCTTCCTTAAGAGCTCAGATTCAAGCCACAGAAGAAATTCTGCAATTTCAGGCCAAACAGCTAGAGGTTATGGAGCGTCAATTAACTTTAGGCGGAATTCCCAAAGTCAGCGTTTTAGAACAACGTAATTTGCTTGCCCAGACACGCGCAAGTTTGCCAGGATTAGAAAAATCGTTACAGCAAACTCGCAATCAGTTGGCTGTGTATGCCGGACGACTGCCTAGCGATACGGGTTTGCCTGAGTTCCACTTAGACTCTTTACAGTTGCCACAAGAATTACCAGTTTCCATTCCTTCGGCGCTGGTGCGTCAACGACCAGATATTCGTGCCAACGAAGCACTGTTGCATCAGGCGAGTGCGCAAGTTGGGGTGGCTACAGCAAATCAATATCCCCAATTTACCTTGTCGGCCAGTTATGGTTCCGCAGCGCTTACACCAGGAAATCTATTTAAAAAAGAATGGAGTTTATGGAGTTTGGGCGCTGGTATAACTCAACCCATTTTTAATGGTGGGGCACTGTCAGCCAAGCGTCGTGCGGCGCTTGCAGCTTATGATCAGATTGATGCGCAATATCGTTCGAATGTCTTGTCGGCTTTCCAAAGCGTTGCAGACAGTTTACAAGCCTTGGACTTTGATGCGAAAACATTAAAGCAGCAAGTGGAAGTTGAAGCTATCGCTAAGCAAACTTTGGATTTAACTACACAGCAATTTAATTTGGGTGCAGTGAATTCTTTAGCGTTACTCGATGCAAAACGTACTTACCAAACTGCACGTATTGGTTTGGTGCAAGCGCAAGCGGCACGCTATGCCGATACCGCAGCGTTGTTTCAATCGCTGGGTGGTGGTTGGTGGAACCGGCCGGATTTAAAAGATATTTCGGTGAAAAATGAATAAGCAATGGCTTTAATCAGTAAAACGTAACATTGAGAAGCATCTTATTTACATATTATTTTGAACATTGAATCGTAAGGGGAAGTATTCATGACTAAGCGTTTGCTCATCATGTTGGGATGTATCGTTGTATTAATTGCCGGAATCGCTTTCGGTTTTTATTTACATATTCAAAAATTAATTGCGAGTTCACCAAAACCTAGTGCTCAAACGGTGACGACAACCAAAGTGGCTGCGGCCGAATGGCAGCCGCAATTATCTTCGGTTGGAACCGTTACCGCTTATCGCGGCGTCGATGTGACTTCTGAAATTGCTGGTTTGGTTCGTGAAATCAAATTTAAATCCGGTCAGCACGTTAAGAAGGGTGATCTTTTAATCGCTCTTAATGCGGACTCTGATATTGCGCAATTACAAGCATTAGAAGCCTCTGCAGAATTGGCTGCGACCGTATTGAAACGAGATGAGGCTCAGTTGGCTGTAGAAGGCGTGAGTCAAGCGCAAGTTGACGCTGATAAAGCCGATTTAAAAAATAAACGAGCATTGGTAGCACAACAAACCGCGTTAGTGGAAAAGAAAACTATTCGCGCCCCGTTTGCTGGCCGCTTAGGAATTACCGCAATCAATCCAGGGCAATACGTGAACCCTGGCGATAAACTGGTAACTCTGCAAACGATAGATCCAATTTATGTGAATTTTTCTATTCCACAAAAACAAAGTTCCATGTTGAAAGTGGATCAAAATCTTAAAATTATTAGCGATGCTTATCCTGAAGCTCCATTTGCAGGCAAGGTAAATGCTATTAATCCAGTGGTTGATGCCAGTAGTCGGAATGTACAAGTGCAAGCAAAATTGAGCAATGAAAAGCAACAATTATTGCCAGGTATGTTTGCCAATGTCAGTCTAGATGTGGGCGATAAAAATAAATATATTACCTTGCCACAAACCGCGATTACTTATAACCCATACGGATCAACAGTTTTTGTTGTGAAGCAGGGCAAAGACGATAAAGGCGCTGCGATGTTGAAAGTCAACCAAGTCTTTGTTACGACAGGTGCAACGCGCGGAGATCAGGTTGCAATTACTAAAGGCCTGGAAGTAGGGCAAGAAGTAGTGACGAGTGGTCAACTTAAATTGAAAAACGACACTTGGATAGTTGTGGATAATTCGGTGCTTCCAGCTAACGATCCAAACCCGACTCCTCAAGAGCATTAAGAGGCAAACGATGAAATTTACCGATCTTTTTATACGACGCCCAGTCTTAGCTATTGTTGTTAGCTTGTTGATTGTGGTGCTCGGTGTGAAGTCACTATTTAGCTTGCCAGTTAACCAGTATCCAAAAACGCAAAATGCGATAGTTACCGTATCTACTGCTTACTATGGCGCTGATGCGCAGACAGTTGCTGGATTTATTACTCAACCACTTGAGTCTGCAATTTCTCAGGCACAAGGGATTGATTACCTTTCTTCCTCCAGCACTAATGGTGTCTCTACTATTACTGCGACGCTGCGATTAAATTACGATGCCAATCGAGCCTTGACGGAAATTAGTACTCAGGTTAATTCGGTTAAAAATCAGTTGCCAGCGCAAGCACAAGTGCCAGTAATGACGGTGCAAACTGGTCAAACTACTGATGCGATGTACATGGGTTTTTATAGTGATACATTGCCGACGAATGATGTGACTGACTTCTTGTTGCGGGCTGTTAAACCAAAATTAGATTCGGTTGACGGCGTGCAAACGGCCGAAATATTGGGCGCACGTACTTTTGCGTTACGGGCATGGTTGGACTCTGGAAAAATGGCGGCCTTTGGCGTAACTGCCGCTGACGTCAGTGCTGCATTAGCCAGCAATAATTACCTGACTGCTTTAGGTGCAACCAAGGGCCAAATGGTCACGGTGCCATTAACTGCGGGTACGGATTTACATTCAGTTGATGAGTTTAAGCAATTGGCCGTCAAGCAAAGTAATGGGGCAATTGTACGTTTGGAAGATGTTGCTACTGTCACTCTAGGCTCTGAAAATTATGACTTTAACGTGGCATTTAGCGGCGTTCGCTCAGTCTTTATCGGTATTAAAGTGGCACCGGAAGCAAATATTCTTGATGTTGCTGAGCGAGTCCGCAAAGCATTTCCTGCGCTTCAATCAGAATTGCCACATGGTTTAACCGGCAAAATTGTTTATGACTCGACTGAATTTATTACTACCTCCATCAGTGAAGTTATTAAAACATTGTTGGAAGCTTTGCTGATTGTTACTATCGTTATTTACTTATTCCTCGGTAGCTTCCGCGCTGTGGTGATACCAGTTATTGCAATGCCACTTTCTTTGATTGGTACCTTTTTCATCATGCTGATGTTAGGTTACTCCATCAATTTACTGACTTTATTGGCGCTCGTTTTAGCAATTGGTCTGGTTGTCGATGACGCCATTATCGTGGTTGAAAACGTCGATCGACATATGAAGGAAGGTAAATCACCGCTTGAATCTTCATTGCTGGCGGCACGTGAACTTGGTGGGCCGATTTTGGCAATGACGGTAGTGTTGATTGCCGTGTACGTTCCTATTGGTTTCCAGGGTGGATTAACCGGTGCTTTGTTTACTGAGTTTGCCTTTACCTTGGCAGGTGCGGTTGCTGTGTCAGGCGTGGTTGCTTTAACTTTGTCGCCGATGATGTGTTCACGCTTCTTTAAACCTGAACAAGATACTGGCCGTTTTGTGATGTTCATTGATCGCATTTTTGAAAAAGTGCGACACGGGTATATGCGAATATTGCACAGCTTACTTAATACTTGGCAAGTTTTGATTGTCATGGCTGTGATTTTGATCGTTTGCTGGGTCATGATGTTTAAGATGTCGAAATCAGAATTGGCGCCTGAGGAAGATCAAGGGATTGTATTATCTTTGGTGACAGGACCACCAACTGCGACTGCTGATCAAATGCAAACCTATGCAGATCAAATTTTTAAAGCCGCTAAAGATTTCCCAGAATATAAGCAAATGTTCCAATTGACTGGCGTGCCTACCAGTAATCAGGGAATTGGCGGTGTTTTGTTGAAAGATTGGGATCAACGGACCCGTGGTGCTAAAGAAGTTCAACTAGAGTTGCAAGAAAAATGGAATAAAATTGCAGGTGTTCGGGTAGTTGCATTCCAATTTCCTGCTCTGCCAGGTTCGTCTGGACTTCCTGTACAAGTGTTGATCACTACTACAGAACCATTTGAAAATCTGAATGAAGTTGCCCAGCAAGTGATTGCGAAGGCACAAGCTTCCGGTAAATTCTATTTCCTTGATAACGATTTGAAACTAGATAAGCCACAGGCAACGTTGGTCGTTGATCGTGACAAAATCGCGACTTTAGGCATGACTCAGCAAGACGTTGGTCAGGCTTTGGGTGCTGCATTAGGTGGCGGCTACGTGAATTACTTTTCGATCGCTGGTCGTTCATATAAGGTTATTCCGCAAGTTCTGCAGGTGAATCGTTTAAATCCAGATGATTTATTGGATTTCCATATCAGAACTCCGGCTGGCGATATGATCCCTGCCAGTACTATTGCGCATATTACGACTACTGTAGTTCCTGAAGCCATTAATCACTTTCAGCAGCTTAATTCGGCAACAATTTCTGGTGTAGCGGGTGTTTCGCAAGGTGAAGCATTGGATATTTTGCGTAATGCTTTAAAAGAAGTTGCTCCAACCGGTTACACAATGGATTATTCAGGTCAATCTCGACTATTTATGAATGAATCCGGTGGTTTTGCAGCGACAGCGGTCTTTGCATTGATTATTGTGTTTTTGGCGCTGGCAGCACAGTTTGAAAGCTTCCGCGATCCGTTAGTGATTCTGGTTTCAGTTCCACTGGCTCTGTTTGGTGCAACAATATTTATTTTCTGGGGCTTTACATCCATTAATATTTATACTCAGGTTGGGCTGGTTACCCTAATGGGGCTGATTAGTAAGCACGGTATTTTGATTGTGGAATTTGCCAACCAGCTACGTAATAAAGGCATGAGCAAACGTGAAGCAATTGAAGAAGCTGCCAGTGAACGGTTGCGTCCGATTCTGATGACAACTGCTGCGATGGTGTTTGGTGTATTACCACTGGTAATTGCATCTGGCGCTGGTGCTGCAGGCCGTCATGCGATGGGGTTGATTATTTTCACCGGGCTGTCCATCGGTACTTTATTTACGTTATTCGTCGTTCCTGCGATGTACATGTTTATTGCAGGTGAGCATGTGGCGGTGAATGAGGTAGATAAGAAAATTGCAGAAATGGCTTAGTACCAAAAGCTAGCTGGAATGAAAAACGCCCTAATTGAACTGCACCCCAAAAGTTGGACATCCGTCCAAACTTTTGGGGTGTTTTCATGAGTAAGTATTCAAAGCAATTCAAACTAGCCGTTGTTAAACGGTATCAGGAAGGTTCAACGGGTTATAAAGCCG
>NZ_PUGF01000026.1 GCF_002976435.1 Solimicrobium silvestre | reverse complement strand
CGGCTTTATAACCCGTTGAACCTTCCTGATACCGTTTAACAACGGCTAGTTTGAATTGCTTTGAATACTTACTCATGAAAACACCCCAAAAGTTTGGACGGATGTCCAACTTTTGGGGTGCAGTTCAAAAAGTCGGCATTTTTATTGTTTATTTGCAAAACCCACCTGATTTATTTCAAATCAAACACTGCCATCGACTCAACATGCGAAGTATGCGGAAACATATTCACAACTCCAGCATAACTCGTCACATAACCGGCCTTAACTAACAAGCCGGCATCACGCGCCAGCGTTCCTGGGCTGCAAGACACATAAACGATGCGGCGCGGCATAAATTCTGGATCTATCTTCGCCAATTGAATCAATGCCTCACACAAAGCCATCGCGCCATCGCGCGGAGGATCAACTAAATAGCGATCAAATTTACCTAACACCAGTAAATCTTCAGCAGTGATTTCAAATAAGTTACGCGTGCTAAAACTGGTTTTATCGGACAATCCGTTAGCCACCGCATTTTCCAAGGCGCGTTCGGTCAGCACCGTGCTACCTTCTATGCCAACCACTTCCCTGGCCTGAGTCGCTAACGGCAAAGTGAAATTACCCAAGCCGCAAAATAAATCAGCGATACGCTCATGCGGCTGCACATCCAATAAACGCAGTGCACGTACCACCATCACTCGATTGATGTGATGATTTACCTGGGTAAAGTCAGTTGGCTTAAATGGCATTTTCACGCCAAATTCAGGCAGTAAATAATGCAATTGCGGCGTTACCGGGTAATATATTTCAACCGTTTCCAACCCTTTAGTCTGCAACCACCATTGCACTTTGTATTTATCGGCAAAGGCTTTTAACAGCACTTCATCGGCAGCGCTCATCGGCTTCATAATACGCAGCACCATCGCAGTTACATCTTCACCCACAGCCAGCTCAATTTGCGGCAAATCATTAACGATAGAAAGCTGTGCAATCAATTCACGTAACGGCATTAACATCGCTGAAACGTGCGGCGGTAATATTTCACAGGTTTCGGTATTGGCGACGTAGCGTGATTTTTTTTCATGAAAACCAACTAGCACGATGCCTTTTTTAAGCACGTTGCGCACCGATAGCCTGGCGCGATAACGATAACCCCAAGTTGGGCCATAAATTGGCCGCAACATTGTATCTGCCTTCACTTTACTGATGTGCCAAAGACTATCTTCCAATACCCGCTGCTTGATAGCGACTTGGGCATCTGCCGTTAAATGCTGCATGGAGCAACCGCCGCACAAGCCAAAATAACTGCATTTTGGTTTTACGCGCTGCGATGATTCTTGATGCAACTCGGTCATCAAGGCATTTTCCCAATGCGCTTTTTTTCGATAAGTTTGAACACTAACTACTTCGCCGGGCAATGCGCCATCGACAAAGACAACCTTACCATCAGTGCCATCTTCATTTTGCAAATGACCGATGCCACGAGCATCCATATCAAGTGCGGTAATTTTCATTTTAGTGTCGGACATAAGCTTAAATAAGAGCAAAGGTGCTGACTTAGCTGTCAACACAAAGCAGACACTTTTTGACTGTGTCTGCTTTTGATTAATTAAAATACTAAGGGGGTTTATTGCGCGTCCGCTTAAATAGCCAGGACAAGGGTGGCGAGTATAACAGGGAACACGATTTACCAAAACTAAAGGGCACCGCAGTGCCCTTCATGCTTAAAACGAATAATCATTAAATCACAACAAAGCGTCACGTGCTACGCCGCGTGAAGAGAATGAGCGTTTCAGTTTAATTAATGCTTCTTGCTGAATCTGGCGGATCCGCTCACGGGTTACACCCATTTCTTCGGCCAGTGTTTCTAGTGTTGCGGGATCATCATTATCCAAACCAAAGCGACGCATGATAACCACCCGTTGCTTGTCCGGCAATTTTGAAAGCCAATCCCTGACTAATACGCTAAGTTCATGGCGTTCAGCCCGGCTGTCTGGACCGTCATCGCTTTCACCGGGCAGCATATCCATCAAACTCGATTGCGGATCATTATCCAGTGGCATATCCAATGAAGTTGCATGTTCCGACAATGCCAAAATATCTTGCACTTCGCCCATAGGGCGTCCAACCAGATTAGCTATATCCTCTAAAGCAGCATCACGACCGTCATGATGTTGTGCTTCCAGATGATATTTGGCACGCAAAATCTGGTTCAATTCGCGCACCACATGCACGGGCAAACGAATTGTGCGTGCCTGATTCATGATGGCGCGTTCAATACTTTGTCTAATCCACCATGTGGCATAAGTAGAAAATCGAAACCCGCGTTCTGGTTCAAATTTATCAATGGCGTGCATTAATCCTAAATTACCTTCTTCGATCATATCTAATAAGGCAACGCCACGATTGATGTAATGTTTTGCAATCGAGACAACCAGTCGCAAGTTATGCTCGATCATTTTTTGGCGGGCTACAAAATCACCTTTTTTAGCCAAGGTCGCGCAAATCAACTCTTCCGGCGCAGTGAGCAACGGACGAGTGCCGATTTGATTTAAATAATATTGGGTGGTATCTGTGGATAATTCTGCTGCTAACACCGTTTTTAATTCATCTACTGGTTCAACGACAGCTTCTTTTGCCTCCGCTGCATCGCACTCATCATTTGAACCATCCGACAACTCAACTTCACGTAAATCTTCCGATGCTTCTTCGGACAACTCATCTTCTGTAAGGAGACTGTGCTTGGCTGTCATGGCATTTACTCGCGGTTAGGTTGATGGAATTTCTCCCTTGTCATCGACCCGGTAAAAATTTCATCGGATCGACTGGCTTGCCTTGCTGACGTATCTCAAAATGCAATTTCACTACACCACTGTCACTATCCGAATTTCCCATCTCAGCGATTTTTTGGCCTTTACTAATAATTTGCTTTTCTTTCACTACAATCAGTTTGTTATGAGCATAAGCAGATAACAAGTTATTGGAATGTTTAATAATCACCAAATTACCGTAGCCACGAATACCACTACCGGCATACATAACCGTTCCGGCTGCGGCGGCATAAATATCTTGTCCCAATTTTCCAGAGACATCTATCCCCTTACTCTTGTTATCGTCAAAGTTTGCAACAACTTTACCGTCAACAGGCCAAACCCACACAATTTCATCAACTATTACCGGATCTACCGTTTTTTCTGCTGTTTTATCAATTGGCTTAGCAATTACTTTTGCGGATGATGCATCGGCAGTTTCATTTTTTTGCAAATCAGCTAAGGCTGCATCAGAATAAGGACGCTTATCAGCGCGTGGTGCATTTTTATTATTACCAGATGGAGCACTGGCTACAGCGCCGGCACCCAACGGCCGAACTTCAACCCCACTTGGGCTAGCAACTCCGGTAGTTTGTCCTCCCGAACCAGCATCTGGTGGAGCAACTCGAAGAACCTGCCCCACTTTAATATCATTTGGATTAGCTAAATTATTCCAAGTGACGATATCACTATAACTTTGCCCTTTATCCAAAGCGATCCGATATAAGGTGTCGCCTTTTTTAACCACGTATTGCGACTGCAGATCTTCCGCTTTTGCACCTGTTGCCGGAGTTCCTCCGGGCCCAGCCTGATTTTTATTCGCTTGCGGATTACGATCTTCAATTGGCGCTCGCACTGTCGTCGTGCCACACGCCGCTAAAACGCTGCTAACCACCAAAAATAAGGTTACATTTTTTATACTTTTCATGCGGTTACATTTCATCTTTATATAATGCCTGAACACAAAGGTACGAAATAACATTCTTCCAGTACCGACCGGGTCCAGTCTGCGTTTCCAGTACGTTCAATTAGTTGCAACACTTGTTGCTTCTCCCCTACGGGAGCAATTAAACGACCACCAATAGCCAATTGCTGCAATAAAGCGGTTGGAATTTGCATTCCGGCCGCCGCTAAGATAATACCGTCAAACGGTGCTACCTGTGGCAAACCGTGCATACCATCACCATAATGCAATCGTAAATTTGCAATTCGAAGAGAACGCAAATTTTTCTTGGCTAATTCATGCAATAGCTTAATGCGCTCTATCGAGTAGACGTTTTCGCTCAACTGCGCGAGAACCGCCGCTTGATAGCCACAGCCAGTGCCTATTTCTAAAACATTGCTGAGTACTCGGCCATTGCGCATAATTTCAATCATGCGCGCAACGATATAAGGCTGCGAAATGGTTTGCTGATGGCCTATCGGCAAAGAAGCATCAATGTATGCCTGCCCACTTAAGCCTGACTCAATAAATTGATGCCGAGGCACAGCGCCCATGGCCGCCAAAACTACTTCATCGCGCACCCCTTGCTTCACCAGGCGAGCCACCATGGCACGACGTGGTGCATCTGAAATGATGGGAACATTCACCATTTTATGGTGAGACTCATTTCTATGTTCAGCAGTAACTTCCGCGCTTCCCCCGCCCCGTGTTGACGTCGCGTGCTGCAGCACATTGTGCGGCAAACTGTTTTTTATCGACGCCTCATCATTTCTTACTTCATGTTGTCGCACATTTTGGGTGGCCGTTTGCGGTGTTGCAACCGATAACAGTGAACTCGTCGATTGCTGCGCGCGGTTAGACGATTTATTTTCTAGCGACGACAAGGGAAGCGGGAATTTACGGTTTTTTGCTGTCATTGCCAAACCTTTTTTAATTCCAGCAATTGCTGTGTATGCGTTAAATCAACCTGGAGCGGCGTTACTGACACATACCCTTGCGCCACCGCATGAAAATCAGTCCCTTCACTTGCATCTTTTGCTGCTCCTGGCGGACCTATCCAATAAATAGGATTACCGCGCGGATCAGCCGATTTAATGACGGGCTCAGATTGGTGCCGCCGCCCCAAACGAGTAACTTGCACACCTTTAATGTCAGCATAATGGCAGTTAGGAATGTTCACGTTCAGCAAATACGGCTTATGCAGATCATCTAACTTATGCTTCACCAAATTCAGTGCAAATCGGGCAGCATCATCAATAAATCCCCAGCCTTTTTCCGCTTGCGAAAAAGCGATCGCTGGAATCCCAAACAAAAAACCTTCAGTCGCTGCGGCTACTGTTCCAGAGTAAAGAGTGTCGTCGCCCATATTTTGCCCCTGATTAATCCCTGACACAATCAGATCAGGGCGATAATCTAACAAGCCCGTCAACGCAATATGTACGCAATCGGACGGCGTTCCGTCTACAAAGTAAACGTTATCGCCTGCCTTGGAAACCGACAAAGGCTTATCAAGCGTCAGCGCGTTAGAAGCGCCAGAACGATTACGCTCAGGTGCAACGACCACAACCTCTGCAATTTTAGACATAGCATCCGCTAAGGCTAATAAACCAGGTGCTAAATAACCGTCATCATTACTAATCAGAATTTTCATTGTTCTATTCTAACTCATGCCCTTGCAGCAACAAAACTCATCGCTTAGTTAAATCACCTCATTAGATCACTTAGTTAGATCGCTTCAGAGCCAGTTTCGCCGGTACGAATCCGCACAACTTGCTCTATGTTTTGCACAAAAATCTTACCATCACCGATTTTTCCAGTACGTGCTGCTTTGATGATCGCGTCCACGGCGTTTTCAACCGCTAAATCATCCACGACCACTTCCACTTTAATTTTCGGTAAAAAATCGACGACGTATTCAGCACCACGATATAACTCCGTATGCCCTTTCTGTCGTCCAAAGCCTTTTACCTCCGTCACCGTTAATCCTGTTACACCGACTTCCGCCAAGGATTCACGTACTTCATCGAGTTTAAATGGCTTAATAATGGCAGTAATTTGTTTCATGTTGTGCTCCGTAATTATAAATATGGGTAAAGTGCATGCGTATTAAAAATTAATCTCGAAACTTGGACGTAATCGGGTAACGCCAGTCACGGCCAAAGGCGCGATGTGTAACGCGAATGCCGACTGGCGACTGACGCCGTTTATATTCATTGATCTTAATTAAACGAGTGATACGGTCAACATCTTGTTGCTGATAACCAGCTTTAACGATCTGTTCAGTAGAGCAATTTTCTTCCATATGCATCTGCATAATGCCATCCAAGATTTCATATGGCGGTAAAGAATCTTGATCGGTTTGGTCGGGACGCAATTCGGCCGAAGGCGGACGAGTTAAAATCCGCTCAGGAATGACTAAGCTTAAGCTATTTCGATAAGCACACAAACGATATACCAAGGTTTTAGCGATATCTTTTAATACTGCAAAACCGCCGGCCATGTCACCGTACAAAGTACAGTAACCGACTGCCATTTCGCTCTTATTTCCAGTCGTCAACACAATCGAGCCATGTTTATTCGATAAAGCCATCAACAGCGTGCCACGGATTCTGGCCTGAATATTTTCTTCTGTAGCATCCAGCGGCAATCCCTCAAATTCTTGCGCCAAAGTCGCCGTGAATGCACTAAAACACGGGTTAATTGAAATTTCATCGTAGCGTACGCCCAGCTTGTCGACCATCTCACGTGAATCCAGCCATGAAATTTCTGCCGTGTAGGGTGACGGCATCATCACTGCGCGCACTTTATCTGCGCCTAACGCATCAACGGCAATCGCCAAGGTCAAGGCAGAATCGACTCCGCCTGACATGCCTAACAACACGCTAGGGAAGCCATTTTTACCGATGTAATCACGCACCCCCAATACCAAGGCTTGATACACTTGCGCTTCCACTGACAGTTCCGGCGCTATCACGCCCGCTTGGGGAGTTGCTCCGGCAAATTCAATAATTTGCAGGTCTTCCTGAGCATGTTTTAATTGCGCCTGAATCTGCCCCTGACTATCCAGCACAAACGAATTACCATCAAAAATCAATTCATCCTGCCCGCCCACCAAATTGGCATACACCAGAGCCATGCCTTGCTGTGTCACATTGTCGCGCATGACCTGATAACGCAAATGCTGTTTATTCATATGAAATGGCGAGCCATTCAAAACCAACAACACCTGTGCACCGGCTATTTTTGCTTGTGTTGGTACAGCGGCACTCCAAGTGTCTTCGCATATAGTTACGCCAAACTTGACGTTTTCAAACTCAAACACCAACGCGTCTTGGCCAGCGTCAAAGTAACGCTTTTCATCAAACACATGCCCATTCGGCAGATCTTGTTTACAGTAGCTTGCTTGAATTCGTCCATTAACTAACAGCGAAGCGGCATTATAGCGACGACCATCCTTCATTAAAGGATGTCCGACCAAAACATGCAGATTAGGGAATTCAGCCAACTGGGTAGCGAGCTCATTTAAGGCCGCTTGACTGGCGGAATAAAAAGAGTCGCGTAATAACAGGTCTTCCGGTGGATAACCTACCAAAGATAATTCGGGTGTGAGTACAATATGCGCACCTTGCTGATAGGCGCGACGGGAAAAATTTAAAATATGCGCAGCATTGCCGGATAAGTCACCGAGCGTGCTATTCATTTGAACTACTGCAAGCTTAATCATGAGGAAGACTATTTATTTATGCAATTAGCGAATTATCGCACGGCTGTGATTAAAAATTTATCAGAAATTTCAGCCGGCCAATGGGAACAATTGCGCACAGCCGCGTTTAATGGCGATGCAAATCCTTTTTTGTCCTACGCTTATTTAAGCGCATTGGAAGAATCCGGCTGCGCCTGTGCTGCAACCGGCTGGAGCACCCATTTTTTAACCATTTGGCAAGGCGACCAGCTACATGCTGCGCTGCCCATGTATTTAAAAAGCCATTCCTACGGCGAATATGTGTTTGACTGGGCTTGGGCGCAGGCTTTTGAAGAACATAATTTACCTTATTACCCCAAATTATTAGCAGCGATTCCCTTTACGCCAGTAACTGGACCGCGCTTATTGGCGCTGAATGAGCCCGCCATGCGCGCGCTGTTAAACGCACTAGTTCAGCACAGCGAATCTGGCCTGACATCTTCATGCCATATATTGTTCACCCCAGAACAGCAGGCCCAACAATTGCAAGAAGCAGGATTTATGCCGCGCTTCGGGGTGCAATTTCATTGGACGAACTTTGGCTATCGCGATTTCTCTGATTTTTTAGCCCAATTAGAAGCTAAAAAACGCAAAAACATTTTGGCAGAACGCCGCAAAGTCCGTGACGCTGGAATTCACTTCACCGTCAAAGTGGGGCAGCAAATTAGCGCTTCAGATTGGGGATTTTTTGTTAAATGCTACAACAGCACCTATCGTCAACATGGTGGATCAGGCTATTTGAATTTAGATTTCTTCTTAAGAATCGCAGCCAGCATGCCGCAAAATTTACTGATGATTACCGCAATTCGAGATAGGCAGCCGATTGCCGCGTCACTGTTATTTCATAACGAGCAAACAGTCTATGGCCGTTATTGGGGCTGTGTGGAATACCACCCTTGCCTGCATTTTGAAACCGCTTACTACCAACCGATGGAATTTTGCATTGCCAACAACATTCGCCATTTTGACGGCGGAGCGCAAGGCGAACACAAAATGGCGCGTGGCTTTTTACCAAAGACCACCTATTCTGTACATAAAATAAGTCATCCCGCTTTTGCCGATGCGGTGGAGCGATTCTTAGTACGGGAGCAAGTTGGTATAAATTCTTACATTAATGAATTACATGAGCACAATCCGTTTGCAGTGCGCTCAAAAAATACCATATAATCAATAACTTAATGAATTGCAACTTGTTGCAATTCATTACAACTGTTAAAAATGCGCTACAAATATACTCCCTGGCTTTAGCACTTACTTCCCACCTGTTTTAGTCGTCTTAGAGCATTAAGAAGCTAGTTATTCAATAGTATCTAATTAGCGCTAGGTTATATATTGAATATAATCCTATTTTATTATTTTATACCCCCGTATGTTTTTAACGAAAATTCATTAATAAAACGGCTTCTATACAGAAGCAATTTGACCTTAACAATATTTTACAGAATAATACTTTCCGCACAGAAAATAATAAAAGGGCTTACACATAGTGTTCCAGCAGGGCAATATAACGCAGCTGGAGGTGCTATGCATAAGTCCTTGATCAAACCAAACCACTATGAATCCAAGTTCTAGCTTCATCACCCCAGGAATGGCCCCGATAAAAAAGGTTGGCCGTTTTTTACTGTACCGCGAACTCGGGCGCGGCGCGATTGGAACTGTCTATTTTGGCCATGATCCGGTAATTGATCGCGATGTCGCGATTAAAATATTTCACAATCTACCTTCAGCGCATGAAAAGAAACAACGCGATCAAATATTTATGAATGAGGCGCGTGCGGCAGGTCGTTTATCGCACCCGAATATCATTACTATTTTTGATGCGGCAACGGATGCAAACGTCAGCTTTATCGCAATGGAGTATTTGCAAGGGCAGGATTTGCGCCAATTTTTAGCGGATAACAAGCCTCTACCCTACTTAATTGCCGCGCAAATGCTGCAAAGGATCGCTGAAGGTCTTGAATATGCACACAGCGAAGGCGTCATTCATCGCGATATCAAGCCGGCCAATATCTTCATACAAGAAAATATGCAAGCCAAATTGGTGGACTTTGGGATCGCGCGTGCGGTGAAGCGTGAAACGTCTGAGGGCAATAAAGACCAGCCTGCCACACTGTTTAACAATAATATCCTTGGCACACCCAATTACATGTCGCCGGAACAGGCGCAGGCCAAACCGGTGGATAAGTTAACCGATATTTATTCATTCGGCGCTGTAATGTATGAAATGCTGGTGCGTCAAAAGCCGTTCCAATCACGCGATATGGATAGCTTGATACACATGATTGTGCATAAACAAATCAAGGCACCGCACGAGACAAACCCAGAAATCCCTCTCGTTTTGTCGCGCATCGTGATGAAAGCCATGTCAAAACAGCCGGAGAAACGCTATCAGTCCGCTGCGGAAATCGCGCTTGAATTACGACGTTATGTACTCACGGAAAAACGCGAGCAAAAAATAGACGCGTCAAAAGGCAATCAGTCCGATAAAAAAACCGGCGAACCCTACGGTCGATTATTTTGGCTGAGCTGCATTGCCATCACAATTGCTGCTTTTGTGGTGGTAAGCTCTTGGCTTGGGAAGTGATGCGTCAGGCAGGAAAGAACAAGCAGAAAATTGAAATGATGTTCCTGCAGCAATGGCAGGAACATCATCAAAATAACTTTATTTAGTTAACGAAGCTGTGTAGTTAGCAACACCATTCAAAATTTCAGCGTGCGCCTCATCAGGACCGCTCCAACCTTCTACTTTGACCCATTTCCCTTTTTCCAAATCTTTGTAATGTTCAAAGAAATGTTGGATTTGGCGCAAACGTAATTCATTCATGTCTTCAGGCTTTTGCCAGTGCGAGTATATCGGCAAAATTTTATCGATCGGCACAGCTAAAACTTTAGCGTCCTGGCCGCCTTCATCGGACATATTAAGCACGCCAATCGCACGGCAGCGCACAACTACGCCTGGGATTAACGCGAATGGCGTAATCACCAATACGTCGACCGGGTCACCGTCGCCGGCGATAGTTTGTGGCACATAACCGTAGTTGCATGGATAGTGCATCGCTGTACCCATGAAACGATCAACAAAAATTGCGCCGGTTTCTTTATCAACTTCATATTTGATCGGGTCAGCATTCATCGGGATTTCAATGATGACGTTAAAATCGTGTGGCAAATCACGACCGGCCGAAACTTTATTCAAACTCATTTTGCTTCTTTCTATATAAATATCTACTACTTACTCAAGGTGAAAATATGACCGGAGCAGGTATTCTGCTTTTAATTTATAGGGTGAATATCAGGTAAATTTACGCTCTGCAATCAAAGCACAAGCGCGATAATATTCAGCCGCTTTCTCTTGCAAACCAAGTTGCTCATTTAATTGAGCCAGCTTCAAATTAGTTTCACGCAGACAGGTAATGTCCGACGCGTACATTAAGGCTTGCTCTAAATTACGCTCAGCTTTACCCCATAATTTTTGATTCAAACACAACACACCCATAGTTAACGCTAACTCAGGATCGGTTGGGTGAATGACCAACCAGGATTCGCAATGCTCAATTTGCGTTAGCAGCGCAGCCGAACCTTCTTTTGCGGCAGCTTCGCGATAGGCAACGATCAAGCGTTCATCCCAATCAACCAGCAATGCTTTTTCAAGTAAATTACGCGCCTCATCGAACAAACCCTGCGCCACCATCGTGCGCGCAGCCAATGCTGCAACAAAAGGCTTAACTCTATCTTCAGCTGGGATGCTGTACCACAAACGACGAATTGATTCGGCATCTTGACCATGATCAGATAACAAATCCTGATAAGCGAGTTCACGCAAGCGCGTCGATAAGGCCGGATGCAGAGAACGATGTTTATCTAGCGCTTTAACCAAACGTAACACTTCGGTCCATTGCTTGGCTTGCTGGTTTGCTTTTAAAGCCCAACGCAATACATGAATATGGCGCGTACCGTTGGCGTTTAACTCTTTAACCGCTTCCAATGCCTGTTCAGACTGATGCGCATCGACCAATAATTCGGTGGTGCTCACCAAACGTGCCACTTTATATTGCTGATTATCTTCAATGCCGGCCAACCATGCGTCACGTCGCTCGGACTGACTCATATTGTGTGCAGCACGCGCACCGATCAAGGAAGCCAGTGCTGTATTTTCGGGTAATTCAGCCGCGCGCATGGCGGCTTTTTCTGCATGTCCAAAACGACCTTCAAAAAATGCTTTTAAGGCATCGCGCAACGCTTTATTACCTTCGCGTTCGCTTTTAGAGCGCCTATATGTAGCAACCCGTTCTGGCATTTGTTTGGTGGCATTGATGGTATAGAACAGCAAACCCAGCAAAGCAAATATCACCAATAAAACCAGAATAAACAAATTGAGCGACATATCAATACGGTATGGCGGATAAAACAGCACCACATTCCCGGGATTAAAACGCGCCGACAACGCCACCAGTACTGCGGTAGCAAATAAAATTACTAGCCGAATAAAGAAACCCATTATTGCTTCACCGTAAAATTGCGCACTGCGTTTAAGCTCTCAGCCAAACTCGGCATTTCAATCGATACATTGCTGCTTTGAATTTGACGCAGCAACGCTTGTACGGTCTGAGTTTGTTTGGCACGGGTATCAAAATAGCGTGCGATTTCGTCTTGCGCCGCAATCATGTCGCTTCTAAACGGTGTCTCACTGCGCGACAACAAAGCTAACCGCGCATTCAACAAACGTAATTTAACGTTTTCTTTGGCAAAGTAACCTTGACTTGGTGCTAGCAGCAACGCGTCCGGGTTTTCTACATTACGAATTCGAACTAATTGACGCAGTTGATCCCACATTTCGGTAGACCAACTTTGCCAACGATCATCCAGCCACAACATCCAACCGGCAGCATTACCCACTTCGGCCTGATGACTTTCTTTGGCGGCTTTAGAGTTTGCGGCGTTACCGGCATTTTTAGCCGGCTCGCGTCCTTTAACTGGGCTAGTAACAATCACCGGATTTTCATCCACCCACAAAGGCATGTTTTCAATTTGAGCGATAGCACTATCCAAGCGCAAGGCAATGCCTGGCAAATCAAGATTAGGCAATGCTTTTAAGCGGTCGATGTCATGCGAAATCGAGCGGCGGATTGTGATGAATTGCGGTTTATCCGAACGTGCCAGACGCGCATCGGCATTTTGCAATGCGATCAGTGCGCCTTGCACGTTGCCAGCCAATTGCAGTTGCTGACTCGCGGTAGATAAAACCTGCTCAATTTCAGATAGCGCCCAATCATCACGATTTTTAGATAAATCTTGATAAAGCTGTTGCAACGCTAAGGCATGGCTTTCTGATTCGGCTTGCTTGCTTTCTAACACGCCGATTTTCACTTGCAATTCTTTGCCAGTTTCCTGCATCGATTTTGCGATGATTTTGGTTTCGGCATTGCCCACATCGGCCGTTTGTAAGCGACGCGCTAATTCTTCGCGCAATTGGCTGATCTGGTTTGTCGAACTCCACCATTGCGCAACTAGCAGCACGGTGAGTCCGGCTAGCGCAGCATAAGTTAAATGAGATGGCTTTAGCACTTGCGCGCGGGGTGATTTTTCCACAGTTTGATCCGAATTGACAGCAGCAGGAACTAACTCAGTTGAGGTCGAGTTAGTACTTTGCTGCGCTGGATTAGGGGGAGTTGGGTTCAAGGATTCGTTCATAGGTGAGATTGTAACGCGAGCAGCAGGTTTTCGTCGCCTGAACCAATCAGACGTACGCATTTAAATCCCATATTTTCCGCAGTTTCTGCAATACGATGATGAGATACTAATAAATTAATTTGTTGCGTCTTAACAACGGCAGCTTCGCCAGCCACTTTTCTTGCCAACTCGACCAGCGTTCTGAGTGCCTCCGAACTACTGACCACCCAACGATCAGAACAGCTTAGCAGCTCCAACAGCAGTTGACTATTATGAGCAGTTATTTGCGGAGCAAAACGCCGATAAGCGGCCACTTTTACGACCTGAATACCGTGAGCGATGAGCGCTTCAGAAAGTAGCTCGCGCCCGGTTTCAGCACGTAAAATTAATACTTCGCGGCCTTTTAATGCAGGTAAATTTAGCTCTTGCAATAGTGTTTCGGAGTCAGAACGAAACGGATCAGTCGGGCAATAAATAGTCGTATTGTCGCTATTAATTCCATACTCAGCCAACGCCGCGCGACTACCCTCGCCCACCACCGCAATCGCCACTTCAGACGGCCACTTCAATCCTCTCTGAAACACGTTGTGCACCGCATTAGGGCTAACAAACGCCACCATCGCATAGCGCGACAAATTGGCTAAGGTCGCTTGCAACAGCGCGTGCAATTCGCCGTCTTCCGGCAACGGTGCAATTTCTAGCAAGGGAAATAACGCCACCGAATAACCCAATGCAGTCAAGCGCGCGGCCAGCGGCTGCGCTTGAGCTATAGGTCGGGTTAAGATAATTTTGTTTGAACTTGCCATTCGGTATTGTGCTTACTTTTGCTAATTTACAACTTCTAACTTCTAATTCTTATCTTCAACGCTCAAGCACTGCGCCAAAATAGTCGCCGCATCTTGTGCCTGTAACTGATCAATAATTTGCGCGCTTAATTGCGCACCGTCCAAACTATTACCACACACTTCGGCGCGTGCAATTTTACTGCCATCCGGTGTTGCAACGAAAGCGCGCAAATGCATCACATCATCAGTAATGGTCGCGTAGGCCGCTAACGGAATTTGGCAACTACCGCCAAAAGCCTTGGAAACAGCGCGTTCCGCATGCACTGCCAAAGCACTGACATGATGATTTAACGGTGCCAGCCAAGCGGCTAATTCTGGGCGATTATCGGCAATCTCTATCGCCATTGCGCCTTGTCCGGCAGAAGGCAAGCTTTGTTCCGGTTCCAAATAAGCGCGTATCCGTTCCGGCAAACCTAGACGCTTCAAGCCGGCTGCTGCCAAAATAATTGCCGCGTAATCGCCTTGATCCAGCTTGCGCAAACGGGTATCCAAGTTGCCGCGCAACGGCTTAATCAGTAAATGCGGGTACGCCGCCATTAACGCCGCCTGACGCCGCAGACTACTGGTTCCGATCACGGCTCCGGCAGGCAAATCGGTCAGCGTTGCATACAAATTGGACACCAAGGCATCACGCGGATCTGCGCGTTCTAACACCGCCGCCAATTGCAAGCCAACTGGCACATCCATCGGCATATCTTTCAAAGAATGCACGGCTAAATCAGCGCGCCCATCCAACATGGCGGTTTCCAATTCTTTAACGAACAAACCCTTGCCACCGACTTTAGATAAAGCCCGGTCTAGAATTTGATCGCCCCGCGTCGTCATTCCAAGCAACTCGATCACACATTCCGGGTACAAAGCCTGCAAACGCGCCTGCACATGTTCGGCCTGCCACATCGCCAAACGACTTTCGCGCGTGGCGATAATTAATTTTTTAGGGGCTGATTTAGGGAGCATTGGTGTCAACACAGATTCTTTCCAGGTAACGCAAACAAGTCCAATCCGGCTTTTGTTGCATATTTTAGTGCCGAATTTTATCACGGCCAGACCCAGTTGCGATTGCGCAATAGGGTGCATCTACGTAGAATTCGCCCATTATCTTTGCGTCGAATTGGAACACTGCCATGGATTTGCATAATCTGCCATTCGGTATCGAACTCGCTTTTGTAATTGGCCTGAGCTTATGCCTGGTGCTGTATTACTGGTTATTTGATCATGGTTATCTCGGCGCACAAGCCTTGCGCACCTTTAATCAAGAGTCGCGCAAACGCTGGGTGAATGCGGTTTTAAAACAATCCGGCACGGAAATATTGGCCGTCCAAGTGCTACGCAACTCCATCATGAGCGCCACCGTCATGGCAACTACCTGCGTGTTATTAGTGATTGCCGTCATGAGCTTAATCAGCGACACCGATAAATTTGCCTCGCATTGGTTAGATGCAGTGACGGTGCAAGGAATGTGGCGAATCAAAGTCGCCAGTTTATTATTATTTATATTTTTATCTTTCTGGCACTTTGCCCAAGCGATACGGATTTATGGACATGTCGGTTATTTACTGGGCATGCCCAAGCAAGCTGGCGATGATTCGTCGCTCCATGCGCAGCAAGCTATTTCACTGCTGAACACAGCAGGTCACATGTTTTCATATGGAAATCGCTATTTCTTCTTTTCTTTAGCTTTAGCGCTTTGGTGGTTTGGCGTGCTCTATTTATTAATAGGTACGATTAGCATTACGTTAATGAGTTGGTTGTTAGATCGGCGCGCTTTGATGGTGAGCGGCGGCATTAAGGTTTAAATTCATTTTTACCAACAAATAGATGGAGTATATAAAAACACCCTATTTTTGCGACTTCCCCCCGTTTTTTTGCCCTTCAATTTACACAATCAGCATAGCGTCAGCCTTGACACCCAACTTACTGCGCGGCATGATGTGCGCTCTTTATCATCACTCTTAGCACTGCAACTACGTTGCAAACTCTAATGACAACCTAAGAGCGGCTTTGCCGCCGTAGCTGGCGGTCCGCAAGCAACCTGTGCGGCTCCAGACTAGGGCAACTGGAAAATTATGCACACTACAGATAACAAACAACATTTAATCCTCACCGGCGACCGTCCAACCGGCCCTTTGCACCTCGGCCACTACGTCGGCAGTTTGTGCAACCGAGTTAAATTTCAACATCAATATCAGCAATTCATCATGCTGGCCGACGCACAGGCGTTGACCGATAACATGGACGATCCGGGCAAAGTGCATCGCAATGTACTGGAAGTCGCGCTGGATTATTTAGCGGTAGGCATCGACCCGACCTTATCAACGATTTTTATCCAGTCGCAAATTCCCGAACTCACCGAGCTCACTTTTTACTACTTGAATTTAGTCACGGTAGCGCGCCTGGAACGCAATCCAACCATTAAAGAAGAAATCCGACTGCGCAATTTCGAACGCGACATTCCGGCCGGTTTTTTAACTTACCCAGTTAGCCAGGCCGCGGACATTAGCGCTTTTAAAGCCACGTTGGTGCCGGTCGGTGAAGACCAGATTCCGATGATTGAACAAACTAACGAAATCGTGCGTCGCTTTAACCGCCTGGTAAATCAGGAAATTTTGGTGGAATGCCAGGCCCTGGTTCCAGAAATTGGTCGTTTGCCGGGTATTGATGGCAAAGCAAAAATGAGTAAATCACTCGGCAACGTCATCAACTTAGGTGCCACTGCCGCTGAGATTCGCGCTGCTGTCAAAAAAACCTACACCGATCCACTGCATTTGCGCATCGAAGACCCCGGCCATTTAGAAGGCAATGTCGCCTTTACTTATTTAGATGCATTCGATAACGACAAAACTTCTTTAGCCGAAATGAAAGCCCACTATGTACGCGGCGGCTTGGGCGATGGTACGGTCAAAAAACGTTTGGAAGAATGTCTGCAAGAATTGATCGGTCCGATTAGAGAGCGCCGTGCTGCGCTAGCTGAAGATCGCGGCTACGTCCTGCAAATACTCAAACAAGGCACTGAAAAAGCGCGTGAAGTCGCAGCCAAAACCACGGATGAAGTTAAGGCGGCGTTGGGATTGAAGCACTTTTAAAATATCATAATGTTGCGCTGAGGACACTGATGTGGCAGCATGCATCAATGTCCTTTTACATCACCATTTAATTTCATGACCAACAACCCTCAAACCTTAATCTTCCTCGCCTTTATTCCGCTGATCTTGTGGCGGATGTATTCAAGAATTCGCCGCATGGTTGGCCGACAAGTATCCAAACCATGGCGACAATGGTTAACCGTTTGCTCATTCCCATTGCTGGTACTCTTAATCGGGGCTGTTTCGTTTTCGCAGCCTTACGCCCTGCTTGCCTTATTCGGCGGCTTGGCGCTCGGGATAGCTTTTGGCGTTATTGGGCATCGCCTGACCAAATTTGAGCAAAGCACTGAAGGGATGTTCTATACACCCAATGCACACTTGGGGATTGCTCTCTCATTACTGCTGATCGGTCGTCTTATGTATCGCTTCATCGAAACCGGCTTACCCGGCAGCGCTACAGCAGTGCCGCAAAACACTCTACCAACACCACTGACCTTGGCACTGTTCGGCATGCTGGCTGGCTACTACGTCACTTATGCCATTGGATTGATACTCTGGCGTCGTAATGCGGAACGCAATAAACTTCCAGAGAATAATTTAGAGACTTTTTAATAATTTCCCCGCTTACTTTCCGATTTACTCCACAAGCAAGAGTAAATCGGCTCCGGCATATTTTCATCATCTCGCTTCTGCCACTTCTTCCGTATCAGACTCCCAGCCACCGCCTAGCGCCTTATACACACTGATCGTTGAATTTAGACGATCTAGTTGAGCGCTGATCAGATTCAGCTCGGCCTGAAAACTATTGCGTTGGGCATCAAGCACATCCAGATAGTTGGAATAACCGTTGTCGTAGCGCAGACTGGACAGATGCAGTGTCTTGTTCAATGCGGCCAGCTGTGTGGTTTGTGCCGCCTGAATCTGGCGTGCGGTGCTGTTGGCATTGAACGCGTCCAACGCATCTTTAAATGCGTTTTGCACTGATTTTTGATACTGTGCCAGCGCCTGTTTCTGATTGGCGGAAGCGGCATCCACCGCGTAACCGGTCGCACCGAAATTAAAAATAGGTGCCGCCAGATTGCTTGCAAAATTCCAAGTACGAGTCGGGCCAGTGAATAAGCTATCTAACGACGGACTTTGTGAACCGAATGCGCCGCTTAAGTTAATACTGGGGAAGTAAGCCGCTTTGGCGGCGCCAATGCGAGCATTCGCGGCGATTAGCAGTTGCTCGCTGGCCGCGATGTCCGGACGGCGTTCCAGCAAGATGGACGGCAATACGGCAGGAATATCAAGTGGCAAAGTCAGGTTATTGATATCCTGACCGCGCAGGAGTTTCCCCTCAACCAGTTGTTTAGGTGAATGCCCCAACAGCACACCTAACGCGCTTTCGGTTTGTTCCAGCGAACGGGCAATTTGCGGTATTACGGCACGAGCCGACGCCGCTTCTGCTTCAGCTTGCCGCTGATCCAGTTCCGAGATAATGCCGCCCTTAAAACGCTTGGTTTGCAGCGCCAACGACTCTTCACGGCTTTGCAGCGTGCGTCTCGCAATATCCAGTTGTGCATCAAAGGCACGCAGCTGGAAATAAGTTTGCGCCAGTTGCGCAGTCAGCGATAACGCAACAGCGTCGCGATTGAAGCGGTTAGCCATAAAATCAGCATTGGCTGCCTCATTGCTACGACGCAGTTTTCCCCACAAATCCAGTTCCCAACTAACGCTCAGGTTGCCATAACGAGTATCGCTAACCAGTGGCGTGTCTGATGCGTTTATTTGTTGTGAGGTGCGTCCCTTTTGAGCTCCCACACCGGCATCCAGTGCCGGCCGTAGATTGCTACGGGCAATACCAGCTTGGGCGGCTGCTGCTTCAACGCGTGCAGCGGCGGCAATCAAATCCTGATTATGTTGTAGCCCTGTGTCGATCAGTTGATTAAGTACCGGATCGTTAAACTGCCGCCACCAGTTGCTGGCAACGGCGGTCTGTTTGGATTGGGCTTGAGTATCCGGCACTTCAACCTTGGGTTGATGGTAGTCAGGGCCAACCGCGCAGGCAGATAACGCAGCGGCGAATACGGAAAGAATTGAAAGAGTCCAGGTACGTTTAAACATGATCTTGTGCTCCGGTTTCGAGTGTTTGGACCTTAGCTTTACCCCGACCGGATGCTTGCATGATTAAGCGGAAAAACAAGGGGATAAAAAAGATGGCAATGAAGGTAGCGGCTAACATGCCGCCAATGACTGGCGTACCAAGCGAATGTCGGCTAGCGGCACCGGCGCCACTGGATGTAACCAGCGGAACGCACCCTAAAATAAACGCCAGCGAGGTCATGATGATGGGACGAAAACGTAATCTGGCAGCCTCCAGTGAAGCATCCAGCAACGTCATGCCTTCTTCGTGCTTCATGATGGCAAACTCTACAATAAGGATCGCGTTTTTGGCCGCCAAACCGATCAGGGTGACCATACCAATCTGGAAGTAAACATCGTTACTCATTTTGAAGACATACGCGGCGAGCAATGCGCCGAATAAAGCAAACGGTACGGCGGTAATCACCGCCAGCGGCAAGCTCCATCGCTCATATTGTGCGGCCAGAATCAGGAACACCATCAAAATACCAAAACCGAAGGCTACGACTGCCGTGCCGCCAGCTTGTTTTTCCTGATAAGCGCTACCGCTCCAGGCCAGAGAATAATCGCTCCCTAAAGCCTGCTGAACCACTTCTTCCAACGCTGCAATGGCTTGCCCAGAACTAACGCCCGGTGCGGGTTGTGCCATGATTTTGGCTGCATTAAAGATGTTGAAACGGTCCACCAGTTCTGGCCCAAAGCTCGATTGCACAGTCACCAGACTGGCAAGAGGAATCATTATCCCTTGTTCTGAGCGAACATAGATATTGGCAATATCCTCAGGCCGCGCTCTAAAGTCGGCTTCGGATTGCACCTGAACTTTGTAGGTACGCCCAAACTTGTTGAAATCGTTGACGTAGAGCTGACCAAACGTAGCTTGCATCGTCGCAAACACTTCATTGATATTCACACCCAATGCTTTGGCTTTTTCTCGATCCAGATCCAGATATTTTTGCGGAACGTTGGCGCGGAAAGTGCTAGTAACGTTACTGAACTCCGGACGTTTTTTTGCCGCATCCAGCAACTTTTGTGTGGCCTCGCTCAACTTTTGAGAGCCTTGATCATTGCGATCTTGCAAAAAGCTCTCCAGCCCACCGGTTGCCGACATCCCCATAATCGGGGCTGAGTTAAACACGTTAACGATGCCGGATTGAATCGTGCGGCCCAGCGCAATATAGTGACTAGCAAGCGAAAATGAGTCCTGCCCTTCACCCTGTCGCTGGCTCCAATCTTTTAGTGAAATAAAGCTGGTCGCGCGGTTGCTCAGTTTAGAGCCGGACAAAATATCAAAGCCGGTGAAAGTCGTAACGCTGTCAATATTCGGATCGGCCAGCAGCTGTTGATCGTATTCGTTTGCGGCGCTGATGGTGCGCGTCAGAGAAGATGCGTCTGGCAATGAGATGCTTGCGGTCAGCTTACCCATGTCTTCTGCAGGAACCAGTGAACCCGGCACCTTACTATAAAGCAGCCCAGTCACTAACAAAAGAGCTGCAACCATACCTAAGGCCAGGCCGCTACGACGCTGAAGAAAACGTGCGCCGCCCACGTAATTATTGGTCAGCTTGTCGAAGAAGGTGTTAAACCAGATAAAGAAACGAGCCGGCTTTTGGTGGCCGGGCTTAAGCATCAGCGCACACATTGCCGGAGTTAATGTCAGTGCCACAATGCCGGAAATAATGACAGAAATCGCAATGGTGACGGCAAACTGTTTGTACATGACACCCGTCATACCGCCCATGAAGGCGACAGGCAAAAAGACCGCGCACAATACCAACACAATGGCAATCACCGGGCCGGATACTTCTTGCATTGCCTGAATAGAGGCTTCTTTAGCCGAGCATTTTTTCTCACTCATAATCCGCTCGACATTTTCCAGCACGACAATGGCATCATCCACCACAATCCCGATAGCCAGCACCATCCCAAACAGCGTCAACAGATTGATTGAAAAACCCAACATCAACATGCCGGCAAACGTACCGATTAACGATACCGGTACCGCAATACACGGAATGAGCGTAGCGCGGAAATTTTGCAAAAACAGATACACCACCACAAAGACCAGCACGATGGCTTCAAGCAAGGTATGCACTACGGCTTCTACCGACACTTTGACAAAATCAGTGGTATCAAACGGAATCGCATAATCCAGACCGGATGGAAAACGTTTTTTCAGCTCGGCCATTTTATTAGCAACGGCTGAAGAGACTTCTAACGCATTGGCATTCGGCTGCAAGTAGGTGACGATACCAACAGCCGGCTTGCCATTACGCATGGCAACCACATCGTAGTCGTTACCGCCCATCTCGACCCGTGCCACATCCTGAACCCGAATTTTAGAACCGTCCGGCATGGAACGAACGATGATATTTTCGAACTCTTCAACAGTGGATAGCCGCCCTTTGGCACTGACGGTGTAGGTAAAATTGATTGCTGCGTCTGAAGGTTGTGCCCCGATTTTACCGGCAGCAAACTGGGCATTCTGTTCACGTACCGCCGTAACGATATCGGAAGGTGTCAGCGACAGTTGCGCCATCCGGTCTGGCCTTAACCACAAGCGCATGGCGTATTCGGTGCCGCCCATGATATTGACATCTCCCATACCAGGAATACGCTTGAGCTCATCGAGCACATTCAGCAGAGCATAATTGGATAGATAGTTGCGATCGTATTGGTCACTGGGTGAATTAAGGGAAATCACGCTGAGTACCGAAGTGGATTTTTTGCGCACAGTAATACCTTGACGCTGCACTTCTTCCGGCATGGTTTTCATGGCCGCCTGGACGCGGTTATTAACGTCAATAGTCGCTTGATCAGGGTCGGTGCCAACGGCAAAATAAACGCTCAGGTTGAGCTGGCCGGTAGAAGACGAACTGGATTGCATGTACAGCATATTTTCCACGCCATTTACTTGCTGCTCTAGCGGTGAAGCCACACTCTGTGCAATAGTTTCAGGCGTCGCACCCGGATAAATAGCGCTCACCGAGACTACCGCCGGTACTATTTGCGGGTACTGCTCAATAGGTAAAACGCGCATTGCCGCCAGACCTGCCAGCGTAATGATGATGGCAATAACGCTGGCAAAAATGGGGCGATGAATAAAAAATCTTGAAAACATTTCGTCCCCTATTTAGTGTTTAACTGCGTGGTTGACTGAGCGGGTATCTGAGCAGTAGTCTGATCCGCTACGGGCGTGACCGCATCACCGGCGCGAGCCTTCATTCCACCATTAATGATCACGCGATCACCCGCTTTTAAACCAGACTCAATCACCACCTCGCCACCAATCTGCTGGCCTAGTTGCACCGAATTGGACACGACCTTGTTGCTACCATCGACAGTCAATATCAGGTTGTCGGCCTGCGATGGCATGATGGCTTGTTCAGGGACAGTAATCGTAGTGTTGCGGATACCGATATCCACCAATACCCGCACAAATTGCCCCGGCAATAAATCACCATTGGGATTGGCAAACATGGCCCGCGTGCGAATGGTGCCGGTTTTGGGATCAACCCGGTTATCGTGGAAATCAATCTTGCCGGCCTGCGAATAATAATGCCCGTCCGACAAGCGAATTTTTACGGTTTTTTGTCCTTCCGGTGGAGCGACAATCGTGCCCTCCCGTAGATTTCGCTTGTTATCGAGTTTGCTTTGTTCTGAGATAGAGAAGTTGACGTAGAGCGGATCAAACTGAGAAATCGTGGTTAGCGGCTCGGCTGCATCAACACGGATCAAGCTACCTTCCGATTGCACCTGTTTGCTGGTCATGCCTGATATCGGCGCCGTAACGTGGGTGTAATCCAGATTAAGTTGCGCTTCTTTGACCTTAGCATCGGCTGATTGTTTAGCGGCCAGTGCTACGTTATAGGCCGAACTGGCGTTATCGAAATCCATCTTGGAGATGGCATTTTCTCTATACAGCGGCGCTATCCGGTCGCGGTCAGCCGTAGCTTTATCCAGCGCTGCTTGTTGCTGTGCCTGAGCACCTTTAGCCTGCTCCAGCATCACTTGATAGGGCGCCGGATCAATCTGAAATAATACTTGGCCCTGCTTGACCGGCTGCCCTTCCACATAAGTGCGCTTAAGTAAAATACCGCCGACTCTGGCGCGCACCTCAATATCTCGATAACCCGCCGTCTCGCCCACTAACTCCATCGTAATTGGAACTTCTTTTGGCACCACTGTTTGTATCGTGACCTCTGGTATGGATGGCATGGCTCGTGGCTGCTCATTGGAACAACCCGCCAATAACAATGAGGATGCGGTGAAGAGGACGACCAGCAGTTGCTGGCGAAATGTGAAATGCATATCAAATAACTCCTTAAAACAATAATGCGGTGTGCGGGATATACCCGCCAATCATGAAGCCGGCGCACCAGCAAATTGATAGCGTTAGTCTGCGATAGGCAAAACCGGATCCGAATTCTGTATGGGGTGCATCCCTTAGCTAAAATCTCCGGCAAGCAGAAATAAGGGAATATAGGTCAAAAATTTTGAATAATTACCCTGCAAAAACAAAAGCTTATTAAGATTATTTACAGGAAATAAAACGATTTTTATCGGTATTGCTGACTATAATTTAATTAAATCTCTAATGAAATTGGAAATATTCGAATGAATAAGTCAAAAAAATTGAACATAAAAGTATCGCTGGAGGCGCTAACCGTACTGGATGCAATAGATCATCATGGTAGTTTTTCAGCGGCAGCAGAAATTTTGCATCGGGTGCCATCGACTCTGACCTATACCGTACAAAAATTAGAACAGCAGCTCGGCATTGTTATTTTTGACCGCACCGGTCATCGCTCTCAACTCACCGCCAGCGGTAAATTATTGCTGCGGGAAGGCCGCTATTTACTCGATGCTGCGCATCGGCTGGAGCAACGCGTCTGCCAACAAGCCGATGGCTGGGAGAACGAATTACGCATTACCCTGGGTGGCATTACACCTATCGAGCCATTAATTCCCCTGATAGCCGAATTTGATCAATTGAAATCAGGCACAACATTGATTTTTAAGCGCGAAATTTTTAAAGGAATTTGGGATGCGTTAGTGAATGACCGGGCAGATCTGGTAGTTGGCGCTTATGTGCGCCATGCTCCTGAAGAATGTTTTTTACGTGAGATCGGTAGCGTTGAAATGGTGCTGGTGGCGGCTCCCCATCATCCTTTGGCGCAAGAAAAAACACCGCTATCCAATGAACAGATCCGACAACATCGGGCAATTGCTGTGGCAGATACTTCGCGTAGTTCCACCGCGTATAGCGCAGCGGGTGTATTAACGGGGCAGGACGTCTTGTTTGTACACAGTAATTCAGCCAAGATGAAATTGATTCAGGCAAATCTTGGCATCGGATTTTTACCGCGCTCTTATGTGCAGGAGCATCTGGATGACGGGCAGTTAATCGAACTGGCAACACAACAGGCTCCGTTAAGATCGCCCAGTTGTTTTGCCTGGCGCAACCCAAAACCGGGCAAGGCATTGCAATGGTTTATTAACCGGTTAGAACAGGCAGTGGCCGAGAATCATTTGAAAAGATAGGCCCAATATTAACCCGCGGACGAAAACAGACGAAGCCAGAGAATGACGTACAAAAAGATTCCCAACTTTACCAGCACCAACCACGTCATTTTCATCACATTGCTTTTCCAACTTCGGTATGGCAACATACCTGTCTTTCTTTTAAGCAATGGATAGCACCAGATTTTTGAATCTGGAACAGCTTCATATGCTGCCGTAGTTAAACGCAGCGGCTTTGCGGCTTGATCAATAGCCCCACCGAAACGTATACAGACAAACCAAGTAAGCGAGCAAAACTAGCGTGAATAATCTGAGATCAACGAAAATAGCGGTAGTCATTCCCAGTTATCGTGTCATCCGGCACATTCTTGGCGTGATCGCGACCATCGGCCCGGAAGTCAGCCGTATTTTTGTTGTGGACGACAAATATCCAGATAACTCAGAAAATTTCGTGCGCACCAATTGCCGGACACTCGCGTAACTGTGCTCGAACATGAGGGAAACCAGGGCGTTGGTGGAGCAGTAATGACCAGCTATGCTGCTGCGCTTGCGGATGGAGCCACCATCATTGTCAAAATTGACGGTCAATGAAATCCTTAATTACACTCCAACTATCAATGAAAAAACTTCTTTCAGCCATCAATAAACTTGACTCCAGAATGGTGTTTTTTTCAACCCTAGTTCTGATTTTTTTCTACCTGCTATTTCGTAATACTGGCCTCTACACAATGGTCCAATCCGATGAATGGGCCTACAGCAGCTTCTCACGCTTAATTCCGTTTAATGAAGCACAGCTTCCTTCCTATTTGTATTTTTCGATATTTCACTTAACCAATTATTGTGGTGATGGGTTTCTAGCCTGCGCACGCGCGCTAAATGTGTTGCTCTTTCTAGCAGCAGCGCCCTTTATTTATCTAGTTGCGCGCAATTACATGTCCGGCAAACTATCCGGCTTCATTGCCATTATGTCTGTCTGCGGACCGTTGAACACTTACACGGCATATTTCATGCCCGAGGCAACGTATTTTTTGGCGTTCTGGGTAATTACTTGGGCCGCCTTCCAATTCCGTGCTGCACCAACTAGCAAACGCTGCGCCGTCCTGGGTATAACAATTGCCCTTGCTTCGATGATCAAAATACACGCGCTATTCTTGTTGCCAGCATTACTCCTGTTCATTCTTTATACTGCCTACGCTACATATTCTGGGAATGGTAATAGCACATGGTTGCGCACCGGCTTGCGCTTGATTTCAATTGCACTGGCTTCGGCAGCTCTAGTGCGATTTGGCATCGGCGCTCTTTATGCAGGGAAAAATGGGCTCGATTTATTAGGCACTTTATACCGCAATCAAGCAGCAGGAACTGCCCACCCAACTATGCAACATCTGCTTGAGCTCACACTAGTCAGCGCAAGTGGACATGCAATGGGGCTGATCGTTTTATTTGGCGTGCCGTTGGCAGCAACATTGGTTTATCCGATGAATCGCACCGAATCGAAATCTACAACAACCGCATTGTTACTGTATTTGCTATTAATGCTCGGTTCGTTGTTAGCTATTACCGTCATGTTCACCGCAACGGTAGTCGGTTTGTATGACTCGATTACGCGCCTACACATGCGCTACTACGATTTTATTATTCCACTGTTTCTCATTTTTGCTGGATCACAGCTTTCCAGAAATAGCTCCGAACCACCCATTATTAAGAAACTCATAATCGGCACGATGATAGCTATCGCCATCATTTACTCACGCTATTTTCTATTGGAACAATTTTCTCCATCGATTATCGACTGCCCCGATTTAAATGGACTCAGCATTAAACACATATTTAATCAATTTACAGTTCTGGCCGTATTTTGCATTGCTGCCTGGATCACCAACAATAAGCTTGGCATCAAATTATTTCTGTATGTATTCATGCCGATATATACAATTCTGACCAGTATTGCGATTGCTCATACTTTTAGATCTTCGATGGCGCCCGACATCTACGAGCGCGCAGGCATTTACGTGCATGACCACCTGAGTAAAGATGAAATCGCTAAAGTAATTGTCATTGGTGCTGATGATGCCGGACTATTCAAATCAAAATTTCACATGGATAATCCCAAGGTTGATTTGCAATCTACTCCGAAAGGACAACCAATTGATATTTCTCGGTTTGCCCATGACAAACATTGGCTGCTGATTATCGGTGATTACCCTTCGATACCCAATGTATTAAGCCGCCAAGACTCCGGTGATTATTCACTACTGCTTATCGCAAATGAAGACGGTACTATTCCACCCATTGATTTTTCAAAACCATTGGCCGGCGGTGACCTTGTGCATATAAAAGGGCTATCCAATCCTGAATCTTGGGGAGGAAGTTGGTCAATAGATGACAACGTAGAGTTGAAGTTTGATACTGCACTGCCTAAAAAACTGACATTACACTTAACGGCTGACGCCTACGGACCGAATATTGGACAAAATTTCGTCATCATGATTGGCGCAAGCAGACAAACCTTCAACTTAACAAACGAAGCCAGAGAACTGATATTTAATATGGAAACAGATGGTGCGCAACACGTAATTACAATCGAAATTCCACAACCAACCTCGCCAAAACAACTAGGCATAAGTGAAGATGCCCGCCGACTCGGAATAGCCATGATACGTATGAAAATTGAGTGATATTGATCAACACAGTCAATTGGCAAGACTTTATTTAAAGGTGCAGCCGGCTCTCTCTGATGATAAATTCGTGGAGTTAGCCTTAACACTTTCTCAGCTAACCACTCACCCAACAAATCTTCACATTTAAAAGCACTTGAGGCCGCCTTATCACTTGGTAATAAGACGGCCTCAATCTCTCCGTATTCACTTCAAACTAGAGCACAACATTCTGCTCCAAAAACGTCAGTTATTTTAGAACTAGCTCGCGAATAATTTCACTGCCCTGAATTTCCCGCAACGCCTCACGATCTTCCGCGGCTTTATTGCGCGTGGCTCTGTTGCCCATGGTTTTACCAGCCAACGCATCTTCATCGTCATCTTTATCCAGCGCAGCCATATTGGGGTAGGTGCTGGATAAAATCAGATCTGGCTCTCTGGGTGTGCGGGGATTTGCCGAGTACACGTGGTAGCTCAACAATATTCCAGCCTTGATTTCAGCTTCGCGGAAGGCTTTACCGGTAGTAGCGAGCCATTTCATGTATTCGTCAAATTTGCCAGGCTTTACTTTGACATAAGTGAGTACGGTTACTTGCCCCTCTTTATAAGACTTAGCTTCTTGGGCAGTTGCGGTCATCACAAAACCTGTTAAGACTAATCCAATCAATACTAAAAATTTTTTCATCTTTTCCTCCAAAAAATTAAATCGGGGAATTCCGATCGATGAAGACTGCGCTGCTTTTTTTTACTTGTCAATTACTTTGAGTTGGAATTTTATTCGCCATTTTTTTATAGAAATATTTACGAAAAATGATCAGAAATTAGCATCGTTTTAACAAGAATAAGATCTCTCCAGGGAAATTCCGCATCCCCAATTAAAAGCTACATTTTGCGCATCAATACGCACAAAATAGTATTGCTATATCAATAGCCGCATGGCAACATGAATCCGAATTCAATCATATTTAGGAATGTAGATGGCGCTACACGTGGCGTGGCATTTACTGAAACGGGATTTAAATGAAGGGCTGCAAATGCAACAACTTAAATCGGACACCTGCGGAACGGTAACATACCCATCAATAAAGCATTTCTTAAAACTAGTTGAGGAAAATTTTTCTCCCCTCTGTAAAAGTAACCGAAGGAAGATTCAATAATGTCGCCGATTTTTTCAAAGCTCAATTTAACCAATCAGAAAACGATTTGCGTTCTTAATCCACCGGAATCGTTCCAAGAGGAATTATCTCAACTGTCTGGCATTCAGATCATTGACAATTTAAAATCCGATAGCAATCTGAGCTTTGCCCTTATTTTCGTTAGTCAAAAAAATCAAATCGATCAGATTGTGCCCATCCTAGCTAACAAGGCTCAAGGAGATGCCATTGTGTGGTTTGCCTATCCCAAAGGTACGTCAAAGAAATACCAATGCGACTTTAATCGTGATACCGGTTGGGACACGTTGAAAGAACTGGGTTTCGACACGGTACGGCAAGTGGCAATTGATGCCGACTGGTCAGCGCTTAGATTTCGTCGGGTTGAATTTATTGGGTCGCGTTGAAAGGTGCGTGCTGCAAGTGCGGTCATTTAATACTGCTTTTTATAAAACAAGAAAATGTCATCCAAATTAGCAAAATTCATCTTAAGTATCGCAATCGTTTTTTGTTTTTTCAGGTTGAACATCTTCATCAACTAAACCCATTCTTAGCGAAAATGGAAAAAATATAACTAACAGCGTTGCCAGCTTGGAGCGAATAAAACTCGGCGGAGATGACGACAGTCGATTTTAACCGTTTGATAGAAAGGGATTTTGTTGTTGAGTGGGATCATCGCGGTGCAGGAAAGTCTGCCCAAGTAATGTAGCCTGGGTTCAACGACGAATCCCCAATTTGTTGAAGATACACATACGTTGACTGAACTCTTACTGAATGGATCTGGTTTGAGAATTCCGCTCATTTCCCGCAATGGGAGGAAATGCAAAAATTCCACGAATTGCTAACCAAAAAAGTACTGCCCAACACAGAACCTCATAACTAACTTTTTTATATGTTGCGCAAGGCCGTTACGCGCAATAAGCGCTCGTAGATGCAGGTATTGCATCGCTGCCTGGAAGTTCAACAGGTTCGCGGTGTGGGTTGATTTTGCGTAAATTGCGTTATTCAATGTGGAGTAAATCAATAGTGAACAAATTATTAAAATTTTCTGTGCCATTTATTGCTGCTATCTGCATGGCGGTTACCTCATACTCTGCCGCGGCCAGTCCGGACCAGAGTGAACTGAAACGCTGGAAAACACAGGCGCAGCATGTACAGATTATCCGCGACAACTGGGGTATCCCACATGTATATGGCAACACCGATGCCGACGCGGTGTTTGGCGTTCTGTATGCGCAGGCCGAAGATAATTTCAACCGCATCGAACTCAATTACATCAACGCCCTAGGACGACTGGCCGAAGTGGAAGGCGAGTCGGCGCTGTATCGCGACTTGCGTATGAAACTGTTCATCAATCCAGCCGACATGCAGGCCAAATATACGGACAGCCCGGCGTGGCTAAAGAAACTGATGAACAGTTTTGCCGATGGCCTGAATTTTTATTTGTACACCCACCCCCAAGTCCATCCGAAACTGCTTACCCACTTTGAACCCTGGATGGCGCTCTGTTTCAGCGAAGGCAGTATCGGCGGCGATATAGAAACAATCGATCTGAAACAACTCGAGCAGTTTTACAGCGGTCATCCGACACTGATGGCCCAAACACAGCCCGAACAAGAAATAAATAAGGTCGATCCGGAACCGGGGGGATCTAACGGTTTTGCGATTGCGCCATCTCTGACCGTATCAAAGCATGCACTGTTACTGATCAACCCGCACACTTCGTTTTACTTCCGGCCTGAAGTGCACATGATCAGCAAACAAGGTCTGAATGCGTATGGCGCTGTCACCTGGGGACAATTTTTTATCTATCAGGGATTCAACTCGCGTCTGGGCTGGATGCATACCTCGGGAGGCGCCAATGTGATCAATGAATATCTGGAAACTGTGACGCGCAACAACGACGGCGACGGCTATGTGTACCGATACGGCGCTGAACTGCGTCCATTGAAGGCAACTACTATCCAGCTACGCTACAAAACCGATAGTCAGATGGCAGAAAAAAATGTGACGGTGTATTACAGTCAGCATGGGCCAATAGTGCGCAAAATCGGCGATCAGTGGGTGGCGGTGCGTCTGATGCAGGAACCGGTGAAATCGTTAATGCAATCCTATTCACGCACCCGGGCAAAAAATTATGCCGACTTCTACCGGGTCATGGAACTGCGCACTAACTCCTCCAACAATACCGTGTATGCCGATGCGGATGGCAACATCGCTTATTTTCACGGCAATTTCGTACCGAAACGTGACACCCGGTTTGACTGGAGCCAACCGGTGGACGGCAGCAATCCGGACACCGAATGGCAGGGTTTACACGAAGTTAAAGAAACCATTACTCTGCTCAATCCGAGCAATGGCTGGATACAAAACACCAACAACTGGCCATTTACCGTTGCCGGAGCAAACAGTCCGCGTCAACAAGACTATCCGGCGTATATGTGGGTCAATCCTGAAAACGCGCGCGGCATTCATGCCTTGCGGGTTCTAAAAAACCACAGCAACTTTACGCTGGACAGTTTAATCAGCACGGCCTACGATAACTACCTGCCAGCCTTCGAGGTATTGATGCCGGCGTTGCTGAAAGCCTGGGATGACACAGCTGAGGCTAATCCGCTCAAGTTGCAATTAAAGGATCAGATCGACCTGCTGCGTAACTGGGATCTGCGCTACGCGAACGAATCGGTGCCCACTGCGCTGGCGATTTACTGGGGTCAGGAGATGATGAAAAAGATCGATGCCAGAGCCAAAGAAAAAAAGATCGGCAAAAGCAGTTGGGCGGTGTTTGATTTTATTGCCGCTAACACCACCGCACAGGAAAAACTGGAATCGCTGTTTTTTGCTTCTGCCCGGCTGGAGCAGGATTTTGGCAGTTGGAAAACGCCGTGGGGTGAGATCAATCGTTTTCAGCATATCAGCGGCGCAATCGAACAAGCCTACGATGATACCAAACCTAGTCTACCGATTCCATTTACAGCATCCGTCTGGGGTTCGCTAGCCGCATTCGGCACGACTTCGCCCAGCAAAACCCGACGCATCTACGGTGATCGCGGCAACAGTTTTGTAGCGGTGGTTGAATTCGGCCCCAGAATACGCGCTAAAAGCGTGCTGGCCGGTGGTGAAAGCGGCGACCCCGCCTCGCCGCATTTTAATGATCAGGCCGAGATGTACAGCAAAGGCGGATTCAAAGACGTGCTGTTTTATCCGGACGATGTAAAGAAACACAGTGAACGCTCCTATCACCCCGGTCTATAGAAGGAGAACATCTTATGTGTGATTAATTCCCTGCTGTTGGCCTGCACTACGGGGTTTATGCGACAACCACGCTGCTGCGCCGAGACAGGGTCTGGACTACCGAAATTTGAATTGACAGCATTGAAGAACCTCGACCGTCAAGTATGTGTTTACCAACCTGTCAAACAACCCAACAGCAGTTTTTAATTTTACCTATTCATTTCACCAACGCCTTAATCGTCGGCCACAAGCGCCGTGAAATCGGCAAGCGCTCTTTGCAATCGCGCAAAATCACTTGCCATGCTTCGGTCATTTTCCCGGTTTGTTCATCCAGCTCCATGCCCCGCTCTACGCCCACCAAAGCAGCACGCGCAATTAAGGTGTTGCGATGAATGCGCACATACACGCTAGGCATTTCTAGCTCGATAGCTTGCAATGATTCTTCGATTAAATGCTGCTGACTGGCCGTATGTAGCGTCAGGTATTTTTGTTCGGCTTTGATATACAACACATCTTTCACTGATACCAGTAAAATGCGGCCGCGCTCCATGACTGAAAAATATTGCCGTTTGGCTGGTAGCGCCGTCGGCAAATCCAAATTTTCAAGTTGCGTACTATGCTGATTTTTGCTTGTATCCAAACTATCTTCGATAGAAGTTTCGCTTATTTTATTGCGCAATCGAACCGCCCGCAAAATCGCTTCTTGCAGCCTTTGCGCACGCACCGGCTTAAGCAAATAATCAAACGCATGCACTTCAAATGCTTGCAATGCGTAAGCATCATGGGCCGAGACAAAAATTACGATTGGTGCGGCTTGCATTTGTGTGTTTTGCAGCATGTGCCGGGCAAATTCAATGCCGCTAATGCCGGGCATTTGCACATCCAGCAGCACAATATCAGGCTTACAAACTGCAATCGCGTCTAACGCAGCTTGCGCGTGTTCCGCCTCACCGACCACATTAGTCGGGCACTGTTCGAAGATATCCGATAACAAGGTGCGCATCCGCTGCCGCGCCGGTGCTTCATCGTCCAAAATAAAAATTTTAGGGATCATCGATAGTTCTTAAAATTAGTCTACCCGTTTAACGCTACGCCTATCCACTTTGGGATCGCGTTGATTCACAACGTTGGGCATTTTTTGAAAAGGAAAACTCAATTTAACCTGGAATATGTTGCCAATTACCGTCGCCACAAAATCGGCTTCCAAGTCATATAATAAGTTCAAGCGCTCACGAATATTATCCAGCGCCATTTGATTGCCCTTGGTTTCGTGTGCGCCATAATACGGATTTTCAATCACAATAAAAATCCGCTCTGAATTGCGATTTAGCTTAATCGTCACCACCGATTGCTTTTCAGAAGGTTCGACGCCATGATGCACCGCGTTTTCAATCAAAGGCTGTAATAACAGACTGGCGATTTGTGCTTCTTTGACGTTTTTCTCACTAAAATTAGTGATTTCCCATTCCACCTTTAAGCGCTCGCCTAAACGAATTTTTTCTATTGACAAATATTGGCGGCAAAAACGTACTTCGTCGTACAACGTCGACATATCGCGCGTGTCACGCATTAACACCCGAAACAAATCCGCCAAATCTTCCAAGGCAGTTTCAGCACGCAATGGCTCAGTACGAATTAAGGATAGCACCGCGTTAATGCTGTTAAATAAAAAATGCGGCCGTATCCGCGCTTGCAGAGCTTGTAATTTTGCTTCGACTAACGCTGGCGAAAAGGCACGGCTGCGCAATTCAAAATGATGTTGAAAAATCATGCCGAAAAATGCCGAAAGTATCGCTAACTGTAACGTTGATGCATGTAAAAAATCGTCTAAAAACCAGCTTTGCTGCGATAAAAAAATCGATAATGCGCTGGCGATCAAGGCCGGGGTTATGCCACATAAAACCCGTTGCAACCAAAGCGGAAATTGCTGAACCAAAGCCACTTTTCTCAAACCACACAGCATTAATAGCGATAAAATACTGATTGTTTCCAATAACATGGCGGAATCAAGAAATTCCAATACCGCACTTAGGGTGTCTTTACTTTTCATCCAGATGCCGCAAAACGCCGCTGAATTGGTTGCCAGCAAGACGCGATAAATCACCCCGATATTGCAGCAATCAGGAATGACCGACGCCAAGGCTGAAGGTGAGGCTGTCGATACAGCTAACCTCAGGTGCTTTATAATCATGCGACTCCACAAAATATCTAGGCTAAGCTCAATATGACTTCACAATTTTCTAAAAAAAACGAAGCGTGGTCAGCACGTTTTTCTGAACCGGTATCAGATCTGGTAAAACGGTACACCGCTTCCGTGTTTTTTGATAAACGTTTGGCACAAGTCGACATTCAAGGTTCGCTCGCGCATGCCGAAATGTTGTGCTTTAAAGAAATTATCAATAAAACAGATTATGCCGAAATTGTGCGCGGTATGGCACAAATTTCAACAGAGATCAGCGCCAATAGCTTCACCTGGCAGCTCGATTTGGAAGATGTGCATTTAAATATTGAAAAACGCTTAACAGAAATCGTAGGCGATGCAGGCAAACGTCTGCACACAGGACGCTCCCGTAACGACCAGGTTGCCACCGATATTCGACTGTACTTGCGCGGCGCAATTGATGATATTTTGGGTTTATTAAGCCAATTCAGATTAGCCTTGCTAGATCTGGCCGAACAGCAAGCCGACACCATCATGCCCGGCTTCACCCACATGCAAGTCGCACAACCGATCACGTTTGGACACCACATGCTGGCCTATGTAGAAATGTTTGGACGTGACGCGGAACGCATGGTTGATTGCCGCAAGCGTGTTAACCGCTTACCACTCGGCGCGGCCGCTTTAGCAGGCACGACATTCCCGATTGACCGTGAACGGGTCGCCCAAACGTTGGGTTTTGAGGGTATTTGCGCCAATTCATTAGACGCTGTTTCAGACCGCGATTTTGCGATTGAATTTTGCGCTGCATCCGCGCTGATCATGACGCACATTTCACGCATGTCCGAAGAACTAGTCATTTGGATGAGCCCACGCATCGGCTTTATCGATATTGCCGACCGTTTTTGCACCGGCTCTTCCATCATGCCGCAAAAGAAAAATCCTGACGTACCTGAATTGGCACGTGGTAAAACCGGCCGGGTAAATGGTCATTTAATCGCCCTGCTAACATTGATGAAAGGCCAGCCATTGGCCTACAATAAAGATAACCAGGAAGATAAAGAGCCGTTATTTGACACGGTTGATACCATTACCGACACCTTGCGCATTTTTGCTGATATGGCTGGCGGCATTACTGTCAAGCCGGAAGCCATGCGCGCCGCCGCCTTGCAAGGCTACGCCACCGCGACGGATTTAGCCGATTATCTGGTGAAAAAAGGTTTGCCATTCCGTGATGCTCACGAAGCTGTGGCTCATGCAGTGAAAACCTGTGTGAATAAAGAGTGTGATTTAAGTGATTTAACGCTGGAAGAATTGCGTGTGTTTTCTACACTGATTGATGCAGATATTTTTGAGGTGCTGACGTTGGAAGGCTCCGTAGCAGCGCGTGATCATTTGGGGGGTACTGCACCCAACCAAGTTCGAGCGGCGATTGCGCGTTTACGTGCGCAAATATAGCTAGATGATTAAGTGTGGGTGCGATAAACCGTGCCCACACATTGCACAATCAGCCCAAATTCTCTCTATCACCCTTAGTCGATGGCGATGAAATCACCATAAAAACCACATCAGTATCACCAACATTTTTAAAGCGATGATGAACGCCTGGTTCAACATGCACACCTTGGTTAGCCCCAAAACTAATTTCACCGTCGTTAAATTCCAGCGTGGCTTGTCCGCTTAATACATAAAAATATTGCCGTGCTTTAGTGTGAAAATGGCGAACTTCTCCGGCACCAGGTGGAACCCGTTCTTGAATGACGCTTAAATCGGGTGTTTTTAATAAATGCCAACCATCGCAGACTTCGCCCCAGATATAGTATTCAGCGTTATTTGTATCGCTGATTTTTGCTTTTATCGTCACAGGTTTCCTTGCTAATTTTTTAGATTACGGGAAATAAAATGCAGAATTACAACTCAGCATATTGAGGCATAAAGTTTACTTTTTAGCCAAAAAATAATCTTCCAACGATTCTTGCAAACCTTGTTCAATCGCGATTTCTACTTTTTGCGTCAAGCGCGCATCGGCTTGCGTTTCAAACACAAACAATCGGTACACTTGCGACAAAGTAAGATAGTTCGGATTGACCAGTAAAACCCACCATTCTGAACCGACTAAAGGTGTTGGTTTTTTAATGACGATCTCATCCGCATGCAAGCGCCCTACCCAACCGGCTTTGGTCATTTGTGTCAGCAAACCTTCAATTTCATCAAACCCGAAACGGGTCTTCTGACGGATTTCCCAGCTTGAAATACCAGCCTGATTTGTGCGGGCACGCGCTGCATACAAAGTTTCCAATAAAGCGATTGCGTCGATAAAACGGCTGCCCGGTTTCGGTTTGTGCCACCAGCGCTCGTACTTTACAATCGGCAAGGAAGCGGCGATTACCGCGCCGAACAAGGTGATTAGCCAAGAGGTATAAATCCAGATTAAAAATATCGGCACGATTGCTACTGCGCCGTACACGATGGTGTAAGTAGGAATGTGAATCACAAAGGCGGCAAAAATGCGTTTAGCGATTTCAAATAGCACGCCAGCAACCAAGCCACCCCAAGCTGCATCGCGCCAGTCAATGGAACGATTCGGCACGATGATATACAGCAAGCTAAATGCGCAGGTGGTGAAGATGATGGACGCTGCGGTATACAGCATTTTGCTGCCGGGCAGCGCGCCAACCACGTCGGAAGTGGCCGCAAATAAATACGAAGTAACGGTAATCGAAACACCCATTAATAACGGTGCTAAGGTGATTAATGCCCAGTACACCATCATGCGTTTGATCAACGGGCGTTTTTGTTTTACGCGCCAGATTTGATTAAAAACCCGGTCTATCGTGGCTAACATGGCGATCGAAGTCACCATTAACGCTACCGCACCATAGGCTGAGAGCCGCGTAGCTTTGGTGGCGAATTGATTTAGGTAGCCCAAGATATTCGAGGAGATTGCGTGCGGCATCAGGCTCTGAATAAAGTAGGCTTCCAGCGATGCACGGAACGTCGTGAACAAGGGGAATGCCGTGAATATTGCCAAGGCAATAGTCAGCATCGGCACTAGTGCCAATACCGTGGTAAACGTTAAGCTGCCAGCCACTTGCGCTAAGTGACCAGCAACAATGCGACGGATTGCAAAATGAATCAGGCTATGAATTTCAGTGACGCGCCATCCAAACAGGCGCGCACTTTTTATTCTTGATTTGAGATTTTCAATGAATGGTGAAGTCATGAACATCAGTTTATAACTCATCAAAGAAAACGATCGAGTATTTTACGCCCGTGTTTATCTAGCTTGGTTGGCTGACGGATTAAGAAATTAATTCCATGGTTATCGGTGACTAACAAACTATCGCCAATGCGGCGAATATCTTCTTCTACACGCAACACAAAATTGGTTTCACCACGGTCGGTAGCGACAGTCCAGGTGCACGGAGTAGAGAAACTGGAAACGCCGATAATCTGTAAAATTTCAGGTACAAATTCGCGCCCCGCTAATTCATTCAATACCAGATCACGCACTTGCAGCGACACATCTTCCAAGCGCTCGATCCAAGCCACTTCACGACCATCGGTGCTCACCAAAGCAATGCATTCATTCGGAGTTTGAATCGGAAAGGCGCGCACAGGCGTAACGCCTTCATGTACTTCTTCGCCTGTAGTTAACGTCAATTTTCCGAAGGCATTCCGGCTCAGTTCAAAATTACTGGTTTGCATAATCTCAGACTTCCTCATTAGATTCAAGTAACACGGCCGCGTTTCTTGCCTGTGCTTGATATAAACGGTAATACGCGCCTTGCTGCGCCATCAGCACGTCGTGCTTGCCCTCTTCTACTACTACGCCACGATCCATGACAACTAAACGGTCGGCTTTATTTAATGTAGAAAGTCGATGCGCAATGGCGATGGTGGTGCGGCCTTTTACCAAGTTATCTAACGCTTTTTGAATTTCTTTTTCGGTTTCTGAATCAACCGACGAAGTAGCTTCATCTAAAATTAAGATGCGTGGATCGATTAACAAAGCACGGGCAATCGAAATACGCTGCCGCTCACCACCGGACAAGCCTTGTCCGCGTTCGCCAACCATTGAATCGTAACCCTGCGGCAGGCGCAAAATAAATTCGTGGGCATGTGCGGCACGCGCTGCATCCATGATTTCATCGCGGGTAGCACTCGGTTTTCCGTAAGCGATATTGTCAGCGATAGTACCGAAGAATAGGAATGGCTCTTGCAGCACCAAGCCAATGTTGCGACGATAATCGGCCACTGCAAAGGAGCGGATGTCCACGCCATCGAGCAAAATCGCTCCTTCTGCCACATCATAAAAACGGCAGATCAAGTTCACCAGCGTACTTTTACCTGAACCACTATGGCCGACTAAACCGATCATTTCACCGGGTTTGATATTAATTGAAATACCGCGATTCACAGCACGATTACCGTATCTGAATCCAACTTCACGCAATTCAATATGGCCTTGCACTTGCGCGATTTTAACTGGATGTGTTGGCTCAGGAACGCTGGAAACATGATCCAGAATATCAAACACCCGCTTGGCTGCCGAGGCGGATTTTTGAGTCACTGAAACAATCCGGCTCATGGAATCTAAACGACCATAAAAACGCCCCATTAATGCCACAAAAGAAACCAGGACACCAACGGTGATTTCGCCTTTAGAAATTTGCCAGATACCAAACGCCCAAACTACCAACATGCCGATATCGGTTAATAAAGAAACGGTTGGCGAAAACAATGCCCACACTTTATTCAAACGATCATTCACCATTAAATTATGCTTATTCGCGTCATGGAAACGATTCGCTTCGCGCTGTTCTTGAGCGAATGCTTTGACAACCCGAATCCCAGGAATAGTATCGGCCAGCACATTCGTCACTTCGCCCCAAACCCGATCAATTTTTTCAAAACCATTACGTAAACGGTCACGCACAATATGAATCATCCAGGCAATAAACGGTAGCGGCGCTAAGGTAACCAACGCCAGCATCGGATTTTGTTTGACAAGGAAAACGGCAATCATTACCAGCATAATGACGTCGGTGGCAAAGTCGAGTAAATGGAGCGACAAAAACACGCAAATCCGGTCGGTGCCACTACCAATACGCGACATTAAGTCACCAGTACGTTTGCCGCCGAAATATTCGAGTGATAAACGCATTAAATGCTCGTAGGTTGCAGTACGCAAATCAGAACCGATGCGTTCCGAGACCAAGGCCAAAATATAGGTCCTGAGCCAATTTAACAGCCACGCCAATAAGGCCGAGCCTAGCAATCCACCCAAATACAACGACACCATAGTCGGATCAATATGTTTGGTTTCCTGATAAGGAATAAGTACGTTATCTAAAATTGGGCCTGTTAAATACGGTGGCACCAATCCAGCAGCGGTACCTAGTAGTGTCAACACAAAGCCGGCAAATAACGGCCACTGATATGGTTTGGCAAAACGCCACAAGCGGAACAAAGTGCGGGTCGAAGGAGGCGTGTGAATGACTTTGGCGCAAATCGGGCACTCATCCTGATCCGGCTCTAAAGGTGCTTTGCAGCTCGGGCAAACCAGTTGGTCAGCCTCAACAATCGGCAAGCCACTGACCTGGCTGGTCTGGTATAACTTAAATTGATCAGCCAGCCGCGTGGCGAGCAAATTTTGCGTTAAAGTGAAGCGCCAAGTAGCCAGCAAGCCATGTGTATCAACTAATTCAAGATGCCCGATTCCGGCATGATCATGATGCTTCAAGACTAAATCAGCGCGATATGCCCAGCTTTGCCACTCAGTTGCATCTGGTGCCAGTGCCAACAAACGCGACCCGGTCGCAACGATTATTCCCTTTCGAAAATTTAATTGTGCATCCAGGTCAACCTCTAAGGCTGTTAGTGCGTTTTCACCTTCGGTGAGCTGATTCGCAACGATGTCACGCCAATTGGCCGGCAGATTATTTAAAGTTAAATCATCAGTGACTTGTTTCATTGTCATTATTATGCGTGCTCCAGAGTGCCACCGCTTCCGTTATTGGGCGGTGAATAAAATAGGGTAGGAAAATAGGTTTCTTAGTGAGCAGTTTAGCGATCTACTCAAGATCAGCAAGTTTTAGAGGCTTTAACCGTAGCGCAGGAGGTGTAAATTACGGTATTCTATCGAATTAGGTTACCCACTAAATTGCTACTTCAAGACTCGAAATAATTTTTCGAGAGTATACAATAAGAGAAACAGTAAGTCTGTCCTAGTTTCTTAAGGTAATTATTTGTATCGATTAATGAATTGGGAATATGGGTAATCCCGCCCCAAATGTTGGTGAAAATAAAATAAATGACAAACAAGAAAGATATCAAATTTACTCGCGTGACTTATTTACGCGGACCGAACATATGGACTTATCGCCCAGTCATTGAAGCTTGGGTTGATATCGGCGACTTAGAAAACCATCCTTCCAATACCCTGCCCGGCTTTAACGACCGCTTAATTGCGTGGTTACCGAGTTTAATTGAACATCGCTGCGGCGTCGGTGAACGTGGTGGATTTATTGAGCGTTTACACACTGGAACATGGGCCGCCCACGTTCTGGAACATATCGTCCTCGAACTACAAAATTTAGCGGGCATGCGTACTGGCTTTGGTAAAACCCGCAAAGCGGCCGAACCGAGCTTGTACAAAATGGCGTTTCGCACCCGTCAAGAGCAAGTTGGTCGCGCAGCACTGGTTGCTGGGCGCGAATTACTGTTAGCCGCCATTGAAAACACTGCTTATGACGTGACTGCCAAAGTGGCAGAATTAAGCAGCTTGGTTGACTCACTTTGCCTGGGGCCGTCAACTGCACACATTGTTGATGCCGCCACTACCCGTTCCATTCCCTGGTTGCGCCTGAATGACGGCAATTTGGTGCAACTTGGCTTTGGTAACAAACAACGTCGTATCTGGACCGCAGAAACGGATCAAACCAGTGCGATTGCTGAAAGCATTTCGTCGGATAAAGACTTAACCAAGTCATTATTAAAATCCTGCGGCGTACCAGTTCCAGAAGGCTCGCTCGTGCATTCAGCCGAAGAAGCCTGGGAAGCAGCCCAAGATATTGGCTTGCCTGTAGTAGTAAAACCTTACGACGGCAATCATGGTCGCGGCGTTTCACTTGATTTAAAAAACGAAGCTGATGTGATCGCAGCGTTTAAACTCGCCGACCGTAAAGGCGATGGCAGTGCCGTTATCGTTGAACAATTCATCCCGGGTAACGAACACCGTGTATTAGTAGTCGGCAAAAAAGTGGTTGCCGTCGCTGCCGGTGAAGCCGCATGGGTTACCGGCGATGGCAAATCCAACATTATTGAATTGGTTGATAGTCAGATCAATTCTGATCCACGCCGTGGCACGACAGAAGAATTTCCTTTGAATGCATTAGGCCCGCAAAATGGTGCTGAAATCATTTTAGAACTTGAGCGCCAGGGCTTTACCGCCTATGACATTCCTACCGAAGGCCATCGGGTATTAATTCAACGCAATGGCAATGTCGCCTTTGACGTTACCGACCAAATTCACCCAAGCATTGCCGCTATTGCTACGCTGGCAGCGCGTGTAGTTGGTCTGGATGTGGCCGGCGTTGATTTAGTCGTTGAAGATATTTCCAAGCCGTTGAATTCACAACGCGGTGCCGTTATTGAAGTCAATGCTGGCCCAGGTTTACTGGCGCATTTAAAACCAGCTAGCGGCTTACCACGACCAATTGGCACAGCCATTATTGATCATTTATTTCCTAATGACGGATCTGGTCGCATTCCTATTATTGGCGTTACCGAAGCCAGCGGCTCAACATTAATTGCGCGTTTAATCGCCCATTTAATTCATGTCAGCGGTAAACATGTTGGCTTGGCTTGCAGCACAGGCTTGTATCTTGATCATCGCCAGATAGATAGTAAAAACGGTATTAACTGGGACGCAGGTCAACGCTTATTGATTAATCGCTCAATCGACGCGGCAGTATTTGAAACCAGCCACCGCATGATTCTGAGTGAAGGATTGGTCTACGACAAATGCGCCGTTGGTGTGGTGAGTGAAATCACTGAAAATCTGAACACGGCAGACTTGAGCGAATTCTATATTACTGACCACGACAAGCTATTCAATATAGTCCGCACCCAAATCGACGTCATTTTGCCAAGTGGCGTAGCTGTGTTAAATGCAGCCAATCCACGCATTGTTGAAATGGCTGAATTATGTGACGGGACAGTGATTTTTTATGGCGACAATCCGACTTTAGCAGCCATTATCAAGCATCGAGCTGAGGGTGAACGTGTCGTATTTTTACGTGACAATACAATCGTGCTGGCCAATGGCGAACAAGAAACTGCGTTATTACCGCTGTCATCTCTGAAGCCGACTAAAGCCGCACAACCAGCCAACGTTATGGCCGCAGTAGCGGCAGCTTGGGCCTTGAATATTTCACCGGAGTTGATTGAAGCGGGCCTCAGGACGTTTGAATCGAACCCTAAAAAAACACATTATTAAACAAGTTTGACGCTTAAATTACAAACTTATTTAACAAACTTAATTAGCACACAAGATCTTAGGACAATAATTTTATGGAAGTTTCACGTATTCGAGCCCTGCGCGGCCCCAATCTTTGGAGCCATCACACCGCCATTGAAGCGATAGTGACGTGCAGTCCCGACGAACTGAATATTATCAATCTTCCCGATTTTGAAACCCGTCTTCGTGCGCGCTTTCCTGATCTGAGTTCACTGCAACCTACCGGCTACCATGATGCTATTCCTATCGCTCATGTATACGAACATGTTGCGTTAGGTTTGCAAGCATCAGCCGGATGTCCTGTTACGTTTAGTCGCACTACGCAAACAATGGAACCGGGCGTTTTTCAAGTCGTCGTTGAATACACCGAAGAAGCGGTTGGCCGTTTGGCTTTTGAGCTTGCCGATAAATTATGTATCGCTGCCTTGCAAGATAGTTTTTTTGATCTCGATAGCGCATTATCAGACCTGCGCGAACTCGATGAAGATGTACGCTTAGGCCCTTCTACTGGCTCGATTGTGCATGCTGCTGTAGCGCGCAATATCCCTTATCGCCGGCTCACCGATGGCAGCTTGGTCATGTTCGGCTGGGGTAGTAAACAACGCCGCATTCAAGCTGCTGAAATGGATTGCACTAGCGCGATTGCCGAAGCCATTGCCCAAGACAAAGAACTCACCAAAAAATTATTGAATGCAGCGGGCGTTCCTGTTCCGCTCGGTCGTACTGTAGTTGATACGGATGACGGTTGGAAAGTCGCTTGTGAAATTGGTTTGCCGGTGGTTGTTAAACCAAAAGACGGTAATCAAGGTAAAGGCGTCACCGTCAACATCACGACCCGTGAACAACTCGATGCCGCATTTTTGGCCGCATCCGAATTCCGCGACGATATTTTAGTTGAACGCTATTTACCCGGCAGCGATTTCCGCCTGCTGGTCATCGGCAACAAACTCATTGCCGCCGCGCGACGTGACCCACCGCAAGTAGTTGGTGATGGCGTTAAAACAGTGAAACAATTAGTCGACCACGTTAATCTTGATCCAAAGCGTGGCTCTGGTCATGCGACTTCGCTGACCAAAATCCGCATTGATGACATCGCTTTAGCAAGCCTGTCTTCACAAGGCTTTAATGCTGAATCCATTCCGCCTAAAGGCCGTCGGGTAAATTTACGCAATAACGCCAACCTGTCTACCGGCGGTTCCGCGACGGATGTTACCGATGACGTACATCCAGAAGTTGCCGCCAGAGCAGTAGCCGCTGCGCAAATGGTAGGACTTGATATTTGCGGCGTGGACTTAGTCTGCGACAGCGTGTTAAAACCGATCGAAGAACAACACGGCGGCATAGTTGAAGTCAATGCCGCACCTGGTTTGCGTATGCATATTTCCCCATCTTTCGGCAAAGGCCGTCAAGTGGGCGAAGCGATCGTTGCCACCATGTTTGAAGAAGGCAACGACGGTCGTATTCCTGTTGTTGCGGTTACCGGCACCAACGGCAAAACCACAACAGTACGCCTCATCGCGCATTTGCTCACCGCATCTGGATTACGCACCGGCATGACCAACACCGACGGCGTCTATATTGAAGGTCAACGCATCGACAGCGGCGATTGCAGCGGGCCACGTAGCGCCCGTAATGTATTGTTACACCCTGATGTAGATGCAGCCGTTTTTGAGACAGCCCGTGGTGGCGTATTGCGTGAAGGCTTAGCGTTTGATCGTTGCCAGGTAGCGGTAATTACCAACATCGGCACAGGCGACCATTTAGGCTTAAATTACATCACCAGCTTAGAAGATTTAGCAGTATTGAAACGCGTCATCGTTCAAAACGTGGCCGATAACGGCGTAGCGGTACTTAATGCGGCCGATCCGATTGTTGCCAGCATGGCGAACAATTGCTTAGGTAAAGTCACCTTTTTCGCGGCGGATAGCCATGAAGCGATTATGGCAACGCATCGCGCCCAAGGTAATCGTGTTGTGTATGTAGAAGACGGCATGTTAGTCGCCGCCGAGGGTGAGTTTAAACACAAAATAGCCCTGTCCAACGTCCCAATTACGCATGGTGGCAACATTGCCTTCCAGGTAGAAAATGTGATGGCATCCGTTGCAGCAGCCTGGGGAGTCGGAATTAGTTGGCAGTCAATTGAAGTCGGCTTAAAAACCTTTGCCAATGACACAGATAACGCGCCAGGACGCTTCAATTTGTTTAACTATCGGGGCGCGACTTTAATTGCTGACTACGGCCACAATCCTGACGCTATTGTAGCCTTGGTCAATGCAGTGGAAACCATGCCGGCCAAACGCCGTTCGGTAGTAATTAGCGGTGCCGGCGACCGGCGTGACCAAGATATTCGCCAACAAACTGAAATTTTAGGCGCAGCCTTCGATGACGTGATTCTGTATCAGGATCAATGCCAACGTGGTCGTGCTGATGGTGAAGTGGTGGCCTTATTGCGCGCTGGATTGAAAAACGCCAAACGCACTAAACAAATCAGTGAAATTCAGGGCGAATTTATCGCTATTGATACTGCGTTAGCAAATCTGACTGAAGGTGATTTGTGCCTGATTTTGGTTGATCAGGTAGAGGAAGCCTTGGCGCATATTTCCCAGCGCATTCAGCAAGGCTAACAAACTATCGGAGTCTGATTCGCACGCAATCAGACTCCAGATATAAACACTGGCCGATCTTATGACATTACCTCCCCCTGATCTCACCGCCATTTCTGCGCGCACCCGCGAGCATTATGAAAATAACGCAGAAAACTTCAAAATCGGTACGCAAGATCATGATGTAAGCCAAAACATCAACGCATTACTAAATCAAATACACGTTACAGCACCTTACACAATTCTAGATTTCGGTTGCGGCCCGGGACGCGACTTAGCTAGCTTTAAGCAGCTGGGTCATTATGCAATTGGCTTGGATGGCACCGCTAAATTCGTCGAAATGGCACGTGCCGCGACGGGTTGCGAAGTCTGGCATCAAGATTTTTTACAGCTAGATTTACCTGGCAATTATTTTGATGGAATTTTTGCCAATGCGTCGTTATTCCATATCCCCAGCCAGGAACTCCCACGTATTTTGCGCCAACTTAATGCCTGCCTGAAACCGGGCGGCGTTCTTTTCAGCTCAAACCCTCGCGGAACCGGCCAGGAAGGCTGGAGTGGCGATCGCTACGGCGCATATCACAGCCTTGAAACCTGGCGTAGTTATCTGACTGATGCTGGCTTTACAGAACGCGCCCATTATTACCGACCGGAAGGCTTGCCACGCGACCAACAACCTTGGCTGGCAACGGTTTTTGTTAAGTAAGAACATAAAAATAAATCCGGCAATACAAGTCACCACAAGCCGTGAAAATACCCGTTACCTGACAGAATTGCTCAAGTTTGTTATACTTGAGCGAATTAGTAGGGAATTAATGGGAAATTACTCTCATCCCAACACTTAAACGCGCAATACAGATGACAACTTTGTAGTCACACAGGAGCAGCTTCATGCGACTCACGACCAAAGGCCGCTTTGCAGTAACGGCCATGATTGACCTAGCGTTACACCAAAATGAAGGCCCAGTCACGTTGGCAGGAATTAGTTCGCGTCAAGAAATTTCGTTATCGTATTTAGAACAATTGTTTGGCAAATTACGTCGCCATGAAATTGTCGAATCGGTACGCGGTCCAGGCGGTGGTTACAATCTAGGTCGCGCGGCACATAAAGTCACTGTCGCTGACATCATTATTGCCGTTGATGAGCCAATTGATGCAACGCAATGCGGTGGCAAAGAGAATTGCCATAGCAGCGACCATCCGGGCGGTGCGCGCTGTATGACCCATGAACTGTGGGCAACGCTAAGTGCTAAAATGGTGGATTATTTAGACTCTGTTTCGTTACAAGATCTAGTCAACCAACAAACCGCCTCAGAACAAAAAATAATCGTGATGCATACCCAACAACATCTAGCCTAACCGGAATGATTTATGAACAATCCCATCAAAAATAGCTTGCTGGAAACCACTACAGCGCCTCACTTCCCGATTTATATGGACTATTCAGCAACTACGCCGATAGATCCACGGGTAGCAGACAAGATGATTCCTTACTTACGCGAGCAATTTGGCAACCCTGCTTCACGTAGCCATGTATATGGCTGGACAGCGGAGCAAGCCGTGGAAGAAGCTCGTGCCAATGTTGCTGCGTTAATTGGTGCTGATCCGCGTGAAATCGTTTGGACTTCTGGCACTACAGAAAGTAATAACCTAGCACTGAAAGGTGCTGCGCAATTCTACAAAACCCGTGGCAAACACATAATCACTGTTAAAACAGAACACAAAGCGGTGTTAGATACAGTGCGTGAATTAGAGCGTCAGGGTTTTGAAGCGACTTATTTGCAACCGCAAGAAAACGGCTTGATTACCGTTGAACAATTAGCCGCTGCGGTTCGCCCAGACACTATTTTAGTGTCCGTCATGTGGGTTAATAATGAAATTGGCGTAATCCAGCCGATTGCTGAAATCGGCGAATTCTGCCGCTCGAAAAATATCATTTTCCATTGCGATGCTGCTCAAGCCACAGGCCGTGTTGACATTGATATGGAAACCGTCAAAGTAGATTTACTGTCGCTTACCGCCCATAAAACTTATGGCCCAAAAGGTATTGGCGCGTTATATGTACGTCGCAAACCACGGATCCGCATTGAAGCGCAAATGCACGGTGGTGGTCATGAACGCGGGATGCGTTCCGGCACCCTGCCAACGCACCAAATTGTAGGCATGGGCGAAGCATTCCGCCTCGCCAAAGAAGAAATGGTCGAAGAAAACCGTCGCATTGAAGCATTGCGCGACCGTTTGGCGAATGGCTTAAAAGAAATCGAAGAAGTTTATATCAATGGCGATATGGCACACCGCATACCGCACAACTTGAATGTCAGCTTCAATTATGTTGAAGGTGAATCCCTGATTATGGCGATTAAAGATATTGCCGTATCTTCTGGCTCTGCTTGTACTTCAGCCAGCCTGGAACCATCTTATGTATTGCGCGCTTTGGGTCGTAGCGATGAATTAGCACACAGCTCAATTCGTTTCACAATGGGACGCTTTACTACCGAACAAGAAATCGACTTTACGATTGCCTTAATGAAGGAAAAAGTCAGCAAGCTGCGCGACTTGTCTCCGTTATGGGATATGTATAAAGAAGGAATTGATATCTCATCAATTCAATGGGCAGCTCACTAGTCGCAACACAAGTTAATTTATATCCAGCGCAATAACAACGTATTGGGCTAAAACCGGAGAAGTAACATGGCTTATTCAGAAAAAGTATTGGATCACTACGAAAATCCACGCAATGTCGGCGCATTCGACAAAGGTGACGAATCAATTGGCACCGGCATGGTCGGCGCACCAGCTTGTGGCGACGTCATGAAGTTGCAAATCAAAGTTGGCCCAGATGGCGTCATTCAAGATGCCAAGTTTAAAACTTACGGCTGCGGCTCGGCAATTGCTTCTTCCTCGTTGGTAACGGAATGGGTTAAAGGCAAAACATTAGATCAGGCATTGAGTATTAAAAACACCCAAATCGCTGAAGAATTAGCTTTGCCTCCAGTAAAAATTCATTGCTCAATTTTGGCTGAAGACGCGATTAAAGCTGCCGTTTTAGATTACAAAACCAAACACGCAACTGTTTAAATAAAACTATGGCTATTACTCTCACAGAAAAAGCAGCTCGCCACGTTACTCGATATATGGAGCGACGTGGTAAAGGCATCGGCTTGCGTTTTGGAGTACGTACTACAGGTTGTTCCGGCATGGCCTACAAACTGGAATACGTGGATGAAATTGGCTCAGAGGATCAAGTGTTTGAATCCTTTGGCGTAAAAGTTTTTGTCGATCCGAAAAGCTTGACCTACATTGATGGTACTGAGCTGGATTTCGCTCGCGAAGGCCTGAACGAAGGATTTAAATTTAACAATCCCAATGTCAAGGATGAATGTGGCTGCGGTGAAAGTTTCCGTATTTAATATCACCGTACTGAATTTCCACTTCCCTTTAACACATGCAAAATCACTTCGACTTATTCCAGTTATCACCACAATTTGATGTAGATATGGCGCAACTGGATCGTGCTTTTCGCGATGTGCAGGCGCAAGTCCATCCAGACAAATTTGTTTCCGCCAGTAGCGCAGAACAACGCGTGGCAATGCAATGGGCCACGCGTGCCAATGAAGCGTACCAAACCTTAAAAAACCCTTTAAAACGCGCAAGTTATTTGTGCGAATTAAATGGTGTTGGCTTGCAAGCTGAATCAAATACCGCTATGCCAATGGCTTTTTTAATGCAGCAAATGGAATGGCGTGAAGAATTGGATGAAGCCCGGCAAAACAGCGCCGCCCTGCTCCGCCTGGAAACCCATATTAATCAAGCGCACCGGCAGCAAATCACGCAAATTGCAGAGCAACTCGCGCAACCCGATTACCATCAAGCGGCGCAATTAATACGGCAACTCATGTTTTTAGAAAAATTTAGCGAAGACGTCGCCAATGCACAGGAAGAATAAATAAAGTTCACCTAGTCGCATTACGTTATAGCTCAATTTCAAGATAAACATCAACCACATAAAATCACAAAATCTCTCATGGCCCTACTTCAAATTTCAGAACCCGGCATGTCCACTGCGCCGCATCAACATCGACTCGCAGTAGGCATCGATTTAGGCACCACTAATTCTTTGGTTGCCACAGTACGCAATAGCGTTCCTGAAATTTTGAGTGATGATGAAGGCCGCAGTTTATTGCCATCTATCGTGCGTTATTTAGCAAATGGAAATGCGCACATCGGCTACAAAGCGCAAGCTGCGCAAACCACTGACCCTAAAAACACCATTCTGTCCGTAAAACGCTTTATGGGCCGTGGTTTAAAAGATATCGCCTACGCAGAAAACCTGCCTTATGATTTTTTAGACACGCCCGGCATGGTGCAAATTCAAACCGTGGCAGGCGTTAAAAGCCCGGTAGAAACCTCGGCACAAATTTTGGCAACGCTGCGTCAACGCGCGGAAGATTCCCTCGGCGATGAGTTGGTTGGTGCCGTCATTACCGTTCCCGCTTATTTCGATGATGCACAACGTCAAGCAACTAAAGACGCCGCAAAATTAGCCGGCTTAAACGTACTGCGCTTGCTTAATGAACCGACTGCCGCAGCCATTGCTTATGGTCTGGACAACGGTTCCGAAGGTATTTATGCCGTGTACGATTTAGGCGGCGGCACGTTTGACGTCTCTATTTTAAAAATGAGCAAAGGCGTGTTTGAGGTACTAGCAACCGGTGGCGATTCTGCTTTGGGTGGCGATGACTTTGATCATCGCTTACTGTGCTGGATCAGCGAACAAGCCAAACTTGCGCCTTTGTCCGACGCCGATACCCGCGTATTAATGGTGAAAGCCCGTGAGGTTAAAGAACTACTATCCAGCAAAGCCGAAACACAAATCGATGTCGTACTTGGTTCCGGTGAAAATGTTCATCTCACCGTTACCGTAGAAAATTTTGCTGAGATTACCCAGCACTTGGTTCAAAAAACCATGCTTCCTTGCAAAAAGGCCTTGCGTGATGCGGGCTTACAAATTGATCAAATCGATGGCGTAGTTTTAGTCGGCGGCGCTACCCGCATGCCGCAAATACGCAAAGCAGTTGGTACTTTTTTCCAAACCACGCCGCTGTGCAACTTAGATCCAGATAAAGTCGTCGCATTAGGTGCAGCCATTCAAGCCAACCTGTTAGCGGGCAACCGTGCGTCCGGCGATGACTGGTTGTTGCTGGATGTCATTCCTCTGTCTCTCGGCATTGAAACCATGGGCGGCTTGGCGGAAAAAGTTATCCCACGTAACTCCACTATTCCATGTGCCCGCGCTCAGGAATTCACCACATTTAAAGATGGCCAGACTGCGTTGGCGATTCATGTGGTGCAAGGTGAACGTGAACTGGTAAGCGCATGTCGCTCTTTGGCACGATTTGAGTTGCGCGGCATTCCGCCAATGGCTGCTGGTGCTGCGCGGATCCGCATTACTTACCAAGTCGATGCAGATGGCTTACTGTCGGTCTCGGCACGTGAATTACGCTCTAATGTGGAAGCATCTATTACCGTTAAACCTTCCTATGGACTAGAAGATGACGACATTACCCGCATGCTGCAAGAATCCAATAACACTGCCGATAGTGATATGCAGCTACGCGCCCTAAAAGAGCAACAAGTTGAAGCGCAGCGCATTATTTTGGCCACTCAATCAGCATTAGAATCTGACGCACATTTACTCAATGAAGCTGAGCACACGACTGTTTTAGAATTACTTAAAGCCGTTGAAAATTGCTCCTTAATTGATGACCGCGTTGCCATTGAAAACGCCATTAACGCCCTCTCGGCAGGTACGGAAGAATTCGCTGCACGCCGCATGGACCAAAGCGTACGTACTGCCTTAACAGGCAAAAAACTCGACCAAATTTAATATCCAGAATAAAGAGCCGCCATGTCACAAATTATTGTTTTACCCCACCAGCAATTATGCCCAGAAGGTGCTGTTTTAGAAGCCGAAGAAGGCGCTTCGCTCTGTGAAGTGTTAATCGACAACGACATCGCCATTGAACACGCCTGCGAAATGTCCTGCGCATGCACTACCTGTCACGTCATTGTGCGAGAAGGCTTTAATTCGTTAAATCCATCGACTGACAATGAAGAGGATTTACTCGATGCGGCATGGGGCCTGGAAGCGACTTCGCGCTTATCTTGCCAAGTTAAAATCAGTAGCCAAAATATCGTGATAGAAATTCCGAAATACACGATTAATCATGCACGTGAAAATCACTAGTAATCCGTTATAGGACACTAGGATTTCAGCTACATCATGACAGGTGCAGTAAGCGGAAACGTGAGTTTGAAAGTGGTACCAGAACCGCTTGACGTTTCCACTTCGATGCTCCCGCCTAACAGTACCGTTGTGATGCGATAACACACACTCAACCCCATACCTGATCCGCCCTGCCCCAGTCGCGTGGTAAAAAACGGGTCAAAGACTCTGTTCAAATTTTCTGGTGCTATACCTACACCATCATCAGAAAAAATCAGCACAATCTGGTCGTAAAGCTTGTTGGGGAGATGCTCACGGTAAGCGTTGATGGTGATGCATCCATGATCACGACCATGGAAGCCGTGACGAATACTGTTGTGCACCAGATTGACAATAATCTGCTCTAGCGACCCTGGATAGCTATCAATTTCAATGCCAGACGGCAGCTTAAGCACGACTTGCCACGGTTCGTGTTTGAAGTTGATCAGTAGAGTGGCGATGGTTTCCTCAATCACCGTCGCAAAATCAAAGGTACTGCGTTGCTCTGAAGTCTGGTCGACGGCCACCTGTTTAAAATTCAAGACTAAATCTACGGCGCGATCAAGTGCGCGATGTACCAAGGCAGTAATCTCTTCCCCCTCAATAAAAAATTGCTCAATCTGATTACGCTTCATGGTCCCGGCATCGTAGTTTTTTTTAATTTCTACTATCCGATCATGCAACGTTGATGCCGCCATTTTCGCATTGCCTAAAGGGGTATTGAGCTCATGCGAAACTCCGGCCACCATGGTTCCCAGCGCAGAGAATTTTTCCACCTGAAGAAGATTTTCACGTGTAGTGCGTAACTCAACCAGAGTTTCAGATAGCTTCCTCTCTCTTTCGTGAAGATGTTGATAGTGCCGCACCCGGTTCAACAGAATATTGTCGTCCAGCGGTTTGGTGAGGTAGTCCACAGCGCCCAACGCATAACCGCGTTTGACAAATTCCTCTGCCTTAAACACCGCCGTCAGAAAAATAATCGGAATGTCACGCGTGCGTTCGGTCATCTGCAAAATATTGGCTGTTTCATAGCCGTCCATGCCCGGCATCTGTACGTCGAGCAGAATCAAATGAACGTCCCGCTCTATGGTGAGAAGCAAAGATTTTTCGCCAGAAGCTGCTTCGATGATTTCAGTATGGGGAATACGGACAAGTAGCTCTCGCACGGAGAAGCGATTGTTCAGATTGTCGTCCACGATCAAAATCACAAAATTTTTATTCATTATCCATTCTGTCTACAAAGCGATAAATTTAACACTCCTTGCAATACGTAGTCATCATTCAGTGCTTCTTTGAGCACCACAGGGCAGCCATATTATTCAAGACGTCATAGTCAACGGGTTTGGAAAGGTAGTCATCAGCACCAATTTCGAGAATATTTTCCCTGTCCTGAGGCATTGCTTTTGCTGTTAATGCAATGATAGGAATCGACGCAAAGGCCGGATTGGCCCGCACGGCCGTAATCGTCTGATAGCCATCCATTTCCGGCATCATGATGTCCGTAATCATCAGATTCACTTTTTCTTTTTTAAGCAACTCTAACGCCCAAAGGCCGTTGATTGCACTAATGACGCGCGCGCCTTCCTGTTCCAACGCAGCGGTAATCACAAACAAATTACGCGGATCATCGTCAACGACCATGATACTTTTCCCAGTTAGGCGAGCGCCCTTAAAACTGTCGTTTATCCGTGCAACATTGGCGTCATCTTTCAGTGGAACGGTTCGTAGAAAGCGCTCGATATTTTCCAACAAACGCTGTTCAGATTTTGGTGTATTCACAATAATACAATCGGTATAAATCCTCAGGCTTGCCTCCTCTTCATCGTTTAAGTGATCGACTCCGCAAAACAATAATGCTGTCACAGAGTTGTTCGCACGAACCGTTTTGGCTACAGATAGCCCTTCTTTGATGGACAATTGGGTCAAGTCGATAACAACCGCGCCCCAAGATAATGCCTCTAATGCCGCTGGCAACTCAGCCCCCAAGCTCACTTCGCGCAGCTCACGCTGCCCAATATTCGGTGTTGACTTAAGCATATTCAACACCGCACCGCTACCATCATCGCAGCTTGCATTACGGCTTTTATCTCTACCTGCCACGATTAAAACACCTGCATCCGACACGTTGGCAATAGCGGCAAGCAGCAACGCTTCGGCTTCAGCAATTTGATTACTTACCACTGGCTTTTGCAAATAGCCGACAATATTCGAGCGGCCGAGTGCCGCATCGCGATCCTTTGCGGAGACTATATAAACTGGGATCATTGCCAGATCTGAACTGGCCTTAATATTGTCTAATAGCTCGATTCCATTTATATCCGGCAATCCAAGGTCGAGTAAAATCCCCGCAGGCTTATATTTCCGGGCGAATGCGACACCATCCGCACCGCAGTTTGCGACAATTGTTTTATACCCAAGCCGATGATTAATATCCACAATCGCGCTACAGAATTCGCGGTCGTCGTCGATCAGCAGAATGACTTTATCGCCCGCCGTTAATTGATCACGGTCATCTGACACAAGTCGTGCGCCAAATTCATTACCCTTCGCAGCCGCAGTCAGTTGCTCATTCTCCGACTGCCGCGCAGAAAGTTCCGGCGGTATATCAGGTAGGCATAATACAAACTCACTCCCTTTTCCTTCTACGCTTTGCACTTTGATGGTGCCACCCAGCAGCTCAGCAAAACGCAGGCTGATCGTCAGTCCCAGCCCCGTCCCACCAAATTCCCGTGACGTTGAGCCATCCACCTGACGAAACGCCTCAAAGATAGTTCCCAATTTATTCTTTGGAATACCAATTCCCGAGTCGATGACCTTTATGCGTAATGGTAAATATTCAGAAGGGCTCCGCTCAAGCACCAAACTAACTGAGCCCTCCTTGGTGAACTTGAAGGCATTCGACAATAAGTTACGCAAAATCTGGCTGATCTTGCCAGGATCACTAATGAAGCCGCTCTGGAGCTGATCCTGAACAATGAACTCCAGCCCGCGACTTTGAGCAGTCGAACCGAACAAATCTTTCAATTCCATCGTCATCGACGCACTCGAGGTCATCACAAAGTTCAAGTCCATGTGACCGGCATCCACCTTCGACAAATCCAGAACGTCGTTAATCAAGTGCAGCAAATCTTCGCCAGACCGATGAATGACTTCCGCACGTTTAATCTCGGTTGCACCCAGCCGCCCTTCGTGATTATCAGCCATCATTTTTGAAAGCAAAATAATTGCGTTAAGAGGCGTTCTTAATTCATGCGACATATTGGCGAGAAACTCGGATTTGTATTGATTCGACTGCTCCAGCTGCTTCGCTTTTTCATCAATATCCGATTGGGAGTGACGCAACTCTGCATTATTTTTTTCAAGCAGTTTCTGCTGCTCTTCCATCTGCGCATTAGTTTGTTGTAATTCCTCAGATTGCTGCTGTAACTGCTGTTGTTGCTCCTCCATTTGTGAATTGGACAGCTGTAATTCACCCGATTGCTGTTGCAGCTGCTGTTGCTGCTCTTCCATTTGTGCGTTAATTTCCTGCAAGTTTTCATTTTGCGCCCGCACATCACGTTCGGCCTGTTCGGCAACCGAAAGTAACTTGCTAATTTGCCCGCGTTGCTCAGCGATATGCAGCGAAGATGCGATTACCTCAACGGCTCCGTGCAGAAACTCCAGTTTAACTTCGTCAAATCGTTCGAAACTCCCTAACTCCACGGCCCCCAGTAGCAAGTTGTCCCGTAACAATGGATAGGTATAGGTATACAGCGGTGGCGCACAGGTTGTGCCAGTGATGATGGGCGCTGCATCGACTGCGATGGTAGTCAAGATGATTGGTTTTTTCTCGCGTGCGACCTGGCCGATCGCACCTTCGCCGATCTTGAAGCTGGTGCCTAGATTGACGCGTTCCGTGTACATATAACTGCCCAGCAGATCAAGACTCGACCCATCAGGACGAAGCACGTACAAAACTCCGCGGCCAGCACCGAGATAACTTCCAAGAACGCTAATAGCGGAATCGGCAATTTGTTGCAGGGTAAAATCACCGGTAAGCGCGGCAGATAGCTGACTATTTCCATCGCTGATCCAATTACGCCGATCATCCATAACTTTGGCCGAACGCAACACGGTCACCATGTTATTGATCGCCTTGCCGAGCTTGTCCTGGCCCGACAATATTTCCACCTCGTCAGTCAGATTTCCGAGACCGACAGCGTCCGCCCGATTTGCGATGCGCCGCATGGTTTCAATCAATACCTTAATTTTGGCCATGAGGCTGGTCGTATCGCCAGGTATCACATCAATCGTGCTTGAGACATCACCGAGAGCGAGCCTGCCGGCAATCGCGGCCGCCTCTTCCGGTTCACCGCCCAGCAAGCGCAAGATGGTTCGAGCGATAAACGTTCCAAGCAAGCCGATTGACGCTGCGGCTAAAATTCCCAGCACTAACATCAAATTTAAAGCACGGGACTTTGTGGCAGCCGCTTCAACGGAGAATTTTCTGGCAACTTCCGCATTGTAGGCAAAATGCTGGTCAATGAGCATGGAAATATCTTCCGTCAAACCAAGCGTCGATTCGATACCCTCGCGCGCCTTGGCCATTCCCCGTTCACCCTTTCTCGACTCCACCAAAATTGCGTCAATCTGGGCGTTAAACTTAGCCCACAAAACCTTTTCCTGATCGAGATAGCTTTTGTCTTTATCATCCGCAAAACAATTGACACCCAAACATCCGTTGGTTTCGTATTTTTGAATTGATTCCACTACATTTTGGCGCTCTGCGGTAAGACTCACTTCCATCGCGGCCATCTTGGCATCGTCATACGACAAAATATGCCGATAAACCAGCATGCGCGTCTGATCAAAATTTTTCCGCAGTTCGCCAAGCACCAGCAGACTCGGAACGGCATTGACGTTGGCGTTATTCGCGCTGTCATATACTTTTTCCATCATATATTGGCCGATGCCTACCATGATGGCAATACCAACTATTGCAGTTCCAATTAAAAAAACCATCCTTTGGGTGACCGTAAGTCTCATGTCTTACTCCAATCGTCTCCTGACTTAGTTGTTTTTTATAAAGCAGATTCAATCTCAATGCACCTGTTAAGCAGGGCACGATTTCATGTTGATTTCACTTTTTCCCTCCCATCAAAGCGGCGAACAGATAGAACACTTCCCCAGCTCAGGAAGAAGCTGAAATGACCAGTTAAATCCGAGTGTTTGCTTGATATGAAGTGACTTTCATTGCAGAGGAGGAGTTGTGCGGTTTTATGGCTTCGCTCACTTGGAAAGCATCATCACCAAGGCTTAAAACGTTGAATAAAGATTAGGATAAAAATACTTGTAAAGCAACATCATTTACATGAATTCCACAAATTGACGGCTAAACTATTACTACAGTAATTAAAATAAATGATCAAAACGGAAGGAATAGCCAACCGTAAAATACCAACTGGGAGCCGCGCTATTTAACCCAGCTCCCACTTTGGCATCCAGCTGTTGATGCGGCGTTAACCGGTACGAACCGCCAATATCAACACGATTAACAGTCATGGCAGCAAGCTGGTAATCATTGATATATTCAACAAACATATCGGCATTGTCGTTGATGATGCGGTCGAGATACACGCTGGTCTGATAGGCAGCATTGTTATTCACATCATGCCGATGCGAGGTCGCACTTAACATGCCATTAATCGACCAGTTACTCCCTAAATCAACGGACCAGGGAAGCTGTGCATAAGGCGCAGGACCTGCTCCGGCGATAGTACTGTCTCCCGTGTTTAAATAAACGCCAAGCGTTGCCGATAATATCAAGCCACTAATAAATTCCGGGAATTGGTGTTTAACAGCTGGGCCGAGATTACTGAATCCACTTACGCCACCATTGCTCACTTCGGCATGCGTGTAATTGGGCAAATCTACCAAGAATTCGGTACAGCCGCCCAAGCCGATACGCACTCTGGTTTCCGTCAAATCGTAGGTTGTGATGCCTTGATCACGCGTGTTGGATATGCCGTTTTCAAACTGAATACTAGCAGCAGGAAGCACCGATGATGAATTTGCTACGCTAGAGCGGTCCGTTGCAATCGGATCATCCGGGTTGGGACAAGCAGCATTTGCAAAGGCGGGCGTCAAAAGAACGACCAGCGATAACAATAGAATTGTGTAATTTGAAATTTTCATGCCAACAGATTCCCAAAAAGTTGCCATCATCCATACAAAATAGGTGGGAGCACAAATAAACGATGCAGCGACTTCACCTTTATCCACTCTAGAATAAACTTGAGATAGCACAATTTATTTTCAATGTTCACGCGTATTATCATGCATGGAAACCGACTTCAGCCCTACCACAGTTTTTGCTAACGACTGTCAACACGCCCCAATTCAAGGAACAAAATGACTATCATTAAAAACGACATTATTCCTGGCAAAGAACTCGCTCCACAAGAAATTACCACCCTCATTTTGCAAGAAAAATATTGCAAAGGAAATGAAACTTCGCAGCTAGATGTATTGCAGCGGGTAGCCAAGGGACTGGCAAAAGATAAGCAGCAGCAAGCCGAATTTTTAGCCACATTCCAGGCTGGGTTTATCGGCGGCGGTCGAATTATGTCGGCTGGCGGTACCGATATTGGCGCCACACTCATCAATTGCTTCGTGCAGGAAGTCAACGATTGCATTTCCAATCCTGATCCAGGCTCTCCCGGCATCTACGACGCATTAAAACAAGCGGCGGAAACGATGCGGCGCGGTGGCGGCGTTGGCTATGACTTTTCGCGAATTCGGCCTAAAGGTGCGTTGGTCAAGGGCACCCAATCTGTTGCTAGCGGCCCGCTGTCCTATATGTATGTGTTTGACCAATCGTGCTCAACGGTGGAATCGGCAGGTGCCCGGCGCGGTGCGCAAATGGGCGTATTGCGAATTGACCATCCAGATATCGAAGCATTTATTCATGCCAAGGACGGCTTGCTGGTGAATGAACTCCCAGTCGATGAAGCGACGAAGAAGTTGCTGCAAGATTTGATGGCGACTAACTATGACTTTGCCGACAAAATGCGAATGGGCTTTACCAAGCTGCGCAATTTCAATATTAGCGTTGCCGTGACGGATACATTTATGCTGGCGGTTGAAGCTGATTCTGATTGGGAGCTGATCCATCAAGCGCAGCCTGATTCATCATTTAGCACGGCCTATCAGCGTGCCGATGGTTTATGGGTGTATCACAAGATCAAAGCGCGCAAGCTATGGGAGCAGATCATGGCCAGCACCTATGATCATGCTGAGCCGGGGGTATTGTTCATCGATACCATCAACAACGACAATAACCTTTCCTACTGTGAAAAAATTGAATCCACCAATCCCTGCGGAGAACAACCACTGCCGGCATATGGATGCTGTGATCTTGGCTCAACTATTCTGACGCGGTTTGTGCTTGATCCATTTACCGATCAAGCCAGTTTTGACTGGAAAAAATTTGCCAAGGTAGTGCGCGGTGCGGTGCATATTTTAGATCGCGTTCTGGATGTGACTTTGTGGCCGCTACCGGAACAGCAGCATGAGGCGCAACAAAAACGCCGTATTGGGCTGGGCTATACAGGCTTGGGTGATGCTTTAATTATGCTTGGCCTACGTTACGACAGCGCTGCAGGCCGCGCGATGGCGGCAAAAATATCCGAAGCGATGTGCCACGCAGCTTACCGCGCGTCCATTGAACTGGCGCAAAAATTTGGCCCATTTCCGATGTTTGATGCAGACCAATATCTGGCTAGCCCACGCTTTGCATCACGACTTCCTGATGATATTAAATCCGATATTCGCCAGTACGGAATCCGCAACAGCCACTTATTATCGATCGCACCAACCGGCACCATCAGCATGGCTTTTGCTGACAATGCGTCTAACGGAATTGAGCCGCCATTTTCATGGACTTATCAACGTAAAAAGCGTGAAAAAGATGGTTCTGAAAAAACCATCCGCGTGGTAGATCATGCCTTGCGTGTATATGAAAGCATGCACGGTCAAGTAGATGATTATGCTCAACTACCGCCCTACTTTGTGTGCGCCTTAGACATTGCCGCGCAAGACCATATGCAAATGTGCGCTGCGGTTGCGCCGTTTATCGACACCGCTATTTCCAAGACGGTGAATGTACCGGCTGACTACCCTTTTGAAGAATTCCAGCACTTGTACAGCAGCGCCTGGAAAGCAGGTTTAAAAGGAATCGCCACCTTCCGGCCCAATTCAGTGCTGGGTTCAGTGTTGTCGCTTGAAAGCACAGTTGAAAGCCAGGTGCAAGTCAACATTACGCCGAATGATCTGGAGTTAAACGATCCAGATCGGCGCATTATTTTAAAAGAAGTTCCGCAACCGGCTTTAGCCAGTTTGCGCTGGCCTGGTCGCCCTAAAATTCCACAAGGTAATCCGAGTTGGACTTATTTGGTTGAGCATCACAAGGGTGATTTTTCTGTCGTCATCGGCCAGGTAGAAACGGGCAATATGCATCCGTTTGAAGTATGGGTAAATGGTAATGAACAACCGCGCGTATTAGGTGCTATCGCTAAAACATTATCAATGGATATGCGCACCGGCGATCCGCAATGGTTGAAGATGAAATTAGAATCGCTGGCTAAAACCGGCGGTGACGATGGCTTTGAATTAAATTTAGGCGAACAAATCATTTACGCACCGAATCTGGTCGCTGGCCTGGCTAAAATTATTCAGCACCGTTTGCAAGAATTAGGTGTGTATAACATCGAAGCTCCCAGCCCGATGATCGCTGCCCTGTTCTCTAAAAAAGAACCCAAGTCCGGCACCGACGGCACGATGAGCTGGTCAGTTGATATTAAAAATCCCTCCACTGGCGATGATTTGTTAATGATCGTAAAAGAATGCCGGCTTCCGAATGGCCGGCTCCAACCTTATTCAGTCTGGTTAGCGGGAGATTATCCCAAGGTGATGGATGGACTGACCAAGTTATTGTCGATGGACATGCGGGTTATTGACCCGGCCTGGATAGGGATGAAGCTGCGCAAGTTACTGAGTTTTAGCGAGCATCGCGGTGACTTTTTAGCCAAAGTACCGGGATCGGAAAAGCAGCAATCGTATCCATCCACAGTGGCCTATATAGCGACATTGCTACTACACCGTTTTGCCTTGCTGGGCATACTCAATAAAGACGGCATCCCAGTTGAACAAATGGGTGTGTTAGCGCATCCACACTCCGCTCAGAATAGGATGGGGGAAACTACCCCGAACGTTGCCGACAAAGAAGGTCGCCAACGCCCCTACGTCAAAACCAATAAAAAATGTCTAGAATGCCATGTATATGCGGTGATAAAACGTGATGGTTGTGATTTTTGCACCTATTGTTCGGCAATCGGTAGTTGTGGCTAAGGCTTTTGTGAATAGGGCTTAAGTAGTTTTTAGACAAATGTTGAATTCCAATCTAGTAAATCCCCCCAAAGCGGTTTACTATATAAATTCTTCATGGAACTATTTACGATTTCACTACAAAGCTTTCACACGTTTAGATTAGGCCTCAAATAATTCATTTCTATCACCAAGTGATTTTGCCGAGATGCTGAAAAAAAATGCTTTTCCCTTTTATTTTCGACTCGCCTTTTTTCTTCGGGGTACTTCACTACGCTCAGCCATTATTGCTGCTGTTTTTTTTGGCTTAATTGGCTCTGCCATTATTCTGATTCCTTACAACATCAGCTCGATTGATACCAACGCACATAAACGGCAACTGGAAGATCATCAGCGATTAACCAATATTTTAGCGGTGATACAAAGCGAACCTTTGTGGCAGATCACCCCTGATATTGCCCGCATTTCAAGTGATGTCGTCTATTCAGATCCGCGTATTGCGACGATTGATGTGTTTAGCTTGCCGGACCATAAAAAATTCCTCACGCTGTCACGCAAAGAACAACAAAAAGGCCCCTTTTCCACCATCGTACATACCATTAAACATGATGAAAAAGTCATTGGCATCGTTGAATTGACAATGGCCGATGATCTGTTGATTGAAGAAGAACGCACTGCTTTTATACGCTATGCAATTACGGCCATATTTTCTTTAATCATTGCCGTTATCCTGATTCTGCTCGTGCTCCAGCAACGCCTGGTGGTACCTATCAGACGTTTGATGAAAGAATCCGAACGACTATCTAACGGCGAATTAACCAACCCGATTGTATTTAATCGTAGTGATGAAATTGGGCATCTGGCCGACACGATGGAAGCAACCCGCCAAGCTCTGGCGCGCACTTTTTCCGAATTGGAAATTAAAAATAATCAATTAACCGATTACTCCAATACGCTGGAATCTAAAGTCAAACTGCGCACCTCGGAGCTTGAAACAGCTTTAAAAAATATCAACCATGTGCACCAGGAATTAACCCGTATTGAACGCATGGCTTCGCTCGGTTCAATGGTGGCTGGTGTTGCGCATGAATTAAACACTCCTATCGGCAATTGCTTGTTAGTGGCGAGCACATTAGAAGCGGAAGTGCTCAAATTTACCGAGCTGTTTACAGTAGGTAATGTGCGCCGCTCTGAATTGGATAAATTCATGCAATGTGCAAACGAATCCAGCACTTTGTTACTGCGAGGACTACATCAGGCGGCGCATTTAGTCGGCGATTTCAAACAAGTAGCGGTTGACCAATCCAGCGCACAACGCCGCCAGTTTGATCTGCATACCATGATGATCGAACTCACCTCATTGTTAATGCCAGGCTTATCAAAAACGCCGTATATCCTGATCATCGATATTCCCACCAATATTGAGATGGATAGTTTTCCCGGGCCGCTCGGGCAAGTTTTCACTAATTTAATTACCAATTCGGTAACCCATGGTTTTAACGAACGAGATTACGGCAACATGCGGATCACTGCCGAACTGGTTGGTCACAATGTAAAAATGACGTTTACCGATGATGGTTATGGTATTCCACCGGAAATTCTGCATCGCATTTACGAACCGTTTTTTACTACCCGCTTTGGCCGCGGCGGCAGTGGTTTAGGGCTCTCCATCACTTACAACATCGTCACCAATGTGCTTGGCGGCGAGATTTTAGCCACCAGCGCACAAAACCAGGGCTGCAAATTCGTCATTACCTTGCCTCTGGTCACGCCTATCATGGATGAAGCAAACGCCCCGTCAACACTCAACTTTGCAATTTGAGGCAGCCTTTGTGAGCAGAATATCAACATGTAGCCTGGACATAGCCAAATTTTGCTTTTCCCAGATTTTTCCGCCTGTTTTTGCATAATGTGGAAAATTTAAAGCGAAGCTTCTTGTTCACTAGTGACAGCTAAATTGATGCTGTACAATCGCGCATGTTCAAGTTTATAGCTGCACCGCGCTAACGCTTGCAACATTTATTACTCAACCAGTGAATACGTAATCTCATGCAACAATACCTAGACTTAATGCGCCACGTGCAACAGCACGGCACTGAAAAAACTGATCGTACCGGTACCGGCACACGTTCGGTATTTGGACATCAAATGCGTTTTGATCTGGCGCAGGGATTTCCGCTGGTTACGACTAAAAAACTCCATCTCAAATCCATCATTCATGAATTGATCTGGTTTTTAAACGGCTCAACTAATATCGCCTATTTAAAAGAAAACGGCGTATCTATCTGGGATGATTGGGCTGATGAGCAGGGCAATTTAGGTCCCGTATATGGTTACCAGTGGCGTAGCTGGCCTACACCCAATGGCGAACATATTGACCAGATTAGCCAAGTCATGGAACAAATTAAGCACAATCCGGATTCACGTCGCATGATCGTGTCAGCCTGGAATGTGGCCGACATCCCCAACATGAAGCTGCCGCCTTGCCATGCGTTTTTCCAGTTTTATGTGGCTGACGGCAAATTGTCATGCCAGTTATATCAACGCAGCGCCGATATATTTTTGGGCGTGCCGTTTAACATCGCCTCCTACGCCCTGCTGACCCACATGATGGCCCAGCAAGCAGGCTTGGAAGTGGGTGATTTCATCTGGAGCGGCGGCGATTGCCACCTGTACTCCAACCATTTAGAACAAGTTGAGTTGCAACTGTCACGCACACCGTTAGCGCTACCACAGCTCAATATCAAGCGCGTGCCGCCATCGATTTTCGACTACACGTTTGATGATTTTGAGATACTGAATTATCAATCTCACCCACATATTAAGGCTGCTGTGGCCGTGTAACTACACCGTCACAGTAGCAACTTACCCTCTTTTATTATCTAGCTCACTTACATCACATAAGCATGTCTGAATTAACCATTATCGTAGCCTATGACGCTAAACGCGGCATCGGCATTAACAACACACTGCCTTGGCGCTTACCGGAAGATTTGGCGCGCTTTAAGCGCATCACCACCGGCCACGCCATCATCATGGGGCGTAAAACCTTTGCATCAATTGGTCGCCCATTGCCGAATCGGCGCAACATCGTTTTAACGCGTAATACCGATTGGCAGCAAGACGGTGTTGAGGTGGTGAACTCTCTGCCAGCAGCTTTGCAATTAATCGGCAATACCGATGCGTTTATTATTGGCGGTGCCGATATTTACGCACAGGCATTACCGCTATGCAGTCAATTATTGGTCACGGAAATTCATCAAGATGTGGAGTGCGATGCTTTTTTCCCCGCCATCGATCAAGACGTGTGGCAAGAGACTGAACGAACCACGTTTCATTCAGAGCAAAATGCGTTTGATTATGCTTTTGTTACCTATACAAAAATAAAGAATTAGGAGTTTACATGCCAGAAGAATTTGAAGTACACGGCCCACACGACCATGAACTAGAACACGCAGCACATGGTGGCGATGATTTCTCCAGCAAAATTGCCGTGATGACCGCGATCATGGCAACCACTGGCGCGATCTTTGGCTTCCAAGCCGGCTCAACTCAAAATGACGCAGCCATGTTTAAAAACAAAGCTGCCATCGTAAAAACCGAAGCTTCGGATCAATGGAATTTTTATCAAGCCAAATCCAACAAGCAGAACTTTGCTGAGCTGGCAGTAACTATGCCGGGCGTGGATGTAGCTAAATACCAGTCCGATATTGCGCGCTACAAGGTCGAAAAAGAAGGGATTAAAAAGCACGCTGAAGAGCTCGATAAATCATCCTTGGAATGGGAAGATAAATCGACCGAAATACTGCATCAGCATCACCGTTGGGCACAAGCCATGACCGCCCTGCAAATTGCTATTTCATTAGCGGCAATCACACTGCTAACCAGAAAAAAATGGCTGCAAATAGGCTCTTACGGCGTCGCTGGAATTGGCATTATCCTGGCTGGTTGCGCCTGGTTTCAAATTTAAGCAATTCATCATATAGAATCAACCCGAATCACCTCATTATCATTTTTTAAATAGTTAACATTAGCGAGTTTATGAAAAAAATATTACCCCTATTATTAATGGCACTTGCGCTCAACGCCCAAGCCCAAACGGCTGACTTCGTGGAAATAATTCCAACTCAGTATTTACAAAAAGACCTGACTGCGTCAGTTGGATTAGGCATTGCTTCACTGCCTAAATACGCCGATGGCAGCAAACAAGAAATTTTACCGTTACCGGTATTCAATCTTCAATGGAAAAGCGGCGTTTTCTTCAGCTCCGTATCCGGTTTTGGTTACAACTTCTCTGCCAATCCAAATTGGCAATACGGTATGCGTTTAGGTTTGCTCGCTTATCAGGAGCAATCTGCCAGGAACCGCGACAATGGTCCGGGCAACACACCAACCAGCTTAACTCCAGGCGTGTTTGCCAATTACCTTATCGACCAGCATTTTTCAATATTGACTTCGCTCTCTAGCGGAGCTGGAATAAATAACAAACACAACGGTAACTTTGCAAGTATTGGTGGACGCTATATTGACCGAATTGATGATAAGAACCGCATCTTTGCAGTATTAAGCACCACATGGGCGAATGGCCAATATATGCAGGATTTTTATGGCGTAACTCCGCAACAAGCCAGCACCTATAATTTCCCAGTGTATGACACAAATGCCGGCATGTTAAAAGTAAAATTATCGCTAGGTTGGGACTACACTATTAATAAAAATTGGTCCATGATTGTTGGTGGTTCTGTAACTCATCCGCTGGGTGACGCAGGATCCAGTCCGCTAGTTTCGGATAAAAATCAAGTCGTCGTTTATTCAGCAGCGTACTATCGCTTCTAATTCACGCTTTTTATTTAAACAATTAATGAGAAATGGGGGCAATCCCCCCATTTCTTTTGCACTTCTGAGAGAATGCGATCTTTAGTATTTAATGTACGCAAATACTCTCTGACGGCATTCATTGCCAAGGCTACCGCCCGGCAAACTCTCTATCCTGGAGACCCATATGAAATTTCGCTTCCCTATCGTCATCATTGATGAAGATTTTCGCTCTGAAAACAGCTCTGGACTAGGCATACGCGCATTAGCGCACGCCATGGAGGCTGAGGGCATGGAAATTTTGGGCGTCACTAGTTACGGTGATTTATCCCAATTTGCCCAACAACAGTCACGCGCTTCGGCATTTATTTTGTCGATTGATGATGAAGAATTCGGCGGCGGAAGCCCGGAAGAGATCGACTTTGCGCTGACTTCATTACGCGCCTTTGTCGAAGAAATTCGCTATAAAAATTCGGACATTCCAATTTACCTGTACGGTGAAACACGCACTTCACGCCACATTCCGAACGATATTTTGCGCGAATTGCACGGCTTCATTCATATGTTTGAAGACACGCCTGAATTCGTTGCGCGCCATATTATCCGCGAAGCTAAAGCTTACTTAGATGGTTTGGCACCGCCGTTTTTCCGCGCATTGGTGCAATACGCCAATGACGGTTCTTACTCATGGCATTGCCCGGGACATTCCGGTGGCGTGGCATTTTTAAAGTCGCCGATCGGACAAATGTTCCATCAGTTTTTTGGTGAAAACATGCTGCGCGCCGACGTATGCAATGCAGTCGAAGAATTAGGCCAACTGTTAGACCATACAGGCCCGGTAGCCGCTTCCGAGCGCAATGCAGCACGCATTTTTAATGCCGATCATTGCTACTTCGTGACCAACGGCACCTCAACTTCCAATAAAATGGTTTGGCATTCCACCGTTGCCCCTGGTGACATTGTGGTGGTCGATCGAAATTGCCACAAATCGATTTTGCACTCGATTATTATGACTGGCGCCATTCCGGTTTTCTTAATGCCGACTCGCAATCACTTAGGCATTATCGGCCCGATTCCATTGTCTGAATTTACGATGGAAAATATCCAAAAGAAAATCGACGCGAATCCGTTTGCACGTGCTGCAAAAAATAAACAACCGCGTATTTTAACGATTACCCAATCTACCTATGACGGCGTTATCTACAACGTAGAAACGTTAAAAGAAATGCTGGACGGTAAAATTGACACGCTGCATTTTGATGAAGCATGGCTGCCGCACGCTACCTTCCATTCGTTCTACCAAGACATGCACGCCATCGGCCCAAATCGGCCACGCGCAAAAGAATCGATGATTTTCTCTACGCAATCGACTCATAAATTGCTGGCAGGCTTATCACAAGCCTCACAAATTTTAGTGCGCGAATCAGAGAACAATAAACTTGACCGTGACCGCTTCAATGAGGCGTATTTAATGCACACGTCCACCTCACCGCAATATTCAATTATTGCCTCATGTGACGTGGCTGCTGCCATGATGGAAGCACCGGGTGGCACGGCATTGGTCGAAGAGTCTATTTTTGAAGCGCTGGATTTCCGTCGCGCGATGCGCAAAATTGACCAAGAATGGGGCCAAGATTGGTGGTTCCAGGTTTGGGGCCCGGATAATCTGTGCGAAGACGGTATCGGCTCGCGTGAAGACTGGATCATTCGCGCTGAAGATAATTGGCACGGCTTTGGTAAGTTAGCACCTAACTTCAATATGCTGGACCCGATTAAAGCCACTATTATTACGCCGGGCTTATCCTTAGAAGGCCATTTTTCAGAAACCGGAATTCCAGCGTCTATCGTCACTAAATACTTGGCGGAACACGGCGTAATTATTGAAAAATGCGGCCTGTATTCGTTCTTCATCATGTTTACCATCGGCATTACCAAAGGCCGCTGGAATACATTGCTCACCGCGTTGCAGCAATTCAAAGATGACTTTGACAAAAACCAACCGATGTGGCGCGTACTGCCTGAGTTTGTTGCGAATAATCCGCGTTATGAAAGCATCGGTTTGCGTGATTTATGCCAGCAAATTCATCAAGCGTACCAGGCTCATGATGTAGCGCGACTGACGACGGAAATGTATTTATCGGATATGGAACCAGCAATGAAGCCGTCTGACGCATTTGCAAAAATGGCGCATCGGGAAATTGAACGAGTTTCTATTGATGATTTAGAAGGCCGTGTTACTGCAATTTTGCTGACGCCTTATCCACCGGGAATTCCTTTGTTAATTCCGGGCGAATGCTTCAACAAAACCATTGTTGATTATCTGAAATTTGCCCGTGATTTCAATCATCGCTTCCCTGGTTTTGATACCGATGTACATGGTTTGGTAACGCGCGTTGAAAATGGCGTGAAAAATTATTATGTGGATTGTGTACGGGCTGATTGCTGTTGATTTAAAGACTCAGCTCACTGTGTGAACCGATCCGCACCAGCCGCATAATTGAATCATCCGTTTTTTGGTAGATTAATACCAAATCAGGTTTGATGTGGCAATCGCGATGATCTTTCCATTCGCCAGTGAGCGGATGATCGCGGTATCTATGGACTCCACCCGTTTTGCAAGAAGAATTTGATTTCAACCAGTAGGTAAGCTTGCGTGTATCTATACGGCCTGATAGATGAGCGGTTTTTTGCTCTGGCCCTGATGTAATACGCGCGTCA
>NZ_PUGF01000025.1 GCF_002976435.1 Solimicrobium silvestre | reverse complement strand
CGGCTTTATAACCCGTTGAACCTTCCTGATACCGTTTAACAACGGCTAGTTTGAATTGCTTTGAATACTTACTCATGAAAACACCCCAAAAGTTTGGACGGATGTCCAACTTTTGGGGTGCAGTTCATAATAGCGAGTTTTTTATTGCCCATAATTAAGCATGCGGACAGATTAAATTTATCGAAAAACAAGCTTCGTGTTTTAAACCCATTCAAAATTCCCTTCAAGCACTAAATAGAGCATAGACAAGACAATAGTAGATGTGTAAGCTTTAAAAACTTGCAAATCAGAAACTGATTCTAACGACATAGCTCCTGAGTATGCAGCAACTTCGATTTAGTAGTTTCCTCCACACAATCAAAATTAAAAGGATGCCATGACCGATACCTCGTTTCACTATTCACGCCGCGAAGTGCTGAAAATGACACTAACCGCTGCGGCCGTTTCTGCCATGCCGCGCTTGGTTCTTGCGCAAACTGCGACAGCAAGCGATGCCCAATTTTCAACCATGCTGGGTGATTTTGCTGAAGAAATTCTACGTCTGGCACCGACTTCGGCTACAACTCTCGGGCTAGATTCTGGCACTCGCATTGCGCTCAAATCGCAACTCGGCGACGCCTCACCTGAGGGTGATGCGCAATGGACTGACCAAGTCAAATCGATGTTAAGCAGAATGTCTACCGTAAATAGGGCAACGCTCAGCCCCGAAACACAAATCGTCTACGACAAAGTGCAGTATGCCGCTAGCGAAGGCGTAGCTGGTACACGTTTTTCCTATGGTGATGCGGCAAGTGGGTTCTTTGGTGGCGCGTCACCGTATCCGGTCACGCAACAAGATGGTGCTTTGTGGCGGACACCAGAATTTCTCGATTCGCAGCACCAGATTTTAAATCGGGATGATGCCGAAAGCTATTTGGCGCGCGTAGCGGCACTGGCTACGGTACTAGATCAGGAAACTGCCCGTATTACCGAACAAGCCAGCAAGGGCATCATGCCCCCAGACTTTATTGCACGCACAACGCTCGGACAATTGAGTGGCTATCGCAAGACGCCAACTGCGAGCCAAAAGCTAGTCACCTCCATCACGGAACGCACCAAAAAACTTGGTATCGACGGTGACTGGGAAGTACGTGCGACGCAATTGGTGAATGCCAAGATCTACCCTGCGCTTGACCGTCAAATTACGGCCTTTGCCAAAGCGACTGCTAAGGCAAAAAACATTGCTGGCGTATATCATTTGCCCGATGGCGCTGCCTATTACGCTTGGGCATTAAAGCTCGGCACCTCAACGACTAGCAGCCCACGCGAAATTCATGCAATTGGCCTAGAACAAAACAAAATGCTACAAGCGCGTATTGATACCATTCTCAAAGCGCAAGGAATCTCGCATGGAACAGTCGGCGCGCGTATGCTGGCGTTGTCCAAGGACCCAAGCAGGTTTTATGCTGACAATGATCAGGGCCGCGATCAAATCATTGCTTTCTGCAATGATCGCGTGGCCGCCGCGCGCGCCCTCATGCCGAAGATTTCACACCTCAACATGAAAGCACCGCTAGTCGTCAAACGCGTGCCGCAAGACATTGAGGCTGGTGCGCCACTCGGCTACATGAACTTCGCTTCACTAGATGGATCACGTCCGGCAATTTATTACATCAACTTGAAGTCAACTACTCTGTGGCCAAGGGATCAGCTTTCCACCTTAACCGCACACGAAGGTATTCCCGGTCACGCTTGGCAAGGCGCGTATTTAGCCGAACATCATGCTGAACTACCGCTTATTTCATCATTGATCGGGTTCAATGCCTTTGTTGAAGGTTGGGCATTGTACGCAGAGCAATTGGTGGACGAGTTTGGACTTTACGCTAACGATCCGTTTAGCCAAATTGGTTATTTGCAAGCACAACAATTCCGCGCTTGCCGCCTGGTTGTCGATACGGGTATTCATGAAATGAAATGGACCGCGAAACAAGCGATACAGTTTATGGTTGAAAATACCGGCCGCGGTGTTGGTGCAATGACCAGCGAAGTCCATCGTTATGCGGTTTCTCCAGGACAGGCGTGTGGCTACAAAATGGGGCACAACGAAATCCTGCGCCAACGTGAACGGGCTAAGGCCGAATTGGGAGCTAAATTTGATCTCGCCGCCTTTAATGATGCATTGGTGACTAGCGCTGGTGTACCGTTAACGGTATTGCCGACGGTGATTGATCGCTACATTGCGGGAGCAAAAACAGCATAAAGCAATAAAGTGGGCACACGATTGTGCCCACTTTGCAATCTGCGATTAATTCCGTTTATCCGCTAACGAATAACTCATTTTAAGATCTGCAACAGCAGCATGCGCTACCAGCCCAGGCGCCGCCGCAGGCGGTAAAAAAGTCGCGCTGGAAACACCAATTAAGGCAACTACTCCAACGATGACGCCGGCCATTCGCCGATAAGGCGACTTCGCTACAGGACGCAGTGGTGATGGAGCTTCCTGCAACACCAAACGGGCGCGCCTCACCCATTCTTTACTGCCTGATTGCTGACAGGATAAGCGTTCAAACAATTGCGCTGATAGCTGAGTTGCCTGTGTCATTTCCGCTTCTATTTCCCGCTCTAATTTCTGTTGGGCCGCTAACTCGCGCTGCTGCGATTTATGCGATTGCTGATCCAATTTTTGCATCATTAATTCTAAAGAATGCTGCTGTTGCTGCGTGTCAGACTCAGCTTTTTTAGCAGCCTCCTGCTCGAGCCGCGTTTTCTCCCTAGCTAGCTCAACCCCTTTCGCCAAATGCAGCATTTTTTGTTTTTCATTAGCTAAAAAGGCCTCGTGTTCTTGATGCTGGACTTGCAACAACTGCAAAGCCTGCTGTTCAACTTGAGTACGTTGTACATTGCAATGCGCTTGCCGATGTTCTAACTCAGCACGCGTTTTGGCAATGCTTATTTGCCGCTGTAACGCCGCCAATTTCACACTTAAATCATCACGCATTTGCTGCTCTAAGCTTGTTTTGCGCTGCTCTAATTCAACTAAATGCTGCATTTCTTGTAAGCGCTGCTGTTTCTCGGCCTGACATTGCAAAGCCGCTTCGGCCTGCAATTTGCTTTGCTCGGTAATAGCTTGTTGAGCAGCACATTCCGCTTCAAACGCTTGCCGCGCTTCAAGCTCATGCTGACATTGTTGCCTTGCCAGCTGCGCCTGATTTTTTTGTTGTACGGTTTGTTCGGCGACGGCTTTCACACTTTCTTGCTCAGCCAGTCGTTGCTGTTGCAGGGCTAAAACAGCCGCCTGCTGATCGCGTACTTTCTGCTGTTGCAAGGTCTTAATCGCCTGTAATTCAGTTGAATGCTTTTGCTCTAACTGCTGCGCACGCTGCGTCAACCGTGCATTAATCCGTGCTAATTTTTCAATTTGGGTTAAACGCGCTTGTTGCTCGGCGTAGCTAGACTCTAATAAGTCTTTGGCTTCCTGTTCAGCAAGACTGCGTTGTTGATGTAACTTAGTCAGTTCCTGTTCTGTTTGCAGCCGCTCTTCCAGCAATTGAATCGCGTGCTGCTCTTCTTGCACACGTTGTTGCTGAGCTTTTTCAAGATGCCTGTTTTTTGCAATTCGTTGCTCAATTAGCTCCCTTGCATCAACCATCTTTTGAAGTAACAGCTGTTCCGATTGATTACGTTCCTGCACCTCTTCGGCTAATTTTTTTGCAGTTTGCTCTTTGGTCGCCAATAACTGTTGCACCGCCTGCCTACTTAAACTGAGTTGGGTTGTTTGCTGTAATAGTGCCGTTTTTTGTTGGCTAATTAAGGATGCCGCTTGCGTCGCGGCTTGTTCTTGCTGCAAATTTTGTTGATGCAAATCACGGCTTTTTTGTTCTTCAACCAAGCGTTGCTGTAACTGCTGATGATGAGCACGTTGTGTTTCCAGCTTTTGCTGCTCAGCCAGCTGTGCTTGCTGCTCTAGCTCATAATTTTTTTGCTCTTGCCCTAATAAATCTGCCGCAATTTGCTGCTTCGCCTCGGCGACGGATAAAACCTGTTGACGTAAAGCCGTTTGCGCATTGGCTGCAATTAAACGTTCGCTAGTTAAACGGGTAGCTTCATGTATCGCATTTTGTGCTGCCAGCTCCTGCTCAGTGAGCTGCTGCAAAACACCGGTTTGAACCAGCTCGGCAGCTTTACGTTGCTGAGTTTGCTCACACAACGCTTGTTCTGCCTGACATTTTTCATGCATAGCCCGCGCTGCTTCCTGTTCGAGCTGGGCATGTCGCAATTTAGCCTGCGACAAATTAACACTTTGTTTGGCTTGCTCTAATGCCGCAAGTGCCGCCTGACGCTGTGCTTCGCGCTGCACTTGTAATTGAGCTAGTTGATGCTGTTCTGCTTTGACTTGCGCCTGTTTAGCTAAAATAATTTTTTGTTGTTCCGCACATTGCTGCTCTAAAGCCTGTTTTTGCTCTTGTTCAGCTAAACATTGTTCCTGGTTTAATACAAATGAACGTTGTTCCTGATCTATTTTTTCCTGTGTTGCCGCCGCAACCTCCGCCGCGGACTGGGCCCGTTTTTGTTCAAGCAATCCTTTCTTTTGCAGCAGTTGCAAAGTTTGCTGCTCTTGCTCAACCCGTTGTTGTTGCAGCTGTACCAGTTCCAGCGTTTGCCGCCCTTTTTCGATTAAATTTTCCGCCTCTTGACGTTTTAATTCGCTGTAGTGCACATTTTGTTGCAGCAATAATTTACCGGCGCGATAACTTGTTGCGCTAATCTGTTGCGCAGCTAGCGCAGCCTGCTCCTGCATCTTCAGCACACCATTTTGCGCTTGCAAGGTTGCTGCTTGCTGCTCTTCCTGCTTAAGCAGCTGCTGCTTATTTTCTTTTTGTTGCTCCAACAATTGCCTGGCCGTTTGTAATGCCTGCAAATGCTGACGTTCAACAATCACTAATTGCCGCGCTTGCTCGGCTTCTTGCGCATGCAAATAACTATTTTCACGTTGCAAGCGGGTATGTTCAGCTTGTGCGGCTTGTTGCGCTTGTTCGGAAAGTTGCTGTGCCAGCGCGGCATCGGCTGCTTGCTGAGCTAGCTGCAAACGCTGTTCTGCCGATTTTTTAGCTTGCTGCTCACTTTGTAATGATTGTTGCAGTAAGTGCAGCGCATCTTGATCAGCCTGTTCGCGTAAAGCCGCTTGTTGAATGACTTCCGCCTCATGTTGTAAACGCAGCTGCGCCGCTTGCTCGGCTTTTTGTTGTTGCTCTACCTGTTGCCATGCTTGATCTTGCAAGGCTTTTTCGGTAGCGATGCGCTGTTCAGCTATAAATTGCAATTTCTGTTCGGCAGAACGGCGGGCTTGTGCTGTAGTGGCCGCCATACTTTCAGTATATAAACGGCGTTCTGCAGCTTGTTGCAGCTCATGCTCGGCCTTTAAACGCGTTTCTAAAGCATGCGTTGCGGCCTGCTCCGTTTCAGAACGTGCCTCAAAAATGGACAGCTGTTCTTTTAAAACACTGGCATGAGCTTTAGCTTGTTCCAATGCCCAAACCTCAGTTGAGGTATTTTGCATACTTAAGTGCAAAGCAGCTACTTGAACTAATTCGCGCTCTGCACGAATTGCCAACATTTTTTCTTGCGACTCTACTAAAGCTTCGGCGCGTATTTTTGCCGAGTTTTCGATTTTTTGTTCAGTGCGGGCCAATTCAACTAATTTGGCTTCCGATTGCGCACGGGCAGCTGCTTCCTGCTTGGCCGCGGTTTCTGTTTCAGACAGCAGCACGCATTGCTCACGCGCTATGGCTGCCTGATTTTTATATTGTTCGCCAGCTTGTTTAGCGCGTTCACTTAATGATTTTTCTAAGTTAATTTGCTCTTCTGCCTGCTCACGAGCGTATTGCTCTACTTGCAATCGCTCTTTAGATGCCTGTGCTGCTTGTGCATCCATTTGCACCCGCGCTTCGATTGCCTGTATTTCTTTTTGAGATGCAGCAATTCGTATTTGCTGGGCGAGTCGCGCCTGTTGCTCTGCCTGCCAACGACTTTTACTGGCAATTTTAGCTTGCTCTTCCAGTTGCAATGTCTGTTCTGCTTCCAGCAGTGCCTGATTATCTAATTCAGCCCGATCTTCTGCAACTGCGCGCGCTCGTGCTTCTACAAAGGCCCGGTTTTCAGCAGCAACCGTCGCGCGCGCTTCCGCTTCTACCCGTGCAATGGCGGCACGTATCGACTTGAGATCCATTACGCGCTCATGGCTACCCATTCCACCAATGTGCTCGTCATCCTGGTTCTGTTGCTGCGAATGTTCGATATCCATAAGCTACTCCCACTTAATTCAGTAATAGAGGCATCGGCGATAGAGGCGCATGCATAGACAAGCCGCTTCAGAATGAATTATCAACAATTCATTGCGGGTTCATTGCTTGAAAAGAAGGGGGAATTGCGTGCTTATTTGAAATAAATCAAACAATATTTCCATATAGAAATATTAAATAGACCATCAGATTACTTTAATCAAATCTAATCAGTATGATTGAATTTAAATCGTCATACGCAAAGGAAGAATCATGGCTCAAGCAGAAACAAAAGTACTGACAGCTCACGTACCGTTGCCGCTTGCCGATAAAATTGATCAAATGGCTTCTCGTCTAGAACGATCACGCGGCTGGATAATCAAGCAAGCGTTAACCGCTTGGGTAGACCAAGAGGAGGAACGCAACCGTCTGACTCGCCAGGCCATGTCCGATGTAGATGACGGACACGTAATAGATCACCAAGCCGTACTTGCATGGGCAGATAGCCTCAGCACCGATTATCCTTTACCGGTACCGCCCTAATGGAGTTGCTGTGGACCAATAAAGCACTATCCGATTTGGCGCGGCACCATGAGTTCTTGACAGCAGTGAATAAGCTAGCTGCGGCACGAACCATACGGGCACTGACGGCGGCACCAAGCAGTTTGTTGGTTAATCCGCGTATTGGCGAAAGGTTGGAAGAGTTCGAACTGCGCGAAGTACGCAGGATTTTTGTTGGTCGCTATGAAATGCGTTACGAAATATTGGCATCTACAATCTACTTGCTTCGTATCTAGCATACGCGTGGGGAGCGCTAGCTCCTCACGCGTACACAGGGTTTAACTAGCAAACAATTTATCGTAAGCCGCTAACAATGTCTGATGCATTGCGCTACCTTGGTAATCATCACCAAGCGTAACCAAACCAAAAAACCGCTCACTACGATCTAACAAAGCTTCGGCTAAGCGGAAATTTTCTTCACCGAACAGAAGAATCAGCGGACGTAAATAATCTTCACGCGCTTCTTCGTCTTCATCTTCCAGCTCTTCGAGTTTTAAAATGCTTTCGATGCAGCGATAAACCAATCGGCGGTCGGCACTTAAATCATTGAAATGGTGGATCCATTCACAGCCTTCTAAAATGCCATCCCGGTCACCGATTGCTAAAGCCAGCAACGTTTTTAATTCACCAATCCGTAACTGTTTCCAAGCGCTACCAACTTGCGCGGCTAAACCCAGAATTTCCCACAATGGACGCTCTTCACTGACGTTCATAGTTTGCAAGTCGTCTAGCAAAGTACGGCACTCCGCCTCGCTTAATTCATTCAAACGCACCAGGGCTGGGCGAATCTGGTTACCGATACTATTGTTTTCCCACTCTAAATCTTCCACCGGATAAATTTCCGACATGCCTGGCACTAAAATCCGGCAGCTATACGCGCCCTGCTCTTCAAAGTCGGCGATATAAATTTCATACCCTTCGGCGTGAATGGCATTGCATAACCATGCGTAGTCTTCGGCAGTGGTGTTGCTGAAGTTCCAGTCGGCGAATGGGAAATCGGGCGTATCACGTAAAAACTTCCAGCTCATCACGCCACTTGAATCGACAAAGTGAATTTCCAAATTAGCGACTGCGTTGATTTCATCCATATCAAAACCGGCCGCTGGGAAGCCTTCTAGCGTGTTTAATGCGCGGCCTTGTAACAATTCAGTTAATGCCCGTTCCAATGCAATTTCAAAGCGTGGATGTGCGCCGAAACTAGCAAAAATTCCTTGGTCTTTTGGATGCAACAACGTCACACACATCACCGGATATTTTCCATCCAGCGAAGCGTCGCGCACCAAAATTCCGAAACCTGCTTTGCGCAAACCAGCGATACCGGCAGCAATTTTAGGAAAACGAGCGATAACTTCGTCCGGCACTTCCGGCAAACATAAGCCTTCGCTGATGATGCGGTATTTAATGTGACGCTCGAATATTTCCGACAAGGCCTGGCTACGCGCTTCCATCATAGTATTACCGGCTGCCATGCCGTTGCTGACATACAGGTTGCCAATAATGTTGACCGGGATCCAGGTTTGTTCGCCATCGCTCAAGCGTTTATATGGCAAGGCGCAAATACCGCGTTCGACATTGCCTGAATTTAAATCAACTAACACTTCAGCGCCGATACCGTCATCAGGATTATAAAATTCACGCAATGTTGGGTTGAGCAATTCGTCTGGCCAGCTTGCGTCCGGACCTGGAGCAAACCAACGCTCTTGCGGATAATGCACAAACGGACGGTTAGCCCGAGTTTTACCCAAGTAAAAATGCGTCCAAAAATAATGCGTGCCTAAGCGCTCAAAAAATTCGCCAAAAGCGGAAGCTCGCGCCGCCAATTCTGAGCTGCCTTTACCGTTGGCGAATAACATCGGGCAGTCGTTGTCTTTAACGTGCGTCGACCAGATTCCTTCAATTTCATTCAACAAGGAAGATTCATTTAACACAAAACCACGGCTAGCCAATTTGGCACTCATGGTGGCAATAGTGGATTCTAAAGAGGCATCTTTACCTGGTATAAAGCTTTCGGTTTGCATAGGAGCCTGTTAAAAGTGAGGAAAAAGGGAATAAGGGAAAGTCAGTTAATTTCAGACTAATTGAGCAAATACGCTAAACTGACGACTTAACTATGAATGCGCCCTACTAACATGAACAAAGAAACAGCAATTCAAATCGCAAATGAATCAATGCGCTCTAACGCGCTAAATTCAGGTAATACCCAATTTTCCCAAGTGGTGCGTAATGTCGACGACGAAGGTTGGTGGATGAATATTCCCTTAACTAGTTTTCGTAAAGAATGCCACTTTTTACTTTGCAGTGAAAAAGCCGGCATTATCAGACATCTAGTGCTAAAACCAAGCGCCATTTTAAGCCCAGCCACCAAATTTCGTATTAAAGACGGCATCGCCGATATCTTTATTTCCGCCGCCAATCCTAAACGCTTAGCAGACAAACTAGCAGGCGGCACAAAATATAGCTTTAACAAACATCTGGTGGATGAATATCGGTTTTAAATCCGTTTTTTAAGCTTTCATGCTTTGTAAATACGCAGTAAATTCCGGACCGACTTCATGGTGCAACATGCCAAGCACCATGGAGGCTTTCAAATAACCCAATTTGCTGCCGCAGTCGTAGCGGGTTGCGGCGAAGCGGTATGCTAAATACGGATGGTCTTTTAACATAGCGGCAATCGCGTCAGTCAGTTGAATTTCACCGCCGGAACCTTTACCAATTTTTTCCAAATACGAGAAAATTCTCCCATCCAGAACATAGCGCCCCACTACCGCCAAAGTCGACGGAGCTTGATCTGGTGTTGGTTTTTCAACTATGCCTGACATCCGCTCCAGGCGGTCTTTATAAGGAGTTCCGCTAACGATCCCGTATTGTTTGGTTTGCTCACGCGGCACATCTTGTACTGCAACGATGCTGGCCTGTTCTTGTGCATACAAAGCCACCATTTGTTCGGTGGTATTGGCTTGTCCGGCTTCGGCTAGCATGAAATCATCCGCCAACAACACCATAAACGGGCTATCACCAACTACCGGTTTTGCGCACAAAACTGCGTGACCTAAACCCAAAGCGGCTGGTTGACGGATATAAATGCAGCTGACTGATTTGGGAATGACGTTTTGAACCAGTTCCAATAACGCAGTTTTATTCGATGCTTCTAATTCAGCCTCTAACTCATAAGCTGTGTCGAAGTGATCTTCGATGGCGCGTTTATTGCGGCCAGTAATAAAAATTAATTCAGTAATGCCGGCAGCAACCGCTTCTTCTACTGCATATTGAATTAGCGGCTTATCAACTAACGTCAGCATTTCTTTCGGTTGTGCTTTGGTGGCTGGCAAAAAACGACTGCCTAAACCGGCTACCGGGAATACTGCTTTTGTAATTTTTGTCATTGTTTAAACTCGATTCGTTATCTGCTGAGTTATTGCTTATTTAGTAGGGTGGGCACAAGGACGTGCCCACCCGACCCCTTACATTCCCAACATCTGCTGCAATTCAGCTTCAGAAATAATTTGCACACCCAATTCCTGTGCTTTAACCAGCTTACTACCGGCGTCTTCCCCGGCTAATACCATGCTGGTTTTTTTCGATACCGAACTTTGCACTTTGCCGCCAGCTGCTTCAATTAAAGCCGCCGCCTGTTCGCGACTTAAGTTGGGCAGCGTTCCTGTTAATACCACCGTTTTTCCGGTAAATATTTGGGTATTAGTTGGTGACTCTTCAGCTTGCGGCCAATGTACGCCAGCAGCCAATAATTGTTCCACCACTTCTTTATTCAATGGATCAGCAAAAAATGCAATTAATGAATTCGCGACAACCGGGCCAACTTCATTAACTTGCAATAACCGTTCTTCGGTGGCATCCATGACAGCATGAATATCACCAAACGCACGTGCTAAATCTTTAGCTGTGGTTTCGCCCACATGGCGAATTCCCAGAGCATAAATGAAACGCGCTAAAGTGGTTTTTTTAGAGGCTTCTATTGCGGCGATGACGTTGTTGGCCGATTTATCGGCCATGCGATCTAATGTCGCCAGACTGGTAAAACCTAAATTATATAAATCAGCCGCCGTGGTAATTACATTTTTATCGACCAACTGATCAAGCAATTGCTCACCTAAACCATCTATGCACATGGCTTTACGTGAAGCAAAATGCCATAAGCCGCCTTTGCGCTGCGCCGAGCATTTTATCCAGCCTGCACTGCAACGGGCAATAGCTTCTTCTTCCAGCTTCACAATCAGCGAGCCGCAATGCGGGCAGTGAGTTGGCATTACAAATTGGCGAGCGCTTGCCGGGCGCTGTGCTGGCACCGCGGCTACAACTTCCGGGATCACATCACCGGCACGCCGCACAATAACCACATCGCCGATCCAGACATCTTTGCGACGAATTTCATCTTCATTGTGTAAAGTCGCGTTGGTGACAATAACACCGCCAACAGCGACAGGTGCCAAGCGTGCCACTGGCGTAATTGCACCAGTGCGTCCAACCTGCACTTCAATATCCAACACAGTCGTTAATTGCTCTTGCGCGGGGAATTTATGCGCCATCGCAAAGCGCGGCGCACGCGACACAAAACCTAGTTGCTGTTGCTGTGCAAAGGAATTGACTTTGTACACCACGCCGTCAATTTCATAAGGAAGCTGTTCGCGTTTTTGCTCAATTGCACGATAAAAATTGAGCAACTCATCTGCTGACGCCGCCTGTGTTTGTTCCTTGCAAACCGGAATTCCTAGCTGGCTATACCAGGCTAATAATGCACTATGCGTAACTGGCGCTTCGCTATCTTCCGTGCCAGCTTCAAACTGCGCTAAGCCATAAGCAAAAAAGCGCAAATTACGCTGCGCCGTGATTTTTGCATCTAACTGACGCAAGCTGCCCGCTGCGGCGTTTCTCGGATTAGCGAATTCTTTTAATTCCAATTCCCGCTGGCGTGCATTGAGTTTGCTGAAATCTTCTTTAAACATCAGCACTTCACCACGCACTTCTAATAATGCAGGAGGATGCTCACCAAGTAAGCGCAATGGAATGGCACGTATGGTGCGGATATTCTCCGTCACATCTTCGCCTACGCTACCGTCACCGCGTGTTGCTGCTTGGATAAGCAGGCCATCACGGTATAGCAGGCTAATCGCCAAGCCATCAAACTTAAGATCGGCAACATAGGCTATTGCCGGAATTTTGCCTAATTCGGATTGCAAACCTTCTTCAGCGCGACGCACAAAGGCGTGCACATCGGCATCTTCAAAACCGTTATTGAGCGACAGCATGGGAACGGTGTGCCGGACTTGCTGAAAAGCCGGTAAGGCTGCGCCGCCGACCCGTAAGGTCGGAGAATCGGGCGTGGCTAAATTTGGGTGCTCAGCCTCTAATTCTTGTAGCAGCTTAAATAGTCGGTCGTATTCCGCGTCCGGCACGCTAGGCGCATCTAATACGTAGTATTCGTTATTGTATTGATTCAGGCTATGCCGATATTGTTCTGCCAGTTGTGCGGCATTTTTTTGATGGTTCGGCGCAGGATCGGCCGGATTGAATAAATCTGTTTGCATAAGGGTAAATCAAGAATAGGGGTATGCAGCTGTATGCTGAAATTAAATTAGCGTAGGGTGGGTACGTCCTTGTGCCCACGTGTTACTTTCGATCAATAAAACCCTAAATAAAATCCTTTGATTATCTACGGTTACGCGTGGGCACAAGGACGTGCCCACCCTACGAATTAACTAAATATCCGTACCGCTCGGATTGATCCGGCCGGTATCTCCGCCGCTTGCATCGCGCTATAAAACACCTCGACTTGTTCTTGAATCTGATCCAACGTCGCGTCGTTCAGCAACTGATTGCCGTCATCCACCAAAGAACCGCCTAAGCGCAACGCCAATGATTTAGCGCAGGAAACCATCGCGACAAATCCGCCCCGGGCTGGCGCAACGCAAGGTACATCGAGCAGTAAGGTAATGCGTGAAGTGACTTGATCGGCCACGCCGCAATTGGTTGATAGCGTAAATAAAGAACCGCCATCGCCGTCCAACATCGCCAAACGTCCATCAGGGCGTGCATCAAATCCGAGTTTCTCTAACGCTGCCAATAAGGTACTGATACCCCAAGGCGCGCCCTTGCTTTGAACGTTGACGCTTAACTGCGCGTCGTGTTCGGTGACAAATAAATGTAAATCACGCCCAGCATCCATTACATGTTTCATGTCGGGGATATCAGGAAAAGCATTTAAATTATCGGCAATTTCGCGTAATTTCATGACTAATTCAGAATATTCCAATTCATTTAATGCGCCGCTACGGCTCACCAACTGAACTCCGGCAATCATCTGGTTATAGCTGTTGGCATGGGTAATAATTTCACGCTTGCCGTCGGCATTAATGCCGATAAAATGCACCGGTTTATTACCGACACGGCGAAATGACTGGATTTCGCTTAACATTTTATCGCCGCGCAACGGGTTCTCAAACTCCATCGGAATCACACAGTCAATAAAATCATCTACCGGCAAAGGCACTTCGATAATGCCCACCGTTTTATCCAGATCAACATCGACAGATTCTGCATGATAAGAAGGTTGAATAGTCGAATTGTCGTCCAAAGACGGTTCTTGGCGCACTTTCGCAGTAGTTGAATTGCCTGAATTAACCGCTGCTTGCTTGTCGGACTTCATCAACACATCGTCTTGATTATGCCCAAAAGCGCGTTCGACATTTTTTTTGGCTTTGTATTCCTGCCAAAAATTATAGCCAATGACACCCACAATAACGGCGCAACCTGCGCCCCATAAACTGAGATTTAAATCCGTCATGCTGCTTCTGCCTCTGTAGCAAAGTTAACTGCGGACTCCATGTCCACCGCGACGATTCGAGAAACACCTTGTTCCTGCATGGTCACACCGATTAACTGCTGCGCCATTTCCATCGCTATTTTATTATGAGAAATAAACAGGAATTGGGTATTCACGGACATTTTTTTCACCATATTGCAAAAACGTTCGGTATTAGAATCATCCAGCGGCGCATCGACCTCATCGAGCAAACAGAACGGCGCTGGATTTAACTGGAACATGGAAAACACCAGTGCCGTTGCGGTCAGCGCTTTTTCACCGCCCGATAATAAATGAATGGTGGCGTTTTTCTTGCCCGGTGGTTGCGCCATCACCTGCACGCCAGAATCAAGAATTTCATCACCGGTCATGACTAATTTTGCCTGACCGCCACCGAATAAAATCGGGAATAATTCTGCAAAATGATAGTTCACTTTATCAAAAGTGTCTTGCAACAAGCCGCGTGTTTCGATATCGATTTTATGAATCGCATCTTGCAACGTTTGAATCGCTTCCGTCAAATCGGCGTATTGAGCATCTAAGAATAACTTGCGTTCCGATGCTTGAGCCAGCTCATCTAATGCGGCCAAATTCACCGCGCCCAGCGCAATGACGGCGTTACCTAAGCGAGTAACCTCGCCTTGTAAATAAGATGGTTTTAAATCGTCAACCAGTTTTTCAGACAAAGCAGCCAACTGCTCGTCAGTCATGCCGACGTCGGTTAAGGCTTGTGTGTATTGCTCTTGATTTAAACGGGCAGCCTGTTCTTTTAATTGTAGCTCCATGATTTTGTCGCGCTGCGGCTGCATACTGCGTTCAGCCTGATTTTTGGCGTCTTCATGACTACGTAATTGCTGCGCAAGCTGGTCTAATTCGTGTCGCGCATCGGATAACGCTCGTTCTTGCGCGCTGCGTTTTTCCAGCAAGTCATGCAAACCGGCTTGCACCGATAAATCTTCCATGTTTTCGAGTTCCAGCATGCCTTGCTGCATCGACTCAAATACGCTGGCGGCTTGAGTACTAGCAGTAGCGATAGTGCGTTTCAGCTCTTCCACTTTTTGATGATGGGTGCGCTCAGCAAAAGTCGCTTGCTGTGCAGCCAGTTCCAGATCGCGTACTTTAGCGCGCGCCAAATTTAACTGCTGCTCTTGTTCCAATTGCGTGGTTTGCCATTCTTCAAATTGCTCTTGCTGCTGGGCCAAATCTATATCCAGCTCTTCAAATTTTTGTTCGGACTCCATTTTAAGCTGTTGCTGCTCTTGCTCTTGGGCGTTAATTTCAGCCAAGTCGGACTCAATTTGCACGCTACGCTGATTAAAGCGCGCTTGCACTTCCGATAATTTCATCACTTCAATTTGCAAGCTATGCACTTGCTGCGTCAAGCTTTGCACGCGTACCCGCAACTCTTGCAGGCGTTGCGTCGCTTGGGTGTAAGCAGCTTCAGCACGAATCGACGTGTTACGAGCTTGTTCGGCCAGCAGTTGCTGAACGCGAGTTTGTTTTTGCAGATGTTCAATTTCCTGAGCCCGCGCCAACATGCCGTCTTGTTCGGCATCCGAAGCGTAAAACCGCACACTTGAAGCGGTAATTAAATGCCCTTGTCTGGTCACAAAACAGCCACCAGCTGGTAATTTAGCGCGATTCATTAATGCTGTTGCAGCGTCTTCTGCAATATAGACATGTTGCAACCAGTCTTGCAGCACAGCGCGTAAATTCGCGTCGTTTAACTGCAAAAGCGAAATCAGGCTGGTGAAATTGGGATCAAAATTAGTCGCGGCCGGTATCGCTTGTGCAGAATAAAAGGCCAATTTGGCGGGTGGCGCATCGCCAAAGAAGGCTTTCGCCCAATCCAGATTAGACACCTCAAGCGCTTGAGTGCGTTCACGCAACACCGCTTCTAACGCCGTTTCCCAGCCATCTTTAATATGCAGTTTTTGCCATAAGCGCGGCAAATTGGTCAGCTCGTGTTTAGCTAGCCAAGGTTGCACTTTGCCTTCGCTTTGCACGCTGATTTGCAATTGCGTGAGTGCAGCCAAGCGCGCATCTAACTGGGCATTACTGGCGGATTCGCTTTGCACTTGTTGTTGCGCTGTGCGACGTGCGGTATCAAGCTCTGGATGTTGAATTTCCACTTCATCCAGTTGCATTTGCGCCTGCTCTAAATCAAAGCGCTTTTCTTCTAACTGGTCAGATAAATTAGTCAAATGCGTTTGATCGGGAAGCTGTAAGCCACCCTTCTCTTGCTGTAAACGTTCACGGCGTAACACCAGACCATTTAAGACATTATTGGCGTTGCGCTGATGTGCAGATTCCAGCTCAATTTGCTGCTGCATCTGCATAATTTTGGCGCGCCCATCGGCCGTTTTTTGTTGACCAGAGCGCCATGCGGCTTCTTGTGCCGGCAATTGCTGACCATGCTGTTCAGCTATTTGTTTAGCTTCTTCACTACGCGCAGCCAATTCTTCAATTTCAACAGCAGCTTCGTTCAATTCATTTTGCTGATCTTGCTCTTGGCGTTGCCACTGCTCACGTTGCACTTTTAATGTATTTAACTGCATTTGCAAACGGGTACGTGAATCAACCACAAACCGGATTTGCGCTTCCAAACTACCGATCTCAGAATTGGTTTGATACAAATGGCCCTGCGCCTGATGCATTTTGTCGCCAACGCTATAATGCGCCTGGCGCATTTGTTCCAGCTCTAATTCAACGTGACGTAATTGCGCGGTGTTTTGCTCTAAATCGGTTTGTGCTTGCTCAATATCGCGGAAGTACTTCTTTTGTTCAGTCGAAGCTTCTTTTTGTCTTAATAGCCAGAGTAATTTTTGCTTTTCTTCCTGGTCTGCCTGCAAAGTGCGGAATTTAGTCGCCACAGCGGCTTGTGCTTCTAATTTTTCCAGGTTGACATTCAGCTCACGCAAAATATCTTCAACGCGAACCAAGTTTTCATTGGTGCTGTGAATCCGGTTTTCAGTTTCACGCCGACGCTCTTTATAACGTGAGACACCCGCCGCTTCTTCCAGAAAAATCCTTAACTCTTCAGGGCGCGCTTCAATAATGCGCGAAATCATACCCTGACCAATAATCGCGTAAGCGCGTGGCCCTAAACCCGTACCGAGGAAAATGTCCTGAATATCACGACGTCTGACCGCCTGATTATTAATATAGTAAGTTGATGTGCCGTCACGCGTTAAAGTGCGTTTGACTGAAATTTCAGCATATTGGCCCCATTGCCCGGCGGCTTTTCCCAAACTATTATCAAAGACCAATTCAACCGAAGCACGGCCAGCTGGTTTGCGATGGGTTGAACCGTTAAAAATAACGTCTTGCATGGATTCGCCACGCAATTCAGATGCTTTGGATTCGCCTAAAACCCAACGCACGGCATCAATAATATTTGATTTGCCACATCCGTTAGGACCAACTACGCCAACTAATTGACCTGGCACCTGAAAATGAGAGAGTTCAACAAAGGATTTGAACCCGGATAATTTAATGGAGGTTAAGCGCACAATAAAGGAAATTAATGGAAGTTAAAGATGGGTTAAGTGCAAATAAAACTATCAATGAAGCCTACAAATCGTTACGACTTCAAAGCAGCGCATATAATAGCATCTCATTTTTAGTTACAGAATTTTTGTGCGCTGGAGTAATGTAATTTAGTTGAGGCAAATTACCACGGCAATACATACATTGTTACCGTCATTGCCAATACATAACTAATGCATAAACAGGCGACTTGGTTTATATTACGCACAAAATAATTAAAGCTCGATTTGAACTTTCTGCAAAATATTTAAGGTTTTCATGAAAAAATTAGCACTTATTGGCATGCTCGTTACTGCATTTACCCTAGCATCTTGCGGTGGCAGCAATTCCCCCCCAACGAATTTAGTTATTCCTGGAAGCCCGCAAAACTACTTATCCACCCCAACTTATGTGCAAGGCACAGACGAATATAACGCTTTCATGGCGATTAATGCGTTTCGCTTTAGCGTGGGCTTAGGTTATTGGCAGCAAAACGTTTATTTGGATCAAGCCGCGCAAAAACACATGGCTTACTCGACTGCGAATAGTGCGATCATAAGCAACCCCTATCAACAAGATATCGAAATTGTTGGCAACCCTAGTTATTTTGCCACCACACCAAGCGCACGCGCTATTGCGCTCGGCTACTACGTTATGCAAAACACCACTGCAGCACCAAATGGCACACCCTTCGCCGCTGTTGGTGAGTTGTATGCACTCGGCCCTGCTTCATCTCCTACCAGCACGGCCATTTTAAATTCCATGGTCAACACCATTTACCATCGCAGCGGTTTAATGGCGCAATCTACCCGAGAAATTGGCTTGGCACGCGACACTTCAGGCCCAGCTACCGCATTAACTCATTGGTGGATTAGTCATGGCCGACTAGATGGCGGACAATCGGTGGCATCAAATTACTTCGCGGTCTACCCGAACAATCAACTGACTAACGTTCCTTTGTCCATGACAATGGAAAGCCCTTCGGTTTATCCTGCTTATACAACGCCCGCTCAATTTAACGCCAACACGAGCTCACCAATCAGCGTCACTACCGCCATCATTACAAATTTAAATAATGCGGCATTCACGGTAACTGTTGCTGGCTCTAGTACACCATTAGCAGGGAAAACCTGGACTATGGCTAACGATCCGAACTTAAACACATCCAGCTATTCCGCGGCAACGGCAGCACTCACAACCCCGCCAGCACCGGTGCCAACCATTGCAGCGAATGAGGCTTTTTGGGTGGGTAATGCCCCGTTTTTACCAAACACGACCTACAACGTTACCTTTACCGGCTCAACTTACTTAATGCCATATGCAATTACCAACAACGTAAGCCAAACCTGGCAATTCACGACAGGAACAAGTACCGGTAATTAATTTAATTTGATCTATTTATGCAAATGCCAGGGTAATCCCTGGCATTTGTTTTTTTAAACTGGCAAATTATTCAGCACTAGTTCCTTTCGCTATGCACTCAGCACTACCATCAACTGTATAATGCAGCAGGTTTTTTATGCTCGCAGGTTAACTCTCATCGCTCACATCTCGCTGCTATCACGTGAATCAATTACTTAATCAACTTCAGCCTTATCCATTTGAAAAATTGAAGCAACTTTTTCACGGAATAACTCCGCCTAATCATTTAACGCCGATTAGCCTGGGAATTGGTGAGCCTAAACATGCGACGCCAGAATTAATCAACGCAGCACTTATTGAAAATTTAAGCGGCTTAGCCAGTTATCCTGGCACGCAAGGCTCAGAAGTGTTACGACAGGCTATTGCAGCGTGGATAAGCCGACGTTATCAAATTCCGGCTCTGAACCCAAACACCCAGATTTTGCCGGTAAATGGCTCAAGAGAAGCCCTATTCGCCTTTGCTCAGACCGTACTGGATACATCCAAAGGTACGGCGCCGCCATTGGTAATGTGCCCGAATCCGTTTTATCAAATTTATGAAGGCGCTGCTTATTTGGCCGGAGCAGAGCCTTACTTCGTTAATGCCGACGAAACCCGCAATTATTCGCCTGACTATGCCAGCGTGCCCGAGCATATCTGGGAACGTGTTCAATTATTGTTTGTCTGCTCACCTGGCAACCCAACTGGGGCCGTATTGAGCTTAGATGACTGGAAGCAGCTGTTTGAATTATCAGACCGCTATGGTTTCGTCATCGCTGCAGATGAATGCTATTCTGAAATTTATTTTGGTGATACAGCACCACTCGGCGCGCTAGAAGCGGCGCACCAACTTGGCCGCACAACTTTTCCGCGCTTAGTGAGTTTTTCGAGCCTGTCAAAACGCTCGAATGTGCCAGGTATGCGCTCAGGTTTTGTGGCAGGTGACGCCGATATAATTAAACTGTTTTTGTTGTATCGCACTTACCACGGTAGCGCGATGAGTCCAGTCATTCAGGCAGCTTCAGCGATTGCATGGACTGACGAACAACATGTTATTCAAAATCGCGCCTTATACAAAGCCAAATTTGCCCAAGTTACGCCACTATTACAGCAAGTTTTGGATGTTGAATTACCCGATGCGGGCTTTTATTTGTGGGCCCGGGTCGATAAATTAGTGTCAATATCAGACACCGCTTACGCACAGCAACTTTATGCCGAATATAATGTGACTGTATTACCTGGTAGCTTTTTAGCCCGTGAAGCACACGGCATTAATCCTGGGCAACAACGGATACGAATGGCGCTGGTTGCATCAGTAGATGAATGCTTAGAAGCAGCCCAGCGCATAGTTGCATTCACGAGGCAATTAGCTAAGTAAACTGCAGCTAATAAACAGCATAATTTCATAATTTCACTTTTTAAATCAGAGCAGAACTTACTATGACACAACAACTTCAGCAAATTATTGACCTCTCTTGGGAAGATCGCGCCAGTTTTACTCCTAAATCGGCTCCAACTGAATTGCGGCTAGCGGTTGCCGAAGTCATTGCCAAACTGGACAATGGCAGCTTGCGGGTTGCCGAGAAATTGACGGATGGTTCTGGTCAATGGCATGTCAACCAATGGGTTAAAAAAGCGGTATTGCTGTCGTTCCGCCTGGAAGATAATATTGTTATGCCATCCGGCGAACACATGCAGTTTTTTGATAAAGTACCTACTAAATTTGCCCATTACACGGCTGAAGATTTCGTTAAAGGCGGGTTCCGCGTGGTGCCCCCTGCGGTCGCGCGGCGCGGTAGTTTTATCGCAAAAAACGTGGTGCTGATGCCTTCTTACGTCAACATTGGCGCTTACGTTGATGAAGGCGCTATGGTTGATACTTGGGCAACTGTCGGCTCCTGCGCTCAAATCGGTAAAAACGTACATTTATCCGGCGGCGTAGGCATTGGCGGCGTGTTAGAGCCGATGCAAGCCAACCCAACCATTATTGAAGATAACTGCTTTATTGGTGCCCGCTCTGAAATTGTTGAAGGTGTGATCGTTGAAGAAAATTCAGTGATTTCCATGGGTGTCTACATTGGGCAATCAACCAAAATTTATGATCGTGCAACTGGCGAAGTGACTTATGGCCGAATTCCTTCCGGCTCCGTAGTTGTTTCCGGCAACTTGCCTAGCCCTGATGGCAAATACAGCCTGTATTGCGCGGTTATTGTAAAGCGCGTTGATGCACAAACTCGCTCAAAAACCAGTATTAATGAATTATTGCGTGGCGTTTAGTACTACTATCTTGAAATCAGCGTTTAGCCAAGCCACGAATAGGGCCTGGTTTTAAAAAAATAACAATCCAGCAAGAACGGGAAGGAAATATCATGGCAATGGAACGTCTGTTTGAGTTAATGAAGGAAAAGCAAGCATCTGATATGTTTTTTGCGATCAATTCACCAATTCATCTCAAAATTAACGGCAATTTACTTCCCATTAACAACCAGAAGATGGATCAAGCCAATATTATGGCCTTGCTGTCTGAAGTTGTATCCGCCGAGGATATGGATAAGCTGCATCGGGAAAATGAACTGAATTTGGGTATCGGCGCAACCGGTATCGGTCGTTTCCGTTTATCAGCTTTTAGGCAGCGTGGTTCTATTTCAGCGGTATTCCGTTTCGTTCCAGGTCACATTCCCGCATTAAGCGCACTTCGACTACCAGGTATTTTGGGTGAGTTGATTATGGAAAAACGCGGCCTGATTTTATTGGTCGGCTCAACCGGCTCCGGAAAATCTACCACCATTGCATCGATGCTGGATCATCGTAATACGCAAAGAACCGGGCATATTTTAACGATTGAAGATCCGATCGAATATTTGTTCCGCAGTAAAAAATCAATCGTCAACCAGCGTGAAATCGGCACCGATTCAGTCAGTTTAGAAGTCGCTTTGCGTAATTCTTTACGCCAGGCTCCCGACTGTATTCTGATTGGTGAAATTCGTGACGAAGCCACTATGGCATCGGCGATGTCGTATGCCCAATCCGGCCATTTAGTTTTAGCGACTTTGCATGCCAACAACAGTTATCAAGCGCTGAACCGTATTATTAGCTTTTTCCCTTCAGAACATCGCACCGCTTTATTGCTTGATTTATCATCTTCGATTCGTGCCGTGGTTTCACAGCGCTTAATTCGTGCAGTTGATGGTGGACGTTATCCTGCGGTAGAAGTTCTACTCAATACACGTTACGTCGCCGATTTGATTGCAGCTGGTGATATGTCTGAAATCAAGGAAGCCATTGATAAGAGTTTGTCGCCAGGCTCTCAAACCTTTGAACGCGCTTTAATGCAGTTGATTAATGACGGCTTAATCTCGCAAGAAGAAGGCTTGGCCAATGCTGATTCAGCCAATAATTTATTGTGGCTGTTAAATAATGAACAGGTTCCAGGAGCGGCCGAACCTGAACCGCCTAAGGTAGAAGAAGCATCGTTTACCGAATTCACTCTAAATATGTAAGCAATGAACGTAACTTTATATGGCATTCCAAATTGTGATCAAGTAAAAAAAGCCCGGACTTGGTTAAGCGAACATCAAGTCACTGTTGATTTTCATGATTTTAAAAAGGCTGGCGTCACGCCAGCCTTAATTAGCCCCTGGTTGAAGCAACTTGATTGGCAAATTTTGCTTAATCGAAGGGGCACCACATGGCGCAAATTGCCAGAGGCTGAACAACAAGCAGTAATTGATGCGGACAGTGCCGTGCAATGCATGGTGAACTCACCCTCGGTAATTAAAAGACCGGTCTTAGTTATTCAAACCGATATGCAAGTAGAGATTATGGTTGGCTTTTCTGAAGCCGAGTACCGCCGCTGGTTTACTACTCAAGCGTAATCCGTTTATTTCTATCTATTTTCATTCTATTCAGTAGCATTTATTTTCACCCCTTATTAAAGTATTTATGAGCAAGACATTAAAACTGACCGAGCAATTAATCTCACTAGAATCTGTAACGCCATCTGATCTCGGTTGCCAGCAACTGATGATAGATATGTTAACTCCGCTCGGTTTTGTTTGTGAATCTATTGAGTCCGGCAACGTCAGTAATCTTTGGGCTAGAAAAGGCACCACCCAACCCTTAATTGTTTTTGCAGGGCACACCGACGTGGTTCCTACTGGTCCATTAGGGAAGTGGGTGTCTGATCCCTTCGTCCCAACCATACGGCACGGAATGCTCTACGGCCGCGGCGCAGCTGACATGAAAAGCTCGATCGCCGCCATGTTGGTCGCGGCAGAAGAATTCATTCAACAGCACCCGGAACACCCAGGCTCTATCGGTTTTTTAATCACCAGTGACGAAGAAGGTCCGGCTACCGATGGTACTGTGGTGGTCTGCGATTTATTAAAACAGCGTGGCGAACAATTAGATTTTTGCGTAGTAGGTGAACCAACTTCATCACAGCATTTTGGTGACACCATTAAAAATGGTCGTCGTGGCTCGATGTCGGGCAAGTTAGTCATTCACGGTATTCAAGGCCACATCGCTTATCCACAACTAGCTCAAAACCCGATACACCGCTCTGCACCTGCCATCACTGAATTAACGCAGGAAGTTTGGGATCAGGCTAACGAATATTATTTACCGACGTCATTTCAAATTTCTAATATTCAGGCTGGCACGGGAGCATCAAACGTCATTCCAGGGCATCTGAATATCGATTTTAATTTCCGTTTTTCCACAGCGAGCACAGCACAAAGTTTACAAGAACGAGTGCATGCCATTCTGGATAAACATGACTTAAATTACGATTTGGAATGGACTATCGGCGGGCAACCATTTTTAACGCCTAAAGGTACTTTAAGCGATGCGCTGTCACGTGCGATTCTGTCTGAAACTGGCATACATACCGAGTTATCCACCACTGGCGGAACTTCTGACGGACGGTTTATTGCTCAAATTTGTCCGCAAGTGATTGAATTTGGCCCTATCAATGCCAGCATTCATAAAATTGATGAGCATATTGCGGTTAGTGAAATTGAACCGCTAAAAAACATTTATCGAAAAACATTGGAAAATATTTTACTGCAATAGGGCTTACGCAAAATTGTTCCAGCAAGACGCGCCGACGCTGACAGTACGAATAGTACGACAAGGAGGCGCAACGCCGCTGGGGCGGTTTTATGTAAGTCCCCTATAATTGTTCCTATTATTTACTACCATTATTAACTCCCAAGTGGAGCGTCTGCAAAGAATAAAGCCATGTCTAATCTGATTCTAACTAACCACCCTTTCACCACTGTGCGCGACGTGTTGCGTTACGCCGTAAGCCGCTTCAATGGCGCCAAGCTGTTTTTTGGCCACGGCAGCAGCAGCGCAATTGATGAAGCCGCCTACCTGATTTTACATACACTGCATTTGCCGCTCGATAATCTTGACACCTACCTGGATGCGCATTTGCTACCTGCTGAAATCGCAGGCATCTTAAAAGTAATCGAACGCCGCACCACTGACCGGGTTCCTGCCGCTTACATCACCAATGAAGCCTGGTTAGGTACTTACCAGTTTTATGTGGACGAACGAGTTATCGTGCCGCGCTCATTTATCGCTGAATTAATTCCATCTTATTTGTCACCGTGGGTAGCTAATCCAGACGACATTACCGATATTTTAGAATTATGCACCGGCTCAGGTTGTCTGCCGATTATGCTGGCAGATGCATTTCCAGAAGCCCATGTGGATACTGCCGACATTTCTACAGATGCGTTAGCAGTAGCGAAGCAAAATATAGCGACCTACGGCTTGCAAGACCGCATTACTTTGCGTGAATCCGACCTTTACACCAATGTCCCTAACAAGAAATATCAACTGATTATTTCTAATCCGCCATACGTAAACAGCGCATCCATGGACAAGCTGCCACAAGAGTATTTGCATGAACCGCAAATAGCGCTGGGTGGCGGCGAGGACGGCATGGATTTAGTCAGAACCATTATTGCCGGTGCAAAATCGCGTTTAACGCAGAATGGCATACTCATGGTTGAAATTGGCCACGAACGTGCTTTTGCCGAAGCTGCTTTTCCCGATTTAGAGTTTACCTGGGTGTCAACCTCTGCTGGTGATGACATGGTTTTTCTTCTTACCGCAGACCAGTTACCATAACCATACGCCCCGTTTTTTAATTAATTGAAGAGGGCTTTTAAAGCCTCTTCCGAATGCACAAACAATGATACGTTTTCAACAGCTCTTCCTCATGCGCGGCACTAAACCTCTTTTTGAGGGCGTCGATTTAACGCTTAATCCACGCGAAAAAATTGGTTTGATCGGCTCCAATGGCGCAGGCAAATCCAGTTTATTCGCCATGCTGCGCAATGAAATTCACTCAGATCAAGGTAGCCTGGATTTTCCAGCGCAATGGCAAGTAGCATATGTGGCGCAAGAAACGCCCGCATTAGAACGTTCCGCGATCGACTATGCAATCGATGGCGATACCCGTTTAAGAAAACTAGAAACCAAACTAGCTGAATTAGAAGAGCAGGAAGCCACCGATGAAAACGGTAACCTGATCGCCGAGGTCTACATTGCCCTGGCTGATGCGGATGCCTACACGGTGCAATCCCGTGCTGAACAATTATTGTTAGGCCTCGGTTTTACCATGGCGCAAATGACGCAATCAGTCGCCAGTTTTTCTGGTGGTTGGCGTATGCGTTTGAATCTGGCACAAGCACTGATGTGTCCGTCAGATTTATTGCTGCTCGATGAGCCAACCAACCATTTGGATTTAGATGCGATTATCTGGCTGGAAGAATGGTTGAAACGCTATGCCGGCACCTTGGTTATTATTTCACATGATCGCGATTTTCTTGATGGCGTAGTCAATGTCATCGTGCATATTGATGAACGCAAGTTAAAACGTTACGGCGGCAATTACTCCAGCTTCGAGCGTCAACGATTAGCGCAATTGGTGTTAGCTCAAGGCTTGATCGAGAAACAAAATCGGCAACGAGCACATTTAATTTCCTTTATCGACCGCTTCAAAGCTAAAGCCAGTAAGGCTAAACAAGCCCAAAGCCGGGTTAAAGCATTGGCACGAATGGATGAATTAGCCCCATTACGGGCCGCTGCAGAATTTTCTTTTGAGTTTAAAGAACCACTCAACGCACCAAATCCTTTATTGGTTTTGGAAGATGTCAGCGCGGGTTACCACTTGGATGAATATGATCTGAGCAAAACCAAAATTATCGTCGACAACATCAATTTTTCACTGCAAATTGGGCAGCGGATTGGGTTGTTAGGCGTCAATGGCGCTGGTAAATCAACCTTAATCAAAACCATTGCAGGTGAACTCAATCCTGTAAATGGCGTAGCGCATATCGGCAAAGGATTAACAATCGGTTACTTTGCTCAGCATCAGGTTGAAATGCTGCGCCATGACGAGTCACCGCTTTGGCATCTAATCAAAATCGCCCCGAATGTCCGCGAACAAGAATTACGTAACTTCTTGGGTAGCTTCAACTTCCCTGGGCAGATGGTTACCTCTCCGATCAAGCCATTCTCTGGCGGTGAAAAAGCGCGATTAGCTTTGGCGCTTATCGTTTGGCAACGCCCTAACCTGCTCCTGCTCGATGAACCAACCAACCATTTAGATTTGGAAACACGCGAAGCATTAACTGATGCGCTGGCGCAATTTGAAGGCACCGTCGTATTGGTATCGCATGACAGACATTTGTTACGCGCCACCACGGATCAATTTATTATTGTTGCAGATGGTGAGCTAAAACCATTTGATGGCGATTTAGATGATTACAAAGACTGGCTGTTACAGAATAAATTAGCTACTGCAGAAGCGGCAAAAAAGCATGTTGCAACGAGCGTTGCAGCTCAAGTTAGTCAGCCAACGATTGAAAATAAACCGGTAAAAATATCTTCACTCAATCCGACACAAAAGAAAGCGCTTGAGGCAAAAGTTAAACGCTTAGATGAAGAAATCGAAAAATTCAATCGTGAATTAACCGCTTTCGCCAGTAAATTAGAGGGTGGCGATATGTATGAAGAAAAGCGCAAAGAAGAATTGAAAGCACTACTCGCGTTGCAAGCCACTACGCAAAAAAATCTTGAACTGGCTGAAAGTGAATGGCTTAGTTTGAATGAGCAGTTAGAAGGATAAAGGTAAGGATAAAAACGGCACTGGCTAAAACAGTATTTTAGCCAGTGCCGTCTACACTAATTTCTTTTAGGATATTTATTTTCAGTTTCATTCACCTGACGTCGTAAAGCTTGTTTTTCCTCTTTAGATAACGGTTTTTTCTGATGTACTGGAGGAATAAATTGCGCATTTGGATTTTTGCTGGTGTTTTCATTGCTCGCTGAAAGATTTGCCCGACCCGCCATTTTTTCCGACTTGTGTAGCTGATGTTCGTTACGGTCAGTCATTTTATTTTCAGTTTGAAGCGCGCCATCTGCCCAGGCGCTGTATGACAGAACAGACAAAAAACAGCATAAAAGTGAGCGAAAACTGGTCATATAGTTCAAATTAGTAAAATACAATTAGTTAAAGAAGTATGAGTTCGAGGTAGAGCTGAATATGGGCAAACCTTAGAGTGGCCTCATACACAGTGCATAATATTAGATTGTAAGATGATGCATATAGGTGGATGATAGATTTTGCCGTAAAGTATGTAACAATTTGTGATCTTACCCTATTGAAATAAGCCAATTTTGACAAAATCCTCTAACATATCGCCATGAATACAGAACACTTACCAAATCAGACTTCAGGCCATACAAACCACCAAGCAAAAATTTTGGTGGTGGATGATGACATCCGCTTACGCGAACTATTACGGCGCTATTTAAGCGAACAAAATTTCAATGTAGTCACAGCTGAGCACGCAATTGCCATGAATAAATTATGGCAGCGCGAACGCTATGATTTATTGGTGCTGGACTTAATGCTGCCCGGTGAAGATGGCCTGTCTATTTGCCGACGCTTGCGCGGCATTGGCGATACCACACCGATCATCATGCTGACCGCTAAAGGTGAAGATATTGACCGCATTATCGGCTTGGAAATGGGTGCAGATGATTACTTGCCCAAGCCCTTTAATCCGCGTGAATTAGTAGCGCGAATTAATGCAGTGTTACGGCGTAAAGGAAGTGATGAAGCGCCGGGTGGCCCTTCTGAAACACCGCAATCATTTGAATTTGGCGGCTTTACGTTAGATCTTGGTACGCGAACCCTTAAAAAAGGTGACGAAAATATCCCTATTACCACTGGCGAATTTTCTGTCTTGAAAGTATTTGCACGTCATGCGCGTCAACCACTTTCAAGAGAAAAATTAATGGAATTGGCACGCGGTCGTGAATATGAAGTGTATGACCGCAGTTTAGACGTTCAAATCTCAAGATTACGTAAATTAATCGAGCCAGATCCGTCAAATCCGCTCTATATTCAAACCGTGTGGGGCCTGGGCTATGTGTTCATTCCTGAAGGTCAACCTCGTTAATGCATTTCTTTAGGGAGCAATTTGTCTGGCTTAAAAGCGGTTTGTTTTGGCGCACCTTTTTCTTTTTGACATTTGCCATCTTCATCAGCTTGGTCACCTGGTTTTCTTCTTTTCAGCTTAATGAAGAAAAACCACGTGCCCAGCAAATAGCCTCCCAACTACTGTCCGTCATTACCATCACCCGCGCGGCCTTAATTCATTCTGCGCCAGAAAAGCGCCAGGAATTATTATTCGACCTGGCCAGCGATGATGGCGTGCGCATCTATTCTCTGGAAGATTCAGACATTATCGAGCCGGCTCCGGCAGGTATTTTTATGCCCGCCTTACAGGAAATTGTGCGTGGTAAATTAGGGGCTGGAACAATATTTTCGCGCCGTGTAAATGGTATCGATGGGTTTTGGGTTAGTTTTCAAATTGATGAGGATGATTACTGGATAGTGCTTGATCGCGAGCGTTTTAATGACGTTTCTAATTTACGCTGGATTAGCTGGTCGGCGCTGATTTTGTTAATGTCGATTTTGGCGGCGATGATCATTACCCGTTTAATTAATCAACCTTTGTCGCGGCTAAGTCAGGCCGCACGTGCTATTACAGAAGGTCATTTTTTAAAACCATTGCCGGAAACAGGTATTGCCGAGATTCGCGACACCAATAAAAGTTTTAATCAAATGGCGCAAGAGTTGGCGCGTATTGAGACTGATCGCACCTTGATTTTAGCGGGTATTTCACACGATTTAAGGACACCTTTAGCGCGTCTGCAACTGGAAGTTGAACTGGCTCACTTACCCGAACAGGCTCGTTTGGGAATGCAATCGGACATTGTTCAAATGGATGCCATTATTGGCCAGTTTCTTGACTTTGCCAAACCGATGGATGCCACCTGTTTTTCTAATCTTGATCTCTCTCATTTATTGGAAACAGTGGTGCGCTCAGTGCAACGGCTTCCTGACATAAAAATCAAATACTTTATTGCGCCGAATATGAGCATTGGAGGCAACGGGATTGAGATTAGCCGCTTGATTAATAATTTAATTGAAAATGCGCGCCGTTACGGGAAAACCCCAGGAAAAAATTATGCTGAAATAATGCTGGTTTGCAAGCCTCAGGAACGCAATAAAATAATGCGTATTGTGCTGCAATTTTCAGATAATGGTGTAGGCATCCCTGAAGAGGATACCGAACGTCTATTACGCCCTTTTACTCGGGTTGACAGTGCCCGAAGTCAGGCCAATGGAGCAGGATTAGGTTTGGCAATTGTGCAGCGTATTGTTCAACAACACCGCGCCTCGATGCGCTTAATTAACCGCAAAGGTTTATTAATTGAGGTGTGCTTTTAGCTTTTACTTCACCGCTCGCTCAGCCTTGGCGGAGAACCGTGCCTAACGTCACGCACTACCTCCAGTGAAGATTCATCGAGCTTAAAGACGCTGACGATTTTAGCTAAACTATCTGCCTGATCTTGTAATGATTTTGAAGCAGCCGCCGCCTGCTCTACCAATGCAGCATTCTGCTGGGTTGTATTATCCATGTCGGTGATGGCTAAATTGACCTGCTCAATTCCGGCACTTTGCTCCTGGCTGGCTGCTGCGATTTCAGCCATGATGGCGACGACCTGCTTTACGGAAGTCACGATCTGATTCATCGTCGCTCCTGCTTCATCAACCAACTTGCTCCCTACATCTACTTTTCCCACCGAATCATCAATCAGGCTTTTAATCTCTTTCGCGGCAGCGGCTGAACGTTGCGCCAAGTTACGTACTTCAGATGCGACCACCGCAAAACCACGCCCTTGCTCACCGGCACGGGCGGCTTCCACCGCTGCATTTAATGCCAGAATATTGGTTTGAAATGCAATACCATCAATGACACCAATAATGTCAACAATCTTGCGTGAGCTATCTTTAATCGAGCCCATGGTTTGAATTACTTGCCCGACCACTTCTCCACCTTTGATGGCGACTCCGGAGGCAGAAACGACTAACTGATTCGCCTGTCTCGCATTGTCCGCATTTTGCTTTACTGTCGACGTCAATTGCTCCATTGCAGAAGCGGTTTCTTCCAGGCTGGATGCCTGTGCCTCTGTGCGATTAGATAAATCCAAATTGCCGGCAGAAATTTCACTGGACGCCAAAGCTATAGTCTCGGTACTCACCCGCACCGCACTAATCGTTTTGTTCAACGACGCAACAAACCGGTTGAATGCATTAGCCAGTGCGCCAATTTCATCTTCAGATTCAACGCGCATGCTACGACTGAGATCACCATCCCCGTCAGCGATTTCACCCAACATTCCAGCCGCACGTGCAACAGGTGCTGCAATTGCCCGGCTAACCATGAAGATCATGAATAACCCAATGCTGCCGCCGACCAATCCAGCCACCATCGCTGAAATAAAGGCGGTCTTCATTACATTTCCAAGCACTTCTGACTCGGGCACTTCGGCAATCACATATAGGTTAAGCTCAGGTACAAAAGAGGATGCCACTATTTGCTTGCCAGCTTGTGATGAGTAAATGCTACTGGTAAATTTTTCGCCGCTAAGTAACTTACTGCTTAGCTCCTGATTAAATCCTGGCAAATCCTTGAGGAAATGATTGCCGTCGACTAGCGCAGGATCGCGATGTATCAGCATGCTGCCATTAGCACGTACTAAATACACGAAGCCGGATTTTCCAACGTGATAGGAGCGTATCGTGTTTGCTAGTGTATCCACAGACAAACCCAGACCGGACACACCGTGCTTACCTTGCGCATCAAAGCGCGTATCAACAAACAACATATAAGAGCCTGAAGCAACATCTTTGTCGATATTCAACGTGTACGGTTTTCCGCTGGCAAGGAAACTGTAAAACCATTGATTAACATCACTCGATTTATCGAGCGTACGATTCAGGCCCGCTTCGGTGAAATATTTTCCCGTACCCTCGGATATCCAAAATACCGTAGCAGCATGGGATTGCTCCTTCAGCTTTGTTGCATAACGCTTCCATCCTGCTAACCCGTCATCCCCTAATCCAGCTACTTCCCAATCAAGTAAGTAGGTATTATTGGCAATACTCGATGAGATCGCCATTGGTTCTCCGATTTGTCTGAGGATGTCATTACGTATTTCCCCCACTACGGCGGGCAACTCTTGGGTGGTTACGCGTTCACGAATACCCTCGCCGGTCATGATGATGGAGAGCGCAGAAGAAATTATCAGAAACAGCAACAAACAAAAAGCCATGCTGAGCAGAAGTTTTTTTTGTATGGATAAGCGCTGCCAGATATTCATGGGGGTATTCCAAAAAAATTGCGTGAACCATCAAACATCAAAACCGTTTACGAATACCTATTCCTACGCTGCTGAGTGTATAAGCATATGCAGTTGCCTGGTCGTTCATATAAGCCATGTAAATGTCGGTCGATTTGGATAAATTGTAGTCATAGCCGACGGAGAAAGTCTTGTGATCGATAGCTCCACCGGTTTTGGCATAGGAGGCCAGCACGTTGCCTTGCCCCATGGCGATGCTGGTACCAAGTTGAAAGGTGTCCAAAGTTAAGGATGCCAAACCAGTTTGCGTGGTATCTGTATTTTGATATTGAAAAAACAGTTTAACCGGAGCAAAGTCATAAGAAGCGCCAAGCTGCGCAATTTTTTGTGTTGTACCCGCTGGATAACCACCACCAAGTGTATAGGTGTTATTACTAGTGCCGGACACGGTAGAATTTTCATAAGCGACAGTCGCCGCGAAAGGGCCATTAAAGTACAGCAGATTACCGCTAAACGATCCGGCCACGCCGCTTTCGCCAGACAATGAATACAGCAGTTTTGCGCTTAGTCCGCTAAAATTCGGGGTCGAATAACTGATTGCATTGGAATATCCCGAGTCTGCGCTAATGACATTCCCGGCTGAAAAAGCGTAATAGGTATGCTGGATAATAGGGCTATAACTGAAGGAGTCGGCAAACGGATTAAACAACAATGTGGACAGATAAAGAGGGCTGATTTGCCGTCCCAACGTCACGCCACCAAAGTCACCCGACAAACTGACATTAGCATCACGAGAAAAAAGCGGATCGCCATCAAAACGTCCATCGCTCCCCATACCTGGCCGAAAGAATGTGCCCAGCGTAAAGCTTGCTTTCATGCCGCCGCCCAAATCTTCATTACCGGCAAATTGCAAATAAGAAGATTGCATTCCGCCATTCGGACCGGGAGACAAACCATTAATGCTGGTTGTATGCTGCCCGGTAGATGCTGAGGTCTGCGAGTTGACTTCCGCATCAACCAACCCAGACACCGTTACATTGGTTTGTGCCATCGCTGGAATGAGAAAACAAACAGTGTTAATTAAAATAAATATGGGTTTGCGCCAAAAAGCACTGCTGCATCTGTTCATCGCTAGTCCTTGTTGTCATTCGCCTTATTGACTGTAATTGAAATCAAAACTCAGCCCAATCCCCTGCCGCAACCTCCGTCATCATTGCCTTGGTTGAGGAGGCTCATATTATTGTTGCTTTTCATCTTAGTTCACGGATTTACGCAATGCTAGGTATTTGATTAACTGAAGAATGCACGATTGGTGCAGGTTTGGAATGGTTAGCGGTGCTAAACGGACAGATGCCCATCGATGGGAAGTAATGGAAAAACAGCCAGATGGGCGATGGCTGTTTTAAATTAATGCGTTATGCAGTGCGTTATGCAACTACCAAATTACTCTTCTTCTACAATCGGCCCTGCTTTAAATAGCGTAGCACGTAGTGCATGGTCAAATTGTGGGTCGTGGCGACGCATCCACTCCAGCAACATGGCAATATTTGTTTTCTCGATTTCGCGCGATGCAGCCAAAATCGAGATGAGCGAAGAATCCGTACAGGCATCAATGCGCTGATTACACCGATCAAGTTCAGCCAGTTTTTCTGAAACAGACATAATTGCGCGGTGCATATCCATCGTGGGCGCCGTCAATTTTTTAGACTCTTCCATATAATCATCTGACGTCATCTTGGCTCCTGATTAAATTAGATTTCGCTAAACCATTAAACCATTATGCCGTTTTTGGACGTACTGGTTTGCGTCCGATTGGCGCTGCGCCTTGACCACTTTCCAGAGTGAATTTTGCAGCGCTGTCATTACCTAGTGTTTTAACCAAATACGGCATCACTTCTTTTAACATCGCTTCCATAGTCCAAGGCGGGTTAATGATAAACATGCCGCTGCTATGCAAGCCAAAACCATCCGGCATCGCCTGGCTGATCGACAACGTTACACTCAACCAACTATCAACCGGTAACTGCGACAATTTTCTGGCAAATTCACGCGACTCCTGGCGTTGCAATACCGGATACCACACAGCATAAGTTCCAGCTGAAAAGCGTTGCAGAGAATCGGCCAAGGTGTCTTTTACGCGCTTATAGTCACGTTTATCTTCATATGGCGGGTCAATTAACACCAAAGCACGGCGCTGTTGTGGTGGCAATAGCGCTTTTAAGCCTTCGAAACCGTCACCGGCCATTACCATCACACGTTTGCCACGGGCTTTTTGCCCTTGTTCAGCTTGATGCAATTCACGTTTGCGCATATTTTCATGCAAAATTTTGATATCACTTGGATGCAATTCAAATAAACGCAAACGATCTTCCAGACGCATCACATGTTCAGCGCAATACGGCGAGCCCGGGTAGTAGCGCAACTTGCCACTTGGGTTAAGTTCTTTGATTAAATCGACATACTCAACCAACGCAGCAGGCAAATCTTTTTTCTCCCAGAGCTTGGCGATACCATTTTCATACTCGGCATTTTTAGCAGCGTAACCGGTATCCAGCGCGTACAAACCGGCACCGGCGTGCGTGTCGATATAAGTAAATGGAGCGTCTTTTTGCCCCATGTAATTCAGCAACTGGATGGTAATGAAATGCTTTAAAACATCAGCATGGTTGCCGGCGTGAAATGCGTGGCGGTAACTTAACATAGGAATCTTTTTCAATAAAATTGTGACGGCTTGCTTGAATCGCCGCAATTTTTAAGCCGAATGGGCTTAAAAAGGTGGTTATGAGTAATGCGGCGTGGTGTTGCCGTACAGGATAACGCGCATTATAGCGGATAGGCAGACTAGATAGAGCTTCAATTAGCAGAGGGGAACTACGGGAACATGACTGAAAAGAGCGCTGAAAGCGGATTATTTTCATTATTTAAGCACTTTTCCATCTACTTCCCTGTTTTTTGAAAAATTAAACTTATTCCATTCAGGCAACACGCTTCCCTAAAATGATCAAATCGCGTTCAATACCATCCAAATTGGCTACTTTGGGTAATTCAGCCCACTTTTGAAAGCCAAATTTTTCAAACAACCGCAAACTGGGCGTGTTATGACCAAAAATAAAACCCAACAAAGTATGCACACCGACCAATGGAGCATGGGCTTCGGCCAGTTTTAAACAATACGTACCCCAACCTTTACCGCGCGCATCTGGATGTAAATAGATGGAAAGTTCGGCCGTACCCGCATAAGCAGCCCGCCCGTAAAAGTTTGAAAAAGACAGCCAGCCTAAAATCTGCTTGCCCTGCCCATGATCCAGCTCCAACACCCACAATGGCCGTTTTTCAGGCGAGTGTTCATCAAACCATGCCTGCCGAGAAGCAACACTCACTTCTTCGACATCGGCAGTAACTTGACGCGACGCGACCGTCGAATTATAAATCGCGACAATATCGGCTAAATCTTGCTGAACGGCGATTCGGTGCAGTGGCATAGTCAACCAAACTTAAAATTTAAAGAGTATGGGTAATCCGTGTGGAGCGCAGCGCTGAACCGAGCAATTCTTCGATCCGTTGCTTAATCCGGGTTCCACTATCGTCGCCGGGGAAATGCACACCAATCCCTTGTGACTTATTGTTGCCAGCGGTAGACGGCGTAACCCAAGCGACTTTGCCGGCAATCGGGTATTTATTCGGGTCATCCAACAAAGTCAGAATCAGGTAAATCTCATCACCTAAATTGTAGTTTTTGTTGGTTGGAACAAATATGCCACCCTGTTTTAAAAATGGCATATAGGCAGAATAAAGCGCGGCTTTTTCTTTAATGACCAACGAAAGTACCGATGGGCGCACGGCAGCTGTCATTGCTGGCGCATCATTAGGAATATCTGCCATTTCATTCTTTCTAGGGAGCATTCCCTGTCTAAAGTTTAATTATTTACTTGTGTTTAAGCTGAGCTTAGCTGCGTTTTTTACACAAAGCTATGTAGTCCAGCAACATTTCTTCGATCAGCAATTTAGCGGATAGCGGGTGTTCAGCTACCGCACGCCTTTGCATGTTGCTATAAAGCAATGTTAATAATGCAGGTATCGTTATGCTTAATGCTAGCACATCAATTTCTTTATAGTAACGCGGATAATAACGGATTTTGCCAGTTAATTTATAGGAAAAAACATCATATAACCAGCGTTGCATCCAAGAAAGGAGCAAAGGGATGGAAGTTTTTTGCAATTTGTCGGCAATTTTTAACGCGCCATCCAAATCTGGACGTTGCAATTGCAGTAAAAATTCATGCTGCTGTTCATGCGATTCCGATTGCGATGCAGCATAAGCCGCCAATGGTGCGCCGCCCTGCTCTGCTAAAAATTGATCGGGATGCTTAATCTCCTGCTGCAATAACCAACTCATGGCCTGCTCACTACTCGGCAGTGTCAACGCAAATTGGCGGCAACGAGAAACCATGGTTGGAAGCAAAGAATCGACGTTGCAGGTCACTAATATAAAAACCGTGTTCGGGCCCGGCTCTTCTAATGATTTAAGTAAAGCATTCGCTGCGGCAACATTCATCGCGTCAGCAGGATAAATGACGATAACCCGCCGACCTTGTCGATGAGTAGAAAGTGTCATGAAATCGGACAGGCTACGCACCTGATTAATGACAATCTCTTTCGACGGTGCTTTGGTAGCTTTACTGGTCTTGGCAGTATCTTCGCCATCAGATTCAACGGCATCTTCTAATATTTCTGGCCGCAAACGGCGAAAATCGGGGTGACTGTATTGGCCGAACCAGCCGCAAGAAATGCAGGTGCCGCAAGCTTGCCCATCGGGCTCGGGCGATTCGCACAGTAATGACTGGGCCAACCATTCGGCAAACTGGGTTTTACCGATGCCTTCCGGACCGTGCAATAAAATCGCATGCGGCCAGCGGCCTTGCATCTGCTGCAATTGTGCCCAAGCTTGATGTTGCCATGGATAAAGTGATCTACTCATAAATTTAAACCGAATTTTTCATTAGGACGCAGCCAGGCGACGGCGAAACATCCAGCGCTGCTGATCCGAGTTGTCCGCATCATACGCATAACCGTCCAGATCAAACTGTTTTAACTGTTCTGGATTGGTAATTTGATGTTGGGCACAATAACGCGCCATCAAACCCCGCGCACGCTTTGCATAAAAAGAAATAATCTTATAACGATCATTTTTCCAATCTTGGAACACCGGCGTAATCACTTCCGCTTTTAACGCTGGCAAACGTACCGATTTAAAGTATTCATCGGAAGCCAAATTAATCACTACTTGTTCTTTATGCTCACTTAACACCGCACGTAAATTATCAGCAATCGTGTCACCCCAGAAAGCGTATAAATTCGCTCCTTTGGGATTCGTTAAGCGCGTGCCCATTTCTAGGCGGTAAGCTTGCAATAAATCAAAAGGACGCAGTACGCCGTAGATTCCAGATAAAATGCGGGTATGTTTTTGTACGTAATTAAGTTGCTTTAAGTTAAGTGAATACGCATCTAACCCTTCGTAAACATCCCCGTTAAACGCAAAAATGGCTGCTTTGCCTTGCTCCAGGCTTGGAGACTTAACCCAGGCGGCATAACGCTCTTTGTTTAATTGCGCTAATGACTCAGATATACCCATTAACTGCATCAACTCCAGCGAATTTTGCTTTTTAAGCAGTGAAATTAATCGTGCAGCTTGCGGCATAAACGTCGGCAAACTCAGTTGAATAGCATCAGAATGCGGAATTGGCGTGTTGTAGTCGAGAGATTTTGCTGGCGATAAGGCAATTAACATAGTTTTAAAATTTTTGATTCAATGAAAAACAAATAGAAAAGAAACTGGAAAGTGACACATGATACCTAAACCACCTGAAAGCCGCCTAGTTTTAGTGTTAGACACCAATGTTTGCCTGGATTTATTCGTCTTTCACGACCCACGCTGGGCATCATTGCTTGCGGGTTTGCAAAACGGCACATTAACCGCCATCACAAAAAACAGTTGCCGTGATGAATGGCTAACAGTATTGCACTACAAACAATTACCGATTACCGATGAAACACGCCCCGCCATCAGCGCGGCTTTTGATCAGCTAATTCGTTGTACCAATCCAGATTTGTCGTCTACTATAAAACTACCAATTTGCAGCGATCCGGATGACCAGCAATTTATGGAATTGGCCAGAGATGCGCATGCAACCCACCTGATTACAAAAGATAAAGCCTTACTGAAATGCGCTAAAAAAGTCGCGCAATTAGGTTTATTTCAGATTTTATCGCCCGAAAAATTTCTAGGCTCAGTGGAGTTTTAAGTTATTTTTATTTCTCTGATGAATTTATAGTTGTTTTTATCAATCGATGACATATGCTGATAAGTGTAAATTATCCCCAATAATTATTTCCACAAGACAATAAATAATGATTTAAGCCTGGCTAAAACTCGATTTAAACTTTGTATTCTGAGGCGGAGTCTGCGCCCAATAATGGAGATCAAGGGACTATGAACGACTCTGACGAAGATCTGGAAGCACTGTTTGAAGAGATGGCCTCTCAACCGGCGGCCGCCGCTCAATCAACGCCAGCGGTAGCAACCCAAGCAACTTCAACTACGCAAACCTCTTCAAATTCAGAAGAGGCCGAGGTAGATTCAAACGCCAACAAACCAATTTTTGAGCGTTTGGGCGGCGTAGTTCGCGTACTACATGACTCGATGCGGGAATTGGGCTATGACCGCTCACTAGCTGAAGTCACCTCGCAAATAACCGACGCCCACGGGCGACTTGAATACATCGCCACACTCACCGAGCAAGCTGCCAATAAAGTCTTAAATGCGACCGATGAAGGTATGCCGGCACAGGACGAACTAGCCAAAAAAGCCAAAGACATTGATGAACGCTGGACTAGCTTATTCAAAGGTCAAATGAGCATAGAGGCATTCAAAACATTAGCCAGTGATTCACAGAAATTTGCCAAAGATGCCATTGCCTCAACTGAAGCTGAAAAAGCGCGGTTGCTGAGTATTATGATGTCGCAGGATTTCCAGGATTTAACTGGGCAATTAATCAAAAAAGTGGTCACCATTACCAGCGCAGTAGAGCATGAGCTGGCTCAAATTTTGATTGATAATGCACCGGCGATGTCAGCAATATTGAAAGATAAACCGGTTGAATTGATGGAGGGCCCGTCGGTACCTGCTTCCGCGATGGAGCAGGACGACGTAGATAATCTACTTGATAGTCTGGGCTTCTAATGGATGATGACATGCTCAAAGAGTTCGTTGTCGAGGCATTGGACCTCGCAACGAATGTGGAAGAACACTTGCTCTCCCTGGAGCGCAACCCGGATGACATGCAAACCTTAAACGCGGTTTTCAGGTCATTCCACACCATTAAAGGTGGCGCTGGCTTCATGAATTTGACCGCAATGGTAGAGGCTTGCCATTTGACAGAGAATTTATTTGATGCATTAAGAACCGGTAAAGCGCCAGTGACCTTAATCGCCATTGAAGCGGCGTTAGAGGCCAGCGGTTTTGTGGCCGACCAACTTAAAGCACTTCACAACGGCACCGCTCCGGATCAGTTATCACTGATGCCGCATGCCCTAGAAGTAATACTGACCAATGCCATTGAAGGTAAAGGGCCACCGGCTGCAATAGCCGCAGTACCTGTTCCGACACCAGTTACGCCCGTCGTTCAGGCAACGCAAATCGATGCAGATGGTATTGACTGGGACGCACTTTATCAGGCGGTTGTACCAGCGGGTACCAGTGCAGCCTCAACTGCAGCCTCATCGGCTATCTCACCGACTGCCGCCGCAGCAGCTGCAACAATAGCCGCCGCACAAATACCACTACATAGTGCTGTTCCGATTGCTAAAGTCAGCTCAGCGGAAGTTAAGCAAAATTTAGCGCCGCCAAAAGAAGAAAGTATTCGGATTGATGCGGTAAAACTCGATGTACTGCTGGAGGTTGCCGGCGAATCTGTACAGGCAGCAAATCAGGCGGGCGTATTGCTCGAAAAACTGGCGCAATTTAAATTTGACGACAGCGCCACCGTATTAATGACCGCACTGACAGAAACGCTGTCACGCGCTTCACGCTATTCAACGGAATTGCAGCGCGCTTCGTTAGCAACCCGGATGCAACCGGTCGGCCGCCTATTTCAAAAATTTCCCCGCTTGGTGAGAGAACTCGCCAAAGATCTTGAGAAAGACGTTGATCTCAGTATTTCCGGTGCAGAAACTGAAGTTGACCGAGTTGTGGTGGATAGCCTGTACGATCCGCTGGTACACATGCTACGCAACTCCCTGGATCATGGAATTGAAACGCGTGAAGAACGCGCCCTGACTAAAAAACCTGCGAAATCGGTGATCGCACTTAAGGCATGGCAAGAAGCTAGCAGCGTCATGATCGAAGTCACCGATGATGGAAAAGGCATGGATGCAAACCGGTTGCGCACCATCGCCATTTCAAAAGGTTTAATTGGTGAAAATGATGCACGTAGCCATGAAGAAGCTTATCAATTAGTGTTTTTACCCGGCTTTTCCACCAAAGAAGTTGCGTCCAGCGTATCCGGGCGTGGGGTCGGGATGGACGTAGTGAAAACGGCAGTTGAAAAACATCGCGGCGATATTCGTATCACCTCCAACCTCGGTACCGGCACCAGCTTTTTAATCCGCTTACCGATTGAACTCTCCATTGTTCCAACCATGTTGGTCAGAACATCCAGTGCTTCTTTAGCCTTGCCAATGGCAGTAGTGCAACGTGTGGTTGAATTACCGGAAATCTATGAAACGGTCGGCGGCTCGGCAGTGCTGCGCGATCAAGGCACCCCGCTTCCAGTCCGATCCTTAGCCAGCATACTTGGCTATGAGCCTTGCACTGAGCGGGTCGGCATCGTCATTGCAGCAGACAATCCTTACATATTGGCGCTTGAATCGGTTGATGGCACATCAGACTTGGTCATTAAACCGCTTACTTGTATCAGTACGCCGGGAATTACCGGTACCGCCCGTTCAGCAGAAGGCGAATTGGTTTTAGTCATTGGCTTAGGATTCTTGCTACAAGGCTGCGAAGCATTGGGTGCCGTGACGGTATAAATTAAAGTACATGACATCCTGGATTTTTTCTTTATCCGTGTTTGCATTTATAGTTTGTGCTTATAATTAGCGTGTTTTCAATTCAATAGCGCCGTATTTTAGTCGCGCACCGCATGTCTACACTTTTTAATGAACTGGTATTTACCGACTCTTTCGGTGCGTTAGGCACTGAATTTTCTACTCCGCAGCCGCCCACTCCCTTACCGGAACCGTATTTAATTGCGACTAGTCCATCCAGTTTAGCTTTGTGCGGAATTTCACCCGAGCAAGCAAAAACTAGCGAATTTATACATCTATTTACTGGTAACCAATTACCAGCCAGTTCCCAACCGCGTGCCGCCGTCTATTCCGGTCACCAATTTGGTCAGTGGGCCGGACAATTGGGCGATGGCCGAGCGATTTTATTAGGTGAATTAGCCGGGCTTGAAGTGCAATTAAAAGGCGCTGGGGCAACACCTTATTCACGCATGGGCGATGGCCGAGCCGTGCTACGTTCTTCGATACGCGAATTTTTATGCTCTGAGGCAATGGTTGGCTTAGGAGTTCCAACCACGCGCGCTTTATGCATTACCGGTTCACCGATGTTAGTCATGCGAGAACAGCCTGAAAGCACGGCCGTAGTAACCCGGATTGCGGCTAGCTTTGTTCGCTTTGGTTCCTTTGAACATTGGTTTTATCGTGATGACGTCACTTCGTTAAAAAACCTTGCCGATTTCGTTATCCAGCGCTATTACTCCGAGTTGTCCGGCCTGGAAAATCCGTATGCAGCACTGCTACGCAAAGTCACCAAGCGCACTGCTCATCTGATGGCGCATTGGCAAACCGTCGGTTTCATGCACGGCGTGATGAACACCGACAATATGTCGATATTGGGGTTAACCCTCGACTACGGCCCATTCGGCTTCATGGAAGCCTTTAATCCTCAGCATATTTGCAACCATAGCGACAATCAAGGCCGCTATTCATACGCGATGCAGCCGCAAATCGGCGAATGGAATTGTTATGCGCTGGGGCAAGCCTTATTACCCTTAATTGGTTCGGTTGACGAAACCAAAGCTGCTTTAGCTGACTTTGGACTGGAATATCAAAGCAAGTTAGCCGCGTTGTGGCAGGCCAAACTGGGATTAACTTGCAGCATGGAAGAAGATGATGCCTTAATTAGCGCCATGTTAAGCATGATGAAAATCAATCAACTGGACTTCACCATTTTCTTCCGCCGCTTAAGCGACTGCTACTTAAATGACGCCAGCATGGATGACCAGTTACGCGATTTATGTGTTGATCGCGACGCTCTTGATCAATGGCTCAGTCAATATCGGCTGCGGCTAACAAAAGAAGCCAGTGTTGATGCAGTTCGCCAACAGGTAATGCGACGTCATAATCCTAAATTTATCTTGCGTAACTATTTAGCGCAACAAGCAATCGAAGCTGCGCAACGCAATGATTTTTCTGAAATTGAAAAATTACGCCAAATTTTAGCTAACCCGTTCGACGAACAGCCTGAGCATGAATTGTATGCAGCCCTCCCGCCAGATTGGGGTCGGGCACTCTCTGTTAGTTGTTCTTCATAGATATAATCAAGGAAACTCAAGATGAAAAAAGTCATTAAATCCGAAGCCGAATGGCGCGCCGAATTAAGCCCCATTGAATTCCAGGTGAGTCGCCAGGCAGATACCGAACGTGCGTTTACGGGGAAATTCTGGGATCATCATGTGCCGGGAATTTATACCTGCGTATGCTGTCAAACGCCGTTATTTTCTTCCGACGCCAAATTTGATTCGGGCTGCGGCTGGCCAAGTTATTTCACTGCGCTAAATCCTGACCATGTCAGGGAAATTGTCGATAAATCACACGGCATGACACGCACTGAAATTGTGTGTAATATTTGCGACGCGCATTTAGGCCATGTTTTCCCCGACGGACCACCGCCAACAGGACTACGTTATTGCATTAATTCCGCTTCGTTACGCTTTGATCCAACCCCTTAATTCGCTCACTTGTATCAGTCATTATGAAAATTTTATTTGATCTATTCCCCGTAATTTTATTTTTTGTCATGTTCAAATGGGGTGAAGGTCATGCCAGTGCCGCTCAATCGTTTTTGCAGACTTATTTTGGCAACCTGATTTCTGGCGGCGTCCCCAGCCAAGCGCTAGCCCCGATTATCCTGGCTACTGCTGTCACCATTGTTGCCACCGTGCTGCAAATTGCTTATTTATTAGTACGCCGCAAAAAAGTAGACGGTATGTTGTGGATTTCCTTTTTGATCGTCAGTGTTTTTGGTGGTTTAACCATTTATTTTCACAATGAAACCTTCATTAAATGGAAACCTACCATGTTGTATTGGAGTTATGCAGTTGCGCTAATTGTCAGTCAATTTGCCTTGCATAAAAATTTAACCCGTACTTTTTTGAGCAAACTTGAAGATGATCTGGTTATTCCAGAAACGGTATGGAGTAAGCTAAATTACGTTTGGATCGCCTTTTTCATCGCTATGGGTGGCTTGAATTTGTTGATTGCGTATAATTTCTCTACGGATATCTGGGTAAATTTTAAACTATTTGGCAGTATGGGTTTCATGTTCGTATTTCTGCTGCTGCAAATTATATTTCTGTCCAGATACAGCAAACCTTCTGAGGAAAGCTTATGAACAACTTATCGGCAAGTAGAATTGCTAAAATTGAACAACGTTTAGCCGTTTTAAACCCAATTTCGTGCCAGATAGAAGACGATTCTGCTTTACACGCTGGACATGCCGGTGCGGCCTCGGGTGCGGGGCATTTTAGAGTAACCATTTCATCTGAAAAATTTAATGGTATAAAGTCTATCCAACGGCACCGACTGGTGTATGATGCCGTTGGCGATTTGATGCAAACAGATATACATGCTTTAGTAATCACTGCTTTAGCGCCTTCGGAAGTACCTTAATTTTTTCTATTTTCAAGCTTTATTTTTAAAACATATTTAGGGATACATAATGACTTTTAAACCTGCTCATTTATTGCTCGTATTACTAGCCTTCGCAACTGCACCTGTCATGGCACAAAATGTGGCTGTAGTAAATGGCACGGCCATTCCTTCGTCACGCGTTGAAGAAATGGTAAAACAAATTACTTCACAAGCTAATGCGCCTCAAGACTCTCCAGACTTGCGTCTCAAAATCAAAGATGAATTAATCACTCGTGAAATTCTGATTCAAGCTGCTGACAAATTAGGCCTGGCTAAAACTACTGAAGTAAAAGCACAGTTGGAAATTGCCCGTCAATCGATCATGATCCGTGCTTTAGTTAACGATTTCGTGAAGAAAAACCCAATTACTGATGCTGAAATCAGCGCTGAATACGAAAAAATTAAAGTACAAGCTGGCGACAAGGAATACCACGTTCGTCATATTTTAGTAGCGACTGCAGATGAAGCAAAAGCAATCATTGCTAAATTAAAAGCTGGTTCAACTTTTGACGAATTAGCAAAACAATCTAAAGATACCGGTTCTGCAAATAACGGTGGTGATTTGGATTGGGCTACTCCAGCAGCGTTCGTTAAACCATTCTCAGATGCAATGGTTGGCCTGCAAAAAGGTCAAATGACTGAAACTCCGGTACAAACTCAATACGGTTTCCATGTGATTAAAGTTGACGACACTCGTCCAGCTAAAATCCCAACATTGGATGAGCTGAAAAAGCAAATCGTTGAAGGTTTAGAGCAAAAGAAATTGCAAGCTTACCAAGAAGAACTGCATAAAAAAGCAGTGATCAAGTAAGCACGTAGTTTAGCTTCAGCAATAAAAAAGGCATCTGCATAGATGCCTTTTTTTCATTCTTATTTTCAATGCTGCTCGCGCAGTGCCTAATGACAAGTACAAACAGACCGACTTTTGCCTCGCTTATTCTGGCATTGAATTACTACTTACCGACTAAACTAAACCCATTCATCGTTGCCTGAAATTTTTTACAAAAGGATACTTCAATTATCCTCAATAAAAAAAATTTTATGTCGTAACTAATAGGAAGCGCGGCATTGTTACTTGCATGCACATAAAATGCCGCTAATATGGTTTGTATGGAGGTTATATGTCTATTTCTGCTCTCGGCAACAATCAACAAATTGCATATGCGCAATTTTTCTCCGGCCAGTCAGTCAATAATCAAAACTCTGGGGGAAATAGCACAGCGCCAGCCAATAACCAAGGCAATGGCAACAGCTTTTTTAGCGCTATTAGCAATGCATTAGCGCAACTTGGGGTAGGTACGGCCAGCTCAGCCAGCACTAGCAGCGCTGCGGCTGCGGCGACGTCCACAAATAGTGCATCAACTAGCCCCTCAGCCACTACTAGCGAAACGCCTCAACAAGCATTGTCCGCATTTGTACAGAACTTGTTTGCAGCGATACAAGCGCAAGTCAGTGGACAATCCAGCTCAGGAAGTGCGTCAGGATCAACAACTGGCGTAACGGGCCACCATCATCACCATGGCGGCGGCGAAGGTAAATTGGAAAGTGGTATTCAAGATTTAATACAGCAACTGGGCGCATCATCGTCAAGCTCTAGCGCATCTAGCAGCAGTACTGGAGCTGGTGGAACCGGCACCAGTTCCAGCAACTCAGCCAACTCCACATTAGCGGCACTGCAAACTAGTTTTAATAACTTATTATCGACCGATGGAATTTCCAGCACGGGTACGTCGCTCTCTGGCTTTTTACAGTCATTATCACAAAACCTACAAGGCTCTACCACTTCTGGAAATGTGGTTAGCACCCACGTTTAAGCTCAATTAAGCAATAAAAAAGGCGCATCACCTGGTGCGCCTTTTTGTTATGCATTAACGCATGTGCGTAACGTTAGCCCACCCACTTACGTGCATTACGGAACATACGCATCCAAGGGGAATCTTCGCCCCAACCTGCTGGGTGCCAAGAATGTATTGCGCTACGGAATACTCGCTCCGGATGCGGCATGATGGCTGTAAAACGGCCATCTAATGTCGTCACAGCAGCAATCCCTTGCGGCGAACCGTTAGGATTGTACGGATACGTTTCAGTTGCGTGTCCCAGATTGTCAACAAAACGCAAACCGACGATTGCTTCTTGCAGATTGCCAGTGGTAGAGAAATCGGCAAAACCTTCACCATGTGAAACCACGATTGGGGCTTGTGTTCCAGCCATACCTGCCATAAAGATAGATGGGCTGTCAGTGACTTCCGCCATCACAAAACGACCTTCAAATTGCTCGGATTTATTCCGGGTAAATTTAGGCCAGGCATGTGCGCCAGGAATAATGGATTTTAAGTTGGAGAGCATTTGGCAACCGTTGCAAATACCTAAGCCAAAAGTATCTTTACGCTGGAAAAATTCCGAGAATTGCTCTGCCAATTGCGCGTTAAACAGAATCGTTTTAGCCCAGCCTTCACCAGCACCCAGTACGTCACCGTACGAGAAACCACCAACCGCAATAATCCCGGCAAAATCAGCCAATTTGGCACGTCCGGCAATCAAGTCACTCATGTGCACATCCACAGCGGTAAAGCCTGATTTGTGCATGACATACGCTGTTTCCACATGTGAATTTACGCCTTGCTCACGCAGAATCGCTACTCGTGGACGCGCTCCTGTGGCAATGAACGGTGCGGCAATATCTTGCTGCGGGTCAAAGCTTAACTTCGGCTGCATACCAGGATCACTTGCATCAGCAAGACGTGCATATTCCGCATCAGCACAAGCTGGATTATCACGCAAGCGAGCTAATTGCCAGCTGGTTTTACTCCAGATTTGGTGCAATTCTGAACGACTTTGTTTAAAAATCTCTTTAGCGTCACGAGTAATTAAAATATCAGCACTCGTGTTTGGCTTACCGATAATATGGCTGCAAGCACCTAAATTAAAGCTGCGCAAGACATCCATAACGGCTGATTTTTGATCGGCACGAACCTGAATTACCGCACCCAATTCTTCATTAAACAAAGCGCGTAATGTTTGTTCGTTGCGACGTTCCGCAATTTGACCAGCCCAGTTTTTAGCTTCGCCTGAATCGGCAGCGTGCCCGATATCCATCGCTAAAATATCAACGTTGATATCTAAGCCCATGCGGCTGGCAAACGACATTTCACACAAGGTGGTAAATAAACCGCCGTCGGAACGGTCATGGTAAGCCAGAATTTTTTGTTCGCGGTTCAATTGTTGAATCGCGTTAAACATGCCTTTTAAATCTTCTGCGCTATCCACGTCAGGCACATCATTACCCAACTGCTGGATAACTTGCGCGCAGGCAGATGCTGCCAAACGATTTTTGCCACGACCTAAATCAATCAGTATCAAGACCGTGTCGCCAGCGTCGCGATTTAATTGCGGCGTTAAATTAGCGCGGATATCTGTGACCGGTGCAAAACCGGAAACGATTAATGAAACCGGAGAAGTCACCGACTTTGCAGTACCTTCATCGCTCCATGTGGTACGCATTGACAGCGAATCTTTGCCGACCGGAATCGATAAACCTAAGGCAGGACACAACTCCAGACCAACCGCTTTCACTGTCGCAAACAAAGCTGCATCTTGACCTGGTTGGCCGCAAGCAGCCATCCAGTTAGCTGATAATTTAATGTCGGAAAGTGACGCTATTGAGGCTGCCGCCATATTGGTAATAGTTTCACCAACTGCCATACGTCCAGAAGCTGCCGCATTCACAACAGCCAACGGCGTACGCTCACCCATCGCCATTGCTTCGCCTAAATAGCCTTCAAAACTCATCGCCGTTACCGCACAATCAGCAACCGGTACTTGCCAAGGGCCGACCATTTGGTCACGCACCGACATCGCGCCTACGCTACGGTCACCAATGGTAATCAAAAATGATTTATCGCCAACAGTAGGCAAACTCAATACTTTATGCGCTACATCGGCTAAGGCGATACCGGTTAAATCTAAGGCAGGAAACTGGTTAGCCACGGTTGTTACATCGCGCAGCATTTTAGGTGGTTTACCTAGCAATACATCCATCGGCATATCAACCGGTGAATTATCATGCAGCGGATCGATCACTTTTAACTGACGTTCTTCGGTGGCGGTACCAACCACGGCAAACAGACAGCGCTCACGTTCGCAATAGTATTTAAACAGTTCTAAATGTTCTGGCGCAATCGCTAATACATAGCGCTCTTGCGATTCATTACTCCAGATTTCTTTTGGTGCCATGCCGGATTCTTCCAGCGGAATTTGGCGCAGATCAAAAATCGCACCGCGTTTGGCGTCATTGGTGATTTCTGGGAAGGCATTAGATAAACCACCCGCGCCGACGTCATGGATAGACAAAATAATATTGTCTGAGCCCATAGCCCAACAAGCGTTAATCACTTCTTGCGCACGGCGTTCCATTTCAGGATTACCGCGCTGTACCGAATCAAAATCTAAATCCGCTGTGTTGGCACCGGTCGCCATTGATGAAGCGGCACTGCCGCCCATGCCAATGCGCATTCCCGGGCCGCCCAGTTGAATTAATAAACTACCGACCGGCAAGGCGTTTTTAAAGGTATGCAGATCAGAAATGCTGCCCATACCGCCAGCGATCATGATCGGCTTGTGGTAACCGGACACCTGCCCTGCCACGTTTTGTTCGTAGGTGCGGAAGTAGCCGCCTAAAATCGGGCGACCGAATTCATTATTAAAGGAAGCGCCGCCGATTGGGCCTTCCAGCATAATTTGCAATGGGCTGGCGATACGGTCTGGTTTGCCGTACTGGTTACCGGCTTTACCGTTGTTGGCCACACCTTTGACTACATCCGCATCATTTTCCCAAGCTTGCAGATTGCCAGGCACGCACAAGTTCGATACCGTAAACCCAGTTAAACCTGCTTTAGGCTTTGAACCGCGTCCTGTAGCGCCTTCATCGCGAATTTCACCGCCGGCGCCAGTTGATGCGCCTGGGAATGGGGAAATTGCAGTTGGGTGGTTATGCGTTTCCACCTTCATTAAGGTGTGGACTAATTCATCGCTGGCCTGATAGACATTGCCTGTTGCGGCACCGCGTGCGTAGAAACGCGAAACGGTGGCGCCTTCGATGATGGAGGAATTATCGCTATACGCCACAATCGTGCCGCGCGGCGCTAGCTTGTGGGTATTTTTAATCATCGCAAACAAGGACGTATCTTGCGTTACGCCGTCGATAATCCAGTCCGCGTTGAAGATTTTATGGCGGCAATGTTCGCTATTAGCTTGCGCAAACATCATCAGCTCAACGTCGGTCGGGTTACGTTTTGCGCTGGTAAAGGCATTGAACAGATAGGCGATTTCATCTTCGGATAAAGCCAAACCTAATTCAACGTTAGCGTGATTTAAAGCCGCTGCACCGCCCGTTAAAATATCAATAAACGCTAACGGTTGCGCAGTTAACTCTTGGAATAAGCCACTTGCATCGGTTTCATTGCGCAACACGATTTCAGTCATGCGGTCATGCAACAAGGCGGCCACTTTCGGCAGCATCGTCTCGGACAGGTTTTTTACGCCGCCCAGTAAGCCGGTTTTAACTTGTACATGGAAACTAATCCCACGTTCGATGCGCTTGATTTGCGCCATGCCGCAGTTGTGCGCAATTTCAGTGGCTTTACTGGCCCACGGTGAAATCGTACCAAAGCGTGGAATAACGACGAATAAATCGCCCGATTTATCGCATTCAGGATTTCCAACGTACGCCTCACCATAGGTCAACAACGCAGATAAGCGCGCTTTGTCGTCCTCAGCCAGCGCAGTAGTGCTGTCAATAAAATGAGTGTAGCGCCCGGTGACCGCAATAATCGACGGTTCTATTGCTTGCAAACGGGAAAGGAGACCTTGAGTACGGAACGAAGACAGGGCGTTAGAGCCTGGCAGAATCAACATAGCGAGTGAGGAGTGGCGTAGAAACGGGTAAGCGTATCTACTGGGTTGCACGAAGACCGAGATTATACCGCGATGCAGCACGGACATAAACCACTTCAATGTAAACAATCGCTTGATTTTTGACCTTCTCCGTAACGTGGGCACGATTTTATGCTCACGCGTTACCGCCAATTAAGAATATTCTTGAATAAAATTCAATTAATTATTTTATTAATAACCATCATCGGTAGGCAAAGTTACCCACGCTATGATTTCAACACAGGCAGCAGTGTGAATACCGACGTTAAAACTTGCTTGCGGGTCAAAAGAATATATAGTGAAAAGAGCCTTGCTGCGTGATGTAAATACGCAATCAATTCTTACTCATGACCATAAAGCAGGGACACATGCAGCTTCCTGATCATCGATTCAGCACGCACCGCTTAACGCTTTTTGCACTCTATGCAGGAGCGTTATTGTCCTTTGCCGCCCTGCTTCCGGAACTGATTAGCTATGCAACTAACACGACACCACAGGACAGCAATTACACGACCTTTGCGCTGGGATCAATTACCTTGCTGCTATTTGCAATGGCGTATTTGTACCGGAGCGGCCACAATTTCGCCATCAACATCGCCATTATTGCAATGGCGTTATCGATTCCCTTCGTTTTTGATCCGCATGCATTCTTATATTCCTCGGTGCCGCAAGGGATTTGGCTACCCTTTATTTTTGCGCTGGCCGTCAGTCAGTTTCGGGTCGCCCTAATTACACTGGCAATTTCCTTCACATGTGCTTTTGTCAGTTACCCAAGTGCATTTAGGTCACCTCGCGCCATCGTTGAATCAGTCATTATTTTTTTACTATTAATGATTGGTAAATTAGTAGTGCACCGACTAATGAAGGCTGCCATTGATGCACAAAATCAAATTAACGCATCGAAAATCGAGGTCAACGACAATGAAAACACGGCCAACTTTATTTTAGATTGCATCCTGAATGGATTTGAATACGGTCAGCTAGTTTATGAAAACGGCGAACCTGTCGATTTTATCTACATTAAAGTGAATGAGACCTTTGAAACTTTAACTGGGTTGAAAAATGTTATCGGTAAAAAACTCAGTGAAGTCATGCCAGGGAATACAAAAAACAACGACGAACGCCTGGCCGTCTATGGGCGGGTTGCGGCTACTGGAATGCCGGTGCGCGTTGAAACCTATTTTCCGCAATTGGAAAAATGGATGCAATTATCCGTATCCAGCCCAAAGGCAGAGCATTTTGTTGCGATTTATGACGTAATTGCCGAACCCAGCATGATGGGAAAAAAGGTGACCATCTCCACAGAGCAGCAGCAAGCGTTTATACAAGACGCGCCGGTTAGCATTGCCATGGTGGATCTGGATATGAATTACATCGCCTATAGCCAAAAATGGTTAAAAGAAAATGGTCGCGGCTATAAAGATCTTACCGGACGTAACCACTACGAGATTAATCCGGACATGCCGCCTGAATGGAAAAAGCTGCATCAACAGGCGTTCGCCGGCGTCGCTATTAATAATGTCGAATTTATGTGGCAGCAAAATGATGGGACGCAGCGCTGGCTATATTGTTCGGCGCAACCATGGAAGTATGAAAGCGGCGAAATTGGCGGCCTGATCATTTTCCGCGAAGACATTACTGGCCGCAAGATAGCCGAGTCAGACTTACGTTCAGTACTGGAAGAGTCTGGCGACGCGATCTGGATAAGCAATTCTAAAGGAAACTTTATTTACGCCAACCCTACTGCCGCCAGACTAACCGGCCACAGCGAAATAGAACTCAGTCAATTACGGCTAACTGACATGATTCATGAAGAACGTGAAGATGAATTATTGGAGTACCTGGCATTAACCCAAAACGCCAAATTCACTCGTCGCGAATGGTTGATTAACCACAAAAATGGATCAACCGTGTCTGTAGAATTAACGACCGGGCATCTGCCCGGCGGAAGAATGATTGCCTTCGGCCGTGATTTAACTGAAAAAATGAAGACCGAGACGGAACGCTTCAAACTATTCCAGGCAGTAGAGCAAAGCCCGGGTTGCATCATGATCACTAATCTGAATGCGGATATTGAATATGTCAATGCCGCTTTTTTGAAACGTACCGGTTATAGCCGTAAAGAGATTATCGGAAAAAATCCACGCCTAATAAAATCAGGAAAAACTCCGCCACAAACTTTTGTCGAGCTTTGGAAAACGATTAAACAAGGCGAAACATGGCAAGGTGAAATTGCCAATGTTAGCAAAAATGGCCAGGAATTTATTCAATTCACCACCATCTCACCAATCCGCCAATCGAATGGGAGCATCTGCAACTACATCGCGATTAGCGAAGACATTACCGGACGCAAAAAAGGCGAAGAACGTATATTTGAACTTGCTTATTTTGATCAGCTCACCGGCCTTCCCAATCGCACGCTCTTATTAGACAGGCTCAACCAGGTTATCGCCATTTCCTACCGCAGCGGCGTGTACGGTGCCTTGTTGTTTATTGATCTGGATCATTTTAAAAATATCAACGATACCTTAGGCCATCAAAAAGGCGATCTGGTATTAAAACAAGTGGCCGAATGTTTAATGCAACGTATTCGTGAAGGCGATACGGTGGCACGTTTTGGTGGCGATGAATTTGTCGTGCTATTGGCTGGCTTGGGCACCGACGACGATATTGCCGCCAACAAAGCCAAGACTGCCGCGTTAAAACTGCTCGATGCACTTAATCAAACCTATCAGCTTGGCGATGTCGTTCATCACAGTACCGCCAGCATCGGCGTGGCCATGTTTAATGGCCAGCTTTCCACAACGGACGAGCTATTAAAGCAAGCCGATCTTGCCATGTATAAGTCGAAGAAAGCCGGTAGAAACACCATCCGGTTCTTTGACCCAAGCCTGGAATCTGCCATGAAACAGCAGGCAACGCTAGAAGAAGATTTACGGATTGCATTACAAGACAAACAATTTATTCTGCACTACCAAGGACAATTTACCAGTGAATCCAAGCTCACCGGAGCCGAAGTATTAGTGCGCTGGAAACACCCTGAACAGGGCATGATGTCGCCAGCGTTATTTATTCCCTTTGCAGAAGAAAGCGGACTCATTTTACCGATAGGAAACTGGGTGCTTGAAACGGCCTGCAATCAATTAGCGGCATGGGGAAAACTCCCCAATATGAGAAAACTGGTGCTGGCCGTCAATGTCAGTGCGCTGCAATTCAGGCAACCGGACTTTATTGAAACGGTACTTGCGATCATCGAGCGTTCTGGCGCTAACCCTCATCGCTTAAAACTCGAATTAACGGAAAGCATGCTGGTAGAAAATGTCGACGATATTATTCAAAAAATGCTGACATTAAAAGCGCACGGGCTGGGTTTTTCGCTTGATGACTTCGGCACTGGTTATTCATCTCTGTCCTTCCTCAAGCGTTTGCCACTCGATCAGTTAAAGATTGATCAATCATTTATTCGTGACGTACATAGCGACCCAAACGGCGCAGCCATTGCGAAGACCATCGTTTCATTAGGTAAGAGTTTGGGGCTCAATGTGATCGCGGAAGGTGTTGAAACTAGCGAGCAACGTGAATTTTTAGCCAATGCCGGATGCTTCGCTTATCAGGGCTATCTGTTTAGCCGCCCTCTTGCCATTCAAGATTTTGAAGAGCTGGCAATGGGCGCACTAATCGAAGGCTGAACCATTTTATTTATTTCCCATAAGCACGAAATTCAAATAATTCAAGCTGAATATGAGGCCTGTTGCTTTATTGGCGTATTGTTTTTTATTTCTAAAATAAACTTGTTGTTGCAAACTTTATTTCATAAAGTAAAAAAACTGTTCAGTGCGCGTCTCAACTTGGTTCGTTTACACAGGGGATAAAAGATGTATAAAAAATATTCAACGGTCGCAATTTGGCTCTTGGCAACGGGATTTATTAGCGCAGCTTGTGCCGATAATGTCACGCCACCTGACACAATGACGATGCCAAAACAATCGATATTTTCATTTTCCAGTTTCGGAACGATAGGGGTAGTGCAAACCAATACCGATAATGGGATTTATACTACCGGCACAGAAAAAAATGGTGCGACCACATCGTCCGATTTTGGTCCTGACACCAAACTGGGTGGACAGCTCGATGCCAAATTTAACGACTACTTATCAGCCACAGTACAACTATTTTCAAAACAAAATGCGGTCGGTAGTTATAACCCGGATGTTGAATGGGCGTTTGGCAAACTGAAAATGGGTAACGGATTTAGTCTGCGCCTGGGGCGTATCGGTGCCCCATTTTTTATGTCTAGCGACTTTCGCAATGTTGGCTACACTAACATAACGGTACGTACGCCAGTAGATGTGTATGCCCTAGTCCCGGTGCGCTCATTTGACGGTGGCGATATTCTGTACGAAACATCACTTGGCAACACCACCTTAAACGGGCAATTTTGGATGGGAAGATCATCCGTACTGGAGGGTGAAAATGCTTCTGGCGATGAGCAAATTTTGCTGCACAACATCGCCGGGATAAACTTTTCTGCTGAAAACGGACCATTTACAGTGCGCTTTGGGACGATGAAAACCAGATTAGGCACCAGTGGCACGGGGCTAAACGGTTTTAATGGCTTGCTGGGAGAGTTAAATCAGGCATCGGGATTATTACCTGCACTAAGTTCTTTAGGTACCATTGCGAATGATTTGGCGATTGACAATAAATTTGCCACCTTCACCGATTTGGGCATAATCTTTGATAGCGGAAACTGGATTGCCAGCAGTGAAGTAGTAAAACGGAAAACCGAAAGCACTTACATTTCGACAGTAACTGCATGGTACGCAACACTGGGTTATCGGATCCAAAAATTTACGCCCTATCTCAGCTTTTCTGGTCGTAACGTCAACAGTGTCACCTCTGTTTCAGCGCCTGCCATCACTCCATTGCTGCCGGCTGTAGATCAACAAGCGGTACTCGCATTAGTTGGTGGAGCAAATTCACTTCTGATCAGTACCAATGAAAAAACTGGCGCGCTTGGGGTTCGTTGGGATGCCGGTAAAAACTATGACATCAAGGCGGAATATCAACAAATTCAAGTGCCAGCAGGTTCAGCGGGTATATTCAGTAAAGTTACTGGGGGAAGTTACACCACGGATACACATGTGAGTGTCTTTAGTCTTTGCCTTGATTTCGTATTTTAAAGGGAGCACAAAAAATGAACAATCTCATCAAAGCGATGTTTTTTTGTGCTGCACTCATCTGCATGCAATCTGCATTTTGCCAAATTGCGGTGGTCGTTGGCGCAAAAAGTGATATTTCCACTCTGACGACGGATCAGGTTTCGTCGGTTTTTCTGGGAAAATCCGATAAATTCCCAAATGGAAATACTGCACTACCGCTAGATCAGGCCAGTGGCAGTGCGATTCGCGGCACGTTCTACGATAAAGTCACCGGGAAAAGTGAGGCGCAAGTTAAATCAGCGTGGTCACGACTGGTTTTCTCAGGCAAAGGCACACCACCTAAAGAAGTAAGTAGTTCAGCCGAAGTCAAAAAACTGGTTTCATCCAATCCGAATACCATCGGCTATATTGAAAAAAGCGCGGTTGATTCTTCAGTCAAAGTGGTACTGACCTCCGAATAAAGTCACGCTACTACTGCCATGATGTGTTTTTGTAGGGGTGCCTCTTGTGGGTACCCCTATTGTTATTTGGGGTCAGTCAGCCCGCCCTACTTTTTAATTTACGACATCCTGCTTGAATCGCCACGGATCTTGCGGCACAATCATGCAAACTTTCCCAGGGGCAAATGCAATGAATGCAGTAAGTAAGGTGACTAATGTCTTGCGATTTAAAAAAGCGGGGCCAAAACACCATTCCGCAGCGCATGCAAATACCCAATGCGGTAACTGCAGCACCAAAATAAACGGTAACTTTTGCCATGTTTGCGGGCAATCTGCTCATGTGCACCATTCATTACTGCATCTCATCGAAGAAATGGTGCATGGTTTGTGGCATTTCGACGCTAAAGGATGGCGCACTATCCCAATGCTATTTGCTTTTCCCGGTGAACTTACCCGACGTTATATTGATGGTCAGCGCGTGCGGTTTATTTCACCCTTGGCGTTATTCTTGTTTACGGTATTTTTTATGTTTTTCATGTTTTCGTTAACCGGAAGCCACAATCAGGATAAAGAAGATTCCGTAGTTAAATTTGCATCTACTTCGATAGAGCAAGGTCTGGGTAAAGATTTAGAGCTTGCTACAACCAATGTCGATAAGGCTCAAGCCAATTTGCTTGCGGCGCAAAAAAACGGGGGCGATGTTTCTGGCAGTCAGCACGCACTGGATGAGGCTATAGAAAAACAAAAAGTGCGACAAAAAGACGTAGGCCAAACTAATGAATTCACTGACCATCTCGTTCTGGGAGGTATGGATTTAAAAGAGCAACAATGGGTTAAAAAAACAATTAAACACGCCATAGATAATCCAGAAATAGTCGCGTATAAAATGAAAAATAACGCGTATAAATTTGCGCTGTTACTCGTACCTATTTCATTGCCGTTTTTATGGCTAATGTTTTTTTGGCGCAAAGGCATCACCATGTTCGACCATGCCGTTTTTTCGTTTTACTCGCTGTCTTTCATGGCGTTGTGGGTATCAATGATGAACGCGTTAATCGCATTTCATGTGACCAGTGCAGCGCTCATCGTATTGGCATTCCTGCCGCCGATTCATATGTATCGGCAGTTAAAAAGTACTTACCAGTTAAGCCATCTTTCTACCTTGTGGCGCACCGTGTTTTTATCCTTTATAGCTTGCATCTTGCTCACCATATTCATGCTTTTTGTTGCCGCAGTTAGCGCTACTTAAGTCGAAATTTTTATACTATTAAAAACGTCATTTTAGTGTTCAAGAAACCCATTGAATACGTTAAAAATTCAATGGGATAGAGGCCGTATATAAAAAACTGCGATTTTTTTACTGTCTTTTACTTAAATAGACGGTAAAAACAACGCATTGGTTGTCAACCGATAATTTACCTTCTACATTGATGTGGGTACGGTTGCAGATAAAAATCCCTCACCGTACGTTGTTTCAAATCAATCTTTCACACCACACACGAAGGAATTCAAATGAAAAAATCACTACTTGTTGCAGCGGCTGTATTGACCATCGTTGTCGGCGGCGCCATTGCCAAAGAAGTTAAAGATTGGCACGACATTCATGATGCACATGAACATACGATGCAGGCAATTCATGAAATGGAACGCGCACGCGCAGCAAATCACTATGATATGGCGGGACACGGCGCTAAAGCCGAAGAGTTACTTCGTCAGGCCGAGCATGAAATTCATGAGTCGATCGAAGCAGCTAAAGGCGAAAAATAAGAGTTTTAGTGGGGTTGCAGGCATTTCAGCCAGCAACCCCAATCTCGCAATATCAACCTATAAGACTTAAACTGCCAACGCCGGCAAAATCTTACCGCGACACAAGCCAAAACCAACCCGGTAATTAGCGCCCTGCGCCCAGCCGCGTATCGTCAGCTCGTCACCATCCTGAATAAATTGACGGGTACTACCATCGGTCAATGCCAACGGATTAGCGCCGTTCCAGGTCAACTCCAGCAAACTACCAAATGAATCAGGCGTTGCACCGCTGATGGTGCCAGAGCCCATTAAATCGCCGATGCGGGTATTGCAGCCGGAAGCTGTGTGATGCGTCAGTTGCTGCGCCATACTCCAATACATATCTTTAAAGTTGGTGCGGCAAATGGTCGTGGCTTGCTGGCTTTGCTCTGGTGTGAGCTGCACTTCCAATTGGATATCTACGCCGTACTTTACTTCCGGCTTATGCTGCAAATAGCTAAGCGGTTGCGGTTCTTGCGCGGGCGTTGCCACTCTAAAAGGTGCCAAGGCTTCCATCGTGACCACCCAAGGTGAAATCGTGCTCGCGAAGGTTTTTGAATTGAATGGGCCTAGCGGTACGTATTCCCAGGTTTGGATATCGCGCGCGCTCCAGTCATTTAACAACACCATGCCAAAAATATGCTGCTCGGCATTTTCACAACGAATCGGTTCACCTAAGGCATTGCCACGACCGATGATAAAGCCGGTTTCCAGTTCAATATCGAGCTTTTTGCAAGGTCCAAATTCAGGACGTTCTTGAGTCGGCGCTTTAGTTTGGCCATTCGGGCGACGAATTGGCGTATCGCTGACAATTACCGAAGAAGCGCGGCCGTTGTAACCGATCGGGATTTCCAGCCAATTCGGCAGCAGCGCATTTTTAGGATCACGGAACATGCTGCCGACATTGGTTGCGTGTTCTTTCGACGAATAGAAATCGGTATAACCGCCGATTTCTACTGGCAACAGCATTTGTGCAGCGCTTTGGGCAACTAATGCCTGACTACGCAAAGCCGCGTTGTCGCGCAAAGTAGCATTATCTGCGCGTAATAAATCACTGACTTGAGCGCGTACTGAGCTCCAGACAGCCGCACCTAAATTGATGAAAAGGTTCAAGCTAGCAGCATTAAATACATCGCCAGCTACGTTAATTAAGCCAGCTTGTTGCAGCACCGCCAAATCCAGGATCGCATCACCAATTGCTACGCCAACATGCGCTTGTGCTTGACTGGCCGTGGTGAAAACACCAAATGGCAAATTTTGAATCGGGAAATCTTGATCCGGCTGATTCGCCGCAGCGACCCAACTGGTTAATGATGGATTGTGAGTAGCATTAAGAGTGTTCATTATTGTTTTTCCGGTGTGAAGTGTTTTGCCAAACCCTGCCAGCAGCTAGCGTAATTGGCCTGACGTTGCGGTGCTTCCATAGCAAAGCGGGTTGGGCGCAGAATTGTACGTGTTTCAAACATAAACGCCATCGTATCGGCGATTTTATGCGGTTTGGAGGTATCCGAGACCGAGGCTTTTTCAAACGTTTGCTCATCCGGTCCATGACCCGACATGCAGTTATGCAAGCTGGAGCCGCCGGGCACAAAGCCTTCTGCTTTGGCGTCGTAAGCACCGTGAATCAAACCCATAAATTCAGCCGCAATATTACGATGAAACCAAGGTGGGCGGAAGGTGTTTTCAGCCGCTAACCAGCGCGGTGGGAAGATCACAAAATCGATCGTATCCACGCCGGGCGTATCGCTCTGGGCTTGCAATACCAAAAAGATCGATGGATCTGGATGGTCGTAACTGATCGAACCGATGGTGTTAAAGCGGCGCAAATCGTATTTGCACGGCGCATAGTTGCCATGCCAGGCCACGACATCTAGCGGCGAATGGCCAATGTTGGCTTGCCATAAGTTACCGCTAAATTTAGCGATTAATTCAAACTCGCCTTCTTTATCTTCATACGCCGCAACCGGAACTTCAAAGTCACGCGGATTAGCCAAACCGTTCGAGCCGATCACACCTAAATCGGGCAAGCGCAATGCGCCGCCAAAGTTTTCGCAAACATAGCCGCGTGCCAAACCGTCCGGCAGACTGACCTGAAAACGAATCCCGCGCGGAATAATGGCAATTTCTTGCGGCTCAACTTCTAAATTACCCAGTTCAGTTTTAATTAATAGGCGGCCCTGTTGCGGCACGATTAAAAATTCCCCGTCGGCAGAATAAAAAAACCGCTTCGTCATGTCTTGGTTTGCCACGTATAAATGAATCGCACAACCGCTTTGCGCGTCGGGCGAACCTGTTCCCGCCATCGTCGCCAAACCCGCAATGAAATCAGTCGGCTCTGACGGCAGTGGCAACGGATTCCAGCGTAACTGATTCGGCGTTGCCGGCACTTGGGTAAAGTCGCTGACGATTAAGCCGTTATCCATTTGCTTAAATTCTTGATGCACCGCCGCCGGGCGCATCCGATACAACCAGGAACGGCGATTATGGCTACGCGGCGCAGTAAATGCCGTGCCGGAAATTTGTTCCGCATACAAACCATAGGCAACCCGTTGCGGTGAATTTTGCCCCTGTGGCAACGCTCCGGGCAACGCTTCCGTGGCAAATTCATTGCCAAAACCAGTTTGATATTTCAAGCTCATTTCAACGCTCCACACATGTTTAAATTCGTTAAATTCATTTTATGCAGCAACTTTAGTGCAATTCCCCTTGTTTTACGATATAAATACAAAAATACAGTCCATTGATTTCATGAATAATAGGCAAACATGCTTGATCCGCGCAATATTGACTTGAATCTTCTGGTGGTTTTTAACGAAATTTTTCAAGAACAACAAATTTCTTCCGTCGCCAAACGATTAAATCTATCCCAGCCAGCGGTCAGTAACGCTCTGGCCCGCTTACGCAGGACTTTTGACGACCAATTATTTGTGCGCACCAAGGAAGGTATGCAACCCACGCCATTTGCAGAGCAATTGGCGGAACCGATACGTTTGGCGTTAAATGGTTTGACCGAAGCGATGAACGTGCATGAAAAGTTTGACGCGGCCAACAGTAATCGTCATTTCAACATTGCACTAACCGATGTGGCCGAGTTGTATTTCATGCCCAAACTGATCAATCATTGCACGCTGTTAGCGCCGCAAGTCAGAATCAGCACGGAGCGAACTGCAAGGTTGGATTTAATGGCGGAAATGGGTGCAGGAAAAATTGATGTGGCGATCGGAGCATTTAATGAAGTATCCGAAGCCTTATATCAGCGCCGTTTATTCAAGCAGAATTACGTGGTCATGATGCGCGCGGAGCATCCGCTGGCTGGTGAAGCATTAAGCATCGAACGCTTTATGGCGGCGGAACATTTGATGGTCGCGTCCAACGAAAGTCCCTACGACAAGATTAACCAGGATTTAGAAAAAGCTGGCATTTTAGATCGGGTTAAATTTAGTGTGCCGCACTTTACCGCCGTCCCCTACATCATCAGTAACAGCGATTTATTGGTGACCGTACCGCAAAAACTGGCCGAAAGCACTGCCCTGCCCTTTAAGCTACATTATCAGCACCACCCGCTGAATCTACCCGATTTGCAAACCAATATTTTTTGGCACCGGCGCTATCATCAAGATCAGGGCAATCAATGGTTGCGCAGCTTGATTAGCGAGGTGTTTGCTGAGTGATTGGATGAATATGCCATTACAATTGCAAGCGCAAATTGAGCCTATTGAGGCCTTTGGCTGCCAGCATGATCAACAACGCATAACACGCTGACCACGCAATGCCGGCACTTCCTTTACGCAAAAAATCGGGCAGTGAAACAGAGCAAATCTGCATCAGTTGATAGACGACAAAAGGCAGTAGATACGTGAGTAATGGACTGTTTGCCGCCGGCTCCACAAAACGACACAAAAACCGGCCGACCGGTTGCTGCTTTACCTCAACTAGATAGTGCAACAACATAAACAGGGCTATGCAAATCGCTGCACTATACAAACACCAGCTTGGTGTAGCGGCGATTTTTGATATATGCCAATCAGGACGTAGCAGCGCAGCAAACAGAGCTAAACTGCCTGCCAATACGCTTGCTTGCACCCAGCGATTGGAGTTTTCCTCATGAGATTGAAAAAAGATTTGTGCTGTGATTACCCCGCACAACACAATCGAGGCATGGGCCGCATTCCCGCCCTGACTAAACAATACCGGCAACAACACCGAATGTTGCATGACAAACGAATGTCCGACACAGTAATACAGTACGCAGCTAATTAACATCAACACCAGCGGCAACTTTTCGCCGCCGCTCAGTTGAAAACACAGCGTAGCGATCAAATAGGCCCATCCGATTAACCCTAAAATTCCCCACCATTGCGGCGCCAAATACGCAGTGCCATCGCCCCCACGAAATACCAATGCCAGAGCCAGCAAGCCAATTACACCAAATAGTCGTAACGTCCAATCAAGCCGATTGGACTTAGTTAACCGGACATGCCAGACCAAAAATGCCGCAAAATAAAACAACAACGACCATAAGTTAATTGACAGTGGCATGGCGGCCTGATTGTACCCATCTTCAGCATTCACCATAAATACACCCAACACCAGCAAGCCTAATGTCCGCGCCAAAACATGGCGTTGTAACTGAATAAAATTATCGCCTTTAGCCCGACGGTGCGCGATCGCAAACGGAATCGACATACCGACGATAAATAAAAATGCGGGGAATACTACATCCACAAACGTCATGCCATCAATGGTGGCAGGCATGTGCTCCATCCAGGCCGGAACTCCCTTTACGCCCGCTAATTCATTCACAAAGATCATGATGAAAATAGTTAATCCGCGAAAAGCATCAATCGACCTAATTCGCTGTATGGATTTTGTTATTGCGCGCACTGGAGCGGCGACGGTGGCAATGGACGACTCTTCAAAATTAGCACTAAGCACGGCACACCTTAAATAGGAATTGAAAAAACCTTGCCACTTTAGTGTGAGAAAAAATGGCCGTCAATCGGTATTTAAGTGGTATTGAAAACTGCACGAAGAAGCGACGTTACTGCATGGCTCTAACGCACAACTGGTCTTATAGCAGGACTTGTCACTACAACTGTTTACGCTGGATAACTGACTTCAAGCAAAGTAATTTCCTCCAAACCGGCTGGCGTTTGCAGCACAATAGTGTCGCCTTCGTGCGCTTTATTCAGTGCCCTTGCTATCGGAGAAACCCAGCTAATTTTGCCGCGCAATGGGTCAAATTCATCCACGCCAACGATGGTCACTTCGTGTTCAACGCCTGCCTGTGTTTCATATTTAACTGTTGCGCCAAAAAAAACCTGGTCAGATCCGTGATGCACGCGCGGGTCAACCACTTCAGCCAAATCGATACGTTTAGTTAAAAACCGAATCCGGCGATCAATTTCACGCAAGCGCCGTTTGCCGTAAATATAATCGCCATTTTCAGAACGATCGCCATTGGACGCGGCCCAAGAAACAATTTTGACCATTTCCGGACGCGCCACATCCATTAACTGCAAAAATTCATCTTTCATCGCCAAATAACCCGGCATAGTGATGTAATTTTTAGCTCCGGGAGAGATTTGCAACAACGCGCTGGTTTGCTCCTCGTCGTCATCTTGGTTGCTTTGATTATTATTCATTACAGCATTTCCTTTTTATTCTCACGATGCTATCGTATTACGTTGTAAAAGTTGCTCTGCACCTATAAAGCTTTAGAGTAGTATGGTATTAATAGCTCAATATCACTTTAGTTCACAACTATAGCGAGATGCGATGACCATGAACCAGTGCGGCTTACTTAATAAAGTTATCGAGGGTTGTTTCAATGAAATTTACCTCATTGATGCGGCGAACTCAACTTATCTGGAAGTCAGCCAAATAGCGCAAGATAAGTTGGGGTACGCATTCGAAGAACTTCAGCATATGCGACCCTGGCAATTAGCACGCGACTTTACCCAATTAGAGTGGCAACAGCAACTTGAACCGTTATTTACGCCGGGGCAACAACAAAAAATATCCATTAGCACCTACCATACCTGTAAAAATGGCACCCAATATCCGGTATTGCTAAATATTATGCGCGACACATCGGAAGGTCGCGATCTACTTATCGTGGTAGGCAAAGATATGAGCATTCAACAACGCGCCATTACGGCAAGTGCCGAGAGTGACGAACGCTGCGCCGCCATTGTGGCCAATTTACCCGGTGTGGTGCTGCAATTATTATTGAATATTGACGGCACTACCCGCTATATGTTTTTAAGTGCCAACTGTGAAAGCACGCTCGGCGTTATGCCGGAAATACTTTATATTTCACCGTCTAAATTCATCGAAATAATTTTACCCGAAGACCGAGCATCGTATCTCACCAGCATGCATGAGTCAGCGCAAACGCAAAACCACTGGAACTGGGAAGGACGGATTTGGGTTGAGCAATGGAGCGATATTAAATGGATTTATTTACGCGCTGTGCCACGCATGCTGGAAGATTTGAGTGTAATTTGGGAAGCGATCATTACCAACATCACTGCACGTAAATTAATTGACGTTGAAATTCATCTTTATCGACAGCGTTTAACTGAGTTGTCTGCACATATTGAACGGATTAAAGAACAGGAACGGATGCGGATTGCACGTGAGATTCACGATGAAATGGGCGGTAATTTAGTTGCCGTTAAAATGATCTTACATACGCTGGAAAACCGCCTCCCTGCTGACCAGCCGTGGCTGACCGAAAAAACGCACTACGTAGATACCTTAATCGATCGCACCATTGAAGCTGGGCACAGAATAGCGCGCGACTTACGGCCTAGCGTTTTAGACTTAGGCTTAATTCCGGCGCTGGATTGGCAAATTAAAGAATTTGAAAAGCAATATGGCATCCGCTGTTCTTTCTCAACCAATAAATCCGATATTTCACTAACACCAGAACATGCTACTGCCATATTTAGAATGATTCAGGAAGCGCTAACCAATATCGCCAAGCATGCCAACGCAACCTATGCCAGCCTGGCTATTATTTATACCCGCACTAGCATTAGTTTGACAATTGCCGATAATGGCTGTGGCCTTGAAACCGACCATGACAGTAAACCAAATTCGTTTGGCTTATTAGGAATGGCAGAACGCTGCAAAGAAATTGGCGGTACGATTTTGGTGGACTCCCAACCAAATAATGGCTGTGTGATCGCCATCAAAATCCCGTTAATAGGGCAAACTAGAAACCCGCAATTCGAAGAACCAATGAATGATCAGCTGTCGCTGCTATAAGTAATCCAACTAACTTAAAATCTGCACAAACTAAGGTACACATGTTGAAAGACAATGCCATTATTGAAGTTATTATTGCTGATGATCACGCTATCGTTAGAGAAGGTTTAAAGCAAATTTTAGCTGACACCAAAGACATTATTGTGCGCGGCGAGGCAGAATGTGGTCTCACGACCATTAAAATGTGCCGGGAACACGAATTCGATGTGCTGCTATTAGATATCTCTATGCCAGATAAAAGCGGCATTGAAGTATTAAAGCAGATTAAAAAAGAGCATCCCAACATTGCTGTCGTCATGCTCTCCATGCACCCCGAAGATCAGTATGCGATACGTTCACTGAAAGCTGGCGCATCTGGTTACCTGAACAAGCAAAGTGCCCCCAAAGAACTGGTCACCGCGATTCGTCAGGTCGCCTCCGGGTTGAAGTACATCAACGCCTCGGTTGCGCAAGAACTGGCAAATCATATCGACGAAGAACATCAGGTCACGCTGCATGAAACGCTATCTGATCGTGAATACCAAACACTGACCTTGATCGCATCAGGAAAAGCCGTTAGTGATATTGCTAAAGAGTTGTCGCTATCGGTTAAAACGATTAGCGAATATCGCTCGCGAGTATTATTTAAAATGAAATTAAAAAATAACGCTGAACTGACTCACTATGCGATTAAAAATCAGTTGATTGATTAGTGAGTGCAGATATATCGATGCTGGCTACTTAAAATGAAATTCCATATCAATATGATTAATACCAGCTTCCATATACTCTTCCCCAACGACTTTAAAACCAAAACGTTCGTAAAAACCTTCCGCCTGGCGTTGCGCGCTTAACACCACGCGTTTATCGCCACGCTCTTGTGCCTCACAGATCAGGCACATCAAAATTTGCCCGCCAACGCCCTGCCCGCGCGCCGTCGCCAGCACGGCCATGCGCCCTATATGTCCATCAGGCAGTAATCTGCCCGTGCCGACTGCCGCACCAGTTTCATCGGTAGCGACAGCGTGGATGCATTGCTCGTCCATCGTGTCCCATTCCAGCTCAATCGGAACTTGTTGTTCAATGACGAAAACGTTCATCCGCACATGTCGCGCGGCTTCTTTTTGTACAGCCCAGTTGTTTATAGTGATATTGATAGTCATGATGTTAGATTCTTCCCTTTAGTTCGGTTTAGCTTAGTTTAACTAATTGCTTACCCAAATTTTGACCGCTTAATAAACCAATAAACGCATCCGGCGCAGCTGCTAAGCCTTGCGCTATCGTTTCATGGTATTTCAACTGTCCGCTCGCTACCAATGCAGCCAGTTCAGTCAACGCTTGCGGCCACACATCCATATGTTCAGTGACAATAAAGCCCTGCAACATTGCGCGCATGGTTAATAATTTATTTGCGTGTTTTAGCGGTTGTGAAGCACTGTTATACCCGGCAATCATGCCGCATAAAGCAATTTTGGCATAAGGATTTAAGCACGCCAGACTTGCGTCAAAAACACTGGAACCGACGTTTTCAAACAATAAATCAATGCCATCTGGAGCTGCGGCTCTTAAGCAATCCAACAATTCGGCTTCTGTTTGATTTGCCTTGTAATCGACACAGGCATCAAACCCAAGCTGATCAACCACATAGCTACATTTTTTTTCACCGCCAGCAATCCCAACCACCCGGCAACCGATTAATTTTGCCAATTGCCCGACCACGCTACCGACTGCGCCGCTGGCCGCCGACACTACTAAAGTTTGCCCTGCTTGTGCTTGTAAAATCCGGTTCACGCCATACCAGGCGGTCACACCCGGCATACCAACTACGCCCAGATAAACGGATAAAGGTAATCTTGCCGCATCAACCTGACGTAATAAATTGCCTTGCGTCACACCCATTTCAGCCCAACCCAAGTGCCCGACAACAGAATCACCAACGCTAAATTCAGCATGTCGCGAGGCAACTACAACGCCCGCGGTAGCACCGAGCATGGTGTGATCTAACTCTTGCGGTGCAGAATAACTTTTGGCCGTTGACATGCGCCCGCGCATATAAGGGTCTAAGGATAAATAGTGATTTCTCACCAAAACTTCGCCAGCAGCCAGATCTGAGGAGATAAGTTGCGGCAATGTTTCCATCCTAAAATTCTCAGGCGAAACGCGTCCTTTTGGTCGCGCTGCCAAGACTATGCGTTGAAAGGTTTTTAGCGTTGTTACAGTATTTACTGCGGTATTGGTCAGGTCAGCAATCTTCATTAAACTTCATAGTCCATACATTGACGCTCTAACCGTACAGAGCCGATAAAAGGTTTGATCGCTTGGTGTGTTGGATGCTCTTGATATGCATCCAATGCAGCTTTATCAGTAAATTCGGTATACAACAGCACATCGTAAGTTGCCTCCAATTCGGGGCTGGCGATAGCAACTTCCAGTGTCAGCATACCCGGCACCAAATTTGCACAAGTTGCTAATTGTTCTTTGATTTTAATTGCGTTAGTTGCCTTGCTTGCGCATTCAGCATGCTCTTTTAATTTCCACATAACGATATGTTTGATCATGATTTATTCTTTATTTTTTGGAGCTGGCATTTTAACTCACTAGTAAGATAGCGGTAATTCACTCTCTTGCCAAGTTGCAAAAAAAGACGCGGCAACCCTCCTCGACTAGCTCGTATCATCCCAATTAATTGTATTGATTTTTCATTTCAAAATACTCCTGCATACGAATTAATTGATCAAGCAATCAGCAAACAATTGATTTTAAGCAATAATGCGCCATCCACACTTAACTAGTTTGACGCATCATAACCCATTGAATATATTAACTATTTACAGAAAATAATAGGGCAAATAAAAGGCCAATTATTTTCATTATTTTAGTTTATTTCAGCAATCAATTACCGAAACAAAACAAACTGCCTTGACAATAGCTGCCTATGCAGCTATATTTCAGTTCTAAGAAATTTCAGATTGAAGTCAAGCATGTCCAACACGAATACATCAAACTCAAACTCCCCAGAACACACAGGACTGATTGAGTTTTATAAACCGCCTGATTACAAGCCAGAAGAAACGGTTGGCTTCATGGTGCGCTGTTTACATATGTCATTACTCAAGATGATCGATATTGAAATGCAGCAGCACGATTTAACGGCCATGCAATGGCGGCCATTACTATATATTTCCACGGGTAAAGTTGTTACTGCTGCAGCGCTGGCTAAAGAAACAAATATGGATACCGGTGCGACTACGCGCATGTTAGATCGCTTGCAACTAAAAGGCTTGCTGCTTAGGAAACGCTGCGACCAAGATCGGCGCGTAGTGCATTTGGCACTGACTGAAGAAGGCGAGCGTATTTGCCAAAAAATACCGACAGGATTGTGTAAAGTAATGAATCACCATTTAAAAGGGTTCAATCAAGCCGAGTTGGATACCTTAAAAGGTTTTCTTGAACGCATGCTGTTGAATGGATTAACACCTTAATCTGCATAAACTAAAAATAATTTTTTCATTGTCTAACCAATTCATACAATTTTTTATTTTTCCATACGTCAATACTAATGATCTCCTCATTTTTACTACCTCATTGCCTGGCTCTTCACCGTCTACGCAATAACAACCTAGTTGTCTCTCCGATTAATATGGACTTCGCATGAAATCATCTCTCTTTTTACGCATATCACCTCTAGTTGCGGCGTTGGCATTAGCAGGTTGTGTAAGCTATTCAGGTATTACGCCCCACTCTACTGCTGCCTCAAACACAGATTTATCGCTAAGTTCAGCCACTATTCAATGGCCAAGTGAGCAATGGTGGAATGTCTATAACGACGCCGTTTTATCGGATTTAATTACGCAGGCATTAGCTAAAAATCCGAGCATTAAATTAGCGCAGGCACGCCTGGAGCGCGTTGCCGCAATGGCACAAGCCGTTGATGCGGGAACGTTGCCGGAAGTGGGCGTGGGCTTGAGCATGACGCCGGAACATTTCACTGAAAATGGACTCTATCCGCCACCGTTTGCTGGAAATATCTATTCCACCAATCTGCTGATGGTGAATGCCAAATATGAATTCGACTTTTGGGGCAAAAACCGCGCAGCGTTAGATTCAGCCTTAAGCACCGAAAAAGCAGCTAAAGCAGAACTGCAATCGGCACATTTATTAATCGCTGCCAGCGTAGCAAAAAGCTATTTTTCATTAGCACATTTTTCAGAACAGAAAAAAGTGCTGGAAATGACATTGGCACAGCGCGAAGAACTACTGAACGTTAGCCAGCAACGCTTGGCCGCGGGCTTAGACACTCAGCAGGAATTACATATCTCCAAAGAAGGCTTGCCTGCGATTCGTGCTGAAATCATTAAGTTGGACGAGCAAATTAGCTTATCACGTAACGCTTTGGCCGCATTAATTGGCAAAGGCCCGGAAGCAACACTGCAAGTCGTCGCCAGTTTTCCTACTGACATCAATATGAATATGCCTGATTCAATTCCAGCTAATTTAATTGGTCGCCGCGCAGATATTTCTGCTGCACGTGCCCGCGTTGACGCCGCGAATAAACAAATAGCAGTAGCTAAAACCGAGTTTTATCCCAACATCAATCTGACCGCATTCGCCGGGTTTAGCAGTTTAGGCTTTAGCCACTGGCTAGACGGTAGCAGCCGCGATTATGGCGTTGGACCTGCAATCAGCTTGCCGATCTTTGATGGTGGCCGTTTGCGTGCCAATTTATCGAGCAAAGATGCCGAGTACGACATCGCACTGGAAAGCTATAACCAAACCTTGATTGAAGCGGTGCATGATATTGCCGACCAAATTAGCTCTTTGCGTTCATTGGCTCAACAACAAAAGCAGCAAGCCGAATTACAACATAACGCGGAATCAGTCTACGAACTTGCTCAGCAGCGTGAAAAAGCTGGCTTGGTGAGCAAAGTAACAGTGCTGAATGCACAAACTGCGGTACTGACACAACAGAGCGCGGCAATAGATTTGAAAGCACGTGCACTCGATTTAACGGTTAATTTAAATCGTGCATTAGGTGGTGGTTTTAATGACCAAACTACCGCGTCGACTTTCTAACTAATCACCCAAAAATACACAAACACGCAACAAAGATACTAGGGAAACATATGACTACCGAAACAGAACAACTCATGCCTGCTAAAGCACAACGTAAAACAGCACTATTGGCTATCACTGGCGTTGTTGGTATAGCTGCCATCGCTTACGGCGTATATTGGTACATCAACAATGGTAAACATGAAACCACTGACAATGCCTACGTACAAGGTAATGTCGTGCAGATTACGCCGCAAATTGCCGGTACAGTCAGCGCAATTGGCGCACAAGATACGGATTTTGTACGCGCCGGTCAAAGTGTCGTTCAACTCGATGGCGCTGACGCACAAGTCGCGTTAGATCAAGCCCGTGCACAATTAGCCCAAACGGTACGTGAAGTACGCACCATCTATGCCAACAATTCCACATTGAGTGCCAATGTCAGTTTGCGTGAAGCTGAAATTACCCGCACCAATAGCGAACTGGCGCGCGCCAAAGATGATTTAGCACGTCGTCAGGCAGTTGCAAGTATTGGCGCTGTTTCCAATGAAGAACTGCAACACGCCAAAGCCAATCTGGTTGCCGCTCAAAGTGCTCAAACTGCCGCTGCTGCCGGTGTGTTGTCAGCCAATGAGCAGTTAAGCTCGAATAAAACCCTGACCGAGGGTGTGAGTGTCGAACATCATCCGAATGTGATGCGTGCAGCTGCTAAATTCCGCGAAGCTTATATCAACGCACAACGTACTAATTTGCTTTCACCAGTTACCGGTTATGTCGCTCGCCGCAGTGTTCAATTAGGCCAACGGATTCAGGCTGGCACGCCGTTGATGGCAGTTATCCCAATGGATCAATTATGGGTCGACGCCAACTTTAAAGAAGTTCAATTACGCAAAATGCGTATCGGCCAACCTGTGACATTAATTTCAGATGTCTACGGTAAAAGCGTTACTTATCATGGCTCGATTGAAGGTTTGGGCGTAGGAACCGGCGCAGCGTTTGCATTACTGCCAGCGCAAAATGCGACAGGTAACTGGATTAAAGTTGTTCAGCGTGTTCCTGTGCGAATTAAATTAGATGCCAAAGAATTGGCAGATCACCCATTGCGTATCGGCTTGTCGATGGAAGTAGAAGTTGAAATTACCGACCAGTCTGGTAAAGCATTAGCTGACACAGCAAACAACGAGAAAAAAGCCGAAGTGATTACCACCGATAACACGGTAGTTGATGCTGAAATCAAAAAAATCATTGCAAGCAATTTGGGCGAAAAATCTGCTAAGGCTGATAAAGCTAACTAATCATGTCTAAAACAGTCAACGGCAACGCAGCGGGTTCTAAACCTGCTCCGCCGCGCCATATTGAACATCCACCACTAACTGGGGCAACCCTGTTGTGGGGCACGTTAGCACTGGCATTAGCCACGTTTATGATTGTGCTGGATTCATCGATTGCTAACGTGTCGATTCCAGCAATCTCTGGTGATTTGGGCGTAAGCCCAACACAAGGTACTTGGGTTATTACTTCGTTTGCCGTAGCAAACGCGATTTCTATCCCGCTAACCGGCTGGCTTACCCAGCGCTTTGGGCAAGTGCGTTTATTCGTTATCAGTATTCTGTTATTTGTGCTGGCTTCCTGGCTATGCGGCTTTGCACCGAATATTGAATCATTAATCGCTTTCCGCGTATTGCAAGGTGCCGTATCCGGGCCAATTATTCCGCTTTCGCAAGCCTTGTTGTTGTCTAGTTACCCCAAAGCCAAAGCCGGTATGGCATTGGCTTTATGGGCGATGACAACGTTGGTGGCACCAGTAATGGGACCATTATTGGGCGGCTGGATTACCGATCATATTTCGTGGTCGTGGATTTTTTATATCAACATTCCAGTTGGATTTATTGCATCGTCCATTACTTGGAGTTTATATAAAGAACGTGACTCGATCATTCACAAACTGCCGATTGATAAAGTAGGTTTATTTCTACTCATCGTCTGGGTTGGTGCAATGCAGATCATGATGGATAAAGGTAAAGAATTAGACTGGTTTGCTTCTAACCAGATTATTGCCTTGGCTGTTACCGCAGTGGTTGGATTCGCCTTCTTTATTGCTTGGGAATTGACTGATGACCACCCTGTCGTTGACTTGACTTTATTTGCGCGCCGTAATTTTTGGACTGGCACTATTGCACTGTCATTAGCCTATGGCGTATTTTTTGGCAATGTGGTGTTACTGCCGTTATGGTTGCAACAGTATATGGGCTATACCGCTACGCAAGCAGGTATCGTGTTAGCTCCGGTTGGGGTGATGGCGATTTTATTGTCTCCGATGGTTGGTAAAAGTATCGGCAAAGTTGATCCACGGATTCTGGCAACCATTTCGTTCCTGGTTTTTGCGCTAGTGCTCTGGATGCGTTCACGCTTTAATACCAATGCGGATTTAACGACGATTCTTATCCCGACAGTAGTACAAGGCGTTGCTATGGCGTTTTTCTTTATTCCATTGGTGTCGTTAACTTTATCAGGATTAACTCCGGATAAAATCCCAGCCGCATCGGGCTTATCTAACTTTGCCCGTATTACGGCGGGTGCTTTTGGTACCTCCATCGCAACCACGTTGTGGGAAAATCGTGCAGCAATGCATCATGCGCATTTAACTGAAAAACTGAACCTGGCCAGCATTCCTATGACACAAACAGTGTCCGGTTTACAGGCATCCGGTTTCAGCTCAGAGCAGGCTATGGCAGTAATTAACCGCAGCATAGATCAGCAGGCTTATATGATGTCGGCAAATGATATTTTCTTCGCCTCATCGATGATCTTTTTCGTTCTGATTGGCGTGGTTTGGCTGGCTAGACCCGTTAAATCTAGCGGTGGCAGTGCTGCTGACGCTAGTGGTGCGCATTAACTAGTGAGTAATAAGTTAGTAATGAGTTAGTTAAGCTCAAACAAACTAAGTTAATGTAATGGACGCCTCCCGCCCACAACGGCATCGCAATGTGCCAAAGTAGAGTTTCAACACACTACTTAAGTGAGGGGAAGCGTCATGGAAAATATTACTGCAATTGGACTGGATTTGGCAAA
>NZ_PUGF01000024.1 GCF_002976435.1 Solimicrobium silvestre | reverse complement strand
GGTGTATTTAATGTATTTTACTGTCGCCAGAAGATTCTTAAAATCGACTTGCGCGCTGCAACTAATTCGGCTTAAATGTGTTACCCATGTCTGGATACACCCGTTACCTATGTCCCACGTCTAAACAGCGACGCAAAAAAAGTGAGTAGTTGCCGGTCTACCACCGGCCCCAAGCCTTGAATTTATCATATCGGTTGATGAATTTAAGCCTTCGCAATATCGTCTTGGGAGCTAGAAGTAAGTCAAAACCAGTTGATTTAATGCTGGGTTTTGAATTGCTTTCGGAGTTGATTTTTAGATCAGTAGGCCGGTGGTAGACCGGCGGCTACCTGCCTTTTTTGCGTCGCCAAAAAAGGTAGGCCAAAAAAGGCGACCACGCTATTTCGGAAACCCCGATGAATTTACGGATAAATGGGAAAAGTTCGAAACTCGCCTGTGGCTCAGACAGCGAACCTTTCTGATCCATTTATCCGTAAATTCATCGGCCGAACTAGAAGTGGAGGTAGGTCAAAAACAACTTCAAAAGCAAGGTCAAAAGCAACTTCAAAAGCAAGGTCAAAAGCAACTTCAACTTCAACTTCAACTTCAACTTCAACTTCAACTTCAACACCAGCAATCATCTACCAGCGCAGCGCGTAACATCGTTTTAAACTCAAGAACCTTCTTTTAACAACCTCAATAAAGCCGCCGTATCCAGCTTGGCCGACGCATCGCCGCCTTCTAATAAACTATCGGCCAAATCACGTTTTTGTGCGTGCAGCGCGATGATTTTTTCTTCAATCGTTTGTTGTGCGACCAAGCGGTAAATCGTTACTGGGCGCAGTTGTCCCATACGGTGAGCGCGGTCGGAGGCCTGGTCTTCTACAGCGGGATTCCACCACGGATCAAGGTGAATTACGTAATCTGCGGCGGTGAGGTTTAGGCCTGTGCCACCGGCTTTTAAGCTGATTAAAAAGATGTCGCCTTCACCGGCCTGAAATGCGTCGACGCGTTTTTTACGTTCCACAGCGGGAGTGCTGCCATCTAAATATTGGTAGCTAATGCCTTTTTCTTCCAACCAGGCGCGTACGATTGCCAGATGATCGACAAATTGGCTGAACACCAGTGCTTTATGATTGTTGTCTAATAATTCCTCTGTTACTTCGGCAAATACCGCTAACTTACTGCCTGCGACGTTAGAATTTTTCATCACCAATTTAGGGTTGCAGCAGAAGCGTCGCAGCTTGGTAATTTCTGCCAATACCTGCATCGACTTGCCGTCTTCCGGCTTCATATTGGCAATTTTTTCCAAAGACTCCTGACGCAACGCTTCATACATATGGCGTTCTTGCTCGGATAACTCAACCTGTAAAGTAATTTCAGTCCGTGAAGGGAGTTCGCTCAAGACCTGGGTTTTAGTGCGCCGTAAAATAAACGGTTGAATTAAACGTTTTAAATGGCTGCGCGCTAATTTGTCGCCCTTTTCAATCGGGGTGCTGAAGCGTTCTGCAAACCGATCTTTGGAGCCTAATAAACCGGGATTAATAAAGCGGAATAAATTCCATAATTCCCCCAAATGATTTTCTACCGGCGTACCGCTGGCGATGATGCGGAAATCGGCTTTTAATGCCATAGCTGCCTGACTGCGTTTGGTGGCAGAATTTTTAATGACTTGCGCTTCATCGAGCACAACTGTGTGCCAATCTGGTTGGGCAAAAGCTTCGGCATCTTGCTGCAACATGCCGTAACTCGCAATCACCAAATCAAATGCGCCTAAATCATTCAGCGAGCGATTTTGGTGATAAGCGCGCACGCGTAAAGTCGGTGCAAAACGTGCTACTTCGGCTTGCCAATTCATCGCTACCGAAATCGGCGCCACGACTAATGCTGGGCCAACGGGTGCGCGCTCTAGCAGCACGGCCAAAGTCTGCACAGTTTTACCTAGGCCCATATCGTCGGCCAAACAGGCGCCCACGCCCCAGTACGCCAAGCGTGACAGCCACTGATAACCTTCTAGCTGATAATCACGTAACTTGGCTTGTAAGGTGGATGGTAATTTTGGTACATAGTCAGCCAGTGAATTTAGCTTTTCTACTTGCGCTTGCCATGCAGCGTCGGCTTTTAAGTCGCCAGCTTCGTCGGCTAATTCGGCTAGTAAAGGCGCGGCTAAATGATTGACGCGTACGCCGTCTTTGCCACTCGGTTCGGATAATGCATTGAGCTCCTGTAAGCGTTTTTTAAAGCTATCAGTCAGGGCTAAAAAGTGATTGTCGCCTAGCGGTAAAAAGCGTCCGGTGGCACCATCGACCAAGTGCAAGAGTTCACGCAAAGCCATTACTTTGCCATCGTCTAATTTGATTTCACCACCAGCTACAAACCATTCACCTTGTTTTTTTATGGATAAATTGAGTTGGCTCAGACTGCGGGTAGCTTTGATACGGAAACGTTCGCCTTCAGGCCAAACCAGTTCTAAACTACCGTTAGATTCAGCTTTAAAAGTACTTAATTGGCTGAGTAATTCTAAACAGGTTTCCGGGTGTCCAAATTCCCATTCTTGTCCATTCTGCTCGGCTTGATTCAACGCGGGGCAATTTTTTAATACTGCATTTAATTGAACTTGTTCTGTTTCTAAACTGCGGCTGGCTTGCACTGTTTTACCTTGATGTTCACCTAGCACGTTGACAGAGCCTTTGCCCGGCGTCATCCAGCTTCCTTCCGGTAGTGGACGCATTAAAAATTGAACGCGCAAACCTTCTTTGAGCGGTAGTAAATGTGCATACAGTGTTGTGTCAGCGGGAATGCTATCTATGTGCTGAGCTAATTCAGGCAGGTCGGAATGAATCGCTAAATGCGGTGCAATCGCTGCAATCACCGCGACTAATTGTTCTTTGGCATTGGATGGCACAGAAAGCCCTTTTCCAATAATGCCGGCAATTTGTTTGAGCTCCGGATTGCTAGGATAAACCACCAGACGAGTGGGCGTTTGCTTACGCCAGATAACGGCTTCATCGGCATTCATGTCCGGCTCTAGTTGCAAGCTGATGGTGCTGCCGTGCTGTTTCATAGTCAAGGCAGGTTCACCTTTGAGTATGTCGATTTTAACGTCGGGCGCATCTAGCCAATACACGGCTGGATGACCGATTAAAAATGGCAAAGCTTTTTCGCCGTTTAATTCATAGTCGCTTCCGCCGTAATAGTTGTCGTAGGATTTCTTGATGCAGGTTGCGATTTTTTTATCTTGTTCAATAATGCCGGGCAAACTGTCTTGCTCGTACGAGAGCCGTTTCAGTGCCACTGGCCGACCTTTGCTCCACACACCTTTGGCACTGCGTTTTTGCTCACGCGGTTCTAAATTAACGTAGTGCGATTCGCATTCTAAAAACCAGGCAATCCGGGTGTCTGCGCCGGATTGGGCTGCTGTTTTTAATTGTGATAAAGCTGATAAAGCACGTTGCCATGCTTCTTCGCGTTGTAATGCCATGCATAGCGGTTTAAGTTGATGAGCTTGATGCCAACCGTGGAACTGCTCAGGTTCATTAAATTGCGCGTTGCAGAGTTGGTCAAGTTCTGCCGCAACCCACATATAACCGTGTTGTTGGCTGAGCGCGCTCAAACGTTGCAGGTTGCGCCGATCTGTTTCGGTGACTGGGCAATCTTGCCAAAAATAGGCCAGTCGTACAAAAAAATCATCCAGACTTTGATGGTAGTTGCCATTGGATTTGGTGCTTAAAGGCGTGCCGCGCATCAGGTGTTCAATGAGCGGTTTAATAGCTGGATAAAATTGTGATTGTCGATGTTTACTACCTTCATCGCATTGCTCTTTAGCGAGCTTTAAATGTGCTGGCGTATTGTTCGCCAATTGGGCTGCACTATAAAACAGGCCGGCCAGATCGGGAATGAATAATTTTCGCTTGCCGGTTATTTGTTTGTTCGCCGTATGGATAATGCTAAAAATTTCTGCACTGGTACTGAAATCACCTTTCAATAATTTACTGATCGCTAATGGATAGCTTGCGCCTCGCATTTGCGGGATCAACTTCTGTAACAGCGCATCTGGTTCGCCACGCAAAATAGCTTGTGTGCAAATTGCTTCCATTAGCAGGAACTCGTTTTTAAATACGGTTTCGCTCTGCTCTTTGGCGTAGTGGTACGCGCTTGTGCAATCTTCCAGCATCCAGCTAGCTGCTGCAAATAAATCAATTAATAACTGCGCTTGTAGATTTGGTTTTATGTGCGTGAATAATTGAGCCCCTGCTGGCGTTGCAAATAATTTTTTGGCGGGTAAATCATCATAGGTGTTTGCAAATGCAAAAAATTGAGCGCGCCATTGTCCAAATCTCGGCAAATCATCAATCAACACGGAAAACAGCATTTCGCGTTGGCAAAACAAGCTGGTCGGCGTCGCCCAAGTTGAGTATTCCCTATTTCTATTTAAGAATTCTTGAACCTCACGTATCCAGCGCACTAATTCATTAGTTTGTAATAAATGCAGAAAAACGGCATGGCTTACTTCCTGTGTCGCCTGGTAGCCAAAACCGGGTAGGAAGCCGATTAAGCCGAGCTCCGCTAAAGTGGCTACAGAAGTTTTGATGTTGACGGCATTGAATTTTTTCGCAACGCCCTGTGCCGCTAACGACGATTGTAAAAAATCCAGTAATCGGCTTTGCGAAAGTGGCATTTCCCATAAGGCTAATGCGAATAAGACAGGCAGTGTGTCAGCGGGGATTTCGCTGTGTATGTGAGGAATTTTTTGCATGAACGATCTGGAGCCAGTTTTGTTAGTGTTGCATGATAAATGATATTTGAACTAACTGAACATTAGACCGACCTCAAAAGCCCTATTTTTCAATCAGTCGGGTGACGATTTGTTCTACAATACGAGCTTATTTTTATTGTTAATTTCATTGCTAGGAACCTATTATGGCCGTTAATTCTCCGCTCCCCATTGCTTCCCAACTGCATCCAGTGGCGGGTATTCAACTTGGTTTTGCCCAAGCCGGTATTCGCAAGGCAGATCGTAAAGATCTGTTAGTGATGAAATTAGCACCAACTGCCACCGTGGCTGGCGTATTAACCGCCAATCGATTTTGCGCTGCGCCTGTACAAGTTTGCAAGGCACATTTATCGGGTGCCTCTATGGTCTCAGGTGCGCCAATTCGTGCTTTGGTGATTAACACCGGCAACGCCAACGCAGGTACCGGGGTAACTGGTTTAGTGGCTGCCAATGCAACTTGTAGCGCATTAGCGGAGTTATTGGAGTGCGAGCCGTCCCAAGTGTTACCGTTTTCAACCGGTGTGATTTTGGAGCCGCTGCCAGTAGAGCGTTTAATTGCCGGTTTGCCTGCAGCGATTGATAATTTGAAAGAAGATAACTGGTACAGCGCGGCCGAAGCCATCATGACGACCGACACCCAGCCTAAAGCAGCGTCGCGCCAGGTGAAGATTGGTGAGCACACCATCACATTGACTGGCATCAGCAAAGGTGCGGGCATGATTATGCCAAATATGGCGACCATGTTGGGCTTTTTGGCGATGGACGTTAAAGTTGCGCAGCCAGTGTTGGAGCAGTTAGTCAAGCAAGCGGCTAACCGTTCTTTTAACTGTATTTCTATCGATGGTGACACGTCAACCAATGATGCCTTCATGTTGATCGCTACCGGCGTTTCCGACTTGGAAATTACTGATACAGACTCACCGGAATATGCTGCGTTAATGGCGGCGGTAGTGAGTTTGTCGCAACAATTAGCACAAATGATCGTGCGCGATGGCGAAGGCGCGACCAAGTTCATGACTGTGACCGTAGAGCAGGGGCGTGACGTGGAAGAGTGCCGCCAAATTGCGTATTCGATTGCTAATTCGCCGCTAGTAAAAACCGCATTTTTTGCTTCCGATCCTAATTTAGGGCGCTTGTTAATGGCGATCGGTAAAGCTGGTGTGCATGATTTGGATGTCGGACAAGTCGATTTGTATCTGGATGATGTTTTGGTGGTGAAGCATGGTGGGCGCAATCCCGATTATCAAGAAAGCGATGGTCAGCGCGTGATGAAGCAAAGTGAAATTGTGACCCGCGTTTTGCTGGCACGCGGCACAGCCCGCGCAACGGTATGGACCTGTGACTTGTCGCATGAATATGTGACGATTAACGCGGATTACAGATCGTAATGGAGCAACTAGAGCATTTTCTACGCCGTGCTGAAAATTTAATCAGCCGGGTAGAAGCTTTATTACCTCCTGCAATACAAGCGCCAGACTGGGAACTGGCCAGCGCATTTAGCTGGCGCAAACGTAGTGGGCGCGGTTATCTGCAGGCCGTGCGCCATGTAGCGCCGATTCAGCTGGATGACCTGCATCAAATTCAGATCCAAAAACAGCAAATTGAACAAAATACTCGCCAGTTTATAGCTGGTAGGCCTGCGAATAATGTGCTGCTTACCGGTGCGCGTGGTACGGGAAAATCTTCCTTGATTAAAGCCTGTTTAAATCAATTTTCCGAGCAAGGTTTGCGCTTGATTGAAGTTGATAAAGATGATCTGGTTGATTTGGCTGAGATCGTTGAATTGGTGGCGCTGCGCCCTGAAAAATTCATTATTTTCTGTGACGATTTATCGTTTGAAGAAGGTGAGCGCGGTTATAAAGCGCTGAAGGTGGCATTGGATGGCAGTATTTCAGCGCAGTCGGATAATGTTCTGATTTATGCGACGTCTAATCGCCGTCATTTACTGCCGGAACGCCACTCGGATAATAGTAGTTATCATCGTAGCGAAGACGGTGATTTGCATCCTGGTGAAACGGTAGAGGAAAAAATTTCATTGTCGGAGCGGTTCGGTTTATGGGTTTCTTTTTACCCATTCAAGCAAGAAGATTATTTGGATATTGTGGCGCATTGGCTTAGCAAATTGGGATGCTCCGCAGATCAAATTGAAGCAGCACGACCTGACGCTTTACGCTGGGCTTTGCAGCGCGGTTCGCGCTCTGGCCGCGTCGCTAATCAGTTTGCACGTGCTTTTGTTGGTGAACATGGAATCTAAATTGATTAATAAGTCAGCTATAAAACCAGCACCAATAGATGTTGCAGTTGGTATCTTGATTAAACCAACTGGCGAAGTCTTGATGGCGCAACGTCCCGTGGGTAAGCCGTATGCCGGATACTGGGAATTCCCCGGCGGTAAAGTCGAAACTAATGAGGCGATTTTGTCGGCGCTGGTGCGCGAATTTCAAGAAGAGTTAGGTATAGAAATTAACCCCGATCAGGCGCAACCGTGGTGTGGTTGCGATTATGTTTATCCACACGCTCATGTGCGTTTACACTTTTACCTATGCCGCGACTGGCACGGTGAGCCGCGCGGCTTGGAAGGCCAGCAATTAGCATGGCAGGGCGGCGCAATCGACGTGCAACCGATATTGCCTGCCACTATTCCTTTGCTTGAATGGTTGCTGCAGGCTTGTTAGCTTGTTTCTGCTTTATCCCCTTGTTTCTTCTTCTATTATCTTCGTCTATTAATTTGAATACGGCGCTGTAATGTCCTTAACTGTGTCATACAGCCGTCATTCAATCGTCATAAATAAACACTACACTGCAACGGCTTTTAATTCCAACTACCTACTTCACTAGTCGCCAGTAGCTGAGTTAATCGCCTGCACTTAGTGCGCATTGATGATCCAATCTGAAGATATTCAACTAGGGAAAATTAAAATGAAAAAAACATTAAAACAGCGAACGGCGGTACATAGTTCGTTACGTAGCTCATTGCGTTGTTCAGCCCTTGCAATGATGGCCGCCTCCATGTTCTGCGCTGTATCAGCACAGGCACAAACTAGCCAGAATTTAGTGGTTAATGGTAATGCAGAAGCCGGTGCTTGCACCAATGACTGGAGCGCTGTAACTACGGTGCCGGGTTGGAACGTAATCAGTGGTAACCCTTCTATCGCTTGCTATAGCATCGCTAGTTTTTCTACTCCAAATTCGGCTGCTAACGGTAATGCATTTTTTGCCGATGGTCCGTATGGTGATTCAAGCATGTCGCAAACTGTGAATTTAGCGTCGGCAGCGAGCGCCATTGATGGCGGCTCGGTCACGTTTAATTTATCCGCATGGTTAGGTGGCTACACCGTGTATTCCGGTGCCGGTGTTGTTACGGTTACTTTTTACAACGCTGCAGGTCAGGCATTAAGTGGTGGCACACAATTGTCCGGTGATACACCGACCGCACGTGGCTCGGTGAATAAATTTTTAGCTACGTCCGGCACGGGTTATGTGCCTGTTGGAGCACGTTCGGCGCAAGTATTGGTGCAGTTTGTAAATACCACTGGTGTGACCTATAACGTCGGTTATGCCGATAATATTTCGTTGACGCTGTCTACACCGGTTACACCTGCGGTTCTGACGCCGCCGGTTTCAGCAGTTCCAGCATTTGACCACGTATTTATGGTCATGATGGAAAACACTAGCTACAACCAGGTCATTGGCAATACCAGTAGCGCACCGTTTATTAATAGCCTGGCAAATCAAGGAACTTTGTTAGCTAATTACAGCGGCGTATACCATCCTAGCGATGAAAATTATATGGCGATTGCCGGTGGTAATACCTTCGTGCAAGGCGCAATTTACTTCCCGAATATTAAGGTGACTTCGAAGCACTTGGGTGATCAGTTGGAAGCCGTTGGCAAGACATGGAAAGCTTATGAGCAAGGTATGGGTAGCCCGTGTAACCTGACTACCAATAACGATAAATATTATGAACCGGATGATGCGCCTTTCATCAACTTCACCAATATTTCTGGCAACCCGACTCGTTGTGCGGCGCATTTATTTGATACCACGCAATTGACTACCGATTTGGCTTCCGCAGCAACGACGCCTAACTTTTCTTGGATCGCGGCCGATGATTATTATGACGGCGAAGCCTCAGGTAACGGTTCTACCACTAGTTTGCAAACGCAGGATGGCTGGCTGAAACAAACCTTGCAACCGATTTTTAATTCGCCGGCTTGGAAGAACCAACGTTCTTTATTGATTTTGACTTGGGATGAATCTAGCGTTTCTGGTACGAATCATGTTGGAACTATTTTGGTTGGCTCGAACGGTTTGGTTAACAACACGATCAGCAATACAAGTTACAACCATTACAGCGTTGGCCGCACCATTGAAAGTGCGCTAGGCATAGCGCCAATGACTGCCAATGATCAATATGCGACACCGATCAATGACGCTTTCGTGGTAGCACCTGCGGTGACACTTACAGCATCTACGACCAGCATCAGCAGTTCTGGCAGCATAGCGTTTAATTATTCGGCACCGCCAGTTTCACAAAATAGCACTAACTGGATAGGTATCTACCCAGCCGGTGCTGTGCCGGGTTCAGGTAGTTCAACAACTTGGCAATATGTCCCCAACCCGTCAGGTCAGGCAACGTTTTCGGGATTGTCTGCGGGAAGTTATTTTGCCGAGTATTTTTATAATGGCGGATACACAGCGCTGTCGGCGCCTGTGGCATTTACTGTGACGCCATAAGCTTGAGGAATGGGCGCAGCTGCATTGCGCCCATCTTATCTTCTGTGCCAGAACACCCTGCTGTCGCGGGGGGGGGGCGTGATGCATGCATCACGCCAGAGTCACGATTTATCCCTACAGGGACAAATTTTTAACGAGCAATTAAGCTTTTAATATACGAGGGTATGTATTTTACTAAGTTGAGGTATTAGTAAGTAATTGCAGCGGAGATAAAATATACTGTCGAAAATTAACGATTTCATTGCTCTAAGAGCGATTGAGTACGTTAGGTTTTTAAAAAATAAGGGAAAGTATGTGAAAAAGACTTAATTTTACCGAATTAAGGTCAAAACTAACGTCATTTCTCTTCATCTTGCAGGTCGTCCGGTTCTGGCGCGGTGCTGGTGATGACATAACTTTCTTCTGCCCAGGCACCTAAATCAATTTGTTTGCAGCGTTCAGAACAAAATGGGCGGTACGGATTCTTGGTGTCCCAAACGACTTTTTTACTACATTGTGGGCAATCTACTATCATTTTGTATCTACTTAAGGTATTTAAAAATTACAAAGCGTCAGTTCAAAAGGCACTTCACTCTCAAATGCGCGCGGTTTTAACGTGCCGTCTTGCGACATAAACCGCACCCATAACATGTATTTGTTAGCGGAAATTTCAGGAATTGCCCCCAAGTTTGCATCAAGGCGCAAGCGAATCATTTGATAAACTTTGCCTTGCAACATTTGTTGGTAGCTACCAGCCTGGGCCAGCATCTTGGTGGTATTGCCAGATTCACGCAATAAGCGTAACGCCATCGAAATAGCTTCAAACAACGGCACTAACGGCGCAAACCAGTGCGCTATATCGGCACGTCGCTGCTCTGCGCTATTGTTTTGCCAGGCGTAATAGGACGGAAGATCAAATTCACATGCGCCACCAGGAATAATAGTCCGGCCCCGGATGCTCATCAGCCATTCATTTTCACGAATATTTTGCCCTGATTTACCTTGGCAAGCCATCAGTGCGGCATTAATTCGATTAATGTCTTCAATAATAGCGTTTAGCATATCGGTTGCCACATTGGGATTGGATCGAAATCCCAGTAATGTTTGCTTTTGTCGCTCTAGTTCTTGTAAAAGATCAGATTTTAAGTCCGCACGACCAGCTACTTCGAGCATTTCAAAAATCAATGAGAGTGCAACGTGATGCTGGTATGGATGGTCCTGCTGTAAAAAAAAAGAGAATTTTTCATACAGGTCTTCCAGTCGCAATAACGTGCGAATACGCTCGTTGAACGGGTATTCGTAAACAATCAAAGTAGTTTCCCTGTAAAAGTTGTCAGGCGTCGATCTGGCCTTACTTGGTACTTTGTTGAACCTAATATACTAACTATTGGAATAGTGAGTTGTTGCGTTGATATTCCAAATTAATTTACGTGATTTTGAACCAAGCTGAGAGAAATTACAAATACTCTGTTTGATTTGCTGAAGATAATTGACAGTACAGTTGGTGCAAACGATCAATTTCGGGGATTAATGCCTCGAAAGCACCTTGATTTTGGATGACATCGGTGGCAACTGCCAAACGCTGTGTTCGGGTAGCCTGCTGTGCCATGATGGCTTTCACTACCTGTTCAGATAAGCCATCACGTTGCATGACCCGTTGCATTTGTAATTCTTCATCGCAATCGACGACTAAAATCCGCGCCAGCTTCCAATGGCCTTTTTCCACTAGCAGTGGCACGACATAGATGATGTACGGACCTGTTGCGAGCTTTGTTTGCCGCGCTACTTCGGCGCGTATCATCGGGTGCAAAATAGCTTCAAGCCGTAATTTTTGGCGTACATCAGAAAATACCAGCGCACGCATTTTGGCGCGATCCATGGCACCTTGTGGGCTAATTATGTCATTGCCAAAGGCAGCTTGAATTGCTGTAATGGCGGTGCCGCCAGGGGCTGTTAAGCTATGTGCGATGGCATCAGTATCAATTACGGACGCACCACGTTCGGCAAAACCATTCGCAACACTGGTTTTGCCGCTCCCAATTCCACCAGTTAATCCGATTAAAAATTTGCCAGTAGCGATGTTGGTGGTTTTTTGTTGATCGACAGCCGAACTCATATCCAAACTCACAGCACAATACCTAAATATTTTTGGGTGATCAATTGACCAAACGGAAGCATAACTAGTCCAGCGATGGCGAGATAAGGGCCAAATGGCATCGGAATATCACGCCCGCGTTTGGCGAACCAAATCAGGCTGAGTCCAATAATGGCACCTGCTAAAGAGGAGCATAGGATAATGACCGGTAAGACAGTCCAACCACACCAGGCACCAAGAGCTGCCAGTAATTTAAAATCACCATAGCCCATGCCTTCTTTGCCGGTAACTAGTTTGAATATCCAATAGATAGACCAGAGTGATATATATCCAATGGCAGCACCAAGCACAGCAGAATTCAATGAGCAAAAAACGCCTTGGGTGTTAATTAATAAGCCACACCACAGTAACGGTAACGTTAAATCATCCGGCAGTAGTTGAGTATCAAAATCAATTAACGCCAATGCGATAAGAAGGTAGCCAAATACCAGGCTGGAAATGCCTGCTAATCCTGTACCAAAATGCCAAACCAAGCCAAATGAAACGAGTGCGGTCAGCATTTCAACTAAAGGGTAGCGCATGGAAATTGGCGTTTTGCAGCCAGCACAACGTCCACGCAGAGCGATAAAACTGAGTACTGGGATATTTTCAATCGCGCTAATTTTATGCCCGCATTGCGGGCAAGCAGAGCGTGGCAGCATTAAATTAAACATATCTTGGTGTGGTAATTCATGGCCGCTTTGCTCTGCAACGTAATTATCAAAATCACGTTGCATCATTTTAGGTACGCGGTAAATCACGACATTTAAGAAGCTACCAATTAACAATCCGAATAGGCCAGCGATCAAACTCGCTGGCAAATTTCTGGCTGCAACAATATATAAATCAAATATCATCCGACTACGGCACCCAGTTTGAAGATTGGTAAATACATGGCGATGACTAGTGCGCCGATGATAACGCCCAAAAACACCATAATGATCGGTTCCATTAAGCTGGAAATAGAGGCGACCGCTTCATCCACTTCTTCTTCATAAAAATCGGCGACTTTTCCTAACATCGCGTCCAGGGAGCCAGATTCCTCTCCAATGGACACCATTTGTGTCACCATATTCGGAAAAACGTTCGCGTTTTGCATCGCAATCGTCAAACTGGTTCCTGAACTTACCTCAGTTTGTATTTTAAGGGTGGCATCTAGATACACCGCATTACCTGCCGCACCACCAACAGAATCTAACGATTCAACTAACGGCACACCTGCAGCAAACATGGTTGCCAGCGTGCGGGTCCAGCGTGCAATGGTAGCTTTGCGAATTATTTCGCCAAAGATTGGCAACTTTAACAAGAGCCTGTCCATCATTCGTTGTACTTCTAAAGAGCGTTGCCAAGCCTGGAAAAACAAATACAGTCCACCAAAGGTGACGCCAAAAATGAGATACCAATACTTAACAAAAAACTCTGAAATCCCCATGACAACCAGGGTAGGTGCAGGTAAGTCAGCGCCAAAACTTTTAAATACATCTTTAAACGCTGGAACCACCCAAATCATAATGACGGAAGTAACCACAAACGCGACAGCAATAATCGATACAGGATAAAACAATGCGCCTTTAATTTTGGCTTTAATAGCAACGGTTTTTTCTTTGTAAATAGCTAAGCGCGTCAGTAAATCTTCTAAAATACCAGCCTGTTCGCCTGCGCCGACCAAATTGCAAAATAGCGGATCAAAATAAAGCGGAAATTTGCGGAAAGCTTGGCTCAAACTGGTTCCTGTTTCCACATCGCCACGAATATCAAGAATTAATTTGGAAACCGACGGATTGGAATGACCTTTACCTACAATATCGAACGATTGAAGTAATGGTACACCGGCTTTCATCATGGTGGCTAACTGCCGGGTAAACAAGGCAATGTCTTTTTCAGTCACTTTTTTGCCGGTAGCAAAGGATTTCTTTTTTACTTTGGTAACTAAAATACCTTGTCGACGCATGGTGGCGCTGACAATAGTTGCACCACTAGCACGCATTTCACCGCGTACGCTCTTACCCGTTTTATCCCTACCTTCCCAACTAAAGACGAAATCTTTAACGGTGCTTGATGCTTTGTTCTGGGCAGTTGCCATAGTTATTCCCTGAAAACAGTCTCTGTAATGGTGATTAATCGTTATTTATGAGTTGGTACAGCCTAAAACTTCTTCAAGGCTGGTTAATCCCTGTTTGACCTTCATCAGGCCAGATTCGCGTAGCGTCCTTACACCTTCGCTTTTAGCTTGATTTTCAATATCCAGCGCGCTGCCGTGTGCCAAAATAATCCGTTCAATTTCTTCGGTAATTGGCATTAGCTGGTAAATGCCAACCCGGCCTTTATAGCCGGAACCACTACAGCGCTCACAACCAACCGGTTGATAAGGAGTCCATGTTCCATCGAGCATAGACTCTTCAAATCCGGCATCAAGCAAGACTTGGTCTAAAATATCAATTGGTTTTTTACAGGTGCAGAGTCGGCGCGTTAAGCGCTGTGCGGTAATAAGAATCACTGAAGACGCAATATTAAATGGCGCAACTCCCATATTCATTAAACGAGTCAGCGTAGATGGGGCATCATTAGTATGTAGCGTTGAGAACACCATGTGTCCAGTTTGTGCCGCTTTAATGGCGATATCGGCAGTTTCCAAATCGCGAATTTCACCCACCATGATCACATCAGGATCTTGCCGTAAAAATGACTTTAGGGCGACCGGAAAACTTAAACCAGCACGGTCATTAATATTGACCTGATTCACACCTGGTAAGTTAATCTCTGCCGGATCTTCGGCGGTGGAAATGTTAATGCCAGGCTTATTGATTACGTTCAAGCAGGTGTATAACGACACCGTTTTACCTGAACCGGTTGGGCCTGTCACCAATACCATGCCGTATGGACGCTGAATTGCGTTCATAAGAATTGCTTTTTGATCTGGGTCATAACCTAAAGCATCAATCCCCATTTGTGCTTGTGACCCATCTAAAATCCGCATAACAACTTTTTCGCCAAACAAGGTTGGCAATGTGCTGACCCGAAAATCAATGGCGCGTGTTTGCGACATCATCAATTTCATCCGGCCATCTTGCGGGACCCGTTTTTCTGAAATATCCAGGCGCGATAAAACTTTAATCCGAGAAACGAGTTTTTCTTTAATGGCTAACGGAGGTTGGGCAATTTCACGCAATTCACCATCAACACGAAAGCGTATCCGATAAAATTTTTCGAACGGTTCAAAATGTAAATCGGATGCGCCCATATTAATGGCATCCAACAAAATTTTATTCAAAAATCGAACCACTGGCGCATCGTCGACTTCAGTTGTTGCAGCTTCGGCGGCGGCTGCGCCAGCATCAGCTTCACCAAAATCGATATCCATTTCGTCGCCAATGAGCTCATTCAGATTTTGCTCTGAAGATTTGGCAAGTTTGTCGAGTAAGCTGACCAATAAATCATGTTGCACAATAATTGGCTCAACAATAAGTTCGGTCTGAAACTTAATTTGATCTAATGCTTGTACATTAGTTGGATCTGAAATAGCGATGGAGACTTTATTGCCGCGCTTGGCCAATGCAATAATGCGTTGCGTTTGCATTAGTTTGTGGTCAACAATTTTTTCAGGAAAAGAGCCAGGATTAAATGCATCGATATCCATGAGCGAATAGCCAAATGTCTCGGAGCAAAAAACGGCTAATTCACGCGATTTGATGTAACCACTTTGTAGTAATGCATCGATAAATGGCGTCTTATCAATCTGTGTTTTTTTGATAATTGGATCAAGCTGAGCCATGCTCAAACGATTGGCTTGTAGAAGTGCGCGCGCCAAACCCGACATCGGGTTTTGCGACAGTGGGTTGTTAATCACTTCAGCCATAGTATTTCAATCCTGAATTAGTTTTTAGAGACTTGCGCAAAACCGCCGGCGTCGCCGCATCTTCTTGCCGTACTAAAGTGCTGGCAGCAAAGATGTGCCTTGCTGGGACAGTTATGCGTAAGTCCTATTTTTAAGGGATGATGCATTGTAGGAGCTAATTTGTAAAGACTTGCCAGCCGACTTGATGCTGAATTGTTGATTTGAAGTAACTAAATGATTCAGTTCAACTGTTTTTCATCATTTTTGCTGATAAATTTTTACAACTTTAATTGCTTGATTTTGTACTTGAATGATTTCAACAACACAGTTTTTAATTTTGAGACTGACTTGAGCCTCAGGAATATCTTGCAAAATTTCAAGCAACAGCCCATTTAGTGTTTTAGGGCCATCAATAGGAAAATCCAAATGCAACCTTTTATTAATATCGCGCAAGGTTGTAGTACCTTCCAAAACGCATTGGCCTTGCTTATCCCAATTAAATGCATCAGCACGCGCGTCACCTGGCACTGACGTGGTGAATTCGCCAATCATTTCTTCAATAATGTCATCCAGCGTCACCAATCCTTGTACTTCGCCATATTCATCAATAATAATACCAAGTCGCTCACGTTTTTCCTGGAAATATTGAAGCTGTGTAAACACGCCGGTATCTTCAGGAATGAAGTATGGTGGGGTGAGTAGTTGGCGAAAATCTTGCGTGGTTAATTCATGCTCTTGATTGAGCAGGGCAATTGCTTTGCGTACATGTAAAATACCGATGATGCGATTTATTTCACCTTCGTAGACGGGTAATTTACTGTGGTAGCAGGTAGTTAGTTGATGTTTAATGTCCTCGACAGATACCGAAAAATCGAGCGCCTCAATTTGTGATCGGGGAGTCATTACATCTTCAACCGAGATACTTTCCAAGTCAAACAAATTGAGCAAAATGCTTTTATGTTTTTGTGGAATGAAATTCCCACCTTCCAAGATCATTGAGCGTAATTCTTCCGGCGATAAACGCGCTTCTTGCACTGCATTTCCGGTTTTAATTCGTAATGTTTTTAATAATGTGCTAACGAATAGATTAACAAACCACGTAACTGGCAACCCTATCGTCATCAGGGGTTTTAAAATAAAACTGGCAGGTAGGGCAATTCTTTCCGGGTAGGTTGCACCAATCACCTTAGGCGAAATTTCTGCAAAAACAATTAATAAAAAAGTAACTGTAGCGGTAGCAATGGTGATGACAGTATCATTATTTCCAAATGTTGAAATAGCAATCACAGTCACAAGTGCGGTAGAAAGTGCATTGAATAGGGTGTTTGCAATTAAAATAACAGCAAGCAATTTTTCGACGCGGTCGAGTAACCAGAGTGTGGTGATGGCGTTTTTGTTGCCGCGTTTAGCTAGATGGCGTAGACGATGCCGATTGGCTGCCATTAAGGCGGTTTCGGTCATTGAAAAAAATGCTGAGCAAAGAATGAGCCCAGCAAGTGTTAGTACTTGTACCCAGAGTGGAATACTATTCACGATGGCTTTGGATAGTCGCGGTGAAAGTGAGTGTGGTTAACCGTTTTAAATAAGTTTTCAATGGTTTTTAATGATTGCGATCGATGGAAAAGCGCGCTAACTGTATTAGAGAATCTTTATAGTCGCTTTCAGGCAAATGCGTCAACGCTTGTATTGCCCGGTCGCTTGCTTGTTCAGCTTGAGCGCGGCTATATGCTAAGGCACCAGATTCGGTGATAGCACTTAAAATTTCATCGAACTTGCTACTATCGCCATTTTCTATGCACTGACGAACCAATTCACACTGATGCTCAGTACCATGCCGCATTAAATAAATTAATGGCAAGGTTGGCTTACCTTCGCGAAGGTCATCGCCGACATTTTTTCCAATGTCCGCTGCGTTACCAGAATAATCCAATACATCGTCGATTAACTGGAATGCGGTTCCGAGTGAGCGGCCATATTCCGCGGCAGCTTCTATTTCTGCCTCATTTGCACCTGCAATGAGTGCGCCTAATCCTGTTGCCGCCTCAAACAACTTAGCTGTTTTAGAGCGTATCACTTGAAGATAGCGCTCTTCAGTGACATCGGGATCATGCATGTTGAGTAATTGCAACACTTCGCCTTCGGCAATAATGTTAGTTGCATCAGCCAAAATTTCCATGATGCGCATGCTTTGCAATTCAACCATCATCTGGAATGAGCGTGTATATAAAAAATCACCCACCAAAACTGACGCTGCATTGCCAAACAATGCATTGGCGGTTTTTCTGCCGCGTCGTAATGAAGATTCGTCAACGACATCATCATGCAATAAGGTCGCAGTATGGATAAATTCAATGATGGCTGCTAAGTTGTGATGCGCTGTTCCCTGATAACCATGCGCGTTAGCGAATAACACGGCTAACACAGGGCGGATGCGTTTCCCACCTGCGTTAATAATGTATTCACCAACTTGATTTACCAGGGGAACCTCAGATTGTAGCTTGACACGAATGACCGTATTTACGGCGTCCATGTCGGCAGCAATAGTGGAGGTAATCGAATTTTGTGTTTGTGGGATTGTGGTGGCTGACAAAGCGTAACCTGCAAAAAAAGCGTGATGGGCGAAATTATACGATGCTTACTCGTGAAAAAAACGATTAGATGAAAATTTTGACATGAATAAGAACACATTTTGTTGCTGAGCAGCATATACGTAATGTTGCTTATGGGGAAAATAATTATCCTGCTTGACAATAAAAAGGATTTGCCATAATTGATTTTGACTGTTTTCTATGGATTGTGTATAATCTAGGGCTTCCTTCCATTTTGGGTGGGCTTATATTAGTGCTAGCTGTAGTAATGCAGTGGTGTCGCGGTGCTTGGTACAGGCTAAGTCAAGGTAGTTGGATTTTAAAAGATTTTTTCATTTTTTTTGATGAGGTTTCATATGTACGCGGTCATAAAAACCGGTGGCAAACAATATAAAGTTGCTGCTGGCCAAAAACTTAAAATAGAACAGATACCTGCAGACATCGGCTCCGAAATCACCATTGACCAAGTGCTCGCAGTGGGTGCTGGAGATACTCTGAAGGTTGGAGCTCCATTGGTTGCAGGTGCTACGGTGGTGGCTACGGTAGTGGCGCATGGTCGTCACGACAAGGTAACAATTTTCAAGATGCGTCGTCGTAAGCATTACCAAAAGCATCAAGGCCATCGCCAAAATTACACCGAGTTGCATATCGTTTCAATTAACGGTTAATAGTTTTTTATTAACCTAAGATTAAGTCAGTATCTGATAGCACTTTGTTCGCAACTGATTTAGCTTATTTTCAGCATAGTAAGGAGTCTTAAATGGCACACAAAAAAGGCGGCGGCACCACGCGCAATGGTCGTGATTCCGAGTCGAAACGACTTGGCGTAAAAGTATACGGCGGCCAAGCAATTAACGCTGGCGGCATTATCATCCGTCAACGCGGTACACGTGTTCACCCAGGTGAAAACGTTGGTATGGGTAAAGACCATACTTTGTTTGCTTTGATCCCAGGTAAAGTTCAGTTTATCATCAAAGGCGCCAAACAAAATCAATACGTTACTATCGTTCCTGCTGCAGCTGTTGCTGCGTAATTCACGGTTTTAATGTAGTGAGGTAGTTGAAAAACTACCTCTTGCCAGGCTGAACTCTTGTGGCTTATGCAATAAGTGTGGCAGCCTTTGGCAATACAAAGGCTCTGCCATTGGTAGAGCTTTTTTTATGGCATTTTTATAAATCTGGACTAAGCTCAGATTTATAAAAGTGCCTTTTTGGTTTAAGTTGTGAAACTTAAATAGTAAATTCAGCAGCAAACTTAGCAGTAAGGGAAGGACAGTAACATGAAGTTTATTGACGAAGCACGAATTGAGATAGTCGGCGGTGATGGCGGTAATGGCATCGCATCTTTTTGCCGCGAAAAATTCCGCCCATTTGGCGGCCCAGATGGTGGCGATGGTGGTAAAGGCGGCAGTATTTTTGCAGTCGCTGACCGTAATATCAATACTTTGGTGGATTTCCGTTTTTCTAAATTGCATATGGCCAAACGCGGTGAAAACGGTCGCGGCGCTGATTGTTACGGCAAAGGTGCGGACGATGTATTTTTACGCATGCCAGTCGGAACATTGATATTTGATCGCAATACCGAAGAGTTAATCGCTGATTTGACTGAGCATGGTCAAGAAGTGTTGCTGGCCAAGGGCGGCGATGGTGGGTGGGGCAATATCCATTTTAAAACCTCAACCAATCGCGCACCACGTCAGCATGGAAACGGTAAAGAAGGCGAACGTCGGGAATTGCGTTTGGAACTTAAGGTGCTTGCAGACGTTGGTTTGTTAGGTATGCCGAATGCCGGTAAATCTACTTTTATTACCGCTGTTTCCAATGCACGTCCGAAAATTGCTGATTATCCGTTTACCACGCTGCATCCAAATTTGGGTGTGGTCAGGGTTAGTCACGAAAAAAGCTTTGTTATTGCCGATATCCCGGGTTTGATTGAAGGTGCAGCAGAAGGTGCTGGCCTTGGACATCAGTTCTTACGTCATTTGCAACGTACAGGTTTGTTGTTGCATATCATTGATTTTTCTCCGTTTGATGATGTTGATCCAGTCAAGGAAGCCAAAGCATTGGCGCAAGAGTTGCGTAAATACGATGAAAGTTTGTTCGATAAGCCGCGCTGGCTTGTGCTGAATAAACTTGATATGGTGCCTGAAGATGAGCGTAAAAAGCGCGTTAAAGATTTCGTGAAGAAATTGAACTGGAAAGGTCCAGTGTTTGAAATTTCTGCACTGAATCGCGAAGGTTGTGAAGATTTAGTGATGGCGATTTATTCGCATTTGGCAGAAAAACGCACACAAGAAATTCGTGCGGAAGAAACTACCATGGAAGAAGCTGCGCATGGAATTCTGTCCATTGAGCCAGATGACCCACGTTTTAAAATCATGGATTAACACTTATTACGTTGGGTCGTTTTCATAAGAAATGAGCTACGGTGTACGCAACATGCTTGCCAATGCGAGCATGTTGCAAACAAACAGACTGCAATACCAAGACTGCAAAATTACTTTTTTTGATACTTATTAAATAGGTTAAAGGTCATGTCCACCGAGCTTCAAAGTAGCAAACGATTAATTATCAAAGTAGGTTCCTCTCTAGTTACCAATGATGGGCGTGGTTTAGACCACGCCGCTATTCAAAATTGGGCAGCGCAAATCGCCAGCCTGCGAAATATGGGCAAAGAGGTAGTGCTAGTTAGTTCTGGTGCTATTGCTGAAGGCATGTTGCGGCTTGGGTTTGTGAAACGTCCGACTGAAATTGATGAGTTGCAGGCCTGTGCTGCAGTAGGGCAGATGGGTTTGGCGCAAATCTATGAGAGTAGTTTTCGCCAGCATAACTTAGGCACCGCCCAAGTATTACTCACTCATGCCGATCTGGCCGACCGCGAGCGTTATCTTAATGCCCGCTCCACATTACGTACCTTGTTGCGTTTTGGCATTGTTCCTATCATCAATGAAAATGACACAGTAGTCACCGATGAAATTAAATTGGGTGATAACGACACATTAGGTGCTTTAGTCGCCAATTTAATTGAAGCGGATGCCTTAATCATTCTCACCGATCAAACTGGATTATTCAGTGCTGATCCGCGTAAAAATCCCGATGCCGAATTTATTCATCGCGCTACCGCAGGAGATCCTAAGCTGGAAGAAATGGCCGGCGGCGCTGGAAGCAGTATTGGTCGTGGTGGCATGTTGACTAAAATTTTAGCGGCTAAGCGTGCCGCTAATTCTGGTGCGCATACCATCATTGCTTGGGGACGCGAGCAAAACGTATTAACTCGCTTGCTGCAAGGCGAATTAATTGGAACCCATTTAGTTGCTCAAACTGAGCCTTTAGCTGCACGTAAGCAATGGTTGCAAGATCATTTGCAAACGAGTGGCCAGTTTATTTTGGATGATGGTGCAGTCAATAAGTTACTTAACGAAGGTAAATCATTGCTGCCGATTGGTGTTTTAGAGGTGCGTGGAGAGTTTGGTCGTGGTGCAGCAGTTACTTGCCTGAATCAGGCGGGCGTTGCGATAGCGCGCGGCTTAAGCAATTACTCAAGCAGCGATGCACGCCGTATTAAACGGCATGCATCCTCAGAAATTATCAACATACTTGGATTTATGGAGGCATCCGAATTGATCCATCGTGATAATTTAGTTCTATTAAATCAGTAGCTTAGAAGTAACTTCATAGTAACTTCACAAAATTTACCGAACTATTGCATCCAATGGCTGTTTTGTTTCAAAGCGCTTGAGAATGCTTTTTAAATCACCGGAAAGCGCATTTCCTGAGCAAAAATAGCCATTCGCCAGATTGGCATGCTGTAGATTTAGGCCTGTTGTATAAATTGCCGCCCATTCTGGTGATCTCGCCCTAGACCAACTGCCATCTGAACGCCCAACCGCATAAATAATTTTTTGCCGGTTGTCGCAGCTGATACCTTCATAACTAATGTTAATCGCTCCTTGCTTGCTGGTAGCCTTTAACGTGTAGCGAACTTCTTTCTGTGCGCCGGGCTGAATCGTAATGGAGTCAGGATCAATCGCAAAATCAAGTTGTAAGCTGGAATAAAAATCAATATAGCGCTGCGCAACCGATGGTAAATTGGGCGGCGCTGGCGCATCATGAGTTTCTTGTTTTTCCTGCGCAACTGCGGCATTCATTAAACTCAAAAAGAGTAGTGTAAATATTGCTCGTTTCGTTTTATTCATGCTGATTTTTTCTTGGTTCCGTGGTTTCTTGAATTGCTTCATCCTCGCCATCAATTTTTTCCGCATGATGAGGTGATTGTTGTTGTCGCAAGTAGCGCCCGGTCTGTCGTTGCTTCGGGTGTTCAGGGCGTGATAAAAACCGTGAAAGTTCTTGTAGTGCTAATTGATACACTTCACGTTTAAATTCAATCACCATGTCCAATGGTACCCAATACTCATGCCAACGCCAGGCATCAAATTCAGGGTGATTTGATGCACGTAAATTAACATCGCAATCACGCCCAGTCATACGTAGCAAAAACCAAATTTGTTTTTGCCCGCGATAATGCCCGCGTATATCACGTTTAATGAAATGATCAGGCACTTCATAGCGCAGCCAGTCGCGGGTGCGACCAATGACTTTGACGTGCTGTGGTAATAAACCGGTTTCTTCCTCTAATTCGCGAAACATCGCTTGTTCTGGGGTTTCACCGTATTTAATGCCTCCTTGCGGAAATTGCCAGGAGTGTTCCCGCACCCGTTTGCCCCACCATACTTCATTCGTAGGGTTGAGCAGAATGATGCCTACGTTAGGCCTAAAGCCTTCACGATCAAGCATGATGTCCTCAAAACTTTCTGCGGCACCTGCACAAACCACTGTATTTCAGTATAAATCATCACATAACTGCAGTTTTGGCACGAGTTTGGATCAAAAATCTGTAAACAATGGGTGCATATGCCAACTAATCCTTTAAAATTGAGTTGATTATAACCTCCTCTATTTAAAAAGAATTCATTGTTATGCGCGCAACCCGATTTTTTATTTCAACCTTAAAAGAAGCCCCTGCTGATGCAGAAATCATTAGTCATAAATTAATGATGCGAGCCGGGCTAATAAAACGCCTTGGCTCTGGGATTTACAACTACATGCCGATGGGTTTGCGAGTTATTCGTAAAGTCGAAGCGATTGTGCGCGAAGAAATGAACCGCGCCGGTGCGATCGAAATGATGATGCCAGTCGTACAACCGGCGGAATTGTGGCAAGAAACTGGCCGTTGGCAAAAATACGGCGCTGAGTTGCTCCGTGTTAAAGATCGTCATGGTCGAGATTTTATTATTCAGCCAACTTCAGAAGAAGTTATTACTGACGTAGCGCGCTCTGATATTAAATCGTATCGCCAATTACCTATTAATTTCTATCATATTCAAACTAAGTTCCGCGATGAGCGTCGCCCGCGGTTTGGCTTGATGCGTGGACGTGAGTTCACGATGAAAGATGCCTACTCATTCGATCGTGATGTTGCTTCCATGCAGGTTTCATACAAGATCATGTTTGATGCCTATGTACGTATTTTCCAGCGCTTTGGACTGCAGTTCCGTGCTGTTGCTGCCGATAACGGTGCAATTGGTGGCACTGGCTCACATGAATTTCACGTTATTGCGGATACCGGCGAAGACGATTTGGTCTACTGCCCAACGTCTGACTATGCTGCGAATATGGAAGCCGCTGTTGCTTTGCCAACTACAACTGAACGTGTAGCGCCAACGCAACAATTAACTAAAGTTTCCACACCTGGCACCGTAAAGTGCGAGCAAGTTTCAGAGTTGCTGGGAATTTCTTTAGATAAAAATGTTAAATCGCTGGTTTTTGCGGTGGATGGTACCGAAGACGGCAGTGTTAAAAAACAACTGTGGTTGTTATTGCTGCGCGCTGACCACCAGTTGAATGAAATCAAAATGCATAAAGTGGCTGGATTGGCGAACGCCCGCATGGCAACTGAGGAAGAAATTGTGGAATGGTTTGGCTGTGTTCCTGGTTACTTAGGTCCGATTGGAACTAAGTTACCGATTAATATCGTCGCGGACCATACCGTTGCCATGATGACTGACTTTGTTTGTGGTGCTAATGAAGCTGATTACCATCTGACTGGCGTTAATTGGGAGCGTGATTTGCCGTTGCCAATGGTGGCTGATATTCGTAATGTGCAGGCCGGTGATCCTTCTCCAGATGGAAAAGGCGTATTGGCGATACAACGCGGGATTGAGGTCGGCCATGTTTTTCAATTAGGTACTTCATATTCCGAAGCAATGAAAGCCACTTTTTTGGATGAAAATGGCAAACCACAGTTCTTGCAAATGGGCTGCTACGGGATCGGCGTTACCCGTATTTTGGGCGCGGCAATCGAGCAGAATTTTGACGAAAAAGGTATCGTTTGGCCAGCAGCGTTAGCACCATTTTCTGTTGTGTTATGTCCAATGAGTTACGACCGTAGCGAACAAGTTAAAACTGAAACGGATAATTTATATGTAGCTTTGCAGGCTGCAGGCGTTGATGTGATTTTGGATGACCGTGGCGAACGCCCTGGCGCGATGTTTGCAGACTGGGAGCTAATTGGTGTGCCGCATCGGATAGTGATCGGTGAACGCGGTTTAAAAGAAGGCAAGCTTGAATATCAAGGTCGCCGCGAAACTGCTGCCACAGCAGTTTCGGTTGATGAAATGGTGGCATTCATTCAGGAAAAATTAGCGGCTTAATTTATCAGCTTAATATCGCACTACTATTTCGTTGAGATTGTTTGGAATGCAGGAGTGGGGGTGCTCCACTCCTTATTTTTTATAGACTGTAAGCATGAAATTGATTCGTTTTATTGTTGTATGTTGCTTGTTTTTTGGTTTCACGAATGCTGTATTCGCCGGTAACCAAAAAGAAGAAGCAATGGCAAATTCAGTGCGCTTGGCATTAGCCAAAGCCGTGACTGATAACCGTCCGCCTAAGCCTAGTTTTACCGTGATGGATGACAGGCTCAATTATCTGCAATGGTTGGGCGAGATGTCGGATCGTTTAAAGAAAAAAATTCCCGATAACCAAACGCGGATCGAATTTTTAGAAACAACTTGGTATGAATCGAAACGCGCAGGACTAGATCCTGCCATGGTACTTGGTTTGATTCAGGTTGAATCTGCCTTCCGCAAATATGCGACGTCCGTTGTTGGCGCCCGCGGCTTGATGCAAGTGATGCCATTTTGGTCGCGTGTGATTGGTGACAGTGATGCGCAAAAATTATTTAATATGGCCACCAACCTGCGTTACGGCTGCTCCATTTTGCGTATGTATATTGATATGGAAGGTGGAAATTTATATATGGCGTTAGGGCGTTATAACGGTAGTCGGGGACAAGCTGAATATCCAAATATGGTCTTGGCATCATGGAAGAAGTGGGAGTATAAAACGCCGATATCAGGTAATTCTTAAATTAATACACAAACAAAAACGCCCGCGCGATGCGGGCGTTTTTGTTTAGGGCATTGCCCTAAAAATATTACGACAAATGTGCAGAAATGAGTTTAGTCATTTCAAACATAGACACTTGTTTTTTACCACCGAACACAGCAACCAATTTAGCATCGCCGTTGATCATGCGTTTGTTTGCTTCGTCTTGCAGTTGATGTTTTTTGATGTATTCCCAGATTTTTTTGGTAACTTCAGTGCGTGGGATTGGTGCTGCACCGATCACTGCTGCCAAAGTTGGGGATAACGTCATTGGTTTCATGAAAGCTGTATTAGCTTTTTTTACCGCTGGAACTTTTGCTGCTACTGCTTTCACTGCTTTAGCCGGTGCTGCCTTAACCGCTGCTGGTTTTTTGACTGCGGCTGCTGGTTTTTTGACTGCGGCTGCTGGTTTTTTGGCTGTTGCCATTGTTAAGCCCCTTGAGAAATGAGTGAATAATCTAGGTTAAAAAGTAGCTTGAATACGCGGTAAAAAATACCGCACGTCACGCACCGCTTATAGTGGTGCGGATTTATTTGCTGCGCAAGTGTTTTTTGATGAATTTGTGCGTATTTTTCACTGAATTTTCATAGAAACGGTTTTTCTGTCGAAAAAAACCGTTTCATTCCTCTGTGTGGGGCTATTTTATGGGTTTTTAGCGGTTAGGCATCATGCCCTTCATGCTGCGCATCATTTTCATCATTCCACCGCCTTTGAGCTTTTTCATCATCGATTGCATTTGCTCAAATTGCGCCAACATGCGATTTACTTCTTGAATTTGCACACCGGCACCGGTGGCTATACGGCGTTTGCGAGAAGCTTTAATCAGGTCAGGTTTAGCGCGTTCTAAAGGCGTCATGGCGTTGATGATGCCTTCCATGCGTCGCACCTGTTTTTCAGCCATGCCCATATTGGCACCGGCGGCGGCCTGTTGCATTTGCGCTGGCAGTTTGTCTAGTAAGCCGGACAAGCCGCCCATTTTTTTCATTTGCGAGATTTGTGCCTTGAAGTCGTTGAGGTCAAATTTGCCTCCGCTCTTCATTTTTTGAGCTAAATCTTGCGCAGCCGATACATCCATGTTTTTCTGGGCTTCGGCAACCAGCGCCAAAATATCACCCATACCCAGAATGCGATTGGCCATACGGCTGGCATCAAACGCTTCCAGACCATCCATTTTTTCTGAAACGCCAGAAAACTTAATCGGCACACCGGTAATATGACGCACCGATAACGCCGCACCGCCGCGTGAATCACCATCTAACTTGGTGAGAATAATCCCGGTCAGTGGCAGCGCGTCATGAAAGGCGCGTGCGCTATTGACGGCATCTTGCCCGACCATGGCATCGACGACAAATAAGGTTTCAATTGGTTTGACAGCAGTATGAACCGCGGCAATTTCTTCCATCATGGCAGCATCGATACCGAGTCGCCCGGCGGTATCAATAATTAATACATCGTGATGATGTTTTTTAGCGAAATCGAGTGCAGCCAAGGCGATATCGACTGGCTTATCTGTGCTGTGACTAGGGAAAAAGTCAGCGCCTACTTGTTCTGTCACGCTTTGTAACTGCGCAATCGCGGCCGGACGGTAAACGTCGGCTGATACAGTCAACACTTTTTTCTTGTGATTTTCACGCAAGAATTTGGCTAATTTACCGACTGACGTGGTTTTACCTACACCCTGCAAGCCGGCCATTAAAATGATGGCCGGTGGCTGGGTGGCGAAATTGAGTTGTGATGCAGCCGCACCTAAATCTGCGCCCATTAACGCTGCTAATTCGCGCTGCACTACACCGACTAAGGCTTGTCCTGGGGTGAGCGAAGAAATGACATCTTCACCTAATGCTTTTTCTTTGACCTTGGCGATAAACTCACGTACCGCTGGCAAGGCAACGTCGGCCTCTAATAAGGCTAACCGGACTTCACGCAGCATTTCGGCGGTATTTGTTTCGGTTAAGCGCGCTTCGCCGCGCATGGTTTTAACTACTTTGGCAAGTCGTTGAGTCAGATTATCTAGCATGGGAATGAGTATCTTGGAAGGATGAATGCGAGCCGCAAAGTGGCATTTTACCTGATGGTGCGCTGTGTGGAGAAATTCGGGACAAATTCGGGCATTATTCTGCTGAATTCAAACACCCACCCCTTGTTTTTTTAATATATGTAATATATTAGCAATGGCTTGATTTTGTTGACAGTAGGGTTGACAACTTTGCCCACGCGTTACCTTCGATCAATCATATCCGCAATTAAAATCCATTGTTTATCAACCGTTACGCGTGGTGCCGCAGGGGTTTTGAGTGGCATGCCACTCACTTGCGTAACGTTCTGCGCGCGCAGGCACAGATTCCCTCCCTATAGGGACACAGGGGGCATGATGAACTTGTGCCCACCCGGCAGGATTTTATTTGGTCACATAAAAAATTATCGAATTATTGCCATTGCCCGCATGTTATGTTTTCATTCGTCCGATCCACATAGTGTAAACTAATGCCATGCAAACATATTTAACAATTACCGCTGCCGTACTCTACGCAAGTTGTCTGTTTTTGCCAACGCGCCTGCGCTGGCTTATCTCCCTCATCATTGTGCTTGGCTGGTCGGTTCATGGCACTGCTTTGTGGTTGGAAATCAGCTCACCCGCCGGTATTCGATTGGGCTTTGCGCTGATGCTGTCGACCGCAACATGGGTCTCTGTGCTTGCGTATTGGCTGGAGAATTGGAAATTACCATTAGAAGGCTTACGCATTTTGGTGTTGCCGGGTGCTGCTATTCAAGTGCTGTTGCCGCTCTTTTTCCCTGGGCAGTTAATTTCAATTGACGGTAAATCAATCTGGTTTACCGGTCATATTGCCATCGCTTTACTTGCATACAGTACGCTAACAATTGCCGCTTTTCATGCAGTGTTAATGGCGATGCAAGAAGCGCGTTTGCATAATCGGGCTTCGATATTTTCCGTTGGCTGGATAGGGGCGACGTTAGAGCGCTTGCCAGCCTTGTTATTGATGGAGAGAATTTTATTTCGCCTGGTATTTATTGGTTTTATTTTACTTAGTTTGACCGTATTAACCGGCGTGGTTTTTTCCGAAGATGTGTTTGGCGTGGTGTTTAAATGGGATCATAAAACCATCTTCACGTTGTTGTCATGGGGTTTGTTTGGAATATTATTGGGCGGACGTCGTTTGCGCGGTTGGCGCGGAAAAACGGCACTTGGCTTGACTTTATCTGGCTTCACAACCTTGTTATTGGCGTATGTGGGTAGTCGATTTGTATTTGAAGTGATCTTGCACAGGAGTTTTTTATGAGATGGTTGGTGTGGCTAGTGTTAGGGTTGTTAGTGTATTTAGCTGTGCGCAGTCGCGCTAAAACACTGCAAGAAAATTTCCGCAATTCAGCACGTGCTGAATTTGATGCGCAAGCCGGTGCATCTGCCCAGCCTGCTGCAAAGCCATCATCTCCAATTGAAAATATGGTGGCATGTAGTTATTGCCAGTTATACCTGCCAGCTTCGGAAGCAATTAGTGCCAATGACCATTATTTTTGTTGTGAAGAGCATGCTCAGTACTATTCAAACGCCTCCTCAAAACCCGCCGCATGAAACAACGCCGCAGTGCTCAAAACCCTAATGAAACGCTCTGGCGCTCATTAAAAACCCTCAGCATTACCCGGGTTTTAATTGCCTTGATATTGTTGATCTTGTTGGGCTTGAACAATAGTAAATATATCTGGTCGATTGATCCGCATTTATATCGTGATATTTGCCTGATTTATATATTTGGCGGACTGGGTTTTGTCGCGCTGCAAACTCAGTTGAAGCAGTATTTTCTGTGGCAGCTCAGTGCTCAAGTCACGTTTGATGTGCTGGTAATCTCAGTTCTGTATTTTTTTGCAGGCGGTATTAATAGCAGTTTAGTGATTTTGTACTTGTTCCCTCTGGCGAGCTGCGCCATTTTGGCGCCGTTAATTTGGGCCTTGTTTCTGGCGTCGGTGGTCGCATTGTATTTGTTGCTTGGAAGTTCTTTTCAAGTTTTACAGACTGGTTCTGAAATTGCCGTTTCCAGCTCTGGCTTGTATGGCGCAGCTTTTTTGGCGATAGTCTATGCCGTAAACCGTTTGGCTAATCGCTTGATACGCCAAGAAGAGCTGGCAAGGGAGCATGGTAAAAATCTACGCATACAGCAAGAAATTAATAAATTAGTTGTAGCCGATATGGGCGACGGGATTATTGTGGTTGATTCTACAAGCCGAGTTTATGCGAGTAATCCGGCGACTAAGCAGATGTTGGGAATTACAATTATTCCTGGAGTAAGCAAGTTGAGCGAAATGCCGAGTTTGCTCCCGATTGCAGACGCTTTTTACTCTTGGCGGAAACAAGTGCCCGACATTGATCCGGTCTGGGCAGATACCATCGCTTTTGCGGCGGTTGATCTGCATGATGACTCAACCATCAGCGACTCTGTAATGGTGAAAGGCGTGCGGCGCGATGTCGTCACGCATTTGAAACTACGCTTTGTGAATGTGAATGCTGAATTTGGCGCCAGTGATGAGCGTTGCATTATTTTTTTACAAGATGCATTCGAAATTGAAAATCAGGCACAGCAATTGAAATTGGCTTCCATGGGGCGCTTAACGGCAAGTATTGCGCATGAAGTCAGAAATCCGCTTTCCTCGATTTCATATGCAGCCGCCTTGTTGGGCGAATCTGATATTAGTCCCGAACAAGGCCTGCGCCTAGTTAAAATTGTGAACGATAACGTGGTGCGCTTGAATCAGTTAATTGAAGATATTTTGCGTTTGTCACGTAAAGCACAAATTAATGTTGAGCCATTTTTATTAAAGCCAGCAGTACAAGAAATTTTGCAGGAATTTCAGGAAACCCACGGATTAGCGCCTGAGGTCATTCATCTATCCGCGCCAGATGCGATGATGATACGCTTTGATCCGCTGCACTTGCGTGAAGTGCTGGTGAATTTGCTGACCAATGCAATCCGCTATGCCAGTGGCGCAGTTAGCAGTATACAACTGTTTGTGGTGGCCGATTTGGCTGATCAACTCGAATTGCACGTACGTGATGATGGCCCGGGGATTACTGCAGAGGTGCGAGCGCACTTGTTTGAGCCCTTTTACACCACATCAAGTCGCGGTACAGGATTAGGCTTATACATGGCACGCGAATTATGTTTGAATAATGGTGCATTGCTCGATTATGAATATCGCGTAACCGAACTCGGTGTTAATAATGCCAACACTAAAGCAAATGGGCGTTTTGTGATTACCTTTGTTAAACCCAAATAAATAATATGCAACAAATCAAAAATCCCTCTGCCAGTGTCCCGCGTATTCTTGTGGTGGATGACGAGGCGCATATTCGTGAGCTGTTAGAAATTACGCTCATTAGAATGGGAATGGATGTAGATAGCGCAGAAAATTTAACTATTGCCCGGCAATATTTTGCGCAAAATAATTACGCCTTAGTGTTGACTGATATGCGTTTGCCCGACGGCTTGGGTTTGGAGTTGGTTGAAGAAGTCGCAAAAAGTAATAAAAATACTCCAATCGCTGTGATTACCGCCTTTGGTAGTACCGATAACGCGGTTATTGCCTTGAAGGCAGGTGCGTTTGACTACGTTTCCAAACCAGTCGCCCTCGATCAGCTCAGAAAATTAGTCAACTCGGCCTTACAGGTTAGTCATATTAAATCGTCGGCTAATCACACTGTGACCAACGCTTCACGGCTGCTTGGTCAATCTCAAGCCATGCAAGACTTGCGAAGCCAAATAGGGCGGCTGGCGCGTAGCATGGCTCCGGTGTCGATTTGTGGTGAATCTGGCAGTGGTAAAGAATTGGCGGCGCGTGAAATTCATGCGCAAAGTGCCCGTGCGAATAAGCCTTTTGTGGCGGTTAATTGCGGCGCCATTCCTGAAGCACTGATGGAGGCTGAATTTTTCGGTTATCGAAAAGGTGCGTTTACTGGTGCAAATGAAGAGCGCGACGGCTTTTTTCAGGCGGCTAATGGCGGCACCTTAATGCTGGATGAAGTAGCCGACTTACCGCTGGCGATGCAAGTTAAATTATTGCGTGCCATTCAAGAGCGAGCCGTGCGCAAGATCGGTGCAACGGCAGAGGAAACTGCCGACGTGCGGATCATTAGTGCGACTCATCAAAACCTGGAAGAATGCGTTGCGAATAAACGCTTTCGGCAAGATTTGTATTACCGCCTGAATGTTATTGAACTTAAACTGCCATCCTTGCGTGAGCGGCTCGATGATGTTGCCTTGTTATCAGAAGGTATCTTGCAGCGACTTTCTGGAAAAGCGGTAACACTTTCGCCGGATGCTTTAAACGCTTTGTTACACTACGATTTTCCCGGCAATGTGCGCGAATTGGAAAATATTCTGGAACGTGCTTTGGCGTTTGCCAATGACGGCATCGTAGAACTCGCTGACTTAGCGTTGAAACAGGCTAAATCTACGCTAACACCGGCGGGATCATTTGCTAGTGTTGATATGTTGCTTGATGTGGCAGAAAAAAATACTGCTGATTCTGTTTCGGTAGCTCCAACACCAGCAACAGCACCAACACCAGCAACAGCACCAACACCAACTCAAGCAGCAACTCAGGCTCCAGCGCCATTACCTGAAGTTCCACCTATCGCTGTGAAGGAGGTTCCTGGGCAAAATACGCAGACCCCAGTTGCAGCAAGCATTCCTCCTGGCGGGTTTAAGCACTTTGACGATGAGCTGCCGAAATCTTTACCCGCATATTTAGAACAGGTCGAGCGTGAAATTATTCTACGTGCCTTGCAAAAAACGCGTTACAACAAAACTCAGGCTGCAGAATTATTGGGTGTGAGCTTTCGCCAGCTACGTTATCAGATTCAAAAATTAAAAATTTATGAGGCGGAGTGAGCGTGTCTAACCCATTATCACTACCATTAATAGCCATGCAAGATGGCTGGGCTAGCCAGGCAGAGCAGCAGGCTTCACCTAATTTTGATGCGCGCCCAACGGCGTGCGCGCCAGAGTTGCTGGTAATTCATGCGATTAGTCTGCCGTTGGGGCAATTTTCTGAGGCAGGTGCTCAAGCATTTTACATCGCTGATTTATTCTTAAATCAACTGGATTATTCCGCGCACCCTGACTTTGAGCAGCTTAAGGGAGTACGGGTCTCAGCACATTTCCTGATTCGGCGCGATGGTAGTCTGGTGCAATTTGTTAGCACTGATCAGCGCGCATGGCATGCGGGCTTGTCTGATTTTATGGGGCGTACACGTTGCAATGATTTTTCAATTGGGATCGAATTGGAAGGGTCTGATTTTGTTCCGTTTGAGGCGGCGCAATATGTCACGTTGACCAGATTAACGGCTACTTTAGTGCAACATTATCCAATACAACATATTGTTGGGCATCAAGACATTGCGCCTGCTAGAAAGACAGATCCGGGTCCATTCTTTAACTGGCAGCAATATCAAGACTTGTTACACCAGCACTTCCCGTTAGTACTCACTAACGCCGCAATACGCTTTCACGCTGATCGTTAAAAAAGTCAATCTCTACGGCAAAAAGTTTGTCTAAAAATACCCAACAAATAAATTAAAAAGCGGTTGCATTGTTAAATGCAGAGCACTAGAATTAGTCAAAATTATGAGGTGGCTTACTAGATATAGTGTTTTTTGCGCATTTACCCCTAAATGTCTGAGCATTGTCAAGTAACAGCAATAGCGTGAGTCGCTCTTAGTTTAGATAGTGTTAATTAGCGTTTTTGACTCGTTACTGATTCTGTATAAAGTAAGCAATACACCCCAAATAAATTATAAATATTAAAGGGACTTACGCAAAACCGCTCCAGCGGCGTTACACCTCCTTGTCGTACAAGTTTACTGCCATCGTCGGCGTGCCTTGCTGGAACAATTTTGCTTAAGTCCTAATCGAATCGAATGGCACGTTACTTATGTGCCATTTTTCACCAATGTCACTCTGGAGGCTAAATGCACTCTTCAATTGAAATCCCTGGCACATCTCACCTAACTCCAACTCAGAACACACCAGTTGGAATTAACCCTTTAGAGCCTGTTCAAACTTACGGCGAATATCGCATTATTCGCCGCAATGGCGCGGTGGTTAGTTTCGAGCCGTCCAAGATCGCGATTGCGCTGACTAAAGCGTTTTTGGCGGTAGGCGGCGGGCAAGGTGCGGCATCAGCGCGGGTGCGCGAATTAGTAGAGCAATTAACTTCTGGCGCGGTTGCCGCATTAGTGCGTCGCCAACCAGCTGGTGGCACATTTCATATTGAAGATGTGCAAGATCAGGTTGAATTAGCGTTGATGCGTTCTGGCGAACATGATGTAGCACGTGCTTACGTGTTGTATCGCTTTAAACGCATGGAAGAGCGCCGTGTTCAGCACGAAGCCAGCCACCCTGAAACAGCTGCAGCAAGCCAGATACAAGTTTTAGTAGATGGTAAAAGCCAGCCTTTGGATGTGCAACAAGTTCGCAGCTTAATTAATGCCGCTTGCGTTAACTTGAATCAATTGGTTGATGCTGAAGCGATCCTGACTGAGACCTTAAAGAATTTGTACCACAACGTGCCGGTGGAAGAATTGTACAAATCCGCTATTTTGGCGGCACGCGCCATGATGGAAAAAGAACCGGCATACAGCCAGGTTACTGCTCGTTTGTTATTGCATACGATCCGTCGCGAAGTGTTTGGACAAGAAGTTTCTCAGCAAAATGCCGCCGCGCGCTATGTGACGTATTTCCCTGAATTTATCGCCAAAGGTATTCAAGCCGAATTGCTGGATGCGCGTTTGGCGGAATACGATTTAGCCAAATTAAGCCAAGCCTTGGTTGCTGACCGTGATTTGCAGTTTGGTTATTTAGGCCTGCAAACTTTGTATGACCGTTATTTCTTGCATATTGAAGGCGCGCATATTGAAATGCCGCAAGTATTCTTTATGCGGGTAGCGATGGGCTTGGCGTTAAATGAAGCTGATCGTACCGGCCGTGCGATTGAATTCTATAACTTGCTGTCCAGCTTTGACTTTATGAGCTCGACACCAACCCTGTTTAATTCCGGCACATTGCGTTCCCAATTGTCGTCTTGCTATTTGACGACAGTGTCTGATGACCTGGAAGGCATTTATGACGCGATCAAAGAAAACGCGTTGTTAGCTAAATATGCTGGCGGCTTGGGTAACGATTGGACGCCAGTGCGCTCTTTAGGCGCACATATCAAAGGCACCAACGGTAAATCACAAGGTGTAGTGCCATTCCTTAAAGTGGTGAATGACACTGCGGTGGCCGTGAATCAGGGAGGTAAGCGTAAAGGTGCGGTATGTGCGTATCTGGAAACCTGGCACATGGACGTGGAAGAATTTTTTGAATTGCGTAAAAACACCGGTGACGATCGTCGTCGTACGCATGACATGAACACCGCAAACTGGATTCCTGATCTGTTCATGAAGCGCGTCATGGAAAAAGGCGAATGGACTTTGTTCTCCCCATCCGATGTACCGGATTTGCATGATAAATACGGTCGTGCTTTTGAATCGGCGTATACAGCTTATGAAGCACAAGCAGCGCGTGGCGAAATTAAAATCTTTAAAAAAGTACAAGCCTTAGACTTATGGCGCAAGATGCTGTCGATGTTGTTTGAAACTGGTCATCCTTGGATTACTTTCAAAGACCCATGCAATATTCGCTCACCGCAACAACATATTGGCGTAGTTCACTCCTCCAACTTGTGTACGGAAATTACGCTCAACACCAATGCGACAGAAATCGCTGTATGTAATTTGGGTTCAGTGAATTTGCCAGCGCACATGAAAGACGGCAAGTTAGACCACGTTAAACTGCAAAAAACAGTACGTACAGCCATGCGCATGTTGGATAACGTGATCGATATTAACTACTATGCAGTTGAGAAGGCGCGTAATTCCAACATGAAGCACCGTCCGGTTGGTATGGGTATTATGGGCTTCCAGGATTGCCTGCACATGATCCGTACTTCCTACGCATCTAAAGAAGCGGTGCAGTTTGCCGATACATCGATGGAAGCGGTGTGTTACTACGCTTACCTGGCTTCCACAGAATTAGCGGAAGAACGTGGCACTTACAGCAGTTACCCTGGCTCTTTGTGGGATCGCGGGATTTTGCCTCAAGATTCATTGAAGTTGTTAGCGGAAGAGCGTGGTGGCTATCTGGAAGTGGATAATAGCTCTGCGATGGACTGGAGTCTGGTACGTAGCCGTATTAAGCAATTCGGTATGCGCAACTCCAATTGCGTGGCGATTGCGCCAACGGCCACGATCTCTAACATTATTAATGTGTCGGCTTGTATCGAACCAACTTATCAAAATCTGTATGTGAAATCGAACTTATCGGGCGAATTCACTGAAATCAACGAATACCTGGTCCGTGACTTAAAAGCGCGTGGCATGTGGGATGAGGTAATGATCTCTGATTTGAAATACTTTGACGGTAGCCTGGCTAAAATTGACCGCATCCCAGCCGATTTGCGTGAATTATATGCAACGGCGTTTGAAGTGGATACGTTGTGGGTCATTGAAGCGGCGGCACGTCGTCAAAAATGGATAGATCAGGCGCAATCGTTGAACATCTACATGGCTGGTGCATCGGGTAAGAAATTAGATGAAACCTATAAAGCAGCCTGGTTGCGTGGTTTAAAAACCACTTACTACCTCCGTACGATAGGCGCTACTCATTCTGAAAAATCAACCTCCAAAACCGGTGCATTGAATGCAGTGGCAGTGGATGGTGCGCAAGGTTCCATGATGAGTTCAGGCAGCACCGCCGGTAGTTATAACGCTGCAACATCAGAAACCGATGGCCCAGCCTGCATGATGCGCCCGGGTGATGCTGGGTTTGAAGAGTGCGAAGCTTGCCAATAATTAATCTGTATTAATCTGCATTACTTAGGACTTACGCAAAACTACTCCAGCAAACGCAACGCGGCTGGGGGCAGTTTTGCGTAAGTCCCTTTACTAAAGGAAATAACATGCTCTCTTGGGATGAAGAAGTAACAACGCCAACGGCGCCCAACCAGCCAGACCGTGCGCCAGAGCCGGTGTTTACACCTGCGGCTGCTGCCGTCGCTGAAGCTCCTGCCGCAGCGGAACAAATTGCGCGCCGAGTGAACGCCGCTGACAAACGTATCATTAACGGAACCACTGACGTGAATCAGTTGGTGCCATTTAAATATAAATGGGCCTGGGATAAATATTTGGCAGGTTGCGCTAATCACTGGATGCCGCAAGAGATCAATATGCAGCGCGATATTGAACTCTGGAAGAATCCAAACGGCTTAACTCCCGACGAACGTCGCCTGGTTATTCGTAACCTGGGCTTTTTCGTTACCGCCGATTCACTGGCGGCTAATAATATTGTGTTGGGTACTTATCGCCATATTACTGCGCCGGAGTGCCGCCAGTATTTATTGCGCCAGGCTTTTGAGGAAGCTATTCATACTCACGCTTACCAATATATTGTTGAGTCCTTGGGCTTGGATGAAGGCGAAGTATTTAATGCTTACCACGAAGTTGCTTCGATTCGCGACAAAGACGAATTCCTGATTCCGTTTATCGATGCGTTGACTAATCCTGAATTCAAGACTGGTACGCCTGAAAACGACCAGACTTTGCTGAAGTCATTAATCGTTTTTGCCTGCTTGATGGAAGGCTTGTTCTTCTACGTAGGCTTCACCCAGATTTTGGCGTTGGGTCGCCAAAATAAAATGATGGGCGCGGCCGAGCAATACCAATACATTCTGCGCGATGAATCGATGCACTGTAATTTTGGGATCGATTTAATCAACACCATCAAGATGGAAAACCCGCATTTGTGGACAGTTGAATTTCGCGAAGAAATTAAAGCGTTGTTTTTACAGGCAGTAGAGTTGGAATATCGTTACGCTGAAGATACAATGCCGCGTGGCGTGCTGGGACTGAATGCACCTATGTTTAAAGGCTATTTACGTTTCATCGCAAATCGTCGCGCACAGCAAATTGGCCTAGAGGCGCTGTTCCCAAATGAAGAAAATCCGTTCCCGTGGATGAGTGAAATGATCGATCTGAAAAAGGAGCGAAACTTTTTTGAGACCCGCGTTATTGAATATCAAACCGGCGGTGCGTTAAGTTGGGAATAAAAATGTTCAACTTTTTTTAAAATAAATGAGCACTTTTTTTAAAAAAGTTTTACACTTCGAGAATTGCAGCGTATTTTGATAAATACGGAAACGAGAATTTAAAATACGCTGCTGAATTTTTCTTGAGGAATTCTAAGAAAAAGCTGGAAAGGTAAATTGAAAAAGCAGTCAGAATAAAAATAATAAAGATACTGTACAAGTAAGTGAGGCCATCATAAACAACAATGAACAGACAAATATCAACTTTGAATTTTGCCGCGCTATCTAATATATTTAACTAATATATTTAGGTAAGGCGGCTTTTTGCTTTGTTCATTCACGTTGTTTTAAAAATACTTTCCTACATGAGTCGGTTGACTGATGTAGGGCGAAACTGCAGAGTGTGTGTCAAAAAATCAGCAAAAACTAATGCTGGCGACCACCTTTATGCAGTAAAGCCGAAGTGTCAAACTGCAGAACCAATAACAATGCCGCAGTTTGACAGGTGCCCAATTCATTAGCGTATACGCAGCACGGGTTTGCGCCGATGAATAATCCGCTTTAATCATTGCTTTTTAGTGATGGCTAAAACGGGTTTTACTCTTGTATGTGATTCTTTCCAACTTTAAGTGAAGGACAAAAAATGTCTACAGCATCTAAACCAGCAAAGAAAGCGGCCGCAGCCCCTAAAAAAGCTGCCGCAGCTCCTAAAAAACCTGTTGCAGTTAAAGCAGCAGCAAAACCGGCAGTGAAAAAAGTAGCCGCTAAGCCAGCAGCTAAAGTAGCAGCCAAGCCAGCAGCGAAAAAAGTAGCCGCTAAGCCAGCAGCTAAAGTAGCGGCTAAGCCAGCAGCGAAAAAAGCAGTAGCTAAAGTAGCAGCTAAGCCAGCAGCGAAAAAAGTAGCAGCTAAACCAGCAGCGAAAAAAGTAGCAGCTAAACCAGCAGCGAAAAAAGTAGTAGCTAAGCCAGCAGCGAAAAAAGTAGCAGCTAAACCAGCAGCGAAAAAAGTAGCAGCTAAACCAGCAGCGAAAAAAGCAGCAGCTAAACCAGCAGCGAAAAAAGTAGCAGCTAAACCAGCAGCGAAAAAAGTAGCAGCTAAACCAGCAGCGAAAAAAGTAGCAGCTAAACCAGCAGCGAAAAAAGTAGCAGCTAAACCAGCAGCGAAAAAAGTAGCAGCTAAGCCAGCAGCGAAAAAAGTAGCAGCCAAGCCAGCAGCGAAAAAAGCAGCAGCTAAGCCAGCAGCGAAAAAAGCAGTAGCTAAGCCAGCAGCGAAAAAAGCAGCAGCTAAACCAGCAGCGAAAGTAGCGGCTAAACCAGCAGCTAAAGCCGCTCCTAAAAAAGCAGCAGCAAAGCCAGCAGCTAAAGCAGCGGCCAAGCCGGCAGCAAAAGCCGCAGCTAAACCTGCAGCTAAAGTAGTAGCTAAGCCAGCAGCGAAAAAGCCCGCAGCAAAAAAAGCGGCGGCTAAGCCAGCCGTAAAACCGGCTGCAGCTAAAGAAGCTAATAGCGTGATTGCACCAACTGCAGCCTGGCCTTTCCCGACAGCGACTCCGCGCCCTCAATAAGCGCTTGTTTTTGTCGCCTGAGTAACTCGGGCACACTGCCTGCTATGTGGTCATGCTGCATAGCAGGTTTTTTTGTGAGTTCCATTAAGTTTCATCAAACCGCTCTTGTTGAGCGCGTGCCTGTTTCTGGAAGCCTGACTTTCCATTTAAATCCATTTAAACGCAATTAAAAATCTATATACTATCGCCTTCATCGGCACACTTGCTGAAATACACTGAGTAGATCCAAAGGGAGTTAATTTTGCTATATAACCTGTTTAGTTTGGTGTTAGATACGGTGGCTGGTTTATTTGCCGGCGTCTTGTTATTGCGCTTTTGGATGCAAATTGTGCGGGTGCGCCCACCGCAACAGATTGCTCAATTTACGTTTCAGCTCACTGATTGGCTGGTAAAGCCTTTGCGCCGTGTAATTCCCGGTGTTGGTGGTTTTGATTGGGCTAGCGTACTGGGTGCATATGCCATCGCTCTTCTTGCGACCGCTATCAAGGTGTGGATGGTGATGGGTTATTTGCCTGCTTCGCTTTTCCTGCTGGCGTTGTTTAGTGTCTTGCAGTGGATTATTTACGGTTGGACAGCGCTGCTTGTTTTTGAAGTTATTTTTAGCTGGATTAATCCGCACGCGCCGTTAGCTCCTTTTGTGCAAGCGTTAAATGCTCCGTTGCTCAGACCAATTCGTCAGGTGCTGCCGTTGTTGGGTGGTTTGGATATCTCGCCGATGGTGTTATTTCTATTGTTGCAATTTGCAGGTAAGATGCTGGCGTATCTTTTTGTCATGAGCGGAATGATTCCGGTTTAATGAGATGTGTTATTAAGTTACGTAAAAAATCATACCCTAGTATTTATTTATAAATATTGTATTGGTATTGAAACACTCCCCCCTATTTTTCCTATCTGGAAACCCATTGGATAGGTTGAAATATCGCGAAAAATAAGGGGGAGATATGGAAGTGGCAGAAAATACGTGATTTCAGCGGTTTATCCATTCCTTTCTCCATGCATTTTTAAATATTATTCACCGCACCCTACCTCTTCTCAGCGTGCTACAGAGCCTCTGTAATGCGCATTACACTTCAAACAGACGGTGACCTCACTCCCGCTTCCTCCGCAGCTGAACTAATTACATTTTGTGATTGTTGATTTCGTTGACTATTATTAACAATCACGTGAGATTTAACCCTACAGTTGGCTAGCAAAAAAACGGTGAGCTCAACCATCGGCGATGCATCTAGAGGAACGCGCAATGAAAAAAATATTAATTGGAATGCTAGCCAGTTTGCTCGCGTATTCAGTTTGTTATTCTGTTTACGCAGATTTTGTGGTGGTGGTAAACGCAAAAAACCCAACGATCAGTATTAGCAAAGAGCAGATAGCGCAATATTTTTTAGGCAGCACCAATACCTTTTCGCCTATCGACTTGGCGGAAGGATCGCCGATTCGGGTTGAATTTTATAAAACCATTACCGACAAAGACCCTTCGCAGGTCCGGGCGATCTGGTCCAAATTGGTGTTTACCGGTAAGGCCAAACCACCTAAGCAATTCAATACCAGTGAGGAAGTGAAAAAGCAAATTGGGAGTGACATCAATGCAATTGGTTACATGGAAAAGAGCGCAGTAGATTCCAGTGTCAAAATTATTTATCCGGTTAATTGACCTGCTAAAACGAGAGGTCAATATGTTGAACAACTACCTTTTGAATAATGATGAACATAAAGGAGAGCATAAAATGAAAAAAATAGCCTCATTGCTGACGCTGATGTTACCGCTACTGCTGCTGTTTTCTGCATTTGCGCAGGCGATAGATCTGGATGGCAGCGGTTCGTTTACTGCCACCGGATTTTATAATTTAACCGGCGCTGAGGTCGTGAATGGCTCCGCGCAGGGCAGTTCTACTCCTTGGATGTATCAACAATGGCATTGCCCTTGCTCGATCCAAAACTGGGAATATGCCGGTGTGTATGAGAAGAGTAAAGGTTTTCGGCTAGACCAGGAATCCTTGTTCGGGTTGCAATTACGTAAGGAATTTACTCCGACGTTATCGGTCACCGGTCAGTTTGTCATGCGTGCGCAAAACCCGAATAACGGTTCCAGTCCTTCGGTCGACTGGCTGTATGCGTCCTGGAGCCCCGCGCCAGATTCACCTTTTACATTTCAAGTGGGGCGCTTGCGGATTCCGCTGTATTACTACAGTGATTATTTATATATCGGTTATTCGTACCCGTGGGTACGGCCGCCGCCGGATGTATATGGCTGGCCTATCTATGAATATGATGGTGGCAATGCGAGCTACCATATTCAGCTCGGTAAATCTGCCTGGACTATGAATGCCAGTGTCTGGACTGGTAATTTTAAGCAAACCTATGACGCTTACGATACCTTGATTTATGACACCAATCCGACCACGGAATCATGGAAAAAAATGTGGGGTAGTTATGTTTCCATGACTAACGGTACTTTTGATGTCAGGGCCATGGCGATGGAATATCGTGATACTACGACGATAAATAATCCTGGTGCGCCAGCTACGACAGTCGTTTCCAATCAATTCACCCGGATTGAAGGCTTGTCGGCCAATATGGATTATCAAAACTGGGTGGTGCGGGGCGAAATTGATCGCTATCAGCAGCAAAGTACTGCGCTGGGGATTAATAACGTCTATAAATATAATTTGTTAGGAGTGGGCTATAAGGTCGGTGATTTTACGCCGATGCTGACGCATTCTCAGTACACGACTGTTGCGCAGCCGATTGAGGCTCAAAAGACTAATTCGATAGTGGTTCGTTGGGATTTCCGACCTAATACGGCGTTGAAAGTGCAATACGATGTGAATATTGATGAGTCGCAATATCCGTATAAGTTCTTTGGGAATTCGCATTTGCTTTCGGTTTCATTGCAGGGGATATTTTAGGTTTGTTGGATTGTTGGGGGGGGGCGAAGCTCCTGTACTGCACTGGTTGTAGTTTGTGTGTGTTGGTGTTGATGTTGCAGTTGTTTTTGAATTTGATTTTGTAGTTGTTTTTGACTTGCCCCCACTTCTAGTTCGGCCGGTTTTTCACAGGGAAAATGGATAAGAAAGGTTCGTTGTCTGAGCCGCAGGCGAGTTTCGAACTTTTCCCATTTTTCCTGTGAAAAATCGGGGTTTCCGAAATAGTGTGGTCGCCTTTTTTGGGTTACCTTTTTTGGCGAAGTGTTTAGACGTGGGACATAGGTAACGGGTGTATCCAGACATGGGTAACACATTTAAGCCTTCGTTATATCGTCCTGGAAGCTGGAGGTACGTCAAAACCAGTTAATTTACGGATAGGTTTTGAATTGCCTGTGGTAATGATTTTAGTTCTGTAGGCCGGTGGTAGACCGGCGGCTACCTACCTTTTTTGCGTCGCCAAAAAAGGTAGGCCAAAAAAGGCGACCACGCTATTTCGGAAACCCCGATTATTTAACGAAAAAATGGGAAAAGTTCGAAACTCGCTGCGCTCAGACAGCGAACCTTTCTGATCCATTTTTCCGTTAAATAACCGGCCGAACTAGAAGTGGTGGTAGGTCAAAATCAACAGCAACAGCAACTTCAAAAGCAACTTCAAAAGCAACTTCAAAAGCAACTTCAAAAGCAACTTCAAAAGCAACTTCAAAAGCAACTTCAAAAGCAACTTCAACACTAACAAGCATTAACTAGCGCACGTTACTTCTTAATCGCCCCCAACTCAATCAAACGCTCCGTCAAATAACTTTGCGCTGTATGCCGTTCTGAAAGCACCACTTCAGGGCGCGGATGCAGAAATAAAGGCAAGGAAACGCGTGATTGTTTGGCTGCTGCTCCGGTCGGGTTTAACACCCGATGTACGGTTGACGGGTAATAGCCCTGCGATGCTTCATCCAGCATATCGCCGATATTGACAATCAACATGCCAAAATCGGAGGGCACATCATGCCATTGTCCGTCTTTGGCGATTACTTGCAAACCTGCCTGGGTTGCGGCAGGCAAAATGGTCAGTAAATTAATGTCGCCATGTGCGGCGGCGCGCATGGCACTGGCATCTTCGTCGCCATGCAATGGTGGGTAATGCAATACCCGCAACAAGGTTTGCTGACTGTCCTTAATCATTTCAGACAACGGCATGGAATAGCGAGCTTGAATTGCTGGCGGTGAATAGGTTTCTACCCACTGCAATAACTCAGCTGCCAATTCCGCGCCTAGTTGGTAATATTGCCGCGCAGCGTTAGATACCTGACTAGGAAAACGTCCCCACGGGTAGATGTGATAAAACTCTTTTAAGTCGCGCTTGCTACTACCTTTGGCTGTTTCCGACATTTCTGTTGAAAAGTAACCGTCTAATTTGTCCGGATCAAAAGTGTAGTCATGTTTCGCTTCACTTTTGAAAAACGCCAGCCATTCGGCATACACCTGCTCCACCAACGCTTGCGACAAGGGGTGATGGGTTAACACCCCAAAACCGGTATTGTGCAGGCTGGCGGCGAATTGCTGCGCCGCCGTTGGGGAGCGATAATCGATGGGCTGAATTAGCATGAGCGATGTATTAAGCTATGAGTTAATTGATGAGTGGTTCTTTTAACCAAGCGCTGCCCAAGGTGCTGTCGATTAGTTTAATACACGCGTCAACATCGACTTGCATACAAACGTGAGTGACTGGTTTTTCTGGTTCCCAGCCTGGTTGTGGGTAAAACAGCTTGCCGTGTTTATCCATCATGGTTTGGCCGTTGGCGATGCCATCGGTTGCTACCCGCACGCGACCTTCTTGCGTTTTAAATAATTCCGGTGCGACCAAATACACAAACGCCAACACGTCATGCGCAAAACAGGCGTGGCCTAGTTCCGGGCGAATTGCGCTGTAGAAATTGCAGTAAAAATGCACCGCATGTTGCAGCGTAGTCATGGCCAGATGGTTTTGTTTTGCGGCTAAGGCATCGAAAAAACTTGACGGTAAAACCACGCGGTGCGTGACATCCAAGCCGACCATGGTTAGATTCCAGCCTGCGGTAAACACTAAATCAGCCGCATCGGGGTCATTCCATACATTGGCTTCTGCGACTGGGGAAACATTGCCAGGTTCCGTTACGGTACCGGCCATTAAAACCACTTGTTTGATTAATTTGGGTAAATTGGGTTCGATTTTTAAAGCTAAACCTAAGTTAGCTAACGGGGCAACCGCTACCAAGGTAATTTCGCCGGGATAGGCGCGCGCCATTTTTACGATGTATTCGGCACCGCTGCAATTTTCGGCCTGGCCTTTGATTGGGCTGCGTTTGGTTAAGTTGCCTAGGCCATCGTCGCCGTGGATGAAGCCGGGTGGGGTTCCGGGGGGTTTGGCTAGTGGGACTGGTGCGCCGTGGGCGACGGGGATTTCATAGCCGGCTATTCTGGTTAGATAGAGGGCGTTTTCTGTGGCTTGTTCTACTGTGACGTTGCCGAAAATGGTGGTTATTCCTAGCACTTCGATGTCTGGGTGGGCCAGGGCGAAGTAGAGGGCCATTGCGTCATCTACGCCGGGGTCTGTGTCGAAGATTACTTTGTGTTTGGTGGACATATTAGCTTCCTTTTATTTAAATAGTTAACTTCGTAGCGTGGGCACAGGTTTGTGCCCACGCTTTTATTATTCGGTGAATTGCTATTGCGGTATTTTATAGGCTTGGGGCCGGTGGTAGACCGGCGGCTACCTGCCTTTTTTGCGTCGCCAAAAAAGGTAGGCCAAAAAAGGCGACCACGCTATTTCGGAAACCCCGATTTTTCTAAGAAAAAAAGGGAAAAGTTCGAAACTCGCTGCGCTCAGACAACGAACCTTTCTAATCCTTTTTTCCTTAGAAAAACCGGCCGAACTAGAAGTGGAGGTAGGTCAAAAGCACCGGCAACTTCAAGAGCAACTTCAAGAGCAACTTCAAGAGCAACTTCAACCCCAATTCACACTTTCAGTTGTTCTACCATAAACCGTTCAACTTCTGCTTTGGTCGGTATTGAGCTTTGTGCCCCGAGTTTGGTGACTGTTAATGCGGCGCTGTATTGGGCTTGTTTTGCGGCTTCTATTGTTGATAATCCTAGTCCGATGGCGGTGGCGAATGCGCCTACGAATGTGTCTCCAGCGGCGGTGGTGTCTATTACTGTTACTTTTATGGCTGGTATGTGCTGGCTGTTATGTTGTTCTGTGATACACACGCCTTGTTCGCCCATCGTGAGTAGTACACAGGCTGCGCCGCGGTTTAATAAATTCTTTGAGGCGGTTTGGGCGGTGGTCAGGTTGGTGACTTTGATGCCGCTTAATTGTTCAGCTTCGGTTTCGTTGACGATTAAATAGCTGACTTTGGCTAACAATGCGTCAGGTAGAGGAATCGCTGGCGCTGGATTGAAGACTACTTTTACGCCGTGCTCATGCGCTATTTGGATGGCAGCGCTGACTGTGGCTAATGGCGTTTCACATTGGCATAGCAGTAGTGTTGCGCTGCTGATGGCGTGTTTGGCGGCGTCGATATGGGATGGGCTTAACTGTGCGTTTGCGCCCGGGGCGATGACGATGCTGTTGTGGCCGCTGTCGTCGACAAAAATACCGGCTACGCCAGTGGCGCAGTGATTGATGATGCTGATGAAGTCGGTGACGATGTCGTCGGCGTGTAATCCGCTTAAGGATTGCTGGCCGTATGCGTCATTGCCTACGCAGGCAATTAAGGTAGTGACGGCGCCCTGACGTGCCGCGGCAACAGCCTGGTTGGCACCTTTTCCGCCTTTAATTTGAACAAATTCGTGGCCGCTAATGGTTTCGCCCACGGCGGGCATGCGCGGGGTGCGAAACACTAAATCCATATTGATGCTGCCAACGACGGTAATGTTTGGGCTGGGCTTCATGTTCGCTGTCCTTGCTTGGCTAGATTGAACTTAGGTTGAAATTTAGCATTAACTCGTCGCTTATTCTAAATTATTATTGATTTTTTTATGCTGGGGTATAGAAACTGAATTTATGCCTGAATTGAATTTAAGTATGTCGAGAATAAAATATACTGTCTGAAAAATGACTTTTCATCGGCGGGAAACCCATTGGAGTGGTCGAAAAATACCTAAGGCGGAGCTATATAAAGTCAGTGATTTTTACCTGAATAAAGCCGGTTTAAGGGTAAAAAGTCGCCACCACATAATCAGATGCTTTCACTTGATCGACTGCAAAATACAGTTTAATGGCTTGCTCTTGATTGGCGGGGAAGCCAGTTGAAACGTCGTGCGGGTTAGGTAAATATTCGTCTGGCGTAAATACGCGCCGCAATACCGCTTGTTTTTTAGCGTCTTTTAAGGTCAGTTCAATGTGCGGCCAAGCTTGCGGCAAGCTGCTGTGATTGCGCATTAATAGGCTGAACTCATAGGTATTTTCATGTGGTAGCGAATGTAGTTCATCAGCTTCGTAACTGAGCGCATCAAGTTGTGCCGGAAGCTGGATTTGACAGCGCGCGTATTGGCACAGTGTGACTAAGGTGGCTTTGCTTGGAGGGTAAACGGCGGCGATTAAATCGCGGAACTGGTAAGTTGCTTGCCCGGTCAGCAGTAGCACCAACACCAGCGTGCCGATGGAAAATAACCACGCGACGCGTTTTTTTGCATTTGCCTGACGCACAAAAGAAAGCTGCGCAATGTCACCACTGTTGGGGCTGATATCGGCGGTACTGTCAGCCTGGCTTAAAAAGTCATCGGACGTTGTGTCGCTTAAATGTGAGCGTAAGTCAGTGTGCTGCAAAAATTCTGCTGGAATAACTGTTTCCGAGAGTGGTTCCGACTCAGGGAGATCAAAACTAGGCTCAACTTTAGCGATTTTTTTAGCATCGCTACTGGCTGGCGGTAAATTTTGTATGTTGAGTAAAACGCTATTGGTTGCTTCAAGTTCAGCTAGCAGGTCGGCATCCAGCAGTGCTTGCACTTCGGCTTCAATCTCCGCTTTGGAGCGCGACTTAAAGTAGCCTTCTGCTGCATTTTCGTGCGTTTGAGCTGGAACTTGAACAGGAACAGGAACAGGAACAGGAACTTGAGGTTGGGGCGGAGCGAAATTTATATCTAAATCAGGTTCGATGCGGCTGCCGGATTCTGAACTGATTAAAAATGGTTTTACAGCGACAGTTGGTGGCGTGTCAGGTAAATCAAAATCCAGATCTGCTGTGCTGATACTGATCAAATCACTTTCAGAGGTTGGCTCAAAAATTGGATCTGAATCAAGTTCTGGATCGGATTCGGGAGTTGGTGCAGTTACGGGATCAGCAGCGGCATTAACAATCTCATCATCATCATCATCATCATCAATAACAACAACTTTATCAACAACCGGATTCGTTACTGGCTCCGGTGTTTTTAAAGGTTCAGCGACAACTGCTGTATTGCTGGCCGCAGCCAAATGCTCAATGCCGTTAAAAACTTGCTGGCAGACGCCGCAGCGTACCAGGCCAGCTTGTAATTTAAGTTGGTCGTTAGCGACCTTAAAGGTAGTGCGGCAATGAGGACATTTGGTGGCTAACAACATAAGGCGCAGCCGGGCTTAGGATGGACGACGGCCGTGCAAGGCAACCCAACCATCACGTTCTTGCCAAACAGACAGAGCTATAAATGGTGCATAAGCAGCGGTAACTTCATCCGCTTGTCGGGCTAACACGCCAGACAAAACTAGGGCGCCACCAGCAGCCACTTTGGCGGACAGCATCGGCGCCATCAGCTTCAATGGATTCGACAGAATATTCGCGACGACCACGTCGTAAGTACTTGTCGTCACTTTATTCGGCAATGAAAAGTCAATTTCGCAGTGATTACGCACAGCGTTAAATTCGGCAGAGACGACGGCTTGCGGGTCAATATCAATACCTTCGACTTGGCCAGCGCCCAGTTTCTTAGCCACGATCGCTAAAATGCCTGAACCACAGCCATAATCCAATACGGTTTTATCTAACGGTGGATTTTCTTCCAGCCATTCCATACATAAACGTGTGGTTGGATGGCTGCCGGTACCAAAAGCCAAGCCCGGATCAAGTTCCAGTACGATGGCTGTAGGGTCAGGCGCACTGTGCCAGCTAGGCACAACCCAGATACCTTTGCCGATTAACATCGGTTCAAATTGAGATTGCGTTAAGCGCACCCAATCCTGGTCGGCAACGGAACGCAAGCTGTGTTCCGGTACTGGCATTTTGCAGTGTGCTGCAGCAAGTTCAACCAGTTCAGCATGATTAAAATCGGTTGGAGTCAGCGCGATAACGCGACTGCGCTCCCAAGCCGCTTCCTTGGGTTCCATACCGGGTTCGCCAAATAATGGCTGTTCGGCGTCAGTACCTTCGTCGGCATCTTCTACCGAGACCGATAAGGCGCCCAATTCCATTAATGCATCAGAAAAATTTTCTGCTTGCGCACGCGCTACTTCAACTACGATTTCAATCCAGCTCATGCCGTTTCCTCTTGTGTTACCGTTATTTTTTACCGTTTTTTTGCGATGCTTTTGGTAAATCCGGTTTTTCGGCTAATTTATGTTCCAAATAATGAATGTTGGTGCCGCCTTCAATAAAGCGCGCATCCACCATTAATTCACGATGCAATGGAATGTTGGTTTGAATTCCTTCTACCACCATTTCAGACAACGCAATTTGCATGCGGCGGATAGCTTGTTCGCGCGTAGCGCCGTAAGCAATCACTTTACCGATCATGGAGTCGTAATGTGGCGGCACGGTATAACCGTCATAAGCATGTGAATCAACCCGAATTCCAGGGCCGCCCGGCACGTGCCAGGAAGTGATTTTGCCTGGAGATGGAATGAATTTGAACGGATCTTCTGCATTGATACGGCATTCAATCGCATGACCTTTAAAGGTGACGTCGCGCTGTTTGAAGCGCAATGGCTCACCAGAGGCCACCCAAATTTGTTCTTGAACAATGTCGATGCCGGTAATCATTTCAGTGACCGGATGCTCAACCTGAACCCGGGTATTCATTTCAATGAAATAGAACTCACCGTTTTCATACAAAAACTCAAAGGTGCCTGCGCCACGGTAACCCATTTTGCGACAGGCTTCGGCACAACGCTCACCAATTTTTTCAATCATTTTGCGCGGAATATCGGGTGCCGGCGCTTCTTCTAATACTTTTTGATGACGGCGTTGCATGGAGCAATCGCGCTCACCGAGCCAAACGGCATTACCCAAACTATCGGCCAAAATCTGGATTTCCACGTGACGCGGATTTTCCAGGAATTTTTCCATATACACTTCAGGATTACCAAACGCCGTACCTGCTTCGGTTTTGGTCATCGTTACTGCATTTAACAATGCGGCTTCCGTATGCACTACGCGCATACCGCGTCCACCACCGCCACCAGCTGCTTTAATGATGACTGGATAGCCAACTTTACGCGCGGTTTGTACGATTTCTTTTGGATTGTCAGGTAATGCGCCTTCAGATCCCGGTACGCAAGGTACGCCAGCTTTAATCATGGCGTGTTTTGCGGATACTTTATCGCCCATTAAACGGATCGATTCCGAGCGTGGGCCGATAAATACAAAGCCAGATTGCTCTACGCGTTCAGCAAAATCCGCGTTTTCGGCTAAAAAGCCATAACCGGGATGAATCGCCTGTGCGTCAGTAACTTCTGCCGCGCTGATAATAGCGGGCATATTCAAGTAACTTAATGAGGAAGGTGCTGGCCCAATACAGACCGACTCATCGGCCAACTTAACGTATTTAGCTTCGCGGTCAGCTTCAGAATGCACCACGACAGTTTTAATGCCCATTTCGCGGCAAGCGCGCTGGATGCGCAATGCAATTTCGCCACGATTGGCAATTAGAATTTTTTCAAACATGGTATTTAATGACAATCTCAGGATAAAGCGGTGGCCTAATGTCTAGGAAAGTTGATGGAGCGCCGTATCAATTTCAATTGCAGCAGTCACATCAACGGTATTCAAAGACTAAACAATTACAAATAAAGGCTGACCAAATTCTACTGGCTGCCCGTTTTCAACTAATATTTGTTTTACGACACCTGAAAAATCAGATTCGATCTCATTAAGCAGTTTCATTGCTTCAATAATGCACAGCGTGTCGCCTTCTTTAATTGTCGCACCAACTTCAACAAAAGATGGGCTGCCCGGAGCAGAAGAGCGATAGAAAGTACCAACCATCGGTGATTTGACAATGTGACCAGCAGGAACTTCGGCCACAGGAGCTGCTGCCGCCGTTGCCGTTGTAACAGGCGCAGGTGCTGCGTAATGACCTTGCTGCATATTTTGTGGCATGTACATAACCTGTTGAGGTTGCTGTGCTGACGCCTTAACAATACGAACTTTGCCTTCGCCTTCAGTCACTTCTAGTTCGGAAATATCCGACTCAGCGACTAAATCTATCAACGTTTTTAGCTTACGTAAATCCATATGAATCCCCATTTTTGTATTGGATGTGTTTTTCTGAATCGCCGCAATTATAAGGTAATTAGCGGTAGATGGAAGAATTTAATGTTTTTGCAGTGCAAAATCTATTGCTAAGCGGTAACCATCAACCCCCAAACCGCAGATCACGCCTTGGGCTATTTCGGATAAAAAAGAGTGGTGACGAAAGGCTTCGCGTTGATGCACATTGGAAATATGCACTTCAATAAACGGGATCGCGACGCCAGCCAATGCATCGCGCAAAGCGACACTGGTATGAGTGAGTCCACCGGGGTTAATAATGATTGCATCCACATTTTGTTGTTTTGCAGCATGAATTCGATCAATCAGAACGCCTTCATGGTTGCTTTGCAAACAAGATAACTGCGCACCCGCTGCCAATGCTTGCGCAGTAGCGGCTTGTTCTAACTCTTGCAGGGTGGTTATGCCATATACCTGTGGTTCGCGGGTGCCGAGTAAATTTAGATTCGGTCCGTTCAACAGTAAAAGGTTTTTTGCCATTAATGAGTTTAAAAAGTGGATGAAAATTGTTGTAGTAGCTAAAGGTTAATTGAAACTAGGCTTGATGTAGTTTTTTTAGGACTAAACAACAAGCTAAGCCAATAAAACAATTAGAGCCAACAATCTAGTTCGATTAGCGATAGCGGCACTTTGCCACTTCAAAGCACGCTTGGCAAGAAAAAATACGCAAAAAATTGCTTTTAAGAAACGATAATTACGATATGTATTGTAAGTTTAGAAATTTGTGATGAACTGGGGAAATAAACTGGGTATTTAGTTAATTAAGTTGTTGGTTTGAATTGGTTTTTAAAAAATAGTTTGGGATGCTGCGAAACTGGCCGGGTTGCTCATGTGATGTGTGTTCCATATTTAATGCTCTCGCGTCGGTGCAGAACAATCTGAATTCTTAATCTTCAATTTAATCGCTATCGTCGGAAAGCTCGTCCTCAAATTCTTGTTTGGCTTCCTCCTTGCCCTCATTTGGTTCTCTATCACGGACAATGCCACCGTCAGTCTGATGCCATTGCCCCAACTTTGGTGGAGTTATTTGATTTCCCGTACCGTGTGCAGTTTGTATTCGTCCCAGTGCCGCTGCAAGCGCATCCCAGTCGACAGCACTTTCAGCATTCAACAAAGCTATATCAATACCTGCTAACTCCTTTGATCTTGGCGTTAAACTGCCATCCGTTACGTTCCCATCAAATCCTGCACCAGGATCGGTTCCTTCGGCGCGTGCATTAACAATGGGGCCCAGTTCAAGATTTGGTGCCCAGTTTTCCAACGCTTTCTTGGGGTCCGTAATTCCTGTTTCTCGCGTAATTGCGTGTAATGCGCTAGACATTGCCGGGGACGATGCGCTTTGAAACAAGCGCAGCATTCTTTTAATGCGGCTTCTGGATAATTTATGATGCAGGCTTGTTCCAGAGGACAATAATTTATTCGGACCGGCATTTCCTATAAGAACTGCCTTCTGCTTTTTAATCGACTCGTGCATCCACTTTGCCTTCTTAGTGGTAGAAGACGTATCGCTTGAGGTTGCCGTATCACTTCTCAGAACCGAGTTGGTTGCTGCATTCATACTTTGATACAACCCCAGTGTTTCATCGTCGAAATATTCAGCATAATTTTCAATAAACCACTTTTCACCACCTTCTTCATCCGTCCAATCCTGATCGAGGTAAACTTTTAATATATCGCTACTTCCCATTGCTAACAGCATCCGTGTTGGCGTCATCTCAGGTTTCTCAACATCATTTGCATCGGCGAATAATGCTACTTTTTCCATCAGAAAATTCAAGACTGTCTCTGGCACCGTCGATTTTATGTCAGAAACTTCAATTTCCTCTTTTGCATCGGTCTCAACTCGGCGCTTAATTTCGGCATTACCCATCATTAGATCAAATGCAAATTTTTCATCAATTACGGTGGGTTTTGGGGATTTTTTCGGCATTTTCCCGGTTATCAATGGCTGATAGAATACTTTTCCCTTTGAATGTTTAACAAAGGTGACTTCAAGCACGCCATCGTCGCCAGCCCATATTTTTATGTTCGCTCCTGCTTTCGGATCTTTGCTTAACATGAGCTGCTTTGTATCGGAGACAGAAATTGGACAAGCTTGCTTTTTCGAAGGCATAAGTTGCGCATTGCTTAATGCGCGGGCACCCATCAGATCCGCTTCAGCTTCCAAGCTTGCATCATCATTTATTGGCACACCTTCTTTTAACTGCGTCGTCGGTCTGACCCGCCCTTGCGCTTGTTGCACCACATGCCAAGCCTCGTGAGGTAAATGCTGCTCCTGTCCTGGTGCAACATGAATCTCACTGCCTTGTGCATACGCATGGGCATTCAGCTGCGAAGGTTTATCCGAGTCATAGTTGACCTTTACATGATCCATGCTCATACCAGAAAGCGACTCTATGCCTGCCTTGAGTTGATTAGGCAAGCCGGTGTTATTTGGCTTGGTTGCCGTGTGCTCAATCAGTTGTACGCTGTCTTCGATAGAGGAGGGCGCTGGAAGAAAAGCGTCTTTCCCCACTCTTTGCGTAGCCCTGAAATTGTCTTGCAATCCTTCGCCGACGGAGTCCGTGGTTTTTTTCATGGTTTGCATTGCACGCGGACTATTTTGTAACATGTCACTGCATGTTTTGAGTTGTCTGGCTTGAGCGCTGTTGTCCGCAATTTTTTGCAGCTGTCTTTGCGTTGCGGCTTGCGAGCGAAAATCGACGAAATCGGCGGCCAGCTGAGTCATAGGCTGTGATGCTGACTTTTTGCGGCGTTCATTTGATTCTGCTTTGGTTTGCTGCAAAGGTGCTGCTGTGCTCATTCGTTACCTCGTATGTTCTTGAAACAATGGAGAATTAGATTGGAAAGTTTATATTTGTTTTAAATAAAGAACAAATTTATATGTGGATTTGTGATTGCTGTCGGACACAAAGCTACTGCGTCCTTTTCGAATCACAGTGAGCGATCTATCGCAAACTCACTGTCTGACGTTTCCATACCGGATCTTGCCAGCGATAAAACAGGCTCAATGAAGCAGGTTGATCGGCAAAATTTTCCACTTGTAGCGTTTCCGTATTCACCACTTCAAAGCTACGTTTAAAGCGGCCATCCACCCGCGCTTCACGTGCTACCAGCATTTTAGTGGTGCCAGGCACCCAACCAGCAAATTCGGCATAACCCAGATCCGGATCGCTGATGGCAGGTGGCAGCACATCAATTATCCAACTGCCGTTTATCTGATGAAACAGCCATAGTTCGCGCCAACTTTCCATCGGTTGCACCGCCAGCGTCAATACAGACCCATTCACATTGGCGCGTGCTGATGCAGTCCAAACCACGCCGTAAGTGCAACGTTTGATTAGGGGGTTGCGTTGGTCGTGTTTATCATCGACTAACACCACGCAGGTTTCACCTGGTTGCCCAGCACTGGTTTGTATAGTTAAACCCGATTTTGCTGTGGTTACAGTTTCAGCAGCCCAACGGCTTGCGCCAACGCGCACCCCCGCTTCCGCATAAGCTGCATTATCTTCATTGGTAAATTCTTCTTTATTTACGCCAGCTAATTCCATTAATGCGCGGTTGGCGGCATCTTGCGCTGCTTCACCTTTACGGATGCGTTGATAAGCAATGCTGGACCAGACTGCGGCACGGCGCATGCGCAAACGGTTTTTTAAATATTCAGGCAAACCGGTTGGCACCACTCTATCCAACACCTCGGCGCGCCAAGCATCCAGGCTGTTACGTTCCATCGGCCGCATAGCCGGATCACTGCAATCTTGTCGGGTCAAGGCCAATGCAGCGCGGGCTTTTTGCTCCTCGCTGGAATTCATCGCCAGTACCCGGCGGAACGCTTCCCCGTCGTAACACAATTGCATGCGGCCATCGCGCTCATAGCCTTGAATTTTGATGCCGTATTGCGCCACCACGTCCAGGTGCGCCGCGATGATTTCGTCATTTTGTTTACTCTGACGCGTGGAAGCTCGGCGTGCCAGACGTTCGGCCATCGTGCCCAGCGCATCAAATGCTTCGGGGCTAATGGCTGTTGCGGGAGCTGCTTTTAAAAACGCGGCGGTATAACTGATTCCCAGTGCTTCGGCACCCGGCGTGTCGCGCAAAAATCGTACGACAGCCATGCTTTCCGGCGCGTCATCCGGTTGCAGAGAAACCAGGCGCACTTGCGACGCTTTGATGTAGCCAGCCCGTTCGCGGCGATGATCATAGACTTGCAGATAATCGAGCTTTTCGCCGCGAATTTCCAGGCTGTCACCTTGCCATAACACCGCCTGTTGTTGTGCCTGATCTTTCGGAGCTGCCCGTAATTGCGCCTGGTCTTGGGTAACGATGGCGATGAATGCAAGTGTCGCTAACATGATTATTGACCTTCCTGGTTACTTGTTTCAACTGCAGGTGCTTGAGCCTGTTCGGTTTTATTTCCCATGCCGAGTAAAGCTGATCCAATAAAACCGCCGTTAGCTGGAGGTGCCGCAATGATGACCGAAATTTTGTCCGATAATTTATCGGCCATGGTTTTTTGAATCAGCAAAGGATGTTTGGTTAATAATTCACCGTCCCGTTCCAGCTGGGCGCTGGCGACTTTGCCGACCAAGTCTTGACGATACGCTTCGGCATCAGCCAATTTACGGCGTGAATCAGCTTCACCGGTGGCTTCAATTACGCGTGCCTGGGCGGTGCCTTCCGAGGTTTTAATCCGCGCTACTTTTTCTGCTTCGGCTTCATACTGGCGTTGTTCAATTTGCTTTTGCTTGAACGGTAAAACGTGCGTCATCGCTTCTTCTTGCGCTTTGGCTGCAATAATTTGCTCATTCCCGGCGGCTTCTGCGGCAGTTTCACGTCTGACTTTATCGGCTTCGGCTTCCAGCGCGGTTTGCTTAACCTGTTTGTCTTTCAGATCCAGCGTGTATTTCATTTTTTCTGTTTCCAGCTCGGCAGAAAGTAGCTTTTCCATACCGTTTTTATAATCTTGCGGCAGATCGATTTTACCCATCATCACACTGCGCAACAGAATGCCGTCAGCGGCCAGTTTGGGTTTGAGTTCGGCTTCAATCTGCTGTTGAATTTCCTGACGTTTGGAAGAGAAAATTTCTCGCACGGTATAGCGTGTAAATGCTTTATAAATTACGCCTTGTACTAATGGCTCGACAATTTCACCGTTAATATCTTGTGGCAGGCTTTTCGACATGCCAGCCAGCCGGCTTGAATCCAGCGCATAGCGTATCGTTAAATCCACCCCCAGGGACAAACCTTCTATTGACTGAAACGGCGCTTCACCGTCAGATTTGCTACTTTTTACCGGGCGATACAGTTGGTCTAGCAAAGAATATTGGCGCAATTCAACCACGCCCGGTACGATCACCACCATCCCTTCATGGATTAATTCGCTGCTGCCTGTGAGTTGATTAATCCGCACGCCAATCTGACCGCGCTTGATATAACTCACAGGCGGATGGTTATACACACCGTAACCGATTGCGCCAACCACACCTAAAATCACAAGGCTGGAGAATTTGCCGGATGCCAGTGAGATGACTGCACGGCTACCAGATTTAATCCCTGCTGCGCCGCTGCTGGCAGCGGAAATCAATGTAGTAGAAACAGCGTGCACCAACGGTTTTATACGGTTCAACATGACAGCGCTCCTTAAAAAGATGAATGAAAAATTACTCGATTCGGGAGCAGTGTCTGGTTGAAGTTTGGCACTGCTTTTCCCTGATACAGATCATGCCTCGCCTTGCGCGGAGCATTCAATGTAGTCGCAGGGGCAGAAACATCACTGGGCGGCTGCGCTTTATCCGGACTGTGAGGAAAAGCTCACAGCCAATTTATGACTTTTTTAGAAAAAGCGTGGATACTCCTAAAATCAGAGAACTTGCCGGAATAAAATATGCTAAAAGTCGCCGTTATTGAAGATGATCTTCCGACCAGTAATCAACTCAAATCCTGGATTGAAGCCGCAAAACCCGGCATCAAAATAGACCAATGGCATACCCGCGACGAAGCGGAAGCCGCTATTAGCCGCGAAAAATATGATTTGATCGTGCTCGATATTGAGCTTGGTCGCGAACGTCATGCCGGGGTCGCTATCATTAATGCGATCAACAAGCATCACGCCACGCCGGTACTGGTGGTATCCGCCATGCCCGCCACTATTTACCGCAGCATCATGAAAGCACTGGATGCCTGGGATTACCTGCAAAAAGCGACCTTTGAAGAGGCCGATTTTATCGATACGTTTTTAGAGATGTTACGTTCGGTAAAAGAGCGCAAACAGCAAATTGATAAGCCGGCCGCAGCAGCGGATGAGCTGAGCATGGACCCATTGCGACAGCGTTCGCCGATCTGGCGCGGTCAGCGCATCAACCTGCCATTGACTGCTCAGCGGATTTTGGCAGCTTTGTTTGCCAGTCGCGGCCAGGTGGTGTCTTATGACGAGTTATTCCAGGTCGTGAAAAGTGGCCGTAATCGTGACAATATCCGCAAGCATGTGAGCACCATACGTGAAGCATTTCGTGAAATTGACGCTAATTTTGAATGCATAGAAAACGTTCCGATGCGCGGTTTTCGTTGGGTCGATAGCGCCAATGGCGGTAACTAAGTGGAGGCAATGAATATGCTGTTGACGTCATTCGCGCCATATCGCCTGCGTCTGTTGTTTCGTGGCGCATTTTTATTATTGGCATTGGCAACCGTGGCATTGGCGCTCTCTGTTTTGCAGCAGGAAAAACAGCTTAGTTACAATAATTATCAAACCAGTTTTAAAAAATCGCAGCAGCAAATTTCTGCCACGTTGCGCCATCCGGTCGGGCAACTGGCTTTGCTTAATCCGCCTGGAGATAAAAAAGGAACGGGATTGCATCCGCTGCTACTCCCTTTTTCTGCGTTGGATTTTGATGACCAAAACAAGGTGCAACAAGCTATCACCATGTCGGGTTGTCTGGTGCAATACGGCAGCAGCGGCTCGCTCTGTGTTGGTATTGGTAATAACCCGTGGGCAGGCGGCTTCATCTACGCAGCGGGTAACTTCAATAGCGCTACGCTGGTGCCACATCAGCGCGGTGACCTGATGCTGAATCAGTCACATCGGATCAAAGTCAGCGTCACTTTACGCGGACAATCCTATCGCTGGATTGCGCCATTTGAAGTAGATGCGCCCAATAGAATGCAAGGCTTGCGCGGTAGGTTTACGGGTTTTTGGGAAGACGACGCCAATAAACCCAATGCCAGACCGGTAAAAGAATTTCGCGGTTGGGTTTGGCAAAAAGCAGTTTGCAATCAGATTGAGTTAGATGATGCTGACGCGGCGTGTAAAAAGAATGCGTTTTTCTCGTTACGGTTGCCGATTGCGGTATTACAAGATGCATTGTTTGAAAAAAAGCGCCCAGTTTGGCCGCCCGAAGATCTTGATCAGATACAGGTACAACTTTCTGTACTGGCGCCGAACAGCGACGAAGTGCTGTTTGACAGTAGCAGCGTACCGACTGCCGCGCCATTTTCATTGGGTGAGTTGCAGTCCAGCTTATTGCCGGGCGAAACATTGCGAATACGCAAATTAGCAGGTCAGAATGATTTAATTAAACTCGCCGGCATAGTTGATAACGCAGACGATTCGTGGAATTTATTGACTCGCTTAATTCGTCGCTTACCGGTAGGTGAATTTGATCAACCATTAGATAGCGTGGAAGAAATCAGCACACCGCTGGGTAATTATGAAGTGATTTTACAGGGTGACGTGCGCAGCGTAAGTAAAAGCTTGAGCGTCGTCGCCAGTCGGATTTCCTGGTATGTCGGCGGGATGTTGCTGGCCTTATTATTAGCCTGGTTATTTATCGAGATTGGCATTATTCATCGCATTACCTTGCTCACCAAACGGGCGTCGTCATTATCAAAAACGGTGAAAGGCGCGGGCGGCTTGGAGCGTTTTGATGTTAGCGATTTACGCAGTTCAGATGAATTAGGTATCTTGGCCAGCTGTTTGCATGATTTACTGCGACGGGTAAAAGAAGATGTGGAACGTGAGGCGATCCGTGCCGAACAGGAAAAAGAAATGTGGCATGCCGTTGGTCATGAAATTATGTCGCCGCTTCAATCTTTAATGGTTTTGCATGGCACTAATGAAGATCCGAGCAACCGTTACATCAATCGTATGCAGCAGGCGATTCGAGTCCTGTACGGGAGTGCTTCACCGAGCGAAGCGTTTCAATCCACCGTTTTGCAAGTTACCGAAATCGACATCACCACATTCTTGAAACATGTCGCCAGCAATGCGCCTTGTGTGGGAATTACCCAAGTAGAATTTATCGGAGCTGACCTGCCCGTGATGGTACGAGCCGATGATTATTCGCTGGAAGATGTCGTTACGCATGTGTTGCGTAATGCTGAGCGTTATCGCGTAGCTGGCAGTGCTATTACCATGAGTTTGATCACCAGTGAAACGGCCGCTAGTATCACTATTCATAATCAGGGGCCGCAAATTGCGCTGGAATTAATTGATAAGATTTTTGAATATGGCGTTTCGGATCAACATGATTCGGGCGCGAATGGTAATCGCGGCCAAGGCTTGTTTGTCGCCAAAACCTATATGGCCAAAATGGGCGGCACGATTAGTGTTGAGAATGTAAGCGATGGAGTTAGCTTTACGTTGAGTTTGCAACGGGGCGTTAGTTAAAAAATACTGGGTAATGGCATGTGTAAAGAGTGGCTAATATCTGAATCTCTATACTTAGTTCGTTAGTTCTGGTTGATTAAATTATGGACCGGTGCTGGAATGTTCGGCCTGATTCCATTTGCAAGAAGGGGAAAACGTTTACGTGGCTGATAACTAATCCTAGCAATAGGATTTAAGTAAAACACGAAATACTTAATTACCCTGAGCCTTACATTGCTCCACCGACACACCTCATGGAGCTGATCCCTTTCTTCCTTAGTAATATAAATAATTCAAAACTTAATGAAAATAGCGGTAATTTTATTTTCATTGCGACGCAGAGCGCTCGTCGACACGTAATTCCTAGTAAACGCATATAATAATTTCTTTACAAAAAATCCATTTATGTGACATTTTCACCATTAAGAATAAACAAGTTAATTTTTGTAGAAGGCGGTTTGCTCTTTAATGTAGAGAAATATTATTTTAGTTAATTAGGAATTACATGCAACGAAAAACAATAGCACCCTCCGTATTTTGGGCTTTATCTGCCAAGTAATTGAGACCAAGCCTCCGACTCCGCGCAGTCATCACCATGATTGCGCGGGTTCGGAGGCTTTGCTTTTAGAAAAAATAGCAAATCATTGTCATTTCTATTGCCAATGAATTACGCACGAATTTATCAGAGTAAAAAACATGAAATTTCCTCTAAAACCCTTTGTCATTTTTCTTGCTGCCGCACCGTTCTCAGCCATTGCGCAAGAAGTAGTATTGGATGCCATCGTCGTAACCGGGCAGAAAATTGATGTTCAGTCGTTTAGCGGAACCGATGTTGATGCGGCCAGTTTGGCATCGCAACGTCCAGTTAGTAGCGACACGGCAAGCTTGTTGCAAGACGTTCCCGGTATTAGTCTGTACGGTGCGGGCGGTATTTCAAGCCTGCCTGCCATTCATGGCATGGCCGATGACCGGGTACGGATTCAGGTGGATGGCATGGGGCTCGTGTCTGCCTGCCCCAATCATATGAATTCGCCGCTTTCCTATATTGATCCGACCAATGTGGACATCATTAAAGTCTATACCGGTATTACGCCAGTCAGTGCCGGTGGCGACAGCATCGGCGGGACGATTCAAGTTAATTCAGCCGCGCCGGAGTTTGCCCGCAGCGGAGAGGGGACTCTGTTGAAAGGGCAGCTCGGTGCCTTTTATCGCAGCAATGGCGATGGTTACGGCACTAATCTTTCAACAACACTCGCGAACGAATATCTGAATCTGACCTACAACGGTTCCACGGCACAGTCGAATAACTACCGAGCCGCGCAGGATTTTAAAGCGGCAGGGCCAGCCGCGGCCGATCGTGGCTGGCTGGCGGGAAATGAAGTGGGTTCGTCTGCCTATAAATCAGAAAATCACGAGCTTGGTCTGGCATTACGTCACGAGAATAATTTGCTTGAGTTTAAAGCTAGCATGCAGGATGTTCCTTATGAACTGTTCCCGAATCAGCGCATGGATATGACGGAAAATAATAACAAGCAATTTAGCCTGCGTTATACCGGGCAGTTTCAATGGGGTGATCTGGAGACGCGAATCTATGAACAGACGACCCGTCATAAAATGCAGTTTGGCGAAGATAAACAACTTCAATATGGCACGGCACTTGGTATGCCGATGGAAAGTTCAGGCAAAAACAGAGGCGCGCTAATTCAGGGAAATATACTTCTTTCCGCAAGAGATACGATCAAACTGGGTAGCGAAATTCAAAATTTCCGGCTCAATGATTGGTGGCCGGCGTCAATGGACACGGTTGGCGGAATGGGACCGGGTACGTTTCAGAATATTAATAACGGACAGCGCGACCGAGCAGCATTTTTTGCAGAATGGGATGCCAGCTGGAGTCCGCAATGGTTTAGTCAATTAGGCCTGCGCAGTGAAATGGTAAAAATGAATGCCGGTGCGATACAGGGTTATAACGACAGGCCGATGTATGCAGACGATGCAGCAGCGTTTAATGCACTGGATCATCAACGTACCGATCACAATCTGGACCTGACCGCGTTGGCGCGTTATACGGCCAGCCCAACGCAAACGCTGGAGTTGGGCTATGCCCAGAAAACCCGCTCGCCTAATCTGTATGAGCGTTATACCTGGTCGGCCATGACAATGGCAGCAGTGATGAATAATTTTGCCGGTGATGGTAACGGTTATGTCGGAAACATTAATCTCAAGCCCGAAGTGGCTCATACGGTTAGCGCCACATGGGACTGGCATGATGCGGATAAAGAACAATGGAATTTAAAGGTGACTCCTTACTATACTTACGTGACAGATTATGTTGATGCCCAGCGTTGCCCGCTTTCGTTCTCATCTAATTGTACGGTTGCTAATCAGACTGCCACAACCGGCTTCGTCAATCTACAATATGTAAATCAAACTGCCCAGCTTTATGGCATGGACGTTTCTAGTCAAATGAATCTGGGTGAATACGCTGGTTATGGCAGTTTTGTTGTGAATGGTGTGTTGAATTACACACGAGGCAGCAATCTGACTACGGGCGACAATTTGTACAACATTATGCCGCTTAATACCAAATTGGCTGTGGTGCAAAGTGTGGGTAATTGGAGTAATACCGCTGAGTGGCAATTGGTGGCTGCTAAAAACCGTGTGTCAGAAGTTAGAAATGAAAATCAGACCGGCGGTTATGCTTTGTTTAATCTGCGCAGTAGTTATACTTGGGGCAACGCGCGTTTCGATATCGGTATCGATAATGTGTTTAATCGCTTTTATGGTTTGCCACTTGGCGGAGCTTATATCGGTCAGGGAAAGACCATGTCGGCCAATGGCATTCCTTGGGGAGTACCGGTTCCGGGTATGGGGCGGTCTATTTCTACGGCGTTTAATCTTAAGTTTTAAGATTGGTATTGCTTAGTTATGTGGTCTGACATCCAGTTATTTTTATAGAAAAATAACTGGATGTCAGATCAGCCTCTGGCTTTTAACACGTTGTTACCAAATAGTTTTAACGTGTGCATAGGCTCGAATTTTTTCATCTTTCGTCACCAACGTGGCGGCCAATTTTCTGGCGGTTGCGACGATCATTCTGTCGGCCGGGTCTTTATGAAAATCACCTGGTAACTTAACAGAGTTCATCGCAACCTCTACATCTACCGGCATAAAGTGCAGCGCATCAATTTTTGCCACGGTCGCCAGCCAGCTTGCCACATCCATGGATAAAAATAATCTGCCACGCTCAACCAGCATGGCAATTTCCCAGGCACTGATGCTGGAAACGATTATTTCGCCATCCACCATTTCTTTGTTTATCGCGGCTTTGGCTTTTTTACTTAACAAGGGATCGCCAGTGACCCACCATATCAGCGTATGCGTATCTAAAACGATCACTGAGCCGCCTCCCATTCATCATCAGCGATTGGATCTGTCGGGTTGTCATAACGCACTACTGAGCCGCGCAAAACGTCAAGCGGCAGGTGTTCAGTACTACGATAGGGGCGAACTTCTAAGGTAGGTTTGCCGTGGTCAGTCACAATGACACTTTGCCCTGACGCTTCAACTTGGCGGAAAAACTCAAGGGCTTTGGCTTTAAATTCTGATTTTGAAACTTGGTTGCTGTTCATATTATGCCTATAGTCATATTGCTGTAGTCATATTAGTCTAATTCAGGGGCTTATACAATTAGACAAATAACGGATTTTTTCTTTGCGATTTTCATTAAGACTAATAGATGTCGCGCCGCATTGGCGATGTGCTCAAGGGTAGCAAGTTGGGTGAATTCTGGAAATACCGGGTCGGCGACTGGTATTTGATTTGTGAAATCCGCGCGAGGCGTACCGATGATGAGCGTATCGCTTCAAATCAATCCACTGGGTTGGCTGCTTCCGAAAAGGCTGGAATACTCCCCTATTTGTATGATAGTTAGACTTGATTCCTTGGTGCGTCACTTACTTCTTGCAGTTTTTGATGGGAGTAGAAAAATTCATTGTTAGCTTGAGGGTAACCGTAGCCATTTCGTTGAACAACATGCCGTGGGCAGTCAGGCTGCCGCCATCATTTGAAAATTGGCCAGACACAATCGCATTCAAATTTTCTTGAGCGTGAACCTCAAAGTTTATCTTTCCAGATTTAGGATCCAGCATCAGATTGTCTGCGACAACGACATGCGTACTCCCATCCGTGTATTCATAAATAAGTGTGTCGCCATCGATTAGTCTACGCAACGTAATGCGATTTCCGTAAAGATCGCCACTAATTGAGGATGTGCAAAAATCCGAATAAACGAATATACCGTAACGAGGTATATCTTTCGCGGACGCAAGGCTGTTGCAAAAACAAAGTAGCATGGCAAGTCCGATGAACTGAAAAACTTGACTCCTTTTACGTATATAAGATTATCTTTCTTCCAAAAAATGGGATCAACTTTAACATTCCACAACTCTCTAAACCCTCAAGGCAAGGTCGATGCACCCATTCTGCGCACGATTAAATCGGTGCGTTTTTGCAGATACGCTGAACCGCGATTCTGGTCGTAGAAACGAGGGTTGGGTAGCATGACTGCTAATCTGGCGGCTTGGCTTGCGCTTAAGTTCGCGGCGGAAATTCCGTAGTAATGGCGGGCGGCGGCTTCTGCTCCGTATATGCCGTTGCCCCATTCGACTACGTTTAGGTAGATTTCAAAGATGCGTTCTTTATCCATTACCGCTTCCAGCATGAAGGTAATGATGAATTCTTCGCCTTTGCGAATATAGCTGCGCTGACCGGATAGGAATAAGTTTTTTGCTAGTTGTTGGGTGATGGTTGAACCGCCGGATACTACGCGTCCTTTTTTGGTGTTTTTTTCGTAGGCTTTTTGCATGGCGTTCCAATCTATGCCGTCGTGCTCAGAAAAATTGGCGTCTTCGGAGGCGATGATGGCGCGTTTTAATTGGTTGGAAATGCGGTCGTAGGGGAGCCATTGTTGCTGTAATTGGGCATCAGGTTTTTTTTCTCTGATTATGGAGAGTTGGTGGCGCATGAAGGAGGTTGAGCTGGGGTTGTGGTTGATCCACCAGCAGATTTGGGCGAAGAAATAGAGTTGGATTAGGATGAGTAGTAGTAATACGCCTAGGATTATTCTTCTTAATAGTTTCATTGTTCGGGTTGTTCCAGATTTTATTTTTTGATTAAATTTACTAGCGCGATTGATTTTTGGCTTGGGGCCGGTGGTAGACCGGCGGCTACTCACTTTTTTTGTCTCGCCAAAAAAGAGTAAGCAAAAAAAGGCGACCACGCTATTTCGGAAACCCCGATTTTTCACAGGAAAAATGGGAAAAGTTCGAAACTCGCCTGCGGCTCAAACAGCGAACCTTTCTTATCCATTTTCCCTGTGAAAAACCGGCCGAACTAGAAGTGGATGTAAGTCAAAAACAACTTCAAAAGCAACGTCAACACCAACCGGAACACCCATTAAATAGCGCGGCTCATATTTCTAGTTAATAACTCACTCGTATCTGGCCTCATTCCCCGCCAAACATAAAAAGCTTCCGCAGCTTGCTCCACCAGCATGCCCCAGCCGTCACGGGTTTGTGCTTGGTGCTTTGCTGCGTGTTGCATAAATACGGTGGGCTGGTCGGAGTACATCATGTCGTAGGCTAAGGAATTGCTGTTGTATGCCGTGTCTGGAATTGGGGGGATTTGTGCTGCGATGCTGGCGGAGGTAGCGTTGATGATTACGTCAAACTGACCTTTGATTTGGGCGAACTCGCTGCTGCTGATTTGCCCGAAGCTGCTAAATTGTTCGGCTAGTTGCTGGGCTTTTTCTATGCTGCGGTTGGCGATGATTAGTTCGGCTGGCTGGCATTCTAGTAAAGGTAATATCGCGCCACGGGCTGCGCCGCCAGCACCTAATAATAATATCCGTTTGCCTTGCAATGTCACACCGGCATTCCGTACGATGTCGCTAACCAGGCCGCAACCGTCGGTGTTGTCGCCGATGATTTTTTGGCCTTCAAAGCACATGGTATTGACGGCTCCGGCGGCTTGTGCGCGTGGAGTTAATGCTGTGCACAGGTTAAAGGCTTCCAGCTTAAATGGTAGCGTTACGTTGGCACCGCGGCCGCCGTCGTTGATGAATTGTTTTACGGTTGCTGCAAAACTATCTGGCGGAGCTAACAGGGCACGATAGCAGATGGCTTGCTGGCATTGGGCGGCAAAGGCGGCGTGCAACAAAGGTGATTTGCTGTGCGCCACCGGGTTGCCTATAACCGCATACTGATCCAGCGGCTGGCTTGCCTTATTTTGCATCTTTTAACTCGGTGATTAAATCGAGATCATGGGTAAATTTAAAGCGGGTAATGACTATCCATAAATCGTCTTTGTCGCTTGAGCGCATATTTTGTGGGAAGGTGCCAAACGGTCCGGCATGTCTGACTATGCGTAACGCGGCTTTGTCCAACGCTTTGTTGCCGGATGATTTTTCAATGCGCGGGCCGCCTTCTTTTTCATAAATGGTGCCGTCTTGAAAAATGGGAATGTAGACGATTAATTCTCCATATAATTTTTCACCATTTTTTTCCGGAAACTGCATGGTGCCCATGTCTTCTATGCGCTTTTGCATGTTTTTATAGTACATCGCGTAGCCAACCGCTTTGGTGCTCGGGGTGATAAACGTTTTGCGTGGGCGCTTGTTTTGGTCTTCAATCGTTTGCGCAATTTCTGCCTGCATACGGGTGAGAGCTTTATGGGATTCAGATTGATCGTCGCCGCTAATTACGGGTTTGGGTGCATCAGTCTTGGTTTTATCCAGCACTGTAGGCACTTTAAACGACGCTTTATCCGCTTGCGATAATAAATGATCCTGAAGATTTTCTAATTCTTCAATCCGGCGTTGCGTTTTACGAATGGCATCACCGTCTTCGCTGGTATGCATATCTGGAATCGGCGACTTGGCGCGGCCATCGTCGGCATTACCGCCGCCATCCAAATTGGCTTGGGCTAAGGCTTGGGCTTTTAGTGGCGCGTGGTCATGCTTGGCATTCACCAAGATCACGTCCAAGCCGGGATCGGTGGCGACCGGAGGCAGTGGTGGTGGATCCACAAAGTGAATGAGTAGTAACACCGCATGGGCTAATAGCGATGCGATGATGGCGATAGTGAAAGTCGGATTTTGCAAGATTGGGGTACGCCTAAAGTTACAATGAGCTAAATTAATTGCACTATGGCAAACTTTGTATTTATTGTCAAAGTTCGCCAGCTAAACATTCATCAAACACGCATCACTCTGTTGCGTCTCTATATAGCAGCATGATTATGGTTCCGGTTGATGGGTATCGGTGGATAGCTCAGGTATTTCTGGCGTACTTAGACTATCATTTTCGATCTCAGTCGCTGTTTCGTCCGCTATTTCGTCACCAATCTCATCGCTACTCTCTTCTTGATCCGCTTCAGTTTCTTCTTCGTCGATAGTCAATGCCGTATCCGGGCTGGACAGTAATTCCAGGAAGCGTGCTTCCAGCGTTAAGTCGACTTCATCCCAGCCAATAATGTCGAGCATGACGCGCGAACCACGCGGCATGCTCGGCAGACCGGATAAGCGGATTACTAACGGAATATCAACCAGACGCAGCAAATCTTCTTTCATCACCAGCGCTTCTACGTGTTTAGCACGCTGCGCTTGCCATTCTTGTGCAAACCAGCGCAAGCACCAATAGCGTTCCATACTGGACTGGAAGTCGTTATAGCCGGAATACATCGCATCGAAGGCCGAAACAATCGCAAACAAGGTCGCGTCACGTGGTTTAAATGGCGCGACTAACGGTGCAGTAACACCGTGTTGAATACACGCCATGATTTGCCATTGATTGACTAAATCGGTGTAGCGACGCAACGGTGATGTGCTCCACGCGTATTGGTCTACGCCCAAATTATGATGCGGTGCTGCGTGAGTCAGCATTTTGACTTGCATGCGTGCTGCCCAACCGCCGTTACCTACGCCCTGGCTGCGGTAAATACCGGGAATGCCATGGTCGTTCATCAGTTTGCCCCAGGTGCTATTGGCAAAAATCATTAATTCAGCGACGATTTTATCTAACGGCGAGCCGCGTTTTCTGGCGACGATAGAAACGACATCGTCTTCCACATAAAAATTAAAATCGGTGCGATTATTTTGCTCCGGCTTTAAACCAAAACCAGCGCGTTTCAGGTTGCGCCCCTGCTCTAAAGATTGCGCCCATTGCCACAATACGGCAATGTCCGCTTTATGCGGATAGTCGCCTTCGTTGGCGGCTAGTGCTTCTTCTGTCACCAGTTCATCCAGCGTGTTATTGCGCAAATTTTCTGAAATTGGCACTGCTTCAATTTTGCTTACGGTGCTAATTAATGACCAGTCGGCCGGATTGACTGTGGCGTATAACGAAACGGCAGGGCGGGTCTGGCCTGCGCCCAAGGTATATATTTCTACCAGTTCGTTCGGCAACATGGTGATTTTGTCGCCTGGCATGTACACCGTTGACATGCGGCTGCGGGCGATGTTGTCAATGGCGTCTTCGCGGTTAATTCCCAAGCCAGGAGCCGCAATGTGGATACCGATTTGCAGCATGCCGTCGGCAAGCGTTTTGACCGATAAGGCATCATCGATTTCGGTGGTGCTAATATCATCAATTGAAAAAGCGGCGACATCGGCGATGGGTAAATTTTTAGGTAATTCAGGCGGCGTGACGTTGCCCATTAAGTGGCTAAAGCCAGTGCCTTTTGGGAAAAAATCAAATAGAAATTTGGAAAAATGCAGGTCTTTAGCGCTGGCAATGCCGCCGGTAGCCAACATTAAACGTTCCGGGCTGGTGTGCAATTCTTGACATGCCGCAGCCAGTGCTTTGTATTCCAGCGTATTTTTGTCTGGTTTGTACAGTAATTGCTGCGCCATCGCCTGCATACTAGACGGCAAAGTTCCTGCCTTTAATTGTTCAACGTAGTCAGCTTGGATTATTGCCTGCTGTTTTTTCTTTTCTATCCCGGCCAACGCCGCTTGCACGGACGCAGCAGGAGCGGCTTTGTAGTGGCCGCGCCCCTTTTTATAAAAGTAAATCGGTGCGCTGTGCAAGCGGAAAATCAAGCCGGCGCTTTGGGCTGGTGATAGCGTTGCGCCAAAATATTCTTTACCTAAATCGGCATAACCAAACTCTTCCAGACCGGCGACTTCCCATAAAAAATCCAGGTCGATCTCTTCGGCAATCACATGTGCTTCGCGCAGCAACTGTTCTGCGCTCGGCGCGGCGAACTGAATTAATACGTCGCGGCTTTTTACTTTGCAGCGTTTGCCGCTGGCGAGTTCCACCTGATATGAATCGGGCGTTTGCGACATGACTGCGCCAGCTTTAAAGTCGCCAGATTCTTCAAAAAATACGTTCATTAAATTCGTCGTTTCTACTTAATATGAGTGGTAAGGTCCGCAATGGCGGGTAAAAATAATTCGGTCACCAACATCACGCCGCCACGTCTGAAAAATAGCGAGCGGCGCGCAAATAAAGGCTGATCAAACTTTTTGTTTGTTAATAGTTGTGCTCTGCGCATGGCAGGGTGATTGGGCTGCAAGCGCGCAAATTGCAACGCGCCGCGCACTACTTGCGGATCACCGAACAAGGTGCTGCCTAACGATTTTTCACCCAAGGCTTTAAATAGCGGCCATTGGCTGGCGGTAGAACTTAAGGGTAAAACGGTGTGCGCATAAATTGCCGGTGCATCGTCGCAGCGCAGTAATACTTCCCGCGCATGTACTTTGCTGGCTTTGCTTAAGCCAATTTCTGTGTATTCATCCGCCCAACAAAAATCATGTTGCTGATAAACGCGCTGCACCCGGAACTTGCTGCTATGCGTGATTAATTTAGCCGTCAGTGAGCCGGCATCAGTCAGCCAATGCCGCATGGCTTTTGGCGCCTGCACATGGTTGACGTGATGATGCCATTGCGCTTTCCTGGCGGCTTGTTTGGCCAGCATTACTGAGCACCGTCCATAGCACCGTCGCAAAATTCCATCACCTGATCGAGATAATCGGCAAACTCAGAAATACCATGATCGCTGCCGGTAATAATGTGTTGTTTTGCACCGAGATAGTGCGCCACCATTTCACACCAGTCGAGCACTTCATCGCCGGTGGCGGCGAGTAAAAAATAGCGCTCTGGTTGGGTAATCTGATTAATCGAAAACTGCGATAACTCTTGCGCATATTCCTGGGTAAACTCAAACACGTCATCGCTGTGATACATGGTGGTGACACCGATGTAGGCAGCTAAATCACGCGGCGGTTTAACAGCTGGGTTTAATAACACAGCGCGGCAGGATAATTTTTCGGCCAAATAGGTAGCGTAATAACCGCCTAGTGATGAACCGATGATGGTTAATTCGGACGGATCAATCTGCTCGCATAGTTGCAGGCATAACGCTATTGCCGATTGGGGTGATGCAGGTAATTGCGGGCACAAATATTCTTCTGCGCGGCCAGTTTCCTGGAGTGTTGCGCGGATCATTTGTGCTTTAAATGAAGCGGGCGAAGAACGAAAGCCGTGTAAATAAAGAATCATGTTAACTCGGCTTGGGTTGGATGGTTAAAGGGTACAGATAAATTCGTAGCTAGACTATCCACCAATTTTTGATGGATACCGCCAAAGCCGCCATTGCTCATAATTAAAATATGGTCTCCTGGTCGTGCTTGCGCCAATAGCGCATTTTGCAATGCCGATAAATCGCTGAAAGTGGTGACGCGCTCACCTAACGGAGCCAGACTTTCTGCTAAATCCCAGCCTAAGGTATCGCGCCCTTGCAGGGCACCGTAAGCAAACACCAAATCAGCCTGCTCCAAACTGCCCGGTAAAGCGGCTTTCATGCTGCCGAGTTTCATTGTGTTGGAACGCGGTTCCAGCACAGCTAAAATGCGCGCCGTACCTACTTTTTTACGCAAGCCGGCAATGGTGGTGGTGATGGCAGTTGGGTGGTGGGCAAAGTCGTCATAGACGGTGATGTTGTTGACGACGCCGCGTACTTCCATGCGCCGTTTAACGTTTTCAAAATGGCTGAGTGCTTCCAGCGCAAGTTCCGGCGCGATGCCAACATGATGTGCCGCTGCAATCGCCGCCAAGGCGTTTTGGCGGTTATGTTCGCCCTGTATTTGCCAGACTAATGGCCCATAAGCGCGTTCTTTAAAGAGCACCTCATCGCCAACAAAATGCCAGCCATCGGCCACGCCAAAAAATGTTTTCTCGCTCCAGCAACCGCGTTGCAAGACTCTTTGCAATGCCGGTTCCTGACCATTAACGACTAATTGACCAATGCCAGGTACAGTGCGTACTAAATGGTGGAATTGGGTTTCAATCGCGGCCAGATCGGGGAAAATATCGGCGTGATCGTATTCGAGATTATTCAAGATCGCAGTTTTTGCGCGGTAATGAACGAATTTGCTGCGCTTGTCAAAGAAGGCCGAGTCGTATTCATCGGCTTCAATGACAAAAAAGTTGGAAGCCGGCTTGGTGGCATCTGCACCCAATCGAGCCGAAATACCAAAATTATTTGGTACGCCGCCAATTAAAAAGCCAGGTTCATAGCCGGCTTCCTGCAGTATCCAGGCCAGCATTGCTGACGTGGTAGTTTTGCCGTGAGTACCTGCCACAGCTAGTACCCACTTACCGGTAAGGATATGTTCACCCATCCATGCTGGGCCTGAACAATATGGCAGGCCGCGATTTAAAATGGCTTCCATTAATGGATTGCCGCGGACTATGGCATTGCCAACTACATATAAATCAATGTCTTGATTAATTTGTTCCGGGTCATAACCTTCAATTAATGTGATGCCTTGTTCGCGCAATTGCGTGCTCATAGGCGGATACACATTGGCATCGCAGCCGGTGACGGTATGGCCGGCTTGTTGGGCTAATACTGCTAACCCGCCCATAAAAGTGCCGCAAATACCAAGAATATGAATACGCATAAAAGGTTATGTCCTCGCTTCTCAAGCGTAATTGCAATCGCAATCGATTGCTCAAAAAAAATAATCCCGTCATTTTACCTGTTGTGCAGGCTTAGGTTATCATTACAAACGCTAGTTTTTGAACTGATTTTATGAAGCATCTTTCTCCGCAACCTGTGATTGTTGAATCACACACAACGCAAAAGCAAGATTTACGTAATGAAATAGCCACGATTGCGGCTCGATTCATCGCGGAAGATGGCGCAACTTATGCCATTGCCAAGCAAAAAGCAGCGCAGCAAGTGTTGGGTTCCAGCAAAATTAATCACGATAGCTTGCCTGACAATAGTTTGATTGAGCAACAAGTTCGCCTATATAACCAGTTATTCTTTGCCGATAGCCAGCCTGCGCGGTTGTTGTATTTGAGAAAGTTAGCGCTGACTCTACTGCAAGAGCTGGAGCAATTTAATCCCCACTTAACTGGTGCGGTGCTGAATGGCACGGCCGGTGAGCATAGCGAAATTTTTATCCAGTTGTTCGTCGATAACAATAAGGAAGTCGCTATTTACTTATTGAATCAACGGATTCAGTTTGAAGTGTCTGAAACGTTGCAAGGGCATCAATCGAGACAACAGGAGGCGCAAGAAACCTTGAGTTTTATGCGTGCGAATGAAGTAATACATTTAGTGTTATTTGCCAGCGATGATGTGCGTCGCTTGTCTACTAAAAAAATGCCTCGCGCTAACGCTAGCGCACTCCAACATTTAATTGAAGAAAGTTTACCCACATGAAATCACGTTTTTTAATTACCAGTCTGGTTGCAATTGTGTTCGGCGGTTTTGGACTGTATTTTTCCAGCTTGCATGCTGAAAAACCGCAAGTCAGCGACGCTTTATATGCCAGTAGCTTGCCGACTGTGCCCGCAGCACCAAACGGCGCAGCCAAGTCACTCGCTGAATATCGTAATAAGGTAGTGGTTGTCAATTTTTGGGCTACCTGGTGCGGACCCTGTGTGCAAGAGATGCCGGAATTGTCGGCTATGCAAACTGAATTGGCCGCCAAGAAAATCAGCTTTATCGGGATAGGTATCGATAGCCCGGACAGCATGGCTGAATTTGCTAAAAAATATAAAATTACTTACCCGCTATTTGTTGCTGGCATGTCCGGTACGCAGCTTGCTACCGACTTGGGAAACCGGTCCGGCGGCCTGCCATTTACCGTAATTCTGGATAAGTCCGGCGCTGTCGTTAAAACCTACCGTGGCCGTTTGGATATGACGCAATTGCGCCAAGATATTTTGGCAGTTAAATAGGGTTTTTCATTTGAGAATGTTCTTGAATTGTTTTTGCATTTGTGCGCCAGTGGAAAACTTAGCAATGGAGATAAAAAATGCTGTCAAAAAACAGCATTTTTACAATGCAAAAATCGATTGAATTCGTTAGATTTTATGCCGTTTTTACTCAAACTTTGATCTTGCAAGTATCCCAAATAACACTGCACCAACAGTTAATGCGCCGGCTGCCACGAACAGCGAAGCCGTAAATGAACCTGTCAGTGTGACTAAGTGAGTGGCCAGCGGCGGCCCGCTAATTTGGCCGATTCCATAAATTGCAGTCAATAACCCCATCAAGCGGTTAGCCGCATCGCCGCGCAAACGGCGTGCATCGCGCATTACAAAAAACACAATCGCACTAAACGGTAATCCAACAAAAATACTGCTCAAAATAAAGCCCAGCACATTCGGCAATAAAATCACAAACAATACCCCAGTTGCTTGCGTTATATAGCACAGCATTAACATGCTGCGGTTATCTATATGCATTGGGACGCGGGTAGTTAAGGCGGCACCAATCGCAATTGACGCACCAAGCATAGGCCAGAATAAATCCGGCCAAACCGAATTGGGTAGCGCTATGCGTGCCATTACCGGTAAAAAAGTAGCGGTGATAATGTAGCCAAAACCGGCTAGGCCATAGCCAAAAATCAGCCAACGGGTTTGGTGTTTTAATTGTTCAGCGCTGAGTTTTGCTGCGTGTAAATGGCGAGGTTTAATGGATGAATTCGTATCTGTATTGATTGATAAATGTTCGGAAAAAATAGGCCAGATAACGGCGCTGAGTAACAACGCCATGACCCCAAATACCAACCAGCCGCGTTGCGCTGACCAATCGGCAGCAACCATAAATGTCACTGGAATTCCGGTAATTAAAATCCCCAATCCGGGGCCTGTATAAATGATCCCACCCAAGGTAGGAAAGCCCAGTTGCGTCAAGCGCTGCATGCACCAGCCTGAAGTAAATACAAATACTAGCGCGCTGGCGATACCTGCCAAAGCCCGTAACAGAAGCAAGCACCATAGCTGAGACGAAAAGCTCATCCATAGTGTGAATACCGTGGTTGCAACAAGTCCAATGCGAATAAATCGGGTCGGATGTTTGTGAAACACCATGCACAGTAGCGCGCCAATAAAATAGCCGATGTAATTTGCAGTAGCCAGCCAGCCGCCTTGCGTGAGGTTGACTAGCTTATCGTGCAACATCATTGGCAATAATGGAGAAAACGCAAAGCGTCCAATACCTTGCGCTACCCCTATCGCCAATATGCCGCATAGCGCAATTTGCCAAGCCTGGCGGTGATTAGAATTTTGCGACACTATCTTCCGTCACGACGTCGAACGGTTACGGTTTCGCCAGCAATTCCCCAATTATCGGTATCAACTTCATCAATTGTCACAAACGTGGTTTGCGGATTTTTACCGAGGATATCGACCAATAGTTGTGTAACGCCTTTGATTAGTGCTGCTTTTTGTTCGGCGGTTGCGCCTTCGCGGGTGATTTTGAAGTTTACGTAGGGCATGGGAATCCTTAACTTTTTGAAAGGGTTTAAATTGTAAACTATTAATTAAATTGCTGTATTGCACGGGATTGGTTGAAATGTAGTGATGATGTGGGGGGCAGTTGATTTTGTAGTTGTAGTTGTAGTTGTAGTTGTAGTTGTCGTTGATCTTGACGTTGACGTTGACGTTGACGTTGATTTTGACCTACCCCCACTTCTAGTTCGGCCGGTTATTTAACGGATAAATGGATAAGAAAGGTTCGCTGTTTGAGCCGCAGGCGAGTTTCGAACTTTTCCCATTTATCCGTTAAATAATCGGGGTTTCCGAAATAGCGTGGTCGCCTTTTTTGGGTTACCTTTTTTGGCGAAGTGTATAGACGTGAGACATGGGTAACACCTGTATCAGGACATAGGTAACACTATTGGGCATCAAGAATGATGTCCAATCGGAGCCGCCATTATGACCTGGAATACAGCCAATACTATGGACTTACGTT
>NZ_PUGF01000023.1 GCF_002976435.1 Solimicrobium silvestre | reverse complement strand
AACTATATTCGCTACTATAATTACGACCGCATTAAACTGAAATTAAAAGGGCTGAGTCCTGTGCAATACAGAAATCAGCCCTCGGTAGCCTAGCAATTAATCTGTCCAACTAAATGGGGTCAGTTCATTAGGCGAGTTTTTTATTTATAAATTAATCAGTTAAGCATCTAACTTACACTAATTTACCCACGACCACGGCTGCCGCTACTGTTACGACGTGCCGACGTATTGGGTGCAGCACCACCATGTGGGCGAGCTGCAGCTGGACTACCTGGTGCACGCGGTGCAGCTTTATTTCCACTAGGTTTAGCGGGTGCGCGTTTTTGACCAGAGTTAGCGCCAGAACCCGGACGATGCGCTGGATGGCTGCGTAGTTGAATTGGTTGTGGTTGCGCATTTAAGTCAGGCTCAAAACCCGCAACGACTTCACTAACGATTTTACGTTTAATGAATTTTTCAATGTCAGCCAACAGTTTTAGTTCATCCACACACACCAGTGAAACCGCTTCACCGCCAGCACCGGCACGGCCAGTACGACCGATGCGATGCACATAATCTTCCGGCACATTCGGTAAATCGTAGTTGACCACGTGTGGCAATTGGTCAATATCGATACCGCGTGCAGCGATGTCGGTTGCAACCAAAACTTGCAAGCTACCGTCTTTAAATTCAGCCAACGCTTTGGTACGGGCAGATTGGCTCTTATTGCCATGAATCGCCATACTGGTAATTTCAGCTTTTTCTAACTGTTCAACCAGCTTATTTGCACCGTGTTTAGTACGGGTAAATACCAGCACCTGGCTCCAGCTTAATGTCTTGATTAAATGCGCCAACAAAGGATGTTTGCGATCGCGATCAACCGGATGCAGTTTTTGTGAAATCACTTCCACCGTCGAATTGCGACGTGCCACTTCGATCATTGCAGGCGAATTCAATAACTTATCGGCCAATTCCTTGATCTCATTTGAAAACGTGGCAGAGAACAATAAGTTTTGACGTTTTGGAGGTAATAAGGCCAAAATTTTGCGTATGTCACGGATAAAGCCCATATCCAGCATACGGTCAGCTTCATCCAACACCAAAATGTTGACGTGGCTTAAATCGATAGTTCCCTGACCGATATGGTCTAACAAACGGCCGGGCGTAGCTACTAAAGTATCAACCCCACTTTTTAACAGTTTGATTTGTGGGTTGATGCCAACGCCACCAAAAATAACGCCGGAAGTCAGGGGTAAATATTTACCGTAAGTACGCACGCTTTCTTCTACCTGAGCCGCTAGTTCGCGGGTTGGCGTCAAGATCAAAGCACGGATAGGGCGACGCGCAGTTGGTGAAGCGGATGGTTTGGCAAGCGTGGTTAAGCGTTGTAATAACGGCAGTGTAAAACCGGCCGTTTTGCCGGTGCCGGTTTGCGCGCCAGCAAGTAAATCCTGGCCGGTTAATACGGCAGGAATAGCTTGCAATTGAATCGGCGTTGGTGTGGTATAGCCTTGTTCGCTAACGGCGCGAAGGATTTCTTCGGCTAAACCTAATTCTGAAAATGTGGTCATTGAGTTGTTGATATTCTGTTGCTACTAATAAGTTGAAGCGTGTGGTTCAAAATTTCATTTGAAAATGTGAAATTTTGAAAGAACCGGCTAATTGCAAGCTAAGTCGGAAAGAAGCAGGCGGTTAATAATCTAAGACTATGAATCTAAGGTTATGTTATCCGCCTTAATACAAATGCAGTGTTATGCGAAAGGCTTCAGGATATTGACCATTTGAGCAAACACTTTTGGTGTTGCAGAAATAATGTCGCCTTTATGCAGGTAATCGGATTCGCCAGCAAACGTGCCGGTAATGCCGCCAGCTTCGGTCACAATTAACGAGCCTGCGGCGATATCCCAAGGCTTTAAGCCTTTTTCAAAGAAGCCGTCTAAACGACCCATTGCCACGTAGGCCAAGTCAAGTGCCGCAGAACCTGGGCGACGCAGCCCCTGGCATTTGCCAGACATCGCTTTAAACATAGGAATATAGTTTTCGATTTCAGTGACGCTGCGGAATGGGAAACCAGTGCCGATCAAGGAATCAGCAAGTTTGTCGCGTTTGGTTACGCGAATCCGTTTGTCGTTCAAATACGCACCGCCACCTTTGGTCGCAGCAAATAATTCATTACGGGTAGGGTCGAAAATAACGGCTTGGGTCATGACGCCGTTGTGTTGCAAGGCGATCGATACGCAGTATTGTGGAAAGCCATGCAAGAAATTGGTGGTGCCATCTAACGGATCAATAATCCATACATATTCGCTAGTCTTGGTTAAGTTGCTTGACGCGCCAGATTCTTCGGCCAATACAGCGTGGGAAGGGTAGGCAGAAATCAGCACTTCAATAATGGCGGCTTCAGCAGCTTTGTCTACATCGGAGACAAAGTCATTGTGCTGTTTTTCAGTCGCATCAACGCGATCTAAGTCGAAAGAAGCACGGTTAATAATAGTCGCGCCACGGCGCGCGGCTTTAATAGCCGTATTTAGCATAGGATGCATAGAATTTCCGTTAAAATGTCGGTTCACGCGCTAGTAGATTACGTAATAATAGGTAACTAGCACATAAAGTTAAAGAGCAATGTGTTTTAAGGAAACCTACCGAAGCAGACTATTTAAAACGCAATATTGCCGCCATTCTACCTGAAATACCCCCGTAGCTCAATTTGCCTGGTTTTTCTAAGGCATAACCGAACCTTCATTGAACAATTCGCCGCATGCATACACCAGCCTTATCTACACCGTCCTCATTTGATCGCCTTCGTTTTGTGTTGGTAGAAACTAGTCATCCCGGCAACGTTGGTTCGGTTGCTCGCGCGATGAAAACAATGGGGTATTCAAGCTTATATTTAGTGAACCCTCGTTTTCCTGACGTATTAAGCCACCCAGAAGCCATCGCGCTGGCAAGTGGAGCGCAAGATATATTAGAAAATGCCATTATTGTCAGCACGATTCAAGAAGCCCTTCAAGGCTGTGAAATAGCGGCGGCGGTTAGTGCCAGGTTGCGTGAGTTTTCGCCGCCGATAATTGATCCGCGCGAATTTGCTCAGCTTTTCAATAAGCCAGAGACTGGCTATGCCGCCTTGGTTTTGGGTAATGAGCGTACCGGCTTGCTGAATGAACTCGTCGAGAAATGCACGTATTTGATCAATATTCCCGCTAATCCAGCTTACTCATCCTTAAATTTAGCGCAAGCGGTTCAAGTATTGGCTTATGAATGCCGATACGGGAGTATGGAAAGTAAAATTATTGATACCGAGATTGGCTTTAAAGGGGATTCGGCTAATCTTGCCGATATTGACGCTATGTTTAATCACCTTGAGCAAGGCTTAATTGCGATCAATTTTATTGATCCTGACCGCCCTAAAAAATTAATGTCAAGATTGAAACGCTTATTTGCTAGAACACAACTAGAAACGGAGGAAGTGAATATTCTGCGGGGAATAGCTAAAAAAATGTTGGACAAATAATTATCATGAGTAAATAATGTTAATCATTAGTAAAAGATTGCATTGAATCACTAAATATGTTCTACATAATGTAACTATTTAGTCAAATTCTCTTTTTTTTGCCGCTAAAAATTGACTAAATTAAAATTAAATATAAATTGAAAGCATGTTCAGGGTTGCTCTTAAGAAGCCCCCATGTTTTGAATGTCAAAATAAAATAAAGCGACTGCGCCTTTTTAATAAATTACACAGGGAGGTCTTTTTTTACTATTTTTAACTATTTTATATAGATAAAATTTGAAAAAAGATGCTATTAAGTGATGATGGATGGAAGAATTTGCCAACCAGTTAGCTACTTAAGTAATTAAATAGACGTCTAGCAGGAGACCGTCATTATTCAAATCAAGCGCCATTTCTCAATAAATGTAATCACATTAGCCAGTTTAACGCTGTGCTATCCGGCGGCATACGCCATCGGTTTGGGCGATGTCGCATTGCGTTCTAACTTAGGGCAAGGTCTGCGTGTGCAAGTGCCCGTCAGTGGTGCAACAGAAGATGTGCTGGTACCAAATTGTATTAAAGCAAAAATTGAATCGTTAGATGGCGAACTGATTGACATTCCACGCGTTGAAATTGTTATTCCGAATCAGGTTAATCAGGTAATTTACATTAACTTCAGCACAAGAAAGCTGATGCAAGAGCCAGCGATTAAATTTACTGTAGCGCTAACTTGCGGGGCTTCATTACAGCGCACCTATGCGCTGTTATTGGATTATTCAGAATCTCCTTCTGCTGCACCGCTAACCTTGCCGTCGGTGGAAACACCCGTTACTCAAATAACAGCGATTACTAATACAGACCGCTCTGCAACTAAATCCGTCTTACCTAAACAGCCTAAGAAAAATCATCCTGCACCGCCTGTCATTGTTGATACAGTAAAAAAATTAGAAGCTGAGCGAAAAGTTGAGCCAACTCAAGCAAAAAAAGAACCTGTTAAGGCTTCTAAGCGTAATGGTGGTACCGGTAAGAATGTACTAAAAGTGACGAATGAAGAGGCGTTATCGGATTTTGATCTGAAAATGTCACAAACGATCACAGAGCAAACTCCGGCAAGTGCGGATCAACAACGTAGTCAGGAAAATCGCCTCGCGCAAGCGCGGTTTGCTGCTTTGTTGCGCGGTGAAGATCCTTTATCAGCCGCACAAACTGCGACAAACCTTGAGCAGCAAAAAAACAAAAGTTTAAGCGCTGAAGTTGAGCGCCTAAAACAGCAAAATAAACTCAAAGAAAAAACAGAACAAAGCACTCCATCATGGATGATTTGGCTGGCGTCGGTGGCGACCCTACTATTTTTAGCCCTGATTGGCATGTTGATTGTGACTGTGCGCCAATCACGTCAAAATAAAGATAAGACTTGGTGGGATCCAACGGCGGAACAAAAGAAAAATGTGGTTGAAATCGTCGATTCATTGCAGAGTAGTGCAGAAAAAGGCAATCTTGATCCAAGTTCGATTAGTGAATCGCAAGAAAATAGCGTTATCGCGGCTAATCCGTATGACGAGCCAATTATTTATCCGCATAACAAAGTAGAGCCTAGCCCTAAATACAAACGCATGGGCTTGCCTGCTTTAGAAGATACCAACAGCAGCACGTTTAATTTCTTTACGCATCGTGGTCAATCGATACATATAGAAGAAATTTCCGATATTACGCAAGAAGCTGAGTTTTGGATGTCGGTCAACGATCCAAATCGGGCTATAGAAATTTTAGAGCCGCAAAGCTTTGATGAAAATCAAACAACGCCGGTAGCCTGGCTGTATTTGCTGGATTTATATCGAATGGTCGCTGATGAAGAAAAATACAGTGAATTGAGACTTCGTTTTAAACGAAAATTTAACGCATACATCCCTAATTTTCACGAAAATATCGACCCTGACAGCCTTCGCAATTTTGAAGATTTCCCTCATTTAACGGCTAATTGTTGTGCGCTTTGGAATACCGATGAGATTTTGCCGTATTTAGAATCGTTACTGGTCGACGATAGGGAAGGTGAGCGAATAGGTTTTGATTTGCCGGTGTACCGCGATATTTTGATGCTGATTTCAATCAGCGCTGAATTTCATCGCGCTAAAAAGCAGCCATCTACAGCAATTGCACCTAAAGATACAATCAAACCTGCCGAGAAAGCTGCTTCTGAGGACGCAGAAACTAATGACTATTCTGATTCCTTGAATTTCGATTTACTGGATTTCAAATTGGACGACAAAGATAAAAAATAATCAGAGCAAATCGCTTTAGACTGCTCGACGCATTTTTTCTACCGTGTAGCCTTTTTCCACTTTTGCTGGCTTAATTAATTTTACAATTGCCATTGTGCAATTGTCGCCACGTCCAGAGGCACGCTCCCTTGCTTTGTTAATCAACATTTCAGAAGCAATGCGAGGCGTGTTGGCTGAAATTACTGCACCTAATTCACGATCTGTAAAATAGTGCCATAAGCCATCCGAGCACAATAAAAAGGAATCGGTCGGTTTTAAACCGTCGTACTCATTAAATGTGATGAATGGCTCGGTTGAACTAGAACCTAGTACATTGACCAAAATATTCGATAAAGTATGTGATTTAGCTTCTTCTGAAGTGATTTTCTTTTCAGAAACTAATTTTTCCACATAGGAGTGATCTATCGTCCGCTCGATTAAATTAGCGCCAGAAAAGCGGTACAGACGCGAATCACCAATATGCGCCCAAACAGCGTGGTGATGCGGGGTGATGATCAGAATAACAATGGTGCTATGCGGTTCTTTTTCGGCGGAAATACCAGAAAGTTGAATAATGGTGTGTGATTCGCGCACGATAGCTTCTATGGCGGCCTTAACATCATCGTCAGGCCCAAATTCTTCAAATAACTGCTTTGCGGTACGAATAACTTGCTCGGCTGCTAACGCGCCGCCACTTTTCCCGCCCATTCCATCGGCTAACACGGCCATCATATAACCTGGGGCTTTAGGTGCTGCAAAAAGTGCGGTACGATCTTGTTGTTCTTTGCGGTCACCAACGTGCTGGCCAGTTCCTGCTTCGATCTTATATTGGCTCATAACTTTGCTTAGATTAAACTTATATACTGTATTGATTTTTCACGATAAATTATCACATGTAAACGCCAACATAACATTAACTTTCTCTAAAGAAATCTATGAGTGACCATACTGAGATACAAAACCGCATTACAATACTTGCTGTTGAGCATCGCGATTTAGATATCGTTATTGAAGCCTTAATTTTAGCTGGTCATACGGACGAATTACAGTTACAACGGTTAAAAAAACGTAAGCTACAGTTAAAAGATCACATTAAATTGTTACAAATGCAGTTGATTCCAGATGTGCCTGCTTAGCATCGTTTAAAATTACTTTTCATACACACACAAACCTCATCACAAAGTTGATTTTGACTGACATAACACCTTCCTCCAACCCGCTTGAACTTGATACCCATATTCATGATGCCGATATTGAGCGACTATTTGGTCCAACCGGTCAATTAGGTTCCGCTGTTACAAGTTACCGCCCGCGTCACGCTCAAATTGAAATGGCAAAAGCCATTGCTCAAGCGATCGTAGGGCAAACCACGTTAATTGCCGAAGCAGGGACCGGAACCGGTAAAACATTCGCCTATTTAGCGCCTGCATTGCTTTGGGGCGGCAAAGTAATTGTTTCAACTGGTACAAAAAACTTACAAGATCAGTTGTTTTTAAGGGACATACCCGCAATCCGTTTGGCTTTGGGGGCGCCTGTTTCCGTGGCTTTATTGAAAGGGCGCGCTAATTACCTATGTCACTTTCATTTGGAGCGAACTCAGCAAAATGGCCGCATGACTTCACGTGAAGATGTTGGCTATTTGCGGGATATTTCGCGCTTCATAAAAATGACCAACAGCGGCGATAAAGCTGAACTTTCGCAAGTGCCGGAAACAGCTTTAATCTGGAACTTGGTGACTTCAACCAAAGAAAACTGCCTGGGTTCAGAGTGTCAGTATTATCAGGACTGTTTTGTGATGAAGGCGCGTAAAGAGGCGCAAAAAGCGGATGTGGTGGTGGTAAATCATCATTTATTTTTTGCTGATGTGGCCTTAAAAGATACTGGAATCGCCGAGTTGCTGCCGTCTGCGAATACCGTTATTTTTGATGAAGCACATCAATTACCCGATACCGCCACCTTATTTTTTGGTGAGACGATATCCACGTCCCATGTGCTGGAATTGTGCCGCGACGTGTTGGCAGAAGGTTTGTCACATGCCCGTGACGGTGCTGAATGGGCTAAGTTAGTGGTACCTCTTGAAAAAGCCGCACGCGATTTGCGTTTATGCTTTCCACCCGAGCAGGTACGTTTATCGTTGCCGCAAATTCCTTCCTCGAATGAATTTTTCCCGGCATTGGAAACGGTAAAGGAAAAGTTAGAAACGTTGCTGGGAACCTTGGAGAAGCAAGCCGAACGCGCTGAAACCTTAGATCAATGCCGCGTCAGGGCACTAGCTTTGCTGGAGCAATTAAAAGCGTGGGGCAAAGAAGCTCCTCCCGAATCGGAATTAATCGGGCAAGAATGTGTGTTGTGGGTAGAGGCGTACTCCAGTTCATTGCAATTGCACCGCACCCCGTTGTCGATTGCGCCGATCTTTAATAAGCAGCGCGAAGGTTCTGCGCGCACCTGGATTTTCACGTCAGCGACACTGGCAGTAAAACAAGATTTTTCACATTACACGTCGCAAATGGGCCTGCTGGAAGAAAAGGCGCTAAGTTGGCCGAGCCCGTTTGATTATGCCAAACAAGGGCTTTTATATATACCGACTGGCATGCCGGAACCGCGTTCGTTTGACTATACCGATGCGGTAGTTGATGCGGCTTTACCGGTTATCATTGCTTCTGGTGGGCGAGCCTTTTTATTATGCACCACATTGCGAGCGGTCAAGCATTGCGCGCAACGCTTGCGCGATGAATTTGAAAAACAAAACTTAACGTTCTCCTTATTTGTGCAGGGAGAATCTGGTCGCACTGAATTGCTAGAAAAATTCCGGCAATCCGGGAATGGCATTTTGGTCGGTAGCCAAAGTTTCTGGGAGGGGATTGATGTGCGCGGTGAAGCGTTGTCGTTAGTTGTTATCGATAAGCTGCCCTTTGCACCACCAGATGACCCTGTATTAGCTGCGCGTATCAACGCGATGGAAAGACAAGGTAAAAATGGTTTTGTGCACCATCAATTGCCGGAAGCTATTATCAATTTAAAGCAGGGAGCAGGGCGTTTAATTCGGGATGAAACTGATCGTGGGGTATTGATGTTATGTGACCCGCGTATTTTATCTAAACCGTATGGTGCGCGTGTTTGGCAAAGCATGCCGCCGTTTACGCGAACGCGTGAACTGAAGGTGGTTGAGGATTTTTTCCACTCATTGAAAACGCAACCGGAAGAATAACCGTTGCAGGGCAGGGGCAACCTTTACGGTTGCCCCTGCGCGCTATTTAAAAATTACTTTGAACAAAGCTAGCTGCATAGCTACCCAATAAGCTATGGGTATGTGTAGTTGGATGCAACAAATCCCAGAATACAAATGTGTCAGCATTGGTGCAATTGGAACGTGGCGACCAAGTGTAGGTGTAATTCAAGGTTGAGTCGCTATTAATATTCAGGCAGGATTGCGTCGTGTTGGTTACGCCATATTTGCTTGGATTATTAAGTAAATCGGTGAACAAGCTATTCGCATCAAACACTTTAATATTTACAGCGCTGCCATAACTTGCCTGCAAACTAGCCGCCATTTGTGCCAATTGCTGATTAAATTGCACAACTTGTGCTTTGACGGAAGCTGCATCGGTGCGTAAGGCAAAAACCGGCGCACGTGACACATCGGGCAAATTCACCAACAGAATATTTTTGCCACCTGCAGCAATCAGGTTGACCAATGCCAGTTGTTCCCCGGCGATAATGGATGACACCGAACGACCATAATTAACCAAATCATTACCACCCACAAGCAGGGTAAATAAAGTGTTTTTAACTTGATAATTCGGCGCGCTTTGCATGTAGGTCGCCCAAGAGGCTACCTGCTCACTTGCACCGGGAATCACAAAATACTCATCTGCTGCTGCGCCAGCAACTGCCCAGTTATAGACCGGCAAATTCAAATTCACCGATAAGTAATCAAGCCAGTTTTTATCATTGCTAAAGCGCCCTGCAAAATAACTATGGGTGTTTGGCAAGATCCAGTCTGTGCCGTTAAACATGTTTTGCATGTCCGACAAGCTGTCACCAAACGCGACAATTTTATTAATTGCTCCGCTTTGTACCGTAGGATCAATACTCCATACTGTGTAATTCAACGATGCATCGGTATCCGCCCCTGCATACATTGCCACGGGCTGTTTGATGCCTTGGTTGCTCAGGGTGCTTTTGCATACGGAAAGCAGTGTGCTTTGGGTTGTTTCGCTGTAAAACATGTTTTCCCACTCCAGCAAGCCATCTGCCCACCAATAACCATTGACGTGATAATAATCATTGCTGCTTGGATCTCGCGCCCAAACATAGGTCGTGGCTGGCGTGAGATTGGATGGATTTACGCGGTAAAAACAGCGTAAATAAGTGTAGGTATTACTGCCAACCGCATAGCTGGCGCTGCTTGCTAGTGTCATGACGGCACAACACAAGCCGAGCAACATAGTTCTCAGGTTTTTCAAGTTTGTCTCCTTGGTTAATGGACGTTACTGCTACGAATTTACTTCACTAAGTTACTTTGATAAAAGTTCAGTGGTATCCCCAGTACGTGCCGATGTTTTTTGCCTCTTTGTGCAAATAATTTCAGCGAGGAAATTGTATGTGATGAACAGATTTTGCTTTTATGTTGTTTTAGACGCAAAACTCTAGATCGTTAATATCACCTAAAAACTCAATACATCGCTTAATTTCCATTAATTTTTATTAAATATGTGTTGTGTAATTCAAACACAGTCTGCACAATAAAAACGATTTTAAACTCCGATAAGGATGTTTTTGATGATAAGTCGACGTGTCATAGTTGGTGGCAATTGAGCAAGTGGTCTGTTGATAGCGCCGATTTGACGTTAGTGCTTATGTGATTGAGTCCGTGCTTTCAATGGGCGGATACAAATTTTGAGCCGGAATAATTTATTCAATCTACAATCGTGGTTCTGAATATCCATCTGTAGCAAGAATTGCTGCGTTTTATTGTTTTAGTATGTGGGCGTATATTTTTGTAATATGTGCCGAAATGAAAACGCATTGAATGCGTTAAATATTTAAAAAAACAGGGGAGTGTATGAAAGCTAGGTTTATTAACGCTTTTTTGGCATTATTTTCGTACTAATCCCCATTAAAAATAGGAACAGAGATGACAGCAGAATATCAAGCACACGGCGCAGTTGCCGTAATTACGTTAACTAATCCGCCTGTAAATGGCATGAATTTTCAAACGCGCACCGCCGCAGTCGAATGCATAAACCGTGCTTTAGATGACGCCAGCATAAAAGCCATTGTCATTACTGGCGCAGGCAATGCTTTTTCCGGTGGTGCGGACATTAAAGAATTCAATTCGCCAAAAGCATTGGCAGAACCCTCGTTACACACCTTAATTGACGTTGTTGAAAACTCCAGCAAGCCAGTAGTTGCGGCAATTCACCATGTTTGCATGGGCGGCGGATTGGAATTGTCGCTAGGTTGCCATTACCGCGTCGCCACACCGGGCACTCAAATTGCGTTGCCTGAAGTTAAGCTTGGCCTATTGCCTGGCGCGGGTGGAACCCAGCGTTTGCCGCGCGTAGTCGGGCTAGAACTTGCCTTGAAAATGATTACCTCAGGCGCACCGGAATTATCTGAAAAATTGGCAAACACCGCTTTGTTTGATGAAATATTGACGGGCGATTGCGTTGCTGGCGCAATCGCATTTGCAGAAAAAATTGCGGATCTGCGACCTTTGCCCAAAGTCCGTAATCTCAATGTAACGCATCCACAATTGCAAGAAGTCTTAAATGCAGCGCGCGCACAAGCGCAGCGCGGATTTTTAAAAGCGCCGCTACATTGTGTTGAAGCAATCGCTGCCGCAGCGAATCTACCGTTTGATGAAGGCATTCAATTTGAACGTCAAACATTTTATAAATTGGTCGTGAGTCCCGAATCAACAGCACTACGACACGCATTTTTTGCCGAACGGGCCGCCAGTAAGATTCCTGATGTACCAGCAGATACGCCAATTCGCTCCATTAAAAGCGCTGCAGTCGTCGGTGCCGGCACGATGGGCGGCGGGATCGCGATGAACTTTGCTAATGCCGGTATTCCGGTTGTGATACTGGAAACCAAACCAGAAGCATTGGAAAAAGGCTTGGCAATCATTGCCAAAAATTATCAAAACACCCGTGATAAAGGTAAATTAAGCCCGGAAAAATGCGCTGAGCGGATAGCCTTAATTTCTGGCACGCTTGATTACAACGCCATCGGGCAGGCCGATATTGTGGTGGAAGCGGTATTTGAGGAAATGAACGTTAAAAAGTCCGTATTTGAGAAATTGGACGAAGTAATGAGGCAAGGAGCAATTTTAGCGTCCAACACCTCCACGCTCGACTTAAACAAAATCGCCAGTTTTACTAAGCGACCGCAAGATGTGGTTGGCATGCATTTTTTTAGTCCGGCTAATGTCATGAAATTATTGGAGATCGTGCGCGGCAAAGAAACTTCCAATGAAGTCTTGGCGAGTGCGATGGCTTTATCTAAAAAACTTAAAAAAGTCGGCGTAGTTTCTGGTGTCTGCGATGGCTTTATCGGCAATCGCATGCTGGAACAATATATACGTCAAGCCGGCTTTTTATTAGATGAAGGTTGTTTGCCAGCACAAGTAGATAGTGCAATGGAAAAAATGGGCTTTGCGATGGGGCCATTCCGTATGAGCGATTTAGCTGGCAATGACATCAGTTACGCAATACGTAAGCGCCGTGCGATTGAAAAGCCTGACATGCTTTATTCAAAAACAGCCGACCAATTGTGCGAGTTAGGACGTTTCGGTCAAAAAACCGGAGCAGGTTGGTACGACTACCAGGCAGGCGACCGTACTGCACATCCATCTGATTTAGTTAATCAACTGATTAATGATCACTCCAAACAAATAGGTATAGAGCGCCGCGCCATTACCGATCAGGAAATTACTGAGCGCTTAATTTACGCCTTGGTCAATGAAGCTGCCTATATATTAGAGGAAGGCATTGCCCATCGCGCCTCCGATATCGACATGGTGTATTTAAGCGGCTACGGCTTCCCCCTACATTTAGGCGGCCCAATGCTATATGCCGATACCGTTGGATTGGCAAAAGTTGTTGCAGCAATTCAGCATTACGCGCAAGGTCATTGCGGAAAAGTATGGAAAGTTGCACCTTTATTGCAAGAATTAGCAGCGAAGGAACAAAAATTTAATGCTTAATTGCATTATTTAATGAAATAGCCGATAAAAAGACTAGCATTCAAATAAATACCTCGCTATAATAGCGGGCTTGGAAGGTTGGCAGAGCGGTTGAATGCACCAGTCTTGAAAACTGGCGAGGTGTTAAAGCCTTCGTGAGTTCGAATCTCACACCTTCCGCCAGAACTACTAAAAAGCCCTGTTTATTCAGGGCTTTTTTTTTCGCACTTTTTTTCTCAGCAATTGTTGTTAAACGGCACAATATTGTTTTGAATCAAGGTGCAAGGTATTCTAAAATGTCTGCTCGGAAGTTTCCGCAGAACAGATTAGAATAAAAATGACAAAGACAGCAATTATTACCGGCATTACCGGTCAAGATGGCGCATATCTCGCTGAGCTTTTGCTCAGTAAAAATTACACCGTTTGGGGCACTTATCGACGTACTAGTTCCGTCAACTTCTGGCGCATTGAAGAATGCGGCATCCAAAATCATCCCAACCTGCATCTGGTTGAATACGATCTGACCGATCTCGGTTCCAGTATTTCGCTGATCCAAAAGGTTCAGCCGGATGAAATCTACAACTTGGCGGCACAAAGTTTTGTTGGTGTCAGCTTTGATCAGCCGAATACCACGACGCAGATTACCGGCGTTGGGGCACTAAATTTGCTCGAGGCGATACGCCTGACCAATCCAAAAATCCGTTTTTATCAAGCGTCTACCTCAGAAATGTTTGGGAAGGTGCAGGCTATTCCACAGATTGAAGAAACGCCTTTTTACCCGCGTAGTCCTTATGGCGTCGCCAAACTGTACGCACACTGGATGACGATCAACTATCGCGAAAGCTATGGCATTTTTGGCTCTAGCGGCATTCTCTTCAATCATGAATCGCCGCTGCGAGGTCGCGAATTCGTGACACGTAAAATTTCTGATTCAGTCGCAAAAATCAAACTGGGTAAACTCGATAGCCTGGATCTGGGCAACATTGATGCCAAACGCGATTGGGGTTTTGCAAAAGAATATGTCGATGGAATGTGGCGCATGCTGCAAGCTGATCAACCAGATACTTACGTGCTAGCGACCAACCGTACTGAAACAGTGCGTGATTTTGTGCGCATCGCTTTTAAAGTGGCGGGTATTCAAGTTGAATTTAATGGCGCTGCAGAAGATGAGACTGCCGTTGTTACGGCAATTGATGTGGAATGCCCTGTAAAAATTGGCCAAACCGTGATGCGTGTGAACCCTAAATTCTATCGCCCTGCGGAAGTCGAGTTGTTAATTGGCAACCCTGCTAAAGCCAAGGCTAAGCTGGGATGGGCGCCAACAACTACGCTGGAGCAGTTATGCCAGATGATGGTAGAAACCGATTTACGTCGCAATGCTAGCGGTTTTTCTTTCTAATATGTCTTCCGCTCTTTCAAAAAATAAGCGCGCGATAGTCACTGGACTGAACGGGTTTACTGGTCATTATGTTGAAGCTGAATTAAAGGCTGCCGGATTTGATGTGTATGGCATTGGCGAGAAAGAGTCCCTTTCCCCGCACTATACTCAAGTAAATTTAGCCGACCGTGACGGGCTTCATGCTGCGATATCGCATATCAAACCACACGTTGTGCTGCATCTTGCCGGAGTCGCCTTTGTCGGCAATGCCAATGCCGAGTCTTTTTATACGGTAAATACTATCGGCACTCGCAACCTGCTTGAGGCCTTAGTTGCGCAAGCTCCTGATGTGGAATGTGTGTTGCTGGCCAGTAGCGCCAATATTTATGGTAATGCCACGCAAGGCATGCTGGATGAATCCACCTTGCCCAACCCGGCCAACGATTACGCGGTTAGCAAGCTGGCCATGGAATATATGGCGCGCTTGTGGTTAGACAAGTTGCCCATCATCATCACTCGGCCATTTAATTACACCGGCGTTGGTCAGACGGATTCTTTTTTGCTTCCCAAAATAATCAATCATTTTAAGCAGGGTAAGCAAGAAATTGAGCTAGGTAACTGCGATGTTTTCCGTGACTTTAGTGACGTTCGGGCGGTTGCAAATGCATATCGGCGACTAATAGAAGCGCGTCCGATTGGGCAGATCATTAATGTCTGTTCCGGTAAAAGTCATTCCCTACGTGAGGTCTTGGCGATGGCGGGGAAAATTGCCGGCTACGACATTTCGGTCAAGGTCAATCCGGCTTTTGTAAGAGCAAATGAGGTGCGTACTTTGCTAGGCTCTGCCGAGCGACTGAGAGGCATTATTGGTGAGTGGGACTCCCCGCCATTACATGACACGCTGGAGTGGATGTACCGCTCTTCTACACACTAAATTGTTAGCCGCCTAATTGAAAAAGGTATTTTAATGCGCTTAGTTCCCACAATATTATGCGGCGGTGCTGGTTCCCGTCTTTGGCCGGTTTCAAGGGAGCAGCATCCAAAGCCCTTCATTCGTTTAGCAGATGGACAAAGCTTATTGCAAAAAGCTTTTTTGCGCGGAGCCGAGCTAAATGGCGTGGACGAAATACTCACGGTAACTAATCGCGAGTTATTCTTTAAAACCGAAGATGAATATCGCGAAATTAATCAAGCCAAATTGGCGACTTCCTATATTCTCGAACCGTTTGGCCGCAATACGGCAGCCGCAATCGCCGCAGCCGCACTTCATATTTCTAAAAAACACGGCCCAGATACACTGATGCTGGTTTTAGCGGCTGATCATTTAATTGCAGATCAAGCCGCCTTTGAGCAGGCCGTGAGCGAAGCAATAGCGCTCGCGAAACGCGAAAAAATAGTCACCTTTGGGATTCAGCCAGACGCGCCTGAAACTGGTTATGGCTATATAGAAGCAAGTGGCAATAAAGTGCTGCGGTTTGTAGAAAAGCCGTCTCTCGCAACGGCGCAAACCTACCTTGATTCTGGTAATTTCCTATGGAATTCAGGCATGTTTTGTTTTATGGCCGGTACCATTTTGCAGGCGATGGAACAGCACTGCCCAGAGATTTTAGCCTCGACCAAAGTCTGTATGGAACAATCACGCATTGCGCAAGCAGATGGCTTCTCTCAATTAGAGTTAGATGCCGATAGCTTCGCAGCAATTCCTGACAATTCCATTGATTACGCCGTCATGGAAAAATCGAACCATGTTGCAGTAGTGCCGTGCGATATCGGTTGGAACGATATCGGATCCTGGGATTCGCTAGGTAACTTAACGGTACCAGATGAGCAAGGCAATCGGTTAGATGGTCAAACCATGCTGCACAAAGTAGAAAATTGCTATATTCAAAGCAAAGGTCGCATGGTTGGCGTTGTGGGAGTGAGTAATTTGATTATTGTGGATACACCAGATGCATTGTTGGTAGTAGACAAATCTCACACGCAAGATGTAAAGCACATTTACGCCGCGCTCAAAGCAAAAGGTCATACTGCGCATAAATCGCATTTAACAGTTCACCGGCCTTGGGGGACGTATACCGTGCTTGAAGAAGGTCCCGGCTTTAAAATTAAACGCATCGAAGTAAAGCCTGGCGCATCGCTATCATTACAAATGCACCATCATCGCAGCGAGCATTGGATAGTCGTCAACGGCATGGCTAAAGTATTAAATGGGGACCATGAGTTTTTAGTAAGCGTCAATGAGTCTACCTATATCCCGGCCGGACATATGCACCGGCTCGAAAACCCTGGCGTAATAAATTTAGTGATGATCGAGGTGCAAAGCGGCGCTTATCTGGGGGAAGACGATATTGTCCGTTTCCAGGATAAGTACGGGCGCTGCCAAGTCGGTCAAGCACAAAAATAGAAGGGTAGGGCAGAGAAGTGGTGATATTTTGGTCTGCCCTGCTGGAATCGAACCAGCAACCTATGCCTTAGAAGGGCATTGCTCTATCCAGTTGAGCTAAGGGCAGTTTGAGGCATGTAAAAATCAATACACAATTGAAGTTTTACAAGAAGGCAGAATAATACCTTTTATAGGTCATTCCGACAAGCCTAAATTTGCTATTTGCTCTATACGGCATCAACTGATGTATTACCAGTTGGTGCCGAACGGATTGCGCTGGTTAGTAGCTTCCTGATTTTTCTTTTGCTGCATCCATATCTTGTTTAAATGTATTTTTAGCCTCAATCATGCATTGTTTTCTGTTGGATTTTTCTTCACTCATGCATTTTTTCGATGAATCCTGATACACATTCATCGCCTCTTTTTTTAATGTCAAAAAATAGCCATGTGGAGTCATGTCTTCTTGATACCACCTCGCCGGATCACCGGGCTGAGCTATTGAAGCATCTTGATTGCTTTGTGCGTAACTAGCGCTAATAGACAGGATGAAAAGGCAAATTATTGGCACACTTGTCATTATTGAATTTGTAAGATTGATGTTCATAACTACTCCTAAATTAAGTCATCGTTTAGCGAGAAGGAACGACCATTCCAGGCAAACCTTCCGGCAAATATAACGACTCAGATTAAATTACTTTACTCTCTTAATGCGCAGGTACTATTGTCGTGGTAGTTGACGTTCCCGCTGCGCCCGTTGCACCAGTTGCGCCGGTGTTACCAGTGTTGCCGGTATTACCTGTATTACCTTGCGGGCCGCGTGGACCAGAGCATGCGCTAATAGCAACAAGGATAGCGATAGTAGCGATTGATGTTGAAAATTTCATAAAAGTTTCTCCAATTGATTTGGTGAGATGGGGCACTTTTGGTGACACAATTCTCAGCAACTGTATTCAGAATTCAAGAAAATTAGCGACGTTATCCAGTAGGAAGATCGCCATTGCGTATTCGATTCAACAGAGCGTTGTTCTCTTTCGAGAAAGCAGATTGCGCTGTATTTACCGCTTAGAATAAGAATATCCACGCCGTGTCGTTGCGTCTGTTCGCTAACACGCATAGGAGATGGCATTGAATAACTTGATTACCTTAGTCATTTTTTACGGCTGGCGCTTATTGCCAATGCAGAACTAAATCCATTTAAGTAACGAAAAGCCTTATACTCAAAAGTCAAACCAGCGTAGCGGAGAAGTTAGTGCCATCCAAAAGAATAACCAAAAAACCCGCAACTGAACCTGCCATAGTTCCATTTATCTTACCCGGAACTATCATTCCGGAAAAAAACTATTCAGATGCTTTTCCCATTGTCGGCATTGGCGCTTCAGCCGGTGGTTTGGCTGCGTTCGAAGCATTTTTTTCTGGATTGCCGAGTGATATCGAGCCTGGCATGGCATTCGTTTTGGTGCAACATCTAGCGCCAGATCACAAAAGTTTGCTGACTGAACTCATCCGGCGCTGTACACGGATGCAGGTTTTTGAAGTCGAAGATGGCATGGTAGTTCAACGTAACTGTGTGTATATCATCCCACCCAACCATGATATGGCGTTTCTAAATGGAACACTGCATTTGTTGGAGCCATCTGCGCCGCGCGGGCAGCGCTTACCAATTGATTTTTTCTTTCGTTCATTGGCGCAAGATCAGTGCGAATGCGCCATCGGGATCGTCTTGTCGGGTACTGGCAGTGACGGCACTTTAGGTGTGCGGGCGATAAAGGGTGAGGGTGGCATGGTCATCGTTCAAGTGCCGGAAACGAGCGATTTTGACGGTATGCCGCGCAGCGTCATTGCTACCGGATTGGCTGATTATGTGTTGCCGCCGGCAGAGATGGCGGCGCAATTGATCGCTTACGCGGCCCATGCCTACGGTAAACTTCCGCGCTCCGCTGCTGTCGATATGACGAAATCTGAAAGTGCGCTAAAGAAAATATTTATTTTATTACGATCACAAACGGGTCACGATTTTTCTAATTACAAACCAAGTACGATCAATCGACGTATTGATCGGCGTATGGCGGTACATCAAATAGCTGAAATTGGTAGCTATATGAAATATTTGCAGCAAACGCCCTCTGAGGCGGAGGCACTGTTTCGTGATTTGTTGATTGGTGTGACCAACTTTTTTCGCGATCCAGAGGTTTTTGAGTTATTAGAAAAAGATATTATCCCCAAGTTATTTGCGAGCAAACCTGCTGGGGGAGTGGTACGTGTTTGGTCAACTGGTTGCTCAACCGGTGAAGAAGCCTATTCGATTGCGATTCTTTTACAAGAGCGCATGGAGACACTCAAGCAAAATTACACAGTACAAGTTTTTGCTACCGATATCGATAGCCGGGCAATTGCTATAGCGCGGGCGGGCTTGTATCCAGCTAGTATTGCCGCTGATATTACTCCGGAAAGATTGGCACGGTTTTTTTCAACAGAACCAGATGGATGTACTTTCCGTATCCATAAAAGTATTCGTGACATGTTAGTTTTTTCCGAACAGGATGTCATTAAAGACCCTCCATTCTCTAAGCTAGATCTGATTAGCTGCCGTAACTTGCTTATTTATTTGGGCATGCAATTACAAAAAAGATTGATCCCTTTATTTCATTACGCACTGAAGCCGGATGGCATATTGTTGCTGGGTACGTCTGAAGGAGTAGGTGATTTCACCGGATTGTTTCCAGTACTTGATCGCAAATCGAAATTATTTCAACGCAAAGAAAATTACCAAGTAAGGCCAAGCATGTCATTAGGGCGAACTCTTCCTCGCTCTTTGCCCTTGGATCACACAACCACAGCTGGATCAAAAAAGATGACTTTCCCCGTAAAATTACAATTGCGTGAGTTAACCGAGCAAGCCCTTTTACAACAACTTGCCGCGAGCAGTGCATTAGTTAACTGGCACGGCGATATTCTTTATCTGCATGGCCGTACCGGAATGTACCTGGAATTGACTCCTGGCGAAGTTGGTATCAGCAATATCTTAAAAATGGCACGTGAAGGTTTGCGGCGCGACTTAACCATGGCGTTGCATAAAGCGGTCGGCAGCAAAGGAGTTGTGCGCTGTTCCGGTTTGCGGGTTCAAACAAACGGCCACTTTACGCTGGTGAATTTAACTGTTTCCCCAGTCCTGGCAGGCCCACTGGCAACGCCGGAGTCATATCTGTACCTGGTTATTTTGGAAGAAGTTTCAACCATTGCCACCGAAATATTACAACCGACTGCGCTATTAGCTGAGCCTAAAGAAATTAATGTTGAATTAGATGCGGAGTCGCGTATCGCCATATTAAAGCAGGAGTTACGGGCAAAAGATGAATACCTCCAGAGTACGCACGAAGAACTGGAAAGCTCTAATGAAGAGTTGAAATCTTCTAATGAAGAAATGCAGTCGGTTAACGAAGAGTTGCAATCAACGAACGAGGAATTAGAGACCTCGAAAGAAGAATTACAATCGGTGAACGAAGAACTGGCTACCGTTAATAATGAGCTACAAACCAAAGTAATCGATCTGTCTCGCGCTAATAACGACATGAACAACCTGCTCGCTGGCACTGGCATAGGCACGGTATTTGTTGATTATCAGCTACGTATCCTGCGCTTTACACCGGCCGCGAGCACTATTATCAATTTAATTCCATCAGATGTGGGGCGGCCAGTGGCTCATATTGTCTCTAATCTGCTTGATTATGACAGTTTGGTCGTAGATACTCAGGAAGTGTTAAATACACTGATATTTAAAGAAGTTGCTGTGCAGACTGTTGAAGGGCTCTGGTACACCATGCGGATACAACCCTACCGCACGCTGGACAATGTAATTGAGGGAGCGGTGATTTCTTTTATTGATATTACTGAAACAGTGCGTACGCGCAATGACCTCCACAAAGCCAATAAGTTGATGCGGCTAGCCGTGGTTGTGCGAGATGCGCACGATGCTATTACGATGCAGAATTTGCAAGGTTCTATCTTGGCGTGGAACCCTGGTGCAGTCAGAATTTATGGTTGGAGTGAGTCTGAAGCATTAGCAATGAACGTGCGTGATCGGATTCCCTTGGAAGAACGCGAGGAAGCTCTGGTCAGACTGCAACAACTCAGTCAAGCCGAAATTTTGGAACCTTATAGTACGCAGCGAATTACCAAGCAAGGATCTGTTATCAAGGTGTCGATTACTTCCACTGCTTTATTGAATGAGGTGGGTGAGGTGTATGCGATTGCAACTACAGAGCGAGCTATCAGGGAAATAACCCAATGAATCTAGAGAACGGCATTCCTAATCCGGATGAAAAAGTAAAAAATCTTGAATTATTCCCTGAAGGGAGTAATGCTGCCGCTGCATATTTATTGCAACGTCAACATGCCGAAGCTCGCCTGCAACAACATGCGGCACTGTCGCAAGAGGAAGTGACTATTTTATCGCCGGAAGTATCCCGGCATCTGCTGCATGAATTACGTGTTCATCAGATTGAATTGGAAATGCAGAACGAAGAATTGCGGGAGTCGCAAGTGGCACTGGATGCTGCGCGCGACCGCTATTTTGATCTCTATGATCTGGCCCCGGTAGGTTATTGCACCATCAGTGAAAAAGGGTTAATCCGGCAAGCTAACCTGGCTGCGGCCAGTCTGTTTGGTGTCATGCGTGGCACTTTACTAAAACAACCACTATCGCGATTCATCAGCAGGGAAAACCAAGATACCTATTACTTGCATCGTAAAAAATTGGTTGAGACTGGCGAGCCTCAATCCTTTGAAATGCAAATGGTAAAAGAGGATGCCACGCCATTTTGGGCGCATCTGACGATGACGATAGCTCAGGATGCGGACGGGGCGGCTGAATTACGTGTTGTACTGAACGATGTAACCGAACGCAAGCATGCCGAAGATGAACGTGCGTTACTCCAGCAAGACTTACAAGACAAAAACGCTGAACTTGAGCGTGCCAGAGTCGTTGCGGAAAAAGCCAATCAGGCAAAATCGGACTTTTTATCCAATATGAGTCACGAGTTGCGCACGCCGCTTCACGCTATTCTCGGTTTCGCTCAACTTTTGGGAACTGGAGCACCGGTCAATTCAACACCGCTAACACTTGATCAACAGCAAAGCGTTGATCAAATTCTTAAAGCCGGTTGGCATCTTCTTGAATTAGTTAACGACATACTCGATCTGGCCGTAATTGAGGCTGGCAAAATCGGCTTGTCTATAGAAGCAGTTTCGCTGACGGAAATTATTCGCGAATGCAAAGCGATGGCAGCACCACTGGCACAACGGCGTGGTATTGAAATTATTTTCCCATCGGAAGAAATTTGCTGTTTTGCTCAAGTAGATCGAATTCGAATTAAGCAAGTGCTTATTAATTTGCTGTCCAATGCAATTAAATACAATCGCCCGAATGGAACGGTAACGCTTACGGTAAAGAGCGGCGTCAATTCGGAAAGAAGCATTCGAATTTGTGTTGCCGATACCGGCGCAGGGCTCCGCCAAGATGAACTGTTGCAGCTTTTTCAGCCATTTAATCGACTCGGACAAGATATGAACGCGGAGGAGGGAACAGGCATCGGCTTGGTTGTATGCAAGCGTCTTATTGAATTGATGAGCGGTACGATAGGCGTAGAAAGTATCGTAGGAAAAGGTTCTGTATTTTGGATAGAGTTGGCGCTGGTCGATTCGCCAGATAACATTAAACCGTTGCAAATCAATACGGAAAATATAGCGCAATTAGTGACGAAATCACATACTTTATTGTATGTTGAAGATAATTTAGCGAACTTGAAGTTGGTCGAGGCAATTATTGCACGCCAACCGCATATTCGTTTGCTGAGTGCCCCGAATGGAAATAGCGGTATTGTCATGGCACGTGATTTTTTGCCGGATATCATCCTGATGGATATTGATTTACCCGATATCAGTGGATTTACCGTATTAAAAATGTTGGCAGAAGACGCGACAACAGCGCACATTCCTGTCATTGCCCTCAGTGCTAACGCTATGCCACACAATATTGAGCAAGGATTGAAGGCCGGTTTTTTTCAATATATGACAAAGCCTATTAAAATCGACGAACTCATGAAGACACTGAATAAGGCGACGGATAATACCTTTGGCAATTAGAAGCTTAATCCTGTTGTACTTGGCTTAATCCCAAACGTACTATGTAAATAGATCGTGAATTTGATTTTTTTACTACCTCGAAAAGATGAATTTCTTATCGAGGTAGCAGAACAAATTTTAACGACGTCCTCTGCCATCAGAATGCCCTCTATCGTGTCCACGTGGACCATTGCCTCGATGCACACCCCAATACCCGCCACCTACATACACTCCGACCGGAGGTGCGTAGTAGGGGCACGCTTGATATAAAGCTGGGTAGCCACAAGTGTTAACGCCGATGCCAACGCCGATTCTTACTTGAGCGTTTGTAACTGGTGTAATCATCAACGCGAGAACAGCAAAGAGCAGGGATATAAATTTTAATTTCATGATAAATCCTTTGGTAAAAGAGTGCGGTGAATCTCACTGCACTGAACTTGGAAAAATATTATTTTGCTGATATGCGTTGATCCTTGCCTGCATGGCCACGTTGAGTAAAGATTTCATCAGCTTCCTTTTTCTGGGTATCTGACATTGCTGCATACAACGGGCCAAAGACCATAGAAAGTTTTTTGACTGAATCTGCATGCGCCTGAGCAATATCGGCATAAGCATTTAAATCATCAATTGCTGTCGCGCTGGGGATGAGTGACTCACGTTTGTCGATCACTTTATCAATTTCATTTGCACTGTCGCGCATTGTTTTGGCTACGGTGTCCCAGAGTGTTTCTTGTTCCTTAGTAATTTTTAGCTTCGTATGTAACTCTTTGATGTGCTTCTCGTTAGCCTGATCCCGTTTAGCATCCGATTTCGCCATTGAAGCGGGTGAAGCAGGGGCAGATGCGCTGACGGGCACGCTAGCAGCGGCTCCTGCCGTAACTGCTGGGGTTTGTGCATATGCGCCGCTGATGAGTAATGTAGATACGAGGGCTGTAATATACTTTTTCATTAAGTGCTCCTGGTAATAATAAATCGATTGGGTTAGTTCAATAAATTCGACTTCAATGTAAGTGCTTGTGAGCTTTTCCAAATATTGAAAATAAATGACATATGCTCAGGAGATATTCGAACACGATTAATGCGGGTTGTATGTGCGATGCCGCACATACATTCAAGGTGAGACACACCATAGATGTAGTTGTTTTGTAGTATGTGCGTTATCGAACTGTTTAATCTAATTGGCTGACTTATTCTGCATTGGCATGCCGTGCTCATTGATTTTGCGGCATGCACTTTCGATCTTAAATTAGTAATATTTATTGTTAAGGATTAAACATCATGTCAAATACCAACAATGCTAGTAGTCTTCACAAGCAAGCAGCACTCGATCATGAAACAGCAGCCAAGCACCATCAAAAAGCATCCGAATGCCATGATCAGAACAAGCCGAGCGATGCAATGGACAGCGCAAAGAGCGCCATGGCAAGCTGCAATACGGCAAAGAAAAGTTCTGATACGGCTTGCGCGTCTTCAACTAAGTAATTTTAAGTGAAGATGGCGGTTGGTTTTGGGGGCGTATCAGATGTTTATTGAAAGTTTGTGCTGATAGTCACTAAAACTAGCCGTTTAAAAAGAGTGCTATTTAATTTAAAGTGTGTTCCGTTAATCATGAATGAGCCTGAGTCTAGCTTAGATCCAATAACTCAAAATACTAAAACCATTTTAGAGTTGAGCCAATTTGAAGAAAAATCAATTACCCGCCACCAACGTATTTTGGAATATGTCAGTGGCGTAATAGGCCGCCCTTTTTTTCTTGGCCTTACATTGCTTTTTGTTTCGTTCTGGATCGCTGCCAACCTGTTAGCACATCGCATGGGATTTAACGTTTTTGATCCACCACCATTTCCTCTGTTACAAGGTTTGGTCGGGGTGGGTGCGTTACTAACGACGATAATTGTGCTGATTAAACAAAATCGACTTAGCAAAATGGAGGATCGGCGGGCTCATCTGGAGTTACAGGTGAATCTGTTAACTGAACAGAAAGCCACTAAATTGATTTCCCTAATGGAAGAATTGCGACGAGATTTACCGATGATTAAAGATCGCTATGACGCCGAATCGATCGCACTTCAAGTTCCTACTAATCCAAATTCGGTACTTGCTGCCTTAGATGGGCGAAAAGAAAAAGGAGGAAAGCATGTGAAGCCGGATAGTGTTGATTAAGTTTGTTTATATGTTTAATGTAATTATTTTCATGATTAAATTTCCCATCATTTTCGCGCTGTTTATTTGTGGTATTTTAACGAAGTTAAATTACGGTTCGATGGAATTTCAAACGAATTTCAAATTTATTTTTTTGATGAAAAAGGTAATCATGACTATTAATTCAGTACGTTCAGTTATTCCCGGCACCAATCGAATTCCAATGAGAAATGCGCAAGTCGTTGGCCCGATTCCAGAAAATCAAATAATTGAAATTACAATCATGTTACGGTCAGAGCATGAGTGCAAAGATCTCAATACACAGTTTATGTCTGGAAATCAGTCGCTTTCCAAGCGTAAAATTTTAAGCAGAGAAGAATTTGCCAAAAAATTCGGCGCAAGCAGCGCGGATATCGCCAAGGTAGAAGCGTTTGCACAACAGTACAATCTCGCCGTGTGCAAAGTTAATCAAGCTCACCGTAGCATCATCTTATCGGGCACTGTAGGCGCATTAAACAAGGCGTTTGGTACTACGCTAGAACAATATCAACATCCCAATGGCGTGTATTTCGGACGAATCGGCGAATTGAGTGCACCCAACGATGTCATTGAGATGATAGAAGGCGTTTTTGGACTGGATAACAGACCGCAGGCATCTAAGCATTTTCAAGTACGAACATCAACCGATACAATAAAACCCAGTACAACATTTACCCCACCTCAGTTAGCGAAAATTTATAACTTTCCACCAGCAGACGCTACCGGCCAATGTATAGGGATCATTGAACTTGGTGGCGGCACTCGCCCGGCGGATATCAACGCCTATTTTTCAGGTTTGGGAATTACTGCGCCGAACGTGATTATAGTTCCTGTGGACAGTGCCACTGACCAGCCGAGCACACCCGCGGGTGCTGATGGCGAGGTCATGCTGGATATTGAAGTCGCTGGTGCGATTGCGCCTGGTGCTACGATTGCTGTCTATTTTGCGCCGAATACGGATCGCGGCTTTCTCGACGCCGTCACAACAGCGATTCATGATGCAGTGAACAAACCATCGGTCATTTCAATTAGCTGGGGGAGCGCAGAAGTGGCATGGACCCACCAGGCTATGACCGCTTTCGAATCCGCTTTTATCGATGCTGCCGCTATGGGAGTGACAATTTGCGTCGCGGCCGGTGATAACGGCTCAACCGACGGCCAGACCGATGGAACGCAAAACGTTGATTTCCCCGCTTCAGCACCGCACGCTTTAGCATGTGGCGGCACATCTCTGGTCATCAATGCAGCAGGGAGCGCGACTGAAACGGTCTGGAATGATGGAGTCAACAGCGCAACGGGAGGAGGGCACAGCAGTTTTTTCCCGATTCCTGCTTACCAAACATCACTCGACTTTACTCAACAAGGACGTGGTGTGCCGGATGTTGCAGCCGACGCAGATCCCAATACGGGTTATGCAGTGCGCGTCGATGGTGAGGATATGGTAATCGGAGGCACCAGCGCAGTCGCGCCATTATGGGCTGGGTTAATTGCGCTGATCAACCAACAATTAGGACATCCTGTCGGCTTTTTAAACCCGCTCTTATATGGAGCATTGCAAAACAAAAAAGTGACAAATGATATTACTCAAGGAAATAACGGAGCTTATCAAGCCGGTGTTGGCTGGGATGCCTGTACCGGCTGGGGCTCGCCTAACGGACAAAATCTTTTACACGCTTTAGATTGATAAGCTAATGCTTAGAAAATGACGTTGAATGCTCTGGTGTGTTAAAAGAGGTTTGCTCACAACAATCTTCTGCAGAGCTTCCGTTTATCTATGTCGCACATCATTGGCTGTAAGCCGCCATCAATGTTCTTCGCCTTCTTTGGCGCGCCGACAAAAGAACTGCTCTTGTAATTTTCTAGCCAATTTATCTAAGCCTCTGGCTGTATTGCCTAACGCCAAAGTATTTCCTCGAAGTTAATAAGTTCAACAAGCCGGGCGTGCACAACTGGGCCAGGTTTGCGTAGGGGGGCATCCCTTGTGGGTGCCCACGTTAATCATCCAAGAGCACCCGCAAAGGATGCCCCTACAAAACGTCAAAGCCATAGACTACTTGCGTAACTCCCAACTAATTTCCCTACTTTTACCTTGATAAATTCTTATCGATCTAGTCTCCGATTAAATTACTGCTGTTCCATAAATGGCTCCACGTAAATCTAAATTAAGAAAATTCCTACATTAAAGTAGGAGTTGTCTGACTGCCCAGATTGGCCGCTTGCACGCATAATTCGGCCTCTTCTGCTGATGGCTTAATTATGAATGCTGCGTTAAATAAATCAATGTTGGTCTCTATTTTTGCGAGCGTGGCCTTCCCTGTTTTAGCTGCAACAACGACAGTCAGTTCAAGCGTTACTTGGAAGGCTGAGGCAATTAAAAAGACGGATGTCGAATTAAATGTATTTGCCAGTAATGATAGTTTGCAATTTAAGTGGGATCCAACAAATAAGCGGTTTTCAACTGCCTCCAGTTCGCTAACCGTTCAAGCCGCGGGCAAGGTAGGCACGACTTCCTACCAGATAACTTCCCAGCTTACGCGTAACAAACTCACGCATGTATCCGGTGCTGCAATCGGTACGGTAAGCATTTCTAGTGCTGTCGGTGGGATTGCTATGGACGTAGCTCCTGTCAGCATTCTTGAAGGGGATCGTACTAAAGGCGTAACGCTGGCAGCAAGCGGCATGAATGGGATGAATCTGGAGTTTGAGGGGCCAAATGCGGCGACGAATGGGACATACCATGAAGCTGAGCGCGTTAAGGTGGATTTTAATATTTTAAGTGGTACCGATTCAAAAAATTCTCCCTTGTCACGAGGTAGTGCCGAAGCGGGTCTGGATAAGCTTGCTGACGGCACGTATGAAGGTGTTGTTGAAATGAATTTTGTCGCTTCTTGGACAAAATCTTAAGTGCTGTTCTGGTGCTCAAGTGAAGTGTGTTGTTAGTGTTTTTATTAATTAATGGTGGAAATAATGAAAAATTTAGTGAAATTATCGGTATTGGGCGTGCTTGTTGCGGCTTCATTTTCTGCTTCGGCTTCTGGTGAAGTTACGACGGCAAATACCAGTGTGAAGTGGAATGCTGAAGCGGTTAAAAAATCAGATGTAGAGCTGAATGTATTTGCAAGTAATGATGCATTGCAATTTAAGTGGGACGTGACAAATAAGCGTTTTTCTAATGCCTCTAGCAGTTTGACGATTCAAGCGGCTGGTAAGCCAAATTCAACTGCTTATAGCATTACTTCGCAGCTGTTGCGCAAGAAATTAACCCATCTTTCTGGTGCTGGCACGGGCACATTAAGTTTGGGTGCCACATTGGGCGGGTTAGCAATGACGGATAAGCCTGTTTCTATTTTGGCAGGTAATGATTTTGACATGACTGCATCTGCAGCAGGTATGCAGGCAATGAATTTAAGCAAGGCCGGCCCTAATACAACTCCTAAGGGAAGTTATCACGAAGCCAATAACGTAATGGTGGATTTCAGGATTGAGGAAGGGACTGATTCTGCCGGTAAGGAGTTGACATTGGGTAGTGATGATAAGGGTTTGGATATGCTTGCCGATGGTGTCTACGAGGGGCAAGTTGAGTTGGCTTTTGTTGCATCATGGACCGCTGGTTATAGTAGTAAGCCATCTGAGCCGGATGAGTTGTAAGCATAGAAATAATATGTGATTAATAAAAGAGGAGGAAGCTCCTCTTTTATTGTTGAGGGAGTTGTCAATGAGTAAAAAACCATTTCTTGTAAGCGTATTGCTTTGGGTGTGCGCTAGTGGAGCCTACGCGATTAATGTTGGTGTATTAACGACTGAAATCCAAGATACCGAATTTTTTGTTGTTAAGGAAATAAAAAATCAAGAATCGGTTGCCAAGTTTGTCACTACGAAAGTGATTGAGGTCGATAACCCCAAGTCCTTGGCTCCTGTATTGGGTGGCGCGCCTGATGTGCTGGTTTCACCGGCAACGTTATTGGTGGGCCCTAAAAAATCTGCTTCGGTAAAAATTTACTATAACGGCGCAAAGGATGATCGGGAGCGTTATTACCAATTGATTTTTGTTGAGCAGAGTATGAGCAAGGCAACGGATTTGACTGCAAAAGCATCTATTGAAGCCAAGCAAAAAATCAGTATTGCCACCATTTTGGTTGCTCGCCCGAGAGTGCTTGATTTTAAGTACGAAGTGGATGGTAAGGGTGCCATTAAAAATGTGGGAAATAGCTTTATGCAGACGGTTGCTATTGGGCAGTGTGCGGGAGATACGGCGGATGGGTTGACTCCATGCGCTTCTGAGGAGTTTATTTTGCCGGGTGAGCGCGTTGATTTCTCAAAAAAATTCAAGGTCTTTGACGGTTATGGTATTTGGCACGGACTCAAATATGAGTTTATTGCTGGAGGCGAATAGTTAAAAAGAGCGGTTTGTTTCATAGTTTAAGTTGGTATGGAGGAACATGTTATTAATGTGTTCTCTGTGGGAGAAGGTTTTGAATGCATTAAGTTTGTCTTGTTTTGAAAAGAAAAAATTGTTGGTGGCGCCATTTTCGGAGCAGTTTGGACGGCATTTTTGTTTGCTCAGTACCTTCTTGTTTGTACAGGCATTTCCTGTTTTTGCAGCAGAGCTGGATGAGAATTCCACATCGGCAAGTGAGGTAACTCCGACTAATTCGCCTGCTGTGCTTGCAAACTTCACCGACAAAGCCTTGGGTAAGGACGCTTTCCCGCCAGAATTTTTTGCGTTATTGCAAGCAGGCGTCGAGGTGCCATTTCTTTTGAAAACACCACAAGGTGCCGAGGAGGTTGGTAAAGCTACACTACGCCATACAGGGGACTTTTTAACGATCGATCATCTGTCTGTTGGTAACTCAAAAGTTACTGCCGAATATCAAGCTTTAATCGAGCAGCAATACGGCAAGCCCATTCATTACCAGCAATGCTCTCGCACTGCATTGGACGGAGCGGCAACTGACAAGCAAAATAAAAATCATCTTCATTCTGATACGAGCGACAAGAATGCAGGTTCAGATCCTGCCGCTGCAATAGGTCTGTGTTTTGACGTAATGACGTTTGAGCTAATCGGTGATCTGCCTCAAGAAGCTTATTCTCAAGAAGCACGTTTAAGGATTACCGCGTTGCCGGATAGTACCGAAAAAAATCTTAGCGGCATTTTAAATTACAACGGATCGATGGTTCGCTTGAGCGGCCAAAATCCAGACGGCTACTTTCGCGCTAAATCGGTTACATCGTATGGCGTGAACAACTTCACGCTCGATGGTGATGTGCGAGCCAATCAGCCAGGTGATTTGTATGAGGCGCGTTTTAGCCATGATTACCAGGGGGTAAATGTTTCTGCCGGTTATTTGAGCTTATGGGCGATGAGTGATTTAGGTCGAATTTCCTACGCCAACAGCGGGAAATTTATTGGTGTTATTGCCGGTAATAAAGGTCGATCCGAAAAAACGGACACCAGTCTTTCTAAAAACCCTATTTACGTATTCATGCCTGCAAGTGGGCAGGTATCCATTTATCGCGATGGCAAACTCCTTAATGTGCAGCAAGTCGCATTGGGAAACCAGGAGGTGGATACCAGCGCTTTGCCCGGGGGGAATTATCTGGCGCGGGTTGATGTGATCGTGAATGGACAGGTGGTTTCGAGTAAAGAAGAGATGGTCTACAAAATGTCGTCTTCAATCGGGGCAGGGAACCAATATCAGTTTTTTGCGGGTAATTATCAAAACACCTATGACGGAACATCGACGCATTTAGTTGGAGCAAGCGGCCAATACAACCTACCTTGGGTGGATTTAAGTGCCTCCGTTTACTCTTATGGTTCCTTGATGGTGATTGAGCCAGGCTTTCAGAAAAATTTTAGCCACGGTTCCATCAGCGGCCAGTTTGGAGTAACTTCTGACGGTAGCCATAATGGCACCTTGTCCAGCAGTCTGAGTCTCGGTTCGGGCAGTGTTTGGGGAATGCTGGATTATGCGAGAAAGGGGAAACCGGAAAGTGCAATGACAGACCGTAATTTTGCCAGTTTGGGCGGTACGTTTGATCTGCAAAACACCTTTAACTTATCCAAGTCGTCACAGATTACCGGCAGTGTTTCGTTAGACCGGCAGAATAATAATAGAATATCCCGGCTGGATTTTTCACAAAGTATCTATCGTAATCATTGGGTAGAAGCGCGTTTGAACGCTGGAAAGTATTGGCAAACCCATCAGCAGGACTTTGATAATAACTATACCGAGATCGGTCTGGGTAACAGCATGCCCAGTAGTGCAGGTAATTTACAGCAGTCGTATTACGTGGGAGTTAATTTCACCTTTAGCTTCGGCACAGGCGGTATTGATTATTCACGTAGTCTGAACAGTGAAATGATTGGGGTTAATGCCGCATGGACGCCAAAAAATATCGATGGCCTCGATCACCTGGGAACCAATGTATCCAGAACTCGTTCTTTGGACGATCCAAATGCAGACATATCAAGCAATATTAATGTACGTGCCAATGGCCGTAATAGTATCTTTGCCTGGGATGCCGTTGTGGGTAGCAATAGCTTGAACAAAGGGGTTGATGTCACGGGTGGTATGAGTGGCAGCGCTGGCTGGAATAAAGGTGGTTTCGGCATGACCAATAGTCAGGCTGATGCCGGGATCTTAGTCAAGGTGGACGATGAGGCACGCGGACAACTGGATTTAATGGTCAACGGTGGATCCAATCTGCTGGAAAACAGCACCTCATTTGTACCGGCTCCGGCTTTTTCGACAGCGTCTATGGCCGTACGCAGTAGCGCAAAATCGCCGGAAAATTATGATATCCAAAATAGCGAACAAGATTTCGTACTCTATCCGGGGAATGTGGGTTTGTTAAGCCCAAAACTGAAACGATTGGTGACTGTTTTTGGCGTGTTGACAGAAAATGGGCAGCCGAAACCCGGCGTGGTATTAAGTAATCATATCGGCACAGCTACTACGGATGAAGATGGCGGATTTTCGGTCGACGTAGATTCGGTAAACCCCAGTGTAAGTTATGAAGTGGCAAAAAATCAGTCATGTCAGATCGATTTTGATCTGAGCGCAGCCAAAGGCGCAATGTGGGTGAATGAAGTATTTTGCCCATCCATGAAGCCTAATGGCAAGCAACTTTATGAGGCGGCAAAGCCGGATATGCAAACAGCAATACCAGCAGCGGAGTCTGTAGTAGGTAGTGTTTTCAGTGATTGATGGTTTTAGTAAATCTAAGCAATTTTGTTGTAATTATTCTTGCTTGTCTATGACGGGTGTAGTGCGTTTGGGGTGTTATTTATGTTAAGTAAGTTAATTAAGTCTAGTGCAGTCGTGTTATTTTTTGTCGGAATGAATGTTTGGTCAGCACCAGATCCTGGTTTGCCTGGAGAACCAATAGGCGTTAAGTACCATGGAAATATAGTGACGTCGATTCAGCCGGTCCTTATTAAATTTGGATCTAATTATTTGATTCAAACAAACTCACCAATTGCCGAAGGCGGCATATTTGGAATTTATAATAAAAATGCTCCAAACATGACAACGATGGCAATATCTTTTCCATTTAAAGGAGCCAGTGACTGGAATTACTTTCTGGGTGTGGGGATGTATTTTATTCAGGGTGGAATTTACAATATATTGTCTGATCGCTTTCCTTTTGTTGTAAATGAAAATTACCCATTTTCTTGGCAACCGGATGCGCCTGGTAAACCGGGCGGCTATATGTTGTCGTATAACGGTGTAACGTATGAGTCTAGTTACACTCCAAATTTACTGGGTGATAAATCAAATAGCAATAATCCACGCGGAGCTCAAGTTCAAGGGAAATCGAGAAATGTTTTAGCTGCCGCAATTATTGCAAAAAAATCATTGACCGCAGTTTCTTTGGATGTCTACTATCCTAACTACTTAGAGAATAGTCAAATTTTTGAACGTATGACCACCAAGGCGGAAGGAGCCGTTGGTGCAGAGGGAACCTTTGGTTTAAATAAATCTACTCTGAATATACTGCCAGCGATTGAGAATGGCAGCATTGATCCGCTTTCAGCTGGGGTGATAGGCATAAGTTCACAGAAAGTATTGACGACGGTACCTGCTGGATGCGAGATTGTGGCATCGCCGAGTGGTGTGGCATGTCCTATTAGTACCTCTGGATCATTAGAGATGTATTCATTGAAGTCTACGGTAGCCGGAGTTTCTTTTTTAGTTGATGGAGCTTTAGTACCCGTCACAGATACCGTTATTACTCCTCAGGTAAAACTATTTATGAGCGCTGACTGGATTGATAGTCAGTTGGGAAGTAATGAGCAGGTTGTGTTGGTTGATAGCCCATTAGTTTCGCTATACCCGAACCAAACGCCACAATTTATTGCACCATTTCCCATTTTTACTAAATTAACCATTAATCGCATCAATTATCAGATTTCCATTACCGAGCGCAATCCTGGCTTAGCGGTTGATGGGTATTATCAGGGAACTATCGGCAGCAACTCGGCCATTAGCATTCCGTATACAGTCAAACAGTCCGGGCCATCCAAGGCAACCAACGTAACCATGAGTGTGACAGGTGACACCGCAACTCAGGATAGCGATGGTCGCGCCTACTGCAAATTTACTACCGACAGCAAACCGGCTCAGTTTATTGCGGTGCCGCTGGCATTGGCGTTCTCTGGCAAGGACGGCGTTTCCCGGCAGCAGGTGGATTCGGATTGTTCCGGAACGGAGTCCGATATTACCGGCATGCCCTGGACGGAAACCTTGGGTACTCCTTATATGGGGGAATTATGGGTGGATTTACTGTTTAATCTGTCTTCCCGACGCATATTGACGGATATAAATGATAATTATTGGGCCGGTTCAGCAAAAGCCACGGGTAATATCAAAGTAACGGCGACCTGGAATGATTGAACTATTTTTAAAGCAGCTTGCAAGTTTCTTTATAAAAGATAGGCCAGGTGCTGTTTTGAGCCGGAGAGAAGTAATGTATAAAAAAGTGATTGCATTACTGTTGCTCAGTTCCAGTGCTTCTGCGTGGTCGATTACGGTGGGTGAAATGACCTATTTTATGGGCAGTAACCAGACGTATTTATCAAAGGCGGTACTCAATGATTCGACTCAGGCGCGTTATTACCAGGTAACGGTAGAAGAAACCGACCCACCTTACAAGGGAGCAAAGCTGCATAAAGTAGTAAAGGGGGCGTTGCTGTATGCGCCCAAGCAGTTGTTGTTGCGCCCTAATGAAACCAAGTTTTTAAAGTTGTATTACCAAGGCCCTTCGGACGATCAGCCGCGTTATTACCGAGTGACCTTTCATGAGCGCCCCGGTTTTTCAATGCATTCTGTTTCGGAAGCGTATTTTAGCGGTACGGCCAGTTTAAGTACTATCTTAGTGGTACAACCGCGTCAACCCAAACAGTCCTACCAGTTAAGTAATGGCGTGCTACGTAATAACGGCAATACGGTGTATTTGGCCTATGCTCAGGCACCGTGTAGCGACGAAGCAGAAAAATGCGTTAAAGAAAAATATTTGATCCCCGGCGGAGAATTAGTTTTAGATACGCTGTCAGCCCAGAGCGGCACTTTGTTTTTATCCAACGAAACTATGCAAGAGATTCCAATGACAGGTACGCCATAAAGTGTAACGGACGTGTGTGCCGAAGCCGAACTAATGAATATCCTTATGCTATTAAACGTTAATAGTGGTGTTTTAATTCCTCCTGGTTTCTATGGCGTTAATTGCGGAGTGTCTACAGTTCATAGCGTTTGAATCAGAAATTTCTATTTATCATCGCTGGTATCAAAGAGCATCCGTGTCACAGCTTCAACAAGCTTCCCTTCAATATAGCCTCCCTCAATATTAGACTGTGATGACAGCGGTAACGACAATGATATTGGCCGCGCTTACAATTATTTTCCATAGAGAAATAATTGCTCCCGCATTAAATAAAAAACAAGATCAAAAAGAGCTCAATGTAATGACGACGACTATATATCCGTTATTATTGCGGGCTTTGTGCATATCGCTGGCCGTTTATTCATGACGAATTAATCTAGGGTAACTATTTAGACCTGGATCTGGACGTCATTGAAGGGGGGGCGTAAGCTTAGCTTGAGAGCATTTTATAGTGATGCATCAAGTCTGAAAAACAGTCGGTTTTGTTAATTAAATGTGCTGTGAATAATAAGAAAGTGTTGCATGACTAAAATAATGATCGTTGATGATCATCCTGTGATTCGTTTGGCTGTACGTGTTTTGCTGGAGCGTGGCGGGTATGATGTCGTGGCCGAAACGGATAACGGTATTGATGCCGTGTCGTTAGCGCAAAAAAACGAACCCGATATTCTTATTCTGGATATCGGCATTCCGAAATTGGACGGTTTTCAGGTGATTCACCGGATCAGACAAGCGGCCTTGGCTACCAGTGTATTGGTGCTGTCTGCCCAATCATCGCAGCATATGATTACGCGCTGCATGCAAGCCGGCGCATCCGGTTATGTGAGTAAGGAAAAAGATCTTACGGAATTGATTGACGCGATTAAAGCCATTTTAATTAATAATTATTATTTCCCTCGGCAATCGTTGGGTGCGGCGCCGTCTTTGGATACGACGAAAAGCGAAATGGTTAATTTAAATTCGCTTTCTAACCGTGAAATGATGGTGTTGCAGCAGCTTGTTATTGGTAACAGTAATAATGATATCGCTGAGAATATGTTACTCAGTCCGAAAACAATCAGTACCTATAAGGTGCGACTGTTACAAAAGCTGAATGCCAATTCGTTGACTGATTTAATTGAAATAGCCAAGCGAAATTCGTTGGTATGAATAGGATTGCTAGCAATTTGAAGTTTTTTTTATTTCTGTTGGTGTTAGCAAGTCACTTTTCAATAGCTGATACGCTTGCCGTTGACCGCTTGACCTTGCCGGAACGAACCGTCATTACCCGTAGCGATGTTCCGTTAAGTGCTGATGATTGGCATTGGTTAAGAACTAAAAAAGTGTTAAAGCTGGGGGTGGCCAGTCCTGATACGCCGCCGTTTGATTTTTCCATTTATAACCGGGAATATGCGGGGGCCACTGCCGACTATAGTGATGTGGTATCCCAGTTATTGGGAACTAAATTTGATGTGCTTCGTTATGCAAATCGGGAGTTGGCTTTGAAGGCCTTGGCCGATGGGCAAATTGATTTACTGGGAACCTCCAATCAGTTCGACGTGTTTGAGCGGCCATTTGTGTTAAGTACACCGTATATTAATGGTCAATCTGTACTAGTTTCCCGTATTGGCGACAAACGGCGTTTTTCGCTGGATTTAGAAGGTCTCAGCATTGCTGTTGCTTCTGACTATGTCACAACTTCGGAGTTGTCCCGAAGATACCCTAAGGCGATTATTAAAATTTACCCGTCCATCAATTGTGCGATGGGAGCGGCAGCTTTTGCTCAGACCGATTTACTGATCGCGGATTTAACGACGGCACATTACTTACTTAATCGCAATTACTCACGCTATCTGAAGCTATATAAGGTTAGCGATGTTAAATCGGACGGCTATAGTTTTGCGTTTAAAAAAAGCGATGTCAGGTTAAAAAATATCGTTAACAAGGCATTGAGCGTCATCAAGTTAGAGCAAAAAATTAATATTATGAAACGCTGGGGCGGAACGAACAGTATTCTGATCGATACCGACAGGTGGATAATGACCCGCGCAGAACAGCGCTGGTTGACTGAGCATCCGGTGGTGAGTATTGAGGTTCCCGACTATCAGGCACCGATTTCTTATTTTGATGAAAAAGGTAAATTCAGGGGCTTGGTTGCGGATATATTGAGCAATATTGAATTGCAAACAGGGATTGTGTTCGATGTTAAGCGTAATCCTGACTTTAGTTCGATGGAACCACAATTGCATGATGGGAACATCGATGTTCTTGGACAGCTTTCTTATACGGATGAACGCGCCAAATCGTTCTTATTTACCCGGCCATTTTTTAAAGATCAGCATGTTTTTGTTGTAAGAAAAAATGGACTTCCCATCACATCGTTCAGGCAACTTGATAATAAAAAAATTGCATTGACTGCCAACACCATACTGATCAAATATCTGCATGAAAAATTTCCGACGATCACCATTATTGAAACAAAAAATCACATTGATGCCTTAGGTTTCGTTGAGTCGGGAAAGGCCGATGCCACCGTGGATCTTCTGGCTGTGGCTGAGTATTATTTACCCAATCTGTTTCATGACCGGCTCATCATCTCTTCCACTATTGACCTCGATTCCGAAGGCATTATTTCCCAACCTGCATTTGCCGTCAAACGAAGTGATGTTGAATTACATTCGATCCTGGACAAAGCGCTGCAAGCTATTCCTCCTGATGAACTTGAATTGTTGGTGAGCCGCTGGCAGCCGAATGCGCCGGCTGCACCGCAGCAATGGTCTGACTATCAGCGCCTTATTTACCAAGTATTAGGCGGCGCTGCTCTTTGTTTAATTATTGCACTTCTATGGAATTTAAGATTAAAACGGCATACCCGAGAGCTTCACTCTGCTCAGTTAGCCTTGGCAGATCAATTGAAATTCATGGAAAACCTGACAAACGGCGCACCATTTCCGATTTATGTCAGAGATAGAAACGGCACACTACTTTTGTGCAATGACTATATGTTGAATGATTTGGGGTTAAAAAAAGAAGATGTCATTGGTAAGGTATCTGCAGTCGGCCTGACAGATACGCAGGAGATTGAGGGACTCGAGGCAGATGTTGATCGGGTTCTTGAGCAGGGAGTCACTATTCAGGGAATACGTAAGTTGTATAAGGGCGATAACGTATTTTGGGTTTATCTTTGGCTACTTGCTTACCATGATTTAACAGGTGAAATAAAAGGTGTGATATGTAGTTATATCGATGTCACGGAGCGGCAACAACTACTGGAAAATCTGGAAAAAGCAAAAGAAATTGCCGACAGTGCGAGCAAAGCTAAAACCACATTTTTAGCTACCATGAGTCATGAAATCCGCACCCCGATCAATGCTGTTGTCGGAATGCTTGAGCTGGTATTGAAAAAAGCGGACGACGATGTATTCGATCGCGCCGCCGTTGAAGTGGCTTATAGCTCGGCTCAACATTTGCTGGAATTGATCGGCGATATTCTGGATGTGGTCAAAATTGAGGCCAATAACCTGCGCCTGGCTCCCGAAAGGTGTAATTTACGTGAACAGGTCGAGTCTGTTGTGCGCGTTTTTGACGGGCTGGCAAGGCAAAAGGGCTTGCGTTTGGTGCTTGATCTGGATACCAGCGTTAATCGGGATGTGTTGATGGACCCGATGCGCTTTAAGCAGATTTTGTCGAACATTGTCAGTAACGCGATCAAATTCACCCAATCCGGTCAGGTGACTATTCGCCTTGCTGGCACACAGCCGGACTCGGAACATTTGCAGGTGCAGTTGCTGATCAAGGACAGCGGCATCGGCATTTCCGACGAAGACCAGTTACGTCTGTTCCAGCCGTTTTCACAGGCTGAAAACAATACTCTGCATGGCCGTGTCGGTACCGGTCTGGGTCTGGTCATTAGCCGTACTCTTTGTGAGTTAATGGGCGGCAGTTTGCGGTTGAATAGCATGGCGGGCGAGGGTACCGAAGTCCACATCACGTTTACTGTCAGCACGCTGGAACCGGTTCTGACGCTTGCTGCTGAGCCGTTGAAGGAGCCTTCGCCCAATGGAAAGCTTACTATTTTGGTGGTTGATGATTATTTGCCGAATCGATTGCTACTGTCTGAGCAGCTTAATTACTTGGGGCACAAGGTAAGTTCAGCAGAAGATGGCGCAATTGGACTGAAGCTGTGGCAGAAGGAGTTTTTCGACGTAGTCATTACCGACTGCAATATGCCGGTGATGAGCGGTTATGACTTGGTTAGAACCATACGCGCGGAAGAGTTGGAGACGCAAAGAGCTGCGTGCGTGGTGTTCGGTTTTACCGCTAATGCGCAGGAAGAAGAACGCGAGCGCTGTATTGCCGCCGGAATGAATGACTGCTTTTTTAAGCCAATCAGTCTTGAAGCGCTGGCAAAAAAATTACAGATTACGCCCCATAATCCTATATTGCGTGCATCAACAAGGCCTGAAAACCTTGCCCGTTATGATCTTGGTGGCATGGAAAAATTAGTAGGAAGTCAGCCCCAGTTGATACAGAAATTGATAATAGAATTAATTAATAGTAATCGTAAAGACCTGAATTTATTACGGGTTTATTCTGATAATGCCGATGTGGCGAACTTGAGCGAGCTGGCTCATAAAATCAAAGGCGGAGCGAATATGATTCGGGCAAACGATGTGATATTCCGTTGTGAGGAACTTGAGCTGGCGTGCAAGGATCCGGTTGCAATGGACAGGGTATCGACTGCCGTTATCGCAATGGAGGCATCTATCCTCGCTTTGGAAAAGGAATTATTGCCGTTGACGGTGAATTCCGAAAATCAGGATGGGAGCGGCTCCATTCACTGAGTACCTGCGCATAATTACTTTATACGTGAGCATACTCCTCATGGTAGTAAGTCTCGTTGGCGGTAATTTGGTGTCTATAATTGGATTTGTGTGCAGGCACACCCAGGCACTTACTGGCGCGCATCAATATGGCGCTCGCGGCAAAACCTTGGTAGCAGACAGTAATTGGCATAAAAATTGGAAAAAGCGAGTGTTCTTTTTTTAACGGTAAAAAAAGCCATCTGCATAGCAAATGGCTTTGATACTCGCTCCTAAATCATATCCTCTAAAACATTTGAGTTGCAATACGGCACAATTTCAGATTCTACCCTTAGGGGGCATTTTTGATATTACTCTATGCACGTAAAATAACATCCTCTTCCGGTTTCAAATAATACAGAGCCGCATCTTTGTCATCGGTACTTTCAACAGCACGAATAAGTTTATTTAGATCAGTTTTAATATAAATATCCCGTAGGTACACATGATCAAGTGAAGCATGCGGATGGCTAGCAAGTCCCATCCCAGTTATTGGCGATAAAAACATATCACTTAATACACCATCAGTCTGCCTAAAAGTCCATGGTTTATCATCGGTAAGCGTCATTACTCCATCATCATTTGTTTCTTTAAAATCAACTTTTTCAATTTCGTTTGATAACTCTCCCGTAGCAAAATCATATGATTTAAATTCAAGGTACCCCTTCCCAGTACTATCCACATGAATCCCTGTAAGATAACAATTCTCTCTTGGTGCCATGGCTGCAGTAATACCATCGCGCCCCGCAAACGCAATATAAGTCGCAGCGCCCTTAGTTGGTATCACCACTCGCTCAATACTGCCTGGCTCTATTTGATAGTTACTCGTCATTTTCCCTTGGTAAAATGCGACCAATTCTTGATTCTGTATTCCTCGCTCTATCGAAAAATCAATAGCCAGTATCACATAGGAATCGTCCGCCACTATATCAAAAGCCACAGTGGGCTGTAGATTTACAGGATCCATCGTATAGTCGACCATTGATCCGTGTACTACCTTGGTTTCAATATTATCTAAAACATTATCCAGATAAAATTTCCGTTGTTCTTGGATTCGGTCATTCAAAAACTGTTCATTCTTGCTGATATCGAATCCCATTATTTTTGCACATGCGGTAAGGGCTAAATAACCAGAAATTTGTGATGCAACTAAAGATGTCATAAAACTATAGACGACCGCTGTATAACTGCTATTTGATGAAGCACCAAGTAAATCTTTGAACGAATTTAAGACCGATCGATTCAAGAAATTGTCGGCTATTATTCCTCTATGCAAAGCATCAAGATAAAATTCAAAGTTATCAATCCGCGGTTCGGTAGTGTTTTTACAGAATGAAATAAATTCATTCATTGCATTAACGTTGTCACTTGCATTCGTATTTTTACTTGACTCTTCAAATGTACCTTGAAGTGCGTTAAATTTATCACTGGCAAAGTTGATACGTTGAATGGATGGCATGACCTCAATTAAAGACGAATTGATGACAACATTGGCATTAATTACATCAAGTCGTTGCAAAACCACTTCCATCATGGCTTTAATCTGATTTACGACATGTAAAATCTGTGTCGTTTGATGGTTGATTGTCGACAGCATGTTGACAATTTTTGGAAGGTAAATGGAAAGCATTCCCGTAATACTATCAAGCTTTGAATTGATTTCATTAAGAACCAGACCTTGTGACAATGAAATTGACTGTAGTAGTTTTAAATGTGCAGTGTTTAATTCGCCGCTTTCTATCAATTCTTTAATAGATTGTTGGACATCGCCGAGCTGGCCACTTGTTGAGCCCATCCAGTCTTTTATGCTTCCCATATCAATTGGGTCAGACGAAGTATTACCAATATCAAAAATTGACTCAAAAATTGATTGGAGATTACCGATGAAGCTCACCAACCCATTAAATTCGTCGATGACAGGAAGTCCTCTAACTGCAATATTATATTTATTTTTTTTCATGTTTTTCATTTCTAATCCTACTCATTGGTTGACAGTGTTTGTAAAATTTATAAAACAGTTATTTCCTATTTAACCTAGGGCGTGTTAATAATCGAATAATCCAAAGGTATGTAAAAACAATATCAATGAAGGAAATGAAGTTTCTATCCAACTTTTCATATCGCGTTGCAATCCTTCTGAACTGTTTAATACGATTAAAAAGCGTCTAAAGATATTTCGATCTTTGTATAAGTGGCCATCATATGCACACGGCTCATCTCTATTTTTAATAGAATGTTCCATGCCATGTATAGCAACACGTTACCTCCCAAATCGTTAACTTAAATTTTAGAAACAACATGGGAGAGTTGGCGTTTGGCTAAACAGGCTTGAACTATAGCTAGCCGCAGTAATTGCGAATAGTCAGCCAACGATGCAATTCATGTAGGAATTTTCTTAAAGAAATTCAACCGCAAGTATTTACGCTGCTATACGGAATGATCGCCACTGTTGTCGCTATAAGATCCAGATAATTCGTAAAGTTATGCAATGCCTGAAACTCAAAAGCTTGGCCGTCAAAAGAAGTTAAACGCACTTTCTTCTATTGAGCGTACCAAGCGCTATATAGATAAAAAACACGCATCTTTGCCCGTGAAAAACACTGTTAAAATAATTGATGGCTGCTCAATATCGATTTAAGTATTGCAAAATACATTTAAGAAATTTTTGTGCATTGATTAAATTTAATGTACATTTTGTTGACCACCCATCTCTCGCGATGTCGTTAAATTGACTTCAACTTGAGACAAAATAGCCGCTCATTTGGGCGGCTATTCACATCTGGATTCAAGCTGTCCGTAGGGTTCGTACGGCGGCATGGATTAGTGGTTGAGTTTTTTTAGTAGCAGCATAGGAAATTGAAAGCGGTTGATGCCGCGACTGATCAAAGGAAAATACTATGAAGCAGCGTCAATTAGGAAAAACCGGGCCTTCCTCATCGATTCTCGGCCTCGGCTGCATGGGAATGTCCGGCATGTATGGCCCCGCAGAACGCAGTGAAAGCATTGCGACGATACACGCCGCATTGGAAGCCGGTATTACCTTGTTGGATACCGGCGATTTTTATGGCAGTGGCCATAACGAAATACTGATCGGCGAAGCGTTGAGAGCGGCCCCGGCCTCGCGCCGTGATGCCGCTCAGATCAGCGTAAAATTTGGCGTGATGCGTGACCCCAAAGGCGGTCGGTTGCATTACGATGCGCGGCCAGCAGCGGTTAAGAACTTTCTCGCGTATTCGCTGCAACGGCTAGGCGTTGATTACATCGATATCTATCGCTCAGCGCGGCTTGACGCTAACGTACCGATTGAAGAAACGGTCGGGGCGATTGCCGATATGGTCAAAGCCGGTTATGTGCGGCACATCGGTCTGTCGGAAGTCGGCGTGGACACGATCAGGCGGGCTGCCAAGGTGCATCCGATCTGTGATTTGCAAATCGAATATTCGTTGATCTCACGCGGCATCGAAGAGAGTATTTTGCCGACCTGCCGCGAACTGGGCATTGGGATTACTGCATACGGCGTCCTTTCACGCGGACTGATTGGCGGCCATTGGAGCAAAGACATGGCCGGCACCGGCGATTTCCGCTCCAATAGCCCACGCTTTCAAGGTGAAAATCTGGATCACAACCTGGCATTGGTCGATGCATTGCGCAAGGTTGCGGATGAAAAACACGTATCGGTGGCACAAATAGCGATTGCCTGGGTTGCTGCTCAGGGCGAAGATATATTGCCCTTAATCGGAGCGCGCCGCCGTGATCGTTTGACCGAGGCACTAGGTGCATTGGATGTGGTGCTAAGCAAAACTGACATAGCTATGATTGAACAAGCCGTGCCAAAGGGCGCTGCCGCCGGAAGTTATTATGCTGCCGCTTAGAATTATGCAGGGAGCTGTGAACATAGTCTTACTCTCAATGATGCGCAATTAATGAGTCTGGTTGATGAGGTAGTGGGCAGATGGCTCATTCAAAGCAATCGAGAGCTCAATGTTGCACAACTTTAAATAGCGAACAAAATTAATTCGGTTTAGTTTTAGTATAGAATCCATATAGATTCTATATGAAATACGTTAGGAGAATACTATGGCAACCACATCATTTACTATTGATACCAAGCTCGATCAGACTTTAGAAGACCTCAAGAAACACTTTGGCGCGTCTTCGAAAGCCGAGGTACTTCGCAAAGCGATCGCACTATTAAACGTCGTTAGCAAGAATGAAAGCAGCGATGGCAGTGTCACTATTCGATGCAATGACCAAGATATTAAGGTGATCTTGAGATGACTGATCCTAATCAAGGAGTTACGGTTCATCTTGGTGTCGAGGAAGCTAATGTTGGACCAACACCAATTGAAGAGGCGCAAGCACGCAGTCTCACAGCAGATATGATCTTCCGTGGGATTATGGTCGTTGTTGTTTGCGTCATTTTTAGCTGGCTCAATTGGAATGTAATGTCATTCGTTCGTGAAGCGTTCGCAAGTGATAATGCCGGGTTAATTGCAAAGCCACCAATGTTGCCAGCTGATCGTTTGATTACTCCTAATGTGGTCATGGCGATGATCGGAGCGACGGTTGTTCAGACAGGTATTGGCTTCATTGCTATTATGTCTTACCTCTTTCCAAAACGTACTTCGTAGTGCTTACGATGTACGTGTTCAACTAATTACTAATTAAATTTCGAGCTGTTCCACAGGTTCGTATTCCCGTCGTTTTGGAGACATAGACGAAGGCATCCTATAGGTGTGCATGGCTTATAGCTGCAGCTTCTCAGGGCCAGCATATAGAACTACTTAAAATGAAAAAAAATACATCTATCCAAACACTAGGATTAATTTCCCTACCTTCTTTAGCTGCCGAAAAAACATGGAGAGCATAATGAAGACAGCTTTTAACTCGATCGTTTTTATTTTTATGGTGATGAGCATGACAACAGCGTCCTTTTCAGCAACAACTTCAATCTCGCCTGAAGAACTCGTTCAGCTACAGTTAGATGCCTACAATGCGCATGACATGGACGCATTTCTTGCTACCTATTCCGATACTGCTCAAATAATTGAGTTCCCATCTACTGTGCAGGCTGTTGGTAAGGAACAGATGCGACAACGCTATGCGACTCGCTTTAACGATCCTACACGTCATTGCACTATCGTTAATCGGATCGTAATGGGCAATACTATTGTTGATCACGAACGTATTCGCGCGACCTTCCCAGAAGGTGTAGGCGTTTTGGAAGCGATTGCCATTTATGAAGTCGTCGACGGAAAAATCGTGAAGGCAACTTTGAAAGTTGGTGAAAAAAAGTTGGATACTGATGTGGGCCTACCAAGACATAGCGAAAAATAATTGTGTTCGTATTAATGGGAAAAAACGCTATGCAAAGTTGATGCGGCGTTAGCACGGCAACCAAAAAAATTACCCATGTAGTTTTTTATTTGCCAGTATGCGCAAGCGCAGTCGGTCAAACGCCAGATAGACGACCGGCGTAGTATATAAAGTCAGCAATTGGCTCATCAACAATCCTCCGATGATCGTGATACCGAGCGGGCGGCGCAACTCGTAGCCCATACCGCTTCCCAGTGCCAGCGGAAGTGCTCCAAGGATCGCTGCCATGGTGGTCATCAGGATTGGGCGAAAGCGTAGCATGCAGGCTTCAAAAATCGCATCAGCCGGACTTTTTCCCTCATTGCGCTGAGCTTGTAGCGCAAAATCGATCATCATAATGGCGTTCTTTTTGACGATTCCGATCAACAGCACAATGCCGATAATTGCCGTGATGCCCAAATCTTCTTTAAACAACATCAAGGCGAGCATTGCACCGACGCTGGCGGGCGGCAAACTCAAAATAATTGTCAGTGGATGGACCATGCTTTCATACAAAATACCGAGAACGATGTACACCGCAAGTAATGCCGCAGCGATCAAAAACGGTTCAGTGCTGAGCGACTGCTGATACGCCTGCAAGGTTCCGGCAAAAAAGCCTTGAATTGACGACGGCGTACCAAGCCGCTGATGCAGTTGTTCTATGAGCCTGGTGGCATCGCTTAATGACACATTCGGTGCCAGGTTGAAGGAAACTGTTACGGATGGAAACAAGCCTGTGTGGTTAACCGCGAGCGGCGTGGTATTGGTTTGATTGGTTGCTATTGCTGCGAGTGGAATATTGCCGCCCGTGTTCGTGTTGAAGTAAATATTTTTCAATCCTTCCGGGCTTTGCGAATATTGGGGTGCCACTTCCAATACGACGTAATACTGATTCAACTGCGTATAAATGATCGATACTTCGGATTGCCCGAATGCGTTATATAAACCGGAATCCAATGCCTGGACAGTCAAACCTAGCCTGGCTGCCGCAATGCGATCGTAGTTCACCATCTGTTCCAGCCCACCATTTTGCTGATCCGAATTTACATCCAGGAATCCCGGCAGGAGCTTCATCTGTTTGAGCAGAAGCGGCCCCCATTTAAAAAGATCCTGGACATTGTCGGATTGCAGCGTGTATTGATACATCGCATTGCTGGAGCGACCTCCGATGCGTAGGTCTTGTGATGCTTGCAAAAATACGGAAGCTACCGGCAAACGGTTCAATTTCGGACGTAGACGGTTAATTATTTCAGCGGCATTGGCTTTACGATCGGCCAACGGTTTGAGTGCAATAAAGATAAAACCCGTATTGGTCGCGGAACTGCCGCCGGTGAAACCGATCACGTTTAAAACCGCACGGTCTCTCTTGATTATATCAACAACTTGCAGCACAGCACTATTCATCGCTGGGAAAGATGAATCCTGTGGTCCCTGCAAGCCACCAGCAATCGCGCCCGTGTCTTGTTGCGGAAAGAACCCTTTGGGAATCACGATAACCAGCAAGACATTCAACGCAATGGTTGACAACAGCACGATCAGTGTGGGAGTCGGGTGGTCGAGTACCCAATGCAGGCTGCGCCGGTATTTGTCCAGAATGGAATCGAAGATTTTTTCACTGGCGATATAGAAACGGCCATGTTGTTCGTTGCGCTGATTTTTGAGCAGGAAGGCACACATCATCGGTGTCGCCGTCAGCGATACGATCATCGATACTAAAATGGCGGTGGACAGCGTAATGGCAAATTCGCGAAACAAACGACCAACTATTCCGCCCATTAGCAGCAAAGGAATGAAAACCGCGATCAGCGAAATACTGATGGTGAACACGGTGAAGCCAATTTCTGCAGCACCTTTCAGGGCCGCTTCAAATGGACTCATGCCGGCTTCGAGATGGCGGGTGATATTTTCCATCACGACGATAGCGTCATCAACCACAAAGCCGGTTGAAATGGTCAAGGCCATTAACGATAGATTATCAAGGCTATAACCGCACAGATACATGACAGCGAACGTGCCAACCAGCGAAACCGGTACAGCAACCGCCGGAATCAATGTTGCACGCGAATTACGCAGAAACAGAAACACCACCATGATGACCAGAGCAATCGAAATCAGCAGCGTACGCTCGACGCCATTGACCGAAGCGCGAATGGTCGTGGTGCGATCAAGTACGACGGCCGTATTGATTCCGAATGGAATGGCTGCCTGAATCAGCGGCAATTGCGCGCGTATGCTATCGACTGTATCGATGATGTTGGCGCCGGGCTGACGAAAGATAATCAGCATGACGGCGCGTTTGCCGTTCAGATATCCGGCAGCGTGCAGGTTTTGTACGGAGTCCGTTACCTCTGCTACGTCGGAAAGACGTATCGCCGCACCATTTTTGGTGCCGACTATAAGCGGCCGGTATTGCGCTGCTTTTGAAATCTGATCATTCGCCAGAATATCTGCTGTTACTGCTCCATCGGAGATCTGCCCTTTGGCTTGGTCGGCATTTTGCAGGCTCAACATGGATTTCAAATTCGCGATAGTTAACCCGTAGCTGGCTAATTGAGTTGGATTTGCCTCGACCCGTACCGATGGCAGGGTACCTCCGCCAAGATTGACTTGGCCAACACCCTGAATCTGCGACAGTTTCTGCTGAATGACCGTGGAGGCAACGTCGTACAGTTTGTCGGGGCCGTATTTTTCCGAGGTCAATCCGAGTATCAAGATCGGCGAATCGGCCGGGTTAACTTTTCGGTAGGTTGGATTGGCTGGCAGGTTGGTGGGTAAATAACTGCGCGCGGCGTTGATCGCTCCTGCCACGTCACGCGCCGCACCATCGATATCGCGGCTCAGGTCGAACTGAATCGTTATCGACGTGTTACCAAGCGTGCTGGACGAGGTCATTTCTGTGACCCCGGCAATATGGCCTAACTGCCGTTCCAATGGGGTTGCGACAGACGACGCCATGATGTCGGCACTGGCGCCGGGCAAAGCGGCACTGATTGAAATGGTCGGGAAGTCGACTTGCGGAAGGGGAGATACCGGTAAAATATTGAATGCAATCGCGCCAGCCAATGCAATCGCCACGGTCATTAACGTGGTCGCGACCGGGCGGTGGATGAAGGGCGCGGAAAAACTCATGGATTCGATTCTGGTTCTGGTTTTGCTTCAGGTTTTTGCTCCGGTTGCGTGACCGGCTTGGTATCATCTGCTCCTTTCTCGTCTCCTTTCTTTGTGAAGCGTTTGGCGAGTTTATCGAAAAAGATATAAATAACCGGAGTCGTGTAAAGCGTAAACCCCTGACTTAACAGCAGACCGCCGACCATCGCAATACCTAATGGGCGACGCAATTCGGAACCAAAGCCGCTACCCAGTGCCAGTGGTAACCCGGCTAGCAAGGCTGCCATAGTGGTCATCATGATAGGGCGAAAGCGCAGCAGACAAGCATCGTAGATGGCATCTGTCGCATTCTTGCCTTCTTTGCGTTCTCCTTCCAGCGCAAAGTCAACCATCATGATGCCGTTCTTTTTTACGATACCAATCAACAAGACAATACCGATGATGGCGACCACGCTCAAATCCTGGTGAAACAAAATCAGCGCCAGGAAAGCACCGACACCGGCTGATGGCAACGTCGACAGAATCGTGATCGGATGGATAAAGCTTTCATACAGAATGCCAAGAACTAGATACACGGTAACCAAGGCCGCGAGAATCAACAAAGGCTCATTCGCTAGCGAATCGCGAAAGGATGCGGCCGTTCCTTGAAATCCCGCTTGCAGGCTGGACGGCATCTTCATGTCGTGCTGCACTTTATCGATCACGGTCAGGGCTTCGCCGAGTGCGGCATTCGGTGCCAGATTGAACGATACGGTAATGGATGGAAATTGTCCCTGATGGGTAATCGAGAGTGATTCGCTGGTTTTAACGAAGTGCGAAAAAGCACTAAAGGGAATTGAACTGCTCATGACGGAATTGGCTCTTCCAACTGAGCCGGTTCCGGTACTTGATTGCGAGCTAACCGGAGACAGCGCATTCGCCGGTGCTGTTAACGTATTGGCCGCCGGCGTATAAAGTGCCGTCGTGGTCAGTGCATTCGAACCGGCAGTTGCCGATGTGGTTGAAGAAAACGAACTAGATGCGCCGCTACCGCTGGTACCGCTCGAACTGTTGGCCTGAATGTACAAATGATTGAGCATGTCGGGATCGAGCTGAAACTGCGGTTGCGCTTCGAGCACCACGTGATACTGATTTATCTGTGTATACATCGTATTGATCTGGCGTTGCCCGAAAGCGTCGTACAAAGTATTGTCGATGGTTGCTGGTGCAATACCGAGTCGCGAAGCAGTGACGCGGTCAATGTCAAGGTACACTGCCAGCCCGCCCATCTGTTGATCGCTGGCGACGTCTTCCAGTTCAGGTAACTTGCTTAGCTGACCGATAAAGCGATTGGCCCACAAATTTAATTCAACCGGATCAGGATCTTCTAGCGTGAATTGGTATTGCGTGCGGCTGACTCTGTCGTCCAGCGTAATATTTTGCACCGGTTGCATATATAACTGAATGCCTGCTACTTTCTCCAGACTTTTCTTAAGTCTGCGGATCACGTCGGAAGCACTCATGCTGCGTTGATCGAGAGGCTTGAGATTTATCGACATGCGGCCGCTGTTGGTGGTGATGTTGGTGCCGTCTGCACCGATAAATGACGACAAACTGGCAACTGCCGGATCGGCGAGGATGACTTTGGCGAGTTCCTGTTGTTTGATCGCCATGCTGGCTGATCCAATTGTTGGCGAAGCCTGCGAAATACCCTGAATCACGCCGGTGTCCTGTACGGGGAAAAAACCTTTGGGAATGATTACGTAGAGGAAGCAAGTCAGCAGCAGAGTTGCCAAGGCGATCAGCAATGTGATTGTCTGGTAGCCCAATACGAATTTCAGTGTGCGTCCGTAAAATGCGATCATGCGCTCGAACACCTGTTCCGAAGCTTGATAAAAACGGCCCTGCTGTTCTTTGGGAATCCGACGCAAGATACGCGCACTCATCATCGGCGTAAGCGTCAACGATACTACGGCCGATACCACAATCGTCACCGCTAACGTCACGGCAAATTCGCGGAACAGGCGGCCAACTACATCGCCCATGAATAGTAGAGGGATCAGTACCGCGATTAGCGACACGGTCAGCGACATGATGGTGAATCCGATTTGTTCGGCACCTTTGAGTGCGGCATCCATCGGTGAATCGCCAGCTTCTATGTAGCGCGAGATATTCTCTATCATCACGATGGCATCATCCACCACAAAGCCGGTAGAAATGGTCAATGCCATCAAGGACAGATTATCCAGACTGTAACCCAGCAAATACATGGCGGCGAATGTGCCGACCAGCGACAACGGCACCGCAACGCTGGGAATGATGGTGGCATACACATTGCGCAAGAAAAGAAATATAACCAGCACCACTAGCGCGACGGTTAACATCAATTCAAATTCGACATCAGAAACCGAAGCTTCAATCGGCGTTGTGAGGTCGGTGAGCGTAGTCACTTTGATGCCGGTCGGTAGATTGTCCTGCAATTGCCCCATCAATGTCTTTATTCCCTTGATTACGTTGATCGTGTTGGCGCCCGGTTGGCGTTGCACATTGACGATTACCGCCGGTGTCAAATTCATCCATGCCGCTTGATTATTGTTTTCAATACCATCGACGATTTGCGCGACATCGGTCAGCATAACTGGTGCTCCGTTGCGATAGGCAACCACCACCTTTTTATAATCTTTGCTGGTGACTAATTGATCGTTGGCATTAATCTGGTAATCCTGACGCGGGCCGTCGAAATTCCCTTTGGCCGCATTGACACTGGCCTGCGTCAATGCCGTGCGCAGATCTTCCAGATTGATCCCGTACGAAGAAAGTGCGACTGGATTCGCCTGTATGCGGACGGCAGGTTTTTGACCGCCACTGATCGTGACCAGCCCGACGCCATTGATCTGGGATATTTTAGGAGCCAGACGCGTGTCGACCAGGTCTTCCACTTGCGACAACGGCATCGAACTGGACGTGACGGCGAAGGTCAGTACCGGCGCATCGGCTGGATTGGTCTTGCTATAGACTGGCGGCGAGGGCAGGTTAGAGGGTAAAAAGCTCTGTGCTGCGTTGATGCCAGACTGTACTTCTTCTTCAGCGACATCGATCGACAACGCAAGATTGAATTTCATCACGATGACCGAGGTACCACCCGAACTGGTGGAAGTCATCTGACTCAGGCCCTGCAACTCACCGAATTGACGCTCGAGCGGTGCTGTTACTGTGGTTGCAATCACATCTGGACTTGCACCTGGATAAAAGGTCAGAACCTGAATGGTCGGATAATCGACTTCCGGCAATGCCGAAACCGGGAGTTGTGTATAGCCAACCAGTCCAACCAGCAAAATCGCCACCATCAGCAATGCGGTTGCAACTGGCCTTAGTATGAACGGGCGTGACGGACTCACGGGGCGCTACTGCCGGGTGTTGCCGCAGCAGCCGGTTTGGGTACGACTGGGGCAGCAGCAGGTACCGGCAACGTAACCGCTATCTTATCTTGTAGCTTATCAAAGCTGCTATTGGCAACTACCTCTCCAGGATTAAGGCCTGTCACCTGTGTGCTACCTGCGTTAGTCACACCCGGCGTCACACTACGCATAAAGGCAATCTTGTTTTGAATTACATACACGAAAGAAGCTTGTCCATTCTGTTGAATTGCCGATGCCGGAATTAAGGTCGCCCCTTGTATCGTATTGACCAATAAACGGGTGTTAATAAACTGATTAGGAAACAGCGTATCGCCCTTATTGTCGAATACCGCACGCGCTTTAATCGTTCCCGTGGTCGTGTCGATCTGATTATCGAGCGTCAACAATTCACCGCTCGCGATAATCTTTTGCGCGGTCCGTTCGAATGCATCAACCTTAAGCTTGGCGTGCACACGCAGTCGCGCCTGAACTTGCGCAAGATCGTCTTCCGGTATGGTGAAGATGACCGTAATTGGATTTATTTGTGTGACGACAGCCAGCGTTAGTGTTGCAGCGGACTGCACAACGTTGCCGGGATCAACCAGCCGCAATCCGATTCGACCCTTAATTGGTGCGGTTATATGACAGAAGTCCACCTGGAGCTGGTCGTATTGCACCATTCCCTGGTCGATTTTGACGATACCTTGATCTTGTAAGACCAACTTTTCCTGATCATCTAACACTTGCTTGGAAACTGCTTCACCGATCCATGCTTTACGGTAGCGATCTAAGTCCATGCGTGCCTGAGCCAACAAGTTTTCATCTCTTTCAAGTGTGCCTTGGGCTTGCAGCAAGGTCGCCGTATAAAGGCGCGGGTCAATGTCAATTAAGGTATCGCCTTTATTAATCAGTTGTCCCTCCTTGAAGTGCACCGCAATCACCAAACCATTTACCTGACTAGTAATCGAAGCGGTATAGATCGGTGTGACGGTGCCGATTGCGGTGAGGTAAATGCCAATGTCACCTTTGGTTGCCGTGGTGGTGGTGATAGCGATTCCGGGTGGTGGCGGTTTAACTTTTTTTGCATTGTTAAAGTGACGTATGAGTAATAAAAGCACTACAGCGAGCAGGATTACTGACGCTATCCATATGATCATTTTCGTCCGTTTATGCTTTCGCGATTTGAGCGTGTTATTGGGTTGTTGCTGGTCGCTAGCGGCATGCTCATTGGTTTCCTCACTCAAAAAACTCTCCCTTTGGTGCGTTATTGTTTAGCTTATTGTTCAGCTCTTATTGTTCGGTTTTTCCACTGCATTTGCGGTCGGCAATTGTGATGCACTCCATCCGCCGCCCAACGCTTTGATCAGTAAAACATTGGCACTTAAACGCTTGTTAAGTAAATCGACATAGACGCGCTCATTACTAAGCGCGGTGGTTTCTACCGTGATGACATCCAGGTAGGTGATGAGGCCTGCTTCATATTGTTTGATCATCAGTTCGACCGAACGTCTGGACAGCTTGACTGCTTCTTCCTGTTTCTTCGCTTCCTGCTCAAGGATCCGCAGCGCTGCAATGTTATCTTCCACTTCCCGAAAACCGGCCAGCACCGTTTGGCGGTAATTTGCCACGCTGGCGTCGTAGGCGGCGATTGCCTGATCGGTTACCGCTTTCCGAGCACCGCCATCGAACAACGTTTCAGCAAGCGACGGCCCCAACGACCAGATTCGGTTAGGAAGTGAAATCCAATTTGCCAGCCCGCTACTTTGATAACCGCCAGTTGCGGCGAGCGTGAGATCTGGAAAATAGGCTGATTTTGAGACACCGATCTGCGCATTCGCTGCAGCGACCAGACGCTCGGCATTTGCTATATCCGGCCGACGTTCAAGCAGTGCGGATGGCAGTCCTAGCGGTAGTACAGGAATCTGTGTATCGAATTTATCTACCTGAGCGATAGAGAAAGTGGATGCCGGCTTGCCGACCAAAAGTGCTATCGCGTGTTCCATTTGTGCACGCGCAACGTCGAAATCGATGGCTTGCGCTTCAGTTTGCTTGAGCAGCGTTTCTGCTAACACCACGTTTGCTCTTAGTACCATTCCAAAATCAAATTGGTGCTGCGTCAGCTCCAACGATTTTTTATAATCAATCACGGTTTTGTCGTAAAGCTGTCGGTCGGCATCCTGGTCGCGTAACTGGAAATAGTCTTGCGCTAGTTGCGCCTGGGTACTCAGGCGCATCGCCTGTAATTCGGCAGCACTAGCTTGCGCACTGCTTGTATTGGCTTCGATCGTGCGCCTTACCCGACCCCAGATATCCGGTTCCCAACTGACGTTGGCCGTTAATAAATCAGTGGTGGATGGTCCAGTCACGGCACTGCTTGTATCTTTAGTCGTGGAAGTGCCGCTAGTGCGGGTACTCGAAACGTTAGCCGCCACGGTAGGATAGTAGGCAGCACTTGCGGCCTGAACCAAAGCCCGTGCCTGGCGATATTGGGCTTCAGCCTGGATCACAGTCTGGTTTGAAATAGTGACCTGCTCTTCAAGCTTGTTGAGCACCGGGTCGTTGTACATCTCCCACCATTTTTCAGGGATTTGTAAGTCCGCGGGTTGGGCAATCTTCCAGCCAACCTGTTCTTTGAAAGCGGGCGGTGTTTCCACGTTGGATTTGACATAGTCGGAGCCGACAGCACAGGCACTCAACAGTAATGCCAAAGGAGCTGCTTGCGCCAGGCACCTGAAGCTTTTCAACGAAAATTCCATTTCACCTCCTTAGCTGCGCGTGCTTCCTTAAGACATGTTTACAGATCGCAGCTGGTGCGATCGCAATTTGCGAGCTCAGTCTGGTAATGGACTATTGCTTCATGTTTTTAAATTGTAGATAACGGATATCCCTGTGGTCTGTTCGGTAGCGTACGAAGGGTAGGGCGGCGGTTGATACGGAATGAAATTTGGTTTGTAATATACCTGACCAATTTGTGCGGATTGTGCGCCACCGTACAGATAGCTTTCTGTCATTGCTTCATTCTCATTGAATGCAATTTAATTTTTTAATGTCCGGCGAATTTGGATTTTGCACAATCAAGCTTTTCTTAAGAATGGAGAACATATGCCGCCAGATAATGCAAAATCACTGCCAATCCCCTCAAACGACACTCAGGATTCAGCTAAAAAAAGTGACCAAAAAAGTGGACTAACGACTGGCGAAGCACACCGCCGGCAAGAGAAAATTGGTTTCAATACAATGCCTGTCTCGACTGAAAATCCAGTTCGCATGGCGCTGAAAAAAATCTGGGCTCCCGTTCCGTGGATGCTCGAAGCGACTATCGTGCTTCAGGTTGTGCTTGGTGACTATATCGAGGCTGCGATCATCGCTGGCCTCTTGATATTCAACGCGGCGCTCGGACTTTTCCAGGAAGGGCGCGCCCAAGCAACTCTTGCTGCACTTAAATCAAAGCTAGCAATGAACGCAGCCGTACGGCGCGACGGCCATTGGATTACTGTGCCAGCCGCCGACTTGGTGCCGGGTGATGTGGTAAAGCTTTCATTAGGCGGTGTGGTTGCCGCCGATGTGCGCCTCATGGAAGGCGAGGTCTTGCTTGACCAGTCTATGCTCACCGGCGAATCGGTGCCGATTGAAGCTGGGGTAGGAGTGCAAACTTATGCGGGCGCATTTGTAAGACGCGGTGAGGCTGTTGCGGAAGTGACTGAAACCGGGCCGCGTACCAAATTTGGGCGCACCGCAGAATTGATTCGAACGGCCCACGTCGTCAGTTCCCAGCAAAAGGCAGTTTTGCATGTGGTACGTAATCTAGCCATGTTCAATGGCGTGGTAATTGTATTGTTGGTCGCTTACGCTCACTATCTCGCCATGCCGTTGGCCGAGATCATTCCCTTGGTGCTGACCGCAATCCTCGCATCCATACCGGTTGCTCTCCCAGCCACGTTCACCTTGGCGTCAGCGCTAGGTGCCAGAGCGTTAGCGAAGCAGGGTGTTCTTCCAACGCGACTATCGGCGGTGGACGAAGCTGCCACCATGGATGTTTTATGCTCCGACAAAACAGGAACGTTAACGCGCAATGAATTGAATGTGACAACTCTGCGCCCTATGCCTGGCTTTGATGAGGCACACCTGCTTGCACTGGCAGCATTGGCTAGTTCGGACGGTGGTGGTGATCCTGTCGATGCGGCCATTCGCGCAACTGCTGCAGGCAAACCAATTCAGGAGGCGCCGCGATTGGTCAAGTTTGTACCGTTTGATCCCGCAACCAAAATGTCGGAAGCCACCGCTACCGATAAAGATGGCGTGGAACAACGGATCGTAAAAGGTGCCTTTACCTCGATTATTGGTCTTGTGCAATCATCGCCGACTGCGCAGGCAGTATTGACTGAACTTGAGGGACAAGGTTTTAGAGTACTGGCGGTTGCTTCCGGCGTACCAACGGCAATGAAGCTGCTTGGATTTATTGCGCTGAGTGATCCCCCGCGCACCGAGTCGGCGGCGCTTATTACTGAATTGCGCGGTTTAGGTGTGCAAACGGTGATGGTGACTGGTGACGCACCGGCGACGGCAGGTATTGTGGCGCATGCAGTTGGGCTAAATGGCGCAACCTGTCCTGCAGGTCCTATCCCGCCTGACGTACGACCAGAGACCTTTTCGGTTTTTGCCGGAGTTCTTCCTGAAGGAAAGTTTGAGCTCGTTAAAGCATTCCAGAAGAGCGGACACACCGTCGGCATGTGCGGCGATGGTGCCAACGACGCACCAGCGTTGAGACAGGCGCAAATAGGTATTGCAGTTTCGACAGCAACTGACGTCGCCAAATCGGCTGCCGGGATGGTATTGACTGATACAGGTCTGGCGGGTGTCGTTGCTGCTGTTAAGGAAGGGCGCATCATATTTCAGCGTATCCTGACCTACACATTGAATTCCATTGTGAAGAAGATCGTCACTGTACTGTTCTTGATCCTTGGTCTGATTATGACTGGACACGCTATTTTGACGCCACTTTTGATGGTTATTATCATGATTGCCGGCGATTTTCTTGCTATGTCATTGACTACGGATAACGTGCGGCCGTCCGTGATGCCGAATGCGTGGCGCATCGGTAACTTGACGACTGCCGGAGTTATCCTGGGCGTTTGTCTACTGGCATTTTGCGCCGCTGTTCTTGCAATCGGAAAATTCGAATTGATGCTAGCAACCGAAGCACTGAGGACATTGGCCTTTATCGTCCTGGTTTTTGGAAGTCAGGCAATGATCTACGCCATTCGAGAGCGCAAGTATCTGTGGAGTTCTCGCCCTAGTACGTGGTTAGTGGCTTCTTCCATCCTTGATATTTTGATTGCATCAATTTTAGCCACCTGGGGCCTTGCAATGACAGCATTGCCGATATCGGTGGTGGCCGGTACGTTTTTCTCAGCGGTCGTGTTTGTAGTTATTCTGGATATGGTAAAGGTGCTGTTATTTGCGAGGTTGAAGATAGCCTAAAGCGGAATTAACTATTTTATAGATGCGACCATAACTCAAAAGGACAAAGATGAAAATTAATTCTAAAGATTTTCGTGTCAGTGAAGGGGATAAAGTAAGTCTCCAAAAGTGGCCTACGAAGGTCGACGCGGTGTACCAGACAAAAAAACAATACCAACAGCTTTTGCATGAGCATGTAGCGCAACTAAGTGCGCTTCAGCAATTACTTTACGCGTCCAATCAACACGCTATCCTGCTGATTTTTCAAGCGATGGATGCTGCCGGTAAAGATGGCGCTATCCGACATGTAATGTCAGGGGTTAACCCGCAAGGTTGCCAGGTATTTAGTTACAAACATCCCAGCGCAGAGGAATTACAGCATGACTTTTTGTGGCGTACTACGCGTGACCTGCCGGAGCGTGGACGCATCGGTATCTTTAATCGGTCCTATTACGAAGAAGTGCTGATCGTGCGCGTTCACCCCGAACTACTTCACAGCGAAGGTCTTCCTGATAAACAATCCGATGATCAATCCATTTGGCATAACAGATACCTTTCTATTACCAATTTGGAGAAACACCTGCATAGCAATGGAACGCGCATCATCAAATTCTTCCTTCATCTGTCAAAGGGCGAGCAAAAAAGGCGTTTCTTGGAACGTATCGATGAGCCGGAGAAGAATTGGAAATTCAGCCTTGCAGATATCACAGAGCGAAAATTTTGGAAGCAATACATGACTGCTTATGAAGAATGCCTCAGCGCAACAAGCACTAAAAACTCACCTTGGTATGTAGTTCCTGCCGATGACAAGGAAAACGCGCGGCTGATTGTGTCGCGTATTGTTCTTGATACCTTAGAAGAACTAAAAATGACTTATCCTGAAACGACGCCGGAACGAAAAAAAGAATTGCTGTCTATTCGCAAGCAAATTGAGAAATGAAAAAGCGAATCTGGTATCAAAATAGTGCTTCTTTTTTGATTTGTCTATTTGAAAAAGGAGGGCAGCATGATAAATGCTGCGCTCTTTTTAGGATGACAGAATAATTTCGCAATTATCGACGGCCGAGTATCACACCCAACAGTAGTCCGATGCCAGCTCCAGTGGCGATCGTTCTCCATGGATTTTCCCTGACATAGCCATCGGCAGACGCTGCCATTCTCTTGCTAGTATTTATTGCGTTGATCTGGGTATCACGTGCCTTGGCCATGGCAGTATCAAGTAATTGCATTCCATGTTTGCGCATTTCCTCAGCTTTCTCACCGGACAAAGTGGTGGCTGCTTGCAGCAATGCCTGGGCATCGATAATCAATGTCCTGATGTCTTGATTAACCATATGTATATTTTCTTCCAGCATGGGGAACTCCTTATTCAACGTATTCAATTATTAATAGTGATCTGTCGGCAATTGAAGTGCCGAACTTCGCTTTGTTCATGCTACCAATTGACAACGTGATGCCAACTGGTAGCGTTTACTAATCCATTTTCACGACGATATTATTTTTCACCGCTCTAACGCCGTCAGTATTACGCGCAATTGATTCCGATTTATCTACCAGCATTTGCGATGGTGCATACCCGCTCAGCCAGACCACACCCTTGTCGTCTGTATCGACTTTGATATTTTTCAGAGTGGATAAATGCTCAGCGGCGAGCTTGGTTTTGATTAACGATGTAATTGCCGAGTCCTTGATGAAAGTCATCGGATGATGTTGATCAACATCGTCAGCATAAGCGACAGCCGTTATGGTCAAAAGGCTACCGACTAACACGCACATTGTGCCAAATTTAGGTTTCATCATTACTCCAACAATAGTTTGAAAGGAATTTCATCTTATCGCCGGTTCAGATCCGGTTCTGTGCGGTGGCGCACCTAGATGTTGCCGATAGTGGGTTATTTTTTTAAACCCAAATGAACTTAAATTCGCATTTCAAAACGTATTAACGTCTGTACGATATCGTACAGACTGGCCCCGGATATAAGTTCACTATGCATGTCTACATGGGCGCATTGACTACTGGTAACGTGAGATTATAAAAAAGGGCGGCTGTTATGAATACTACTGAGTATCTATACGAACTGGGCCAGAGCTTGTGGCTTGATAATATTACGCGAGGAATACTGACAGCATGAGGGACACAACACTTACACCCGGTCCGCGATTGCTGGAAAGGCTCACCTGGCAGGAGCTTGTAGCGCACCACAAGCTGATTGGCGATCTGCATCTGCGACAGTTATTTTCCGATGATCCGCAGCGCGGCGAGCACCTGACTGCCGAAGGCGCCGGTCTCTATCTCGACTATTCGAAGAATCGCGTAACGGATGAAACGCTCAGGCTTTTGCTTCAGTTGGCCGACGATTGCGGTTTGCCTGCACACATCGATGCTATGTTCAGCGGCCGGAATATCAATACGAGTGAGAAGCGCGCGGCGCTTCATATAGCGCTGCGGGCGCAAGTTGGTGAGCATATCGAGGTAGATGGAGTCGACGTGGTGCCGCAGGTCTATGCGGTGCTTGATCAAATGGCTGCATTTAGCGAAAGCGTGCGAAGCGGAAAGTGGCTCGGCTACACAGGTCGGGTGATTCGCAACGTAATTAATATCGGCATCGGCGGTTCCGATCTGGGCCCGGTTATGGCGTATGACGCGCTGCTTCAGTACAGTCGTCGTGACATGTGCTTTCGTTTTATTTCCAACGTCGATGGTACCGACTTTGTAGAAGCGACGCGTGATCTGGACCCGGAAGAAACGTTGTTCATCATCTGCTCAAAAACATTTAAAACACAGGAAACCTTAACCAATGCCTACTCGGCTCGCGCATGGTGTTTAAGCACGATCAAGGATGAGCGGGCAGTGCAGCGGCATTTTGTCGCGGTATCAACAAATACGGACGGCGTGGAGAAATTTGGCATCGATCCGGCCAACATGTTTGTTTTTTGGGATTGGGTTGGTGGCCGTTACTCGATGGATTCGGCTATCGGATTGTCAACCATGATCGCCATCGGCGAACAAAATTATCGTGCGATGCTGTCCGGTTTTCATGCAATGGATATGCACTTTCGCAGTGCGCCGTTCGCGCAGAATCTGCCTGTGCTGATGGGCTTATTAGCAATCTGGAATAATAATTTTCTTGGGGCTGAAACTGTCGCGGTGCTGCCTTATGAACAATATCTCAAACGTTTTCCTGCGTATCTTCAGCAGTTGGCGATGGAAAGCAATGGGAAGCATGTCACGCTCGATGGCGATCCAGTCGGTGTGATGACCGGGCCAATCTATTGGGGCGAGCCGGGCACCAATGGCCAGCATTCGTTTTTTCAGCTGATGCATCAGGGAACCAGGCTTGTACCATGTGATTTTATCGGATTTTGCCAGCCGCTTAATCCAGTGGGTCGTCATCATGATTTGTTGATGGCCAACCTGTTCGCGCAGACTGAAGCGCTGGCGTTTGGCAAAACACAAGAGCAAATCGCGACCGAAGGCACGCCACCGTGGCTTGCGCCGCATCGCATGTTTGAGGGCAATCGTCCGACCAATACCATACTCGCCGAACGCCTCACTCCAGAAGTTTTGGGGCAACTGGTCGCGTTGTACGAGCATAGTATTTTTACTCAGGGGGCTATTTGGCAGATCGACTCTTTTGATCAGTGGGGAGTTGAACTTGGCAAGGATCTGGCGCAGCGCATTATTCCCGAACTTGAAGATGTTGACGCGCCTAAGTTAGAACACGACAGCTCAACCAAAGCATTGATCCTGCGCTACCGCAGGTTGCGGGATGAGCTGACACATCAACAAACCAATGAAAAATAACCCATTTATCGAAAAATTTACCGCAAAAGGTTATCGACCAGCTTCACATAAGGCAGCATATGAGCGCATTTTTGATTCATAGCAATTCATAGGTTTTTTTGGTTGAACACGTATTCCACTGGTAGCCAGGTGCGGTACGTTGTCCGATTCATTGATCACTTGCATGAGTTGGTCTTCAAGTTTTTCATAAACAAACAGTAATTCGTCGTTGGATGTCGGTGTCATGATGTTCTCCGGAGGTTGATTAGTATGGGGAAGATATCCTGAAGTTTTAGTCTGGTCGGTGCGCTAGCGAACCGAATCAGGATCTTGCCTCGAATTAAATTTTCCTTACTAAACCAAGCCCGAGCGTCTTGAACAGTAATCTTGATTAATTCAATGTGCCGTTACTATGTTCGGCATCTTTGCTCGCTTGCCATTGACGTGTCGTATCAACACAAAACCTGGTCAACTCCTGTAACCCTATTTGTACCGCCTGATTCGCGGCAACGATACCGTCATACGGCGTGTCGCTTGCTGCTACAACGACTTCATCGAATTCATGCCATGCCAGAACCTTACGCGTTGCATTGTCCAACACATAAGCGCGTATTGTGAAGCGTAACTGGCTCGGTTGCGTACTGAAATCATGTTGCAGCCGAACTATCTCGGTATTTAAGCGCAGACCACCGGCAGCAGCGCTGGTGGCCGGAGCCACTGCACGAAAAGCGCCGCTGTTGGCCAATGCATCGACTATCAATGGTGCAATCATGCGTGCCGGAGTGTCGATCCACTCACTGTGTGCAAAATATTCCAGTTGATGTGCAACGCGAGTGTAAATAATGCGCTGGCTGTCAAATCCCGAAGCGGCAACCGGCGGGTTGACCAGCAGGGTAGGAGCGTAGTCTGGCAAGGTCGGCTTGGCCTGATTAGACTTCGCAGTAGGATAGTCCAGTGAATAAAATGTCGGCGGCGCTGTTTCAATCGGATGCAATGCACTGCATGCGCTAAGTAAGATAATGGGCAGCGTGTTTATTAGGCACTTGAATAATTGAGAATAAGATTCCCGGTTCATGGCTTCCTCACTACGGTAGGCGTTTCTCCCGGCCCGTCAGGCACTGGAGTAATGCCGAACAACAAGCTGTTTGGATTTCGTTCGGTTTGCTCACTAAGGCGTCGCATCGAAGCCGATAAGGCATTGAGCTCGCCGATTAGTCGATCCAGTTCCGGCAGACTCACGTCGGTAAAGCCCTTCAAGTCCGATCCGATTGAGTTCAGGGATTTTCCGGCATTGATGCTGGTGCGACTGACTTCCTTACCCATCGTGCTGATGGATTCCGCGCTACGCCCAATTTGATCGATAACAGGTCCAGCTTGTGCGGTTAGTCGTGTCGTATTGTTCAAGGTAAGGTCCGCATTGCGTAAGCCGTGGTCGATTGCATCTTTGCGTAACGCAATAGTGTGCGCGATGGTCGCCAAGTCGCTCAGCGTGTTTTTGAAGTTTTCCTGATTTTGATCGCTCAAGATTGAATTGATGTGCTTGGATGTGCTGTCCAGACTGGCCAACACCGTGGTCAGCACGTTTTCCAGCCGCGCACCCAGAGAAGGTTTGGTACGTATCACCGGATACTCATAACCTGCAGTTTTATGCAGCAAAGGCGAGTTGTGTGCGGTGCTGCTCAGTTCAACGTAGGCGATGCCGGTTAAGCCCTGGGTTTTCAGAACGGCCACGGTGTCTTCCCGGATTGGCGTATTGTGGTTGATGGCGAAGAGCAGGTTGACCCGATCAGGGTTGCTCGGATCGAGCTGGATATTACGCACCTTGCCAACATCGACCCCGTTATATTTGACCGGTGCATTCACGTTTAGCCCGGCTACGGATTCGTCTTCAATCGCCAGATACATGTCGATTTTCTTTTGGAAGGCACCACCTGAAGCCAGCCAGAGTATGCCAACTATCAGCACAGCGCCGAGTATCAGGACAAATGCGCCGACCAGTGAATAGTTTACTTTGGTTTCGATGGTGAACTCCCGGAAGTTGCATTCGTTGCCTTCGCTGCATTAGTTGATGTATGGGGCAATCGTTGCTCTTGGTCTTGCGCAGCTCTGCCACGTGGGCCGTCAAAAAATACTTTAATGGCAGGATTGTCGTTAGTTGATAGTTCCTGCATCGACCCCATGGCTTGTACCTTGCCATTGGCCAATACCGCAACACGATCCGACACTTGCCATAACAGATCAAGATCATGGGTAATCATGACGATGGTCAAGCCGCTTTGGTTGCGTAGTTTACAAACCAGTTCATCAATTTCCGATGCGCTTTCCGGGTCCAGACCGGTGGTCGGCTCATCTAAAAACAGCAATTCCGGATCGAGCACCAACGCACGTGCTAACGAAGCACGTTTCAACATACCGCCGCTCAATTCTGACGGATATTGCGCACCGACCGCAGATTTCAGGCCGGTCATGGTCAGTTTCCAATCGGCTATTTCATCGATCAGTGCATCGTCCAAGTTGGTATGTTCGCGCATTGGCAAACCGATATTTTGCTGGACGGTCAACGAGCCAAACAAGCCGCCATGCTGGAACATTACGCCCCAGCGTTTGCGCAGATCCGTGGCTTGCTGCTCACCGAGATGTTCCAGCGGTTCACCTAACACTTGGATAGAACCCGAGTCGGGGCGTTGCAGCATGATCATCTCGCGTAACAGGGTCGATTTGCCGGAGCCGCTTCCGCCAATCAGGGCAAATATTTCTGCTTTGCGTACCTCAAGATCGACTCCAGAATGCACGATATGGTCGCCAAAACGCGTACACACGTTACTTATTTCGACAACGGTCTGATTGGGTAAGTTGTTCATATCAAAGGTCCAGCGCACTGAAAGCGATAGAAAACAGCGCGTCAACGACGATAACCAGAAAAATTCCCTGCACCACGCTGCGGGTAGTTTGACGGCCTATGCTGTCGGGCCCGCCACTGGCTAGAAAGCCCTGATAGCAACCCACCACTGCGATGATGGCGGCGAACACAACAGCCTTGCCGATACCCAGCAAATAAGCCGACATGTTAACGGCCTTAGTGAAGCGATCCAGGAATTCAGCAAAACCAACTCCCAGTGTGGCCTGTGCCATGATCATTCCGCCGAATACACCCAGCACATCCGCAAATACGGTTAGTAGCGGTAACGTAATCATTAAAGCGATAATTTTTGGTACAACCAGCATTTGGTGGGGATCTATGCCAAGAGTACGCATGGCGTCAATTTCTTCCGTCACTGCCATGGTGCCGATTTGTGCGGTATACGCTGATCCGGAGCGGCCGGCGACGATGATTGCGGTGATCAGCGGCGCGAATTCTCGCAGCATGGACAAGCCGATCAGATCGACAACAAAAATATTGGCACCATATTGCCTGAGTTGATTGGCGCTCTGATAGGCGACCACAACACCGAGCAAAAAGGTAAGCAAACCAACGATAGGCAACGCATCGACGCCTGCGCTGCGTATATTAAACAAGATAGATCGGCCCCGGAACTGCGCCGGGTGGGGGATACACTTTGCCAGGCTGACTGCGCTGAGACCAACAAAACCAAGCAAGGCCATCGTATCGTGCACAGCTAATTCAACGCTGCGACCGATGCGTTCCAATACAGGTTTGGTAGGCACGGGGAGGATCGGTGCAGTTTGTTCAGCGCTCTGTTGGCCTGCATCCCCGAGCAGATGGGAAAATTCGGGGCGCAAGTCATGCAGCTGGATCGCATGACCCTGAGTACCCAGCCGTAGCAACAGCTTATTGATTACCCATGCGCCTGTTGCATCGAGTGCATCAATACGTGCGCCATCTATCTTCAGGCCTGGGCTGGGAGTGATGGTCGCACTATTTAGTTGTGGTGAGATCTGTCCCATTCCATTAACTGTCCACGCTCCAGAAAGTCCAAGCGTTTGCGGCTTTGAACGATCTATTGCGGCGGGTGTCATGGTTGGCGTGCTAATAGTCATGGTCAGATTCTGGCGAAAAAATTGCTAAGCCAGCATTTTTAGCAATGCTTGAGCAGCCGGTTCGGATGATGCGGGGTTTTGTCCCGTAATCAGCAAGCCGTCCGTGACGACATGAGGCTGCCAGTCTGCAAGCTTGCTGTAGTTGGCTCCGTTTTCCTTAAGCATATCCTCAACCAAAAACGGCACCACCTTGCTTAACCCGACAGCCTGTTCTTCGCTGTTGGTAAAACCAGTTACGGCTTTGCCCTTGAGCACGGATGTGCCATCCGGATTATTGACATAGCGCAGTACACCGGGGGCATGGCAAACAGCCGCGACCGGCTTGCCAGCTTCCAGCATGACTTCGATCAGGGCTATCGACAATTTGTCGTTGACCAGATCCCACAATGGACCATGACCGCCAGGGTAAAATACAGCATCGTAATCGTTGGTCGATATGTCACTTAATTTGCGGGTATTGGCCAATGTAGCTTGTGCAGCAGAATCGGACTTGAAGCGAATGGTTGATTCGGTTTGTGAGGCAGGATCGTCGCTTTTCGGATCAAGCGGAGGTTGACCACCGAGTGGCGAAGTAAGCGTAATTTTTGCACCTGCTTTTTGGAAAACATAATAGGGCGCAGCAAACTCTTCTAACCAAAATCCGGTCTTTGCGCCCGTGTCGCCCAACTTATCGTGTGAGGTAAGTACCATCAGTATGTTCATAATATTTCCATAACAAAGAGTAAACAAAGAGAACAGCAAATAGAGTTCAAATAGGAGCGAGCCTTAAATGCAAATGAGTAACTAAAAAGATCTTTCGGATGCAAGCATCTCAACAAATGATTCCGATGAAATTGGTTTGCTGAAATAAAATCCTTGTCCTTCTTCGCAGTGAAGCCCTTTTAAAAAATTTAACTGTTCTAGATTTTCAATACCTTCGGCGACTACCTTAAGTTTCAGGCTATTCCCCATCCCGATGACTGCGCCGACGATAATGCCGTTGTCTTTTGAATTACCAATGCCATCGACAAACGATTGATCTATTTTTATTACATCGAGCGGAAATAAATTTAAATAACTCAAACTTGAATACCCAGTACCAAAATCATCTACTGCCAACTGCACGCCGATATTTTTAAGCTCCTGAAGTATAAATGCGCTTGATTCTGCATTATCCATTAATACATTTTCAGTGATTTCTAATTGCAAACAATGCACGTCTAACCCGGTATCGTTTAGAACGGAACGAACACTTTCAAGGAAATCAACCTGACGAAACTCAAGTGCAGAGATATTTACGGCGATTGATACAGGGGCAAGACCAGCTTCGATCCATTTTTTTGCTTGAGTGCAGGCATCACGTAATACCCAGCGACCGATGGGTATAATTAAACCGCAATCCTCTGCAATACGTATAAAGCGGTCAGGAAGAATCATTTCACTTGATGGACGTTTCCATCGTAGTAATGCTTCAGCGCCTGAAATTTTGCCAGTGCTTAAATTGATTTTTGGCTGATAGTGCAAAATAAATTCCCGTTTTTCCAGGGCGCTGCGTAAATTGGCTTCGACAAATTGGCGTTCGACTGCCCGGATGTTCATTTCGCTTCGAAAAAATTGATAGTTATTTCGTCCTTTACCCTTAGCGTAATACATCGCTGTATCTGCACTTTTGAGTAGCGCGTCTGCATCTTTGCCATCAGCGGGGTAAATGCTAATACCAATACTGGTCGTAATATACAAATCGCTTCCGTCGATTGAGTGCGGCGCTGCAAGCGCATTACGCACTTTATCCGCGATCATTGCGGCATCTGTGTCAAATTCTCCACCGACTAATAATAAGACGAACTCATCGCCGCCTTGCCGGCTTACCGTGTCGGAGCCACGTATGCAATCACGCAAACGCTGCGCAACGGATTGTAAAAGCTTGTCGCCAGCTGCGTGACCGAGAGAGTCGTTAATATGTTTGAAATTGTCTAAGTCAAGAAAAAGTAGTGCAAGTTGCTTGTGGTTGCGTTTGGCTAAAATAATCGCCTGAGCAATACGATCGTTAAGTAATATCCGATTTGGTAAATTAGTCAGAAAATCATGCTGCGCAAGATGTTCCATTTTATTGCTCAATGCTTGGGTATGACTAACATCATGAAAGACGATTGCCACCCCAGTAAGTTGCCCACTTCTGTTGTGAATCGGTGAAGCAGTATCTTCAATGGATGCTTCGCTTCCATCTTTCTTGATCAAAACAGTGTTTGGGGGCAGATCTCTTGATTCATTTTTTTGCAATACTAGCGCTACAGTACTACGTTCAGGCTCGCGCGTAACACCATTAATTAACTTGAATACGTCAGCAATTGGGTGACCGTTAGCTTCGTCAATTGACCAGCCTGTCAGTTTCTCTGCTGATACGTTCATATAATCGATATTACCCAATTGGTCCGTGCAAATTACGGCATCGCTGATTGAGTTAAGCGTAATCTCCGCTCTCGATCTCTCTTTGTAGAGCGCTTCTTCGACGTTCTTGCGCTGGATAACGCTGCGTAACGATTGAGGGATCAAGCTGCTTGCAAAGAATCCCTTAGATAAATATCCCTGAGCGCCAAGTTGCACGGCTTCAATCGCAAGCGGTTCTTCTTCATACGCACTGAGAATAAGGATTGGTGTGTGTGGTATGCGATTAAATAGTTGATTAAAAGTGTTAATGCCGCTGCTGTCTGCAAGGGATAAATCAACTAGAACGATGTCAATGCCACCTAAACTCAGTCGTTCCAGCCCTGCATCGAGACGCGATAAGCATTCCGTGTAGAACGGTCCATCTCGCGTATTGAGAAGCGCGCTTTTGAGTATGTTTGCGTCGATCGAGTTGTAAGTAAGAATGAGTATTCGATTTTTCATAATCTGTTTGACTCTTAATGTAATTGGCTATTTTTAAATTAATCTTAATTTAATCGGCAGCAATGATTTCAATCGCTTTTATTGGCTCATTTCGAACCAAAACGCGTAGAAATGGATTTGTTAAATGGACTTGAATTGATAAAGTAATGGTATTAGTTCTGTTTTTACAGACGAACAATAAGTTATGTATAAATTGTTGTATGTACGCCAGCGAACAAAACTGATAGAAATAATGGTGTTGTAGATCGGGCTATAACTAATGCCAAATAAATAGCAACAATAAAACGGAATAAACGTGGACTCATCAAAATCAATATTCCGGCGGTGAGGAATATCAATAAAGGTGAAATCCATTATTTGCCTTAAAATCGTTAATCATTTGAATTAAAAAAATGACGCGCAGCCAGTCATAATCGTTTACCGGCATGCGCGAAATGGATAGGTACCCAACTTATTTTTTAATTTTCGAAGCCCTGTAAGCCTCTTTTAAATCCCCCACTATTTCCTGAGTTTTTCCGTCAATCTGGTGTTTAAACCCTTTAACTTGCTGGGACTGGCTCCCTACAAGCTTACCGGCTTGTTCTTGGATTTTTCCACCAATATTTTTTGCTGCGCCATTTGTTTGATCTTTATTCATGATTTTCCTCTTTAGACGATAAATATAAAATATTGCCATTTTCAGCAATAGATACTCGATCACGCAGGGATTCTTCGTGTTCTTGCAGTGAAGATAACGTACACATTTTTTAGATTCTGTTCGGTAGCAAACAAAGCCGGGCACAAATAAATGAAAATTGACTATTTCAGTTATTCGGCATCTTTTTAATTTGTGTTTTTGTACGATACCGCACAGATAGACTTACGTTAATCGACCAAGCTTCAAGCATTCAATGTGAATGCGGCCAGCTTAATAACGTAATTTTGGCCCCACTCCTTGACTACATTGTTGATCCACAGCTTTCATGGAAAGGCTCTTTCACAATTAATTAAACGGAGGTGACATTGAACCAATATCCCATTGCGATGAATGTCGGGGGGGGGGTGTTACGCGATTCTTTCAATCGACAAATTGCGACCGTACAAGGAGTTAACTTCGTCACTCCTAAAATTGCTCACGATTCTCGCAAATCTGGGTGAGCCATTATGCTGACTGAGTGAAAAAATACACACTTCAATCTTAGAAAGATAAAAGGATATTCGATGAAACATACATTACCGCCGTTACCCTATGCGATGGATGCACTAGAGCCGCATATTTCCAAAGAAACACTGGAGTATCACTATAGCAAGCATCATCAGGCTTATATAACCAACTTAAACAAATTGCTCGAAGGTTCTGAATTTGAATCTGCTTCGCTTGAAGAGATCATTAAAAATGCGTCGGATGGCTTGTTCAATAATGCTGCACAAGTGTGGAACCATACTTTTTACTGGAATAGCTTATCGCCAGATAGCCATCTAAAACCTTCTGGAATATTGGCTGACGCAATTAACGAAAAATGGAACTCATTCGATAAATTCAAGGAGGTCTTCACTAAATCGTGTGTCAGCAATTTTGGATCTGGTTGGACATGGCTAATCAAAAAAGCGGACGGTTCGTTGGATATAGTTAACACCTCAAACGCTGCTACGCCACTGACTGGCAGTGACATCCCTTTGCTGACTTGCGATGTATGGGAGCATGCTTATTACATTGATTATCGCAACCTGCGCCCTAAATATATTGAAGCATTCTGGGAATTGGCAAACTGGGATTTTGCAGAGGAAAATTTTGTTTAAAAAATGTAATTCTTTTTTAAACGGTGAAACAAGATAGTGCTATATCGAATAAATGAATTAATACAGCCTTGGAGAAAAATTATGTTTTGGGAAAAAAAACTGGAACAATGGGCTGCAAATATTCGTGATCAGTTGGCATTACCATTGCGAGTGGATCTGTGGAATGGACAACAATTGAGTCTGAGCCATACAGAGCCACAAGTTATCGTACGAGTGCCGCATGTATCAGCCCTATCTTGTCTATTTACTCCGTCGCTATCCAACCTTGGTGCAGCTTATGTTGATGGGAAAATAGATGTCGAAGGCACGCCGAGCGCGATCATTTCGATCGGTAATGCATTAGCATCAGGAACGCTGAAGTTGGAAGGAAAGTTTTCTCGTATAGCCAGAAAAATTCAGCGTAGCAAGGAAAAAGATAGGCAAGCAATTCAATATCATTACGACGTTTCCGATGAATTCTACAAATTATGGCTTGATGAAAATATGGTTTATTCCTGCGCCTATTTTGAAAATGGCGATGAAGATCTCATTTCTGCCCAGATAAAAAAGATGGATTTGATTTTGCAAAAAATTCAATTACGGCCCGGGGATACTTTGCTCGATATTGGTTGTGGCTGGGGGGCGTTAGTCATACACGCGGCAAAACATTATGGCGCGCGATGTGTTGGTATTACGCTTTCCGAAAATCAGGCTGATTATGCAAAGGCGCTCGTTATTAAATTAGGGCTATGTGATTTGATCGAAATTCGTTTGCAAGATTATCGTGACGTTGATGGTACTTTTGATCGAATAACCAGTGTTGGCATGTTTGAGCATGTTGGAATACGAAATCTTCCGAGCTATTTCTCAAAAATTAATTCATTGTTGGCGGTGGATGGGATAGTGATGAATCATGGGATCACATCCACCGACGCCGATAGTGGTGAAACACCCTATGGTAATGGTGAATTTATCGAGAAATATGTGTTTCCTCATGGCGAATTACCACATATCGGTCTTGCTTTGAAAACCATGCAAGAGGGTGGGTTAGAAGCGATTGACATTGAAAATTTACGGCGCCATTACGCGAAGACTTGTGAGCTTTGGGGCGATCAGTTCGAAGCCAATTCGGAAGAAATAAAACGTCTTTCGGGTGATCGGCGATATCGTATATGGCGAGTCTACTTAGCCGGTTGTGCCTACGCATTCAATCAGGATTGGATTTCTTTGTACCAAGTGGTGTGCGTAAAAGCGGGGCGTAATCCATCAACCTTGCCATTGCCAAGCCGTCACCTCTACGGTCGTGCTGAACTGCGGACAGGAACGAATATGATTGGATAGTCAAAAAACACGACTCCCGCCTAGGCGGAAGTTAAGGAGGTAAAGATGAAATTAGTTTACGTCTGTAAATTCGACGTCATTTTTTTCTTGATTACGTGCTATGGATATCAACTTTTCAGCGATATCTTCTGGCGATAAAATAAAATCGATGCATCCACTTTCAATGGCGCTTTCCGGCATGTCAGGGTGGCTGGCTGTATCCAGTTTTTGTGCGATGGTAATACCTCCAACCTGTTGAATGTCGCACAACGCTGCAGCGCCATCGCCATCATATCCAGAAACAATCACAGCAATTAATTTGCCATCCCAGTAGCGGACTAGCGAGCGCAAAAAAACCGTAATGACATCCGGCCAGCCACGAGGCTTTGATATAGGTTTTAACTGGAATTCGCCATTTTGAACGTGTAAATCTCGATTTTCAGGAATGATGTACACATGATCGGGTTCGACTAATAAACTTTCTGTGATGAGTTTAACCGGCATACCTGTGTAATTAGGAAGAATTTCATGAAGTTGGGTTGGGAAGATTGTGATGTGATTCACGATAACGATAGCCACACCCATATTAACCGGCAAATTTTTCAATAATCGAATGTACGCGTTTAAGCCTCCGGCTGAGCCGCCCACGCAAACAATTGGGAAATTTTTCATAAGAATATTCTCGAATGGATACGACGGAAACGTGAAATTTTTTTATGGTTCATTCTATGTCCCCTATAAAAATCCTTGCAATATGATGTTCTTGGCAAATTTAATAAAAATCGTCAACGGTCCCGAAAATTTCGGTGCTACTATTTTTTTAGTGCTCGTTCCTTGTTACTTTTTCCTGCCTTAGTCAATGCGATAGCGACAGCCTGCTTAACTGCTTTTCTTTTAGTTTTTGGATGGCTATTGCCAATTGATCCTGATTCTTTCCATTCATCGACCAACATTTTAATATTATTGCTGACCACTGCTTTATTGGATCCTTTGGCGAGAGGCATGACAGTTCCGTTCTATTAAATTGGTGATAGATTTTGCCGCGTGTTACTGGGTGTAATAGTAATAACGGAATTTTCAGTATTGAATACCGATGAGTGTATGTATGAAAATTGTTTCAATCTGTGCGCTAGCACGCTTAGTTTCATTGAATATCATCCCATTATGTGCCCTAGCGTACTGACGATGTGAATTGCACGATCTATCGTGTAAACGCTACAAACAAATCCAAATCACATCAACTTAGGAAAAATTATGAATAAATTACTGTCAGGATTATTGATAACAATTGTTAGCATAAGCGCTTATACAAACGCTTTTGCAGCAACTGCCGAAGCGAAATTAACCTACAAAAGCGCCCTGGAACATGCGGACGCTGAGTACAAAATCAATACAAACAAATGTAATTCCTTAGCAAGTAATGCCAAAGATGTTTGTATCGAAGAGGCTGTTCTGGCTCGCACTACGCTCAAAGCTCAAGCAAATGCCGATTATGAAAATACGCCAAAGGCGCGCGCCACTGCAATATCGGATGTCGCCGATGCCCAATATGCAGTTGATAAAGAAAAATGTAATACGAAGGTCGGAAATGATAAAGACGTTTGCATGAAGCAAGCAAAAGCAACCAATGTAACGTCGATAGCCAATGCAAAAGCAACTAATAAAGTAACTAATGCACGCGGCGAGGCTGCTCAATCAACAAATGATGCCGATTACCAAGTGGAAATCGAAAAATGCGATGGTTTCGCAGGCCCATCAAAAGCTGCTTGCATCGCTTCAGCACAAACAAAATACGGGAAATAAATTTGGGTGATCATAGTGCTATCGGTGCTCCTTTTTAAGGTAAGTAATTTATAAAAGGGAGCATCTAATATTAAAAGTATAGATTCTGAATTTAAATTTTTTAAGTCATATTTCATTATTTGACAGGGACTAAATCATGATAAAAGCTAAAAATGAATTAAAAAAGAGCATTGATATAGATGCTATTCGATCAGCGGCTAAACATCTGGATGACGGTGCCGTCACCGTTGGTTATCAGGCAGATCGAAAGAAAATTATTGCGATGCTGAACAATGCATTGGCAACGGAACTAGTCTGTGTTTTGCGCTATAAACGCCACTACTATACGGCGATTGGTTTACAAAATGGTCCAATTAAAGCGGAGTTTTTGCAGCATGCGATGGAAGAACAGGGTCATGCGAATCTTTTAGCTGAGCGAATTGTGCAATTAAACGGTAAGCCAGATTTTAACCCTGCCACTCTCGTTAATCGTAGTCACGCAGAGTACGATGATTCTGCGTCGATAAAAGACATGATTAAAGCAAATTTGATTGCTGAACGGGTTGCTATTGAAGCATATCGGCAGATGATTGAACAAATTGGTGAAAAAGATCCGACAACCAGTCATATGTTAGTTGGCATCATGGCGAAGGAAGAAGAACATGCTGACGATATGCGTGATTTGATGGCTTAGCTGCGTATGCTGGACTACCGTGTTATTAATCCACATGATGTAACTTGCACATAAAATTTTTTGTAAATTTAATCGCTATTTTTTAAAGTATTTTAGTAAAAACGTTAGCCACGCTAAACTTTTTACATCCTCCTTAAGCCCAACCAGATGCAATTATTTTTTGTATTCAAAAACCGTTACTTTATATGAAGTAACGGTTTTTTATAAAATATAAATTAAGCATTGAATCTAAAGTTGGAAAATGAAGTGCTTGATTTCAGTTCAACTATAATTTTTTGTAATATGTTCGCTAACGAACTGTTTAACTTAATTGAATAATTTATTGTGAATTGCCATGTCGTGATCATTAATTTTACGGTATGGACTTCAGATCTTAAATCAGCAATATTTATTATTAAGGATTAAATATCATGTTAAATACCAATAGCGATAGCAGCCCACAAATGCTAGATGCGCTCGAAAATGAAACGATTGCCATAAATCAAAATGACCCAATTGCCATTAATCAAAATGAACCAATTCCACCTTTAATGGGCGCGAAAACACTGATCGGGAATAAAGTTAGCAACGCCCAAGATGAGCATTTGGGTGATATCAAGGAAATTATGTTGAACATGCATTCCGGCAGCATAGCTTATGCAGTTCTGGCGCACGGCGGCGTGTTAACTATGGGAGAAAAACTATTCGCAGTTCCGTGGAATTCAATGAAACTTGATCCGGAAAATCATCAATTTATCCTTAATATTAGTAAAGAACGATTTGAAAATGCGCCGGGATTTGATTCGAATCATTGGCCGAATATGGCAGATCATATTTGGGTTGACAGTATTCAAGGCTATTACTTTCAGCGAACTTACGAATAGCTTCCATTTATATTATTAGGAATAGATATGTTCGTTAGCGAACTGTTTAATTAACCTCAAAGATATATTGTGAATGGACATGTCGTGCAAACTAATTTTGCGGCATGCGTTTCGGTTTTTAACCTTCAATATTTTATTAATTAGGAATAAATACTATGTCAAATACCAATAACCCGAGCGATCTCCATATGCAGGCAGCAGTTGATCACGAAGAGGCAGCTAAACATCATCAAAAAGCATCCGAAAGTCATCATCACAATAAGCTGGATGATGCCAAGGGTAGCGCAAAGAGTGCTATGGATTGTAGTGATAAGGCAAAGAAGAGTTCAGATAATGCTTGCGCATCTTCAATAAAGTAGTCAGGTAAACTCGGCTGGTTTTGGGGGCATTCGGTTGTTTATTGAGAATTTGCACTGATAATATCTGAAGCCGGCCGTCATAAAACAATAGAGATAAACTGAATAATGTGAATTACGATTTTCTGCGGTATATAAATTTAGACGGTAATTTTAAATTTGTTCAGTAATGCTTCATTGAATATGGGACATAGAAATACCGGTATCAATTGCATCCATAAGTACATTGATTTCAAAGGGTTTGGTTAAATATCGGAAAAATCCGATATTGAAACCTTTTTGAATATCATGGATGAATGCATTAGATGACAATGCCATGATTGGTATATGGGAGGTTGTTGGGTCTTCATGCAATATGCGGAATACTTCATAACCATTCAAATCAGGTAAATTCATATCCAATCAGTAGTGTCCCAACGTTCTCACGCCAGGAGCTTGTAAGTTAATGATTTACTTGCATAAAACGACGAATTTGTTTGGTCTCGATTTGAACGTCGAGGCGCAAAATAGGCGCTTTTTGCGGATTTCC
>NZ_PUGF01000022.1 GCF_002976435.1 Solimicrobium silvestre | reverse complement strand
AACGTAAGTCCATAGTATTGGCTGTATTCCAGGTCATAATGGCGGCTCCGATTGGACATCATTCTTGATGCCCAATAGTGTTACCTATGTCCTGATACAGGTGTTACCCATGTCTCACGTCTATACACGTCAAAAAAAGGTAACCCAAAAAAGGCGACCACGCTATTTCGGAAACCCCGATTATTTTACGGATAAATGGGAAAAGTTCGAAACTCGCCTGCGGCATAAAAGCCTTAGGTGCCTGTGGGAGACTTCCCTTGCAAGGGAAGTCCGTTCCGCACGCGCGGAGCAATGCTCCACGAAACCCTTGCTACACCTCAAACAGCGAACCTTTCTGATCCATTTATCCGTAAAATAATCGGCCGAACTAGAAGTGGGGGCAGGTCAAAAGCAACTTCAAAAACAACGTCAAAAACAACTGCAACACATACAAATTCCTACGAACTCTGCCAACTAATCAATTATTCAGCCCCCACTGCCCCCGCTGCCGGCGCCCTAAACCAATCCCCCTTAGCCACCACCTTCTCCTGCGCCGGATCTCCCAAATAATGCGGCGACATAATCTGCACCCCATACTCATTAAACACGTCCTGTATATTGCCATGCAACTGGTTCATCACTTCCGCCCTGAGTTGCGCATCACAAGGTATCGCCTGACAAATCAATAAATATTCAGGATAAAAATCCGATAACGCCGTTTGAAAAACCTTCGGCGCTGGATGACTGATCACTCCCGGAGTACGCTGCGCAGCAAGTATCAGCATTTCTTGCACCTGACGCCACGGTGTGTCATAGCCGATGGTGACTTTGGTATCCACAATAAAACCATCACCCTGCACCGCTTTAGAATAATTCAATGTCACATTGCTTAATACCAGCGAATTCGGCAAAGTTAATTCCACTCCCATGCCATTACGGATACGGGTGGTAAACATCCCCATTTCAACAATCGACCCTTCATAATCCAGCACATGAATAAATTCGCCTTTACGATAAATTCCAGTGTAAGTCAGCAGTAAACCACTCACCACTTGCCCCACCAAGCCGGACGCCCCCATCGAAATCATCAAGCCGACCAACACCGAAACACCTTTAAATGCTTCAGTATTAGCACCCGGCAAATACGGATATGCCATCGCCAGCGCAAACAACCACACCGCCATATTCGCGATGCGACGAGTTGGCACGGCGACTGCTGCATCCAGCCAGCTCAGTTGAATTGACTTGTCTTGGACCCGACCAAAGAAGCGGCTTAAACCTTGCGTTACCGCTCTGGCCAACAAGAAAATAACAATGGCGGTAAATAAATCTGGGATCGATTTCAGAATCGCCGTTCCGAGCATCACGATTAAGCCAACAAAATAACCGTTCAAATGTTCGCCCCATGGCCGTGTAACAGGAAATTGCTCCATCAACACGCTCAGCCATTCATAACTCAGCAACAAAATTAATAACCATGAAAATACTTGCACCAAACCACTAAAAACCCACTGAATACGTTCACGATTAATGATTTGCGAACTGGTGTCATCCAACAGGTCTATTTTGGCATTGGCGAATTTAAGCAAACGATGTTCAACCACATGCCGGACTTTGCTCACCAGCCACAGCGCAAAAAAGTAGATAATGGTCGCCAGCGCAGAATAAGCAGCGGCACGCAACATGTAATCAAGGCTGCGGCTTTCATGGGTTTCACTAATCGCCAAATTTAAATTATCGACCGCATTTTTTGCATTCGCTTCCAACGTTTCTTGCTGAAATTGATCAATGTCACCAGGGGAAATATAAAAACTGCCCGCATTGTCAATTTGAATCAATATCCCGGGCGGCATCGCCAACATGGAAGCCTTATGCTGCCCACCGTTACTCAACTGCTTTTCTATCCGGCTTTCCGCACGCTTAACTCGTTCGAGTGGCTCAATTCCCAGCACCGAAGAACGAAAAGTCATGATGGCGCGATTTTCAACCGTTAACGTCGCATCATTGGTTTTTTCTGGAGCTGGAGTAGTAACCAACGCAGGCATATCGCTAGCTTGTACGGGTGCGTACGCCGCTGACCAAACGAGACAGACGCAGAAAAGAAGCTTCGGCAGATTCATAGTTATCGATTGAATGAAAAATACTTGTTAATAAGCATTTAGTTTAGCATTGGCAATTAACACTTGGTTTACTAGTTTCCTTGTTGCATAATTTTTTGAAGATTAGTGCAACATGTTCGGTACAATCACTCCCCTTATTCAGCACTCTTAAGTTTTCCATGCACACACCCTTTCCCGAAACACACCAACGTCCCTGGCTTGCACTGAATGGTGTTGATGAGGCTGAAATTTGGGTGGCTAACAGCAATCTCGAATTGAATTATTTTTTGGAGCAGGAGCAAAACTCCGGCCTGCCGATTGGTCAGGGAATTTGCTTTGCTTTGGAATTAGGAGGGGAATTATTTCTTCACACCACTAGCGAGGGGATTTTATTGCTGGATGTGACGGAAGCGGCTGAATGGGTTGTGCCAATTATTGCTGCTTGCACCGGTGCCGCGCCAGCGCGCGGGCAAATTTGGATATTGCCGGAAGATACCTTGATTCAGTTAATTCTGGGGCTAAATAGTTTAATAGCCAGTTCCAGCATTGTTTTACGCCACGATTTTGGCATGCATTTTTAACTCAATGCTCACAGCTAATACTCAAACTTTACGATGACAATGAAATATGCTGTCGAAAAAGTGAATTTTTATCAGCCGGATAACCATTGAAATAGTCGATTTTTTCAAAAAAAACAGGGGAAATAAAACAACCATATCCCCCCTTAAAAGCTCAGTTTATTCCTTATCAGAGCAATGTGTGTGCGCTAAATCGTACACCGTCACGCCGTCATTTTCTGATGCCATCTGCAACCAATCCGGATGATCCAGCGTACGCTGCATGTCACGCAACCCGGCTTCCCAATGCGCCTGCATGGTGGGACGTGAGAATTCGTAATCTTTCGACTCTAGTTCATAACGATCCTGGCGATAAATCAAATGCACGATATCCAAATGCGCAGTACGTGTGGCACCCATTAAATGTTTTACCTCAGGATCATTGTGCATAGACGCGGGAAGTTTGGCAATTAAACGTTGCACCGCCTGCTTGCTACGCTGCAGTTCCGCCGCTTTATCGGTACCCATACGGGTACGACTGGAATATTGGATATCTTTTTGGCGCGACAACACGGAGCCCATATTCAGCGGCATTGCGCCACGCGCACTAAATAAATCGACTTGCACAGCCATGGTTTTTTTCAAACCGCGATTATCCAGCACGTATTGCAACGGCGTATTCGACACAATACCGCCATCCCAATACGGCTCGCCATCTATCATTATTGGCGCAAATGCAGGGGGTAATGCGCCACTGGCCATCACGTGATCAGGCCCGATGATTTGCTTGGTATTATCAAAATATTCGGAGTTGCCGGTGCGTACATTAACCGCACCGAGTGAAAGCCGCACCCGACCGCTATTAATCAGGTCGAAATCAATCAAACGCTCTAAGGTTTCACGCAGCGGCGTGGTGTCGTAGTAACTAATCGCCGCATCAGTGCCTTCCGGCTGAAACATCGGCGGCGGAACCCGCGGCTTGTAGAAGCCCGGCACACCGAATGAGGCTGCCATCGAAGCACCCATCTGATGCAAGGTGGACCACTGCTGACCAAACATCGGTGCCACCATATTGCTGCGCGAAGTGACCAATTCCCAAAATTCCTGCAACCGCGCAACACGTCGATGCGGCTCATTGCCGACAATTAAGGCCGCATTAATCGAACCAATCGACACGCCAGCCACCCAGTTCGGCTCACTCGGAATTTTAGCCAACGCTTCAAACACGCCAGCCTGATAAGCACCTAATGCGCCACCACCTTGCAGCACCAACACAATATGCTCATGGTCTAGCGCAGGAGGATGGTTGTGGCGAGGGGATTTAACGGTGGATTTAGATGAAGGAGCAGCGGCAGGTGTTTTTTTACGAGGCGATGTCATAGAGATGGCTTGCTTTCAGTGTTGTCAGTATTGTCAGTGTTGTAAAGCGCGCATGAGCAACTACAACGATATGTAATTACATCAGTAGGAACGTATCAAAAGAAACACTATAGCATTAACGCAAGACCAGTCTATGACAACTTAAACCACACTTAAAACACATGCCCCAACTTAGCTGCTTTAGTCAGGAGATAGCGCTCATTATGCGGATTTTTCTTGATAATAAGAGGAATTTGCTCAGTCACCTGAATGCCACATTCTTGCAATGCCGCGGCTTTACGTGGGTTATTGCTCATCAACTTGACTGCTTTAACCTGCAAATGCTGCAACATTGGCTGGCAAATTTGGTAATTGCGCATATCGGGTGCAAAACCTAATGCCTGATTGGCTTCCACCGTATCAGCACCAGCATCTTGCAAACGATACGCATGCACTTTATTCAGCAGGCCAATTCCGCGCCCTTCCTGACGCAAATACAGCAACACGCCACAACCTTCATGAGCAATTTTTTTAAGTGCGGTTTCAAGCTGCGCACCACAATCACAGCGCTGGCTAAACAGCGCATCACCCGTCAAACATTCTGAATGCAAACGTGCCAACACCGGAGCGCCAGTGGCAACATCGCCCAACGTGAGTGCCAGATGCTCTTTACCTGTGGCTGCTTCAAAAAAAGCATGTAAATGAAAAATTGCCCAAGGTGTTGGCAATACGCAGGATGAGATAAATTCAACGCCGCTGTTGTTGATGCTGGCGCTGGTTTCGAGGTCTTTATTTTTATTGCTAGTCATGCTTAAATCCACGTTACTACGCTACTGCTGGCTGATGAGTCAATATACCGTTTTGATAATCCGACACGGCTTGCTCCACTTCGGCGCGCGTATTCATTACGAAAGGTCCATATTGTACTACTGGTTCGCCAATTGGTTTTCCTGCCAACACTAAAAACCGCGTTTCTTGCTCCAAACTGCGTACCTCGATTTTGCCGCCTTCCGACAAAATCCCAGCACTATGGTTTTTCACGCTGCGTTCGCCGATTTGTAATTGGCCTTCATAAACGTACACAAAAGCATGATGCAATTCAGCCACATCAAAACTAAGCTGACTATTCGGCGACAGCATGACATCTAAATACACCGGCTCAGTAGTAACGCCCTGGATCGGACCAAGCGCTGTAGTGCCTTCCACCGTAATACTGCCCGCAATCACTTTAACAAAGCCACCGGCAACTGTATGAATAACAGGGATTTGCTCAGGTTGAATATCCTGATAACCCGCCGGTTTCATTTTTTCGCGAGCAGGTAAATTAATCCACAATTGAAAGCCGCGCATGCGACCTTGCTCTTGCTGCGGCATTTCCGAGTGTATTACGCCGCGCCCGGCCGACATCCATTGCACGCCACCACTTTTAATATGACCCACATTGCCCATATGATCTTCATGGCGCATATGCCCATCTAAAAGATAAGTGACGGTATCAAAACCACGATGTGGGTGGGAAGGAAAACCGGCCACATAATCATCTGGATTATTCGATGAAAATTCATCCAGCATTAAAAATGGATCAAGCCGTGCATGCGGCCCACTACCCAAACTACGCAGCAATTTAACGCCCGCGCCGTCTGATGTAGATAAACCGGTGATTTCTCTTTGCAAGCTGCGAACTTGTGTTGTTAATTGCGTGTTTTGGGTATCCATAGCATTCCTCATTTTTTAAACGCTTAAATTACTATTGTTACTATTATCTACTAACGTCATACCCGCTGAGTATGACGCCCTACAATCAAGCCGCCAAAGCCAGATTCAGTTCTGCGATTTTTTCATGCGCTTTAGTAATAGCAACCTGCTTGCCTTCGTCACCCATCGCCAAACCTTCAGCGTAGACAAACTCAACATCGGTAATGCCGATAAAAGCCAAGAATCCACGTACATAGTCGGTTTGCGTATCCATAGCAGTACCGGCATATTGACCGCCACGGGTGGCAAATATCAGCGCTTTTTTGCCAGTCACCAGACCAACCGGACCTTGAGCCGTATAGCTGAAGGTACTACCAGCGCGTGCAATATGATCAATATAGGCTTTTAAAACTGAAGGTACACCAAAGTTATATAAAGGCAAACCCAGCACCAGCACGTCAGCATTTTTTAATTCATTAATTAAACTATCCGAATATGCAACAATAGCTTGTTGCTCTGCGGTACGTGATTCTGGCTTGCTTAAAAAGGCAGAAAAACGTTCACCATCCAAATGCGGTACCGGGTCGGTTGCCATATCACGCACGACGACTTTCCCGTCAGCATGATCAGCCTGCCAAGCGGCGACAAAGCGGTTAGCCAACAAGCTAGATTGACCTTGATTAGAAAATAAACTGGTATTAAGTTGAAGTAGGGTTTTCATGATTTCATCCTTGTTTGAGTGAGTGTCACCATTTAAACATTTGATGAATAGATTAAAAAGAAGAATAATTCGACTGATATAATCAGATTTTTAGATACGTTTATCACAAATGGCAGCTTTCCCTCACATAACACTAGAACAGTGGCGTGCCTTAATCACCGTTGTGGATACCGGCAGCTATGCTAACGCGGCCGAAGCTTTGCATAAAAGCCAATCTTCCGTGACCTATGCCGTGCAAAAACTGGAATCTTTATTGGGCATTAGCGCCTTTGAAATTCAAGGCAGAAAAGCCGTGCTGACTCCGACCGGACAATTACTGTATCGACGCGCGCTACATCTACTGGCTGAAGCCGAAAATATTGAACGGGCCGCAAAAAAAATATCCGCTGGCTGGGAGCCGGAAATCAGACTGGCCGCAGACATTATTTTTCCTAGTTTCATTTTGCTTGATTGCTTCGATCAATTCGGTAAAAAAAGTCCGCATACCCGTATTGAGCTGATTGAATCGGTGATGGGCGGCACCATCGAAGCACTGCTAACTGGGCAGGTCGATTTGGCGATTGCCACCTCAATTCCACAAGGCTTTTTAGGGCGGACACTGATTCAACTCCGGTTTATTCCCGTTGCCCATCCCAACCATCCCTTGCATCAGCTAAACCGTGAATTAAGCATTCGTGATTTAGAAACTGAGCGCCATTTAGTGATTAGAGAATCAGGTAGCAAACGCACCACCAACACCTTAATTGCACAAGCGCCGCAGCGCTGGACAGTCGGCCACAGCGCCACATCAATTGAAGCCGTGGCACGCGGTTATGGCTTCGCTTGGTTTCCTGAAGTAAATATTCGGCATCAACTAAAAGAAGGCACACTTAAAGCGTTGCCGTTAAAAGACGGCGGTGAACGTTTTGCCACGATGTATTTAATTTTTGCTGACCCGGATGTAGCTGGACCAGGAACCCAATACCTGGCGCAACTAATTCAAGATGCGGTACTGAGTACTTGCGCTGAACATGTTGCAAATAAGGGATAAGAGCACACCAAGGCGGCGCTTTCTGGTAAGCTCCCGTGCGTCGATTTGGTCTGAATAAACAAAGCTACTTAAACGGAAAACAAAGTCATGATTAACAACGTGGTTAAAAAAATGCTGGGCTTCATTTTGCTAGGCTTATGCCTCAACCCAGTAGCACAAGCAGACACGATACTTGGCATGGATGTGATTGAGTCCCAGCCATTGAATGAAGCTTGGCTGGATTCAGGCTTCCTGTCCTATCATTTTGACCGCGACAAAGGCCTCAATGGCGACAATTATGGCTTGGGTGCGGAATATCGCTTTTCCACCGTCAACGCAGTTACCGTTGGACGTTTTTATAATAGCGACCGCGAATATTCCAATTATGCAGGGCTGTATTATCAACCGCTAGCAATCGGGCCATTTCGCTTAGGTGTTGTTGCCGGTGGATTTAACGGCTACCCAAAAATGAAGGATGGTGGTTGGTTCTTGGCGGCAATTCCAATGGCTAGCGCAGAATGGGGACGGGTTGGTTTGAATATCGCAATTGTCCCATCGTATAAAGATCGGTTGTATGGCGCGATTTCTTTGCAGTTAAAAATTAAAGTCTGGGATTAAACCCGCTAAGCCGATAAACTCGAACAACGTCATTCCCGCGCCTGCGCGAGGATGACGTTAATTAAGGCTTGGCTTTGAGTAATAACGAATTGGGTAATAAATTAGATTTACCCTAACGAAGACCACAAATTATCCCAATCTTCCGGTTCAAAGCTACCTTCCCGTTTAAAGATAAATTCATTTTTGGGATTAATCACAAAATGGGTAGGTTGATGAACTATCGTACCAAAATTATCTTTGTGGCTCGGCGCATTACGCCAAACCATGGGGAAACGCTGTTCTTGGGGGATTACCTGCGCAATTAACTGGTTGTATTCATCAAAATCGGCCTTGTTTTGATCAATATTAACCGCCAGCAAGACAAATTTCCGCTTGGAATTACTCACATAAAATTCCCGCATTAGCTTCAAATCACGGGTGCAGACATTACAACCGGCAGTAAAAAAGCTGACCAGCACCGTCTTACCCATAAAATCGCTCAACTCCAGCTTTTTGCCGTTAGCATCAACGCCCTGCAGAGTAAACTTGGGAATATTTTTTTCATCTTGAGCAAATAGCGACGTATTCAAGCTAGCAAGCCCCCCTGCCAGTGCCATTTGCAGCCATTTTCTTCTATCCATGTTGCGCTTCCCTCTTTTGTTGTAGTGAGCATTACTGAAGTAGTCTAAATTTCAGACAATATCTTACAAAAAAACAGACAAAAAATATAACTTTTAATAAAGTGAAAGACTGCCCACTAGGAATACCTCTATTTTTTAAGGTAATTTGCTACTTTCCCAAGCATTCTCAAACACGATATCGCTCAACAAACGCCGCGTATCCCAGCCTTCGACTTCCAGCATAGGCGCTGGATAAAATTTTTCAACATGCCCAACACACAATAATGCAATCGGCTGACTGCCTTCCGGCATAGCGCATAAAGTACGGATTTGCGCCGGGTCAAACATCGATACCCAGCCAACGCCGATCCCTTCCGCGCGGGCCGCCAGCCAAAAATTTTGAATCGCACAAGACGCCGACGCCAAATCCATTTCGGGCATGGTGCGACGCCCGAATACATAATCTTCGCGCTTATCGGCTAAACCAACCACTAACAACTCGGCGCAAGCAAGTATCCCCTCAACTTTAAGCCGCATAAATTCATTGGTACGCTCTCCGAGTGCTTGCGCAGTAAGAAGACGTTCATCGTTTACGTGCTGATGAATCTGCTTTCTCAGTTCAATATCCGTTATCCGAATAAAGCGCCACGGCTGCATATAACCAACGCTGGGGCCTTGATGAGCCGCTTGTATAAAGCGTAGCAACTGTTCGGCTTCTATCGGTTGTGAATGAAAATGCCGCATATCACGACGTTCACGGATCGCGCGATAGACACCAGCTATTTCTGGCGCGGAAAATTGTTCAGAATCCGGAGTTTTTTGAAGAACTGGCTGGTTATTCATAGCCACCAACGCATCAAATAATGGCTGGGTAGCATCCGCAATTCGATCCAAACTGTGATTGCGTAATGCCGACAGATCAACCACGGTTTCGCTATCCAACCCAGCCCAACGCAATAGCGCACTGCATGCTTCTGGATGGTCAAACAAACCATGTAGATAAGTACCCAGAATTTGATTGTCTTGGGAAATTGCGCCTTCAGGGCGACCATCAATATAAAACGCAGGCGCATCTAGTGCCGTACCAGCAGAAGTCCCCATGTGGATTTCATAACCACTAACCTGCGCAGCTGCAAAAGCGCATTGTCCGGCCACATTGCCTAACCGTTTTTCACGGCCGATCTCAGTCACCATGTCGAGCAAGTTTAAGCCCGGCGATACTCCGGCTATTCCTTCTATTCCTAAATTATCGCTAACGCTGTTCCCCAGCATTTGAAAACCACCACAAATGCCGATTACTTTGCCGCCATAGCGCAAATGCTTATGCAGGGCGACATCCCAACCTTGCTGATGCAACCACTCAAGGTCGGCACGGGTGTTTTTACTGCCCGGTAAAATAATCAAATCAGCTGGCGGAATTGCTTGTCCGGGGCCGATAAATTTCAGGTCGACATTGGGATGCGCTCGCAATGCATCAAAATCAGTGTGATTACTAATTCGTGGAAAAACCGGCACAACAATACGGAACTCGCCCGTTGTTACTTGATTAGCTTGTATCGCATCTTCCGCATCCAAAAACAAACCGTGCAAGTAGGGTAAAACCGCCAACACCGGTTTGCCGGTTTGTTTTTCAAGCCAATCCAGACCGGGTTCCAGCAATTTAATATCGCCCCTGAATCGATTAATAACAAAGCCAACAATACGCCGCTGCTCGCTCTCAGAAAGGCAGGACAATGTACCAACGATGTGCGCAAACACCCCGCCGCGATCAATATCAGCCACCAAAATAACCGGACAATCAACCGCTTCGGCAAAGCCCATATTGGCAATATCACGGTCGCGTAAGTTGATTTCAGCGGGACTTCCAGCCCCTTCTACGACGATGCAATCAAAGCGCTCGCCAAGCCGTTGGTAAGATTCCAATACAGCTTGCATGGCAACGGTTTTATATTGGTGATAGTCCTGCGCATTCATCTCGGTTTTGACTTTACCGTGAATAATAATTTGCGCTCCGGTGTCGCTCGATGGTTTCAGCAGTACGGGATTCATGTCGCTATGCGGCGCAATACCTGCTGCTTGTGCCTGCAAAGCCTGAGCGCGGCCGATTTCCCCGCCGTCTTCGGTCACCGCACTATTCAGCGCCATATTTTGCGGCTTAAACGGTACGACCTTAATGCCTTGGCGCGCTAGCAAACGACACAAAGCCGCCACCACAGTAGTTTTACCGGCATCGGACGTAGTGCCTTGCACCATCAGGGTTTTAAATGGGGATGTCATGCTAACTCCAACCCTTGCCAGCGTTCGACAAAGCTACTTATCTGGCGCAAACCTTGGTAAATTACCGACGGGCCTGGCGAGAGGATATCCGGCGATTTAATCTCAAATATCATTTTATTTTTAACTGCCGGAATTTCTGCCCAACCAGGCCGGGCACACAAGGATTCCGCTTGAAATTTTTTGCCGCACCAAGAACCGATAATAATATCCGGTGCGCGCCGCACCACTTCATCAGGATCGGCAATGATGCGTTGCTTGGCACTGGCATGCAGCGCTAATTCAGGAAAAGCATCGACACCACCAGCAATAGTAATTACCTCAGATGCCCAGCCAATACCGCTCATGAGCGGGTCATTCCATTCTTCAAAATAAATGACAGGTCGGCGCGTCCATTGCGCAGCTTGTGCGCGTGCTTGATCTATCTGCATTTGAAGATCGGCAATTAATTGTTGTCCCGCCTCTTGCCGTTGTACCAAGGCGGCCAGCACACCGATCATATGCAAGATCCCCGCAACGGTACGCTGATTAAAAAGATGCACTTCCACCCCTGCATGAGCTAAATCACGACAAATATCTGCCTGCAAGTTACAAAAGCCAATCACTAAATCTGGATTAACCGCCAAAATACGTTCTAATTTAGAGGAAGAAAATCCGCTAATCTTGGGCTTCTCTTCCCGGGCTCGAGGCGGTCGAACCGTGAAGCCGGAAATTCCAGCGATACAATCTTCCGCACCAAGCGCGTATAACGTTTCAACCGATTCAGTACAAAGACAGGCAATGCGGTGGTAATGGCTCATGACAGTTTCTTTAAAATTGAGTTACGCTTATTTTCTATTACTACGGGCCAGATCTAACTTCTCACACAACGCCGCCGTACCTGCAATCATGCGCGGCCCGGAACGATTGATCAAGTTGCCATCAACTAAAAATAAATTAGCGCGCTTAACTGCAGTCATGCCGGGATAACGCTTCCACATTGCGACACCGCCATCCGACGGGCTTTTTTCTGCGGTGCCGATAATCGCTTCTGGGTCTTCTTGCAATACCGCCTCTATGCCGACATTAGGTGCTGTCGTTTTCAGGTTAGCAAAAATATTCACGCCGCCGCATACACGAATCGCGTCACTCACAATATGCTGACCATTCAGAGTAAACAAGGGTTTATCCCATACCTGATAAAACAATCGCACCGGCGACCGGTTGGCATACTTTGCGGTGAGTGCTGTCAATTGCTGGCTCAATTCAGCCGCGACGCTATTCGCCTGTTTTTCTGTACCCATTAATTGACCGAGTACTCTTATGTTGTTTGGAATATCTACCAACTTATGCGGCTCACTATAAAACAATGGAACACCTAATTTGCGTAACTGTTCAACCTGCTTATCCGAACTGCCATGCCGCCAGATCACCAATAAATCCGGTTTCAACGCAATGATGCGCTCAATATCGACTTCGCGATTATCACCAATAATAGGAATCAGCTTAGCCGCTTCCGGATAATCGCTATAACTCACCACACCTTTAATAAGGTCGCCGCCGCCTGCGGCAAACAACAATTCGGTCACATGCGGAGCCAAAGAAATTATCCGCTGCGCCGGTTTTTGCAGCGTAACAGTTTTCCCGTCGTCGTCCTGCACAGTAATAGCTGCGTTGGCAGTCACTGCAATCAAACAAACCAACCCGCCAATTAATTTTACGATGTTCATTTTTTGCTCACTTAACTTAATTGCTTTCTTAACGACTTAACTGATGATACTCACGATATTCAGTAAAATTTGTATGTGTTGCTGTTGACGTTGATTTTGAAGTTGTTTTTGACCTACCTCCACTTCTAGTTCGGCCGGTTTTTCTAAGGAAAAAAGGATCAGAAAGGTTCGTTGTCTGAGGTGTAGCAAGGGTTTCGTGGAGCATTGCTCCGCGCTTGCGGAACGGACTTCTCTTGCAAGAGAAGTCTCCCACAGGTACCCAAGGCTTTTAGCCCGCAGGCGAGTTTCGAACTTTTCCCTTTTTTTCTTAGAAAAATCGGGGTTTCCGAAATAGCGTGGTCGCCTTTTTTGGCCTACCTTTTTTGGCGACGCAAAAAAGGTAGGTAGCTGTCGGGCTACCCCCGACCAACAAGCCTTAAATCCTTCGCGCAGGTAGATTAAAAATTAAATTCGAATAACCCATTCTTCCAACGCCCCAGCCAATCGCCGCCAGCCAACCTCATCCGGCGGCAATCCCAACCGAATCCCGCGCCCAGCCTGCGAAAACAAACGCACTAAAATCCCACGTTCAGCCATATGCAACCAAAATTGTTCGGCATATGGTTCCGGCCACCATTGAAATAACGCACTACCGTTAGCTTGAATGCCGCACTGTAGCAATAACGCATTCAAGCGTTTTCCCGATGCTGTTAATGAAAGCCGTGTAGCGCCCTGCCAAGCACTATCACGCAACGCAGCACACCCAATTTGCTGCGCAGCACTACTAATTGCCCAAGGCCCCAACAACTCTTCCATCTGCCTAAGCAAGGGCAAACTTGCCGCAACAAAACCCAATCGCAATCCAGCCAACCCGAAAAACTTACCCACTGAACGTAAAACAATTAACCCCTCCTGCCCACTCCAAGCAACAACACTATTCTGCGGCACAGTATCAGCAAACGCTTCATCAACAATTAACCAACCACCACGCGCAGCCAACTGCTCCGCCCAATTCAGCAATAGCTCAGGCTCAATCAACGCCCCGGTAGGGTTATTCGGATTACACACCACCATCACATCACAATCGCACACAACACCTGCCAATTCAGTATAAGGAACCTGACGCAAGGTATGCCCATATTGCCCCCAATGATGCGCATGTTCTGCATAAGAAGGCGCTGCCACAACAACTTTCGACGGAGGCCGCAAACGTGGCAATGCCTGAATTGCGGCCTGAGTTCCCGCGACGGCTAGCATCTGCGGCGCTCCATAATAATGCGATGCTGCCGCACATAATTCCTGGCTTGTTTCTGGTAGCCGATGCCAAACATCGGCGCTTAATTCTGGCGCTGGATAACAATGCGGATTAAGCCCAGTTGAAAGATCAAGCCAGTCTGCGCGAGCTCTGCCAAACCGCTGGATAACATCATTTAAATTTCCGCCGTGCTCAAGCATAGAATTGCCCATCCATTCCACCATACACAAAAAATACGGCACCTGCCGCGAGTGCAATAGCAAGCCACAACACCGTGGTAGTTAACACCAAGTGCCAGGCCCGTAATATATCCTCGCCCTGTGCAGCGCGCCCTTCTCCCAGCGACGGACGCTGCTCAGTTATGCCGCCATAGTCAGCAGTACCACCAAGAGCCAAACCTAAAGCACCCGCACCACTCGCCATTACCGGGCCCGCATTAGGGCTAGGCCAGTTTGGAGCCTGACTGCGCCAACAATGCCACGCACAACGTTTATCTAAATAAGTTGGTGCCAATAAAACATAAGACAGCGCCGTTAACCGGGCTGGTATCCAGTTCATCACATCATCAACCCGCGCGGCAACACGTCCAAAATAATTAAACCGCGCATTACGATAACCCCACATGGCATCCAGGGTGTTCGCGAGGCGAAACAGCAACGCACCCGCGCCACCTGCCAACACAAACCAAAACAAGGTGCCAAACACGGCGTCATTACCATTTTCCAGCATAGATTCGGTGCTGGCTTTGGCTAAATCAGCAGCAGTAGCGTTAGCCGTATCACGACTCACGATGCGACTGGTTAACTGACGCGCCTGTTCTAAATCTTGGTTTTTTAACGCCATTAAAATGGGCAAATTATGGTCACGCAAGCTGCGCAAACCGATGCAAAAATAAAGCAATATGATGTGGCCTAGCCAGGCAAAATCATCCTGTTTACTAATCAAAAACACCAATCCAACTAGCGGCAACACGACAATAATCCATGCCAATAACCCACGCAAAATAAGATGGCGCTGACGATTCAAGCGCTGCTCTACCCATGTGGCCCAACGCCCAAAACCGACCAGCGGATGCCAGCGCGGCAATTCACCGTATACAAGATCAAGAATAACGCCGGCCAATAGCATCCATGCTATCGCGGGCATGCTCAAGCCAATTAGCATGCACTTCCTTTTAAAACTAATGGCAAACCTGCCGCAACCAGCAACACATTCTCGCAATGCTTAGCTACGGCTTGGTTTAACCGCCCGGCTTCATCTACAAAACAACGCGACACTGCCCCGTATGGCACCACACCTAATCCGACTTCATTCGACACCAATATTAATTCGCCAGTGACCTGCGTTAATGCCGTTAAAAATTGTTCGCGCTGCTCGTGAAATAATTCAGGCAGGGGAATAAGCCCGATCTCTGGGTATTCAGTCTTTTCATCAAACAGTAAATTAGCCAGCCACAAAGTCAAACAATCGATCAACACTACGCGATCCGGCGCACACCATTTCAGTAGTGCTTCACCAAGTGCGAGCGGCTCTTCAACTAAACGCCAGCTTGCTGGTCGTTGTTGTTGATGATGTTTTATGCGCGCGGCCATTTCAGTATCTTTGGCTTGTGCTGTGGCGATATAAATCACTTCCTTACCCTGATTTTCCGCAAGAGTTTCTGCAAATGCGCTTTTACCTGAACGCGCGCCGCCTAATACCAACGTGCGCGTCATATCACCATTTCTCCAGTCAGCAACATCGCCGCCGCCAAAGGGCAAGACGGAAAGTAAGCATGGAAATAAGAAGCCGTTAATGAACCCACCTTATAAACAGCTTCACCGACAGCGCCCGTTCCAGCAGATGAATGCTTAAAGGTAGCCGAGATAGGCGCAACACTGGTTTCCAAACGAGAATAATGAAAAGTATGCCCACGCAATATGCCATGCCGGGTAGTTAAACCTTGCGAGCCTAATCCCGCCAAACGTTTTTGCATCGCCACATGGCCAGGCAGTATGCCCGCCATAGACCAAGAGTTGCCCTCCAGATCTGACAAGCTATCCGTGAGAGACATCATGCCTCCACACTCAGCCCAGATTGACACATCACGTGCATGTGCTTGTCTTATCGAATCTTGCCAGATCATGGCTTTTGATAAAGTCGCAGCATGTAATTCTGGATAGCCACCCGGTAAGTAGATGGCATTTGCGCCAGATGGCACGGGTTGGTTGGCAAGCGGTGAAAAAAAGCACAGCTTGGCACCTAGTTTAGTTAAACAATCAAGATTGGCTGGATACAAAAACGCAAAGGCGGCATCACGCGCTATGGCGATAGTCGTGCCTGCCAGAGTTGACGTTACTTGTTCAATCGCCTGCTCCTGATCCAGTTGAACTGGACTGATGGCATTCCAAACGTCGGCGTCAAGAGTGAGTTGCTCTGCCAGCGTATCAAGCAAGGATTCAATATCAGCCACTTCATCAGGAAGAACTAAACCAAGATGGCGTTCCGGCAGCGACTTTTCTTGCCGTGACAGGCTAGCCAACATCGGAATATCACGTAACGCGGCAACCACCATAGCCGCGTGCCCAGGGCTGGCAACTCGGTTAGCGATGACGCCAGCCAAATTAACCGGGCCGTAATCTCGCAAGCCCGTCACTACCGCACCACAGGTTTGCGCCATGGCAGACACATCAACTACTGCTAATACCGGAACCCCAAAGGCTCGGGCCAAATCCGCCGAGGACGGTGCGCCATCATATAAACCCATCACCCCTTCAATCAGAATGACATCGGCAACTCGCGCTGCTTCGGCTAATTGAGTGCGGCATTGTTCTAATCCAACCATCCACAAATCGAGTGAATATACCGGAGCACGGCTCGCTATTTCAAGCAGCATGGGGTCTAAGAAATCAGGGCCGGTTTTAAATACCCGCACTCGCAACCCTTGCAGTACTAATTTACGTGCCAAGGCAGCAGTCACCGTGGTTTTACCCTGACCCGAGGCCACAGCAGACACCAACAATATGCGTGCTTGCAATTGTTCTTGCATTACCACTCCACTCCAGCTTGCGCGCCGATGCCACTCTTAAATGCATGTTTTACTTCTTGCATTTCGGTCACAGTATCAGCAACTGCTATCAACTCGGGCAATGCGCCACGACCAGTAATAACGACATGCTGCATCGGCGGTCTGGCTTGCAAATCTGCGATCACTTTATGCACATCCAGGTAATGGTATTTCAGCGCAATATTGAGCTCATCCAATAATACCAAGCCGATCGAAGGGTCACTTAAATACTCTTTACTTTTTGCCCAGGCAGCTTCGGCTTTTTCCATATCACGCTCGCGATTTTGCGTATTCCAGGTGTAGCCCTCACCCATCGCATGAATACTTACCTCATCTGGAAAGCGGTGCAGAAATTTTTCTTCGCCGGTCGACATCGCGCCTTTGATAAATTGGACTACGCCCACTTTCATATCATTACCCATGGCGCGTATCACCATACCGAAACCGCTCGAACTTTTACCTTTGCCGTTGCCGGTGGTAATAACAATCACTCCGGCTTTGCGTTGGGCTTGTTGAATTTTGTCGTCAACGATTTCTTTTTTACGTTCCATCCGCACCCGATGACGTTCATTAATATCGGTACTTTTTGATGTTGGAGTATTTTCTTCGCTCATGCTATTTCCTATTGAGTAAGTACTATGTAAATGTTCAAAACCGCACTGGTTTCACCGTGCATGCCAGCGTAACAATCTCTCCATAGCCGATTTGATGGCTATTATTTGCAGCAAAATCCGCCATCTGTAATGGCGTTAAACCACGATGGCAAGCCAATAACAAACGGATAGTTCCTGCATGACAGATGACAATACTGTCCTGCTGATGCAAACAAAGCTCTTGATAAAAGGAAGCGACACGCTGCGCCATCTGTAATACGCATTCCCCGCCACCCGGCTGATAATTAACCACATCCTCAGCCCATGCATCTATTTCTGCTCTCGGGATGTCATTCCATGCGCGTAATTCCCAGGTGCCGAAATTCATTTCAACCAACCGAGCATCGAACTTGATTAAGGTCGTCATATGCTCGGCTAAAGCCTGCGCTAATCCAGCACAACGTTGCAACGGGCTGGAAAATAACAGCGCATCTTTCGGCAAGTGGACCATCAGTGATGCTAAAACCTTCTCCAACTCATGCGGATCAACAACCAAATCAGTGCTGCCGTAACAGAACTCTTTGCCAATCTCCGGTTGCGGATGACGTACCAGATAGATGCGCATAATTATTTAGCTAAGGGTAAAAGGAAGTGCGTAGCGTCGCCAATATGGCAAGATAAAAAGCCACCTCGGAAAACTGTTGTACCGCACCTAAACAGTCTCCCGTATAGCCACCTATCCGTCGCACAAATAGTGCACTTAACCAGAGCCCAGCTAACGCAACCGCCACGACACCAATCAACATACTGAACCAGCTAAGCCAGCCTGTAACGCCGCAAATCATCATAGGAAGCAAAGCAGTCAGCATGGCTGTTATATATTCACCGGTAGAAATACGTTCTGCCAACGGTTTAGCTTTCCCTTCGGCACGCACATAGCTCAGCCGCCAGATCAAGGTAGTCGCGGCTAAACGCGAGAGCGCATGTCCGATAAACAAGGTGGCAATCAGTGCTGGTGCGGGCAAATAAAACAGCACACTACATTTCAGTGCCAGCATTAAAATAATGCCGATCGCACCGTATGCGCCGATGCGTGAATCTTTCATTATTTCCAGCACTCGTTCTTTGGAACTAGCGCCACCGAATCCATCGCAAACATCGGCAAAACCATCTTCATGGAAAGCGCCGGTTAAATAAATACTGGCAATAGTCGACAGCAATACCGCCACCAAGTGTGGCAAAAATAAAGCGGCACAGACGTACACTGCACTGGCAACGCTGGCAACTACCAAACCAACCAACACAAAATAACGCGCAGCGTGATGCAACCAGTCGGCTTCAAATCCTACCCATTGTGGAATTTGAATCCGCGTAAAAAATTGCAATGCAATAAAAAACAACCGCACTTGCTGCAAGCTCCACGCACCGGCTTTGGTGAAAAAGCTCATTCCTTTTTTTCGCTCACTTGCGCTGAGTCAAAGGTTGCCATATCACGCAAAAAATTCACTGAAGCTTGCACTAAAGGGTAAGCCAAAGCACAGCCGGTACCTTCCCCCAAACGCAAGCCAAGTTGCAACAACGGTTGCGCGCCAAGGTAACGCAACATCGCTTGATGCCCGCTCTCATCTGAGCAGTGGGAGAACACGCAATAGTCAAGCACCTCAGGCTGCAACTTTGCAGCAACCAAGAGCGCGCTGGTGCAGATAAAACCATCAATTAACAGCACCATGCGCTGTTTGGCTGCTTGCAGCATCGCGCCCGTCATCATGGCAATTTCAAAACCGCCAAAGGTGGCTAGCACTTCCAAAGGATTTACTACATTCGCATGGAAAGCCACAGCACCCTCAATAACGCGCTGCTTATGCACTATGCCTTCCGGTGCTAATCCAGTCCCGGCGCCGACGCATTTAGCTACCGGCAAGCCGGTTAATTTATGCATAAGCGCGGCGGCGGCAGTAGTATTACCGATACCCATTTCACCAAAACCGACCACGTTACCCTTGAGGGCGTTGATCAATGCAGCGCCAGACTGTAAGGCTTGCTGACATTGATCCAGCGACATTGCTGGTTCTTGCGCAAAATTACGCGTACCCGGTGCGATTTTTTTATTGATCAAACCGTCGCGCTGACCAAATTCATGATTTACACCCGCATCAACAATCTGCAAGGCAAAACCGTTTTGGCGTGCGAAGACATTAATCGCCGCGCCTTTCGCCAGAAAATTTTCGACCATTTGCCACGTGACGCTTTGCGGAAACGCAGAAATATTTTCAGCAACCACTCCGTGGTCACCAGCAAACACCAAAATTGCCGGATCGTTTAACGCTGGATGGGTTGATTTTTGGATTAAGCCGATTTGCTTAGCGATTTTCTCCAACATACCCAAACTACCGAGTGGTTTGGTTTTATTGTTGATGGCAACATCCAACAAGGTTGAAAGCACGAGATCTTGAGTCGATTCTATGGAGGAAATATGCATAATTTTTCCATGCAATGCATGGCCTAAAGGTTTAGTTAAAGGTTTGTGCTAAAAGTTGAGCTTGAACAGGTAAAAAAAGACGCTGTTTGCCATGCCAGATCATTTCAATCGGATGCCCCAGACATTGACTCAAGTTGGCCTCTGTCATTATTTCTAATACCGTCCCGGCTTGCCAGCTACCATCGCCCATTAATAACAGCGCATGGGTCGCAATGCTGTATGCCAAATTGAGGTCGTGACTTACCATCAGCAGTGCTTTTTGCTGATTTTTACAACGCTGGGAAAAAGTTTGCATTACGCTGATCTGATGTGCCAGATCAAGCGCATTAGTGGGTTCATCCAACAACATTAATTGCGCATCTTGCGCCAACAACGAAGCAATCGCCACGCGCTGCCGTTCACCGCCAGAAAGGCTGCGCACATCGCGCTCCGCCAAATCGGCCACATCTAATTCTGTTAATGCCGCATAGGCTGCGGCCAAGTCTTGGTCAGACTCCCAATAATGTCCATCGTGATACGGATGCCGCGCACCGAGCACGGATTCGATTACCCGATAAGCAAAGGCATCATTACGCCCTTGCGGCAAATAAGAACGTACTTTGGCTAGCTCGGTCAGCGGCCATTTAGCTAATGATCGATCATTAATTAACACTTCGCCGGCATTCGCGGCCACATCAAAAAGGCCAGCCAAACACCGCAACAAGGTGGTTTTACCAGCCCCGTTACGTCCAATAATGCACCAGCATTCACCGGCATTAACTTGCCAGTTTAAATTGGCAACTAAGGATCGTTTACCAACGGAAAGCGTTAAATTTTTGGTTTGTAGTTTCACGGAATTACTTAACCTTTACTTAACCTGATGACGGCGATGTTGATGCAGTTGCACTAAAAACAGCGGCACGCCAATTAAAGAGGTAATCACGCCAACCGGCAATTGCATCGGTGCGATCAAACTACGCGCGATGGTATCTGCCAATACTAAAAAACACCCGCCAGCAATACATGATGCCGGCAACAATAACCGGTGATCCGGCCCCCAGGCAAAACGACAAGCATGCGGCATGATCAAACCAACAAAGCCAATACTGCCAGCACTACTTACCGCACTTGCAGTGAGTAACGCAGCACAGAAAAATAATATTTTACGCAAACGCCCAACCGAAATGCCCAAGGTACTGGCGCTATCCGCATACAAGGCAGCCACATTTATCACCCGCGCCATGTTGCACACATAAGCCAATATACCCAGCATCACTATCCAGGGCGTATACCGCACTTCCGCGCCAGACAAATCGCCTATCACCCAAAACACCATGCTACGCAACCGGCTGTCAGGAGAAATAGAAAGAAACAAAGTAATCAATGCCAAACAGCCGGAACTAACGATAACACCCGTCAACAGCAAGGTAGGCGTACTCCCTTCGGAACTACCACTACCTTTAAAATCTTTATAAGCCAACAAAAATAATAGCCCAGACACAGCAACCGCCCCACCAAACGCCGCCAGATCCACCATCCAAGCCGCACCACAAAGCAGAATGGCCGTTAACGCCCCCACTGCCGCCCCACCAGAAATTCCAAGCACATACGGATCGGCCAATGGGTTGCGCAATAACGCCTGCATCAACACGCCAGCCAGCGCCAACGAACCGCCAGTAACAAACGCCGACAAAGCCCGATGCAAACGCAGCTCGAACAAGGTCGCACTCAAACTGGACGGAGCGCCTTGTAGCAACTCGACAACCGCATGCAACAACTCAGAAAACGACAACGAAACAGATCCTACGCAACAAGCCAACGCTAAGCTAAACAACGATGCCAGCAGTAACGAAGCTAAAATTAATTGCGCCCGGCGCGAGGATTGATTGAAGGGAATTGACACGTGATCCTTAATTTAGGGGATGAAGTTGCAGTTGCGGTTGAAGTTGCTTTTGACGTTGCATTTGACCTACCCCCACTTCTAGTTCGGCCGATGATTTTACGGATAAATGGATCAGAAAGGTTCGTTGTCTGAGGTGGAGCAAGGGTTTCGTGGAGCATGCTCCACGCTTGCGGAACGGACTTCCCTTGCAGGGAAGTCTCCCACAGGTACCCAAGGATTTTACACCGCAGCGAGTTTCAAACTTTTCCCATTTATCCGTAAAATAATCGGGGTTTCCGAAATAGCGTGGTCGCCTTTTTTGGCCCGCCTTTTTTGGCGACGCAAAAAAGGCAGGTAGCCGCCGGTCTACCACCGGCCTACAGGCCGCTAATAAACCGAAGTGGCAATTTCATAATCAGGTAAAAAACAATCAGAAACTATACCGCAATGTCACCTTCATCTGCCGTCCATCATCAGGATAAATCGATCCCATGCACGAGAAAGAATTAGAAAAATACTGCTTATTAGTCAAATTAGAACCTGCCACAGCCAGCTCCCAAGCCCCAACTGTTTGCGAATAACGCGCATCCAACGTAGCGTGCGAAGGAATCATTGCTGCACAGGTATTGCTAAAGTCACCACCATAACGCTGTTTATCAACCCACTGCCCGCCGATATAGGCATTTTGACCATTACCCGGCACCCAGTTTAAATGCGCAGAAACAGTATTTTTAGGCACTAATACCAATTCCTTACCGTCATTCACACCTGCAGTAAATACTGCGTCAACGTGCTGCGCTTGCGCTGTTAAACGGAATTCCTTGGACAAACGATATTTGGCATCTAATGCAATACCTTGACGTTTGGTTGGATCCAAGTTCATGTTAGTGCCATAAGGGAAACTCACATTCGTGAAATAGTAAATTTCGTTAGTAATATCATGGCGGAAAAAGCGCGCTATCAGCTGTTGGTTAGCATCACCCAACGTAGTTCCCAGTTCTAAATCATGCGAAAGCTGTGGCAACAACGGGGTATTTGGCACTGTCGTTTCAGAGTTATCATCCACATTCGCTACACGGTAGCTCTGTCCAACGTTAGCAAACACATTAACAACTGGTGCAAACGCATAACTACCTTGCACTTCCCATGCATTAACACCTTGTACAACGGTATAGTTATCTTGAGAAAAGGCGACAGGATCAGTCGATGTTTTATCAAACACTTCACGACGTGCGCCAAAGGCGATACGTGCCTGATCAATTTTCATCTCATCACGGAAATAAATTGCCCGTGATTTTTGGGTTGCGTAATCCTGAGAATAACTACCCTCTGATTGGCGATTCCAATCCATGAAATCAAGACCGATCACAAATTCGTTACGCATGCCATCCACACCGGTGATATTACGCAACCGTGGCGTAAATTCAGTTTGACGCCCGGTAAAACTTGATGGTGATGGTACCGTTCCATTAAAGAAGGTTACGTCAGAAGTTCTTTCGCGGGTTGATAACTCTGCCGCTACTTGCCATGCGCCGAAGTTATATTCGCCAAACGCTGTATAACGATCTGTTGCAATAGAGCCGTTATCGTATGGGGTAAAAGTTTGTCGCGGGTCTTGCTGAAATTGCGCTAAAGTCAGCGAGCCAGCAAAACCGGAATCTTGACGCGCAATATCAATCCGCAAACCAATGCGGCCTGCGTCGGAATACCAGGTTGCCGCGCCGCCTAAATTTTGCTGGGTAACGGCATTATTAACGCGATAGTTATCTGATTTTTGATCGTTCACATTCAGGCTAAGATTAAAACCATCGCCGCCTTGCGATAAATAAGCGCGTCCAGCGCGGTCTTTAAATTGCCCCAATTCGGTAGTGATAGAACCGGTCAATGGTGTTGGGCCTAATTGCTTGGTAATAATTTGAATCACGCCGCCAGTTGCGCCGTCACCATATAAAACACTGCTACCACCGCGCATAATTTCAATCCGCGCTACGGAGTCAATTGGAATCGAAGAAAGCAAAGCAACCGATTGTTCACTTTCAGATATACGCACGCCATCCAGCAAGATCACCAGGTTATTTGCGCTATCTGCACCAAAGCCATTCATGTCCAGATCAAAATCTGCTGTGCCATATAAATTCTGACGTCCATATACACCGCCTAATTTGCGGATTGCTTCATTGACGTTATCAACACCGGCATTGCGAATATCGGTGGCAGTAATCACCGTGGCACCAATCGGCGCTAAATCTGGGGAACTTGGAAAACGTGAGCCGATAATAACGACAGGTGCAACGTCGCTGCCGGTGTTATCTGTGCCAGAAGTAGTTTGGGAAGTCTGAGCAAAAGCGCTAGCGCAAGTTAATGACGCTAAGGCGCTAATGATTGCTAATGACATTGCTTGTGGCTTCAAAAAAGGCCGAGCAGAAGCCGTCGCGGTAGAGCGTAAAAATTGGGAGGAAATCATAAAAAACCAAGTAAAGGGGCAACCAGCCAACGTCCCGTAAGCTGGGTTGAACAATACATGGCTGGAACTAACCAAGCACGTATCACCTATTTTGGCCGGTATCCGGGCTGACAAATCTAACTCTCTTACCTTCCCATGCCAACGTAGTTGACACAGTGGTTTTTGAAGAAAGCGTATCGGTAGAAGCCAATGGCTTACTACAGAGCTTTATCACCGTTGCGGGGGCAGCACACTAGCGCATTAGTTTGAGGTGAAATTTTAAGCCTGACTTTAAGCTCTAAATTCACCTATTAATGCGGATGTTTCCCGTTTAACCGCCGACATGAACATGCCTGCGAGCACCAAAACAGCGCCATTCTAATGTTTGTGGTGCTTAACAGCAAGCAGCGTGTGAGATTGCTGTGGAAAAATGATTCCAATTTTATGTTTTAGAATACCGCCACATGTTATTTTAAAATTAATGAAATAACTATAAAACCATCGGAGCATATGAAAATGCAGGAATTTCATCTTAAGCGCGACAATTGCACCGCATTTTGCAAGAATTCATTCGTACGCTGAGCAACTGTGTAGCCCAGCTCACATCGGCTTAATCAGTTTTAACACTTCACGAAAATGCGGATGTTCACTATCACGCAACCATTCAAACATCAGCATTTCTGAGCTGACTATTTCTGCGCCATGCAACGCCGCTCGCTGTACGGCCAGTAACTTATTACTTTCCAGACGTGAACCGATAGCGTCGACCACCAATTTCACGCGCCAACCTCGCTCCAGCAACCCCAGCACGGTTTGCAATACACACACATGCGCTTCACAACCGACTATGCATAATTCATCGCGCGCTGGCTCCGCACTGAGTTGCTCTAGCGCGGCCAAAAATGCCGGTTCAGCGCAAGCGTCAAACGTGGATTTTTGCACTGACAAATCATACAAACCAGCCAATGACGGGATACTTGCGCCTAAACGTAGCGGCTGCTGTTCGGTACCGAAAACCGGGATTTTCAACAACTTGGCCGCCTGCGCCAGCAACAGGGCGCGTTGCGTTACTTGTGCGCCGTCAAAAATTAACGGAATCAGCTTGGCCTGAAAATCAATCACTATCAGGATAGAACTAGCGGCATTGGCTAACGTATTGGTAATCTCAGTCATTTTAATTTTTCCTGTTCAGGTTAGTCACATTAGTTCCTGCACTATTAAAAAATACCGAAGGTGTTACGCCAAAGGTTTTTTTAAACATACTTGAAAACGCCGCTTGACTACTATAGCCAAGCTCTAAAGCGACCTGCGACAGTGGTAACCCACGTGCCACTAAATGCGATGAATGCGCCAACCGTACCTGTTGGCGCCACACGCCAAATCCCATGCCGCAATCCTGCTCAAATAAGCGCGCCAAAGTACGTTCTGAAGCCCCCGCCTGAGTGGCCCAATCTGCCAGTGTCAACTTATTGCCCGGGTTAGCAATAATGGAGTTGCATAGACGAATTAAGCGTTTATCTCGCGGCAAAGTAATCCGCAATGGAAGTTGAGTGGCTTGTTTGATTTCACTCAGAATTAATTTCGTCAACAGGTCTTCACGCTCACTTGCCAAATTCAACTCTGCAAGAGCCAGCATCAGCTCGCGCAATAAATTCGACACATCCAACACGATGCACTCCGCAATATTAGCTTGATCTTGGAACGGAGCAATATCACTCAACACATGCAATGGCCGCAATCTTACCGCTTCCAATGTCGTCACGGCATGCTCAACATTAGCTGGAATCCAAATTGCGCGTAGCGGTGGGACTATCCATGTATAGCGCCCCACCGTAACTCGAATTGCCCCCTGCAAAGCATAGGTCAATTGCCCCCACAAATGACTGTGCGCAGCCAAGGTAGCGTTACTCGTTAAATCGCGCCCCACCACGCGTACCGGTCGCTCTACCGTCGGGGCTAAACAAGAAGAATGGGCATTGGTATGGTTTACGACGTACACGGCAACCTCTTCAAGAAGTGAAGCAATTATTCTAATCGGAATAGCTTGTTTTGTCTGTTATTCGACAAAAACTGGCTTTCCATCAAAAAACAGTCGCGGAAATCTTCGCTAAACTGTGTCGCACTTCACTTCAAGGATGCATATGCAGAATCAAGATACGTCACTGCGGCAAGACGCAAAAGTAATAGGTTTAGTCGGATTGGCTCACAGTATTTCCCATTTTTCCCATCTCATTTTAGCGCCACTATTTCCGTGGATTAAACAGGCATTTCAACTTTCGTATGCGGAATTAGGTTGGTTAATGAGCGTGTTTTTTATTGTGTCCGGCATAGGGCAAGCCCTGGCAGGATTTGTCGTCGATAAAATTGGTGCACTAAAGGTGCTGTGCTTTGGCCTGCTGTGCTTAGGTTGTTCCGCTTTGGTGCTGGGATATGCGTCGAGTTACCCGATTTTATTATTAGGCGCCATGCTCGCCGGATTAGGTAATAGCGTATTTCACCCCGCTGATTACGCGATATTAAATCAGCGCATTTCACCAAAACGCTTAGCCTATGCATTTTCGGTACACGGCATTACCGGCAATTTGGGCTGGGTTTGTGCTCCACTATTTTTAGTTGGTATTGCAAGCACCACCAATTGGCATAGTGCGTTACTAGCTGCCGCTATTTTGCCATTTTCCATATTGGCACTGCTACTTTTTAATCGACATTTTTTGGAAACAAAAATCGCTAAAAAAACTGCGCATCAAGTGCAAAACCAGGAACATGTTTTAAATTTTTTACGACTTCCAGCCGTTTGGCAATGCTTTGCTTTTTTCTTGATTATCGCGCTGGCATTAGGCGGCATTCAAAGTTTTGCAGTCGCCAGCCTTCAAAGCATGTACGCCATGTCGTTAGTCTTAGCCACTTCTGCCTACACCAGCTACATGATTGCTTCGGCTCTCGGAATGGTCATTGGCGGATTTTTAGCCAGCAAAACCAGTCGTCATGATTACATCATTGCGTGGGCATTTTTGATATCAGGCAGCGTCATGTGGCTAATAGCAACTGGCTGGTTGCCGAGCTGGTTCATCGTCGGGTTAATGGGTTTAGTCGGTTTTGGCGCGGGAATAGCCGGTCCATCACGGGATTTAATGATACGTGCAGCCGCGCCTAAAAATGCGACTGGGCGCGTTTATGGCGTGGTGTATTCCGGTTTAGATAGTGGTTTAGCGCTTGCGCCACTGCTATTCGGCGTTATTCTGGATGCAAACCAACCTAAATGGGTCTTCATTTGCATCGGTATTTTTCAGATTTTAGCGTTGCTTACTGCGGTAAATGTAGGTAAGCGAACTGCGCATGGAGCCGGCGCATTGCAAGCCAATTGAAACCACTTAAACAATTACATAGGGCGTGTTGAAAATAAAGCTCCCCTTTTTTATCGCAGCGGTTGAAACAACTAAACATGGCGATCTCAAGTTCATTCGACTGGACAGGGCGAAGTCATCTAAGAAGGAGGATATTCCCGCGTGGACGAAGACGGCATTAGCAGAGGCAATGGCCGTCATTTCTAATGGGATGAGGAGATTTCGGGCGGTCATTGAGTTTCAATATCGATCAAATCACCGCCTCACTTTGGTTTCCATGCTACCGCACTTCAATATTCATAGAAAAACAATGACTTACCAAAAAATAATCCATAAGAAATTTAAAAATTGAACTACAACTATTCATAACTAATGATGTAATACGCCACCGCTTCCACTTTGCCAGCACCAGCGGCACCCTTCGCGTAATATTGAGCATGATAGGTTATGTCATACGCATTCTGACCACTTACAATTTTCGCCAAATCAGTTCGCTTCCCATTAACAATGGGCTTATTTTGACTATCCAACATTTGCACCTGAACATTAGCTGCCGGATTAGTTGTCGCGGTATTAGCAATAACATTATCCGACACCCCTTGAATAAATGACCAAGAAGCTCGCGCAAAATAAGTACGCCCGGAACCATTACAACCTCTCAAGCTTATTGTAAAAGGAGTTAAACCAGCGACCGCCCCCGGAACTGACAGCAATGTATTCGTCGTAGACGGCAATCTCACTACCATGCTTGGCGTCGATAACGTACATATCGCTGCAGATACGGGTATATCAGCAGGCAAATCTCCAAATGGCGGTTTACTTCCATGAATATTCACCCAAGATCTATACTTCGAATTAGCATTACTCTTTGATATAGTTCCCGCAACTGGAGTAGACCTAACTTCTATTCTAAACGGCTGAGTCAGTACGCCAGTACAGGTTTGTCTGCGGTCTGATCTCAAGGTAACCACCGCATAATCTGGCGCGGCTATACCCCCACCATTACTCCAGCAGCTGCTCCCAAGAGTGTTTGTTGTCGATGGCACAAAGGTAGCGACAATCCATAGACCTGTCGTCCAATAGAGAGGCATACCTTTACCCCCAGCGCCACCAATATTTGGCGTAATTGCGATCGACCCGGCACCATAGAAGAAACAACTGTAATCAACGCGTAACTCCCCCCTATAAGGAACGTTTCCAACAATGGGAGTAACCTCTAATGTGGTTATCTGAGGAGAAAGTTGCACGCTAGTCCAAGTGCATTCTGGCGCAGTAGCTTGGGCTTGCCCTGCACAAACCAAACACATTACTAAAAACAACGTATACACACCGTACTTTAATCGATATTTTTTAATGGCTAGCTGCAACATGTCATACCTTAATTTTATTATGAACTCTATTGACATGAGGAAACTTTATAAGAAGATTGCTTTCTCATAAAACCATGTTTCATCCATATTTAGATAGAAATTCGTTACTTCAATCAATAAACGTCAACGCTTTTTTTAAAGAAAAGATACTTGCTCTCATCGATAAGGCGCAATCAGTCTTCGCTTAAATTTAAGTGACTATTTTAGCATAATTTAAAGACAATATTTATATATGGCAGGCAAATGCTGAAACAACCACACAGCTGACTATGCCGGAAGTCCTTGATCAAAGGAGCTCTGTTATGTGTGGTCATGTCGGTGTTTGAATAAAGGATATGGGTAACGAAGCCTCGGGAGCTCCGCGCAACTGACTATCTTGTTTTAAGTGGATTTAGGGCTGAACTACCGTTAGTCGCCAAGGAAGCATGCTGCCGGCGTTCCCGGCTACATCATCCCGTATGAGTACCTGTTTGCCAGGAGCCGACCGTGTTAGTTAGTTTGAGAAAGGTGTCCACATGAGACACCCCTACGAAGCACATTTCGTTATTGCTGACCTTGCAACACACTTTCAAGCTTCACCAGCAATGGCTGATACTGTGCGCGCGAATTTTTATTCCAATGTTTTTTAAGGTCATTCAATTCGGCACGCAAATGCTGGGCTGTATTCATATCGCCATTTTGCGCGGCCCAAATTGCGTATTCAGCCCGAGCTTCCACGCTGCCAAACTGTGTTACGACTTGCTCAAACTCTTGCTTAGCCGCGACCTTATTACCTTGCATCGCATATATCTTCGCCAATAACAAGGTCACGGCTTCGGTGCGGAATGTGATACTACTTTCGCGAATCGCCAGCAATAAATTCAACGCTTTTTCTGGCTGCTGAAAACGTAATTGTGCATTTGCTGCAGCAAACTGGATTTCCAAATCCTTGGCAAATGGGCCTTGTAAACATATTTCAAACTGCTGCACCGCATCCGCCACCTGATCCGCAGCCAAGAGCGCATCCGCATAACGCCATTGATTCTGTGCGGTAGGCGTAAATTCATATGCCGCCTTCGCGTCGCGTAATTCACGTCCCGGATCTATGCTATTTACTGCAGCAGTAGTTACTTTACGCAAGCCTAATTGCACATGCGTATTTGACTTCAGGCTGGGCAAAAATATCGCGAAAAAATACACCACGCTACCGAACAAGGGAAACATAAATAAAATCAGCAACCAGTACAATTCCCGACCTGAACGTATCGCATGTATGGCGAAAAATATGGCTACGAAAATATGTAAGCCTAAACCTAAAAATGGCATAACTCTTCCTTCAAATATTCATCTAAAATATTAAATAATGGTAGCAAACAATTATTCTTCAAGCTCACGCAATTTACTCAATGCCTGATCTATCCGGTCTACCGCAACAATCTGCAAACCGTCTATCTGCTGTTTAGGTGCGTTGGCTTTAGGGATTAATGCAATAGTAAACCCAAGTTTAGCCGCTTCGCGCAACCGTTCCTGACCACGTGGCGCCGGACGAATCTCGCCGGCCAAACCAACTTCACCAAACACCACCAAACCACGCGGCAAGGGGCGATTGCGCATGGAAGAATGAATCGCCATCAACACCGCCAAATCCGCCGCCGGTTCAACAATTTTCACCCCACCAACCGCATTGATAAACACATCCTGATCAAACGCAGCAATACCTGCGTGGCGATGCAATACCGCCAATAACATCGCCAACCGATTCTGCTCTAAACCTACCGACAAGCGCCGTGCATTCGGCGCGTGGGAGGCATCGACCAAGGCCTGGATTTCTACCAGCAACGGACGCGAACCCTCTTGCGTCACCATCACGCAAGCACCAGGTACAGGTGTGTCATGCTGCGACAAAAACAAGGCAGAAGGATTAGAAACACCCTTTAAGCCGCGCTCCGTCATGGCAAATACGCCCAACTCATTAACTGCCCCAAACCGATTTTTAATAGCGCGCACCAAGCGGAAGCTAGAATGCGTATCGCCTTCAAAATACAGCACCGTATCAACGATATGCTCCAACACACGCGGCCCGGCCAACGCACCTTCTTTAGTCACATGCCCGACCATAATAATAGTGACATCGGACAGCTTAGCTGCACGTGTTAATTGCGCAGCGCATTCACGCACTTGCGCAACCGAGCCTGGAGCTGAACTCAGCGCATCGGAATACATGGTTTGAATCGAATCAATCACCACCACCTGTGGCTTGTGCTGAATTAAAGTGGAAAGAATTTTTTCAAGCTGAATTTCAGCTTGCAGTTTAAGCTCAGAATTTTCCACGCCGAGGCGCTTAGAGCGCAAAGCAATCTGTGCTCCAGACTCCTCGCCACTCACATACAACACCCGCTTATGCTTAGCCATTTCTGCCAATGCCTGCAGCAGCAAAGTTGATTTCCCTATCCCCGGATCACCACCAATCAGCACCACCCCGCCAGAAACCAGGCCACCGCCAAGCACCCGGTCAAACTCATCAATCCCGGTACTAAAGCGCGGCACTTCCAGCGCATCAATTTCCGATAGTTGCAACACCGGCGCAGTTTGCGCCAAACTCTGCGGAGCCTGCGAATACCGGTTAGTTCCCGTTTCAACCAAACTCTCCACTAACGTATTCCACTGCCCACAAGCCGGACACTGCCCCGCCCACTTATTAGCAACCCCACCACATTCAGTACAACTGTAATTCGTTTTAATTTTTGCCATAAATGCTTTAAGTTTTTTTATTTAGTGTGAAAGTAAATGATTCGTGATCGTGAAGTTGCTTTTGAAGTTGCCGTTGAAGTTGATTTTGACCTACCCCCACTTCTAGTTCGGCCGATTTTTCTAAGGGAAAAAGGATCAGAAAGGTTCGCTGTTTGAGCCGCAGGCGAGTTTCGAACTTTTCCCTTTTTTTCTTAGAAAAATCGGGGTTTCCGAAATAGCGTGGTCGCCTTTTTTGGCCTACTTTTTTTGGCGACGCAAAAAAGGTAGGTAGCTGCCGGTCTACCACCGGCCTACTAAACTCAACAACATCAAGCCGCATTTAGCATACAAACCAAAAACTCAATCCTCAACAATAAGCTGAACCCGCTGCGCAACAGCACACATCAACTCATACCCAATAGTCCCAGCAGCAAAAGCCACCTCATCAATAGGCAACCCCCTACCCCACAAAACCACCTCAGACCCAACCCGAGCATCAGCAACATCCGTCACATCTACCGTAATCATATCCATAGAAACCCGCCCAACCAAACAAGTGCGAACGCCACTCACCAATACCGGCGTGCCATCAACCGCATGCCTCGGATAACCATCAGCATAACCACAAGCCACCACACCAATCCTCATCGGCTTACTAGCCACAAACCGGCTTCCATAACCAACCGCATCGCCAGCCTGAATCTCTTGTATCGCAATCAACTCACTGCGTAATGTCATCCCCGGCAGCAAACCAAAATCTGCCGCAGCAGCGCTACTTGGACTGCCGCCGTACAACATAATGCCAGCGCGCACCCAAGACTCGCGAATCGACGTATTTAATAAATTAGCCGCTGAATTAGACAGACTGATTTCCAACTTAACCTCACCTAAGCTAGCTTGTGCCACCTCAAAGCGGCGTAACTGCTCAGCCACCGGTAAGCGCGGATTAAATTCATCGTCTGCATTCGCAAAGTGCATCATTAATTCAACTACCCGCACAGCCTGAATAGCGCACAAACGCTGATAAGCCGCAGGAATATCAGCAGGCTGAAAGCCCAAACGATTCATGCCGCCATTTACTTTAAGATGCACCTTAATCACATCAGCGCTCAAATTTGCCTTTTCCAGCAATTCAATTTGCTCAAAGCAATGCACGGCTATGTCGATTTGATGCTGTTGAACCAACGGCAGATCGCTAGCGTGAAAAAAACCTTCCAACAACATAATCGGTTTATTCCAGCCCATTTCGCGCAATTTAACGGCGTAATCCACTTCAACCAGCGCTAACCCATCAGCACCATCAAAAGCCTGTCTGGCGAATGCCAAACCGTGTCCATACGCATTGGCTTTAACTACGGCCCAAATTTTGGCAGCGCCGCCGTGTTGGCGCGCAATGGCATAGTTATGCGTCAGTGCTGATAAATGTATCGTGGCGGTGATCGGTCTTGGCATAGTGCTCGTTGGTAAGTAATTTAAATAGTCCTGTATTTTAACCGAGCCTAGCCCTAGTGTTAGGTGCCGTAGTGAAAAGTACTATTTTCCAAAGAAAAATACAAACTAGCCATTAAAGTCAATCTGGAATTTTTCTTTTGCGTAATTATTTTAAATAAAAATTACGCAAACTTGCCCGAAGTTGCTTGAAGTTGCCATATTGCACCGCCGCAAACTCAGTTTTAGCGGTTTTTCATGGTATAAAGCACCCGATGAATATTTGCAGAATAGAGATAACTAATTTATGAATCGTGGTTTTTACACCATCATGGGCGCGCAATTTTTTTCCTCGCTCGCTGATAACGCCTTATTGATTGCAGCCTTTTACGCCTTAGCAGAGATGAACGCACCCGAGTGGATGACACCGATGCTGAAATTCTTCTTTGTCGCCTCCTATGTGTTGCTTGCTGCTTTTGTTGGTGCTTTCTCTGATTCCATGCCTAAAGGCAGGGTCATGTTTATTACCAACGTGATCAAAATCGTCGGCTGCGGCTTAATGTTTGTCCACGTTCATCCACTCGTCGCGTATGGCGTCGTCGGTATTGGCGCTGCAGCGTACTCTCCGGCCAAATATGGAATTCTCACTGAATTACTACCCGCTGAAAAACTAGTTGCCGCCAATGGCTGGATAGAAGGACTAACCGTTGCTTCGATTATTTTAGGTGCAGGTCTTGGTGGCGCGCTGATTAATCCGCAGGTCTCGGCAACACTACTCAGCTTCAAATTACCCCTCATTCATTCTTACATCACAACGCCGCTAGAAGCAGCGCTGTCCATCGTGATGGTGCTTTATATTGCCGCGACTATATTTAATTTATACATTCCCGACACAGGCGCACGCTATACCAAACAAGCCACTAACCCGATTGAATTGGTAACTGATTTCGGTCACTGCTGCGCTATGTTGTGGCGCGACAAATTAGGCCAAATCACGCTGGCAATCACCACCCTGTTTTGGGGTGCTGGCGCAGTTTTACAATTCCTAGTGATTTACTGGGCTCAAGTTTCACTAAAATTACCGTTAGATAAAGCCGCTGTTATTCCAGCCGTTTCTGCGATTGGCATTGCCTTTGGCGCGATCGCTGCCGGACGTTATGTGCCAATTAAAAAATCATTATCCGTCATGCCTTACGGGGTGGCGATGGGTGTGGTCGTCATGTCAATGACAATGGTGCATTCGGTTTGGGTGGCATATCCGTTATTAGTCATCATTGGCGCTTTATCCGGCTTTTTTGTCGTACCAATGAACGCCTTATTACAACATCGCGGTCACGTTTTAATGAGCGCAGGGCATTCCATTTCAGTGCAAAACTTCAATGAAAATGTGTCCATTTTAATTATGATGGTGATGTACACGCTCATGGTTAAATCGGATTTATCTATCAACATTATCATCGTCGCCTTTGGCTTATTCGTTTCGTCATCCACACTCATGGTGATGCGCAAGCATCGGGCCAATCAACGCGAACATGATTCTTTGGCGTTGATTGGCGAGCACAAACATTAATTTATACGGCTATGTCTTACACATTTCGCGCATTATCCATCCTCGCTGCCAGTCTCGTTGCCAGCCTCTTGATGAACGTGGCAAGAGCTGAACAGCTCGGCGAGCACCCTGTGCTGCCGACTGAATGCCAAATTGCCTTGCGCATCGTCACCAGTCCGGAATATTTACAAAAAAATCACAGTAAAATTCCGGAATTGAAAAATCTTGATGAAGCTGGCATGGTCACTGCCATGACTAACTCACTGATGGAATCAATAAAAAACGCACCGGATCAAGAGCAATTTTGCGCTACTAAAATCCGCCAAAATTTGGCTTACAGCAGCGCTTACCATTTCCCAAAACAATGCGTTGATTTTTTACCCTTACTCAAGAAGAGCTTTGAGGACAGAGTTGCATTCAAAACCGACCGATCAGATTCTGCGCAACAAAAAATGAATAATGCCATCGTTGAAATGCTGGTTTTAGATGAAACTGATCCAGCAAAACTTGTGCAGCGCTGCGATGTAGGTATTCAGGTGATGCAGGTTAATTTAAATGACAAGCACTTGCGCGAAAAATACCCACTGCCAGCTGCATGCGAAGTGTTTTTCGCTGACATGGAAAAGGCCATGATACTGCCGTCTCAATTTGAAACGATACAACGCCAACGGGTTATTTTTTCAATAGAAAATAAAGATACACCGGAAAGATTAGATGAAATTTGCGATGAAATTTCGAAGTGAAGCGTATCTTACTGCTGAACTTATTTAATCTGATATCGCCAAAATAGAACTATCCAGATTCCAAGCATCAGGCACCACAAAAATCCGCTCTGTTTCCACAAAATATTCGCCATCCGGCACCAAGTGGGCAATGAGAACTGGCCTTGAATCACTTAAAAACTGCTGCTCTAAAAAGGCATGCAATTGACTCCGACTCATCGTCTCTGACTCATACGCTTTAGCAGGTGCCAGCCATTTCAAACGTGACAAAATAGCGAAGCAGTCTCCATCATAGTGCTGCAATTCGGTGATTCTGCACCATAACCCGCGGCAATGCAGCGGAGCTACCTCGCCGAGTGCATCCGTATCGGTAGCGGGATAAAACAACCAACCTTTAAGTAAAGCCTTAGCCGCGCTGAGCTGCGCAGGCAAGTACTTTTGCGCGTCGGGATGCTGCCCTAAAATGAGTTGCGCATCCATTATTTTGTGAGATTTATCGTTCAGGTTATCCATCAAGTTTGGCCCGACATAGTTGGATAACTTTGTTTCTGGCGCAACCAATAAATAAAATTTACAAGCAAATTCCCAATGCTGCAATCCACTCGCTGTGTTCAATAAAAAATCAAATTCACCAATTGTTCTGTGTGAGCGCACTTGGACACTATGTGCAACTAATTCGCCGCTCCATTTAAAATAAAAAGCCAACAAATGCTCAGCATAATGGCCCAGCCGTGTGTGCGGATGCAGTGCTAAAAAATGTACTAACGGTTCGGAATCTTGCTCTAATTCAGTCAACCAGTTGTTGATAGTCTGATTAACCGGCGGCAGTTGCGCCAATTGATTATCCCAGCGCGAATGGCTGGTATTTAATAATATCGACGAATCCAACAACCAGGCAAGACTACGCACATGGGGATGATTTAAATGCGGCCACCTTTGTTGAAACTGCGCCTGGTAATTAGGCGTTCTAGGCGTTCGTGGGCTAAAGAGCTTCATTTAGCCCACTATGCCAAATTTTGCCAAACAGAGATCGGCCCATACTTGCGCTTTTAATGAGGGGTTGGCGATCATTTCGGCCGGATGATGCGTCACAATTAAACGGGTATTTGCATACTGAGCGATTTGCCCTGAGCTAAATTCAGCATTTATCATCGTCGCGGCAGTGCTGCCAAAGACAACAATTAGCTCAGGCGTTTGTGCGGCAATCTGTGCTTGCAAGGCCATTAACGAAGCATCTGGACTCGATGTGCAAGACACATGCAAAGTAAAGCAAGATGACTCTGCATGCCACCCGGCTGCCTGCAAACAGTTGTCCAATAATTTCTGTTGTGCGGCATCAGTAATTGGCGCGGCTAAAACGACGACAATTGAGCTACCTTCCAGTGTAGATTGCAGCCATGCCTGCCCACAAACGGGGCAAGCATCAGTCTGAATTTGCGACTGAGTTTTCGACTGAATTTCGGACTGAAATTCTGCTTGAGTTTCCAATTGAGCCACGGGCTGGTTACGCAATACCCAGAGAGGCCCAACCGACATTTCATTTAACCTGCTTAACAACATGCTGTTTTCCTTGCTGAGTAGAGTGAACTACTATGGTGATCAACTGTGTAAGTTTAGCGCTGTATTGTATAGCGTAAAATCAATGCATCTTCACGTTGATTGTGTTCGGTTTGGTAATAATCTTTTCTACGTCCGACCGACAAAAATCCAAATACTTCATATACCGCCAAAGCACGCAGATTGGAAACGCGCACCTCCAGCAAAACAGCATCCATTTGCATGAGTTTGGCACGTTCTGCCATGTGTTTAAGTAAAAAATACCCAAGCCCCTGACCTTGCATTAAACCCTGCACCGCAATGGTCAGCAAATGCATCTCATCCACAACCGGCATTTGTACAAAATACCCAAGTAGCTCACCTTCAACTGACCGCACCACCCAGGCATCGTAAGCAAGATCCAGGGAGTCGACAAAATTACCAATACTCCAAGGATGCGAATACACCGCCTGCTCTATCGCCATGACCTCATCCAAATCCAGCAGTTGCATGGGCTCTAGTTTTAGCGTTGACCAATCTATCGTCATACTGCGCCGTTATTCAGGTTTGCTGCAGTAAGCGCCGCACGCTCGGCAATGGTGAGCGCAATTTTGTTCCGCAAATAAAGCGGCTGCGCCTGCTCTGCCGGGTAACAACGCCCAGCTGCAAATTCAATTTTCCCCAATCTTGCGACAGCTTCAGCCTGCGGAACAGCCGATTGTGCGGCAGCCAGCAATGCAACGGGCAAGGTAAATTTATCTGGATAGGCCGCAAAACCATTTCCCACCAAAGCCAGCCCATCAACATCATTTGGCACTAACAACGCCGGAGCGCTAAGCGTCGGCTCAACTAAGGTTGCCCACGCTTGTTGTGCTTCGTCATAACGATATTGCGCCCAATACACTTCGCCCATCCGGGCATCCAGCGCGGCCAATACATGGTTTGCGCCGGTTTTGTTGCGACAGTCTTCCGCTAAGGCCAGCAAAGTGACGACCGGTATCACTGGCAAATTGGCGCCAAACGCCAAGCCCTGTACTACGCCGCACGCGGTGCGCACGCCAGTAAAAGAGCCAGGCCCGGAACCAAAGGCAATTGCATCGCATTCCGACAACGTTATTCCAGCTTCTTGCAACAGACTTTGCACCATCGGCAAAATCGACTGTGAGTGATTAGTAACGCCATTAGTCTGGCGTTGAATGATTTTTTGACCAAACAAAAGAGCCGCGGAAGCCAGTTCAGATGAGGTTTCTATAGAGAGGATTTTAAACATGCGCGTATTTTACCTTTAGCATCATCCAGTGTAAAATTCGGCCATGCCCTACCTCGATCTCAACCACACTTCCGCCGCTGCTTTACAGCAGCATCTCACTAAATATCAGACTGTTGTTGCGTGTTTATGCGCGGCTTGGTGCGATGTTTGCAAAGACTACCGCCCCAAATTTGAAGCATTGGCTGAACAACATCCTGAATTGTTGTTTTTGTGGATAGATATTGAAGATCAAGCCAGTTTGGTTGGTGACTTGGATATTGAAAATTTCCCAACACTACTCATTCAACAAAACGACGTTGTATCCTTTTACGGGACGATGCAACCTGATACCTCGCAGTTAAAGCGAATTATTCAATCACAAGCTAGACAATCCCCAGAGCAACTCCAAACACAAGCAAACTTTGATGGACAGCAACGTTTATGGCAAACTGAGGCAAATTTACGTTTGCGGCTGGCTCTGGCTGTGTAATTTCGACAAAACGTTAAGCCAGAATCTCAAAGAACCTTGCAAAGTTTCCATTAATTAATTATTCTGAAATATAAATAGGACTTACTCAAAATTGTTCCGGCAAGGCACGCCGACGCAGACAGTACTTTAGTACGGCAAGGAGAGCGTAACGCCGCTGGAGCTGTTTTGCGTAAGTCCTAAAATTCTCATTTAAGTAATTAGCATTACATCCCCCTTAGTTGAAAATGCAGTATTGATATTTTTGTTTTCTAGAAAAACCAACATTGACATACGACGAGAGTAAACATGGCTGACCTGACCTCACTTATTCCTCTAAGTAAATCAGATTTTGCCGTTGGGAAAGTTACCCAACGCTCAATTTATGACAGGCATGGCAAGTTACTGCTCGCTTCCGGCGTTGTCATTGAATCTCAGAATCAATTAAATGGCCTGGTTAATCAAGGTTATGTACAAAAAAATAGTTGGGATACGCCAGCAAAACCTAAGCCATCCATATCGGCTCCCGCCAAGGTAATTGAAGAGCCGGTTGCTCCCCCAAAAGAAGTCTTTTCACAAATGGACGATGTGCGCTGGTATGTCGGCGAAACCTTACATATGCAGGCATTGAACGATACGGATTCACGCTTTGTGGTGAAACTGATCGGTTATATCAAGGGTAAATCAGTGCTGGTGACAGCACCCGTCATTGATGGCAAATATATATTAATCCGCGACAACCAGACCTTTGTAGTGCGCGCCTTCCAAGGTAAAAAGGCCTTTGCATTTACTGTAACAGCCTTAAAATCGGTCTACACCCCGCACCCCTATTTGCACTTATCTTATCCAAAGCAAGTCAATTCCAGCGTAATACGGCACGACGCGAGAGCCGCCGTTAAAATTATTGCCTCTGTATCATTCCTTAACCCGGTTCGGACTGCCGCAGCTACTTTACTTGATCTCAGTATGGGAGGCACGTCAGGAATAATCAAACAAGCAATTGCTGAGAAAAAAGAGACTGGAACAATCACATTTAAAATTAATGTGGTTGGCAACGAAGGATTGCTATCCCTCGATTTTATCGTGCGCTCAATCGCACCAACCGAGGAAGGCGATGGTTACCGATACGGCTTTGAATTCCTCAATGTACCCGCACAGCACAAACTTATTTTGTCGGCGTTTGTGCATCAAACTATTGCCGAATTAGTCTGAGCTAATTCCAGTTGGATTACGCCAAGCGTAACGGCAAGCTCCGCAAACGTTGGCCGGTTAAATTAAATAGTGCATTCGCAACAGCCGGCGCAATCGGCGGCGTACCTGGTTCGCCTATCCCTTCCGGCGCTTCTGCACTAGCGATAATCACCACCTCTACTTGCGGTGCTTGATTCATTCTAATGACCACGTAATCATGAAAATTACTTTGCTCAACCTTGCCGTCTTTAAAGGTGATTTCACCGAACAAGGCGGCGGACAAGCCAAATAACACCGCAGATTCCATTTGCTGGCGCACTATATTCGGATTAACGACTATCCCGCAATCGACCGCGCAACTGACCTTATGCACGATAATTTCTTTATCCTGCACAGACACTTCCGCGACTTGCGCAACAATGGTGCCAAACGATTGATGCAGCGCGATGCCGTGCGCATGCCCAGCCGGTAATACACCGCCCTGTTCGGCAAGTACCATTGCAGCATTTAAGACCGCCAAATAACGTGGATGCTGTTTCAATAAGCCGCGCCTGAATTGCAACGGCGTTTGTTTGGCAGCATGTGCCAACTCATCAATAAAACTCTCTTTAAAAAAGGCATTATGCGAATGCCCAACTGAACGCCAATATCCGATCGGTACAGCAGTAGGCACAATCACGTGGGCGATTTTTTGATTCGGGAATTCGTAAGGCATATCAAACTCACCTTCCGCCGTAGTTTTATCCGGCCCCATCGCAGCCAAGCCAAAATACCGCTTCAGCACTTGCTGAGTAATAGACCCGCTGGCAGAAGTATTTTCATAGCTGATAACTTGTCCAACCTGATCCACCGTCGCCTTAAAGCGCGCTACAGCAGCAGGTCGATAAAAGTCGTGCCCTATATCTTCTTCGCGACTCCAGATTAATTGCACCGGTACGCCATTGGTTTGCAAAGCAGCAGCCACGGCCTGGGCAACCATGTCCACCTCTAAGCGGCGACCAAATCCACCGCCTAAAAATGTGTGATGCAATTCAATCTGATCGCTATTTACCTGCGCCACTTGCGCGGCAATTTTCACTGCCAACGTTGGAGTTTGAGTGCCAACCCACAGCGACACACGCCCGTTGTGAACTTGTGCTGTGCAGTTCATCGGTTCCATCGTGGCATGGGCTAAAAATGGTGCGCTGTATTCAGCGTTCAGTGTTTGTGTTGTGATAGCGTCTTGCTTAGCTTCGGCTTTAATATGGCCTTGCTTAAAATAAGTAAAACCTGTTTCAGTGTCCAGCTTGCTACGCAATTCATGCAGTACTGATGCGCTCGATAAGGCGCTACCCGTGCTACCAACACCATCATCCCACTCCAGATTCATCGCATCTAAAGCGACGCGTGCTTGCCAGTAGGTTTTAGCAATAACCAGCACACCAGCCACGCTTGTTACCCGCGCATTTAAATCTGCCAAACTGTGCACCTTGACTACACCGGGCATTTTAATAATGTCGGCGTCATTCATGCTGCGCAACTTGCCGCCTAGCTTGGGGCACATTTTCACGGCGGCATACAGCATTCCCGGCAGTCGCACATCCAAACCAAACTGCGCTTTTCCGGTAGTTTTGTCAGCACTATCGCGGCGCGCTTGAGGCTGGCCGATTAATGTGAATTCAGAGGGGTTTTTTAATCGAATTTGTGCTGGATTACTATGCACCGCTAACGCAGCTAATTCACCATAACCAGCTTGCTTACCGCTAGTATGCAAAACCATGCCAGCTTTGGTGTGACACTCACTTACCGGCACATTCCATTGTTGTGCAGCCGAAGCGATTAGCATGGCACGCGCGGCAGAACCGGCCTGGCGCAACACCAACCAGGAATCTTTAACACTGGAAGAACCGCCGGTTACCTGTAAGCCTAATTCACGAGCAAATTTGCCTGTCATCCATTGCGCGCCGTGTTTGAGCATGCCGCTGTCATCAGGATGAAACGGCAGGCCATCAACCAGCATGGCCACATTGCCGTAAATTTTATCCATTCCGGCGGGCACAATATCGACCATCGCTAACGGTACATCGAGCTCTTCCGCCAACAACATTGGCAACGCGGTTGAAACGCCCTGCCCCATTTCGCTTTTATGCAAAAACATCGTGACCCGGCCATTGGTGGCAATTTCCATCCAGCCATTTAATGACACCGAGCCGTCAATTACCGGTAACGGCACTGTTGCTTGCAGGCGTTGCCGCATTGGGCTAACGCCCCAACCAACGATTAACGCGCCGGTCATGCCCAAACCACCTAATAAAAATCGCCGCCTTGTGAGTCCCATATCGCTAGCCCTTAGTAATTATCCATTCCTGCGCGGATAGCCTTGCGACAAAATCCGTTGCCAAACCAGCTCTTTCTCGGCCTCATCCATAACAACCCAGGTTGCCACCTCAACCACAGTGCGTCCGCAGCCGCGGCAAATTTCATCAAAGGTGGTGGAACAGACCGCGACACAAGGCGTGTCGGCGCGTGGCGGTACATTAGTTTGTTGGGCATTCAAGCTTACTTGCAAAATCGACTCATTCATTTTTTCATTATTACCAGGTTCAAGACAGGCATCATACCAAAAGCAAGAGGAAGCACAGCAAAAAACACCGCCGCCAATTGACTGGCAATATCCAAAATATCAACTAAACTTGAAAACATGCCCTAAAACAAGCTAGCATTCGGCTTCTGTTTGATTTCAACCGCATTTTTACCGTTTCCCCTCATGAGCCAAAATTTTTTCCAATCGTTTATTCTGCTAATTCTTGTTACTGATCCGTTTGGAGGAGTTCCGTTATTTGTAAGTGCGCTCTCTTCCGTTCCGCCCGAACGGCGCTGGAAAGTAGTGGTACGTGAATGCGGCATTGCCTTTTTGATTTTGCTGCTCTTTATGTTTTTTGGACGGCACTTCTTAAATGCGCTGCAATTATCCGACGTAGCATTACGCATTGGCGGCGGCGTGATTTTGTTCTTAATTGCGCTGCGCATGGTTTTCCCCCAACCGGGCGGCATTTTTGGTGATATTGATCATAGTCACGAGCCTTTTATTGTGCCGCTGGCAATTCCCGCTTTAGCCGGACCATCCGCGTTAGCGACGGTTCTATTATTCTCATCTAATAGCAACCTCGACGTTGCAACCCACGTTGCCGCTCTGGTGTGTGTTGCCATCGTTTGGTTAATTGTCTTACTCAGCGCCGAACGCATGCAACGCTTATTAGGTGAGCGCACCATGACCGCGTTCGAACGTTTAATGGGGTTGATATTGACAGCCATGTCAGTAGAAATGTTGTTAGCCGGCATCCATGACTTTATTAAAACTCTTTAAATTAAGTCTCTTACTAAAAAAACAGGAGCAGCCACGCGCTGCCTCTGTTCGCCAGATTTATTGCAGATTCTTTGATAAATTTCTGCTACGCACTATACTTCAATCATCGATTGCAGCCATCGCCAGAATATCTTCACAAAAAATAACCTCGCAAATTCACTAAAAAGCACACTAAGCAGCACGGCGGCATGATGAAGTTGCCTCAAATCAGAATTGATTAGACAAGCAACGTTCTAGTATGTGTAGCCTGCGCACAGATTTTCAACGCTGCTCATTTTCCACATTAACAGGTATTTTTTTAACATCATGACACTGTTTAAAGTACATTGAAAATCACCCTTCAAATAGGAAGGAAGCGGAAAATGAAAGCAGCGGATTTTAAAATTGGCATCAGGCTCGGTTTTTTGGCGGGATTCCTGATGTTCACCATGTTTGGAACCGGATTGGCGGGATGGTATACCTTCGCGCAGATGCGGGCGATTGATATCGAAACAATGAACAAGGCTTCCCTGCTGCAAGAATCTATCGACACCGCGCGTACCGCACAGGTTGAATTCAAGAAACAGGTACAGGAATGGAAAGACACTTTATTACGCGGCAATGATCCGGCCTCATTCGATAAATACAGTAAAGCCTTCCTAAAACAAAGCGATTTGACGCAAACCAATTTACATAAACTCAAAGATCAATTTGTCAAACTTGGCCTCGACACAAAGCAAGTCGATGAAACGCTGTCCATGCACGCCGAACTGGGCGTTAAATATTCGACTGCGCTTAAACAATATGACATCAAAAACCCGGACAGCTCCCATGTAGTGGATGCATTAGTCAAGGGCATGGATAGGCCGCCAACCAAAAAAATCGATGACATCGTCGCCTATGTTTTCGACCAATCCAAACAAATGATGGCGGCAAGATCAACGGAATCGGAAGGAAGATATCAGTCTGGCGTAAGACTGCAACTGATCGTGATTCTGCTCGCTGGTTCTGTCGGATGTGTTACTACCGTCCTACTAATTCGGAGCATCGTCGTACCGCTGCGGCTCGCCGTAGAAGTTGCTGAGCGTGTAGCGGAGGGCGATCTCACGAGCCATATCGAGGTAACCAGCAAGGACGAAACGGGACAACTGATGCAGGCCTTGCTGAAAATGAACGACAACCTGCTTCACATCGTCAACGACGTACGCATTAGTGCCGACACTATTGCGCATGCCACCCACGAAATTGCTACCGCCAATATGGATCTTTCCGGGCGCACCGAAACGCAAGCCGGCGCACTGGAGGAAACTGCTTCGTCGATGGAAGAGCTGACTAGCACGATCAAGCAAAATTCCCAAAACTCACAACAGGCGAATAAATTAGCGCAGACAGCGTCGGAAATTGCCATACGGGGTGGAGTCAGAATGTCGCAGGTAGTGACGACGATAGGTTCTATCAATGAATCGTCACGCAAAATAGTTGACATCATCAGCGTGATCGATGGCATCGCATTTCAAACCAATATTCTGGCCTTAAACGCGGCAGTAGAAGCGGCGCGCGCTGGCGAACAAGGGCGCGGTTTTGCCGTAGTGGCAGCAGAAGTGCGCAACCTGGCGCAACGCTCTGCCAGTGCGGCCAAAGAAATCAAGGAATTAATTAGCGATTCAGTTGAAAAAGTGGAAGCCGGTAGCAAGCTGGTGAATCAGGCTGGCAGCACGATGAATGAAGTGCAGGAAAGTATCCAGCGCGTGACCGATATCGTCGCTGAAATCAGTTTAGCCAGTCGCGAGCAAGCGCAAGGAATTGAGCAAATTCAGCAAGCCATTTCTGCGATGGATGATGTCACCCAGCAGAATGCGGCGTTGGTTGAGGAAGCTGCTGCAGCTGCTGCGTCGTTAAGCGAACAAGCGAATAGTTTAACCACAGTAGTTAGTGTATTTAAGTTAGAAAATGAGTCGAAAAACAATGCCCAGTCAAGATCTACGTTTAACCTGCAACAAGGTGTTCCGCGCATAGGATCTAAATCGCCGTCAGGTCGTCGCTGATGCCAAATTATTAAAACAACGCTCAAATCTGGCTTAAACACGCAACATAAGCCAAGAATAAGTTGAACACAGCTGAAAAACGCCCTTTCTTCTCCTTTTGATTTAGTTGTTTATGCGCAATAATAGCTTTCACAAAAGCTATAAAGGTGCATCGTGCATTCTGGAGACTCACTAGACCCATCAGATTGGCATGCTTTCCGGGCACAGGCGCATGCCATGCTGGAAGACATGCTTAACTATGCCGAACAACTGCGCGAACGCCCGGTTTGGCAACCCATTCCTCAATCCATACATGATCGTTTTCAAGAAAACCTGCCACAGCAAGGCACTGAATTAGCCTTGCTGCACCAACGTTTTTTAACCGAGATAATGCCCTATTCCATCGGCAATGCGCACCCCGGCTTTATGGGTTGGGTACAAGGCGGTGGAACGCCGGTTGGCATGGTGGCGGAAATGCTGGCCGCCGGACTCAATGCCAATGTGGGTGGGCGCGAACAAGTTCCAATCAGTGTGGAAAAACAAATTTTGCGCTGGATGCGTGAACTGTTTCAGTTTCCAGAAACGGCAAATGGTTTGTTTGTAACCGGTACTTCACTCGCCAATTTAATCGCCGTGTTAATCGCCCGCACCACGCACTTAGGTGTCCAGGCTCGGCGCGACGGCATTGCACATGGCGACAAAAAATTAACCGCTTACACGTCTGCCGGAGCACATGGCAGCGTCAGCCAGGCAATGGATTTAGCCGGGTTCGGAACCGCTGCGCTCAGACCAATACCGATGAATGCCGCATATCAGCTTGATCTGGATAAACTACGTGCCGCAATCCAAACGGATAAAGCCGCTGGCTTTGAACCATTTTTAATTATCGGTTCGGCAGGCACAGTCGATGTGGGTGCTATTGATGATTTAACTGCGTTAGCCAACATCGCACAGGCAGAAAATTGCTGGTTTCATGTCGACGGCGCCTATGGTGCATTAGGTATGTTATCGCCCCAAATTGCACCGCGCTTGTGTGGCATTGAACGTGCTTCATCAATTGCTTTTGACTTTCATAAATGGGGACAAGTACCCTACGACGCCGGTTATATTTTAGTGCGCGACGGTGCACAACAGCTGGCCACATTTTCTGCTCCTGCACATTATTTAAAACGTGAAACCCGCGGCATGGCGGCAGGCTCACCCTGGCCTTGCGATTTGGGGCCGGATTTATCACGCGGCTTTCGCGCACTTAAAACTTGGTTTACGATCGCCACTTTTGGCGCTGAAAAACTCGGCCAGATCATTAACAATACCTGTGAATTGGCCCAGTATTTAAAACAGCGGGTAGAACAAGAACCTCAGCTGGAATTACTGGCTCCGGTCAATTTAAATATTGTCTGCTTCCGCTATGTCGGCACATCTAAACTTAGCGCCAGCGACCTCAATAACCTAAATACCGAACTGGTGATCAGGCTGCAAGAATCGGGTGTCGTTGCGCCGTCCAGCACACTCATTCAGCATCAATTTGCCATCCGCGCTGCCATCGTCAATCACCGCACTACCCGGCTTGATATGGATAACCTGATCAACACCACCCTGCTGCTGGGTGGTGAACTAGGTATTGCTGCCACCCACCCCTAAACCCACGGGACCACCATGTTAAACGACACAGTTGTTGACGCTGCCAGCCAAGAGAAATTTAAATTAATTGGTTTGCCGACACTGATGACCTTGGCGTTTAACGGTGGCGACTTGGCGGCCATCGGTGAGCAGTTATTAGCAAGGATCAAAAGCGATTCACACGACGCCAATGCACTCATGGATATGGCGGTCTTGTTTATCATGCGTGGAGAAACCAAACTAGCACGCTCCATGCAAACGCTAGCCATTCAAACCAAACAGGTATTTCATTTTCCACGCCCAGCTTTGCCGGTCAAAATTCGGGCTTTAGCTATTTTAGGCCCCGGTGACTTAATGGCGAATTCGCCTTTTGAGTTTTTAATTGAAGACCAGCCTATCGCCCTGGACATGCTGTACATCACGCCTAGCCTGAGTTTGCCTGAAATAATTCCCGAGCATGATGTGTTGATCGTCGCCATCGGCGAATCGGATCGCAACCAGCCATTACTTAGCTATTTAGATACGACATTAAATCAGTGGCCGCGCCCTGTCATTAACCAACCATGCCGCATCAGCCAACTTTCACGCGATGCTGCCTGTGCGCAGTTAATGAACTCAACTGACATTGTGATGCCCCCCGCCATGCGCATAACCCGCGACGCGTTAGAGCAATGTTGCCGACCCGAAGAATTTGCCTGCACACTGACAAGCCAGTTAAACGGAGTAGATTATCCGATCATTATTCGCCCGATAGACTCACATGCCGGCTTGGGGCTTAACAAAATTGAATCACTAAGCGCATTAACCGGTTACTTAGTCGATGCGCCAGAAAATATTTTTTTCGTATCCCCATTTATTGATTATCGGAGCGCGGATGGCCTGTTTCGCAAATACCGCCTCATTTTAATTAACGGCGTTGCCTACGCCTGCCACATGGCTATTTCAAGCCGCTGGATGGTGCATTATTTAAATGCCGACATGTTGGAAAATGCCGGACATCGCGCTGAAGAAGCGCAATTTATGGAAAATTTCAATACTGACTTTGCCGTGCGTCACGCCAGTGCAATCCAGGCTATTTATACGCAGTTAGGCTTGGATTATGTCGGCATCGATTGTGCTGAAACACCAGATGGAAAACTGCTTATTTTTGAAGTCGACAGCAATATGGTGGTGCACAATATGGATTCTGCCGAAAAATTTCCGTACAAAAAAATCCAGATGCCCAAGTTATTTAATGCCTTCGCTCAACTGTTAGCGCAACGTTGCGGCATAATTTTATGACATACAACCTAGCTCAATTGGCACAGCTATCCACCGAGCAAGCATTACTCGGGGGTGGGGACGCAAGGCTGACGCTAGACCCACAAACCGGCGTCAATAAATATGGTTGCGGCAGCCATCCTGATAGCACGTTACTTGCCTTTGGTTCATCCACAGGCTCGACTATTTCTGAGCGCGGCTTTGCGGCTGCCCATGCACTTCAGCAGCGCTTTAGCCAACGGGATAATGAGCAAGAAAATTCATCATCAGAAGTCACCCTATATCGACATGAATTAGAGCGCATACGCCTGCAATTTAACCAATTGTGTGACTTTTCGATTCATACCGACATTGCCAGTATTTTTGCTGCGTCCGGCACCGACTTACATTTGATTTGTGCTCAATTGATGGCCGCACATAATGAACAGCCATTACACATCATCATGATGGACGCCTGTGAAACTGGCAGTGGAGTTGCGCCCGCGGTGCGCGGCCAGCATTTTAGCAACCATGCAGCGCTAGGCGGCACAGTAACAGCCTTTGATACATTAACAGACGCGCATCCGGTTGAAGTAACGAGTATTGGACTGCGTGACACTAATGGAAAAAAACGCCCGTTATCCGACATCGACGCCGAAGTTGAAGACTTAATTCAACAAGCCATTAGCCAGCAACAGCGGGTTTTGTTGATCATGATCGACATCTCCAAAACCGGCTTAATCGCACCCAGTCCGAGCTACATCACGACGCTGCGGCAACGCTATTCCGATCAGGTAGACGTATTAATAGATGCCTGCCAATTCCGCATAGCAAACCCCACCTTAAACGCTTATTTAAAACTCGGCTGTATGGTGACGCTAACCGGTTCCAAATTTTTAACCGGCCCGGTTTTTTCCGGTGTATTACTAATCCCACCCAATTTGATCACACGCTTATCCACGCAAAAATTACCCGCCTCCTTAGCCGACTATTCCGCACAAGCCGAATGGCCGGAAAATTGGCTGGCAACCGAGCAGTTAAGCAACACCGTCAATTGGGGATTATTGCTGCGTTTGGAAGCCGCATTGGCGGAACTTAGCGCATTTCGCGCAATTCCTGAAACAGAGGTTAATGCGTTTTTGCTGGAGTTCGCCGGTGCCATGCAACAGGCCTTACAAAGCTCGCCGCATTTTTCATTAATGGCAGAAAGTCGCTTAGACCGGCATCCGATTTACAGCCGACATTGCTGGGATCAGATCCCCACTATTTTTCCATTTTTGCTGCAACATCAAGCAGGTCAACCGATCACCCGGGAACAAACCCTGCAAATTTATAAGCAATTGCAATTTCCCATTCAAGCATCTGAAGCTGAAACCCTATCCCCTGCTATCGCCAACCTGCGCTGCCAGCTTGGGCAGCCGGTTCTATGCGGCACGCAACACGGCATAGCCGTCAGCGCATTACGCATGTGCGCCAGTAGCAGGCTGATTATTGACGCCTGCGCACACGGTGCTGAATCCCGTCAGCAAGTAATTCAGCAAGCACTAAATGCCTTAGAAAAAGCAGAATATTTGATTAAAATATTGTAACAATTCAATCAAAACCAGCAAATAACACCCCTTCCGTATCCCCCTGTTTTTACAAAAAACTCACGTAATCAATGGCGCTTAGAGGTTGAGCGAAACCGCCATGTGAACAAACGATATAGACAAATAAGATAGGCAGCTATTGCAAAATAACAAGCAAAAGTTTAATGTTCGCGCTTCATACAACGCCCCCACCTAAACAGGAGAACGCCTTGATCTCAACCGCACTTTTACGCTCGACTACATTTGCCGTAATCACCGCCCTTGCCACACTTTCATTGACAACATCACCCGCACACGCAGCCGCACCGATGGTAAAAACCTCAGCGCCCGGCTATTACCGCGTCATGCTCGGTGACTTTGAAGTTACCGCCTTATCCGACGGCACATTACAACTACCTATGGATAAAGCGCTGACCAACATCAACCCGGCCGATTTTAATACCGCGCTCAAAAAATTCCACATTACCAATCCAATCGAAACCTCGTTTAACGGTTACCTCATCAACACCGGCAGCAAACTGGTACTGATTGATACCGGTGCAGGCAAATTTTTTGGAGCGACCTTAGGTAAACTGGCGGCCAGCCTGAAAGCTGCCGGTTATCAGCCTGAGCAAGTCGATGAAATTTACATCACCCACATGCACGGCGACCATATTGGCGGCTTGACTGTCGATGGCGTAGCCGCATTCCCGAACGCCATCGTACGTGCCGATAAACACGAAGCCGATTATTGGTTGAGCCAAGCCCAATTAGATAAAGCAGCGGCTGACGACAAAGGCGGTTTTCAACACGCCATGGAAGCGTTTCAACCGTATATTAAAGCCGGAAAATTTAAACCGTTTGACGGCAACACCGACTTAACCCCCGGCATCAAAGCCGTTGCCGCCTATGGACACACACCTGGACACACCACTTATCTGGTGGAAAGCAAAGGGCAAAAGTTGATGTTATGGGGTGATTTAATGCATGTCGCCGCGGCACAATTCGACAAGCCGTCCGTTGCAATAAATTTTGACCACGACAACAAAGCCGCCATCGCAGAACGCAAAAAAGCCTATGCCGATGCAGCCCAACAAGGCTATATGGTCGGCTCCGCCCATTTGTCATTTCCGGGCTTAGGTTATTTGCGTGCTGAAGGTAAAGGCTATGCGTGGATACCGGTTAATTACGTGTCGTTGCCTTAAGCTCAGTCAGACTGAATGTGATTGGCACTGAAAACGTCTGTTTTTCAGTGCCACTAAATTTGATTAAAAAAACAATCAAAGACAAACCTCGACACGATGCTTTTTACGCCAAATAATCAGCATGGCCTAATTGTATGTTCAAATCAAAAAGCCATCGAACACTGAAAATGGCCGCAATGCAGACATGAGCTATCGATCAGGTTATTAAAATGACTAACACTTCGCTGCGCATAGCGGATGACTGTTCAAAAGTTCCGATTTATTTCACCCGATTAAATATCAACACATGAGCACTTCAAAAATTTTAATTTCACTTTTCAACTATAAATCCTGGGCCAATGAAGAAATTTTTGCAGCGTTGAAAAATTTGAACCAAGTCGATCATAAAAATGAATTACATTCAGCGATCCGTATTCTGAATCATATTTATGTTGTGGATCGTATTTTTAATGCCAATTTACAGGGCATTAAACATGGATTTACTTCAACAAACACAGTTGAAACTCCATCGCTTGAAAATCTTTGGAAGGACGTACATGAAACCGATAGTTGGTATATTAAATATGTTTCTGAGTTAGATCAAAACCAACTGCAAGATGATTTGTCTTTTACATTCGTCGATAGCGATACGGGAAAAATGAGCCGGGAAGAAATGTTATTTCACCTCATTACGCATGGTGGATATCACCGTGGAGCGGTTGGGCGAATATTGGCACAACTGTCCATAGCGCCGCCAAGAGATGTTTTCACCAAATTTTTGCATGACACTGAACCTACAAGGCGTATTTAAAACAACGCATATTTTGTGATTGGTGTCTCAACACTTTGCGGACAGATGAGTTCACGATCCGGCTTCGCATCGGGCAGCATGTAAGCGTATTATTGCCCCGTAATTCGTCAAAATCTTACCTTGAACCGGTATTTTCCTGTGGCGATTTCCGACGTATTGCCCGATTCATCAACTACTTTTTAATCTGATGCTCAAGTGATGAATTTTCAAACGGGAATTCATCGCCGAATATGCTCGCCATATTGTTTTCTATCATAGACGTTAATAATTTGCTAAATTTCATCGCTACCCAACAGATGAATCACATAGATTAAGCAGGTAAGCAATAAAGCACCCAAGGTTGTTAACGTCAATAGAAAATTAATCATATCTGCTCCGACAATTTAGCCACGCATATTTTTGTTGATCATCCCTACAAACCATCAGGGTCATTTGCAGCGTTCGTTAGAAAATCACACATGGAATTTTCTTGAATGACTTGCAGAGCAATTATCACGACATTGGCAAATCGATTCTGTTCGACAGCGCACACATGGGCATCAAGGACAAACCCATCAACATTTCAGTTAACTACTGATTTTGTAGCTACAAATACGCAGCACTCTTCTAATAAAGCCGATCTTGCTTGCCTCATGAGAAAGTTGACCTCAAATTCAGCCATAAATAAGTTCGAAAAATGGCATACTAATTCTTTTGTAGTTAATCAATTACCCAACACCCCAAAGGAAAATCATGGAAGAACCAGTTGAAACCACAGCACCCCAACGCGACGCCTTCCTGGAAGAAAAAGCGTTTAAGTCACGCACCGTCCTGCTATTCGGACAAATCAACGATGTAGTGGCGCGCGATGTCGTCAGACAGTTAATCGCCATGTCCGGCGAGTCCAGGGAACCGATCAATTTTCTGGTTTGCTCACCTGGCGGGCATGTAGAGTCCGGCGATGTGATCCATGACGTGATCCGTTTCATTGACGCACCGGTCAATATGATCGGCAGCGGCTGGGTTGGCAGTGCGGCGGTGAATGTGTTCTTATCGGTGCCGAAAAAGCGCCGTTTTTGCTTGCAAAATACCCGTTTTTTAATTCATCAGCCTAGTGGTGGAGTTGGTGGGCAAGCGTCCGATATTGCGATTCAGGCGCGTGAAATTATTCGGGTACGGGAAAGAATCGGTGCCCTGATCGCCAAGGAAACCGGACAAAAACCAGAAAAAGTAATGCTCGACATCGAACGCGATTTTTGGATGTCTGCACCGGAAGCGATTGAATATGGTCTGGTGTCTAAATCTATCGTAAGCGCCAAGGAAATTTCCTAGCATGGCACGGTTGGGCAAATAAACTATTTGCCCAACTTAAGATCTGTCGGCATTCAAATGGGGGCCAGACTGGATTAATTAATTTCAGCAGGTAGGCAAAAAAAACCCATGTTGACCACTGTAATTAAAGCTTTGTTCTACAGCAGAACAGTGTGGAAAACCGTTGTAGTGGTGGCGTATTGCTACAAATAGCAAAACTACCCCAATGTCGCCTGAATACTCGTACTCAAAAATTCCCGCATTACCTGCACGCGAGAACTGGCTTTTAAATCACGGTGATACACCAGCCAAATATCTCTGCATAATTTCGTTTTACTTAATTCAATTTCACGTAAATCAGGTTCAACATCACCAACATAACGCGGCAGCATCACAATGCCAATGCCGTGCCTGGCTGCCTGTATTTGTGCATTCGCGCTATTGCTCACCAACACAGCAGGTTGGGTTTTGAACTGTTGCGCCAGCCACTCCACCATCGGTAAATGCGCCCAATCCTGCCCCCAGCTAATATAGTTATTGCTTACCTCGTGATGCTTGCTGACATACGTAGCAAAAGGCATTTTTCCGAGCGGATGCACGATGTAATCTTGCTCACCAACTTTCCCGCCGGGTGCAACCAAACGTAGCGCCAAGTCAGCTTCCCGCCGATTTAAATCAGCTAACCGTATATCAACCGCTAATTCCACCTGCAAATCTGGATGCGCTTGATATAGCTTAGGTAAATTAGGCACAATCAAATGGCTGGCCATCATCTCGGCACAGGCCAAACGCACCAGGCCAGAAACGCTCTGGGTCGGCGAGTCTGGCTTTTGATGGCGCTCCAAAGCCAGCAAAGCCTGTTCCACACTCGCTATTAACTCCAGCACTTCCTTACCTTGATCAGTCAGCAAATAACCGCTTTGCTGGCGCAAAAACAGTGTTTGCCCAAGACTGGTTTCCAATTGCTGGATATGCCGCGATACGGTAGATGCGCTGGTGCCCAGTAACTTGGCCGCATGGGTTAAACCACCGTGCCGCGCGACGGTTAACGCGTATTTAAGGTCATTCCAATCGAAATCTACATTTCCTATTTTTGGAAGATGATTTGCCATAATTTGCCATATATTTTTCAATAATAGAAACTTATAGTAGCGCATATTCACTTTAAAAGGAAAGATGATGAACCGGATTTATTTACGCTTAATTGGGGCCACCTTTTTATGGGCCACGGTTTTTCATGTCGGAAAATTTGCGTTAGCCGAATTTTCACCGTTAGCGATCGCCACTTGGCGCTATAGCATTGCCGCCATTATCTTACTTGCCATGACGCTGCCTGCGATCCGCAGTAACTGGCAGCAAATAAAATCACACTGGCCGATATTGTTCATCTTAGCGCTGCTCGGCGTAGTGGGTTTTGCGCTGTTTATATTTTATGGCTTACGCTTAACTAGCCCAGTAAATGCCTCGTTAATCATGGCGTTTAATCCTGCCCTGATCATCGTTTTGTCATCACTATTTAATCGTGAGCCTGTCAGCCGTCAGCAAATAAGTGGCTTGCTGCTTGGTTTATGCGGAGTATTAATTGTAGTTTCACATGCGTCGCTGAATGCGCTGATCAATCTCAGTTTTTCCAAGGGGGATTTATTGGTCGGCGTTGCCAGTCTGTGCTGGGCGGCATATTGTGTCCTGCCAAAACGCTACGCGAGCAGCATACCTAGTGCGCAACTGAGTGCCGTTACCATCATCACAGCGGCCATATTGATGTTAGTCATGGCAGGATTTTCCGCATCAGACATGCCGCAACTGCCGCGCACCGGCATGCTATTCGTATTATTGTTTTTGGGGTTGTTTGGCACCGTTATCCCTTACTTATGGTGGAACCAGGGCGTACAAAAAATTGGCCCGGCCAAAGCAGGTGTATTTATGAATTTGGTGCCGATTTTTGCCAGCCTGATTGGTGTCGTATTAGGCCAGCAATTGCAAGCAAGTCAACTAGCGGGTGCTTCGCTAGTGATTATAGGGGTGTTAATTACCAGCATTAAGTTTAATAAAGCGGGTAACAAGGTGATGAACAAAAATGATCAACACAAACTAGCGGCATTTAAATGAGTAGGCGGGCGTGCACATAACGTGCTCGCCCGGATTTTACTCAAGCGCGCCGATGATCCAATTGATAGGCTCTAAACAACTTACGCTGGGAGCTTGAGCTTTTCATTAACTCGCTAAGTTGTGCCATTCTTGGCTCAGTAATGTCGCGGATTTTTCTGTCATCTGCCAAAATTTTATTAATGACACAGACTTTCTTCTCGCGCTGCTCATTGGCCAGCACGACCGGAACGTCGTTGTCTTTAATAGCTTGCACTTGCAAGCTACACTTCTCTTCCAATTTGGCTAACAAAGTCCAATTATTGCTCTGTGCTGCACCCACCATTTGATCAGTGAGGCTGGCAACATTTTCATAGATAGTCATTAATTCTTGGCTAGTCATTTTCAACTCACATAACTCAATTCAATTAAGGAAAACATGAACGACTTCACACCACGATATGGCTCGACTTGCGCGGCGCAAGTGCATCTTTAGGGGTGCCAACATACTCTGCCTGCTTCGCTTTAACCGGTGCAATTTGTTCCCATGCACCTCTTAAATCGTTCAACAACGTTTTAACTTCGAGCAATCTTTTAGTGTCGTTTTTTAGATTCGCCATAAATAATTGTTTCGCCATATAGCTATACAAGGCGTCCAGATTTTTAGCTAATTCGCCTCCAACGTCTTTATTCAGGCTTGCACGTAAACCGCTTTCAACAATAGAAATAGCATGTGTAATCGAACGTCCCTTTTCTGGAATTTTTCCTGCTTCTATTTGCTGAATGGCGTTGTAAATTGCCATAATTGCGCCATCAAACAACAACATAATTAATTTATGCGGATCGGCGGCAATTACCCCCGTTTCCATACTCACTTTTGAATAAGCATTTGCGGCATTTCTTGGTGAATATCCAAACATATAACCTCCATATTTCAAACTGCTCTATTTTTATATTCCCAGAACGTCGGGTGAACACAACTATTCAATCTTTCCGGTTTACTTGTATTATTTACTTATGTTAACCAGACGAACTAGACGAAGAAAGTGAAGCTAATTGTTGTGTTAAAAATGTTTGGGTACTGGTTAATTTACTGATCGTGACATCCAAAGCAGAATATTCGGCCTGAAGGTTAGTCAATATTTGCTGATTAAGATTATTGTCGGAAGCCACTGAGCTCTGTATTCCCGTAATCGTTGCGTTTAATCCAGCAGTAGCTGACGCAATTTGGCCATTCTTACCTAACACTGACGTCATCAAATTATTTAATTCGTTGATATAGCCTTGTGTGTAATTGATCGTGCCGCGCGAACCCAAACCACCGCCGTTGACCAACACACTCAACCCGGTTGAATTACCAAGAATACTCGTTAGAGTTTGGCCACTTCCAGTCGCGGACACGCCATTAATAGTGCCTGCTACGTCAACACCAGCGGTTGTTATTGGAGCACCGCCCAGCAGATCTGACTCACCGTCCCCGCCAGTAATTGAAGCGGCTGACTTAGAGCCATATAAATTGGAAGTAATGGTTAAAACGCCGCCATTTTGAGTCACCGTCGCGGTTCCCCCTGCCACAGTAAATGAATTATTGGTATTAATTGCCGTTTGCAGTGCGTCTGCCAAACTAGCACTGGTATATGTTCCAGCAGCAAGGGTAACGTTAGAAGTAACGCCATTTAAATCAACTTGCAATGTGTCATTAACACCCGAAGTAATCGTGAGGTTCGCTGCTGCACTGCCAGCGGTATTAGCCTGCGTCGCCAATTGACTGATGTTGACGGCATAAGCACCCGGCTGAGTGGCACTCGTCGTACCGGTATAGTTTATTAATGAATCGGTTGATGAGCCGGTTGAGGCAAATAAGCCCGCGACCGCAGTAGGATTACTCGCCAATGCCGTTTGTAACGTGGTGCTATTCACACTCAATGTGCCATCACTATTAAAACTAACCCCAACCTGTGCCAACATAGAAAGCGTACTAGACGCGCCCGGCACCGGATTATCTAAAACACCTTGCATCTGACTAAGAATTGACACCACGCTGTTTTGCCCTTGCAATGGGCCTGATTGCTTAGTGCTTGAGTCATATGCAGTGGCTTGAGAAATAGTAGATTCAATTGTGTTGTAGGCCTTCACAAAGGAATTAATGGCATTCACCGTACCGGTATTAGTTTGCGAAATAGAAAGCGTGGTTGGGCTAGTCAGGTTAGTTGATAATAAATTGAGCGTTACCCCCGGAATAACCGTGCTATCCGTATTTGTACTACTAGAGATTGCAAGCCCATTCAACGTGAATTGGGCATTTTGTGCAGCGGATGTTTGCGTTAAATTTTGGCCGGTCGTTGATGTTGGATCCTGGTCCAGTAAACTTGACAGCGCAGGGTCACCGCTAACCGATATTTGCAAGCTGTTTGCCGCACCTGTCGCCGTTGAGGTTAACGACAGTCGATTTGGTGTGCTACTTCCGTCATTCAAAATGCTCGCTGTTACGCCAATATTTGCCGCATTGATCGCTGCAGCAATCCCGGTAAGTGAGTCGTCCGCGCTAGTAATAGTGACTGTTTTAGCTGCTGCACCTGAATTAGTAAAAGTAGTGCCAGCACCATACTGACCATTCGTCACAGTACCGTTCGTAGTGCCCAGATTAAACGAGATGGTGCCAACGCCAATTGCACTGGTAGTACTTGCTTGCCCAGCTGCGATCAGCGTTTGTGATTGCGCTAACTGGTTAACTTGCAGCGAATAAGTACCTACCGCCGCAGCCGAAGTTGCCGACACCGTAGCAACCGCACTATTTGCAATAGTTGCACTTTGGCTTTGGTATTGGCTAATATTGTTTAGACTTTGTAATGAAGTTTGAAATTGAGATAAAGCACTCTGTAGTGATCCAAAAGCACTTACCGTAGTTTGATCACCCGCTTCTTGATTTTGCAATAAATTGACAGGCTCATCCTGCACAGCCATAAGCTGACTAATAATGCTGCTCGCATTTAATCCAGAGCCGATGCCAAGGGAAGAGATAATTCCTAGCCCTGTCGATGCGGAACTGTTCGCTACATCATTAACACTCATTTCATTTCTCCCTTGCCCATTTCCTCACAACTATAGCTAGTTAACGGTCATTTCAATACAAACTTTAACGCTGGTAAAGCGGCTTTAATTACTGAATTACTTAGAAAACAGCGTTGAATTGAGCTGTTTTTTTTTCATTATTTTTAGTTTCGCTCAAGCAATTAGGACTTACACAAAACTGTTCCTACAAGGATAGATGCAGCAGAGAATTCAACAACACCGTTGTTGCCTGCGAAACGATACTGGCGGTTTTGCATAAGTCCTAACAATAAAAAAGCAGGTTCGACTCATGGCTGAACCTGCAATTAAAACCATTTAATCACTACTTAATCCAACAACTGACTATGCTTCTTGATTAATTACTTTCCCTAATTTTTGGCCTAATACCATCGACATTTGTATTATTTCCTCGGAAGGAATTTGCCTGATAACCTTGCCATTTACTGGGTCAATTACCTGCACTACCACGCGCTTACTGCTCGGATCTACTGCAAATTGAACAGCTTGTGAATTTCCATTCGCGTTTAAAGAAGCGTTAATGTTATCTACCGCTTGTTTAACTTGCGCTAATGTCGGAGTGGGAGCTGCTGGTGCAGGTGCTGGTGCAGATACATGAGGAGAACCAGCGGCCGAAACGGGAATTGGGGCTGGTGTTGAAACTGGAGCTGGTGTTGGGGCTAGTTGCGGTGTTTTTGATGCACCGGGACTAGACTGCACAGTGCTTGCTGCAGGACCCCCTAAGATACTTACGTCCATGACATCACCTTCCCAATGAGTTCCCCGACCGAAGCCGGGGGGATACTTTGTACTATTCTAAACTGGCTAAACTAGCTCAATTTATCGGAGAAGTGCTAAAACTCCGTTAGGTAATGAGTTTGCTTGCGCCAACATTGCGGTACCAGCTTGTTGCAAGATCTGACCACGAGACAAATTGGTCGTTTCAGCAGCAAAGTTAGTATCTTGCTCTGTACTTAATGAGCTTGATAAGTTCAATGAAGCCGTTTGTAAATTACTTCCTGCCGCAGTAAATCGATTTTCTAAGGAACCTAATGACGCACGTGAAGTATTTATCTGAGCAATTGCCGCATCAATAATATCCAGCGCAGAATTTGCCCCTGTCGGTGTGCCATTCCCAGAAACCGTTGTTAAGTTAATGCTACCAACTGTATTTAACGTACTACCATTTGCAGTGACTACACTAAAAAGTCCACCGGTTGCAGCAGTACCTACGGAAGTCGTGATTGCAAATCCACCTTGACTTGCGAAGGTAATGTTACCGCCAACAACAGCTGTGGTAGTAGTTGACGCCGCAGATGAAAGCGTAACTGCAGCACCTGCGGTGAAAACTGGTGCAGCTTGAGTTCCGGTATTAACTGTACCGGCAAGAGTTAAATTGTTCGTTCCTGTATTTGTTACAGCAATATCAGCGCCATTTGTATTACTCAGCGTGATACCTGCAGCAGTAAGGCTTGCAGTAACTCCGGTATTACCAGTTTGTAAATTAATTGCATTCACAGCAGCTGAGTATCCGGAACTAACTGAATACGAAGCATTAATACCAACACCATCAATATTAAATGTCTGCGTACCAGCAGTAACAAAAGCCAGCGTTGCGGTTGTTGTCGCATTGGCAGTGATACCAGTAGATGAAGTTAAATTATTGATAGATGTTGCAATTGATTGTGCTGAGGAACTAATCGCTACCGAAATAGTTTGAGTAGTACCGTTACCTTGAACAGTCAATGTTTGCAATTGAACGTTATTAACCGCACTAACTGAGGATGACACTACCCCAGCCTCTGTAATTGCATCACCGGCTGCAACACCCGCACCACCAGTTAAACTCACCACGTTATTACCCAGAGCTGTTTGCTGTGCATTACCAATACCAAAACTAATGGTTTGTCCTGCATTCGCACCCACTTGAAATTGTAAGTTGGATAATGATCCGTCGATCAGATTAATACCGTTGTATTGCGTTGTTGTGGAAACTTGTTGAAGTTCCGCTTGAAGCTGAGTAATTTGAACTTGCAGTGAGGCAAGATCGGTTGTGGAGTTTGTACCATTCGCAGCCTCAACAGCTAGGGAACGCATACTTTGCAATAAAGAGTTGGTCGTTGCTAAACCACCGTCGGCAGTTTGTAGCATTGAAATACCAGTGCTAGCATTTTGGGCTGCCTGATCTAAACCGCTTAATTGTGAAGACATCCGACTTGCAATCGCCAAACCTGCAGGGTCATCTGTGGCGCTGTTAATTCTCAAACCGGAAGACAAACGTTGTATTGAAGTACTCAACGACATTTGCGATTTGTTTAAATTATCTTCTGTTTGTAACGCGATAATATTCGTGTTGATTGCGTCTAGCATGATATTCCCCTTGCCTAAGTTATCTGAAATGGCGAATCGCCTCAAACTTTGGTCTATTTCTCGTTGACTACTCGACCGCCGTTGTTACAGGTATCGGTCAACTCTGAAAAATATTGAGCACTATATAATTTTTTTCAGGGCTAAAGTTTTTCTATCTACTACGTTCATCGGCAAGTTTGGAAATTACTTTAGGGTTAATTTAGGCATTTTTTTTGACTTATTTTCATTAAAAGCTTGAGGAAGTATGGCAATAATGAAAATGAACTTAAGTTTTTGAACACAATTTAAGAGGAACCTTCTACCCTTTTTAGTTGCAACTGCGTAGCAACATTAGCAATTACTGTATCCCACTCCTGCTCCCAGGGCTTATGGAAGATACGCGCCGTCGAATACCAACAGATTTCGGAGGTACCTAAAGTTTGCCATTCAAAGCCGCTGATCATCATCCAGGTTGGTACACCAAGCGCGGCCGCCAGAATGGCTGCCGAAGTTGGTGCAGAAATGACCAAATCTAGCGCTTTTGTTAGTGCTGCCGCTTCATCCAGATCATTAAATAAATCCACTTCAGCAAAAGAATGAATCTCAATACCAAAAGCATGCTTCGCCGCCTCCAGCTCAGCGGAGCATTCATCGTATTGAAGATTAATGAAACGCACACCTGGAGTAGCAAAAATTGGCCCCCATTGGTCTAATTGAGTGCAATACAGCGGTCGATTCCCCACCATATTGCCGCTACGCCAACAAATTCCAACAGTCAGCTCCGGCCCAAGCGCGGCCAAACGCTCCTTCCAATCAGCAACACGGTCTGCATTCGGCTCAAGATAGTGCGTTTTCTTTGGAAAACTGGCAATAGTCGGTCGTAACCAGCGTGCCAGAGAGCCGGCGGCTGATTGAACATCAATGACATTACTCAATTCAGACAACTGCTGAACGTCGTTAATAGCAACAATTTTCGCTGCGGGGAAAGATCGGCTAAATAAGGGCAGTAATTTTTTATTGCAAGCGATAATGCATTGCTTAAAACGCGGAATCAGGTCTTCTATCATATTGGCAAACATAATTTCATCACCAATACCCTGCTCTCCCCAAATCAAAATCGTTTTATCCGGCATGACTTCCCCTTGCCACCAGGGATAAGGGAAATGGTGCTGTTTAACCGGCCCGGTTCCCCTAATCCAGCGGAACTCATAACCCTTCCAACCTTGATCAAGTTTTCCTAATGCCAGCATGGTGATGCTGATGTTCCAATGGGTATTAAAGTTTTGTGGGGCAAGGGCAGCAGCATGATGTAAAAACTTTTCTGCTCCAGCCAAATCACCTTGTTCCTGACACGCGATGCCGAGATACATATAGGCATCGGCACAATTCTGATCAAGCGCAATCGCTTTCAGACAATAGGATGACGCCATCGGGAAATTTTTTACTTCAATATATGTAGCGGCTAAGTTTGAATATGAAATCACATAATTTGGATCAAGCTCTAAGGCGCGTTGATAGCATTGAATTGCGTTTGCAAAATCATATTGACATCGTAAAACCGTACCCAAGTTATCAAATGCCTTAGCACTACCGGGTTGGAGTTGTATCGTTTTTCTAAAACTTTCACTTGCCTCGTCATACAGCTCTAAATTAAATAGGGCAACGCCGAGGTTCAGATGTGCTTCCGCATAATCAGCTTGTAGAGCAAGTGCTTTTCGATGATTTTCAACAGCCTGAGCAAACTTTCCCAAATCTTTTAACAGCATTCCATAATTGCAGTAGTACATGGCAACTAATGGATTTGCCGCAATAGAACGGCTCATCAGGTCTTCGGCAATCGGATATTGCTTGTTTTGATAGGCGATTACGCCCAAAAAGTGAAGTGCGTGTGCATGATCAGGCTCAATTTGCAGAATCGCCTCATAAATTTCTTGTGCTTCTTTCTGCTGGCCTTGCTGATGATGAGTTATCGCTGTTTCGATGGCGCTGGCAATCCATTGTGCTTCTTGTTGATTGGCTGATGCATGAAGCAATTCTTTAGCCATGCAGCAGTTTTTATATTTTTTCCCACTGCCACAAGCGCACAAATCGTTGCGTCCCATTTTTTTCATCATCAGCGCGCCCTGGTTAGATTTGTTATCCATTATGTTGTGCCACCTGCTGCTTCAAAAGTACGGCAATATTCTCCATAATCAACTCCCAAGGCTGATCCCAATTTCTATGGATGGTTTTTAAACTGGAATACCAACAATTTTCCGAAGTACCCATCAGTTGCCAATTAAAGCCACTCACCATTTGCCAGGTCGGCACGCCCAACGCCCCGGACAGAATGCTTGCTGAGGTGGGTGCAGAAATGACCAGATCCAACGCTTTATTCAGGGCTGCCGTTTCATCAATATCGTCATATAAATCAACTTCAGAAAACGCATGCACTTCAATGCCAAACTGCTCTTTAGCCTGCGCCAGCTCCAAAGAGCATTCGTCGTACTGCAGATTAACAAACGTCACACCCGGCACGGAAAAAATTGGCCCCCATTGCTCGATTTGAGTGCAATAAAATATTCTATCGCCGGAGATATTGCCGCTGCGCCAGCAAATACCTACCTTAAGTTCTGGCCCCAGTTCGGCCAATCGTGCTTTCCAATACAAAACCCGATCTTGGTCAGGCTTAAGAAAATATGGTTTATGCGGAAAGCGTTCAAGCGTAGGGCGCAACCAGCGCGCCATAGAACCAAGCGCCGACTGAACATCAATGGTGTGATGCAAACTGGCTAACTGGCTTGCATCTTCCAGGTCAATCACTTGTGCTTTGGGGAAAGAACGGCTAAATAAAGGAATGACTTTTTTTGTGCAAGCAAAGATGCAGTGTTTGACCAATGGAATCAACTCTTCCAACATGCTGGAAAACATCATTTGGTCGCCAATACCCTGCTCGCCCCAGACGAAAATCGTTTTATCCTGCAACGACTCACCCAACCACCAAGGGTAAGGATAGTGCCGCATCGGCTCTGGCTGGTTTTCTTGATACCAGCGAAATTCGTATCCTTTCCAGCCTTGATCAAAATTACCCAATGCCAACATAACCAGGCTACGTGCGCAATGCAAATTCATGTAGTTCGGATTTAGCGATGCCCCATGATCAAAAAATACCAAACTACCCGTTAAATTACCTTGTTCATGACAGGCAATGCCCAGGTTGTAATAAGAATTGAAATGCGCTGGATTTAGCGCTATTGCTTTCAGCGAATAAGCTGAAACGGCGTCAAAGTTTTTAAGTACGATGTTGGATGAAGACAGGTTAATGTAAGCATCAACATAAGTCGGGTCTAGCTCCAGCACCCGTTGGTTGCACTGAATTGCGCCGATGTGATCACCCTGCAATCGCAAGGCGATACCCAGGTTATAAAATGCCTCCTTAAAATCAGGGTTAAGCGCAATTGCCTTACGGTAATTTTCTATCGCTTCGTCGTCCCTTCCCATCGCAACTAGCGTTACGCCAAGATTAAGATAGGCAAACGCATTATCAGGCTGAAGCTCGATGGCTTTTAGCTGACATTCAACCGCTTCCTGAAATTTACTTTGCGCCTTGAGTATCAAGCTCAAATTCACCAAATAGTACGAATTCGAGATATTTGTAGGATTAGAAGCAATAGAACGACGAACCAATTGTTCCGCTTTGGCATACTCTTCGGCTTGAAAAGAAATCATTCCAGAGAAATGCAACGCCTCTGGTTCATTCGGGTTTAGTCGCAAAATTGCATCATAGTGAGCGAGCGCTTCCTGCAATTTGCCTTCCAGACGCTCTTTATTTGCCACTTCTAACAGCGCAGGGAGTGCGGCAATGTCACTTAAGCGGTTTAAAGACGGGGAAATTTCACGCTTTTCCAAGGATGGTTGCATGCAACAATGTTTAAACTTTTTCTTGCTGCCACAAAAACAAGGATCATTGCGACCGGGTTTATTCATTAAAGCAAGCCTTTATGAATTAAGATGATTTGCAACAACGCGCTAGAAAAGACAGGACATCTTCTTAAAATTTAGCTAAACATTCATTAACTTAAAGCACTATTCCGTTATATTAGAACATAAATGCCCTTTTTACTGCATCGTTGAAACTGTTAGGGCTTACGCAAAATTGCTTTGACTCCATTCCACAGTGAAGGGAAAACGGCTTTTGAAAACGCTAGCATTGATTCTTGCCCGAGGTGGTTCAAAAGGCATACCTCGCAAAAATATCCGCCTGCTTGCTGGTAAGCCACTGATTGCCTGGAGCATTCAAGCGGCGTTAAATTGCCCGCAAATCGACAGTGTTGTGGTCAGCACGGATGATGAGGAAATTGCCCAAATAAGCCGGACATGGGGCGCGCAAGTACCATTTATGCGTCCTGCCGAATTGGCTCTTGATAGCTCGCCCAGCATGGACGCGATCCTGCATGCACTAGATCAATTGCCCTGGTTCGACACTATTTTAGTACTACAACCAACCTCCCCTTTACGCACCACCGCAGACATTATTGCCTGCCTAAATTTCGCGTTTACGCAACAGGCGAACGCGGTTGTTTCCGTCTGCGAACCAGCAAATTCCCCGTATTGGATGTATAAGCTAGGCGCGGATTGCCGCCTCAGTAAACTTATGGATACGAACGACATAAGCCGTCGCCAGGATCTGCCGGATGTTTATGCCTTAAATGGCGCGCTCTACTTTGCCCAAACCAGTTGGTTACGTAGAACCCAGTCGTTTCTCACCCATGAGACCGTCGGTTTTGTCATGCCGGCAGATAAATCGATTGATATTGATACCCCGCTCGATTGGAAAATAGCAGAATTATTGTTATCGGAATCATCGTGACTAAACTCCTCATCACCGGCGCCGATGGTTTTATCGGCTCCCATCTAACCGAAGCACTCGTTCGCGCCGGACACGATGTACGCGCCTTTGTACTGTACAACTCATTTAATTCCTGGGGCTGGTTAGATCGGTGCGATGCGGATGTGAAAGGGAAATTTGAGGTCTTTGCAGGAGACATTCGTGACCCACACGGCGTACGCACTGCAATGCAAGGATGCGACTCGGTTTTACATTTGGCGGCCTTAATCGCCATTCCCTATTCCTACCATTCGCCAGCAACCTATATCGACACCAATATTACCGGCACGCTTAACGTAGTCCAGGCGGCTCGCGATTTGGGTATTAGCAAAGTCATCCACACGTCGACCAGCGAAGTGTATGGCACGGCGCAATTCGTGCCGATTACAGAACAGCATCCGTTAGAAGGTCAATCACCCTATTCCGCCAGCAAAATAGGCGCAGATCAGCTCGCCATGTCCTTCTACCGCTCCTTCGGAACGCCGGTAAGTATCGTGCGGCCTTTTAACACTTACGGCCCGCGCCAATCGGCACGCGCTGTGATTCCGACCATCATCATCCAAATCGCAAACGGACAACGGAAAATTAAACTGGGCGCAGTACACCCTACCCGCGACTTTAATTACGTCAGCGACACCGTGAATGGATTTATAGCTGCCTTAAACTCCGCGCAAAGCATAGGCGAAGTCATTAATTTAGGCAGCAACTTTGAAATATCCATCGGTGCTACCGCATCCACTATTGCAGAAGTAATGGGTGTTGAGATAGAAGTTATCAGTGATGAGCAACGCTTAAGACCAGAAAAAAGCGAAGTAGAACGACTGTGGGCAGCCAATGACAAAGCGCAAAAGCTGCTTGGCTGGTCACCGAAATATGGCGGTTTAGATGGTTTAAAACGCGGCTTGCAAGAAACGGTCGCGTGGTTCAATGACACTAGCAATTTATCGGCTTATAAAGCGGATATTTACAACCTGTAAACAGCGAAAGTGCAAAGTGGCCAAGGTGAACTTGATACACCAAGACATCATTAACTTCATTAGAAAGTTATATCAAACATCGGAATTCATTCCCTTGCATGCGCCAACTTTTGTCGGAAATGAAAAAAACTATGTGCTTGATTGCATAGACTCCACTTTTGTCTCCAGTGTGGGCAGCTATGTAACCCGTTTTGAACAAATGATTGCCGACTTTACCGGCGCAAAATATGCGATTGCCACAGTCAACGGAACCGCGGCTTTGCACGTCGCATTAAAGTTAGTCGGCGTGAATCTGGGTGATGAAGTAATTACCCAGCCATTAACGTTTATCGCCACTTGTAATGCCATCGCATATTGCGGAGCAAAGCCCATTTTTGTCGACGTGAATAGAACGACTCTCGGAATCTGTCCACTTAGCTTGCTGAATTTCTTAACTGAAAATACGACCCAAACCGAGCTTGGCTGTATCAACAAAGCCACCGGTAAACGAATTGCCGCTGTACTGCCTATGCATACCTTTGGCCTTCCTAGCCAAATCGATGAAATCGTTAAAATTTGCTCGCAATTCAATATTCCCTGCGTAGAAGATGCTGCAGAAAGCCTGGGCAGTTTTTATCAAGGCCAACATACCGGCACCTTCGGCGCTATAGCCACACTGAGCTTTAACGGCAACAAAACCATTACCACTGGCGGCGGAGGCATGATTATTACCAATAATGAAGCGCTCGCCATACGCGCAAAACACATTACCACCACCGCCAAGCTCCCTCACAAATATGAATTTGTGCATGACGAAATTGGCTACAACTACCGGCTACCCAACCTGAATGCAGCGTTAGGTTGCGCGCAAATGGAAGTGTTGCCGCGTTTATTAGCCAGCAAGCGCGTCATTGCACTTGCCTATGCGGACTTTTTTAAAGACTCGCCTTACCAATTTATAACGGAACCGGCACAAGCTCATGCGAACTATTGGCTGAACGCGATTATTCTCAACGACCAGCGCGAGCGTGATGCATTTTTAAATGATCTCAATGAAGCAGGCGTCATGTCACGGCCAATCTGGCAATTAATCAGCCAATTGACGATGTTTGAAGAGTGCCAATCGGTAGAATTAACCAATGCCCGCTGGCTTGCTGAGCGTGTCGTGAATATACCCAGCAGTGCGAAACTATCATGACCCAAAAATACAAGCCAAAAATAATTTTGCTTGGCGGCGGCGGACATTGCGCTGCCTGTATTGATGTCATTGAGCAGGAAGGCAAATTTGAAATTGCGGGCATTATTGACAATGAAGCCAGCCCCGAGTTTGTATGCGGTTATCCACGCTTAGGTGACGACAACATACTTGGCTCACTACCGTCCAGCGTCGAATATGCGCTCATCACGGTTGGGCAAATTAATAGCCCGGCTATTCGCATTCGCTTGTTTGAGCTGACGAATTCGCTGGGCTTTACTCACCCAACCATTATTTCGCCGCGAGCGTATGTATCAAAACACGCCGTGATTGGCAAAGGTACTATCGTTATGCACGACGCATTGATTAATGTGCGTGCGTCCGTTGGAAGTAATTGCATTATTAATAGCAAGGCGCTCATAGAGCACGATGCGGTAATTGAAGACAACTGCCATATTTCAACTGCGGCAGTCGTCAACGGTGGTGCGCGCATCCGACGTGGTTCCTTTCTGGGAAGTAACGCAGCAACCACCGAACTAGCCATCAGCCTGGAAAATGCATTCGTTAAGGCCGGTACGCTCTTTAGAGGGATATCTAATGACTAAGCTAATGACTAAGGTTTTTATCATTGCCGAAGCCGGGGTTAATCATAATGGCTCACTTGAGTTAGCCAAAAAATTGATTGATGTTGCTGCTCATGCCGGAGCCGATGCCGTTAAGTTTCAAACGTTTAAAGCCGACAAACTGGTTTGCCGCAGCGCTAAAAAAGCGGAATACCAACTGCAATCCAGTGCAGCTGATGAGTCTCAATTTGACATGCTTAAAAAGCTTGAGCTGGATGAAGCGGCACACCATGAAATTATTCGCTATTGCGCAGAAAAAAACATCCAGTTTTTATCGACTCCGTTTGATCACGACAGCATAGATTTACTCGCCAGCTTAGGCATGTCCACATTCAAAATTCCCAGCGGTGAAATTACCAACCTGCCCTATTTACGCAAGGTGGGGAAAATTGCCAAGGACGTGATTCTTTCCACCGGCATGGCGAACTTGGGCGAAGTGGAAGCGGCATTAATGCATTTATGTGCTGCTGGCCTGCGCAAAGAAAAAATCACCGTGCTACATGCCACCACCGAATACCCTTGCCCGATAAACGAGGTTAATCTGCGCGCCATGCAAACCATGGGCGCCGCTTTCAACGTGAAGGTCGGCTATTCCGACCATACGCCGGGCATTGAAGTGGCTATTGCCGCGGTGGCGATGGGTGCGTCTGTCATAGAAAAACATTTCACTCTTGATCGCACTATGGAAGGGCCAGACCACAAGGCCAGCCTGGAACCGCAAGAACTCAATGCAATGGTGCGAGGGATACGTAATGTCTCGCTGGCGCTAGGTGACGGCATTAAACAGGCGAGTTACAGCGAAGCCAAGAATATTCCCATATCAAGAAAAAGCATCGTTACGGCTAGCCAGATCAAGATCGGCGATGTGTTTAGCGCCAACAATCTAACGGTGAAACGACCCGGAAATGGGATCGACCCAATGCGCTGGGATGAAATTATTGGCCAGATTGCGCAACGCAATTATGCGCCGGATGAGCAACTATGATGACCAGCGAATGCGACAAAAACGCTGAAAACTGGGAGGCAATTTACCGCCAGAAAAAAGCGGGAAATTACTTAATTTATCCAAGCGAACATTTGGTCAGTTTGTTTTTTCAAAACAAGGCGGCAATCACGCTCAGCGGTAAGTGCCTGGATTTTGGCTTTGGATCGGCGAACAATTCCGAATTTCTAATCCAGCAAATGCAGGAATTATATGGAATTGAAATTGCCGAAAGCAGTTTGATCAGTGCGAAAAACCGCCTCGCGAAATACACGAATTTCAACCCGGAAAATTTTAAACTCATCGCCAAAGAGCACGACTTCAATCACAATTTTTTCGATTTAATCGTCGCCTGGCAGATGCTTTACTATAACGACATGGCCAATTTAGAACTGACTATTGCCAAATTAGCCGACTATCTCAAGCCCGGCGGCATCTTGATTTGCACGTTAATTACCAACAACGACGTTAAAGTCAGGCATGCCAACCGCGTCGCAGCCGACACCTATGAAATTGACCACCGGATTCCACACCAAGAAGGTTGCAAGGTTTTTTCACCAAAAAACAAAGATGATTTCTTAGCCTTATTTCAAGCATTTAACGTGATTGATGTTGGCTACTACGAACGCACTTCATTCTTGGCAGAAAATTCGACTTCTGAATATTATTTAATCGCAAAAAAACCGTGATCTGCTCTATTCATCAACCTTGTTATTTTCCGTGGCTTGGATTGCTATCCAAAATTGCCGGCAGCGATACCTTGATACTGCTCGATGAAGTTCAATTGTCAGATAGTGCGTTTCAACACCGTAACCAATTTTTAACGCTGGATGGAAAAGTAAAATATTTGACCATTCCATTTGTAAAACAGAATTACCTGAATTTGCCCTTAAAAGACATCAAAATTGCTGATCCTGGCTGGGGTGTTATACATAACAATTTTTTAACGAACAACTATAAAAAACACCCCTTTTTTGATCAGATTTACCCCGAAATTGCACCGTTATTTTCAACACCAACGACGTATTTGATTGAAGTGATTTTAAAATCAATGGACATCAGCATGGCGCTGCTTGGAATTAAGACGAAAATAATTATGCAACATCAATTGCAGTATCAGCATGAGGCAAAAAAGGCCGACCTGATCCTGCAATTACTCCAGGCGACGCAGGCAACAAGCTATTTATCGGGAACCGGAGCAAAGATTTATCAGGATGATGCCTTATTTGATTCGGCAGGAATCAGCATTAGCTATAACGAATTTAGCCACCCAATTTATCCGCAAAAAAATACCCAACAATTCATTTCAGGTTTGTCTTGCCTTGATTTGCTTTTTAATGTGGGTAGCGTTGCAGCCAGTACCATGCTGGCAAGGGAGTCTTCCCCATGAAAAAAATATTGGCGTTGACCTCGATCCGATCCGACTACGATTTAATGAGCGGGTTATATGAATTATTAAATGCGGATCCGGAAATTGATTTGCAATTGCTGGTTTCAGGCGCGCATCTGTCAGCGACCTTTGGCACGACGGTTGAACTGATTAAAAAAGACGGCTTTAAAATTTTAATCGAAATTGAAAGCCTGATTAATGCCGACACGCAAAAATCCAGGTTAAAAACAGCCAGCATCTTGCTGCAAAATGCCATTGACGTAGTCGCTGGCTGGCAACCGGATTTAATTCTTTTTGCAGGTGACCGGGAAGATGTTTTAGTCGGTGCCATGCTCGGCGTATTTTTAGCTATTCCAACTGTCCATTTTTTCGGTGGCGATCATGAAAAAGACGGCCATGCAGATACGGCAGTCCGACATGCCACCTCAAAACTGGCTACTTTTCACGTAGTTTCAATTGAGCAGCACAAGCAAAGATTGATGAAAATGGGCGAATCTGCGCAGCGGATCGCCGTCGTTGGCAGTATTGCGTTGGATAAATTTGTTCAACTTAGCAGCAAAAAACCGATTCAACCCAGCACTATCTTCCCTCCTGACAAAAGCTTAAATAATTATGCCTTGGTAATCTACCACCCGATTGCAGAAGGACGTTACGACACAATGCGTGCAGGAATTATTTTTTCCACCATTCTCTCCACCTTAAAAAAGATGGGCATCCCTGCCATCGTTAGTTATCCCAATAGTGACCCTGGCAATCACTTAATAATTGAACAAATTCTTAAGCATGAAACAGACCCCGATTTTTGGTTTTATAAAAACCTGGAACGCGATGTTTTTTTATCGCTGTTTAAACAAGCCCAATTTTTAATCGGCAATTCATCTTCCGGCATTCTTGAAGCAGCCTCGCTTCCTTTGTCTGTGATTAATGTTGGCGAACGGCAAAAAGGACGCTATTGCGGCAATAACGTGGTGTTTTGCGGCAACGAAGCCAGTGAGATTGAACAGGCCGTGAATTTAGTCATGACGCCCGATTTTCAGGCGTCTATGATGAAAGGACGCAATCCGTATGGTGATGGGAACAGTTGTAAAACAGCGTATGCACTAATTAAATCAACTGACTTTAACCAGATACTGAAAAAAACCGAAGATCCTTTGGAGCTGGCTCATTTGGAGAAAAAGTAATGACGCGCAAAGTACTGGTAATTGCCACGCATCCCGATGACGAAACCTTGGGTTGTGGCGGAACGCTGCTCAAACACCAGGCCGAAAACCACGAAGTATATTGGTTAATTTGCACCAGTATGTCTGAAAAAAATGGATATACCTTAGAGAGCTTAGAAACCCGCACGCAAGAAATTAACGACGTTGCCAGCGTGTTTAATTTTAAAGAAATCTACCATTTAGGCCTCGATTCGATGCAGGTCGATACCTATGCGATGAGCGAAATAATCGCCAAAATTGCCAGCATCATCAAGCAAGTTGAGCCGCACACGATCTATTTACCATTCAAAAGTGATGTTCATAGCGATCACCGAAAAATATTTGAAGCGGCCTATAGCTGTACCAAATCCTTCCGTTATCCGTTCATCAAAAGAATATTAATGATGGAAACCTTAAGCGAAACAGAGTTTGCGCCCAGCACAAAGGAAGACAGTTTTATCCCCAATGTTTTTGTGGATATTTCGGCTTATTTTGAAAAAAAATGCGCCATTTTACGGATATATAAAAGCGAAATGGGCGTACATCCATTTCCGCGCAGTGAGCGTAATGTAACGGCGCTGGCAACCTTACGCGGCGCGACTGCTGCTTGCGAATATGCGGAGAGTTTTGTGTTGTTGAAAGAAATTTCATAGCAATCATTAAACACGTCGTCAGGTCACATCATGCTAATCAAAGATCTGGAACAATTCGTGATATCGGATAGCGCCACTATTCATGACGCCATGCAGGCGATTGAAAATAATTGGCGTGAAATCGTCATGGTGCAAAATCAGAATGAAGTAATTATCGGCATCATTACCGATGGCGATATTCGTCGCGGTTTGTTAAAAGGCTTGACGATGGACAGCCTGGCATCGACTGTGATGAGTTCAGGCTATATTTCTGTCGCGCTCAAAACCGACCGCTCAGCCGTGCTAGATTTAATGAAGGCGCTCCGAATCCGGCATGTGCCGGTCGTGGATGTGGACAAACACTTGTTAGGCATTCACTTTTTAGAAGAAATTATCGGCACCAACAAACGCCCCAACGCTGCGGTCATTATGGCGGGAGGCAAAGGCACTCGCTTGCGGCCATACACCGAAGCCTGCCCGAAACCGATGGTTAAAGTTGCCGGACGACCTATTTTAGAGCGCATTATTTTGAATCTGGTTGGTAACGGCATTTGCCATATTTTTGTGTCGATTAATTATCTGGGACACATGATCGAAGAGCATTTTGGCGATGGCCGCGACTTTGGCTGCCAGATTGAGTATTTAAGGGAAACCACAGAATTAAGCACTGGCGGCGCATTAAGCCTGCTGCCGGACACCTTGCAAGACCCGATTATTGTGTTAAATGGCGATCAGGTTACCCGAATAAATGTGCAAGCTTTGTTGGCATGCCACACAGAATCGGGCGCGGATGCGACCATTTCAGTCGGGCATTACCAGCATGAAGTTCCTTACGGAGTCGTGCATCAGTTAGACGGGCACTTGGTACGACTGGAAGAAAAACCCGCGCTGGATATCTTAATTAATCTCGGCATTTATGTGCTGAACCCATCGGTTTTACAACTCGTTCCGAAGAATCAATTCTTCTTGATTACCGACTTGTATGCACAATTGCTGCTGAAAAATAAAACCATCGCAACGTATTTCTCAGAGGAGGACTGGATTGATGTTGGTCGCCCTGATGATTTAAAACGTGCTAATGGTTTGGAGTAAATAAGTGAATTATTCAAATAATCCGGCTTTTACAAACCGGTTTTCCCAGCAATATACGCCTTCATTTGCGCCGCATCTGCCACCATCACCACAAAATGCTGCGGTAATGATTCAATGTTCTCGAACCCAGCTGGGCGCGGTGCATCAACACCCAACGCTTCCCGTATCGTTTCATTAAATTTGGCTGGCAAAGCGGTTTCCAGCACGATCATCGCGACATTGTTGTCACGCTGTTCTAGCGCGACTTTAATGCCGTCGGCGGTATGGGTATCCACGGTAATGCCGTATTTTTCACGCACGCTACGAATAGTTGCCAAACGGTCGGTATGTACTGATTTACCAGAGGAAAAGCCAAACTCAGCAATCCGTTTAAATTCATCGCCATCACTACCCGGCGCGCCGGATAAATCAAAGCCACCAGTTTTTTCTACTTTGCTAAATAAGGCCAGCAAGCGTGCGCTGTCACGTCCGATTAAATCAAACACAAAACGCTCGAAATTAGATGCTTTGGAAATATCCATCGACGGACTACTGGTGTGGTAAGTCTGCTCCGATTTACGTACCTGGTATTTACCGGTTTTAAAGAATTCATCCAACACATCATTCTCATTGGTCGCAACCACCAATTTGGCGATAGGCAAGCCCATCATGCGCGCGATATGTCCAGCGCAGACATTACCAAAATTACCGGATGGCACGGTAAACGAGACTTGCTGGCTATTGTTAGTAGTTGCACTTAAATAACCACGGAAGTAATACACCACCTGCGCAACCACCCTCGCCCAGTTAATCGAATTCACTGTACCGATTTTCTGGCGGTTTTTAAACGCTAAATCGTTGGAAACGGCTTTAACTAAATCCTGGCAATCATCAAACACACCTTCAACGGCGATATTGAAAATATTTTCATCGGTTAAGCTAAACATTTGTGCAGTTTGGAAGGCGCTCATTTTTTTGTGCGGCGACAACATAAACACACGTATCCCACGCTTGCCGCGCATCGCGTATTCCGCTGCGCTGCCCGTGTCGCCCGAAGTTGCGCCAAAAATATTGAGTTCGGCATGCTGCTTATCCAGCGTGTATTCAAACAAATTACCCAACAACTGCATCGCCATGTCTTTAAAAGCCAGTGTTGGGCCATTCGACAGTGCTTGTAAATACAAGCCCGGCTCGAGTTCTTGCAACGGGGTAATTTTGCTTGCATCGCCACTGGTATTGCAATACGTGGCGGCGGTATAGGTTTTTTGAGTGAGTGCGCGTAGATCAGCTAGAGGAATATCCGGCGCAAACTTCGCCAGCACAGCACAAGCTAATTCCGCATAAGAAAAAGTGCGCCACTGGTTCAACTCAGCATCGCTAATTTGCGGGTAATGTTCAGGCAAATACAAACCGCCATCTTCCGCCAAGCCGCCTAACAAAATAGTGGAAAAAGTGTCTTGTGCAGCGATGCCGCGAGTGGATACGTAATGCATAGCGATGTTTTTGATGAACTTTAAATGAAACGATTAATAAAAGTGAGCAAAAGAGACAAACAACGGAAGATTATAGCGTTACTGGCAAATTACGGCTGAGTTCGCTCGGTGCTATCTTGCAAAGCCTGTAATTCCGCTTCGGTAAACCCTGCAGCACGACGCGCGTCCAGATTAAACGGGGCACGTAGTTTTGGTGCTGCATAACGCTCAGCCAAACTGGCGTAGCAAGCAATCGGCTCCAGATCGCGTTGTAGACATAAATAAGCAAACCAGCGATTACCTATCGCCACATGACCAATTTCATCGCGCAAAATGATGTCAATAATAGCGGCGCCTGCATCGTCACCGACTTGCGCCAGCTTGTTGCGGGTGCTGGGCGCAGCATCCAAGCCACGCGCTTCCATCGTGCGTGGCACTAAAGCCATACGAGCCAAAACGTCTTCCTGAGTCTTGGCAACCATTTCCCACAGCGTGTCGTGTCCGGGGAAATCACCATATGCGTAACCCAAAGTCGTTAAATGTTCAGCCAACAAGGAAAAGTGTAGCGCTTCTTCTGCTGCAACCTTGAGCCAATCGACGTAATAGTCGGCTGGCATGCCAGGAAAACGCCAAATGGCATCCAAGGCCAAATTAATGGCATTAAATTCAATATGGCACAGCGCGTGCAATAAAATCGCCCGCCCTTCAGGGGTACGCATGGTACGGCGCTTTACCTGCAAAGGAGGAACTAGCTCTGGCTTTTCGGGACGGCCGGGAATCTGCGCGCCGGCGTGTGCAGCGAATTGGTGATGAATATCCAATGCGATGTGCCCTGCTTGCTGTTTTTCATACAAAACCTGAGTTTGCGCCACTTTTTGGGTAGGATCGGTCAGTTCCAGTGCGTTCAATGCCAAGTGGCGTAATTCGTGGGTAAATTCTTGAGGTATTTCGGTTGGCATTTGCAACATCTTAAGGCGATCTTGGTTATTCGAAGTGATGGAGAGTAAAATGACTTTTTTTGCGCAAGTCTTCAATACGCTGCATTTTACTCAATAACACTCCAACCATCCAAACTCACATGACTATCTACCAATTAAGCGACTCCATCCCTCAAATTGATGACAGTGCCTTCGTCGCGGACTCTGCCAATGTCATCGGAAAAGTCCACATTGCTGCGCATGCCAGCGTCTGGTTTGAAGTAACGATACGTGGCGATAACGAACTGATTTCTGTCGGTGAGAATAGCAACGTGCAAGAAAACGTCGTGTTGCACACTGATATTGGCTACCCACTGACTATAGGGCGCAACGTCACCGTCGGCCACCAAGCCATGTTGCATGGCTGCACGATTCAGGATGGCGCATTAATCGGCATACAAGCGGTGATCTTGAACGGTGCGGTCATCGGCAAAAACTGTTTAGTTGGTGCTGGCGCGTTAGTTACCGAAGGAAAACATTTTCCGGATAATTCATTAATCATCGGCTCACCGGCCAAAGTGGCACGCACGCTCACCGAAGAAGAGATTAATAATTTCCACAAAAACACGGATAATTACGTAACTCGCGCCCAGCTCTTCAAAACTAAACTGATACGCCTGAAATAAACGACGCAAATCAACAAACCAAATAACTTCAGCAAAAAATCCAAGAAAATGACCGATACCTTACAAAAATTTATGTTTGACGATGCAACCGTGCGCGGTGAATTGGTTGAACTCAACGCCACCTGGAAACAAGTATTAACGCATCACAACTACCCGCTTCCGGTGCAAAATCTGTTAGGCGAATTAACCTGTGCTGCGGCTTTACTGTGCGCCAATCTTAAATTTGATGGCAGCATGATCATGCAAATACACGGTGAAGGCGCTATCAAGTTGCTAGTGGTGGAATGCGATAACCAGTTACAAGTCCGTGCCATGGCAAAATTGGCAGAGAACGCCCATATCGCTGACAACGCCAGCTTGTCCGAATTAGTCAATGCCAACGGTCACGGTCGCTTTGTCATTACCTTAGACCCCAACAACAAAGTTCCAGGGCAGCAAGCGTACCAAGGCATCGTACCGTTAGAAGGCGATTCAATTGCGGCTGTCATTGAAAACTACATGAAGCAATCCGAGCAGCTCGATACCAAATTATGGTTAGCCTCCGACAGCGAAGTTAGCCGTGGCATGTTACTGCAACGCTTACCCTGCCACGGTGGCTCTGCTACACATGCAACGCATGACGAGGAACTGAGCCAGGCGGAATCAGCCGAACAAGCATGGACCCGCGCCTGCCTGCTGGGGAACACCTTAAAGCGCGATGAATTATTAAGCGCCAGTACAGCAACCTTGCTGCATCGCCTATTTTGGGAAGAAACATTACGGATTTTTGAACCGCAAGACATCACGTTCTCCTGCTCATGCAGCCGTGAAAAAGTCGGCAATATGCTGGTGATGCTTGGAAAAGAAGAAGTCACGGAAGCGGTAAACAGCTTAGGTAAGTTAGACATAAACTGTGATTTTTGCGGCAAGCCATATAGTTTTGACGCGGTTGATTGCACTCAATTATTTTTATCGCCTGAAATAAAAATAAACCCAGAGGTTGATCGCACCCATTAATTTCCACGAAGTTGCGGTTGATTTTGACGTTGCAGTTGCAGTTGATTTTGACGTTGAAGTTGAAGTTGACGTTGCAGTTGCCGTTGATTTTGACCTACCTCCACTTCTGGTTCGGCCGGTTATTTTACGGATAAATGGATCAGAAAGGTTCGCTGTTTGAGCGCAGCGAGTTTCGAACTTTTCCCATTTATTCGTAAAATAATCGGGGTTTCCGAAACAGCGTGGTCGCCTTTTTTGGCCTACCTTTTTTGGCGACGTGTTTAGACGTGGGACATAGGTAACGGGTGTATCCAGACATGGGTAACACATTTAAGCCGAATTAGTTGCAGCGCGCAAGTCGATTTTAAGAATCTTCTGGCGACAGTAAAATACATTAAATACACC